>CAWHJT010000001.1:0-267510 GCA_963829735.1 uncultured Actinomycetes bacterium
CGTGCATCCCGGACTACCGGCTCGATCCGTCGCGATATCCGCACGGCGGCGCCTACCGGAGGACCCCTGTGAAGCCCATGACGACGATCATGGACGAGCTGGACAAAGCCGGGATGAGCTGGAAGCTCTACACGGGCGCTCCCGGCAACGGCTACCTCTGGGCGATCTGCCCGACCTTCGCGCAGTGCCAGTACACGGGCGACCGCCGGAACCAGGTGCCGACCGCGCGGGTGCGGCGCAACGCCAGGAACGGCAAGCTCCCCAAGTTCAGCGTGGTGTTGCCCACGGTACGAGTCGCGCAGCACAACGTGGGCTCGATGCGTGCCGGCGACAACTGGATCGGGAAAGTGACCTCGGCGATCGAGCACGGCCCCGACTGGCGATCGACCGCGGTCTTCATCACCTACGACGACTGCGGCTGCTTCTACGACCACGTGCCGCCACCGCCCGGGCTCGGAATCCGGACGCCGATGGTCATCATGAGCCCGTGGGCCAGGGCGGGGACCGTCGATTCGACGCAGGCCTCCATCGCCTCGATGCTCGCGTTCACCGAGCACAACTTCGGCCTGGCGCCGCTGAACGAGAACGACGCCAACGCGTACGACTACGAGAACTCGTTCGACTTCAGCCAGGCGCCGCTCTCGCCCGTTCCGATGACCCACTCCAAGCTGTCTCCGCGGGCCCGCGAGGTCACGAAGCATCCGGTCGAGGATCCGGACGGGACGTAATCGGGGTGCGCTGGCGGCAGGGACTGGTCGGGCTTGCGGCGGTGGGAGCGTTGCTCGCGTCCGCGGCGGCCGCCTCGGCGCACCAAGGGCACGGGCGGATCCGCCACGTCGTTGTCATCTACCAGGAGAACCACAGCTTCGACAACGTCCTAGGGCGGCTACTGCGTGAGGACGGGCCGCTGCGATGGTGCCCTGAACGGAAAGCTGCCGAACGGATCCTCGATCCGATTGCGGCGGTCGGCCGACCTGGTGCCCGACGTCGGGCACACCGGACCGGCGCAGACGCGCGCGATCGACGGGGGCAGGATGGACGGATGGACCAACGTCGGAGGCTGCTCAGCAAACTTCGACTACGCGTGCCTGACGCAGTTCGGTCCCGGCCAGATCCCGAATCTCACGCGGCTCGCTCGACATTTCGCGATCTCGGATCGGACCTTCCAGATGGACAGCGTCTCCAGCTGGGGGGCCCATCTCGAGCTGGTCGCCGGGACCCTGGACGGCTTTGTCGGCGACCGGATCCCCCGCGGGGACGGCCTCAAGGGCCAGGCGCTCGGGTGGGGCTGCGACTCGGGCCTGGACGCCACTTGGCGGCCGTCGCCCGGCGGCCCGGTCTCACAGGTTCCGGCCTGCGTCCCGGACTACTGGCTGGATTCGACGCACTACCCCTATGGCGGCGCCTACCGGCCCACCCCGGTCAACCATGTGCCCACGCTCATGGACGAGTTCGACCGTGCCGGTGTGAGCTGGAGGCTCTATAGCGCGACGAGGCCGGGGCTGAACGGCTATGGCCTCGCGATCTGCCCGACCTTCGCGGGCTGCCTCTACACGTCGCAGCACAACCATCAGGTCGGCCGCGGGAAGGTCCTGCGGGATGCGGCGAAGGGCAGGCTCCCGAACTTCAGCATCGTGCTGCCCGAGCTGGAGCGAATCGCAGCACAACGAGGACTCGATGGCGATGCGGCGACAACTGGATCGGCCGGGTCGTCGGAGCGATCGAGAACAGCCCCGACTGGCGCTCCACCGCGATCTTCATCTCCTACGACGATTGCGGCTGCTTCTACGACCACGTTCCGCCGCCGCCCGGCATGGGCATCCGGACGCCGATGGTCATCGTCAGCCCGTGGGTCAAGCCGGGCTACGACGGACTCCGCACGGCCTCGATCGCCTCGATGCATGGCCTTCGCCGAGCGCACCTTCGACCTGCCGGCCCTGACCGAGCGCGACGCGGCAGCGTACTCGCTACCGCCAACGCCTTCGACTTCCATCAGCGACCGGCTTCACCGGTCGCCGATGACCCGCGTCGAAGGTCCCCGCGGCCGAGCGCAAGGCGAATCCTCCGGCCGGACGCCCGGGCAGGACCTGAGCGACGCACCTAGAGGTTGACCGCGACGTACTTCGTCTCGAGGTACTCCTCGATCCCCTCGTTGCCGCCCTCGCGCCCGATGCCCGACTGCTTGACGCCTCCGAACGGGGCGCCGGCATTGGACACCATGCCCTGGTTCAGGCCGATCATCCCGGTCTCCAGGCCCTCGCAGACGGTCAGCGCCCGCTTCAGGTCGCGGGTGAAGACGTAGGCGACGAGCCCGTACTCGGTGTCGTTCGCCGCGGCGATCGCGTCCTCCGTGGAGTCGAACGACGCCACCGGCGCGACCGGGCCGAAGATCTCCTCCTTCAGCAGGCGGGCCTCCGGCGGCACGTTGCCGAGCACCGTCGGCTCGTAGAAGTACCCGGCTCCGTCGGCCTTGGTGCCGCCCACGAGCACCTTGGCGCCCTTGCCCGCCGCGTCGTCCACGAGCTCGGCGACCTTGCCGCGCTGGTCCTCGTCGATCAGCGGCCCCACGTCGACGCCCTCCTCCGTGCCGCGCCCCACGCGGAGCTTGCCCATGCGCTGCGCGAGCCTGTCCGTGAACTCGTCGGCGATCGAGCCCGCGACGTGGAAGCGGTTCGCGGCGGTGCAGGCCTCGCCGATGTTCCGCATCTTGGCGAGCATCGCGCCCTCGACCGCCGCGTCGAGGTCCGCGTCCTCGAAGACCAGGAACGGCGCGTTGCCGCCGAGCTCCATCGAGACCTTGAGGATGTTCTCGGCCGACTGCTCGATGAGCGTGCGCCCGACCTCGGTGGAGCCGGTGAAGGACAGCTTGCGGAGCCTCGGGTCCGAGATCACCGGGCTGGCGACCGCGCTGGACGAGGAGCTGGTCACGATGTTCAGGACCCCACCGGGAAGACCCGCCTCCGCGAGGAGCTGCGCCAGGGCGAAGGCCGACAGGGGCGTCAGCTTCGCCGGCTTCCAGACCATGGTGCAGCCGGCCGCGATCGCCGGGCCGACCTTGCGCGTGCCCATCGCCATCGGGAAGTTCCACGGGGTGATGAAGAAGCAGGGGCCGATCGGCTGGCGCATGACCAGCACGCGGCTGGCCGCGTTGCCGGCGGTCTTGTAGTAGCCGTCCACGCGCAGCGCCTCGCCGGAGAACCAGCGGAAGAACTCGGCCGAGTAGGCGATCTCGCCCTTCGACTCGGCGACGGTCTTGCCCATCTCCAGCGTCATCAGCAGGGCCAGCTCGTCGGCGCGCTCGTTCAGGAGCTCGAACGCGCGGTGCAGGATCTCCGAGCGCTCGTTGGGCGGCGTGGCCGCCCACTCGGCCTGCATCCCGACCGCGGCATCGAGCGCAGCCTTCGCGTCCTCGGGCGTCGCGTCGGCGATCTCGCAGAGCGCCTCCCCCGTGGCCGGATCCTCCACGGCGAGCGTGTCGCCGCCGCTGGCGTCGCGCCATTCGCCGCCGATGTAGAGCTGCTTGGCGACCCTGTCGACGACGGTCTGCTCCTGCGTGGCGATGGCCATGTGAAACCTCCGTTGGTGACTTCGTTTCCAAACTACCCGACGGCACGCCGTACGATCATCCGGGCAGGGAAGTGGGCCCGGCGGTCGAAGCGCGATCCGGCGGCCCGCACCACCGGCGGGCTCGAGGCAGATGGACAGGATGCGAGCAAAAGGACTTGCCCTCGCCGCGCTGGCATGCGCGGCGCTGGTCGCGCATGGCCACCGCGTCGAGCGCTGCCGCGGCGAAGTGGGTCATCCACGGGCGCGGCTTCGGCCACGGCGTCGGCATGAGCCAGTACGGCGCCTACGGATACGCGAAGCACGGGCGCGGCTACAAGTCGATCCTCAAGCATTACTACCGGCACACCCGCATCGGCAGCGCGGACGGCTCGGTCAAGGTGCTCCTCGCGTCCGGGCGCGGCTCGGTCGGCTTCGCGAACGCGCACAAGGCCTGCGGCAAGCGGCTTCACCGGGGCCGCGGCTACGCGTTCGCCGAGTCCGGCTCTCACGTGATCCTCGAGAGCGCCCGGGGTCGCAAGCTCGCCAAGTGCGGGCGCTCGGGCACCGCCAAGGGGGGCCACGGGATACAGGTGAGCGGCAAGGGCACCTACCGGGGCAAGCTGATCGCCAAGGCGTCCGGCGGCCTGCTGGTCACCAACAAGGTGGGCGTCGACGACTACGCGCGCGGCGTCGTCGCCAACGAGATGCCGTCCTCGTGGCCCCAGAACGCCCTGCGAGCACAGGCCGTCGCGGCGCGGTCGTTCGCCCTCTCCTCGCACGCGGGCCACGGCTTCAACGTCTACGACGACACCCGCAGCCAGGTCTACGGCGGCAAGGGATCGGAGACCCAGAGCACCGACCGGGCCGTGCGCAAGACGAGCGACCAGATCCTCCGCTACCACAAGCAGACCGTCATGGCCCTCTTCTTCTCGACCTCAGGTGGGAGGACCGAGAGCAACCAGTTCGCGTTCGGATCGAGCCCGATCCCGTACCTGCAGTCGGTCAAGGACCCGTACGACGACGTCTCGCCGTACCACAAGTGGACGGTCCGAAAATCGCAGGGCCAGATGGAGTCCGCCCTGAGCGGGCTCTTCAGCGGCCGCCTCAAGAAGGTCAAGGTGACCAAGACGGGCGACTCGCCGCGGATCGTCAAGGCCAAGGTGGTCGGCTCGAAGGGAAGCTCGCGCGTCAGTGGCGCAACGCTGCAGGGCCGCCTGGGCCTGATGAGCACCTGGGCGAGGTTTCACCGGCGCTAGCGCCGGCAGGGCTCGACGCTCAGCCGTCCGGGTAGGGCTGCAGCGGGATCCCGTGGTCCTTGTCGCGCGTTCCGAACTCGTAGGCCGCCGCGCCGGTCAGCTCCAGGCGCTGAGGCGGGCGCCCGTCCCGCTCGACCTCCAGCTCCAGGTCGGAGATCGAGCAGTTCAGCGTGTTGTGCTCGGGGCCCTTCGGGTCCGCGTAGACCCAGGCGACGAAGTTGCGCTGCTCCGAGCCGACCCGTCCGCGCACCTTCGCCCCCTTGCCCGAGATCTGGAACCTGCAGCTCGTCGGCTGCTCGGCGACCTTCGTCGACAGCATGCGGTCGAAGCCGCCGAGGCGGTGCTCGGTGTCGCCGATTCGCAGCATGCCGTTGGCGACCCAGGGGGTCGTGACGGGCCGAGCTTGATCCGCCCCGCCGCCATGTCGAAATAGGTGGGCTCGTCCCCGTCGAGGAACGCTCCCTGGATCCAGACCCATCGCTCCGCATGCTCGGCGCCCCAGTTGTGGCCGATCATCCCCGGCCATCGCGCGAGCTCGATCTCCTCGCCGCCGATCGTCAGGCGGCCGTCGAACCGGGCGCTCGGATACGGGGACAGGAACTTCGTGCGCGGGAGCGGCGCGTCGTAGAGGCGGTCGTACGGGAGGTGGTGGAAGGGCTCGCCCTCGTCCGTGAAGCGCAGGTCCCAGCTCGCCTTGACGTCGCCGGCCTCGATCTCCCCGGCGGCGTGGCCGGGCTCGAGCTCCGCCCCGTCGATCCGGATGTAGGAGCCGTCCGGCGCCGAGAGCTCATCGGCGCCGAAGCTGGCCTTCGCGGCCCGCGGCCCCTGGGCCTCGGCGTCGAAGACGGTCAGCCAGATGGCCCCAGACGGAGCGGCGTCGGGCCGCTTGTGAACGGTGTGGCGGATCCAGATTCCCTGGCCTCCGCCGGGACGGGTGGCCTTGATGTAGTAGCTCTCGTAATGGCCGGCGCCATGCTCGACGCCGGCGAACCGCGGGGCGCTTCGCACGGCGCCAATCTATCGCGGCCGTCAGCTCCAGCGATCCCACTGCCGCAGGTGCTTGGTCACCGAGCGCATCGCGTGGCCGCCTGTAGTACCAGCCCGGCTTCGACCACAGCTCGAAGTGCAGGTGGCAGCCGGAGGCGTCGCCGGTGTCGCCCACCTTCCCGATCTGCTCGCCGGTGCGCACGCGCTGGCCCTGCTTCGCGCGCTCGCCCGCGTTTGAGGTGCATGTACACGTAGTCGTGCCCCGTCGACTTGCCGTCGACGACCAGGTAGTAGCCGGCGCCGCCGGCCTGGTAGCCGCTGTACGGGACCCGGCCACCGCGGGCCGCGACGATCGGCTTCCCGCACTTGGCGAGGATGTCCTGGCCCTTGATGGACGTGCCCCGCGCGCGGGGCGCCGTAGCCATCGCCGTAGGAGTGCTTCGCGCGGACCGGGAACTTCTCGGGGAAGAACTTCACGGAGCGGTCGTCGCCCTTCGTGCGGCTGCGATCCACGTCGGCGCCGTGCTTGGTCCGGATCCGGAAGAGATAGGTCGCCCTTCTTCGCGGACTCGCCGTGGCGGTTGTTGCCAGACCAGGTCACCTTGTGGCTCCCGGGCTCGAGGTTGTCCTTTCGCCAGACCTTGACCACGCGCCAGTTCCTGCGGTTGACCAGCCTGGATCTTCATGTTCCGAGGCCGGTCGCCGCTGATCGTGTACCGGTAGGTCGCCGCGGCTCTTGCCGTAGAAGAACACCTTGCCCGGGGCCGCGGACTCCGCCTTGAGGCGCACGGAGGAGCCGCCGGACTTGCCGCCGCCTCCGGATGTGGAGGTGCCGCCGCCGCTCTTCGGGGTCGTGACATCCGTCGCGGTCGTGGTGCCCTGGCGGACGTCCCGTCGGTCGTAGTGGTCGTGGAGTCCTGGGCAAACGCCAACCCGCGCGGTCGCCGCCATCGCGGCGGCCACGGACGCGACCGCGATCGTTCCTCTACGCCGGGCAGCGGCCGGGCGCGTTCCACTCGGTCTTGCGGCTCAACTCGAAAGCCTCCTCTTTCTCGGGCCTACGGAGTTAGCTGTCGGGCTCGCGCTGAAAGAGCTGCGCTACGGCCGGATCGCCGATTCGCCCCTGGGGCACACGCCCCGTTTGGTTCCCCCGCTCCCGGGCGTGCACGCACCGGGACTCGGCATTGCTAAGGCTTGCTCACTGAAGAGCGGGCAAAAGGCTAACAAACTTGGCTGGCGGCGTTCGTCAGTTGCGGATCGTGATCACGTCGCCGTCGCGCACGACGTAGTCGCGGCCCTCGATCCGCATCAGGCCCCGCTCGCGGGCGCCGGCGTAGCCACCGCTGGCGATCAGATCGTCGGAGCCGACGACCTCGGCCTTGACGAACGCGTCGGCGATCTCGGTGTGGACGACCGCAGCCGCCTCGAGGGCCGACGAGCCGCGCCTGAGCGAGCGCGCCATGGCCTCCTTGTCGGTGTCGGCGGTGTAGAAGGTGATCAGGCCGAGCAGGGAGTAGGCGGCGAGGGTGAGGCGCTCGAGTCCCGATTCGTGGAGCCCATACTCGGAGCGCATCTCCGCCGCCTCGTCGGTGCCGAGCTCAGCGAGCTCGTTTTCGATCCGCGCCGACAGGGCCACGGCCTCGGCGCCGACGGACTTGGCGTGTTCGGCGACCGCGGCCGGAACGTCACCCCCGGCATCCGCCTCGGCGACGTTGGCGGCGTAGAGGACGGGCTTGCTGGTCAGCGCGTGGAGCCGCCTCGGTGCGTCCTGTGGCCCTTCCCTCGGCCGGCACCGTCCGCACGGTGCGGCCCTCGCCAAGGGCGGCGACCACCTCGCGCAGCCATTCGGCCTCGGCGATGACCTCGGGATCGCCGCGCTTCGCCTGCTTCTCCACCCGTTCGAGGCGCCGCGGTCGCCTGCTCGAGGTCGGCGAGCAGGAGTTCGGTCTCGATCGTCTCGATGTCGCGAACCGGATCGACGCTGCCATCGGGGTGGACGACGTTCTCGTCGCTGTGGCATCGGACCACATGGCAGATGGCGTCGGTCTCGCGGATCGCGCCCAGGAACTGGTTGCCGAGGCCCTCGCCCTCCGACGCGCCCCTTGACCAGGCCCGCGATGTCGCGCGAAGTTGATCGTCTCCGGCACCTCCTCGCTCGAGCCGACCACGCGCGCGATCTCGCCCAGGCGCGGATCGGGGACGGGGGCCACGGCCACGTTCGGCTCGATCGTCGTGAACGGGTAGTTGCCGACCTGCGCGCCGCCCCGCGTCAGGGCGTTGAACAGGGTCGATCTTGCCCGCGTTCGGCAGGCCGACGATGCCGATCCTCACTGGGCCTGCGGGTCCGGGCCGGTCGGGACCGCGGATCTGCGGCCGGTCGCCGTTGGGCCCCGGACCCGCCGCCGCCCTCGCCGCTGCGCACGGGCCGCATCGACCACGAGGTCGATCATGCGGTCCTCGGTCCCACGGCCCGCGCAGGCCCGGGCCAGCGCGGCGCCGATCGCGACGCCGAGGGCCGCGCCGGCGAGGACGTCGGACGGATAGTGCATGCCCAGATAGGGCCGCGTCAGGCACATGGCGCCCGCGAGCGCATAGAGGGGCACGCGGGCTCTCGGGCGCACCCTGCCCATGGCGGTCGCGGCCGCGAGCGACGCGGTGGCGTGCGCGGACGGGAACGAGAGCTCGCTGGGAGCGCTCGCCAGCGGGGGAAGCCGCCGCAGGCGCGGCCGATCTCGCCGCACCGCGATCTTCACCACGTAGTTCAGTCCCACCGCGGCGGGCGCGACTGGAACGGCGCGAAGCCAGCGCGCGCGCCGCTCACCGTCGAGGAGGGCCCCGGCCAGCCCGATCGCGACCCACACGGCGCCCCACTCGCCCGCCATCCCGAGGCGCCTGCATCGCGCGCTCGGCGCGCGGTGCAGTGGCCGCGAGTTCGCATGGCGCGCAGCGCGCTCCGGTCGAGCCTTCTCGAGACGCTTCCTCACCGGCGTGAGGATAGGGGCGCACGCCGCGCCGATCCGAGAGAATCCGACCGATGGCGGCCACCGACAGCCCGGATGGTGCCGGGATACCGGCACATCCCCGGCAACCACTGCGGCTCGACGGCGCTGCGGAACCTGCTCGCGTTTCGGCGGGCTGGAGATGTCCGAGGAGATGGCGCTCGGCCTGGGCGCCGGAGTGAGCTTCTACTACGTCGTCCTCGAGGGCTCCTCTCCCTCGCGCTTCACCAACGGCCGCACCGGGCGGCTCGAGGAGCAGTTCGTCGAGCTCACCGGGGCGCCGCTCTCGGCTCGCGACGTTCGACGACCCGGACGCGGCGTGGGACGCCGCCCGCGGCGCGGTGGACGACGGCCGGCCCGCGATCCTCATCACCGACCTCTACTACCTCGACCACTACGGGACCTCGGCGCACTTTCCCGGGCACGCCGTCGTCCTCGCCGGCTACGACGCCGAGGTCGCCTACCTGTCGGACACGGGATTCGAGGAGCTCCAGACCACCCGCCTGGAGGGCCTGAGGCAGGCGCGCCACGGCGATCACCCGGTGTTTCCCCTCGAGGGCCACATGTTCACTCTCGACGGGAGCGCGGAGGTCGCCGATCTGACCGCCGCCGCGCCGGCCGCGATCGCCCGCTGCGCCGCGCGGCATGCTCGAGCCGGAGCTCGGGGACTTCCAGGGACTCCCGGCCCTGCGCCGCTTCGCCGCCGAGGTGGGCGGATGGCCCGAGGCGGCCGAGGACTGGCGCTGGTGCGCCCGCTTCCTCTACCAGGTGATCGAGCGCCGGGGAACCGGGGGCGGCAACTTCCGGCTCATGTACTCGCGCTTCCTCGAGGAGGCCGGATACGAGGAGAGCGCTCTCGCCGCGGCCGCGGCCGCATCCTGGACCTCGCTCGCCTCCGCGGCGCAGGCCGCCAGCGAGCCCGAGCAGCCGGACCCGCGTTGTGGGCGGCCGTCGCCGATGAAGCCGCGGCCGTGCTGGAGGCCGAGGAGCGCCTGTGGAGCGCTCTCGCCGCCTGAGCGCTCAGTCGCTTGCCTGGTCCATCGGGTCTGGAGTTCCGAGCTCCGTGAACTCCGACACCTCGTACGGCTTGCCGGGGATGGCGCCGAGGGCCAGAACGCGGATGCCCGTCGTCGCCGGGCCAGAGCTTGCGCTTCGTGCCGGCGCTCACTCGCACCATCGTGTCCTGGTCGAGCGGATGGCGCTCGCCCTCGATCTCGATTTCACCGGAGCCGCGGAGCGCCAGATAGACCTCCTCCTGACCGTCCTCGGAGTGGTCGTGCTCCGGGTGGCCGTCGTAGCCGGCCGGGATGTCGATCACGGCGATGCCGAACGAGGTGACGCCCAGCTCGGCCCTGGCGAGCTTGAAGCCGCCCCGGTAGATGCCCTCCATGTCGTCGATCTTCTTTACGGCGTAACCGGACAACTCATGTCTCCCTTCGGATGCGGCGCGGTGTCGCTGGTCAGCACTCTAGTCAGGCCTCGAAGCGGGCGAAGTAGGCGAGCGCGGAGCCCACCCGGCCGGCGAACCGCAGCCCGGCCGCTTCCGCGCTCGCCTTCAGCGACCCCGTCGTGACCATGTGCGGGTCGCCGAAGAGCTCGCCCACGACCAGGCGGCCGCCGGGTCGCAGCACCCTGGCGATCTGGCGAAGCGCCGCCTCCTGGTCGGGGATCTCGCCCAGCACGGTGACCAGGATCGCGGCGTCGAACGAGTCGTCTTCGTACGGCAGCTCCTGCGCGTCGCCCTGGGTCGGGTTGACGTTCCAGAGCCCTTGCTCCCGCGCGCGCCGGATCGTGTGGTCGAGCATCTCCTGCTGGAGGTCGAAGATCTCGATCGATCCCTCGTGTCCGACCCAGTCGGCCAGGTCGAGGGTGTAGTAGCCGGTCCCCGGGCCGATCTCCAGCACCCGCTCGCCCGCGGTCGGCTCGAGGATCTCCCGCAGCCGGTCACGCGTGATCCCGGGATGCGGTGCCTGGACCCAGAACCGCTGGCTGTAGGGACAGGCCGATGGGTTCTTTCGCCACCAGAGCGCCACGCCGACGACGACGAGCGCCGCACCGGCCAAGAGCTTCCTCACTTGTCGGAAAAGCCGATCGAGTGAGCGGCGGCGGCCGTGCGGACGAAGACGACCTTCTCGGTGTTGAGCGTGACCGGCCCGTCCTCCGCTTCGAGGTCGTGCCAGCCATGCCCGCGCTGCACGGCGTCGGTCAGTGTCTTCAGTGCGTCGTTGGTCACGCGCGCGGACATCACCTGCCCGCCCGCGAAGCCCACCTCGATCCGCTTCATCTCCGGCATCTCGCCTCCTATCCGTGGTCTCCCGCAGGCTCCACGAGCTCCGTGAGCACGCTGCCCGTCGACTTCGGGTGAACGAACGCGACCCGGCTGCCGCGGATCCCGATCCGCGCCTCGGAGTCGATGAGCGCGACGCCGGCGTCCTTGAGCTGGGCCAGCGTCGCGTCGATGTCGTCTACCCGGTAGGCGACGTGGTGCAGGCCCTCGCCGCGCTTCTCGATGAACTTCCCGACCACCGTCTCGAGGCCGAGCGGCGAGAGCAGCTCGACGTGGCCATCACCGACGTCCAGCAGCACCGCCTCGACGCCCTGCTCCTCGACGATCTCGCGGTGGACGAGGGGCATGCCGAACGTCCCCTCGTACAGCGCGATCGCGCGGTCGAGGTCCGACACGGCCAGGCCGACGTGGTCGATCAGTCCGAACACCGCGCGTGAGTCTATGGGCTCGCCTGAGATCGCAGATGGAGGCTCGCGGCGCGCTCGGTCGACGAAAGGAGAAGAAGACAACGGGCATGTAGAAGGAGGCCAATACGCAGACGGAGCGAAATGCGCGCCCCGGGCCGGGGCTGGTCCGGCTCGGGCTCGGGGGGGCTTGGTCACGAGGGCCGCCGGCGGTCTCCTGGGGCAGTTCAGCGTGTAGGCGATCGTCTTGCCGCTGGTATCGGCGGGCTCAGGCCGTGGCTGAACGCGACGTGTCGCTCGCCTCGGCGCTGAGAATCTCCTGCAGGGCGGCCGACCCGACCTCGAGCTGGTCCGCCGTCGGCTCCGCCGTCGAGAGAACCCGCTGGATCTCGTGCCCGGCAGCGTGAATCCCGCGGCCAAGTGGGGAATCCGGCGAGCGCTCGGCATAGGCGAACAGCTCGACCGCCGCCGAGACGCTGGCCAATCCGGCCAGTCCTCGCGCCGTCGGGCCCGGGTTCCGGACGAGCCGCTCCACCAACAGCTGTCCCGCCACCGACAGGACGAGCAACGGGAGAACCAGGTTGGAGCCGCAGCGCTCATGCTCCTTGGGCGCGTCGGACGGGTCGAAGCTCCCGCGCTCATACGCGCCGATCGCCTTGTGCTCGACCCCGTGGTAGGCGGCCAGGTCGCGATCGCGCAGGGCGGTCGCCGCGGGCAGCACGCCCAGGGCTGCGATCAGGGCCTCCCGCGCCACCGTCGAGGGGCCGAGGCGGCGAATCGCGCTTGAGAGCATCGCCGTGCTGAGGCCGATCGCCAGAACCCGCGAGTCCTCGATCGGCAGGCGGGCTGACGGCAGGCTGCGCCTGGCGATCGGGATCACGGCGAACGCCTCGGCGAGTCGCAGCGGGCCGCGCAGGAGCGGCACCGCCGCCAGCGGCCCGCGCGCGAACGATCGGCTTGGGCCCCGAGGCGACCTCGATCGTGCCGCCGGGGGTGCGGGCCGCCGCCGCCCACGCAGTCGGGCCGTGGATCAGGAGCCCGTTGCGGAGCGCCATCCCGCCGAGCCGCAGCGGCGGCTTCGGAGGGCCGCCGTTGCCGGGCGCGTCGACGACGCGCTCAGTGGACGCGCCGTTCGGAGAGCCGCTCACTCCAGCACCCGCTGGATCGTGTCGCGATAGAACCGAGCGGCGAACTCGATATCGGAGACGGCCGCCCGCTCGTCGGCGCTGTGGACGAGCGGCGCCGCCTCGAGCAGCGAGAGCTCGCGTTGCGGGCAGAAGCCGTAGACGGTCGCGGCGTCGAACGCCTTGCGGAACCAGTGGCTGTCGCTGAAACCGGCCATGACGATCGGGACGAGGGTCGCGCCGGGGTCGTTGTCACCCAGCCACGCCTCGATCAGGTCGCGGAGCCGCGAGTGCGAGGGCGAGCGATTGCCGACGACGTGCTCGACGAATTCCAACGAGTAACCGTTGCGCGCCGAAAATCGCCTCGGCCTGGGCGCGGACCTCTGGCTCCTCCATGCCGGGCGGGACGCGGCAGTCGACCAGGGTCTCCGCCATCGACGGGATGACGTTGTCCTTCTCCGACGCCCGGGCCCTGGTCGGGACGAGGGTCACCCCGAGCATGGGGTCGACCAGGTACGCGACCATCTCGGGCGCCTCTGCTCGCAGCCGCGCGACCGCGTCGTCGAGCTGGTCCGGGTTGGCGGCGATGTCCTCGCGGCACAGCGCGGAGGCGAACTCGATCGCCTCCGGCGTCTTGGCGACCGGCGGCTGGGAGCGCAGGCGCTCCAGCAGCGGCGCCAGCTTCAGCAGCGCGTTGTCGCCGAGGGCGGGCGTCGACGCGTGGCCGGCGCGGCCGTGGGTCCGCACCAGGAAGCGGAACACGCCCTTCTCGCCGACGCACAGCGTGTAGAAGCGCCGCCCGTCGAGCTCGAAGGCAACGCCCCCGCCCTCGTTCAGCACGTAGTCGCAGCGGACGCGGTCGGGGTGCTCGCGGCAGAGCCATTGGGCGCCGGCAGTCGCGCCCATCTCCTCGTCGGCCGTCGCCACCACAAGGAGCTCGCCGGACGGCGGCCTCCAGCCCTCGCGCCCCAGCGTCGCCGCCGCGCCCACCTCGGCGGCGACCTGATCCTTCATGTCCTGCGCGCCGCGGCCCCGGATCTCGCCGTCCACCACGTCCCCGGCCCACGGGTCGAAGCTCCACTCCGACCGCTCCGCTGGAACGGTGTCGACGTGGCCGAGCAGGCACAGCGTGGGCCCGGGGCTCTCCCCACGCAGGCGTGCCACGAGGTTGGGCCGTCCCTCCTCCGCGGCCAGGAACTCGCACTCGAACCCGGCGTCGGTCAGCGTGTCAGCGAGCAGCTCCTGCGCCGGCTGCTCGTTGCCGGGCGGGTTGACAGTATTGATCCGCAGCAGCCGCTGCAGCAGGTCGACGGCCTCGGAGCCCTCGGCGGTCGCGACTGCGCCCTCTCTCTCCACGTGCCGGAGGTTAGTGCGGCGAAGGCCTCGCCGCTCGAAGGCGTCGGACTCCGGGTCATACTGGATTCGTGGAGCGGCTGTTCGACACCGGGGCGGAGCCGCGGCAGCGCACCAGCGTGCCGCCGGTCGAAGCGCCGCTGCCGGTTCGCCTGCGGCCCGGGTCCCTGGACGAGCTCGTCGGCCAGGAGCACCTGCTGGCCGAGGGATCGCCCCTCCGCGTGGCGGTCGAGACCCGGGAGCCTCACTCGGCGATCTTCTACGGGCCGCCCGGGTCCGGGAAGACGACGCTGGCACGCATCATCGCCGCGGCGGCTCGGGGCGCGTTCGAGGAGGAGTCGGCGGTGAACGCCGGGCCGCGCGGAGGTGCGGGCGGTCATCGAGCGCGCGGAGGAGCGCCGCCGGGCGGGCGGGCAGCCCACGATCTTCTTCCTGGACGAGATCCACCGCTTCAACAAGGCCCAGCAGGACGCCCTGCTCCCCGCGGTCGAGGAGGGGCTCCTGACCCTGATCGGCGCCACCACCGAGAACCCCTACTTCGAGGTCAACTCGGCCCTGCTCTCGAGGGCGCAGATCTACGAGCTGCGCTCCCTGGGGCCGGACGAGATCCGGCGCCTGCTCGATCGCGCGCTCGCCGATCCCGAGCGCGGGCTGGCTGATCCGCCCGCGGTCGAAGACGAGGCGCTGGAGCTCCTGGCCGGGCGCGCGGACGGCGACGCGCGGGTCGCGCTGTCGGCCCTCGAGCGGGCGGTCGAGACGGCCCGCGCGGCGCGGGCACTCCGTCGATCTCGACACCGCGGAGGAGGCGCTGCAACGCAAGGCGCTGACGTACGACCGCGAGGGCGACCGCCACTACGACTACATCTCGGCCTGGATCAAGGCCACCCGCGCGTCGGACCCGGACGCGTCCCTCTACTACCTGGCGGTGATGCTCGAGGGCGGCGAGGACCCGCGGTTCATCGCCAGGCGGATGGTGATCCTCGCCTCCGAGGACATCGGCAATGCGGACCCGCAGGCGCTGGTGGTCGCCACCGCCGCCGCGGCTGCGGTGGACCGCGTCGGCCTGCCCGAATGCCAGCTCAACCTCGCGCAGGCCGCGACCTACCTCGCCCTCGCCCCCAAGTCCAACGCCTCCTACCGCGGGATCCAGCGTGCGAGCGCCCACGTGCGCGAGCACGGCGCGCAGCCGCCACCGCCCTACCTCCGCGACGCCCACTACCCCGGCGCGCGGAAGCTCGGGCGCGGCGTGGGCTACGTCTATCCGCACGACGAGCCAGGAGGCGTCGCCGGCCAGCCGGTGATCCCGGAGGGCCTGGAGGGGGAGCGCTTCTTCGAGCCGACCGACCGCGGCTTCGAGGCGGAGCTCTCCCGCCGCCTGGAGGAGCTCCGGCGGGCGCTGGGGAGGCAGGGCTAGCCGGCGAGCTCGCGGGTCAGCTCGGCCGCCGGGCGGATGTCCTCGATGCGCGCGACGCACTCGCCGGCGTAGAGCGGGCCGGCCTCGACGAGGTTGTCGTGACCCCCGGCGGTGGCGGCCGCTGGGCCGAAGAGGGGAACACTCGTGCTCTGGCTGGTCGCCATACGCGCCTGGATGGTGGGCGGGACCCGCGAGAGCACCGGCGCCGTGATGCGATTGGCCGCGCGAAGCCACGCCGGGCCACGGACGTCCCCCCGCAGCCAGCGCCGGGTGGCCGCGTTCGGGATCACGCGGTGCGGGCGCGGGCCAGCCCGCGCCGAAGAGCTCGGTCAACAGCGTCTGCCGCGCGTCGATGAGTCGCCGCTTGTACTCGGGATGGGCACCGCTCTCGGAGCTCATCAAGAAGCGCGTGCCCGCGACCACCGCCTCCGCACCGGCCTCCAGGCGCGAGCGTGCATCCGCCGCGGTGGCGATGCCGCCCGCCGAAAGCACCGGCGTATCGCCCAGGCCGGCGCGGAGCCGTTCGAGGAGCTCGGCAGCGACGGTGGTGCCGCGCACGTGCCCTCCCGCCTCCCAGCCCTGTGCGATGACGCCGTCGGCGCCGGCCGCTTGGGCCACGCGTCCCTCCTCGACCGAGCCGCACTGGTGGATCCACACTCCGGGCACCCGGCGCTCCGGGGCGCCCCAGAACGTGACGACCGCGTCGGCCCTGCGGGCGGCCTCCCAGTCCCCCGGGCGCGCGAACGGCAGCAGCAGGTTAACCGCGATGGGCTTGGCGGTCAGGCGCCTTGCGGTTGCGAGATCGGCATCGAGCGGCGCGGGGCCCAGCATGCCGATCGTGCCCAGCCCTCCCGCCTCCGAGACGGCCGCGGCGAGCTCGGGGCCGGCGAGCCCGCCGCCCATGCCCGCCTGCACGACCGGGAGCTCCACGCCGAGGCGCTCGAGAAGGGCCGCCACGGCCCGGATTCTTACCGCTGCTCAGTGGCGGTGCTTCGTCTCGCAGCCGGTAACGGCTGAGTCCTTCGGCAGAAGGTCCATATCGGCGGCGTCCTTGGTCCCCGGCGTCGTGCCTCCGTCGCAGTTGATCGAAGTATCGGAGGTGAGATCGCGAGCCAGGAGCGAGTCGTTGCCGTTCATGCCCTTCATCGCGTCGGCGCCGGTGCCGCCAGCGATCGTGTCGCTTGCCCCGCCGCCGACCAGGTTGTCGGGGCCCGCTCCGCCGTTCAGCGAGCTCTTGACGGTCGTCGAGTTCACGACCCTGTCGCGGTTGTCGCCCGAGGCCACGTGGATCAGCGTGATGCCGGACGCGCTGCAGTTGGCGATGTAGTCGCCGCTCCGGGTACATCCGGAGCCGGTGTGAATCCCGGATCCCGTGTAGGAGCCGTTCGGCGAATCGGTAACCCGGATCGTCGAGGGGCTGGGGCGCGTCATTTGGAGGTTGTCCGTGGCTCCGGGCGCGGCCGTCACCGCCAGCGATGATCCCGAGACGCTCACCGACGCGGTCTTGATCGTGAACGAGCGAGTCGCGGGCGTGGGATCGCTCAGCCCATTCTTCATCGCTTGCACGTGGAACATATGGAAGCCGTCGGCCAGGTGTGCGAGCGTCTTCGGCGAGGTGCAGTTCGCATAAGCGCCCGAGTCGACCTTGCAGCGGAACGTCGACCCGGACTGCGATGAGTGGAAGCTGAAGGTTGGGGTGGGATCATTCGTCGTTCCCGCCGCACCGGAATCGATCGTCGTCTGGGGCGTCGTCGGAGCACCGACCACCTTGTCCGCCTGCAGGAACCCTGATCCGCAGTCGGTGTCGGGATCGCCGGGGGCCGAGGTGCAGTCGAGTGAGACCGCGGGATCGGTGAGGACCGAGTACAGCTGGGGGACGGTCATCGTCGGTCTCGCCGACAGCGCGAGCGCGGCGATGCCGCCGACGCTGGGGGCGGCGGCGCTCGTGCCGAAGAACGGGTTCAGGCCGCTCGATGGCGAGAGATCGGTCGAGACTCCATCCGCGCCCGCGACGTTCGGCTTCTGGCGGATCTCAGGGGAAGGCAGCGGGTTGCCGAGCTTGTCACGGGTCCGCACGACCGGGCCCCGCGAGCTGAAGCTCTCGGGCGTTTGCAGACCAGCTGCTCCGAAGCAGTTGCTGAGGATGGTCGACCAGCAGACCGCGGCGGCGGCCAGCGAGCCCTTTGCGGCGGCCGCGTCCGGATCGATGGCGCTGGAGTTCGTGGCGTGCTCCTTGATCGTGAACGGGCCGAAGTTGTCGGCGACGATGTACTTCATCCGCGGCGTGCCGGTGCCGCCCTGGCGGGCGATCTCGATCTCGACCTCGGCCGCGGAGCTTCCGTTGTTGGCAACACCGCACATCTCGACCGGGAACCCGGTGTTCGAGCTGCACGAGAAGGCAAACGAGTTGTTCGCGTAGACATTGACGTCGAAATTCGTCGAGGCGCTTCCCCACGGCTCGTCCCATTGGAGCCCCAGGGTCATGGAACGGTGCGCCGGCAGATCGACCACGGCCTGACGGGTGTCGCCACCGCCGAAGTCGTTCAGGTTTCCGGATGGCGTGAACGTTCCCTCCCAGCTCTGGCGTGCGCGGTTGCCGGCCGAGGCGATGTAAGCGGTGCCATTCGAGACCGCCTGGTCGACCGCCTGCGACACCGTTCCGTCCTGATAGAACGGCTCGCCGAGGTAGAAGGTGTCGTCGACGATCACCTTGGCTCCGTTGCTGACGAGCGCGGCGATGTTCGCCGCCTTGTTAGCGGCGCCCGTGGTGCCCGTATCGAAGACCATCTGCGTGATTCCCGGCGCCTCGTCATAGACGATCTCAGCCATCGCGCGCCCCTCGTCCGAGCCACCCGCGGCGTCGCCGAGATCCGTGACGTTCGCGGGCAGATCCCCGGTGGTCTGGGAACCGGCGATGCCTCCACCCACGTCGTTGATGGAATCGGACATCACGCCGACCTTCACACCGGCGCCCGTCGGCCCCAGCGCCCGCGCCTGTGGGCCGCGGTGCGAGGCGTCACCCTGCGAGGTCACGCTGCCGGTGTCCGTCCCGCCGCCGATGACGGACAACACGGCCCTGGTCCGCCCGAGGCGGGCGACCTTGGTCGCGGCGTCGAGCGGCATGTATCCCTCCACCATGCGCTCGGGTGCGCGGCGGCTGACGGCCGAGATCCGCATCCCGAGCGCGCGCAGCCGCTGTGCCGCGGCTGTGATGTTGCCGTTCACGTACACGTCGACGTGCGCCCGCCGGCCGTGTGTGACCCTCGGGTTGACGGGGGAAAGCGGCCCGGCGGTGGCACTCCTACCAGCTGCCAGATCCTGAACGCGGCTGTCGAGCTTGCGCAGGTACGCGTAGCGGTGGCTGTCCGCCCGCGCCGGGTCGCCGCCGATCGACTTGACGAGGGCCTGCAGCGGTGTTGGTGGGCGCTGTGCGGCGTGAGCCCCGTGGGCGGCTGCGAGCAACATCAGCGAAGCTACTCCGCCGATCCCTGGCCACTTCAACATGCCGCCTCCCTCATTTGAGTTAGAGCGACACTAATCCATCCAGTGCAGGCGAGCAAGAGTTCGGCCTCGACGCCCGGTGCTGTTGTCGGCTCATAGAATGCAGCCGATGGGGCAGCTCGAGTCCTTCAACCCGGCTACCGGGGAGCTGATCGGAACCGTCGAGACGATCAAGCCCGACGAGGTGCAGGGGGTTGTCGACGACGTCGGCGAGGTCCAGCCGTTTTGGGCACAGCTCACCCTCGCCGACAGGGCTCGCTACCTACGCAAGGCAGCGGACGTTCTCGTCGAGGAGGTCGACGAGGTCGCCGAGCTCCTCACCCGCGAGCAGGGCAAGCCGATCACCGAGAGCTACACGATGGAGGTCGTTCCCACCATCGACGTGCTCCGCTGGTGCGCCAGCGCGGGCCAGAAGATCCTCGCCGACGAGCCCGTGCGGATGGGCCAGGCGCTCTTCTTCACCAAGCAGGCGAAGTTTTCCTACCAGCCGATGGGCGTCGTGGGCGTGATCGCTCCCTGGAACTACCCCTGGTCGATCCCATTCGACGAGGTCGCGATGGCGCTGATGGCCGGTAACGGTGTGGTGCTGAAGCCCGCGAGCCTAACGCCACTGCTCGGCGAGCGGATCCGCGAGACGTTCGAGAAGGCCGGCGTGCCCGAAGGGCTCGTGCGCGTCGTCCACGGTGGCGGCGCGATCGGCTCGTCGCTCTGCGAGTCGTCGGCGCGAAAGATCTTCTTCACCGGCTCGGTCGAGGTCGGACGGAAGGTGGGCGAGCTGTGCGCGCAGCGGCTCAAGGGCTCGGTGCTCGAGCTGGGCGGCAAGGACCCGCAGATCGTCTGCGCCGACGCCGACCTTCCGAACGCGATCTCGGGCTGCGTGTGGGGCGGCTTCGCCAACGCCGGCCAGACCTGCTCGGGGATCGAGCGCACCTACGTCGTCAAGGAGGTCGCCGACCGGTTCATCGAGGGCGTCACGCGCCGGGCCAGCGAGCTGTCGGTGGGGGACCCGACGGAATGGGAGACCGAGATCGGCCCGATGGTCTCCGAGGACCAGTACGGGCTCGTCAACGAGCTGGTGGACCACGCGATGTCAAGCGGCGCGGATCGCGTGGCCGGCGGGCCGCGGGAGGTCCCGGGCTTCACCGGCAAGTTCATCGCGCCCACCGTCCTCTCCGGTGTCGAGGACGAGATGCGGATCATGAAGGAGGAGATCTTCGGCCCGGTGGTGCCGATCATCGTCGTCGACTCCGAAGAGGAGGCGCTCCGGCGCGCGAACGACTCGAGGTTCGGCCTCGGAGCCTCCGTCTGGACAAAGGACCGAGCCAAGGGCGAACGCATGGCGAGCCGGATCGAGTCGGGCATGGTGTGGATCAACGACCACTCGTACACGCACGCCGCCTGCCAGTGCTCGTGGGGGGGCGTCAAGGACTCCGGCCTCGGGCGCTCGCACTCGAAGTTCGGGTTCTACGAGTGCGTGGACATCAAGCTCGTCGCCTGGGAGCCCGGGCGGACGCGCGACTTCTGGTGGCAGCCGTATGACCGGACCCTGGGTCAGGCCGTGAAGGCCACCGCCGGGCTGCTCTACGGACGTAACGGCCAGCGCGCCAAGGCGCTCCGCGAGGGCGGCATTCCGCTGATGCAGGTCACCGCCCGCACGCTGCGCAAGGATCGGTAGGGGCCGACCGGCGCTCTAGGTCTGAACCCGCGCCGAGGGCGACCAGCCGCTCCGCTTGGAGAGGTTCGAGCTCTTCTCGGAGCGGGCCTGGATTTCGTAGGTGTGCTTCGGCTTGACGCGGACCGGCTTGCTGTTGGCGCCGAAGACGGCCTTCGCGGCGGTCACGTGGCTCTTCCAGGTCTTCCACGCGCCGCCGTCCACGCGGTAGCGCACGTCGAAGGCGTTGCCGGTCTGGGTCGTCCCGGGCGACCACCGAACCCCGAAGGAGCTCGTCGTCTGGTTGTAGATGGTCGGCTTGATCTTGATCGTGCCGGCCATGCCGCCGCTTCGGCTGCCGTGGAGCTCGCAGTAGTAGTGGAACGAGCCGGCCGACGGGGTGATCGTGTAGCCAGCCGGCTTGGAGTTGGTCAGCCTGCCCGAGTAGAAGAGCTTGTCGTCCTGGCGGACGTTGTGGGCGGCGATCGTGGTCCCGCTCGTGCCCCACTGCCAGTGGATGGCGCCTGCGCCTACGTTCTTGGTCACGGTCTTCGGGCCGAAAGTGAGCGAGTCGTTGGGCGCGACCGTCACCGCCGTGGTCGCACGGCCAAACGCGAGCGCCGGAATGGCGAGCAGCGCCGCCGCGCCGATCAGTAGATACCGCCTCATCTCAACTCCCTCGTGAATCCGTTCAACGCTCCCTGCAAGCGGCCCGGTCCCCGACTGGGACAATCGCACCCTGATGCCGGAAGCAACCTCTGTCCAGCGACGCGACGATCCCGCCACGGCGCCGGGGTCGCGCGCCGCAGTCGAGCTTAGCGGCCTGTGGCGCGAGTTCGGCGAGCGCGCTGTGCTCAAGGACGTCTCGATCGTCGTTCCGACCGGCGCCACGCTGTCGGTGCTCGGCCCGAACGGCGCCGGCAAGACGACGCTGCTGCGGATCCTCGCGACGCTGCTGCGCCCCACGGCCGGGGAGGTTTCCGTGCTCGGCGTCGGCCTCCCGCGCGACGCCTGGCGCGTTCGGGGCCGCATCGGGTACCTGGCCCATGAGCCGTTGCTCTACCGCGACCTCACGTGTGCGGAGAACCTGCGCTTCCAGGCGCGGCTCCACGGGCTGCCGGATGAGGGCGTCGAACGAGTCGGCCGGCTGCTGGACGCCGTGCGGATGTCACGCCGGGCGAGCGAGCTGGTTCGAAACCTCTCGGCGGGCATGTTGCAGAGGCTCGCCGTCTGCCGCGCCCTCCTCCACGAGCCCGAGCTTCTCCTCCTGGACGAGCCGACCTCTCATCTGGACCCGGAGGCCGCGGGGATCGTCGAGCCGCTGCTCGGGGCCGAGCCCGGCCGCACCCGGGTGGTCGTCACCCACGACGTCGACGCCGCGCTCGCCCAGGCCGACCTGGTGCTGGCGCTCAGGGCGGGCGGGTCGGTCGCCTACGCAGGTCCCGCGAGTGGGCTGTCGGCCGGGGATGCAAGAGCGATCTACGGAGGGTCGCCGTGACCGACGCGCCCGCCCAGCCCCGGCGCCCCAGCACCCTCGGCGCGCTGCGCGCGATCCTCGCGAAGGACCTGCGCGTCGAGCTCCGCACGCTTCAGTCGGTGCCGGCGATGGCGCTGTTCGCGCTGACCACGTTCGTGCTGTTCCGCTACGGGCTCGACCGCAAGTCGCTGAGCGGCGGTCTGGCGGCGGGGGTCCTGCTGGCGACCGTGCTCTTCGCGGCGATCCTTGCGATCAACCGGCTGTTCGTGGCCGAGCGCGACGAGGGCGGGTTCGACGCGATCAGGCTCGCGCCCGTGGACGGGACGGCGCTCCTGGGGGCAAAGGCGGCGGCGCTCGTGATCTACCTGCTCCTGCTCGAGGTGATCGCGGTGCCGGCGTTCGCGCTGTTCTTTCTCGACACCTGGAGCGGCATCCCGCCGCTCCTCGGGGTGCTGGTGCTGGCCGACGTCGGGCTCGCTGCCACGGGGGTCCTGATCTCGTCGATCGCGGCCAACTCCAGGGCGCGCGACCTGCTGGTCCCGCTGGTCCTCCTGCCCCTGCTCGTGCCGGTGATGATCGCCGCGGCGGGCGCCGCCCAGCAGCTCCTCGCCGCAGGCGGCCCGTCATACGACGGGGTGTTGAAGTGGCTGGCGGTGCTCGCCTTCTACGATATGACCTTCGCGGCGGTGGGATTCGCCGTCTACGACTATCTCCTCGAGGATTAGTGGACTCGACGCCGCCGACGACCCTCGCATGAAGGTCCCCAGCCTCCGAGACACCGCGATCGCCGCCGCCCTCCTCCTGTGCGCGGGCTTCGCCCTGGTCTTCTTCTACGCGCCCCTCGACGCCGACCAGGGCTTCATCCAGAAGATCTTCTACCTGCACGTCCCGCTCGCGATGTGCTCGCTCGCCGGCTTCGTGATCGGCGGGGTCTTCGCGATCGCCCACCTGCGAACGGGCAGGTCGATCTACGACGTCCGCTCGTACGTGTCGATCCACCTCTCGGTGATCTTCGGCGTGGGCGTCCTGATCACGGGTTCGATCTGGGCGCAAGGCCTCGTGGGGCAAGTGGTGGGTCTGGGACGAGCCGACCCTGGTGAGCTTCCTGATCGTCTTCCTGCTCTACGCGACCTACTACCCGCTGCGCTACGCGATCGACGACCGTGACCGCCAGGCCCGCTACGCGTCGGTGTTCGCGATCACGGCCGGCGCGTTCGTCCCCCTGAACTTCGTCGCGGTTCGCATGGCCCAGTCGCTCGTCCACCCGCGGGTGTTCGCCACGGCCAACGGCGGCCTGCCGGGGTCGATGCTCCTGACGTTCCTGGTCTGCCTCGCCGGGATGGCGCTCCTGTGGGTGGCCTTGGTGCGCTTCGAGCTCGCCGCGAAGTCGGCCTCGGCGAGCCTCTCGCGCCTGCGCAGGGCGCTCGAGGGAGAGGAGTACGCGCCCCAGCCCTCCTCGCGGATCGCCCCGCGAGTCCCGTCCAGCGCGACGTCTGCGTCCTGATGCCCGCCCTCCCCCTCGACGAAGCCGGTAAGTACGTCGCCGCGGCGTACGTGGTCTTCCTGGCCCTGATCCTGATCTACGTCGCGATCATGGCGGCGAAGCTCGCGCGCATCGACCGCGAGCTGGGCGAGCTGGCGGATGTGGCAGAGCAGAAACCCGAGCCCGGGGCAAACCCTCCCGGCGCGGACGCGGGAGCAGATCAAATAGCCCGAGGCGAAGCCGAGGGCAATATGTTGAGCGAGCCCCGGAGGGCGAGCGGGCGAGAAACCAGCCCCAGGGCTCGTCGGGAACAGGCGCGGCTGGCTTCGAGCGGAGCGGAGCAGCCGGGAGGAAATGGTTTGACGGAGCTGCTCGCGCTCGGCGTCTCGCACAAGACCGCGCCGCTCGAGCTGCGCGAGCGCGTCGCGCTCACCGAGGGCCGCGCGGCCGGGGTCCTTCGCGAGCTGGTCGAGGCGCCCGCGGTGCAGGAGGTCGTCGCGATCTCGACCTGCAACCGCACCGAGCTCTACCTGGCCGCCCCCGACCCGGTCGACGCCGAGGCGCTCGCCCTTGGCGTGCTGGCCCGCGAGGCCGGGATCCCGCCAACCGAGCTCGTCGGGCACCTCTACTCGCTTCGCTCGGCCGACGCTGCCCTGCATCTCTTCCGCGTCACGGCCGGGCTCGACTCGATGATCGTCGGCGAGGCCGAGGTCCAGGGGCAGGTGAAGCGCGCCTACGAGCTCGCGCTGGTGGAGGGCGCGACCGGTCCGATGCTCAACCGCCTCTTCCGCGGCGCGCTGACCGCCGGCAAGCGGGCGCGCTCGGAGACCGGGATCACCGAGCGGGGCGTTTCGGTTCCTTCGGTCGCCGTCGAGCTCGCGCAGCGGGCGCTGGGCGACCTCGCCAGCCGCCGCGTCCTCGTGGTCGGCGCCGGGGAGACGGCGGAGCTCACGGCCCGGGCGCTCGCGGCGCGCGGGGTGGAGCCGGCGTTCATCGCCAACCGCCGCTACGACAGGGCGATCGGGCTCGCCCAGCGATTCGGCGGGCGGGCGATCCGGTTCGAGGAGCTTCCCGAGCAGATGGTGAACGCGGACATCGTCGTCGCCTCGACCAGCTCGCCGCACCACGTCATCGAGCGCGAGGAGCTGGCCGAGGTCATGGCTGCCCGGGGCGGCCGGCAGCTGCTCCTGATCGACCTCGCCGTCCCGCGCGACGTCCACCCGGACGTCCGGGGGCTTGACGGGGTGGGCCTCTTCGACATGGACGACCTCCAGACGCAGGTCGAGCGAAACGCCTCGGGCCGCGAGGCGGAGGGGCGGCGGGCCGAGAGCATCCTGCGGGCCGAGCTCGCGAGGTTCGAGCGCTGGCTCGGCTCGCAGGACGTCGTGCCCACGATCGCCGCGCTGCGGGCCCGCGCCGACGAGATCACCGCCAGCGTGCTCGCCGAGAACGAGCAGCGCTGGGAATCGCTGAGCGACGCCGACCGCGCGCGCCTTCAGGCGATGGCGAAGGCGATCGCGAGCCGGCTGCTGCACGAGCCGACGCTCCGCCTCAAGCGGTCCTCCGGCGACGAGGACGCGTACGTCTACGTCAACGCGCTTCGCGAGCTGTTCGGGCTCGATCCCCGGAGCGCGCCCGCCCAGGATTCCGATGCCGAGGTGCGGCAGCTGGGCGACGCTCGCCGCCGCGGCCGCCCGGCCAGTTGAGCGACCGTCCGGCCCTCAGGCTCGGAACGCGAGGCAGCCGCCTCGCGCTGGCGCAGTCGCAGTCCGTCGCCGACGCGCTCCCGGATGCCGAGGTCGTGGCCGTTCGCTCCACGGACTCCGAGCCCGGGGACAAGGAGCGCTTCGTCCGCGGCGTCGAGCGGGCGCTGATCGCGGGCGAGGTCGACCTCGGCGTGCACTCGGCCAAGGACCTCCCCGGCCAGCGACCCGACGAGCTCCGGCTCGCCGGCGTCGCCCCTCGCGAGGACCCACGGGACGCCTACGTCGGGACGGCCGCGTCGCTCGGCGAGCTGCCCGCCGGCGCGCGAATCGGCACGTCGAGCCTGCGGCGGCGGTCGCAGCTCCTCGCGCTTCGCGATGACCTGGACGTGGTCGAGCTCCGTGGCAACGTCGACACCCGGCTCGGAAAGCTCGCCGACCGGGAGTACGACGGCATCGTCCTCGCGGCCGCGGGACTGCGGCGGCTGGGGCGCGAGGGGGAGATCGCGTTCGCCTTCGGGCTCGACGAGATGACGCCGGCGCCCGGCCAGGGATCGCTCGCGATCGAGTCCCGCCGCGACGATGCCGCCTCCGCGGCGGAGGCGGCGCGGATCTCCGACCACGACGCGCTCGTGGAGCTGACCGCCGAGCGGACGGCGACCCTTGCGCTTGACGCCACCTGCCAGACGCCGGTGGGCATATGCGCCCGCCTGGACGGCGGCGAGCTCTCCGTCCACGGCTACGCCGGTCTTCCCGACGGCTCCGAGTGGGTACGCGACCGCGTGGCGGGCGACGGGGAGCAGCCGGCCGCCCTCGGCCAGGCGCTCGCGGAGCGGATGATCGCCGCGGGAGCGCGGGAGATCCTGGAGCGCGCGGAGGCGGCGGCCTGATGGCGGCGCGACCGGGCGTCGTCTATCTGGTCGGCGCGGGCCCGGGCGACCCCGGCCTCATGACCGTGCGCGGGGCGGAGCTGGTCGCGAGCGCCGACGTCATCCTCCACGACCGGCTCATCCCGAGAGGCCGCCCTGCGCGGGGCGCGCGAGGACGCCGAGCTGGTCTACGTGGGCAAGCGCCCGGGGGCGCCGGAGATTCCCGCAGGCCGAGATCGAGAGCACGATGGTCGAGCGCGCCCGCGCGGGACGCAGCGTCGTTCGCCTGAAGGGCGGGGACCCGTTCGTGTTCGGCCGCGGCGGGGAGGAGGCGGAGGCGCTGGCGGCCGCAGGGATTCCGTTCGAGGTGGTTCCCGGAGTGACGGCCGGGGTGGCGGCGCCGGCGTACGCCGGAATCCCGGTCACCCACCGCGACGATGCATCGGCCGTCGCGTTCGTGGCGGCGCACGAGGACCCGTCCAAGGACGGCTCGAGCATCGATTGGGAGGCGCTGGCGCGCTTCCGCGGGACACTGGTGCTCTACATGGGCGTCAAGCGCCTTCCCGACGCCGCGGCGCGGCTGATCGCGGCGGGGAGGCACGGCGACGAGCCCGCTGTCGCCGTGGAGCGCGGCACAACACCCGCGCAGCGGACGGTGTCGGCGACGCTGGCCGATCTTCCGGAGGCGGTGGCGGACGCGGGGATCGCTCCGCCGGCAATCGTGCTCATCGGCCCGGTCGCGGCGCGGCGCGAGACGATCGGATGGCTCGAGCGGCGCCCGCTGTTCGGCCTTCGGGTGGTGGTCACGCGAGCGCGGGCGCAGGCGAGCGGCCTGGCGGCGACGCTGGCCGCGCTCGGCGCCGAGGTGATCGAGCTGCCCGGCGATTCGCGTCGTGCCGAGGATCGACTCGGCCGAGGTCCGCGACGCGGTCAGCGCGATCCACAGCTATGCGCTGGTCTGCCTGACGAGCCCCAACGGCGTGCGACTGCTGTTCGAGGCGCTTGATCGGGCCGGCCTCGACGCCAGGGCGCTCGCCAACGCGACCGTCGCCGCGATCGGGCCCGGCACGGCCCGCGCCCTCGCCCACCGGGGAATCAGCGCCGACATCGTCCCCGAGCGCTCGGTCGCGGAGGCGCTGGTGGAGTCACTCGAGGCGGTGGACGTGACCGGCCGGCCGGTGCTCGTCGCCCGCGCGGCCGAGGCGAGGGACGTGCTTCCGGAGGCGCTGCGCGAAAGGAGGGCGAAGGTGGACGTGGTCGCCCTGTACGAGACCGTCGCCGAGGAGCCCGACCCGGAGGCCGTCGAAGCCGCCCGGTCGGCCGACTACGTGACCTTCACGAGCTCGTCGACGGTGCGGAACTTCGTGGCGGCGCTCGGCGGCGACCTCCCCGAGCGCGCCAGGGTCGTCTCCATCGGCCCGGTCACGAGCGAGGCGGCTCGCGAGGCGGGCCTCAGCGTCGACGCCGAGGCCGAGTCGCACGACCCGGACGGCCTGGTGGAGGCGCTCCTCGCGGACGCGGCCGGTCGAACGGTTCCCGGTTGACGCCGGCATCGCGCCGCCCTAGCCTCAGTGGCGGCCGTGGAGCCCACGACGGGCTCGGAGCCACTAGGGAGCAAATGGCTGGGAAATGGATTGGCAGCAGCGCTCGGGACAAGCTACGGGTTCCACATCGAGCGTGATCTGCTCTGCACGGTCAACTCCGAGGGCTACTTCACCTCGCTGAACAGCGGCTGGGAGCGGGCGCTCGGCTGGACCCGCGAGGAGCTCATGTCGCGCCCATTGATCGACTTCATCCATCCCTCGGACCGCGAGCGGACGATCGAGGAGATGTCGAAGGTGACGCGCCCCGACTACGAGGTCGTCAACTTCGAGAATCGGTACCGCGCTCGCGGCGGCGGCTGGCGATGGTTGCGCTGGAGCGCTCGCGCCGACGGGGAGATGTGGTTCGCGGTCGCGTTTGACGTCACCGACGAGAAGGAGATCGAGACTCACCTGCGCGGCGTGCTCACCGACGAGCACCTCCTGGCCTACAGCCAGCCCATCCTCGACCACCGCAGCGGCCAGATCGTGCAGGAGGAGCTCCTGGTGAGGCTGCGCGCCGAGCCGCGGCTCCGCGACATCCTGGCGCCGGCGGCCTTCCTGCCCGACGCCGAGCGGTGCGGGCTGATCGGCCTCGTCGACCGATGGATGGCCGCTCACGCCGTCGCGCTGTCGCGCCAGGGCCGGCGGGCCGAGGTCAACCTGTCGGCGGTGTCGCTCGGCGACGACGAGTTCACGGCGAGTCTCGAGCGCTGGATCAACCGAGCGGGGGTCAACCCCGCGAACCTCGTCTTCGAGATCACGGAGACGGCCGCCCTAGAGCAGCTGGACCTGGCGGTGGACTTCGCCGAGCGGCTGACGGCCCTCGGCTGCCAGTTCGCCCTGGACGACTTCGGCACGGGCTTCGGTTCGCTGACGCACCTGCGCGCGCTGCCCGTGCGCTTCCTGAAGATCGACACGAGCTTCGTCCGCAACGCCTCGTCGAGCCGGGAGGACCAGGCGATGCTGCGCGGGATCGTCGCCATCGCGCGCGAGCTCGGAGTCCTCACCGTCGCGGAGGGCATCGAGGACGCGGCCACGCTCGAGCTGATCACCGACTACGGCGTGGACTTCGCGCAGGGCTTCCACATCGGCCGCCCGGCGCCGGTGGGCTGAGCCGCGCGAGGGTCATTCGCCACCAGCGCGACGCCCGGCATCGCGAGGCACGCCAGGCCGTAAATTGAGAGGCGTGGGAGCGCGGCCGATCACCTTCCTCTCCGACTACGGCTACGACGACGAGTTCGCGGGCGTCTGCCGGGCCGTGATCGCGCGAATCGCGCCCGATGCGCCGGTGATCGACCTCACCCACGGGATCGAGCGCCACGCGGTCGAGCGCGGCAGCGGCGGTCCTCGCAAACGCGCTCCCGTACACGCCCGCGGGCGTTCACCTGGCGGTCGTCGACCCCGGGGTCGGCTCCCCACGGCGAGCCCTGGCGGTTCGCACAGCGACCGAGGACCGGGTTCTCGTCGGCGCCGGACAACGGTCTGCTGTGGCCGGCGATCGAGCAGCTGGGCGGCGCGGTCGAGGCCGTAGACGTGTCGCTCTCGCGCCTTCGGCTCGAGCCGATCTCGGCGACTTTTCACGGCCGCGACGTGTTCGCGCCGGTCGCCGCGCATCTGGCGCGCGGGGCGTCGCTTGAGCGAAGCGGGAGAGGCGATCGATCCCGACTCGCTCGTACGTCTCGAGGCGCCGCAGCCGGTGATCGAGGCGGATCGGGTGCTCGCGCACGTGGTGTCGTTGGACCGGTTCGGCAATGCTGCCCTCGACCTCGCCGATCGGCACCTGCCCGACACCGGGCTGCGGCTGGGGCACAAGCTGACGATCGAGGCCGGCGGCGCGACCCACGACGCGGTCTTCACGCTCACGTTCGCGGACGTCCCCGACGGCGGGCTGATCCTCTACACGAACTCGTACGGCAGCCTGGCGGTTGCGCTGAATCGCGGCGATGCGGCAAGCGACCTGGGCCTCGAGCCGGGGACCGAGGTCGTCCTGCGGCCCGCAGGTTAGCGGTGGCGGACGCGCCCGCCCGCTTCGGCGCCCCCCGCCGTCACTACCGGGTCACCGACTCCACCAACGAGCGGGCCCGCGAGCTCGTCGCCGCGGGAGCGCCGTGCGGCACGATCGTCACCGCCGCCGAGCAGACCGCCGGCCGCGGCCGCCGCGGCCGCCAGTGGACGGCGCCGGCCGGCAAGGCCGTCCTGTGCTCGGCGATCCTCACGCCCGCTGGATGCCCGCGACGCGCTCCTTCCCCTGGCGGCGCCGCTGGCGGTCTGCAAGGCCGTCGAGTCGCTTGCCCCGCTCGAATGCCGGGTCAAGTGGCCGAACGACGTCTGGGTCGAAGAGCGCAAGCTGGCGGGAATCCTGATCGAGGCCCAGCCGCCGGAGTGGGCGGTGATCGGCGTCGGCCTGAACGTCTCGATCGACGCGGAGGAGTTCCCGGCGGACCTGCGCCAGCCCGCGGCCTCGGTGGGTCACGGCGTGGGCACCGAGGAGGCGCTCGCCGCACTCTGTGCGCAGCTGGACGAGTGGGTGGACGCCGATCGCGATCGGATCCTGGCGGAGTTCCGCGAGCGGGATGCGCTACGCGGACGCGAGATCGGCTGGGTGGGGGCGGGTGGTGAGAGCGCTGAGGGCGCCGGCGTGGCCGACGGCATCGACGACGCGGCAACCTCGTCGTGGTCAGCGGCGAGGGAGAGCAGCTGAGCCTCGGCTCGGGCGAGGTGACGCTGAGCCTCAGACCGATCGAATGAGCGATCTTGCGGTCATCTAGAAAAGAATGCCGCACTCGACTTGAAACTCACTAGTCGGAGGCGGACTTCGCGGCCGTTTTCGGTACCCGCGGCCTCGCCGGCGCTCTCGTCGCCCGACGCTTCAATCTCGGCCTCGCCGCCGCCCTTATTGCCGCGGTTTTTCGCGCTCTCTCGCCCGCTGGCGCCCCCGTTCTCTGAACCGCCCCCTCCGCCACGCTTGCTCCGGCGCCTACGCCGCTTCCGCCCCGGAGCGCGGGAAGTTGCGAAGCAGCTCCCGGGCGACGGCCGAGGGCTTGCGGGCCATGCGCATCCGGGCACCGCGCAGAACCTCCTCGGCCTCCGGCGTATGCGCGACCGCCGCGGCGAGCAGCGAGATCGCCAGGCGGCGGTCCTGCTGGCGGGCGGCGTGGACGATGCGCCGCGCGTTGCGGCCGTGGGCGCGGCCAGATGAGTTGACGAAGAGGCCGAGCAGCCGCTTGGTCTCGGGCCAGCGCTGGACCGCGTACTCCTCGTGGAGCTCGCGGGTGATCGCCGCGAGACGCCAGACCCAGGCCTGGGCCTGGTCGCGGCGGCCGATGCGACGCTCGGCGAGCGCCTGCAGCAGCACCTTCGCTCCGGCGCGACGCTCCTCGCGCGGCCAGGTCGCCACGACCTCGAGCGAGTCGTCGAACGCCTCGGCGTCGCGAAGGGCGGCGATCTCCGACAGCGCCTTCAGGCGAAGCTGGTGGTTGCGGTTGCGCTGCACGCAGGTCAGCAGGAAGCGGCGGCGCAGCTCCTTGGCCTGGTCGTGCTGGAGCATCGCCTTCGCCCGCCGCCAGTTGTTGGTGGTGACGCGGGCGCCCGCGAGCGCGGCCCAGGCGTGCTGCTCGGAGTAGTTGAGGTTCTCCACCGCGATCCGCCAGAGCTCGCGCTCCAGCACGGCGAGACGGCGCTCGGGATCCGCTGACACCGGCACGACGCGCCGCTCGACCCGCACGCGCCGGCCGCGGCCGCGGCGCACCGGGCCCACGACGATCGCGCCGCCGCGGTACACGTCGCGGTCGAGCAGGCTGTGCAGGGTGACGATGGTCTCGTCGCTGGTCGTCGCGGGGTGGACGAAGTCGATGACGAGGCCCGCCTCCTTCTCGGGGGCCCGCCGGGTGACGCGCCCGACGCGCTGCTGGTAGACGCGCCGCGACGCGGTGGGGGCGAGGTGCATGCAGATGGTGGCGCGCGGCGAGTTCCAGCCCTCCGCGAGCAGCATCGCGTTGCACAGCACGTCCACCTCGCCGCGCTCGAATGCGGCGAGGATCTCGGCCAGCTCGCGCTTCGGCGTCTCGCCGGAGACCGCCTGGGCGTTCATCCCGGCGGCGCGGAACGACGCGGCCACGTTGTTCGCGTGGCGCACGCCGGCCGTGTAGACGACGCCTGGGACCTTGCGGAAGCGGGAGCGGTAGAGGTCGGCGACCGCGACGTTGAAGGGCTCCTGGTCGAGCAGGGCGGCCAGCTCTTCCTGGTCGAAGTCCTGGTCCACCTCGCCGCGCCGCAGCGGGACCTTGGCGATCGTCCGCACCCCGGGCCCCGGCGGGATCCGGATGCAGCGCAGCGGGGCGATGACGCCGCGGCGCGCGGCCTGTGCGAGGTCGAACCGCGAGGTCTGCGTGGGGAACAGGTCGGCGACGTGGCGGGCGATCAGCGCGCCCGTGGCGGTCATGCCGATGAAGATGGGCTCCGGCCAGGCGCGGATGCAGGCGCTCGTCTTCTCGCCCAGCGCGGTGTGGGCCTCGTCGCAGATGACGATCGCGTAGGCGTCGGAGATCTGCTTCGAGTTGCGGACGAACCACTGGTACGTCTCGACCGTGACCGGGCCGTAGGGATGGTCCGCGGTCCCGAGCAGCGGGGGCGAGAGCCGGTCCTTGTAGCCGCGGTCGGAGATCTCGCCGATGAACTGATCGACGAGGTTGCGACGGTGGGTCAGGATGAGAACGCCGCCGGTTCGCGAGCCCTCGATGAAGCCCAGGGCGGCGACCGTCTTGCCGGAGCCGGTCGCGTGCTCGAACCAGAAGCGGCGATCGGCGCCCGGATCCTCGGGCGCCTCCGTCGACGAGCTCCTCCTCGGCCGCCTCCTCCCAGTCGAGCGGCTCCTCCTCTTCCGGGACGACCTCGTCCTCCTCCGCGAGCCTCGACCGCGCCGTTGCCGGCGGCCTCCCGTTCGCGGCCGCCTCGCCGTTCCCGCTCGCGGCCGGCCGGACGCGCGCCGTTGCGAGCGCGTCCTCGTGATCGGACTCCTCGAGCTCCGTGGTGAGCGCGGCGAGCGTTCCCGAGAGGACGTCGACCTGGTGCTCGGTGAGCTCGGTGTCCTTGGCGAGCCGAACCGGCTCCGCCGAGAGCAGGCGCTCGAGGCCGAGCAGCAACGAGTACTTCTGCCGCCATTCGGGCGAGGGCGTCTCGCGGCCCTCGTCGAGCTCGGCGAGCGCCGCATCGACCGCGCGGCGGCGCGCGCTTCCCGGGAGCGAGGTCGGCGATCGTCTCGCCCTCGAGCAGGATCGGCTCACGCGTGAACTCGCGCACGCGCTCGAGCTGATCCTCTTGGATCAGGTCGGCCGCACTGACGGCGGCGACATCGAGTGATTCGCTCATGAAGTTCATCCCGCGCCCGGCAGCCCACAGGCCGTGGGTGGGCGCGATGTAAGCTCGCTGGAGGCGCGCTGGCCCGCTCGTGGTTTGACCCCTCTTGACGAGTCGGCGGTTCCCCCGCGGTCCAGGTTGAAGCGTGGACCGAGCCCTAATTAAACCATCCGCGGTCCCATTCATGGGCTGACCCGGTGTTTTCCACCGAACTGAGCAAGCTCCCCAATCGCGCTCTGTGCCTGGCGACGGCCGTCGTCGCGCTGGGGCTTTCGGCCTGCGGGAGCTCCGGCGGCGGGACGTCGACGACGAAGGCGCCGGACTACGAGCAGGCGCTCGCCGGGGCGCCGAAGCCGCTGGCCAAGCTCTACGCGCATGGCGACCGCCTCGTCTCCGGCGGCACCGAGCGCGTTCGAGAGCCAGCTCGGCGGCGCTCCGCGGCCATCCGGTGGTGGTCAACGTCTGGGCCTCGTGGTGCGAGCCGTGCCGCCAGGAGTTCCCGTACCTGCAGCGCCTCTCGGCGAAGTACGGCAAGCGGGTCGCCTTCGTCGGCGTCGACACCAAGGACAACGACGCCGCGGCGCGCACCTTCCTCGGCGAGTTCCCGCTTCCGTATCCGAGCTACACCGATCCCAACAAGGACATCGCCAGATCGGTGGGCGCGACCGTCGGGCTCCCGGACACCGCCTACTTCGACGCGAGCGGCAAGCGCGTCTACGTCAAGCAGGGCCAATATGCGAGCGAGGACGACTTCGCCGCCGACATCCGGCGCTACGCGCTCGGCGGCTAGCTTGCTCGCGGCGTGACTCCGCGGGCCTGGGCGACATTCGGGGCGGTATCGGTTCTGTGGGGCATCCCGTACCTGTTCATCAAGGTGGCCGTGGACGACGGCGTCCCGCCCGCGTTCCTGGCGTGGGTCCGCGTGGTCCTCGCCGCGGCGCTCCTGCTGGCGATCGCCTGGAAGGCGGGGACGCTTGGCTCGGTTCGCGGCCACTGGCGCTGGCTGGCGGTGTTCGCCGTCGCCGAGATCGTGATCCCGTTTCCGCTGATCGCCGCCGGTGAGCAGCACGTGGCCTCGTCGCTGGCGGCGATCATCATCGCCACCGCGCCGCTGTTCGTCGCGATGCTCGCACTCCGCTTCGACGCGAGCGAACGGGTCGACCGGGCGCCGGCTGGTAGGGCTCCTCATCGGCCTCGGCGGGGTCGTCGCCCTCGTGGGCATCGACGTCGCGGGGCAGCGGCGACGAGCTGCTCGGCGCGATCGGCGATCCTGGTGGCGGCCTTCTGCTACGCGGTCGGGCCGATGGTGCTGAAGCGGCATCTCGCCAAGCTCGACCAGCGCGCCTCGATGGGCGCGAGCCTCGCGCTCGCGCGCGCTCTTCCTCGCGCCGGCGGTCGCGCTCGATCCCCCGAGCACGCCGATCTCGGGCGAGGCGATCGCCGCTCTCGTCGTCCTCGGCATCCTGTGCACGGCGGCGGCCTTCGTGCTGTACGGAATGCTGATCACCGAGGTGGGGGCCGGCAAGGCGCTCGTGGTCACCTACATCAACCCGGTGATCGCCGTCGCCCTCGGCGTGGCGATCCTCGGCGAGCGCCCCGGCGCCGGGGCGATCGCGGGCCTGCTGCTCATCCTCGCCGGCTCGTGGCTCGTCCACCGGACGGCCGGCTTCCCCCAAGCCCGACCGCGATCGTGACCAGGCTCAGGGCCGCGCCGCCGCGGCGCGCCGCGCCCGCCCAGGGTTGACGAGGCGGATAATGGGTCCATGAGGACCGTCGGGCTCCGCGTCTGGATCTGGGCCGCGGTCGCCGCGGTGGGGGCCGTGCTCGTCGCCACGCCGGCGCTCGGCCAGGGGAGCGCGCCGTCGGGCTCGAGCGGCGTCGCCTACTCGATCCAGCTTCAGGACCCGATCGACCCGGCGACCCAGAAGTGGGTGAGCAGCGCCCTCGACGACGCGGCGAGCCAGCACGCCAAGCTCGCGATCATCAGGCTCGACACGCCGGGCGGCCTGCTCGGACTCGATGCGCACGATCATCCAGGACATGGCCGCCGCGCCGATGCCGGTGGTCGTCTACGTCTCGCCGAACGGCGCGCGCGCGGGCTCGGCCGGCGCCTACATCACGGAGGCGGGCGACGTGGCCGCGATGGCGCCGGTGACGCAACATCGGCTCGGCGACGCCGATCGCGATCGGCCCCGGCGGCGAGAGCCAGGACCTGTCGCGCAAGATCAAGAACGACGCCGCGGCCGGGATGCGGGCGCTGGCGCAGCGCGCACGGGCGTAACGCGGATCTCGCGGGGCGACTCGTCACCCAGGCCAAGAACCTCACCGCGCACGAGGCGCTGAAGGACAACCTCATCGACGTGATCGCCCCGAGCCAGGAGGCGCTGCTCAAGAAGCTCGACGGGTTCCAGGTCCAGGGGCCCAAAAGGCAGGTGCTCCACACCGGCGGGCCTGGAGATCCAAAACCACGACATGCCGTTCCTCTACCAGGTGCTCGAGGTGCTGTTCAACCCGAACGTCGCCTATCTCCTGATCCTGGTCGGGATCCTCGGGCTGATCGTCGAGGCGTTCAGCCCGGGCCTCATCGCCCCCGGCACGATCGGAGTGATCTCGCTGCTCCTGGGCCTCTACGGCTCCTTCCAGCTTCCGGTGAGCCTCGCGGGAGTGCTCCTGCTCGTCGCCGGCATCCTGATGATCATCGGCGAGGCCCACCTGCCGACCCACGGCATCCTCGGCGCCTCGGGGGTGGCGGCGCATCGTCGCCGCCGGGTTCCTGCTCTACCCCACCAACACGAGCGCGGTCGAGATCTCGCCGGTGGTGGTCATCCTCGTCGGCCTGATCCTCGGCGGCGCCCTGGCGTTGGCCGTCCAGCAAGGCCGTCCAGGCCCGCCGCGAGCCCAAGCGGACCGGCTGGGAGGAGATGGTGGGCGCGATCGGCGAGGTGCGCGAGCCGCTCGACCCGGTCGGGCCAGATCTTCGTGCAGGGCGCGCTGTGGCGCGCCGAGCTCGCGGACGCGAACGGCGACGGACGGCGCGCTCGACCGCGGCGTTAGAGTGCGCGTGGAGTCAGTGGAGGGGTTGACGCTCCACGTCTCGCCGGTCGGCGCCGCCGAACCAGCGGAGCCAAGCCGGGTGGGTTCATAGGGAAAGGAGCTCCGACGTGACCGTCGTTATCGCGATTGTCGTCCTGCTCATCATCTTCGTGGCGATCGCTGCTCGCCTCCGGGGTCCGGATCCTGCGCGAGTACGAGCGGGGAGTCATCTTCCGCCTCGGCCGCCTGATCGCCCAGAAGGGCCCCGGCCTGATCTTCCTGATCCCGATCGTCGACCGGATGGTCCGGATCGATCTGCGGACGGTGACGCTGACCGTGCCGCCGCAGGAGGTGATCACGAAGGACAACGTCACGGTGCGCGTCACCGCCGTGGCCTACTTCCGGGTCATCGACTCGAACAAGGCGGTCACCGAGGTCGAGAACTTCCTGCTGGCGACCTCGCAGATCGGCCAGACGACGCTGCGCTCCGTGCTCGGCAAGGCCGAGCTCGACTCGCTCCTGTCCGAGCGCGAGCGGCTCAACATCGAGCTCCAGCAGATCATCGACGAGCAGACCGAGCCCTGGGGCGTGAAGGTCTCGACGGTCGAGGTCAAGGACGTCGAGCTGCCCGCCGACATGCAGCGAGCCATCGCGCGCCAGGCGGAGGCCGAGCGTGAGCGCCGCGCGAAGATCATCGCCGCGGACGGCGAGTTCCAGGCCGCTGAGAAGCTCTCGCAGGCGGCCAACATCATCAGCCAGAACCCGGCCACGCTCCAGCTGCGCTACCTGCAGACGCTGCTCGACATCGGCGTCAACCAGAACTCGACGATCGTCTTCCCGCTGCCGCTCGACATGGTGAAGCCGTTCGTGGAGCGCGGAGCGACGTCGAGCGTTCCGCCGCCTTCCCTCGAGCACGCCGGGCAGCTGACCGGACCCGAGATCCGCATCGATCAGCTCACCGGGCTGCGGGCCATCCTCGCGCCCGGGACGGGCCGACCGCCCCGACGCGTTTGCTCCCGCGAAGGCCCAGGCGCGCGAGGGACTCCGCCGATTCCTGCCCGTTCTGCGAGGGCCGCGAGGACCGTACGCCGCCCGAGGTCTGGGCCGCCCGGCCAGGCGGCGGCGAGCCGGATACGCCGGGCTGGACGGCTCGCGCGGTGCCGAACCTTTACCCGGTGCTGGCGGCGGCGGAGGAAGCCGGGGCCGATGGGCGGCGGGGGGCGCCGAGACCGGGCTCGCGAGCTCGGTGGATCCGCTGCGCGCGTCCTCGCGGACGCGCCAGCCCGACCTGTTCGCCTCGCAGCCGGCCGATCGGCGCGCACGAGGTGATCATCCACGCGCCGGAGCACGTCACGTCGCTGGCGGACCTGAGCGACGAGCGCTTCGCCGGCGCGGTCGCCGCCTGGCGCGAGCGGATGCGCGCCCACGCCGACAGCGCCGCGTTCCTGCACCTGATCGTCAACGAGGGACGCGACGCCGGCGCGTCGCTCCCGCATTCGCATGCACAGCTGTATGCGCTGGGATTCGTGCCGGCGGAGGTGGCGCGGGAGCGCGAGCGAACCGGTGCGTACCACGAGCGGACCATGGGGGGTCACCTGCTCTCGGACGTGGCGGTGGAGGAGGTGCGGCGCGGCGAGCGGCTGGTCGCGGTGGACGACGAGGCCCTGCTCATCTGCCCGTGGGCATCGCGCTCGCCGTTCGAGCTGCGCGTCGTCCCTCGCACGGCCGCCCCGTCGTTCGAGGCGGACGGCGACGTCGGCACCGCCATGATTCGCCGCGCGGTCACGGGGCTCGAGAAGGTGTTCGGCGCCGCGCCGCAGCTCAACCTCTGGGTTCGGACCGCGCCGCGCGGCGTCGAGGAGTTCTGCTGGCACGTCGACGTGGTGCCCAGGCTGACGATCCGCGCCGGGTTCGAGCTGGGGACCGGAGTGGACGTCAACGTGTATCCGCCCGAGCGCGCCGCATCGGACCTCCGCGAGGCCCTGGATTCTTAACGGCCGGGCTCGAGGGGCAGGTAGGGCAACACCCAGCCTTTCGGATGGACGATGGATGGATTTCGGCGATATAGGCGCCGAAATCGATCCATCGCCGGGCAGGAGGCCCGGGTCGACGCAATCCACGTCCGGATTCCGGACGCGGATTGCCTTGACCCGGCGGTTGCGGGCCCAGCCCTGCCCTACTCGCCGATCCCCGTCGCGGGTCTTCGGTGGCGTCGACGACTAGGCTGCACGGCCCATGCCGCCGATCCCGCGCCCATTTCCCAGGTTCATCGCGGACGCGCCCCAGGAGAGCAAGCCCTACGGTCGCTGGGAGGAGCGTCTGACCGAGGAGTTCGCGAAGGCCTGTTCGGCGCATGCGGAGGAGGCGGGCGCCCCGCTCGACCCCGAGTCCATCAAGTGGTTTCCCGAGCGGTCGTGGGGCGGGCGAGTCTACGTGCCCGCCACGGGAGGAGGCGCGGAGGGCGGTGCTGATGAAGACGGCTCCGAGGAGGAGCCGGGAAGCATCGAGTACTTCGGCTGGGTCTCGTTCGAGCGCCCGGAGGATGGCGAGCCGGGCGATCTGAGCTCGACCGCCGACTACACGGACGTCACCGCCGAGGACAACCCGGACTGGCGGATCGACCTCTCCGACGACGTCATCGGCACCTGGCGGGCGGAGGGCGAGCGACGAGGTGACATCACTCTCGTCTGGGGTCTGCCTCTCGTCCGGGGAGCGATCGCCGCGACGGCCGAGCTCGACGGCGAGGTGATCGACCAGGCCGCCGTCACCGACGGGCGCTTCACCCTGGTCGCCGTCGACGCCGTGAGCGGGTTCGGGGACGACCTCTACCTGGAGGTCAAGCTGTGGAACCGGACCCTGCGCCCGATCGCGTCCGAGAGCCTTTACGCCGAGTAGCCGCTGCGGCGCTCGGCCGCGCTACCGGACTAGGGAAGCTTGAGCGCATAGCCCCCACGGCCGTGGGTGGCGGCGTAGAGCCGCTTCGCCTCGGGGGAGTAGGTGATGCCGTAGACCGCGACCGACGGCAGGCCCGGCGCTGCGTCAACCCACGTCCTGGAGCCATTTGAGAGCTTCGAGACGCCGAAGTCGGTGGAGACGTAGACGTCGCCGCCCGCGGATCCATAGCCGCCCTTGGCCGTGCCGTGCGACGACGGGACGAAGGCGACCCCGGTCACCGGCTGGTCGCCGAGGTTGTGCGAGATGTCCTTGAAGGTCGCTTTGCCGGTGGACGGGTCGAAGTGGACGTCGAAGACGTGGCCCGGTGCACCGGGTGTATAGACGCTCTGGAAGATGAAGATCGTGGGCATCCAGACCGCGACGACGATCACGTAACCAACCGTGACATCACCATATGTATCATCGAACGATGGCACCACTGGCTGAGGTGACGAGCGACTTCACCACCCCTCATGAGGTCGAGCTCCACGGGCACCGGGTGAGCTACCGGACCGCAGGGTCCGGTCCGGTGGTGCTCCTCGTCCATGGGATCGCCGGGACCTCCGAGCAGTGGGCGGACGTGGCGCCGATCCTCGCGGAGGGCCACACGGTCGTTGCGCCCGACCTGCTGGGCCACGGCCAGTCCGCGAAGCCCATCGGCGACTACTCGCTGGGCGCCTATGCCGTGAGCATGCGAGATCTGCTGATCGCCCTCGGGCACCGGCGCGCCACCGTCGTCGGGCATTCGCTCGGCGGCGGCATCGCGATGCAGTTCGCGTACGAGTACCCGGTCTTCTGCGAGCGCCTGGTCGTCGTCTCGAGCGGTGGCCTGGGACGAGAGGTCCATCCGCTGCTGCGCGCAGCGACTCTTCCCGGCGCCGAGCTCGTCCTGCCGCTGATCGCGAGCGAGCGGGTCGCTCGGGTTCGGCGGCGCGCTGGGCGCGTTGCTCGCCCGGGCCGGCCTTCGCGCCGGCCCCGACATCGCCGAGATGGCGCGAGGCTACGCGTCCCTTGCCGACGCCGAGGCGAGGAGGGCCTTCCTCCACACCGTGCGCGCGGTGATCGACTACACCGGCCAGCGGGTGAGCGCGGTCGACCGGCTCTACCTCTCGGCCATGCTGCCCTCAATGATCGTGTGGGGGCGCCGCGATCCGCTGATCCCCGCTGACCACGCCGAGGCCGCGCACGAGCTGATGCCCGGCAGCCGGCTCGAGATCTTCGAGGAGGCAGGGCACTTCCCTCAGCTCGACGACCCGGTCCGGTTCGCCGCCGTGCTCCGCGAGTTCCTGGAGGAGACCGAGCCCGCGGAGTTCGACTTCACCGACGAGGACTTCGACGCGATGCGCGAGCGGATGCTGGAGCACTCCCGCGGGGATAGCGTGTAGGGGCGCCGGCGTAGCCGTTCACGCCCGAGCCGTCGAGGTCACGAGCGTGCGTGATGGGCCGTGTCTCGCTAGCGGTGGCGGTTGAACGAGATGACCTGTTGGATACCGCTCGGCCGGTTCGTGTAGGCCATCGTGGTCTTCAGCAGGCCGGGCACGAAGTGGATCCGCTCGGCCTCGGCGCTCGAGCGCCACGCGCTCGGGTCCGCCGTGCCCTGCTGGCGGGTGAGCTTCTTGCCGGCGTTCGAAATCGCGTCCCAGATCGCCGTGCGGCACTTCTCCAGGTTCCCCGCGCCGCAGTAACGCTTGGTGAACGGCTGCGCCTGCTTCAGGTGCAGGAGCCTGCGGATGTCGCGGTCGAAGTACTGGTACCAGCCGCTGTACTGGCCGCCCGGCGGCTGGTCGAACCGCGAGAAGAGCGAGCTGAGCTCATCGAGCTGCGGGCCGATCTGCGGCTTCATGAACCTGTTGGCGATCTTCGTCCACGCGGTGTCCATGATCGCCGCGCCCGGGTCGTCGATCTCGCCGTCCCCGTTCAGGTCAAGACGGTTGCCGCCGTTGTGCCGCCAGTCGATCAGCAGCTGCAGCATCTGAGCGGCTTGCTGGTTCGGGGCCTTCGTGCCCTTCAGCAGCTTCTTCAGGAGCGGGACCGTGTCGATCGCCCGCACGTCCTCCGTCGCGGCGGCATTCATCGCCGAGGCCACGGTGGCGAGCGACCACTTGCCGTGCTTCTTCAGCAGCCGGAGCTCGCGGTTCAGCATGTCGACGCGAGCGGCCGAGCCGTTGCCTCCCCAGGCGTCATCGGCGGCCCCGAAGCCGTGGGCGCTGATGTTGTTCCAGTTCACCATCGTCCCGTGCACCGGCGTGTTCTTCGGGTCGATCCCCTGGATGTGCTTCTTGGGGGACAGGAAGCCGCGCCACTCGTACTGGCCGGTGCCGATGGTCGGGCAGGCTCGGGTCGGTGCCGTTCGCCCGTTTGGGGTCCAGCCCCGCCGTGTACATGGCGGTGTGCTTGGAGTCCATGTAGAAGGAGTTGAACGTCTGCGGCGTGAGCGCCGCGGCCTTGATGAACGACTTCGGGCTGTGGACCTGGCCGTCGGAGAGCCGGCGATTGTAGAGCAGGTCGAGCGAATCCTTTCCGTAGCTCGAGCGCTGCCTGGAGATCGCCACCTTGCGGCCGTTGACGGTCGCATATCCGATGACGGGCCCGTGGACCGTGGTCAAGAATCGGACCGGGTCTCCGGCCAGCGTGCCGGCGTCGAACTCCTGCATCGATCGGCACTTGCCGTTGTACATGTACTTCGTGTCGCTGCCGCCGCACAGCGTCTCCGCGAACTGATCGATGACGTCAGAGCCCGCCGACGTGAGCGTGCTCGCGAAGTCGGGGCCGCGGCCGATCAGCAGGTAGCCCGGGAACGGCGCTGAGGTCGCGCCGCGCCAGTTGAGGTCACCGGCGTGCATGTCGATCTCGTACGTGAAGCCGGGGTAGAAGTAGCCGATCTGCGGGCCCCCGACGAGCAGCGGGTGTCCGGTGACCGAGTGCTGCGCGTCGATCATCAGCTCGTTTGAGGCCTGCGGGCGCTCCTTGCTGTACTTGTGCGACACCTTGGCCTGCGTGGAGGGAGTCGGGGTGAAGCTGCCGGGGTCGAGGACGGCGCTGCCAGGTGAGCCGGGCTCCTTGGGAGCGTGCTCGTACTTGAAGCGCCCATCGACCGTCGTCGGGCTGCCGTTGTTGATGTTCTGGCGCAGGTCGTTGAAGATCGCGTAGCCCTTCTTCGTACCGCGACGCTCCATCAGGCCACCCAGGAACTCGGAGCGGCGCGCCTCGTCGCCGCCGCCCTCGCCGACGAACTGGTCCTTGAGCGCGTTCAGCGCGAAGATGTCCGTCAGGCGTGAAGGGAGGTTGGGATGAGCCGTGGCTCGAGAAGTAGTCGTTGATCCCCTGGCAGAAGACGTTGATGTCGTGGAGGACCGCCTTGCCCTCGGGCCCCGCGCGCCGCAGAACCCCGGCCTGCTTGGAGACCACCTGCTTGGTCTCCTCGCTGGGCTGGAAGTTCTGTAGCGACGCGATCAGGTCCACGGCGTCGAGCCCCGGCGCGTCGATCGCAGCCACGTACGCGTTGTTTCGGGCCTGCGAGAGCAGCAGCCCGCGGTCCTCGGCCGCGATCCAGCCAGCCGCCCAGACGCCGTCGTCGTGGCTCTTGGACGTGACGTGCGGGACGTCGTACTTGTCCCGGACGATGGTCACGCCAGGACGTGGGACGTTCTCGACCGTGCCGGGCCCGGCGGTCGAGACGCCGTACTTCTCCGACTTGAAGTACTGCGTGAGGTCCCCGTTCGTGACGTTGTCGAACAGCGGCGTCAGGCCGTCGTACATCAGCGCCTGCGTATCGGCGCCCGGCGGCGGAGGGACGGTGCCGTACTGGCCCGAGGGGATGATGTTGAGGGCGGTCTGCGAGTAGTCCTTGGGGGTCGAAGCCTGACCCCCTGCGTTCGCTGCCGGTACGAAGACCAGCATGCCACCGACAACCAGCACTGCCGCCAAAGCTCGCTTCACTGCACCTCTCCTTGGTTCCCGACCTTCGATGAGCGCCGCGGAAAACCCTACACCAGTCATGCTCAGCCCACGGGTAGGCCGCGGATCGGAGGGTTGCGGTGACGATGTCATGGGGCCAGGGCACGATGCTCTGGACGAACCGGTTGTGGGACGGCGCCCGGCCAACAATGGACGGACACGTCCCTACCACCGGTCCCTCGACGCCCTGGGGGAGCGAGCGAGCTACTCGGACTCGGCCAGAATCCCGTAGACGTTGCGCCGGGTCTCGTCGAGGAGCTCACGGACCCGCTTGCGCTCCGCGGGATCGGCGGCCTCGCCGACCTGGCGCAGCGCCGCGAGCAGCTGGTGAGCCGAGCGACGAAGCCGCAGGAGCTCCGGGTCGTACCCGGCGGTGACCTCCTCCCAGGGGGCGTCGCCCGAACGGGCCTCGTTCTCCTTGCGCCCGGCGTCGGTCAGCGAGAAGCGGCGACGCCCTTCGCTCTCCTCGCCCTCGACCAGCCCCTCGTCCTCGAGCAGCTGCAGGGTCGGGTAGACGGAGCCGGCGCTGGGCACCCACGCGCCGGCGGTGCGCTCGTCGAGCTCCTTGATCATCTCGTAGCCGTGCATCGGCCTCTCGGCCAGGAGCGCCAGCAGAGCGGCGCGAGTGTCGCCACGGCGAGCCCGGTGGCCGCCGCCGAAGCGGTGGCTCGTGCGGCCGTAGCTGGACCGTGGCGGAGAGCAGCGGTGCCGGAGATAGGTCTTTCTGTGCATATCGTTCTCCTATATCGCGAGCTAACTCGATATATCGTAACAGTACCGATCTCCTTGGTCCGTCCTGCGGGTTTGGGCGGGCACACGAAGCTAATCTCGAGACGGGTCTAGTCGGTCGCGGTGGCGGCCACCACGCGGCCGGGTGCGAGGCGCGAGGCGACCAGGCCGAGGAGCGCCGCAGTCGCTGCGCTGCCGATCGCGAGCCCCAGCAGCAGGTGCTCGATCGACGTGGAGAGGCTCGTTCCCGTCTCGATCAGCGCGGCGGCCGCCGACACCGCAAGGCCGGCGAGCCCGATGACGATCGAGAGGGTCACGCCGGATGCCTGCCCCGCCCGCTCCGCCGGGACGACCGTCTGCGTCCCGACGCTCGCCATCGCCCACCCGATCCCGAAGCCTCCTCCGACCAGCGCCAGCGCCGCGAGGTAGGGCCCCAGAGCGCCCCCCAGGGACAGGACGAAGAGCCCGACCGAGCCGACCACCGTGGCGACCGTGATCGTGCGCGGAATGTCGAAGCGCTCGCCGAGGCGGCCCGCGGCCGGCCCGGCCGCGCCTGTCGCGACCGAGGCGGCGAGAAAGATGATTCCTGCCTCGAATGGCGAGTAGCCCTGGACCTGCTGGAGATAGAGCGTGATGACGAACGTCGCGACGACGAAGGTGACGTTCGCGACCGTTGCCATCAGAGTGACGAGCACGTAGGTGTGGTTGCGGAAGAGATCGAGCCCGACGAGCGGCCAGGTTGCCCTCCGCTCCCGCACAACGAACGCGACGAGGGATAGCAGCCCGATCGCCGCCACGGCAAGCGCCGTGAGAACGTTCCACTCGTTCGACCGGTCGACCGCGAAGGTCAGCAACGCGATCCCCAGCACCACCGCGACGAGGCCCGGGAGGTCGATCGTGCGCGGGACCGTCGTATCCCGAGATTCCCGTACGCCCATGCCGACGACCGCGATCGCCACCGCGCTCGCCGGAACGTTCACGAGCAGGACAACTCGCCAGTCGATCAACTCGGTGAGCCCGCCGCCGAACATCGGTCCGGCGGCCATCGCGACCGCGCCGATGCCGTACGCGTTGCCGATCGCCCGCATGGTCCGCTCGGGTGGAAACGCATCGGTGATCACCGCGATCGCCAACGGGAAGAGGATCGCGGCTCCCACTCCCTGAACGATCCGGAAGCCGATCACGACGCTGGCGTCCTGCCCGAGCCCGCCGCCGAGCGAGGAGAGGCCGAAGATCACCAGGCCCACTTGGAGCATCCGCTTTCGCCCCAGGATGTCGCCGAGCCTCCCGCCGGGCACCAGGAACGCGGCCAGGGCGAGCAGGTAGCCGCTGATCACCCACTGCAGATCGGTCGTCGTCGTGTGCAGTCCGCTGGCCATCTGCGGTAGCGCCACATTGAGCGCGAAGAAATCGAGGTCGACCACGAAGATGCACACCGAGGCCGCCGCCAGCGTCAAGCCGAGCCGGGGCTTCGGATCGGCTCCGTCCGCCGGGGCGGCGCCGGCTCCGGTGGCGCGCCGCGCCGAATGCCGCCAGCCACGCATGCTCACGCGAGGATCCTAGGCGCGCGGCCTGACCAATCGTTTTCCGGCCTAGACTGGCGCTGGGCCCCGATAGCTCAGCTGGATAGAGCGACTCCCTCCTAAGGAGTAGGCCGCAGGTTCGAATCCTGCTCGGGGCGTTCCGCCCCTTCCAGCCTCGAACCCCCGCTTCCAGACTCAACCGACGTGGGGCTAGTATCGGAAGCACCTACGAGGGAGGAGCCATGCCGCGGTACCTGATCGAGCGCGTTTACGGCCACGCCGAGCAGGAGGCGATGGCAAACATCGGCCAGCGCATGAAGCACGTTGGGAAGGAGTCGTTTCCGGACGTGAGGTGGGAGCACAGCCATGTGGTCAGCGACGAGTCCGGGGTCAAGACGTACTGCGTGTACGAGGCACCGAGCGAGGAACGGCTGCGTGCACACGGCGACATGGTCGGCGGGCACACGATCGTGCGCGTTTACGAGATCGCCGCCGATGTGACGCCGGCGGATTTCCCGGGCTGAGCGGGCAGTTACGCACCGCGGCTCTGACGCGCGTCTCCGATGTGACTGAACGCCGCATACGCGATCGCCCGTTTCAGGTTCACCTCGCGTCTGCGACTCTGATCGTCCTCGGGGATCAGCTCGAGGGCCTGGTTGTAGAGGGCGATGGCTTCGGCTGCAGCCCAGCCGCGTCCCGCCTGTTCGGCCGCTGACAGCAGATAGCGGACCGCCCGCTCCGAGTCGCCGGCCTCACGCCAGTGGTGGGCGAGCATCGCCGGTCCATCCGCCTCGGAGCCGCCCGTCTCCTCCAAGTATCTCGCCACGATCGCGTGGCGCTTCCGTCGGGACGCACTGGGGAGCGTCCCGAGCGCGACCTCCCTGATGAGCGCGTGCTTGAAAGAGAACTCCTCCTCGCCATGCAGTCGCGAGACGCGCCGGCGCCGGATCAGATCGCGAAATTCGAGATCCTCAAGAGCCTGCGATACGGGAAGGCCGTCCCCAGCAAGGGATTCGAGGACGCCGCGCGTGAAGACATTCCCGGCGACGGCCGCGTCAAGCATCAGCCGCCGCTCCTCGGTCGGAAGCGCATCGAGGCGGGCCGCGATGATTGTCCTGATCGCTACCGGCAACTCGTGCGCCGGGTCGGCGATTCCCTCCGCCATCGCAGCGGTCAGCTCCTCAACGAAGAGGGGATTTCCACCGGCTGTCTGCTCAATCTGCTCGGCGACGGTTTCGGGGTCCGGGATGTCGCGAAGGAACCCAAGCGCGAGCTCGCGGCCGGTCTCCGGCGGAAGTGGTTCGAGCGAGATGCCGGTATGGCGCGGAATCCCGCCTCCCCAGCCGGGGCGCGCATCGAGCAGCTCCCCTCGCGCGAGCGTGAGGAACATTGCCGGAACATCTCGAACGTGGGCGGCCGCCGACTCGATCAGGTCGAGCATGGTCGGATCGGCCCAGTGAATGTCCTCGAAGACGAACAGCGTGGCCTGCTCCTGGGCCAGAGCCTCGATGAAATCGCGTGCCGAGGTGAAGAGCACCGATCGCTCATCGACCGCCTGCTCGCTGAATCCCGCAAGTAGGGACATGTGCGCCGCCACTGTCTCCGGATCCCCGACCTCGACCAATGCCCCGACTCGGCGCTCGAGCTTCCGCCGCGCCTCACCGGGAGGGTCCGACTCTGAAATCTCGGCGACGCTCCTGATGATCTGCGCGAATGCTCCGTAGCCGGAGCTTTCCCCGTATGGCGCTGACCTGCCGCGAACCGCACGCCCCCCGCGCTCTTCAACGAGCCAGACAAGCTCGTGTGACAGCCTCGTCTTTCCGATCCCGGGTGATCCGAGGATGCTTACCAAGTGCGGTTGTCGGAGCGCGACGACTCGGTCCCAGCTGCTGCGAACGAGCTCGAACTCCCGCTCACGTCCGAGCATGGGTCCTCTCGGCACCGTGTCCGGACGGGGTGAAGTGATCGGCTCGTTCGCGAGCCACGCGCGGATCGGTGCCTGCTTGCCCTTGACCTCGATCGGTTCGACCGGCTCGCAGCAAATCACGCTCCGACAGCAGCGCTCGGTGTCGGGCCCGATCAGGACGCCTCCCTCAGGGGCCATCTCTTGCAGGCGCCACGCTGTGTTCACCGTGTCACCCATGACCGTGGGCTCGCGACGCTCGTTCGGTCCCACAGGCGCGAACATCACCTCTCCGCTTTCGACCCCGACCCTGAGGGGGAGCCCGGCGACATCCTCCGCGTTCTCGGTGGCGTAGCGTTGGAGTTCGAGCGCTACGCGAACAGCCCGCTCGGCGTCGTCCTCGTGGGCGATCGGGGCTCCGAAAACCGCCATCAACGCGTCGCCCATCACCTTGTCGACCCAGCCCCCGTATCGGTAGACGATCTCCCCCATGTGACTGATGCAACGGTCGATCATCAGGCGGACGTCCTCCGGATCCGTGCCCTCTGACAGGCGGGTGAACCCGGCCAGGTCGCCGAACAGGACGGTCGCCCATCGGCGCTCGCCCTCGAGCGCCGACGCAGTAGGCGAGCTGGGTGCCAGTGGCGAGCCGCAGGCTCCGCAAAACTGGAAGCCGAGATCGTTCTCCACGCCACATGAGGAACAGGTAAGAAACGACGGACGTCCGCATGAGCCACAGAAGCGTTGGCCTGCCGCATTCGCATGGCCGCACTGCGCGCAGTTGTTTGCTACATCAGTCAAAACAGCGCTCTCGCGCCTTGAACGAGAACGCCAGAGACCGAGCGGTGAAATTGGTAACGACGTCGGAGGGCATCCAGCGCCTCGCGCAGAAAGGGTAAGGCCTCCGCAGCCAAGCTGGCGGCTGATCCTGCCCGTCCTGGCTGCCGCCGTCGCCGTCGCCGCGACGGGGTGTGGTGGCGGCACGAGCTCGACGACAACGACGACGACCGGCCCCAAGGAGGCGGCGCAGAAGCTCCCCAAGCTCCCGCCGGGCTGGCGCGCCCATCGCGACACAACGGTCGGCTACGCGATCGGCCTGCCGCCGGGGTGGAAGGCGACGAGCCAGCGCCGCAGCGTTCTGTTGCGCTCCCCCGATCATCTGGTGGCGGTGACGCTCGCGGCCAATCGCGACCCCTCCGTGTTCGAGACCTCGCCGGACAAGTTCGCCTCGCAGGCCCTGGGCGGCCTGCCCGGCTTCAAGGTGCCGCTCAACCCGGGCAAGGTCAAGCCATTCAAAAAGACGCCGTTGAAGGCCGTGCGGACCTCGGCCTCGGGGTCGCAGGCCGGAGGGCTGAAGGAGAACGCGACCCTCGTCGTCCTGCGGCGCGACCGGCTCGTCAACTACACGGTGGCGGTGCTCGCCAACTCCCAGCAGACGGGCGCGAGCCTGGACCGCGCGGTGGCACTTCGCATGATTCAGACTCTCCGCGACCAGCCGGTGAAGGCTTCGGGGAAGCCATAGACCCCTGGCTATCCCGCGCGGTCGGGGCGGTCCGGGTAGATCTCGTCGATCGTGACCAGGGACTGGAACGGCGCCCCGGCCGCGGCTGAGATCGCCTCGCCGCCGCCGGCCAACCGGTCGACCACGCAGAGGCTGGCCTTGATCTCCAGGCCCTCCTCGCGGATCCGCTCGATGGCGGCGACGGTCGATCCCCCGGTGGTGACCGTGTCCTCGACGACCAGGCAGCTCGTCCCCGGCTCTACCGGGCCTTCCACCCACCGCTGGAGGCCGTGTTCCTTGCGCTCCTTGCGGACGAAGAAGCCGAGCAGGGCAGCGCCCCCGGGGACCGCGATCGCCGCGCAAGCCAGCGGGATCGCCGCCATCACCGGCCCGCCGACCGCGTCGGCGCCCGCCTCGCGCGCAGCGGCCGCGATCAGCTGGCCGGCGGCGAGGAACCCCTCGGGCCGGAGCAGGGCGCGCCGCGCATCCACGTAGTAGGAGGCCTGCTGCCCGCTGGAGAGCGTGACATCCTCGATCACCAGCGCGTGCTCGCGAAGCTGGGCCAGGAGGGTCTGCCGGGCGCCGTCGAGCTCAGGCGACGTCATCGGCGCCGGGCGCTACTGGTAGACCCAGATCGAGTCCCCGAGCGAGATCCAGTTGTAGATGAAGATCGAGTCGGGAATCGGGTTGCGGACGCAGCCGTGGCTCGCGTTGTAGGGCGGGTCGGGGTCGTAGCCGTGGGTGGCATAGCCGCGGATGAAATACACGGAGTAGTACATCCGCTCGGAGTTGTAGCCGGGGTCCTTGCGGTAGAAGTGGAAGTGGCCACGGATCGTCGGGGTGGCCGGGGCCCCGGTGGAGACGGCGAACACGTGCTGGGCCTGGCCGTGGTTCGCGAGCGCCATCACCTGGTGGGAGATGTCGACCTCGACGTGCTTGCCGCGGTGCGGGTACTTGAGGTGGAACTTGCCCTTGCGGGCGGCGAGCTTGCGGAAGATCTTGGGGTTGGCGTTGTAATTGCGGCTCATGCCGTTGACCTTGCGGAAGGCCATCACCGCCCACTCGGTGCGCACGTTGTACTTCTTGCCGTGCGAGCTGAAGTAGCCGCGCCGGTTGAGGAGCTTGTTGAAGACCCTGACGACCGAGTTGCGGTTGCCCGGGTCGAGGTCCGGATAGTCGACCCCGAACTTCTTCGAGCGGGCGACCACCCGGCGCTGATTGGCGGAGCGCTTGTGCTCCGCGATCACCTTGTAGCCGCCCGGCGCGATGAGGTCCTTGGAGTGGAAGTTGAACCGGCCCTTGTCCTTGCCGGGGACCTTGTTGACCTCGGGGTTGACGTTGCGCAGGACCTTGCCGTGGGAGAGGAGCTTGACCCGCACGTGCTCGCCCGCGACGAAGGGCCGCAGATAGCCGAACGCGCGGACCGGCTTGCCCACGCGGACCTTGCCGTCCTTGTGGGTGCCGTGGACGACGATGCTCATGTGCGCCGGTGACCTGCGGTCCGGCGGCGGCGGCGGCGGGCCCGTGGTCGTTGCCGTCGTCGTGGTGGTGGTCGGGACCGTCGCGGGAGTCGTGACGTCCTGAGCGGACGCAACCGACGGCAGCGCGATCACCGCAGACAGCGAGACACACGAGACGAGAACTGAGGTACCGCGCCTGCCCATCGTTGCGGTCATTCTGCCATGCATCCTGGCGAACGCAAGGATCGGCTCGCTATGGAACGAGCCTTGCCCGAATCGCACGGACTGGGATCGGAAACAGAATTGCGGTCACCACGGCAAGCCAGACCGTATGGATCAGGATCTGCACGCCGTCGGGACCGGTCGCCATTCCACGCGTGATCTCGACCAGGTGGTAGAGGGGAGTGAACCAGGCGACGACCTCCACCCAGCCGGGCAGCTGGTTGAACGGGAAGAAGATCCCCGAGAACAGGAACATGGGGGTGATCCCGAGTGTGAAGAAGTAGCTGTAGAGGTCGATCTTCGGGATCAGCGACGTGAACGAGTAGCCGATCACCGAGATGCAGAGGGCCCCGACGAAGACGAACGGCGGGATCAGGATCGCCCACGGCGACTCGACGAGGCCCACCGCGGACACGACGATCAGCACGACCGTCCCGTAGACGGTCGCGCGTGACGCGCTCCAGGCGAGGTCCCCCGCGACGAGGTCGGCCGGCTCGATCGGCGTGGACAGGACGTTGTCGTACAGCCGGAGCTCGTTCATCCGGAAGTAGACGTTGTAGGTCGTCTCGAACGCCGACGACCACATCGCCGCCGAAGCGATGAGCCCGGGGGCCACGAACTCCTTGTAGGGGATGCCGTTGATGCCGTGGGCGATGTAGGTCCCGAGTCCGAAGCCCAGCGCGAGAAGATAGAAGAACGGATCAAGGAAGGTGGGCAGCAGTGCGCCCTTCCAGAGCTTGGAGAACACGCGGGCATTGCGAGTCCAGATCGACAGGGCGTGGCGGGGGGACGGGATGAGGTCCCGCATCCCGAGCTCGCCCCCCAATCCCGCGTACCCAGGCTCATAAGACATGGCCACTACTCGCCCTCTCGCAGCGATCGGCCGGTGAGTCGCAGGAAGACGTCCTCGAGCGTCGCCCGCCGCACCATCGCCGACTCGGTCGGGAACCGGTCGTGGTCGAGCGATCGCAGCAGCTCCTCGGCGTCGTCCGCGAACAGGGTGAGCGCGCCGTCGTGGAGCTCGTGGCCGTTGGCCCGCTCGCCGAGGGCCTCCAGCAGCGCATCGGGATCGCACTCCTCCGCCAGATCGAGCTCCAGGGCCTCCCGGCCCGCGTACTCGCGAACGAGACTCGCGGGATCGCCCTCGGCGACGATCCTGCCCTCGTCCATGATCAGGAGCCGGTCGCAGAGCCTCGCGGCCTCCTCCATGTAGTGGGTCGTGAGCAGCAGGGTCACGCCGCGGCGTCGCAGCCGCTCGAGCGCGCGCCAGACGGCGAGACGCGCCTGCGGGTCGAGTCCGGTCGTCGGCTCGTCGAGCACGATCAGCTCAGGGTCGTTGATGAGCGCCCGCGCGATCAGCAGCCGCCGCTTCATTCCCCCGGATAGGGCGTGGATGCGCTCGTCTGCCCGGTCGCCGATCAAGGCGAACTCGAGCAGCTCATCAGCTCGGGGTGTCGCCACCTCCGGCCGGATCCCGAAGTAGCTCGCCTGCTGGATCAGGTTTTCGCGGACCGTCAGGTCGCCGTCGAGGTTGGTCTCCTGCGGAACCACTCCGATCCGCGCCTTGATCTGGCGGCGCTCGGTCCTGGCGTCCATGCCCAGGACGCGCAGCACCCCGTCGCCGACCGTCGCGAGCCCGTAGATCATCTTCATCGTGGTGGTCTTGCCGGCGCCGTTCGGGCCAAGGAACCCGAAGCAGATCCCGGCAGGCACCTGGAAGTCGATGCCGCCGACCGCGACCCGGTCTCCATAGCTCTTGGCGAGCTCGCGCGCGAGAACCGCTGCCCCGATGTCCTCGGCGCCGGTCACGAGGTCAGGACGATGAACGCGAGCGTGTTGTTCAGCATGTGGAGAGCGATCGTCGGATAGATCGAGCCGGTCTCCTCATAGACGCAGCAGAACGCGAATCCCAGGAAGGCCAGCTGCGGAACGACGGTGAAGCTGCTCGCGCCCGTGTAGTGGAACAGGCCGAAGATCACCCCCGAGATCAGCGCAGCGATCGGGAAGGAGAGGCGCTTGCGAAAGCCGCCGAAAAGGAAGCCCCGGAAGAAGATCTCCTCGGAGATCGGGGCGGCGACGATGATCAGGATGCCCGCCGCGACGGTTCCGAAGTCGCCGTGCCCGAAGCCCAGGTCGCGGGTGATGTCCTTCTGGTGGGTTTGAACCAGTGACGAGTAGACGGCGGCGAAGATGATGTAGGCAAGCCCCGCGGCGCCGGCGGCCGCCAGAGTCCTTCCGCGCGAGCGCAGCGACCGGCGGAGGCCGAGCGTCCATCGCGGGACGGTCGAAGTGCCGGGGAGGCCGTGGTCGGAGCTCACCGTGAATGCGATGCCGATCAGCGTCGCTGCCAGGAGAGCCTGCGCGGCGAGGCGGGCCGCAAGAGAGTTCAGCCCTGGATCGAAGATCGCGACGATCCCCACCTCGATCACGCTCAGGACGAGGAGCACGAGGATCCCCGCACCCACGCGCCCCGGCCCCCACGTCGCGGGGACCCGTCGCGGCGGGCCCTGCTCCGCGGCTCCGGGGGGCGGCTCCGATCCTCCGGAGCCAGGCTGGGGGGCGCCGACGGGCCCGCCCGCCTCGACGGCGCCGCCTGCCTCGGTCACATATGCGTCGTCACCGTGCATCAATACGACGGTATTGGCAAGCCGATCGCCGAGCCGCTGCTTGCGGCGCGACAGTGGGATCATGAACAGCCCGGCGACGCAGTCGACGCCGAGCAGCAGGGTTCGCACCAGCGCCCGGGTCCACGTGAGCCGCTCGTCCCGATCGCGGACCACCCGGATGCCGACGGCGCTCATTCCGAGCGTCTGACCCCACCGCCACTGGGCGAAGACGATGTAGCCGAGCCACAGGGCCCCGACCGCGAGCAGGATCAGCGCGGCCAGGACGGTTTCCCAGGTCGTCGCGTAATCGCTTGCCGCGTCGGGGTCGAGGACCAAGGTCGCGATCGAGTACGCGGCCCAGGCGACCACGAGGTCGAGCAGGACGGCGGCCATGCGGCGCGTCAGCCCGGCGTATCGGGGAGCCGGGTGCGGAGATCTCGGAAGAGGTCACGAATCGAGATGGTGCCGGATGGCGCCCAGCGACTCGATGTCCCCGCCTCCGTCGCGGTCGATGAGCAGCGCTCTGATGCCGGCCTCGAGCGCTCCCTCGACGTCCTCCGCGCGCGTGTCCCCGACGTGGAGCGCCTCCTCCGGAGCGCAGTCGGCGACCTCGAGCGCCGCCGCGAACAGCCGCGGATCAGGCTTCCGCGCCCCCACCCCCGCGGAGGTGACGACGCCCTCGAGCGCGTCCGCCAGGCCCACGCGCGCGAGCACCTCGGGCAGCGAGTAGTCCCAGTTCGAGACGCACACGAGGGACATGCCAAGGGCGCGCAGATCCGCGAGAGCCGGCGGAGCGTCGGGAAAGGCGCGAAAGCGGATCGCGGCCATCATCTCCTCGACCGAGACGTCGCGGCCGAGCTCGCCCGAGAGGATCTCGGCGCACCGGCCCCGGAGGGCGGCGAGGGAGTCGGGGTCGCGCCCCTCGTCGCAGTGCTCGCGGTAGTAGGTCATCTCGGCGCGGAAGGCGCGCTCGAGCCGTTCGCTCGGCTCCGTGCCCAGGCCGGCGGCCAGGTGGACCCAGGGCGGTTCCAGCTGGACCAGCGTTCCAAGGGCATCGAGGAGCACACACCGGAGCACGGCCCCCATTCTCACGGCCTCACCGCCCCCGAAGCATTCAGCGGTGCATTAGTTCCCGTATACGGCGCTGCCGTTTTTCGCAGGAACCCACCCACGAGGGGGCGAATCCCCTGAACGTGGTGCTCCTCGCCGACGGCCAGCCGGACCTGATCGCCGCGCTCGTCACCATGGGCGTTGCGATCGCGATCGCGTTCGCTGTGGACCGCCTCGTGATCGCGCGGGGCGGCCGCGTCGCGTCGAAGGTCTCTCCAGACACGACGCTGTCCCGGACCGCGCAGACGCGGCTGCGTCTGGTCCGCCGCCTGATCTTCGTGATCATCCTCGCCATCGGCGCGGCGCTCGCGCTCAGCAAGTTCACCCAGTTCTCGCGGCTCGCCACCGGCATCCTGGCGTCCAGCGCCGTGCTCGGCCTGGTGGTGGGCTTCGCGGCGCGCCAGACCCTGGCCAACATGGTCGCCGGGATCCTGCTCGCAGTCACCCAGCCGATCCGCGTGGGCGACACGGTGACTGTGGCCGAGGGCACCGGGCGGGTGGACGACCTCACGCTCTCCTACACCTTCATCGACACCGGCGACGGCCGGCTGATGGTCGTCCCCAACGAGAAGGTTCTCTCGGCCCCCGTCTTCAACCACTCGACCGGCGACCGCACCGCGCCCGCGACGGTCTCCGTCTGGCTGCCGCCCGCCGCGGCGCTCGATGAGGCGCGGCGCGTGCTGAAGCCGGCGGGCGCGAGGGAGGTGAGCGTCGCCGAGATGACCCCGGAGGGCGTGCGGCTCGAGCTGAAGGGCTCCCGGGACCGCGAGCGCACCCAGGTGGGGGACGAGGAGGCGGAGCTCCGGGCGCATGCGCACGAGGCGCTCCGGCGGGCGGGGCTCCTCGAGGAGTAGGCGAATTCCGGGCGCCTCCGTGCCTGAGCCCCGGTACCCTTATTCGATCTCATGACTCAGCGAGCGCGAAGACGGCATCGCCGCTCGCGGGGCTCGGTTCGGCGGAAGCTCCTCCTTCTCTTCGGGGCGCTCTTTGCCCTCATCGTCCTCGCGGTCGGGGGTGTCGCGGCATGGGTGGTCAACGTCGCCGAGGGCACCCCGAACATCAACCATCTGAAGCCGATCCGGCAGGGAGAGCAGTCGGAGGTCCTCGCGGCTGACGGCAGCCGGCTCGGCTACATCCAGTCGGACACGATCCGCCAGCCGGTCACGGGCGGACGGGTCCCCAAGGTCCTCAGGGAGGCGACGATCGCGATCGAGGACAGGAACTTCTACGAGCATGGAGGCATCGACCCGGCGGCGATCGTTCGCGCCGCGGTCGCGGACGTCAAGGCCGGCGCTCCGGTCCAGGGCGGGTCGACGATCACGCAGCAGCTCGTTCGCAACCTCTACATCGCCGACCCGCAGGAGGACATCCAGCGAAAGATCCAGGAGGCGGTGCTGGCGGACCAGCTCGAATCGAAGCACTCGAAGCGCTGGATCCTCACCAAGTACCTGAACACGGCCTCCTACGGGACGAATGACGGACAGACCGCGATCGGAGTGGAGGCGGCCGCTGAGATCTACTTCAACAAGAGCGTGCGCCAGCTCACGCTTCCGGAGGCGGCGCTGATCGCCGGGCTGCCGCAGGCGCCGTCCGAGTACAACCCGCTCCAGAGCCCACAAGCCGCAATCCAGCGCCGCAACGAGGTGCTGCAGGCGCTGCAGCAGCAGGGCTACATCAACCGCAAGGACTACGAGGGCGCCCTGCAGAGCGGGCTCGGCCTGAGCCCCGGCAACAAGTACCAGCAGATCAAGCAGCCCTACTTCTTCGACTACGTACAGCAGCAGCTGATCGACAAGTACGGCGTCAACACGGTCCGCAGCGGGGGCCTGAAGGTCTATACCACGATCAACTCTGCGCTCCAGGCCGATGCCCAGAGCGCGGTGGACTCATGCTCGGTCTGCGCCTCCGACAGCAGCGTCGCGGCCGCGCTCACCTCGATCGACCCCACCAACGGCCACATACTCGCGATGGCCTCGACGCAGCCGTACTCGCAGAGCTCCCAGTTCAACCTCGCCGCGAACGCGCACCGGCAGCCCGGATCCTCGTTCAAGCCCTACGTGCTGGCCACCGCGCTGCAGCAGGGCATGAACCCCGACAAGACCTACTACTCGAGCAAGTCCCCGATCACGCTCACGCTGGACGACGGGACGACCTGGACGGTGAACAACGCCGAGGGCGAGGGCGGCGGAACGATAAACGTGAAGCAGGCGACCATCGACTCGGTCAACGTCGTCTATCGCACAGCTCGACCTCGACGCCGGGTCAGACAACGTCAAGCAGATGGCCGACAAGCTCGGGATCACGTCGCCGCTCGACGGCATCCCGGCCGAGGGCATCGGCGGCCTCCGGATCGGGGTCACTCCGCTCGAGCAGGCTGACGCCTACTCGACCTTCGCCGACGGCGGCGTGCACCACCCGGCGACCGCGATTGGGAAGGTCGTCTTCCCCAGCGGCAAGACGGACGTCCCGGACGCCGGTGCAGCGACCCGGGCAATCTCCGACGGGATCGCCTACGAGGTGACAAGCATCCTGAAGGACGTCATCATCGAGGGCACTGGAACTCCCGCGAGCTTCGGCTGTCCCGCCGCGGGCAAGACCGGAACGACGGAGAACGAGTCTGACGCCTGGTTCGTCGGCTACACGCCGCAGCTCTCAACCGCGGTCTGGGTGGGTCACCCTCTGTCGCGCGACTACACCGGCTACGGCGGGCCGACGGCCGGACCGATCTGGCGCGCCTACATGGAGCAGGCTCACGGGAGCTATTGCGGTGACTTCCCGCAGCCGCAGAACCCGTTCCAGCCGTCCTCGAGCTGGAGCGGCGCCCACACGGTTTCCAGCAGCTCCTCGGCGGGCTACAGCACGAGCGGCAGCTCGGGGACCGCGTACCCGCCCTCGACTGGGACGGGTGGCTCGGGCAGCACCAAGTACCCGTCCCAGTACTACGCGCCCGGCGCCGGCGCGGCCCCATCGCCATCACCTAACAGCGGCAGCGGCAACGGGGGCACCGGCTGAGACTGAAGCTCGGGCGAGCCGCGGGCCTCGTGGCGCTCGTCGCGCTCGCGGCCGCCGCGGTGCCGCTTGCGGCCCCCGGCGCCGATCTGGTCCCGGGAACCGATGCGGGCTCGCCGGGATGGTTGCTGGGCCCTTTCGGCGACGGCCTCGGAATCGGCCCGGACGGATACCGCGACGCGCTCTGGGTCGCATTCGCCGCCTACCTGGGCGTCGTCCTCTGCGCCGCGGCGCTCGGCCAGCGCACCATCCGCTGGGCGACAGTCGCCGCCGTGCTCGTCTTCGCCCTCGCGCCCCCTCTGCTTTCGCTCGACGTCTTCAGCTACCTCTCCTACGCCCGCCTCGGCGTGCTGCACGGCCTGAACCCGTATGACTTCGCGCCGGCCGCCATTCACGACGCCGCCGCCGCGCGGGTGCAGGACTTTCGGGATGCGACCAGCGTCTACGGGCCGCTTTTCACTCTCGCGAGCTACCCCCTCGGCCTGATCGGCGTGCCGGCGGGACTGTGGGCGATGAAGGCGCTCGCGGCGGCGTGTGTGCTCGGGATCGCGGGGCTGGTCGCGCGGCTGGCCACTTCGCGCGGCCTGGCGGCGGCACCGGCGGCGGCGTTCGTCGCACTCAACCCGCTGGTCCTCGTGGACGTCGTCGGCGGAGCCCACAACGACGCGCTGATGATGCTCGGGCTCGCCGCGGGGGTCGCCCTCGTCCTGGGAGCCAGGGAGGCCTCCGGCGGCGTTGCGATGGTCGCCGCCGCCGCGGTCAAGCTGCCGGCGGCGGTTGCGGTCGCCCTTCGCGTTCCTGGGCACGCGCGGGCGGGATCGAAGGGGGCTTCTGGTCGGCCTGGTGGGCGCCGTCGCGGCGATGGCCGCGATCGCCCTGGCCGTCTTCGGCACGTCGATCGGGCACGGGCTCGAGTTCCTGTCTGGGAGCCAGCAACACGTGAGCTATCGCAGCGTTCCGGCGACGGCGGCGAGGGGAGTCGGCGTGGACGTCGACGTCGCCCGGGCAGTGTTCGCGGCCGGCTACGCCCTGTTGGTGATCTGGCTGCTGGTCTGGACCGCGCGCGGAGGCGACTGGGTGCGGGCCACCGGCTGGGCGCTGCTCGGATTGCTCTGCGCCACGATCTACCTCGTGCCCTGGTACGTGCTCTGGGCGCTTCCCCTGGTAGCGGTCTCGCGCGATCGGGTCCTGATGCTGCTCACCCTGGGGCTCTGTGCGTACCAGCTCCCGGTGGGCGTGCCCGGCTAGCGCGGCGAGCGGCTCCTACGAGCGCGACCGGGACGCAGACCCCAACGATGACGAGCGCCGCGACGGGGTCCGGGAGGGCGAGCTCCGACAACAGGACCAAGCCGACCGCAACCGCCGAAGCCTTGAGGGCGGCGCGGATCAGGTGGGCATGACGGGGCGAGGGGCGGGCCGCGTAGAGCGCGAGCGTCGCCGCCGAGGCGAGCAGCCCGAGCGCGCTCGCGGCGAAGATCACCACCATGTAGACCGTGACCGGCGGCGAGTAGGAGCACTGCGATCCCGCACAGGCCGGGTCGATCGTGGCGCCCACGAGCGCCCCCGGGATGATCGCGAGGTAGGCGAAGCAGACGGCGCCGAGCGCGGCGAGTACGCGCACGGGCTTCAATATGCCATCTGGTGACCGAGCGCGCACCCTTGGGGGAGTTCGACCTGATCGCCCGGCTCGTCGAGCTGGTCGCCGGCGCCGGCGGGGCGCCGGATGCCGGCGGGCGGATCGTCATCGGAAGCGGGGACGACGCAGCGGTCACCGAGCCACCCGGCGTGACCGCGACGTCGGTGGACGCGCTGGTCGACGGCGTTCACTTTCGCCGGGAGACCGCCCCCCTCGAGTCCATCGGGCACAAGGCGATCGCGGCGGGCCTCTCGGATCTCGCCGCGATGGGGGCAACGCCGGGTGAGGCATACGTTCAGCTGGGAGTGCCCCGTGGACCTGGACGAGGCCGGGAGCTCTGGCGCTGGGCCGGGGCCTGGCGGGGGCCGCGGCGGCCGACGAGGTCGCGGTCGTCGGCGGCGACGTGACGCGAGCCCCAGTCCTGTTCCTGGCGGTGACGGTGGTGGGCCACGCGGGCTCGCCGGATGATCTGGTCTCGCGGGCCGGCGCCGAGCCCGGGGACGTGGTGGCCGTCACCGGCGAGCTCGGCGGGGCAGCCGCCGGGCTGCTGCTGCTCGACCGCCCCGAGCTGGGCGAGGCCCTCGACCCGGACGTGGCGGATGCGCTTCGCCGGCGCCAGCTCGAGCCGTCACCGCGAATCGCGGCCGGGCGGGCCTTGGCCGCGAACGGTGCCACCGCGATGATCGACCTGAGCGACGGCCTCGGCGGGGACGCGCTCCACGTAGCCGCCGCGAGCGGCGCCCGGCTCACGATCGACCTCGACCGCCTCGCGGTCCAGGCGGGCGTCACTGAGGTGGCCGGCGCCGCGGCGATCGACCCGATCGGCCTGATAGCCGAGGGCGGCGAGGACTACGAGCTGCTGGTCGCCCTGCCGGCCGCCAAGCTTGAGGACGCCCGAGCGGCTGTCGAGGCCGCCGGTTCGTCGCTGACCGCGATCGGCGAGGTCAACGAGGGCACGGGGGCGGCGCTCCGTCTTGCCGACGGATCCGAACGGGAACCCTCGGGCTTCGATCAGCTGCGGCGCTGATTCCGGCGACGAAGCAGAGCCATCATCCGCATCTTGAACAGCATCTCGCGCGCAACCGCCTGCGAGTCGACGCGATACGTGCGCGCTGCGATCTGCTGTCTTCAGCTGATTCACCGTGTCCTGTCCAGATTGTGGGATTGGCGCTCGATGCTTCAAGTCCCGGCCGGCTCTCGCGGTACTACCCGTCCTCCCTCAGATCGTCATCTTCGTCCCTGAACGTGATCGGAGATGTGTCCAGGGCCTCGACGGACGGGCCAGCCGGTGCGGACTCCGGGACGGGGTGGGCCTCACGGTCGACCGGGCCGCCCGGTGACGGCGCAGCGGGTCGAGGCCGCCGCGGCACCCGCCGCCGCAGGGAGAGCGCGAGCACCCCGAGCAGCCCACCGACGACCAGGCTCAGGGAGAACATCGTCCCGAAGCCGATCTGGCCGCCACTGACCATCAGCAACAGGAGCCAGGGAGCCGAGGCGCCGAGGGCGAGCTGTCCGGACATATGATCGACCGTCGCGATCAGGGGGATGAGCGAGACGAGCGCCGCCGCGGCCACGAGCGGCCAAGGCAGCGGGCCTCGGCGGCGGGCACACGCGAGCCAGACATGGGCCGTCGGCACCACCAGAAGCCCGAGGAAGGGGTTGGCCAGCCAGGCCAGGAACGCGGCGACCGTAGACACGGCGCCGAGCGCGGGCACCGCCGCGCGCCGGGATAGCGCCGCCGGAACTCGCCAGCCTCGGATCGCGTAGTAGGTCCCGCCGATGACGAGGGCGCAGAGGAGCATCACGATCACCTGGCCGGCCCCGACCCCGTAGAGGTTGGGGTCGAACGGGAACGCCGGGCGCGCCACGAGGCCGATGAGTGAGAGGAGGTAGAAGAAGAAGAGTGCGGCGAGCAGCGGTACGGCCCGCGAGCCGGCCCAGGCGACCGCCCAGCCGAGGCTGGACTGGGTCAGGGATGTCGGTGAGGGGGCATTACGCCCCGGAGCTGGCTGGTGCCGTTGCAGGTATGTGCGGCGGATTCCATCGGCGGCGGCCAGCGCCGCGGGCAGCAGGAGGGTCAGCGCCAGCAGCGCGAGCGTCCAGCCGGGAACAAGGCTCCCCGCCAACGGCACGTAGGTCGAGGGGCCGTGATCGAGTGGCTCAGTCGATGCGTCGATGGCCGCGACGAGCACCAGGGCCGTGGTGCCGAACTGCCCCATGGTCGACGGTGAGAGGGTTCGCCGTCTGGTCCCGTGATGCCGGCAGCGGCCGCTCCCCGGCCGACGACAGTCCGACCGCCTCCAGCCCGCTGGAGATCAGCACCGCCGTCTCCCCCAGGCCGCTGGGCACCGCCAGGTCGGCGAGGGCCCCGAGCGACCCCGCGGCCCGCTGCTTGTGAGGTGTCTGGTCGGACAGCACGTGCTCGGCGGTTCGCGCCGAGCTGCGCCGGCGGGCTCTGCGAGCCGGCCGAGGACTCGAGGACGAAGGGGGGGTGGGGGTTCGCGTAACCCGGCTGCCAGAGGTCGATGGCGGCGTCGATCTCGTCGCGCTGGGAGTAGTTGCGGGCGAACTCGCCCGCGCCGGCGGCGCCCGCGCTCGAGCCGTCGGTGGACACGAAGACGAGGGTCTTGGTGTGACTCTGGGTCCGGAGCTGGTTGACGAGCTGGAGGAGCATCCCGGTTGCCGCAGCGCTCGATGCCGCGCCGGGGCCGCTCCCGGAATCGCGCGGTGCCATCAGGACGACGGTCCGGGGCGAGTCGCCCGGCAGCGTGAGGATCACGTTGCGCATGTCCACGCCGTTGCCGTCGAACTCCCCGGTGAACTGCTGGTCGGAGACCTCGCCTCCGTCCACCTGCCCGAAGCGCTTCGCGACGAAATCCGCGACCCGCGCGTCGCCCTCGCTCCCCGGCGCGCGGTCGGGCGCCATCTCGACCACCTGGCGGGCGAGCCTGGTGGCCGCCTTGGCGTCGAACTCGGCGGGCGCCACCGCGGTCGGCAACGGGTCAGGCGGCGCCGTCAGGGCGAACAGCAGCACGACGACTGCTGCCAGGGCCGGTGCAAACCCTGCGCGGTAGATCCGGAAGTCGATCATGGGGGTAATTCAGGTGAGGGGCTTTAGCCCCGAAACTGGCAGGTGCGGTTCAGGTGTTTGTTTGGTGAGGGGCTTTAGCCCCGAAACTGGCTAGGTGCGGTGTATGGGTGTCGGCCAAATTACCCTTCGTGGGGCACCGTGGCTGGAGAGAACACTGCATCGGCGCGGATCCTGCTCGTTGACGACGAGCAGTCCGTCCAGACGCTTCTGACCTACCCTCTGCGAAAGGAGGGCTACGAGGTCGTCCCCGCGCACGACGGCCGCGAGGCCCTGGACCGCTTCGCCGAGCAGCGGTTCGACTTGGTGGTGCTGGACATCATGCTCCCGAAGCTCGACGGGATCGAGGTCTGCCGCCGGATGCGAAGCCGCAGCCAGGTTCCGATCATCATGCTCACCGCGAAGGACGACGAGATCGACAAGGTGCTCGGCCTGGAGATGGGCGCGGACGACTACATCACCAAGCCCTTCTCGGTTCGGGAGTTCCGCAGCAGGGTTCGGGCGGCGCTGCGCCGGGCCGAGATGATCGGGGGCCGTCCCGGCGGTGAGGAGCCGATCGCCGCGGGCGGCCTGAAGATCGACTTCGAGCGCCGCGTGGTCACCATCCGGCGAAAGCGGGCGGACCTCACGTACGTCGAGTTCGAGATCCTCGCCGCGCTGGCGCGCTCACCGGGACGCGTGCAGACGCGCGAGATGCTCCTGGAGCAGGTCTGGGGCGACTCCGCTTACCGGGACCCGCGCACGGTCGACGTCCACATCCGTCACCTGCGGGAGAAGCTCGAGCGGGACCCGCGCTCCCCCGAGTACCTGTTCACCGTGCGCGGCGTCGGCTATCGCTTCCGCGACAAGGACGAGTAGAGAGAGACAGGGAACGGAGGGGCGTTTGATCGGCGCAAGCGTCCGCAACCGGCTCGCGATCCTGTTCTTCGTGATCACGGCGGCCGCCGTGGGCTTCATGTACCTGTACGTCGTGCCGCAGCTGCGGTCGAATCTGACGGCACAGAAGCTCCAGCGGCTGGAGGACGTCGCCACGGCGGAGAGCGCCCGCCTCGACCATGCGCTGCGCCACCGCGCGTCGCAGGCTCAGATCCGCCGGCTGGTGAGGGACGCGGCCCAGCGCGCCGACGCCAGGGTGACGATCCTGGGCGTCACACCCGGCTCGGGGGGCTCGGACGTCGTGGTCGCCGACTCGGAGCTCAAGCGGACGGCGATCCCGCCGAGCTCCCGGGCTGCGACTGCTGCCGTATCGAGCGGGCAGGTCTCATCGGCGATCGAGGACTTCGACGGGGAGCGAATCGGGGAGATCGCGGTGCCGATCTCCGTCAACGGCCACCCCCGCTGGGTCGCTGTCTCCTCGACGCCGCTCGGCGACGTCGACGACACGGTCGCCCTGATCCGGCGCCAGATCCTGATCGCGGGGGGGATCGCCCTCATCCTGGCGCTGGCCGCGGGCTGGTTCGCGGCCCGCGCGCATGCCAAGCGACTCAACCGGCTCGAGGAGGCCGCGCAGAAGGTCGCCGAGGGGGACTTCTCGACGCGGATCCCGGACGAGGGCTCCGACGAGGTGGGCCAGCTCGCGGCGACCTTCAACGAGATGCAGCAACGCCTGGCGCGTCTCGACAGCGCGCGGAAGGAGTTCATCGCGAACGCCTCGCACGAGCTCCGCACTCCGATCTTCTCCCTCGGCGGGTTCGTCGAGCTGCTCGACGAGGACGAGCCCGACCCCGCGGTGCGGGCGGAGTTCGTCCGGACGATGCGCGAGCAGATCGCGCGGCTCACCAAGCTGACCGCCGATCTCCTGGACCTGTCGAAGCTCGACGCGGACGTGATGGAGGTGAGTGCGGACGAGGTGGATCTGGCCTCGGTCGCCAGGCGGGTGGCCGATGAGTTCGGGCCCGCCGCCGAGCAGCACTCGTCGCCGGTCGAGGTCGATGCGGAGGGTGGGGCGAGGGCGATGGCGGACGCCGACCGGGTGGCGCAGATCATCCGTATCCTCCTCGACAACGCGTTGACGCACACTCCGGAGGGAACCTCCATCTCCATCTCAACTCAGCGGCGGGACGGGGCGGCGAGCCTCGTGGTAGCCGACAACGGACCAGGCATCGGCCCACACGATCGAAATCGCGTCTTCGACCGCTTCTACACGGGTGACCGTGTGACCGGCTCCGGCCTCGGCCTGGCGATCGCGCGCGAGCTGGCCATGCGCATGAGCGGCGAGCTGGCGGTCGAGTCCCGCCGGGGGCGCACCCGCTTCGAGCTGAGGCTCCCGGAAGCGGTCGCGGACGAGGTGCCGGCGTGACGCCTCGGCGAGCGGCGGTCGGGTGCCTCGTGGCCGCGGCGGCGATCGGCCTCGGCGCCTGCGGGGGTGGAGGCGGTGGCAGCACGAGCGATTCAGGCTCGGTCACCACGGTCGAGAGCACGCAGAGCTCGCCCCAGAAGACCGTCGTGGTGCAGTCCCAGGGCGGCAGCTTCAATCCCGAGGCGATCTACCAGTCGGCCTCGCCGGGGGTCGTGACGATCCTGTCGATCTTTCCCGGCGGCAGCCTCTCCAGCATCCTCGGCGGCGGTGGAGGCTCGGCGGCCGAGGGATCGGGGTTCGTGATCAACGACAACGGCGAGATCGCCACCAACGCGCACGTGGTCACCGACGCCGACAGCCCAGGAAGCGGGCCGATCCACGAGGCCAAGGAGGTCTACGTCCAGTTCGGCGACCGGAACCGGGTGCAGGCGGACATCGTGGGCTTCGACCCCAACGCCGACGTCGCCCTGCTCAAGGTCGATCCCGAACGGCCTCGACCTCAAGCCCCTGACGCTGGCGACCAACGAGAACGTGACGGTCGGCCAGCCCGTCGCCGCGATCGGGAGCCCGTTCGACCAGGAGTCGTCGCTGTCGGTCGGCGTCGTTTCGGCCACGGACCGCTCGATCCAGTCGCTAACCCGCTTCCAGATCGACGGTGCGATCCAGACCGACGCCGCGATCAACCCGGGCAACTCGGGCGGGCCGCTGCTCGACGCCGATGCCCACGTGATCGGGATCAACCAGCAGATCAGCACCAACTCGGGCGGTAACGAGGGCGTCGGCTTCGCGGTGCCGATCGACCTCGTCGCCCACTCGCTCGACGAGCTGCGCCGGAACGGCGAGGTCAAGTACCCGTACATCGGCGTCACGACCGAGCCGCTCTACCCGCAGCTCGCCGACCGGCTCGGGCTCCCCGCGGACAGCGGCGCGATCGTCGCGAAGGTGATTTCCGGCGGCCCGGCCGATCAGGCCGGCCTCCAAGCAGCCGATCAGACGATCCACTTCCAGGGCCAGGAGGTCAGGACCGGTGGCGACGTGATCACCGCGATCGACGGGCACAAGATCGTCAACGAGTCCGACCTGCCCCGGCTGATCACCAGATACGACCCGGGTGACACGGTTCACGTCCAGATCCTCCGCGACGGCAAGACCCAGACCGTCGACGTGAAGCTGGGCGAGCGGCCGAGCAGCGGCTGAGAGTGCCAGGCGCCCCGATGCGAAGCGTCGTCCTGGATCTCGCGACGGCGCTGCGCGAGGAGGTGGCCCCGGAGCTCGGCCGGCACGCCGGCCGCGAGCACGCCGGAGCGGGCGCCGGGGGCGACGTCACCTTTGCGATCGACGAGCGCGCCGAGGCGTTCATGGAGCGGTTCCTCGCGGAGCGGGCGCCCGAGGTGGCCTTCTACTCGGAGGACCGGGGCCTGGTCACTCCCGCGGGCGACGCCGAGTGGGTCCTCGTCGTGGACCCCATCGACGGCACTCGCCCGGCGATGGCGGGCTTCGAGGCCGCCTGCGTCTCCGTGGCCCTGGCGCCGCTGGGAGACGGTCAGCGAGCCGTGATGGCGAGCGGTGGCCGAAATCAGCCCCCGCGGCCGCCGGGAGCGGACGCGGCTGATTTCGGACCGACGATGGGGGACGTGACCGTCGGCTGCGTGATCGAGATCAAGTCGGGCCGGACGTTCCTCGCAGAGCGGGGCAAGGGCATGGAGCCGGCGCCATCGCTGTCGGCCAACACCGAGCTTCGGCGGATGTTCTGGGCCTACGGCCTTCGCGGGCGCCCGGTGCGCCGGATCGCCGAGGTGCTCGCCGAGCTGATCGATTCCTCGTCGGTGGGCGGGGGGACGTTCGACCTGGGGTCTGCGACCTACGACATGACGCGCGTGGTGACCGGCCAGCTCGACGCGTACGTCGAGCCGGGCGCCAGGCTGATCGCGGAGATCCCCGGCATGCGCGAGGAGTTCGAGCGAATCGGCGGCGGGGTGGTGCTCAACAACTCGCCCTACGACCTGGCGGCGGCGCTCCTGATCTGTGAGGAGGCCGGCGCCGTCGTCAGCGACGCCTGGGGAGGCCCCCTCGCCGCGTCGCCGCTGCTCGGCTCGGGCGCCGAGTACCAGCTCTCGTGCGTGACCGCCGCCACCCCGGAGCTCCACGCGCGGATCGTCAGCGAGATCGACGCGGGCATCGAGCGCCTCGCGCAGGCCCTGGCTTAACCACCCGCGCCCGCCACACACTATGTTGCCGCCATGCTCCAGGACGTCGCCCTAGGCGACCGGTCCCTAGCCGACTACACCCACCTCGTGGGTCGCGGCCTGGTCGAGGAGATTCGGGAACTCGCCGCGCCCCTTCGAGGGCAAGCGGGTGCTGCACGTGAGCGCCACCGCGTTCGGCGGCGGCGTCTCGGAGATCCTCTACACGCTCGTGCCGCTCATGCGGGACGTCGGCCTCGACGTGCACTGGCGCGTGATCCTCGGCCGCGAGGAGTTCTTCAACGTCACGAAGCTGATGCACAACTCCCTCCAGGGCGACCCGCAGACGATCTCCGACCAGCAATGGGAGGTCTTCGAGGCCTACAACGCGATGAACGCGCAGAGCCTCGACGACGACTGGGACGTGATCATCGTCCACGACCCCCAGCCGGCGGCGCTGCGGGCGGGCGCGACGAACCACGCCCGGCACTGGATCTGGCGCTGCCACATCGACCTCTCGACGCCGAACCGCGAGACCCTGGACCGGCTCCTGCCACTGATCTCCTCCTACGAGGAGTCGATCTACCACATGGAGCAGTACGTCCCGGCCGGGATGGACGGCAACGTCCGGATGATCCCGCCGGCGATCGACCCGCTCTCGCCGAAGAACATGGCCCTCTCTCCGGAGGACGCCGCGTTCGTCTGCCAGCAGTTCGGCATCGACACCGACCGCCCGCTGATCTGCCAGGTCTCCCGCTTCGACCCGTGGAAGGACCCGATGGGCGTGATCGACGCCTTCCGGCTCGTTCGCTCCGAGGCGCCCGAGGTCCAGCTGGCGCTCGTCGGGTCGATGGCCACCGACGACCCGGAGGGCTGGGAGTTCTTCCACGAGACCTTCAACTACGCCGACGGCGATCCCGACATCAAGATCCTGAACAACCTCAACAACGTCGGGGCGATCGAGGTGAACGCCTTCCAGTCGCAGTCCGACGTGGTGGTGCAGAAGTCGCTCCGCGAGGGGTTCGGCCTCACCGTCACCGAGGCGCTCTGGAAGGTGCGACCGGTGGTCGCCGGCAACGTCGGCGGGATCCCGCTGCAGGTGAAGGACGGCGAGACCGGCTACCTCGTCTCCTCGCCCGAGGAGGCGGCGAAGCGCACGCTCGAGGTGCTGAAGGACCCGGGCCTCGCCAAGCAGCTCGGCCGCGCCGGCAAGGAGCGCGCCCGGGAGCACTTCCTCACCCCGCGGCTCTTGCGGGACTGGCTGCGCCTGTTCGGGGAGATGGACGTGTGAGCGACGATCCCCGCCTGGTGATCGTCTCCAACCGGGGGCCGGCGCAGTTCGAGCGGACTCCGGAGGGCGAGCGCACCGTACGGCGGGGAGGGGGCGGCCTGGTCACCGCGCTGAGCGGGCTGGTCGCCCATCGCGGGGCGCTCTGGATCGCCTCGGCGATGACCGACGAGGACGTCGCGGTGAGCCGGGAGGCGGGCGGGGAGCCGGTCACGCAGGAGCTCGACGGCGTCACCTACGAGGTCCTGCTGGTCGAGAGCGACAGCGAGGCCTACGACCGCTTCTACAACGTCATCGCCAACCCGATCCTCTGGTTCATCCAGCACTACCTGTGGGATCTCTCCAACGCGCCGGACATCCGCCGCGAGGAGGCGGACGCCTGGGACTACGGGTACAAGGCCGTGAACGCGGACATCGCGCGGTCGGTGCTCGCCGCGATCGAGGACGAGGCCGACCCGCTCGTGATGTTCCACGACTACCACCTCTACACGTGCCCGGCCCTGGTGCGGAACGCCAGGCCCGACGCGCTCCTCCACCACTTCGTCCACATCCCCTGGTCGCAGCCCGACAGCTGGCGGATCCTGCCGGGCCGCATGCGCGAGGAGATCTTCCGGGGCCTGCTCGCCAACGACATCATCGGCTTCCACACGACCGCCTACTGCCGCAACTTCCTCGCCTGCTGCCGGGAGCTGATGGAGGTCGAGGTGGATTACGAGCGCGGCGCCGTCCTGCACTCGGGGCGCGAGACGTGGGTCCGCGCCTATCCGCTTGGCATCGACGCCGGGCGGCTCGACCGCGCCGCGGAGTCCGAGCAGGTGCGCGAGTACGAGCAGGAGATCCTGCGGCGCCGGCGCGACCACATGATCCTTCGCGTGGACCGCGCCGACCTCTCCAAGAACGTCCTGCGGGGGTTCACGTCCTTCGACACGTTCCTTCAGCAGCACCCCGAGTTCCGCGAGAAGGTCACCTTCATCGCGCACCTGCAGCCGTCACGGACCGACGTGCCCGAGTACGCCGAGTACCTGGAGCGGATCGAGGCGCTGGTGGCCGTCGTCAACCACCGTCACGGCACGACCGACTGGATGCCGATCGACCTCCGCATCTACGAGAACTTCCCCGAGGCGGTCGCCCGCTACAAGCATTTCGACCTACTGATCGTGAACTCCCTCTTCGACGGCATGAACCTGGTCGCGAAGGAGGCGCCGGCGGTGAACACGCGCGACGGCGTGGTGATGCTGTCCGAGAACACCGGCGCTCACGAGGAGCTCGGCGACTGCACGCTGTCCGTCAACCCGTTCGACATCCAGGAGCAGGCCGACACCATGTACCGCGCGCTGACCATGGAGCCGGAGGAACGGAGGATCCGCGCCACGCGCCTGCGGGAGATCGTGCGCGAGCGCGACCCCGGGGTCTGGATCTCCGAGCAGCTCGACGACATCCGCGCCAAGCGCGCAGCCGTAGCCGCCGCCGACTAAGCCGCCGATCAAGCGAGACAGCACAAGTTGATCGACGTCATCCTGCTGGCATTCCTCTCGGCGCTCTACCCGACCCTTCTCGCCGTGGTGGTCCTCGTGCTCCAGCGGCCCGACCCGAGGCGCCTCCTGGGCGCGCGAGCGAGACAGACAAGTTGATCGACGTCATCCCGCTGGCGTTCCTCTCGGCGCTCTACCGACGCTGCTGGCGGTGGTCGTGCTCGTGCTCCAGCGCCGGACCCGCGGCGCCTCCTGGGCGCCTACCTGGCAGGGGCGATGTTGACGAGCATGGTGGTCGGCTACGGGATCGTCACGGCGCTGCGCGAGGGCAACGTCGTCGGCGGCTCCAATCACTCCGTCGGCCCGTGGGTCAACATCGCGGGCGGCGCGATCGCGCTGCTCCTGGTCTGGTTCCTCGCGAGCGACTGGGGCCGGGAGCGGCGTGAGCGCGTGAAGCAGAGACGGGAGGCGAAGCAGGCGAAGCGCGAGCGCCAGCCGTGGTCCGAGCGCGTGATCCAGCGCGGCTCGGTCCGGCTCACGTTCCTGGTGGGAATGGTCCTCAACCTTCCCGGTGCGATGTACCTGGTGGCGCTCAAGGACATCGCGCAAACCAACATCGGCACCGCCGAGACCGTCGGCGTCCTGCTCGCCTACAACCTGATCATGTTCCAGTGGGCGGAGATCCCGCTCATCGGTTACGCGATCGCCCCGGAGCGCACGCAATCGCTGGTCACGAGCATGAACCGCTGGCTCCGAGCTCATGCCCGCGAGGTGGCGATCGTCATCTGCTCGATCGCGGCCGCGTTCCTGATCACGAGGGGAATCGTCGAGCTCGTCTAGGCCCCTCGCATCCAGCCGCGGCCGTCAACCCGAGCCCGCGGAGGTCTAGGATCTCCCTGGCGTGTTCAGCGGTCTCGAGAACCCGATCCACCTCATGGTCATTGCCGTCGTCGTCCTGATCCTCTTCGGGCCGGCCCGTCTTCCGAGCATCGGTCGCGCCGTCGGCTCCGGAATTCGCGAGCTCAGGGGCTCGCTCGGCGGCGAGGACGAGCCCGCCGACAAGAGCGACAAGAGCTAGCGCTGACGGGCTACTCTCGGCAGATTCCGCGCGGGCGAAGCCTGCCAGCGGAAGGGGCGGCCGTCCCGCGGGCGAAGTCCCACGAGCCATGGCCACCGGCTTCCCCGCGTCGACACGGCACGATATCTGGCGATCCTGCTGCTGATCCTGTCGACGATCGGGTTCCAGGTCGCGGCCTCGGACAGCGAGTGGGCGCGGCTCGTGATCGTGGTCCTCGAGTCTGGGACGCTCTACCTCGCCCTGACCGTGGGGCGGATTCACGGCGTGGTGGACCGGATCCTGCTCGCCTTGATCGCGGCAGCCGTCGCCGTCTCGGTCATCGCCCTGGCGGGCTTCGCGACGCTCGGCGAGTTCGACGCACGGCTCATCAACCTACTCCTGATCGCCTTCGCGCCGGTCGCGATCGGCGCGGGGGTGCTCGACGACATGAGGACGAGGAGCCGGGTGACGGTCCGGACTGTGATCGGCGTGCTGAGCGTCTATCTGCTGATCGGCCTGATCTTCACCTTCGTCTTCGGGATCATCGGCTCGCAGGCGTCCACGCCCTTCTTCAAGTACGGGCTGGCCGGCAACAGCTCCAACTACCTCTACTTCAGCTACTCCACCCTCACGACCGTGGGCTATGGAGATCTGGTCGCCGAGCTTCAGATCGGGCGCTCGTTCGCGATCATCGAGGCCCTGGTGGGGCAGATGTACTCGTCAGCATCGTCGCGTTGGGTCGTCTGGCGGGGCCCGTTCGCGTTCTCGCTGCCGGGCTCTTGATCGACACGGCGTTCTTCTACGTCCTGCTGAGCGTCACTGCTCGCTGGCCAACCTGGCTTGTTCACGGCGGTCCTCCTCTACGTGATCTCGATCTGGGCGTACGTGGTGGCGGGTGAAGACGGCGTGTTGAGCGGGGGCACGAGGCGTCAGCGTGCTCCTGGGCGCGGCGGGGATGGCGTCGGTAATCGTCGTGCTGATGCTGAAGAAGCGGTTTCGCTACGCTGACGTGTGACAAAAAAAAAAAAAGGGAGCTGGGTCGCTGGTATGGGTCATCTTCTGGGCGCGAGCTTGGTCCTCGCACGATCGCTCTGGCTCAAGCGAAAGCCTTCGCAGGTCGGACTGGGCCTCGCCTGGGACATGGGGATCGCGACCGTCGGGACCATCCAGTTGTGCTTCGCTCTAGGCCTATGAACGACTGCTATGACCCGCGGCTGCGGTTTGCGTTCCTGCTCGGTCCCGTTACCCGTTCGCCTACTGGGTGCTCTCCGCGTGCGCTGCTCTCTGCTCGAGGTGGGGGCGCTGTTCAAAGGGCTGCGGGAGAGGTGTGTAGTGTGGCACATCCTGCGTGAGAAGGCGGCGGGACCGGGGCGGGAGGATGCCGCGTGAGCCGCCAAGCAGCTGCCGGCGCCGTTACGCGCATGTCACCAGTCGCGATAGTTGTCATGTGACAACTAGCCACACCGGGGACTTCTGCTTTCCGCGCAAAGCAGAAGCGACTTGCAACGAAACGGCGCAAGAAGGGCGGCCTGAGCGCTAGCGGCGACTCCGCGCCATGTTTTAGCCGAGAGTCGGGATTCACCCCCATATACGTGGTCAACCCTCCTCTCGACCGTTGAGTGAGTGATTCACCGGAATATGTCCGGTCAACGACTCACTCGATCTGACCAGAGGCGGTTTCGCGCCGAGAAGAGCATTCTGCTTCGGCGCGAAAGCAGAAGCTCTAGTCTCCAGGGCGGTTCCGTGGATCGACTGGCCTAGCTGCTCTAGAGCACGCTCTGGGACGAAGAGCGCCATCGAAAGCTCCCTGAGCGTCTGCCCGATGGGGCGCTCTCAGGGAACAGAGGAGACGGTCCTGGCCGAGGTCAGAACACTCTCATTGAGAAGCCGGGCGTCGATGAAAGACTGCGGTCCATCCAGCCTGTCGGTGTAGGCAAGCTGAAGGGACCTCTGCGGGTCAAAGTAGACGGTTTTCGTGGAGCGGCCACCGTCGTATCCGGAGCTGATGGAGGCTGAGGTCGCCGCACGGCCCAGCGGGTCCGTGGCGGAGCGATCGACAACCGCGCCAGGGACGTGGCTCAAGTACCTTGAACGCGGCTGCCCTTACCGGTGCCGGCGTGTTTGGCTTTCCAAGTACGGCAGAGCCGACTTCGAAGACGCGAACATTCACCGGCGCGCCGCCAGAAGAGACGAACGCTTTGAGCTGGTCGCGCAACTGCGCGGGTCGGCGGAGAGCAAATCGGTGGCCGGAAACGAGCCTGCGCCGAGAGCCTCGTCGAACGCGGCTGATGATGCGAGCTCTTGGTTCTTCACAACGGGGCCGAGTTGTATGCGCAGCGCTTGAGGCCTTCGTGGTCGTTCGCAGCGATGGCTCGCCTGCGATCCCGGGGGCCGGGCCACTCAGCGGGGAGCTCGGTCGTCCGCAGGCGACCCGAGCCGTCGGGGCGCACCCAGGCTTCGGTAAGAGGACCGGTCGGTATTGGGAATAGTTCCCGGCGATGCCGAGGCTGAGCGACTTGGTCCGGGTGTACTGGACCCCAGCGGCCGTGCCGGATCGCTGCGAAAGAGCTTCGCCGGCTCCGTTCCCACCTCCGCCGCTGAGGGCGATGTAGAGCGCGCCGCGGCAAGTCCGGCTGTTACGAGGATGGCCGCAATGCCGAGGCGACGCCGACGCGCCCGGCGGCGAGCCTCCTCGATCAGCGCCTCGAGCTCTTCCTGTTCCGGTGATCTGCGGGCGGTGCTTCGACGGACACGATGGAGCGAGTATTACTGGCACCATGCTCGGAGTCAAGGTCGACCGCGGACGATCCCGCTGATCTGCACGAGCAGGTCGCCGCCGAGATCCGCCGCGCGATCGCCGACGGCGAGGCCAAGCCGGGCGAGCGCCTACCGCCGGCGAAGGACCTCGCGGCGGTGATCGGCGTCAACACCAACACGGTCCTCCGCGCCCTCAGGACCCTCCGCGACGAGGGCCTGCTGGAGTTCCGTCGCGGCCGCGGGATCAGCGTCGCCGGCAGCCCGGAGCGTGGAGCGGTGGTGGCCCGGGCTCGGGAGCTCGTCGAATTTGCGCGCAGCCACGGCTACCGGCGCGAGGACCTGGTTCGGCTGATCGAACGGATCGGCTGATGACCCAGCGAGGCAGAAGCGCCGCCTCGCACCCCGAAGCGGATGATGAGCTTCAGGCGCTGATCGAGGAGGCGCGGCGGCGCGCACGGCGGCGCCGTTGGGGGACGATCCTGATCCTCGCCGCGATCGGCGCCCTCGATGTACGTACTCATCGGGCATGGCGGGGGCGGCGGCGGCTCGGCATCGCACCCGGGGCCATCGCCCGGCGCCAGCGGGTCGGCGCAGATCTCACCCGGGTCCTCATCGTCACCGGGCGCCGCGGGCTGCGTCCTCGCGAGGACGACAGGAGACTTCGACGGCGACGGGGCCCTGGATGTTGCGAGGCTCGTCGCTCCCGTCGCGGCCGGGCAAAGCTGCGCGCACGTTCTTGCCCCGCGGCCGGATTCACCTGCGCGTCAGCTTCGGCTCGGGTCGGGAACGTCGACCAGGTGCTGCGGTGCCGTGATCGGCTGTGCTTCGGCGGGAGTGCCGGCGAACCGTTTACGGGCACCGACCTCGACGGAGACGGTCGAAGCGAGCTCGCGGTGGGTGCGGGCCCGGGTGGGGCGATCGATTTCGTCGAATTCTTCCGGGTCACCGAACGGGCAATCCGCCCGATTCGCATCGCGCCCGAAGGCACGGCCAAGGCAGAGCTGAGGCCGGGGCCGGCCGTCCTCGGCGGCGGCTTCGATTCGTCCGGCGTGAGCCCCGTCGCATGCCTGGTGAGACCGGATGGGACCCGGGTGCTCGTGTCGGTCCACGCTACGCCGATCGGCAAGTTCAATGGTCCCTGGCGAGTCCACCGGGCCGAGCTTGCGCTTCGGGGCGACGTGCTTCACGTCGTGAGGGTCTCGACGACGACCGAGCCGCCATGGCTTCGAAGTGCCTGGCCTCCACCTCCACGGCATTGGGGCTCAATTCAACGTCGCCTGCTCTTAGCCCACGCTCCGGCGGTCTGGGGATTGACCTGCGCCGTCTAACTGGGCATTGCAAGACGATCCACGCTCCGCAGGACCGTCGCCCTAACCGACCACGGTGATGTGGCGCGTCTCCGAGTGTCCGCCCCGGTACGGGTAGCCGCGCTGGCTGGGCACGACCGCCCGGAAGGCGTACCGGTGGCGGCCCGAGGTTGAGTGGAAGCGGTAGTGGGCGCGGTAGGCCCCGTTGAGGTTGGTGCGGCCGTTGCTCACCTCGACCCAGCGCTTGCCCGATCGCGCCTGGATCCGGACCCATCGGCGCGTCGCGGCGGGCTCCTGGAGCCGCACCTTGAAGCGAACCCGGTGACCGTTGTGGAGTGCGCGGTGCGGGCGCAGCTTCAGCCGCGGGCGCGCGCGGACGTGCAGGTCGAGGCGCCGCTCGGCGACACCGTTGCCGCTCCACCAGTAGGCGACGCGGACCTGCCTGCTCGGGCCGGAGGGCAGCTGGGCGGCGAATCGCCCATCGGGTCCCGTCATGGGCGTCGCGGCGATGTGCTCTCCGGCGCCAGCGAGCGGGACGCGCGTGGCCACGCAGGCCCGCGCCCCGGACACCGGCGCGCCCTCCGCCGTGCGCAGCCGGCCGCGAACGGTTGCCTCTCCGCGCTCATGCCCCGAGCGCGTGCGGGAGATGTGAGCCTCGAGCCCGGGCCCAGGGCCGGCGCTCGAGATCGGGCACAGGTTGTCGACCCGCATGTGGCGCTCCGCGCAGGCGCGGTTCGCCTGCGTGTCCAGCCCGTAGTCGACCGAGCAGATTCGCACCGTGTTCGGTCCCTGGCGAAACGGCGCCCAAGTGGTCGCGGCTTTGAAGGTCGTACCTGCTTGAAGCGGGCACGGCCTGAGGCGGAGGGCGTAACCGTTGGCGGCGTGGCACGCGGCGGTGTGAGCCGCCACCGGCTCGCCGTTCACCTGGAGGAGGAAGCGATGGATGCCCGCTCCCACGTCGGTGGCCACGGGCTGCATCGCCTGGATTCCGCGCTTGATTCCGGCAGCGAACGCCGGGCCTCGCAGCGTGATCCTCGGCCGCACTCGGTCAGCCAGGCGTAGCGAGAGACGCTTGATCCGAACGCCTGACTTCTCCCCCTTCCCGCAGCCGCCATCGCGAGCGCACGCGAGCCTGGCGACGAACGCCCGTGCCCGTCCGTCCCAGCGCGAGCGCTGCATGCCGGGGTCGGGGACCGAGAACGGCTGGAGCGGCCCGGCGAGCGGCGCCGTCAGGAGCTGAGGGACGTGGCCGCCTGCCCGCCGGCCGGCGGCGCTGACTCCGAGATGGGAGATGACCGTGCCGCGCGGTGCGCGCACCGACCAGCCGCCCCAGCGTCCGTGGCCCGTCTCCCGTCCCTCGTGGCGGACGGTCAGCCCGGCCTGACCCTCTCCGCACGACGCATCGGAGACGTAGTGATGGGAGGTCCGCGCGAAGACCGCGTCCGGGTGAAAGGCGCCGAGCGCCGGGTTGCAGACCACCGCGCGATAGACGCCGGCCCTTGCCGCCGCCGGGACGATCAACGACAGCGCCGTCGCGGCGAGGAGGGCGGGAATGGCAACGATTGGGCGCTTCATCGCTTGGGCCTCCCTTGGTCGTTGGTCAACGCTCGAATCCGAATTCCGAGGGTCCGTCTTCCTGCCCCGCCCCGCCCCCCGGCGACGAGCTGGCTGGAGGGGAGGGCGAGCTCGTCGCGACGGGGGCGGGCGGTGGTGAAGCCGGTGGCGGCGGTGGCGGCGCGTGGCGGCGCTGGCGGCGCGGGACGCGAGGCCGCGGCGGGCTGCGGCGCGAGGGCGGCTACCGGCGCCGGAGCGGGGGCGCGGGAGGGCCGCTCGTGGTTGTGCGTCGCCCGCTCGGGATGGCGTGGGTGTCGCGGTCTGGGGTCCGCGGCCTCTGACTTCGGGCGATGCTTGGCTGGATGCGCGACCCGGGGGGAGGGCGTGGGCGGCGGCGACGGGGGCCGGCGGGCCCGGGCGAGGCCGATGTCGTCAGGCAGCGGGGGCGGTTTCGGGCGCTCGAGCAGCGCCGGCAGGCCGACCACGAGCGCGGCGCATACGATCGCTCCGGCGGCCAGCCTGGCGACGTTTATCCAGCGGATCCGAGTGCGGCTTCCCATCTACGGTTTCGAACCCCGGACGCGGTCGCGGCGCCCCCCGGTCGCTATAGTCGTCCGCCGTTTTGGCCATCGCCGTCAACAAGGAATATGAGCTCGTGCTGATGCTCGATCCGGACGTCCCGGATGAGCGCCGCGACGAGATCGCCGCCGAGACTCGCCAGCGGATCGAGGCCGGCGGGACGCTCAAGCACGACTCCTCGTGGGGGATGCGCAAGATGGCCTACGAGATCCGTCAGCGCACCGAGGCCGACTACCGGCTGTTCCGGTTCGAGGGCCAGGGCGGCGTGCTCGACGAGCTCAACCACAACCTCCGGATCGCGGACGGCGTTCTGAGGTTCCGGATCTTCAAGGTCGATCCGCGCTCGCCCACGACCGTCCCGCCGCCCGCGATGGGCACCTCAGGCGCTCCCACCCGCGCCCCGCGTCGCGACGAGGCCCCGGCAGAGGCCACCGCCGAGACCCCGAGCGAGCCCGCCACAGAGGCGCCCGCCGAGGCCGAGGCGGCTCCCGAGGGGGCCGCTCAAGCCGCGGAGACCCCGGAGGCCGCCGAGCCGGCTCCGGACGCCCCAGCGGAGGAGCCGGAGGCGCAGCCGGCGCCCGAGTCGGGCGAAGAGCCGGCTTCCTCGTAGTCACGGGCGCCTCCTAAAGCCGCTCGTTGCGCCTTCCTGTCTCGACGGGGGGAGAGAACACGCCGTCCCCATCCTTAGACTGAGGAACCGAACAACGAATCGAGGAAGGTGCTGATCCAGTGGCAGCGACCAACATCAATCGGGTGACCATCACGGGCAACCTCACGAAGGACCCGGAGCTCAGGAGCCTCCAGAGCGGGACCGCGGTCTGCAAGCTTCGCGTGGCCGTCAACAGCCGTCGCAAGGACCAGAGCGGCGAGTGGGTCGACAAGCCCAACTACTTCGACGTGACCGTATGGGGAGCGCAGGGCGAGAACTGCGCGACCTACCTCTCGAAGGGCCGCCCGGTGGCGGTCGACGGTCGCCTCGACTGGCGCGAATGGGAGACGCAGGACGGTAACAAGAGACAAAGTGTCGAAATAATTGCCGAGTCCGTGCAATTCCTGGGCAGCCGGGACGGCTCCGGTGCCGTCCAAGGCAACGGGATCACGGCGCGCTCCGACGTACCGGCCGACACATCGGATTTCGAGAACACGGAGCCCGTGGGCGCAGCCTCGGCGGGCGACGACATTCCCTTCTAGCGGATCGAAACACCCAAGTTCGAGGCGTCGTTTCGCGGCGCCCCGGCTATCATGCGCTCTCTCGCGCCGCCCTCAGTGGACGGGCGGCGCGCGTATGAAGGCATGACACTGGCGAGCAAGAGCGAGATCGGCTGATGGCCCGGAGGCGGCCAACTTCGACCACCGGCCCCGGCGCGTCGAGCGCCGGTCGTCGCCGTCCCCGCGGGTCCGACCGGTTCCGCCCACGGAAGTACACGCGGATCAACGTCGAGGCGATCGACTACAAGGACCTGGGGACGATCCGGCGGTTCATCTCCGACCGCGGCAAGGTCCGCTCCCGCCGCGTTACGGGGCTCTCTCGGCGCCACCAGCAGCAGCTCGCGCTGGCCGTCAAGCGGGCTCGCGAGATCGCGTTGCTCCCCTACGTCGGCGAGCGGTAGGCGCACGAGATGGCGCAGGCGATCCTCCTCAAGGACGTCGAGAACCTCGGCCAGGCCGGTGAGGCCGTCGACGTCTCACCCGGCTATCTCCGCAACTTCCTTCAGCCCCGCAAGCTCGCCCAGCCGGCCACGGACGCCTCGCTCGAGGAGGCCCGGCGCCGCCAGGAGGCCGCCGACCGTGCCGCCAAGGAGGCTGCCGAGCGGGCCGAGGAGACGGCGGCGCTCCTCTCCAAGACCGTGCTCACGATCCAGCACCGCGCGGGTGAGGACGGAAAGCTCTACGGGTCGGTGACCAACAAGGAGATCGCCGACGCCATCGGCGAGGCCCGTAGGCTTCGCATCGATCGCAAGAAGATCCGCCTCGACGACCCGATCCGCGAGGTCGGCACCTACATGATCGAGGTCGAGCTCGCCGGCGGATCCACAGCGCGCATCAAGACGATCGTCGCCGAAGAGAAGTAAGCGCGCAACTCGCGGCGAACTCTCCAGGCCTCGAGCGCACGTCTTTCGCGAAATTTGCGGGAAGGCCGCGTGCGGGCGTAATGCCCGTGTGCTTTGCTCGCGGCGGGGCAGTTCGCGGGGCGAATCCGACCGGCCGCGGCCCTCTAATTAGTGGAGCCGATGCGCTCCGAAACCAACAACGGCAACCCTCGCAACATGGCGACCCCCGAGACCCACGTCCCGCCCCAGAACCTCGAGGCCGAAGGGTCCGTTCTCGGGGCGATGATGGTCTCCGAGGGCGCGATCGCCCCGGTGATCCTGGACGTCCGGCTTCACGACGGGGACTTCTACCGCGAGCGGCACAGGATCGTCTTCCGTGCGATCACCGGCCTGTACGAGCAGGGGGAGCCGGTCGACGCGCTCACGGTCTCCGAGTACCTGGCACAGCACGGCGAGCTCGCCGAGGCCGGCGGCAAGGAGGCCGTCTCGGAGCTCGCCTCCACCGTCCCCGTCCCTGGCAACGCCCGCCACTACGCGCAGATCGTCAAGCAGAACGCGCTCCTGCGCCGCCTGCTCGCGACCTCGCAGCGGATCCAGAAGTCCGTACACGAGCGCGAGGGGGAGCCCGACCAGCTCGTGGAGCGCGCCGAGAGCCTGCTGTTCAAGGTCGCCCACGAGGAGCGCGCCAGCGACTTCCGCCTCGTTGCCGAGGTGCTCGGCGACGAGATCGACCGCCTCGAGCAGCTCGCCAAGGGCGACCAGACCATCACCGGCACGCCGTCGGGGTTCCGCGACCTCGACGCCAAGCTGGGCGGCTTCCAGCCCGGCAACCTGATCATCATCGCGGCCCGGCCGTCCCTCGGTAAGTCGGCGCTCGTATGCAACATCGCCGAGAACGTCGCCTCCAAGTACGGCAAGCCGGTCGCCTTCTTCTCGCTCGAGATGTCGGAGGCGGAGCTCGCCCACCGCTTCATCGCCTGCCGCTCGCGGATCCCCAACGACAAGCTCCGCAAGGGCAACGTGTCGACCCGCGACTGGCCCCGCGTCGTCCGCGCCTGCAACGAGCTCGAGAAGGTGCCGCTGTGGCTGGACGACTCCTCGGACCTGAGCCTGCTGGAGCTGCGCGCCAAGGCGCGCCGGCTGGCGGCCAGCGAGGGCGGCCTCGGCCTGGTGATCGTCGACTACCTGCAGCTGATGCGCGCCGAGGACCCCCGCTCGAACCGCGTCGAGCAGGTCGGTCAGTTCAGCCGCGGGATGAAGATCCTCGCCCGCGAGCTGAACGTCCCGGTGATCGGGCTCTCGCAGCTCTCGCGGGCACCGGAGCAGCGCCCCGGCGGTAAGCCGATGCTGTCGGACCTTCGCGAAAGCGGCAGCATCGAGCAAGACTCGGACGTGGTGATCTTCATCTACCGGGCGTCGAAGTACGACGAGGACGCGGACCCGAGCGAGGCGGACCTGATCGTCGCCAAGCATCGCAACGGCCCCACCGGTGACGTGCCCGTGGTCTTCCTCGAGCAGTACCCGCGGTTCGTCGATCGCGCTCGCGGCTCGGAGCCCGGGATCGAGCAGAGGGCGGGTGAGGGCCCGCCGCTCATGGACCTGGCCGACGACGACTTCGCCGACGAGGCGTGAGCTCCGCACCCCGACCGGTGCGTCTGGCGGACGCGAGGGCGGGCTCCGAGCCGTCCTGCCCGCTCGGGGTCTGCGACGGCTCAGGCTGGATCCTCGGCCCCGAGGACGTCGCGCGGCCCTGCGAGTGCCGCGAGCGGCGCATGGCGCGCCGCCGGGCGCGGGGCGTCGCCTCGGCGATCCCGCGTAAGTACCGCGGGGTGAGCCTCGATCGCCCACCAGTCTCGGACATGGCGCGCAATCCGCGGCAGGCCCCCGTCTTCAAGGCGGTCAAGGGCTACGTCGAGGCGATCGACGACCGCCTCGACGAGGGCGAGGGCCTGTGGTTGATGGGCGATGTCGGCACCGGCAAGACGACCCTGGCGATGCTCGTCTCCAAGGCGGCAGTCGAGGCCGGACGCACGGTGGCGATCTACTCGCTCCCGCGTCTTCTGTCGCGCATCCGCCGCACCTACGACGCGGAGGCGGGCGAGCAGTCCTACCTGGAGTTCTTCGAGCGCCTCACGGAGGTCGACCTACTGCACATCGACGACCTCGGCGTCGAGAAGCGCAGCGACTGGGTGCTCGAGCAGCTCTACGCGATCGTCAACGAGCGCTACGAGAGCCAGCGGTCGGTCGTCGTCACCACGAACCTCGACCAGGCAGCGCTGGAGGAGCAGATCGGGCCGCGGACTGTGTCGCGGCTGGTGGAGATCTGTGGTGATCCGCTTCCGCTCTTCGGGGACGACATGCGCTACGCGGTCTGACGGCCGGTGCGCGGCTAACCGCCGGGGCATTACCTCATAATCATCGGCCGTGCCGGGAATCGTCATAGTCGGCGCCCAGTGGGGCGATGAGGGCAAGGGCAAGCTCACGGATCTGCTCGCCGAGCAGGCCGACGCCATCGTGCGCTTTCAGGGCGGCAACAACGCCGGCCACACGATCGTGCGCGACGGCCAGGAGTTCAAGTTCCACCTGATCCCCTCGGGGATCCTGTATCCCGGCAAGGCATGCGTGATCGGCAACGGGGTGGTGATCGACCCCGGGATCCTGATCGGCGAGCTCGAGGGCCTGCGCCGCGAGCGGATCGACATCAGCGGCCTGCGGATTTCCGCCAACGCGCACCTGATCATGCCCTACCACGTGCTGCTCGACACGGCGGGCGAGGCAAAGCTCGGCAAGCTCGAGATCGGCACGACGAAGCGCGGCATCGGGCCCTGCTACGCCGACAAGGCCGCCCGCCTCGGAATCCGCGTACAGGACCTCCTCGACGCCAAGATCCTGCGGAAGAAGATCATGGCCGCGCTCGAGCCCAAGCAGCAGATGCTGCGCCCCTTCGCCAAGGACCCGCGTCTCGATCTCCACGCGATGACGGAGGAGTACCTGCGCTACGGCCATCGCCTCGAGCCGTTCATCGCCGACACCGCGCATCTCTGCTGGGAGGCGCTCGACGCAGGCAGGACGGTGATCTTCGAGGGCGCGCAGGGGACGCTTCTCGACCTCGACCACGGGACCTATCCGTTCGTCACCTCCTCCAACCCGATCGCGGGTGCGGCATGCGTCGGCGCCGGCGTCGGCCCGGCTGACATCGACGAGGTGTGGGGCGTCGCCAAGGCCTATGCCACGAGGGTCGGCGCCGGCCCGTTTCCGACCGAGCTCGACGACGAGATGGGGGCCTACATCCGCGAGCGCGGCGGCGAGCGCGGCACGACCACGGGCCGTGACCGCCGCACCGGGTGGATCGACCTCGTGGCCCTTCGCTACGCGGCCAGGATCAACACCCTTTCGGCGCTCGCGGTCACGAAGCTCGACGTCCTCGCCGGCATCGACCCGATACGGGTGGCCGTGCGCTACCGCTCCAGCGAGGGCGCGCGGTTGGACGAGCTGCCCTACCACCAGTCGGTGCTTCACGCCGCCGAGGCGGAGTACGAGGACCTTCCCGGATTCGACGCCGACATCGGCGACTGCCGCAGCGAGGCGGATCTCCCGCGCGAGGCGCGCGACTACTTGGACTTCATCTCACAGAACGTGGGGGTCCCGATCCGCCTCGTGGGCGTCGGCCCCGGCCGCGACCAGGTCATCTGGATGGGCGAGGCCGAGCGCCACCTGCGTGCGGCGTAGTAGTAAGCCTCGCCCGGGGGAACAGCCATGCCGTCCACGACCGTGAGCAGGGTGGTGACGACGGCTGCACCGAGGGAGAACCCCCGGCGGTCGTCGACCGCGGATAGCCGTCGCTAACGCTTCAGCCGTCGGCGGACTGACGGTCAGCTGGAGAGTTGACCGCTCAGAGGACGGTCAAGCCTTCAACCTCGCATCAGCGCATCGGTGCTTGAAGGGTTATGAGGGGTACGGCGCCCCGAGCGTCCGCCGGACCGCAAGGGAGATCGGGGTGCAACCCCGCGCGAAGCGCCGTGCGGCAGCGGACCCTCGCGGGATCGCCGGCCGATCGATTGGTGAGCCGCGCAGCGCCAAATAGACTCACGCGCCATGTTCGAGAAGGTTCTGGTCGCCAATCGAGGCGAAATCGCCATTCGCGTCATGCGGACGCTCAAGGAGATGGGGATCGTCTCGGTGGGCGTGTATTCGGAGGCTGATCGCGACGCCCCGCACGTCGGGGAGGCCGACGAGGCGCATCTGCTCGGCTCTGCTGTTCCGGCGGAGAGCTACCTCAACATCGAGAAGATCATTGAGACGGCCGAGAAGGCAGGCGCCAAGGCGATCCACCCCGGGTACGGGTTCCTGGCCGAGAACGCCGACTTCGCCCAGGCATGCGAGAGGGCCGGCGTCGTGTTCATCGGCCCTCCGGCGAGCGCGATCGAGGCGATGGGGTCGAAGACGCGCGCGCGGGAGCTGATGGCCGAGGCGGGGGTGCCGATCGTCCCGGGGACCACCTCGCCGGCGGAGGACGTCAAGGAGGCGAAGAAGCAGGCGGAGGAGATCGGCTACCCGATCGCGTGCAAGGCGGCCGGTGGCGGTGGGGGCAAGGGCTTTCGCGTCGCTCACTCGGAGGGCGAATTGGAGGACGCATTCGAGGGCGCATCCCGCGAGGGCGAGAAGTTCTTCTCGGACCCGCGCGTCTACCTGGAGCGATACCTCGAGGACCCGCGCCACGTCGAGGTGCAGGTCCTCGCCGACTCGCACGGGCACGTGATCCACCTGGGCGAGCGCGACTGCTCGATCCAGCGGCGCCACCAGAAGCTGATCGAGGAGGCGCCCGCGCCGCATGTGGACGAGGAGATGCGCGAGCGGATCGGAAAGATCGCGACCAATGCGGCGGCCGCCGTCGGCTATCGCTCGGCGGGCACGGTGGAAGGGCTTCAGGACGGCGACGAGTACTTCTTCCTCGAGATGAACACCCGCGTCCAGGTCGAGCACTGCGTGACCGAGATGGTCACCGGGATCGACATCGTGCGCGAGCAGATTCGGGTCGCGGAAGGGGAGGAGCTCTCGGTCTCGCAGGACGACGTCGAGCTTCGCGGGCACGCGATCGAGTGCCGGATCAACGCCGAGGCGGCCCACAAGAACTTCGCTCCGGCCCCGGGCAAGATCGCGAGCTACGTCGAGCCCGCGGGCCCCGGCGTGCGGGTGGACTCCGGCGTCCGCGCCGGGTCCGAGGTGACACCGCTGTATGACCCGATGGTCGCCAAGCTCATCGTCTGGGACAGCGACCGCGAGCGTGCCACTGCGCGGATGCTGCGCGCCCTGGGCGAGTACGAGGTCGGCGGCCTCGTGACGCTGATTCCCTTCCACGAGGCGATCCTCGCCACCGACCAGTGGCGAAACGCCGAGACCGCCCGCGACCTGATCGGCGATCGCAAGTGGCTGAAGGGCTTGGAGCCCGAGGCCGCCGGCACCGCCGGAGCCTGAGGCGGACGGTGAGGGCGAGCCGGAGGAGGCGCGTTCGCGGACCTACAAGGTCGAGGTCGACGGGCGACTCCACAGCGTCAAGGTGATCGGCGCCGCTGCGCCGGCGGGCGATAATCCCGGGCTCGGCGACAGCAGGCCTGCGCCGCCCACCGCGGCGCGAGCGGGCGGGCGGTGGCGCCACGGCTGCCGGCGGGACGGATGTCCTCGTCTCGCCGATCCAGGGCACGGTGCTGAAGGTCCCCGTGAGCAAGGGCGACGAGGTCGCCGAAGGCGCCCTTATCTGCGTGGTCGAGGCGATGAAGATGGAGAACGAGATCACCGCCCACCGGGCGGGCAAGGTGAGCGAGCTCGCGGTCACCGAGGGCGGCTCGGTCGCCGCTGGTGACACGATCGCGCGCATTGAGTGACGTGCCCCTACCCTGGCGCGGACCCGGCCCTGGGCGCCCCGAGCTCCCGCTCCCGCCCGACAAGCTTCCGATCCGCCGCGATGGCCACTGGCGCAAGCGCTGGCGCTACGTGGGGGCATTCAGCGACGAGATCCTGCTCTGCGCCGCCCGCATCAACGTAGGGCCGCTCGGCCAGACGTTCTGGGCGATCTGGGATCGCGCCGAGCGAAGGCTCTGGGAGCGCACCGCGGTCCTGATGCCGGGAGCCCGCGGCGACGTGTGGACCGAGGGCCGGGACGGCGACGGCCTCCTCATGCACAGCGCCGACGAGGGCTCGGTGGTCCGGATCGAGGCCAAGCACCCGGAGGCCGGAGAGGTCCGGGCCTTCCTTCGCTTCGGCGCCGCAAAGTGGGTCGAGGCCGTCTGTCCCACGACCGACGGCCAGTACGTGTGGACGCGAAAACGCGTCGACGTGCCAGTCGAATGCGACGTTCGGATCGCGGGCCGTCGCATCGAGACCGAGGCGCGCGGCGTCGAGGACGAGTCCGAGGGCTACCACTCGCACCACACGGTCTGGAGCTGGTCGGCCGGCGTCGGCACGGCCACGGACGGGAGGTCGGTCGGCTGGAACCTGGTCAGCGGAATCAACGACCCGCCGGAGCTATCGGAGCGCGGCATCTGGATCGACGGCGAGCCGACGGAGCCCGGCCCGGTGGAGTTCGACGGCCTGGAGGCGATCCGGTTTGACGAGGGGTCTCGCCTCGACTTCGCCGGCGAGTGCGAACGGCGCCGGGAGGAGAGCCGCCTCCTGGTCCGCTACACGTACCGGCAGCCGCTCGGCGCGTTCAGCGGGACGCTGCCGGGGGGCATCACGCTCGCGAGTGGGCTCGGCGTGATGGAGCACCACGACGCGCACTGGTAGCGGCGTCCCACTGGTCGCCGAGCCGCGGGAGCAGCGACGCTGCTGCCGCCCCGCTGCGGCGTCTCCGGGCGCGGCTGGTCAGTAGCCCGGCGCCGGGGCGCAGTCGTCCCGCGAGGGTCGTTCTCGCTATCGGCCCTGGGCGCTAATCCAGGTCGTCCACCTCGCCCTGGTACTGGCCCATGCCGCGGGCGATGCCGTCGCCGATCGCGGCGTCGATGACGCCCTGCGACTCGACGATCAGGTCGGCCCGCGCGGTGCGGCGCTGGAACTCCTCGTCGGTGCGCAGCGCGCTGACCTGATCCTCGCTGCCGCGCAGCAGCGCGAAGCCCTGTAGGTCTCCGCCGTGGGGCGTCAACAGGACCACCTCGAAGTCCTCGATCTTGCCGTCGCCCTGTAGCCCTCCCCAGTACTCGACGCTTTCGTTGAATACCTGGACCGCGCGTTTCTCGCGCCCGCGCACTACTTGACCCCACCCAATGAAAAGTGCTGCATCGGCCATTGGCTCTCCTTCCGCGATCTACCTCTCCTTGACCCTACACCCCTGCGGATACGCGGCAAACTCGCTAGTCCGGATAGACGCTCCTCACCTCCCACCGCCAGGGCGGCTCCTCGGTTCGCGGGAAGTCATAGTGATCGCGCCCGTAGAGCGTCTCGAGCGGAACGAGCACCGGGTTTGCGCTGTCGAGGAGGGGTGTCTCCGCGTACCGATCGACGTCGGCGGCGGATGCCTGCCTCACCGCACGGTCCCAGCCGAGGCCCGGTCGGTAGAGCCAGTAGCTGACCTCGACTTCGCCGCCGGATCGCCGGTGGTCGACCACCGAGGTGAAGGCGGTCACTCGCCGGTTCGACCGGGTGAGCCCCACGCGGTCACCCGGTACCGCGCAGCCTTCGCTGCGGCAGTAGCGGAAGTCGACCGGCACGAGCCCGAGGCCCGACGGCCCGGCCACCGGTCGAGGGGTCGGGGCGAGAGCACGGACGAGCCCCGCCACCGGCCTGCTGTACGCCTCGGTCAGCGGGTCCTGCCAGCACGGGTCGGGCAGGCGTGCCGGACAGCGGATCTTCCGGTCGAGCGACGAGCCGAGCCTCTTCGCCTCGTCGGTCGGTGGGGCGGCGGCGAGCGCCGCGATGGCTCCGATCGCGAGCAGCCCGATGAGCATGACCAGGCCGACGTGCTCGACCGAGGCGGCGCCTTGCGGATCGCGGGCTCGCATGGAGCCAACCTAGGCTCCGAATCCGGACCCAGGGTGCGCAGGATGTACCGAATGCGAGCCCGGTTAGGCGAGGCCCTCGCGCGCCTCGCGCACGAGCGTCACCGACTCCGGGAAGACGATCCTGATCGCGTCGCGGACCTGGACCGCCTGCTCGTCGCTGCTGCCCGCGAGGTCCAGACGGTTGATCGCGGCGACGGTCATGTCGACCGCCAGCTTGATCGCGTTGTCCGCCCATGCCACGCGCTGGCTGTCCTGCATCTGGTTCGCCAGCTCGCCGAGGCGCTCACGAAGCTCATCCGGATCGCCGAAGAGGTTGAATCCTTCGCTTCCTTCCATGCAGTAGATCTTAGTGAGGGGGCTTTAGCCCCGATACCGGCAGGTGCCGTTCCCGCCTCGATCTCGATTCGCCCTCCATCGCGGGGCCTGGCGCGCCTAAGCGCGCCCCCAGGCCAGGATTCCGGCTACGTCCAGGCTCGAGAGGACTCCGACCGCGTTTCCCTCCTCGACGACGATCAGGTGGGTGGTTCCGCGCTCGGCCATCAGCGCTGCCGCCCGGGCGAGGGTCTCTTCCGGGCCGACGGCCGGAGTGTCGGTAACGGCGATGGCCCGCGCTTCCTGCGTATCGAGATCCCCCTCGGCAGATTGCAGGACATCGACATCGGTGACCAGGCCCCAGCCCCGCTCCGACGAATCCGTGAGGCCGGTTATCACCACCGAGTGGATGTGGTGCTGAGCCATTATCTGCGCCAGCGTCCGGAGTGACGTCTCGGGGGCCGAGGAGACGACGCCGGGATGCATCGCATCGCTGACGCGCGCGTTTTCGAACGATGGAATCCGATAGCTGCCCTCGATCTGGCTTGGTGCCATTGATCTCTCCTGTCCGCGTCGGTAGGTGCTCGGACCGACCCTATCGTCAGCGCCTATGCCTGCGGTCAGGATGGCCACCGGGGGCGAGCCGGCAGCACCGGCGAGCGATTGCTGTACGGAGCGCCCTGTCCGGTTGCGGTTGCGCCTCGCGGCTACGCGGGCCGGACTGACCGGGAGTCGTCGGATGACGCGCCGCGCTGGCCGGTCGCGGGAGGGAGCGCGCTCGCATCCGCTGGGCCGACGTGCGGCAGCCATTCCAGCCACTTCGGCAGGTACCAGTTCCAATCGCCGAGCAACTTCATCGTCGCCGGCAGCAGCACGCCGCGGATGAGCGTCGCGTCGATCAGCACCGCCACCGCGAGACCAATGCCCAGCTGCTTGAAGATCAAGAGCGAGAGCGTGGCGAAGATCGCGAACACCGCGATCATCACGATGGCGGCGCTGGTCACGACTCCCGCCGTGGTCTTGATTCCGTGCGCGACCGCGTCCTCCGTAGATCGCCCGCGGTCGAATGCCTCGCGGATTCGCGTGAGGATGAACACGTGGTAGTCCATCGAGAGCCCGAAGAGGACGACGAACAGGAAGATCGGCATCCAGGAGACGATCGACCCGGTCGACTTGAAGCCGAGCACGGACTCGAGGTGTCCCTCCTGGAATATCCACACCAGGATCCCGTAGGCCGCCCCGACCGAGAGCAGGTTCAGCACGATCGCCTTCAGCGGGATCACGATCGAGCGGAACGTGAACAGCAGCAGGATGAAGGCCGCCAGCAGCACGAAGCCGAACACCAGCGGCGCGTGCGACTTCATCGTGGCGGTGAAGTCCTCGGAGTCGGCCGTGTAACCGGTCACGTCGCCGGTGGCGCCCGGGACCTGGCCGATCGTCGCCGGGATGATCGTGTTCCGGAGCTCCGTCAGCGCGGCCCTGGACTGGGAGTCGCTGCCGTCGCCGGCGAGCGGGATGCTCACCTGGGCGACGGTGTGGTCGGAGCTCACGTCGACCGTGATCGGCTGCTCGAAGAGCGGGTTCGAGGACGCCTGCTTGCCGAGGTCGGCGATCGCCGCCTTCATCTCCGGCGAGGTCACGTCGTCGGAGCTGACGGCGACCACCGCCGGGATCGGGCCGCCCGGGAAGGCGGCCTGGATCTTGTTGTAGGTCTGGATCACGTCGATGTCCTGCGGCAGCGACTGGACGCCGGGATTGGCCGTGTGGAGGCTGAACGCGGGGATCGCGAGAACGACGAGGAGCCCGCCCGTGGCGATGAGCCGAAATCAGCGGGTGGCGCAGGACCGGGTTCAGGATGCGCGACCAAAGCGCGCTCTCACCGGCGTTCCAGGACTGGTGCTTGATGATCGGCACGCCGCCCTTTTCGACCCGGTCTCCGAGCCAGGCCAGCGTCGCCGGAAGCACCGTGAGTGACCCCACGACCGCCAGCGCGACGACCAGGATCGTGCCCGTGGCGAACGACTGGAAGGTCGACGCCCCGGCGAGGTACATCCCGGCCATCGCGACCATCACCGTGAAGCCGGAGACCATGACCGCGCGGCCCGAGGTCGCCGCCGCGGCGGCAAGCGACGCTGTTTCGCTGCGGCCCGATTCGCGCTCCTCGCGCTCGCGGCGCAGGTAGAACATCGAGTAGTCCACACCGACCGCAAGCCGATCAGCAGGATCACCTCGTTCACCGACTGGTCCACGGCGGTCAGATGGCTGAGGGGCCCCATCAGGCCGATGGTCCCGATCACGGCGGTGAGCGCCAGCAGAAGCGGCACCCCCGCCGCCACCAGTGCGCCGAAGGCGATCAGCAGGATGATCAGCGTGATCGGCAGCGAGGTGAGGAGCGCCTGCTTGAAGTCGGCGCTGATCGAGTCGTTGAGCTTCTTGTTGATGCTCGCGTCGCCGGACTCGGCGATCGTGAAGTCCGGATTCGCCGCCTGCGCCGCGCTGACCGCGTCGAGCGCCGCCCCGACCCGATCCTGCGTCTGGGTGTCGTCGCCGGCGACCTTGAAGCGGATCAGGACCGAGCGTCCGTCCTGGGAGATCTGCCCGCCGTTGCCCGCCGCATACGGGCTCTCGATCTCCTGGACGTAGGGGACCTTCGCGAGGCGGCGCTGCACGTCCGTGACCGCCGCGCGGAAGCTCGGGTCGGTCGCCCTCTACGCTCCCGCTCTGGACCAGCACGAGTTCGTCAGCGCTCCTTGGGAACGCCCCCTCGATCGTCGTGGAGGCGCGTCCGGACTCGCCAACCCCGAGCTGGTCCTGCTGGAGGGTCTTCGTACCGACCGCGCCGCCGATCATGAACGCGACGACGACGAACGCGAGCCAGCCCCAGATTGCCGTCTTGCGGTGCTGGGCGCTCCAGCGGCCCGCGCGAGCGGCCAGTCCCTTGACGTTGTTCGCCCAGGTCTCGTCCGGCTGCTGAGGGCTGCGTGGCGTGCTTGCCGACGACATCTGGCGCCTTCCGTAGTGAATCCGGCTTCGGGCGGAGTCCACTGGACGGCGAGCCAAAGTCTGCCTGGTCCAGTCGGCCGCTCGCACCCGTCGAGCTTTTCCGACCAACCGACCCTACACCCGCCGGATCACGGGCGCCCTCGGCGAGATGTGTGATCCGTGACGATTACGGACGAGTGCTGCGGTCCACCGCGGTTGCAGGCCGCCTCTCTACCCGTGTAGCGTCTGAGACCGAGGTTCAAGGAGGAACGAGATGAGGCGCCCGCGACTGCCGTTTAATGGCCCGTCCACCAGGATCGTGGGGCCCCTCGTCCTTGTCGCCGTGCTTTGTCTGGGCGCTGCTCGGAGCTACGGGGCACCCGGTGCGAACCAGAGGGTCCTGATCAAGGGCACTGCTTACTCATTCGACAACCAGGCCCCGATCGCCGGGGCGACGATCCAGGCTCGCGGCGCTCCCGGCGCGGTCGCGACTAGCGACTCCCGTGGCCACTACCGGCTCGATGTCCCGGCCGGGCGCAAGGTGACCCCATTCGTCGAGGCCGAGGGTTACCACGGCATCTTTCTGCAGACGTTCACCACCCACCGGCGCACGCTGCGGAAGGTGAATTTCCAGATCCCGAGCGAGGCCACCTACTTCGCTCTCGCCGCGCTTCTGCACGTCAAGCTCGATTCCAACGGCGATCTTCGGCGCTGCGCGATCGTCTCCACTGTCAGCACCAAGGCGATCCGCGACCTGACCTTCCTGCAGTTCGTCGCCTACGGTGCCCACGGCGTCCCCGGCGCCACGGCGGCCACGAGCCCGACGCTGCCGGGTCCGGTCTACTTCAACGACAACGTGATCCCCGACCCGTCGCTCACCGAGACGTCGACGGACGGCGGCGTCATCTGGACGGAGGTCCCCCGCGGCACCTACAGGGTCGGCGCCCGGCATCCGAGCAAGCGCTTCGCAAGCTTCGTGGCAACGTGCCGGAAGGGGCGCGTGGTCAATGCCAACCCGCCGTGGGGCCTTCATCAGCTGGCGAGTGGCGTCAGGCGGGGATGATGGCGTAGCCTGGCCTCGTGCCGCTTCCCGAGCCCGCCGACTCCTCGACCGCACTGATCACCGGCGCATCGGCCGGGATCGGGGAGGCGACCGCGCGGGAGCTCGCGGCGCGCGGACTCGGGGTCACACTGGTCGCGAGGCGCGAGGATCGCCTGCGTTCGCTCGCAGGGGAGCTCTCGGAGCGCTTCGGCGTCCGCGCCGAGGCGATCGGCGCGGATCTCGGTAGCAGCACCGCTCGCGCCGACCTGGTGCGTCGCATCGACGAGCTCGGGCTGGAGGTCGAGATTCTCGTGAACAACGCGGGCTTCGGCGGCGGCGAGGACTTCGTGGAGACCGACCGGGAGCTTCTGACGTCGATGGTCGAGCTGAACTGCCTCGCGCTGCTCGACCTCCAGGCGGCCTACTTGCCGCGAATGCTCGAACGGGGCCGGGGCGCGGTGATCAACATCGCATCGACGGCCGCGTTTCAGCCGCTCCCCGGCTCGGCGACCTACGCTGCGACGAAGGCGTTCGTGCTCAGCCTGAGCGAGGCGGTGCACGAGGAGCTCAAGGGGACGGGAGTGACACTCACGGCCGTCTGTCCCGGGCCGGTGAAGACGGAGTTCATGGACGCCGCGGGCCTGACCGGGGCCGAGGAGCAGCTGCCAGGGATGTTCTGGATGTCCGCCGAGTCGGTCGCCAAGGCAGCGGTGGAGGCCGCCGAGGAGGGCAAGCGGGCGATCGTTCCCGGGCTCATCAACCGCGCCGGAGCGATCACGGGCCAGCACGCTCCGCGCATGCTGGCGTTGCCGATCGCCAAGCGCGTGTGGCGCCGCGCGCTCTAGAGGTGCCCGCCGCAGCACAGCCCTGGGCGATCAGCGGCACCTACCTGGAGTCCTGCAACTGCGACCCGATCTGCCCCTGCCGGACCGTCGGCGGCCGCAAGGGCGGTCGCTCCACCCACGGCGTCTGCATGGGCGCGCTGTCGTGGGAGATCGAGGACGGGGGAGCCGAGGGCGTCTCGCTGGCCGGCCTCCGCACCGTCCTGGCGCTGAGGTACGACGACGACGAGCCCGGCTCGCCCTGGGACTACGTGCTCTTCGTCGATGATCGGGCCGACCCCGAACAGCGCCGCCTGCTCGAGGCGATCTTCTTGGGTGAGCTCGGCGGCACGCCCGAGCGGCAGTTCCCGTGGGTCTTCAAGCCGGGCCGCCTGATCGGTACGCGAGTGGCGCCGATCGAGATCCACCATGCACAGGAGCGCGGCTGGTTCCGGGCGGGGAAGGAGGTCACGGTGCAGGTCGGCCGAGCCGGTCACCGACCAGGAGCCGGTCACGTGTGTGATCCCCGGGCACCACCGTCCGGGGCACGAGCTCCACGCGGACTCGATCGAGGTGCACGCCAACCCGCTCGACTTCGGGTTCGAGGAGGTCTGTGCCTACTGGTCGACCTTCTCGTACTCGTCCGAGGACTGAGATGCCACGGCGACGAGCACCCCGCCGCTTCCGGCATGGTCCGCGATGAGCTCCATCGGGATCGAGACCACCAGGACGAGCGGCGTCGCCAGCACCGTCACCAGGGTGTCCATGCCGTACTTGAGCCGCTCGGCAAAGCCGTGGGGATGCAGCACTCCCTCCCGGAGCTTCAGCGCGAAGTTCTCGTTGAACGTGAACGCGTTGACGATCGTCTGCCACATCCAGACCAGCGCGCGCCGCCGCCGCGGCGACCGCAGCCCGACTATCTCGAGGCCCGCCTTCTCCGCCAGCAGCCGGAGCGCTTCGGGCGTCGGGTAGAGCCCGCGGCCGGGCTCCAGCGCCGCCCAATTCTGCCCTCCGAGCCGCGCCGCGATGCTGTCGCGGTTCGCCACCTCGAGCTCCAGCCGGCCGTCCGCCAGCCGGCGCGCCTGGGCGAGCAGCTCATGCGAGATGTCGTCCGCCGTCAGGCCGGCGGCGAGGCCCAGGCGGCAGTTCTCGCAGCGCTCGAGCAGTGCGGGCCCGGCCGGCGTGTCCAGTTCGAGCCAGCCGTAGAGCGGCTGCCCGCAGGCCGGGCACTCCTTGCTGCTCTCGGGCGACTCCACTAGCCCGAGCCCGATGGCGCCTCGTAGGAGACCCCGGCCGACCGGAGCGAGTCGAGGAAGTCGGCTGGTTCGAATGCCTGCGATGGGGCCAGCGCCCCGCGCCGGTCATATCCCTCGGCAGCGCAGCGAAGCGCGCCCTCCACGGTCGTGCGGGCCGTCAACCCGTACGGGTCCGATCCGCTCACCGTCCCCCGCGTTCGCTCGGCGCCGCGGCGCGACTCGCAGACGATCACGAACCGGCTCTTGCGGCGGCTCTCCGTGCTGGGTCCCTCGGGCATCCGGGGGATCAGCGCCTCCAGGCCGCGGCGGATCGGGGTGCGGAGAGCCAGCTGGAAGGGGACCATGGCGAGGGGCGCCAGCGGGCCGGGAAGGGGGACGGCCGTCGACGCGCTGAGCCGCGTCGTCACCTGCGGAGTGTCCACGTGCTTGGGAACCGTGATGTGCTCGCCCGCCGGATAGCGCACCATCCGCTGGACACCGATCTCCCCGCCGAAGTCCCAGGTGCCCCGGCCGACCTTCTGCGATGCCTCGCGGAGCTGGCCACCGCTCCACTCGACGTCGCCTCCGGACATGATTCCCAGGGCCGACAGCGCGGTCCCCCGGGTCGGCCCGAACCCCTTCACCCAGTAGGCGAGCACCACCTCGTCCACGGGGCCGGCGCCGGCGGTCAGGGAGGCGATCAGGTCGCCCGGCACGTAGTCGAACCCCATCGCGGTAACGAGCGCGGCTCCCGCCCGCTTGGCCGGCTCGCCGTAGCGCTCGAAGACGGTGCGCATGAAGGGCTGTTCGCCCGTCGTATCGATGTAGTGCGTGCCGGTATCAGTCGCCGCCGCCAGCACCGGCTCGCCGTGCCGGACGAACGGCCCCGCGCACGAGATCACCGCCGCGCAGGGCTCCAGCAGCTCGCGGAGGCTGGCCGGATCGTCGAGCCGCGCCACCTTGGTCTCCCCGCCCCCGACCTCCTCGGCGAGGATCTCGAGCTTCGCCGGATTGCGCCCGGACAGCACGAACCCCGCCCCTCGGCGCCGGAGCTCGGCAGCCACCAGGCGGCCGGTGAAGCCGGTCGCCCCGTAGACGGCAATCGGCCCGGCCTGTGCCGGTTCGTCGGGCATGGGACCGGATGCTATGGGGCGAGCAGCCGGCGAGCCCCCCTTGGCGCCGTTACCGTACGGGCGATGCAGCTCCGCGACATCATGACCAGCGCCGTGGTCACGGCGGGCCTGGAGGACGACATCCTCCACATCGCCCGCCTGATGCGCGACCACGGCGTCGGATCGGTGGTCCTGTGCGATCCGCAGGGGGACCCGGTCGCGATGGTCACCGACCGGGACATCGCCGTTCGCGTCATCGCCGAGAGCCGTCCGGCCTCCGAGCCCGCGCGCGTCCATGCGTCACGGCCGCTCATCACGGGCGAGCCGGACATGGACCTCGAGGAGGCCGCCGCCCGCATGGTCCAGCACCGCATACGGCGGCTGCCGGTCGTCGGCCCCGGCGGGCTGTCGGGAATCGTCACACTGGACGACATCGCCGTCCGGACCGGAGACCTCGAGGTCGCCCAGCGGATGACGCACGACGTCATCGAGGGCGCCCTGCCCGAGTTCTTCTTCCACGAGCGCGGATAGTGTGTCGAGGATGCCGCCGACTCCATCGCAGCGAATCTGGCAGAACCGCTTCGAGGCCGTTATCGGGCTGGCCGCCCCGGTCTTCGACCTGTTGCTCAACGCAGGCGATCGCGCCTCGCGGCTCCTCACCTCGGATGACGCCGACTACTACCCGATCCGTTCTGCGGCGGAGGCATTCGAGCTCGACAAGGCCCGCAAGCGCCAGGCGTCTGTCGACTGAGCGCGAGCGACCGCCCGTAAGATAGGCGCCTTCGTGGGCCGCGAGCGGATTATCGAGCGCGAGCGTCGCTGGGCGGTCCCGGCGGCGGTCTTTGCGCTGGTTCCGCTCCTCCTCTACATCGTCTCGATCTTCGTCGTGGGCCAGGCCCACCTCGCCGGCGGATCGAGCGAGGCCGATCAGCTCACCTCGCTTCACGAGCACTCGGGGACGGTGCTGATCTCGTCGGTGATCCGGGGCATCGGCTTTCTGCTGCTGCCGATCCCCTTCCTTTACCTGTTCCGCGCCGCCCAGGTGCGCAGTCCGCGCGTGCAGGCCGCGATGGTCGGCTTCGTGTTCATCGGGCCGATCCTGTTCGGCGCCCAGGGGATCGTGCAGGCGATCGGCGCCGGCAATGCGGCCTCGGACTTCGTGAGCCGGCCGCCCGAGCAGTCGTTCACGTACGCCAAGTACCAAACCGAGGTCAAGCAGCACCCGGACGCGATATCGCAAGGTGACGATCTACACCGGTGCCGACAAGCTCGAGGTCGAGCAGAGCGACGGCAGCTTCTACCAGGTCAGGACGTTTCCCGAGCGCGGACCAGGGCAAGATCACCAGCGCCCTCAACGCCGCGAGCATCGACAACGAGACGGACACCGACACGGGAACCGGGCCACCGGACGCCGAGGCGAACAAGGCCACCAGCGACAACGGCACGCTTCAGGCCTCCCAGGGCCTGCTGCTGCCCGCCGTCCTCGGCCTGGTGGTGATGATGGTCTACGTCCCGCTGCAGGCGCTGCGCTGCGGCCTCGTCACCAGGTTCCTCGGGAGCCTGGGGATGGCCCTCGGCGCCTCCATGATCCTGATCCTGCCGATCGCCGTGCTCGCGATGCTCGCGTGGACCGGGTTCCTCGGCCTGACCTTCGTGGGAAGGGTGCCGGGCGGGCGACCACCCGCCTGGGACGCCGGGAAGGCCATTCCCTGGCCGCGGCCCGGCGAACAGGTCATCGAGGAGGGGGATGACGCGATCGAGGGCGAGGCGACCGAGGTGGGCGACGACGGCTCCGGCGACTCAGGGTCCAAGGCGGCCTCGCCGCAGAAGCGAAAGCGCAAGCGCCGGGACTAAGACCGCGCGAGCGGCAGCTCTTCCACCGTAGGGGTGGATCAGCTGCCGCTCGCGCGCCGCCGCCCGGGCAACGCGGATCAGGAATCAGTCCATCTAGAAGACGCGGAAGCGCTCGCGCACGGCCGGTAGGCGCATCACGAGGCCAATTGCGACCAGGAGCCCGCCGAGGATCCCGAGGGGCAGGACGCCGAAGCCGGTCAGCGGAAGCGTGCTCGTCGATCCCGGGTTGATGAAGCCGGTGCCCGTCCCCGTGTTGCCGCCGGAGTTGTCGCCGTTCGACGATGCCCCGGTGCCGCCGTTGCCATTGCCCCTGGTTCCGCCGTTGCTGCCGCCCGAGCCGCCACCGCCACCGCTCGACTTGGTCACCTTCACGGATCCCTTCATGAACGGGTGGATGGCGCAGTCGTACTTGAAGGTGCCCGCGTGCTTGAACTTGAACGTGTAGCCATCGCCCTTCTTCAGGGTTCCCGAGTCGAGGCCGCCGTCGCCGGTGACGGTGTGGCCCTCGGAGGCGGGCGACTTGTTGTCCCACCGCACCTTGTCACCCACGCTGATCGTGATCGACTTCGGCGAGAAGGCGAACTGCGAGGACTTCTTGCCGACGATGTCGACCCGGCTCTTTCCCTTGGCGGCGCTTCGGTGGCCGGTTGGGTCGCCGGCGGTTCCGGCCACGCCGGTCACCCCCGTGACGCCGGTGACGCCGGTGGCCCCCGTCACGCCGGTGGCACCCGTCACGCCGGTGGCCCCCGTGGCACCGGTGGCACCCGTGACCCCGGTCGCGCCGGTGGCGCCGGTCGCGCCGCTCACCTCGGTGGGCGGGGGCGCCTTTACGCCGCCCCCTGCCGCCAGTGCGGCGGGCGCTGCGACGAGAATCCCTCCTGCCGCAACGACGAGCACGGCCCTGCGTGCCCTCATGGGTAAGACCCTAGTTGACCGGTCCCCGTTTACCAAGTGATCGGCATACGGCTTGCAGGCCGGTCGAGTTCAACCCTGCGCGGCTGCCACTTGCTTTCGGTGCGTTCGGATCTCGCTCAGGATGCGCTCCAGGCGGGGCTCGCGCGAGGAGTCCACGTGGGTCATCGCGGCGGCGATCGCGGGATGTACGGCAGCGATGCGCTCGTACATCGCCTGGGCGACCGCGCGGTAGGTCGGGTGTCCCTCGCGGCCCGACCGCAGCTCGATCAGGTGCATCGCCTCGCGCGCGTTCAGGTCGAGCACGTACCGGAGGCGATAGCCCAGGCAGAGCGCGTACGGCGCGGCGTCGTGGAGCCCGGCCGCGGCCAGCCGGTCGAACTCGGCGTGCGACAGCTCGAGCGCACGCTCGTACTCGTCTCCCACGCCGGCCTCGCGAACCTCCTCGGGGACGCCGGCGCCGAGGTGCGGCCCCAGCCGCTGCCACTGGCACGTGAGCATCCGGTGGCGCTGGAGGTCACGGAAGCCGCCGTAGTCGGAGACGATCTCGAACCGGTAGCGGACGGCCTCCCACCCGCGGCCCGGCCGGTGGCGGCGATTGGCCCGCTCGCCGGCGAGCTCGGTGATCAGCTCCGCGCGCTCGAGCGGGTCGAGCGCCTCGATGCGGCGCTGGACATCGCCCTCGCCGACCGCGGCGGACTCGAAGAGCGATGCGGAGAGCAGATCGTCCTCATCACCCTCCACGGCGATCAGGTCGACTGACGGCGCGTCGCTCTCTGCCGGGCGGTCCAACCCGAGACGGGCGACCGCCTTCTCGGTGGCGTCGCGGCGCGCGCGCAGGTACTCGATCCACTCGCCCCCGCGATCGGGCCGCTTGACCCGCGCCACGAAGCTGGGAATGACCTGCTCGAGCTCGGCGAGGATCATCTCCCCGTAGGAGCGGGCCTCGGGCAGAGGAGACGCCATGAGCCGCAGCAGGAGCTGCTCGTATGCCTGGCCCGAGGCGAAGATGCCGACGTGACTGAGCGTGGAGGCCGGGAGCAGGCCGCGCAGCAGGTCCAGGGCCTTGGCGCGGATCGAGCGGCGCCATGCCGCCTCGGGCTCGTCGCCCCGAGGCCAGCGCTCCTCGGCCCAGACGCCGACGGCCTTGAGGCTTCGCGAGTAGATGCCGAACAGCTCGTCCATCGCTGCGGCGTAGGGCTCGCCGAGCTCCGAGTCGCGGTAATAGCGGTAGCCGCCGCCGATCTCGTCGGGCATCGGCTGGTCGTAGGGGATGTAGCGGGTTGACTGCTCCAGGTAGGCGGCCAGGCGCCCGCGCTGGAGCACCTTGGTCAGGACGTTTGAGACCCACTCGCACGCGAGGTGCGCGCCACCGACCTGGGCGATGGAGTCGTCGCCGTAGCCCATGAACACGCGCTCGTACAGGCCCGCGGCGCGCTCGCCCTCGACGCCGTCGAACGGCCGCTCCCCGGCGGGGACGTCACCCGCGAACTCGTCACAGAACAGCCGCCGCAGCGTCCCCGGGTAGCGGGAATAGCGCGCGAACAGGGCTCCCTTGACCGTCTCCGGCAGGTTGACGAGGCAGAAGACTGGGCGATCGAGGTTCGTGAAGTGGGGGCGGAGGACCGCCTCCTCCTCGGGGGTGAACTTCTCGACCGGATAGCGCAAGGTCGCCTGATCGTAGTTGCGCCCGCGGCGGTTGCGCCGCCCAGCTAGGGGGCGGTGGGCTCCTCACCGACGCGCTCGGCCGGTGCGGCCCGAGCGCCGTCCTGGGCGGCGCGCGAGACCAGCTCGGGCAGCACGTCCTCGCGGCCGTAATGGCCGACGACGTCGAACCAGCGCTTGGCATGCAGCCCGGCTCGCAGGTCGCAGTCGGCGACGACCACGCCCTCCTCGCCGTAGAGCGGCCCCGCTACCACCTCGCCGCCCGGCTCGACGATCGCCGCTCCCCCTCTGCCGAAGATCCCCTTGCCCTCGGGCAGCGGCACCGGGAACTCGTCGGGGAAGGCATCGGCGGGGATGAACTGCGGGGCCGAGACGACGAAGGCGCCCGACTCCAGTGCGATGTGGCGCATGCTCGCGAGCCAGCCGTCGGTGTCGTCGGCGGTCGGAGCGAGCCAGATCTGCGGGCCGCCCCGGTACACCGCGTAGCGGGCGAGGGGCATCATGTTCTCCCAGCAGATGAGCCCGCCGATGCGCCCCGCGGCGGTGTCTGTGACCCGCAGGTCGTCCCCTGCGCCGACGCCGTGGAAGAGGCGCTCGTGCATCGTCGGCATCAGCTTGCGGTGCTTGGAGAGAAGGCCCTGCGGGCCGAAGAGCAGCAGGGCGTTGTAGAGCGAGCCGGGCCGCTCGGACTCGCGCTCGTTGACCCCGATGGCGCAATGGATGTCGAGCTCGGCGCAGGCCGCGGAGATTCGGTCCGTGTGCGGGCCCGGAACGTCTACCGAGTTGGCCCAGAGCCGCTCCCAGAGCTCGTCCCAGCCCTCGAACGAGGCCGCGTCGTGTGCCCACGCGCCGGACTCATAAAGCGGGACGAACAGCTCAGGGAAAACCGCAAGTTGCACACCGTCCTTAGCGGCCTCCTCCAGTAGGCGGATGGCCTTGTCGACGCTGGCCTCGGCATCGAGGATCACCGGCGTGGACTGAATCGCGGCCACTCGCACCGTCGGAAAGCTCACGCGCCGAGGATACGCCGCCCCTGGCGCCGGGACCAAACTCACCGCCGACGTCCGTAACGTTCTGCCCGCCGGATGCGCCCCGTCCGAATTGGGCGGTCAGGTGCTGGGCGCCGGGGGCGCGGCCATCACCTCGACCCGCCCGCCGCCCGGCATCACCGCGAAGCTGCGCGGCTCGCCCCACAGCTGGTCGGCGTCCTCGACCGTGAAGCCCGCCTCTCGCAGGCCGCTGACCGCGTCCTCGAAGTCAGCGGCGACAACCGCCGGATGCCCCAGCATCGGCGTGGTCGGCTCGGGCGTGTGGATCAGGTGGATTTGCGTCGGCCCGGATTCCAGCCAGGTCACGAACGGGGCGATCGGGTCCGGCGCCGCAATGCGCTGAAAGCCGAGCATGCCGAAGAACTCGATCGTTCGCTCGACGTCGTCGGGCGCGACCTCCAGCGAGACGTGGTGCAGCACGTGCGACCTCAGCCTGCCGGCGGGCCGATACGGAAGATCGGGTGGTCGGGTGCGATACGGCGGAGCTCCTCGTCGGACGAGTCGGGCCCGACGCCGCCGAAGAAGGCGCCGACCTCCCACTTCCACCGCCGCAGGTACTCCCTCAGGATCGGCGGCTTCTCGTCGTCGCCGAGCTCGAGGGCCGTGAACTCCTCGGCGCGCCGACGGTGGAGGAGGCGCCCCTCGCCGCGCGCGCGAAGGTTGCGCACCCAGTGGGTGTGCCCTCGTGGTGCGACCAGGTATCGGGCCCCGTCGAGGGAGAGCGGGTTGACCGGGGTGCGGTGGGGCTCGCCGGTCTTCCGTCCCCTCAACCTCGAGCACCCGCGACCCGGCTAGGGGCAGCCCGGCCCGGGTCAGCAGCGCGACGAGGGGATTGAAAACGTGGGCTGTGACCCAACCGGGGCGCTGGAAACTCTCGGCCACGCGCCCGATTGTGGCATCTCACACACCCCGGCCACACCCACCCGGTATGAGTTCGAGCGCCACCCAATCCAGGAGGTTCCCGATGAGCATTCGCTTCGACGCCGATTCGCCGGTCGCGGTCGTGACGATCGACCGCCCCGACGTCGCCAACGCCGTCGACCGCCCGACCGCGGAGGCGCTGGCCGACGCGTTCCGGCGCTTCGACGCCGACGACTCCCTCGCCGTCGCCGTGCTCACCGGCGCCGGTCGAGAAGTTCTGCGCCGGCGCGGACCTGAAGGCGATGCGCGAGCCCGGAGCACCGCGCGCGAGCCGGGTGGAGCCGGACGGCGACGGGCCGGTCGGGCCTACGCGGATGCTCCTGACGAAGCCGGTGATCGCCGCCGTCGAGGGACACGCCGCGGCCGGCGGGCTGGAGCTCGCAGTCTGGTGCGACCTCCGGGTCGCGGCCGAGGATGCGGTGTTCGGCGTCTTCTGTCGCCGGTGGGGCATTCCGCTGATGGACGGGGGAACGATTCGCCTCGCACGCCTGATCGGCCACAGCCGGGCGCTCGAGATGATCCTCACCGGCCGTGGGGTGAGCGGCCGGGAGGCGTTCGAGATGGGCCTGGCGAATCGGGTCGTGGCGCCCGGCAAAGCCCTCGAGGAGGCAATCGCGCTCGCCCGCGAGATCGCGGCGAAGCCGCAGGCCGCGCTCCGCAGCGACCGGCGCTCCTCATACGAGCAGTGGTCGATGACGCTCGACGAGGCGCTCGCGAACGAGTACCGCCACGGCATGGCGACCCTGGAGACGGGTGAGCTGTTCGGTGGGCTCGAGGCCTACGCATCAGGCGGCTGGCGCGACGCCGAGAGCGCGACGAGCGACTAGAGAAACGGCGCGAGCGACGCGCCGGCGTGGCTCGCCCAATTGACGAGCGGCGTCGGGATCACGCCGAAGAAGATCGTCGCCGCCGCGCACAGGACTCCCGGGCACGATGATCGCCGAGGCAGCGGGTGCCCTTCGGTGGGACGGCCGCGGCTCCGGCCCCCTCGTCAGCCTCCGGGGCGCCGCCCGCCATCGCGGGCGCCGTCTCCTCCGCCGGGCGCATCCACATGGCGGCGACTACGCGCAGGTAGTAGACGAGCGAGATCATCGCCCCGATCACGATCGCCACGCCCAGGTAGGTGTGCGAGGCGTCCACCGCCGCCTCGATCAGGTAGAGCTTGCCCATGAAGCCGGAGGTCAGGGGCAGCCCGGCGAGCGCGAGCATGGAGATCGTCATCGGCCACGCCAGCTCGGGCCGGTCGCGGCCGAGGCCCTGGACCGACTTGATGTCGTCGCCCCAGGGCGTCTCGCGCTCGCGGATCACGATCACCGCGAAAGCGGCCAGGTTCATCAGCGTGTATGCCGCCAGGTAGAAGACGAGCGCGTTGATGCCGAGCTCCGAGGCCGCCGCCACGCCGACCAGCATGTAGCCCGCCTGGGCCACGCCGGACCAGCCCATCAGCCGCTTCAGCGAGTCCTGGCCGATCGCGCCGATGTTCCCGACCGCGATCGAGATGATCGCCAGGACCGAGAGAGCGGGCTGCCAGTCGTCGACGATCGAGCCGAGCGGGACGTCGAACATGCGGACCAGGGCGACGAACGCCGCCGCCTTCGTCGCGACCGCCATGAACGCCGTGATCGGCGTGGGGGCGCCCTGGTACACGTCGGGCGTCCACTGGTGGAAGGGCGCGATCGAGATCTTGAACGCGAGCCCGGTACCGATCAGCGCGACCCCCATGAGGACGAGGGAGTCGCTCGCGTTGCCGTTGGAGATCACCTGGTCGATCTGGTTGAAGTCGGTCGATCCCGCCGCGCCGTAGATGAACGACAGCCCGTAGAGCAGCGTGGCGGACCCGAGCGAGCCGACGATCAGGTACTTGAGGCCCGACTCGAGCGAGCTCGAGCGGTGGATCGCCGACCCGCACAGCACGTAGAGCGGCACCGACAGCAGCTCGAGCGCGACGAAGAAGGCGATCAGGTTCTGCGCCTGGGCGAGCAGCGTCATGCCGAGCACCGACGCCAGGAGCAGCGCCTGGAAGTCGCCGTGGCGAGGCTCTTCGCCGGGCGGAGCGGCGGCGGGGTCGCGCCACGACATCGGGATGCAGATCGCGGCCGCGAACATCGCGATCAGCGCGGCCGCAAGGCCCAGCTCGTCGAGTCGCAGCGCACCGGAGACGAGGTCCTCGCGCGTGCCCCACTGCCAGATGGAGAGGCCGGCGGCGGCGGCGAGCGTCGTCAGCGACAGCGCCGAGACGACGAGCCGCTGGTGGCGGGAGCTGAGGACGCCGGCCATCAGGACGACGACGACCCCGGCGCTCAGCGCGAGCACGGGGGAGAGCCCGGCGTAGTCGATGTGCGGGGCGGTGAAGGTCAGTTCGAAACCTCGTTGATGGGCGCGTAGCCCGTCCAGCCCCGATGGTTGGCCGAAGCCGACAACGGCGGCGATCGCTCAACGGGAGTGCCCGGGCACCGATCGTTGACCCGTGGCGCAGGTCTGGCGATCGTGCCTTCACCGACGTATCCGCACGCCCGAGGATCAGGCCCGGATAGAGCGCGAGCGCAACGATGCAGGCCACGAGCGGCGCGAGCACCAGCGCGTCGCGCAGGCCGATCTCGCGCGAGTCGGCGTTCTCGGTCCGCCGGTTGTGCATCGTTCGCTGGAACAGGCGGATCGAGTAGTAGGCGGCGAGGGCGATGCCGATCGACGCCACGAAGGCGAAGACGATCTTCGACTGGAAGACGCCGATCAGGATGTAGAACTCGCCCATGAAGTTGGCGGTGCCCGGCATCGCCAGGTTGGCCAGGGTGATGATCAGGAACAGCGCGGCGAGCACAGGGGCGCGCATCGCGAGTCCCCCGAGCCGCGTGAGGTCCTCGCTCCCGGAGCGCTCCCACAGCAGCGCGACGATGAGGAAGATCGCTCCCACGACGAGGCCGTGGTTGACCATCTGCAGGACGGACCCGTCGGCCCCGTCGGGGCGCAGGGAGAAGATCCCGATCGTGATGAAGCCGAGCTGCGCGAGGGAGGAGTAGCCGGCGATCAGCCGCACGTTCGTCTGCGTGAACGCCATGATCGAGCCGTAGATGATCCCGGCGACGCCGATCACCAGGATCACCTCCTGGAAGTGGATCGTCGCGTTGGGGTAGAGCGGCAGGACGACGCGCAGGAAGCCGTAGGCGCCGACCTTCGAGAGCACGCCGGAGAGCAGCGCCAGCACGGGCAGCGGCGCCGCGCGGTAGGCGTCGGGCATCCAGCCGTGGACGAGGAAGGCCGGCATCTTGATCAGGAAGGCGAGCGCGAAGAAGCAGAAGATCCAGTACTGGCTGCCGCTCGACAGCGTGTTGGCTTGCAGGTCGGCGAGCGAGAAGCTGATGTGGCCGACGTCGCCCGAGGCAAGCACGGCGGTCGCGATCGCCGCTACGAGCATCAGCAGCGAGCCGACGAGCGTGTAGACGATCATCTTCGTCGTCGCGGCGATCCGGTTCTCGCCGCCGAAGGCCCCGATCAGGAACCAGAACGGCACCAGCATCAGGTCGAAGAAGAGGACGAACAGCAGCAGGTCCTGAGCGAGGAAGGCGCCGAGCGCGGCCGTCTCGGCGAGGCCGAGCATGAAGAAGTAGATCCGCCGCCGCTCGGGCATGCGGAAGATCGAGAAGGCCGTAGCGCCCGCCCACATCAGCGCTGTGAGCAGGATCAGGAAGAGGCTGATCCCGTCGACGCCGAGCTGGTAGCGCACGCCGAGGGCGGGGATCCAGCTGTCGTTGACCGTCTGCTGGAGCCCGACGGTGTCGCTGTTGAAGCCGGCGACGACGGCGATGGAGAGCGCGAGCGTGCCGAGGGTCCCAAGCAGGGCGATCGAGGGGGACGGCCCGCCTCGGCACGACGAAGCAGACGAGCCCGGCCGCGAGGGGAAGCCAGAGGAGGATCTGGATCACGCGGCCGGCCCCCCCGAGCCACGGCGCCTGGCGCGTTTATCAACCGTATAGGTGCAAAAAGCGCCAATCGCCGACGGGGCCGCCGGGGCGACCCCCCCGGGGTGCCGGCCGTTGTTGTTCGCAGCAGATCAATGCGCCGCGATCAGGAAGTAGAGGCCCAGGGCGGCGAAGCCCCCGATCAGAGAGCAGCGCGTAGGCGCGGACGAAGCCGGATTGGGCGCCGCGGACGACCACGCCGACACCCCGCACGAGGTCGACGGCGGAGGCCACGATGCCCTGGACGACGACCCGCTCGAAGACGTCGTTGCAGAAGCGGCCGACGGCAAGCAGTGGGCGGTAGATGACGGCGTCATAGAGCTCGTCGAAGTACCACTTGTTGAAGAGGAAGGTGTGGATCGCGCCGAAGCGCCGGATGAGGGCCGCCGACGTGCCCGGCTGCCGCACCCAGATGAACCAGGCGATGGCGATGCCGGTGATCGAGAGCGCGCCGCCGATGGCGAGTCCTCGCCAGTCGGCGAGCACGGAGGGCAGCGCGTCGTAGAGGTGCGACTGCAGGAACGCCCCTGCGAGGAAGTTCTTGACCACCTCGTCGAGGCCGGGGATCTCGACGAAGCCGCCGACGATCGAGAGGAAGCCCAGGACGGACATCGCCAGCCACATGGGCCAGTCCCGCTCGGCGATGTGGTGCTCGGCGCCCGGGAAGCCGACGTCGGTGTCCTCCTCCTCGCCGCTGAGCGGGTTCTCCGGCGGCGCGTGTGCCAGATGGCCCTGCTCCAGCTCGCGCGCCTCCGGCACCGGCGTCGCCCCAGAAGACGCGGAAGATGATCCGGAAGGCGTAGATGGCGGTGAGGAGCGCCGCCAGATAACCGACGACCGTGAAGATCACGTAGAAGCCGCCACGGTTCAGGGCGTAGGCGAGGATCTCGTCCTTCGAGAAGAAACCCGAGAAGCCCGGGAACGCGGCGAGCGCGAGGGCGCCGATGATCATCAGCTTCGACGTGATCGGGAGCGCCTTGCGTAAGCCGCCCATGCGGTCGATGTCCTGAGTCCCGGCCATCGCTGAGATCACCGAGCCGGCCGCCATGAAGAGGAGCGCCTTGAAGAAAGCGTGCGTCATCAGCTGGAACATCCCCGCGGCGTAGGCGCCGATCGAGACCCCGACGACCATGTAGCCGATCTGGCTGATCGTCGAGTAGGCGATGATCCGCTTGAGGTCGGTGACGGCGAGGGCGCAGGTCGCCGCGAAGACCAGGGTCGCCAAGCCGATGAACGCCGAGATGTCGGCCGCAGTTGGCGCCTGCTCGAAGAGGACGTACATGCGCGCGATCAGGTAGACGCCCGCCGTGACCATCGTCGCCGCGTGGATCAGGGCCGAGACCGGCGTTGGGCCCTCCATCGCGTCCGGGAGCCAGGTGTGGAGCGGGAGCTGCGCGGACTTGGCGAACGCGCCAACCAGCAGCAGCAGGCAGATCGCGATGAGCACTCCCTGGTTGGTGGCGAAGTGCTGCGGCACCTCGTGGAAGACCGTGAGGTAGTCGAACGACCCGAGCTCGCGGAAGATGAAGAACGTCGCGAGGACCAGACCCACGTCCCCGATCACGTTGATGACGAAGGCCTTCATCCCGGCCTTGGTCGCGGTGTTCCGGCGGTACCAGAAGCTGATCAGCGCATACGAGGCGAACCCCACGAACGCCCAGCCGACGATCAGCAGGACGAAGTTGCCCGCGAGGACCAGCAGCAGCATCGAGAAGACGAAGAAGTTGAGGTAGGCGAAGTAGCGCGAGTAGCCCCGGTCGGAGTCGAGGTAGGCGACCGAGTAGAGGTGGATCAGTGTCGAGACGCCGCTGACGACCAGGATCATGAACGCCGAGAGCGGGTCGACCAGGATCCCGAGCTTGATGTCGAGGCCCGCCGCCGAGGCGTAGTTCCACAGCGACGAGGTGATCTCGCGGTCGCTCTCGGTGTGGCCCAGCAGTGAGACGGTCGCGCCAATCGCGCAGACGAACGCGAGCCCGATCGCGATCGTCGCGATCCACCCGGCCGTGCGACCGCGCAGGACGCGCCAGCCGAACGCGTTGAGGAGGAACCCCGCCAGCGGGAACGCGAGGACGAGCCAGCCCCACGCGGTGGGGCTCATCCCTTGAGGCTCCGCATGTCGTCCACGTTCAGCGGCAGGCGGCGGCGGAACATCGCCACGATCAGGCCGAGGCCGACCACCACCTCACACGCCGCGACCACCATCACGATCAGCGCGAACACTTGGCCCTCGGCGTTGCCGTGTGCGCGGGAGAAGGCGACCAGCGCGAGGTTGCCCGCGTTCAGCATCAGCTCGAGGCACAGCAGGATCACGAGCGGGCTGCGGCGGATCAGGACGCCGCCGGCGCCGATCGCGAACAGCACCGCCGAGAGCACGACGTACCAGGTGACGGTCACGCCGGCGTCTCCCTCGCCCGGTCGGGCTCGTCACTCTTCCGCGACCGGGCGGCGAGCGTGACCGCGCCGACCGCGGCGACCAGCAGCAGCATGGACGCCGCCTCGAAGACCACCAGGAAGTGCTCGAGCAGCAGGTGCCCGATCTGGCTCGGGCGTACCGAACCCGCCCGGCAGCGTCGGCCCACCGCTGTCGATCGCAGAGAGGCCCGGTGCCGAGGATCGCGATCGCCAGCTCGACGAGCAACGCGGTGGCCAGCATCGGGGCGAGGAACCGCTGCCCGGGGATCGGCTCCCAGAGCGGCTCTTCGACGGCGCCGACATAGGCCGCGACGAACACGTAGAGCACCATCACCGCACCGGCGTAGACGACGATCTGGGCCGCGGCGATGAACTGGGCGTAGAGCAGCAGGAACAGCCCCGCCAGCGAGACGAGGTGGACGACCAGGGCGAGCACGCTGTAGAACGGGTTGCGCATCGCGATCACGGCGACGGCGCCGCCGACGGCGCCGATGGCGCCGGCGAAGAACGCGACATAGATCACTCGCCCTCCCGCCTCAGGGGCGTGCGCTCGACCGACTCCGCCAGCAGCATCTCCTTGGTGAAGACGAGGTCCTCGCGGTTGTAGTCGGCCATCTCGTACTCGTGGCCCATCGTGATCGCGTCGAACGGGCAGGCCACCTCGCAGTAGCCGCAGAAGATGCAGCGGGCGAGGTTGATCTCGTAGATCTCCGCGTAGCGCTCGCCGGCGGAGACGCGGTCGTCGGGGTCGTTCTCGGCGGCGACGACGCGGATGCAGTCCGCCGGGCAGGCGGCGGCGCACAGCGAGCACCCGACGCACTTCTCGAGGCCCGTGTCCTCGAACTTGTGGAGCTTGTGGCGGCCGCGGAACCGGGGGTAGACCGGCGTCTTCTCCTCCGGGTACTGGATCGTGACCGGCCCCTCGATGATCCGCGCGAAGGTCGTCTTCAGGCCGCGAAGCGTCTCGCCGAACGCCCGGTAGGCGCCGCCGACGCCACCGGGCTCGGGCCCGCGCTGGACAGCGACGACGCTCTCGTCCTCGAGGTACGGGAACTCCTTGCTCATGTGATCGTCACCAGGATCGCCGTCACCAGCACGTTCAGGGTGGCGAGCGGCAGCAGCACCTTCCAGCCGAGCGACATCAGCTGGTCGTAGCGGACCCGGGGGAGGGTGGCGCGCACCCACATGAACAGGAAGAGGAAGAGGAAGATCTTCACGATCACCCAGATCGGGTCGAGCCAGCCCGGGCCCGGGGCCGTGCCAGCCGCCGAGGAAGAAGGTCACCGCGACCGCCGAGATCACGAACATCTCGATGTACTCGGCCATCGCGTAGGAGCCGTAGCGCATGCCGCCGTACTCGGTCCCGTAGCCGGCGACGAGCTCGGCGTCGGCCTCCGGCAGGTCGAACGGCGCCCGGTTGGTCTCGGCGAACCCCGCGACCATGAAGATCAGGAACCCGACGAACTGCGGGATCACGTACCAGATCTGGTTCTGCGCCTCGACGATCGAGACGAGCGACAGCGAGCCGGCCATCATGATCGCGCCGAGCAGCGCCAGCCCCATCGAGATCTCGTAGGAGATCAGCTGCGCGGCGGCGCGCATCGCCCCCAGGAAGCTGTACTTGGAGCCGGAGGCCCAGCCGCCCAGCAGCAGGCCGTAGAACGCGATCGACCCGAAGGCGAAGAAGTAGAGGATGCCGATCGGAACGTCGATGCCGTAGAGGCCGAAGCCGTCCTGGACGTTTCCGAACGGGATGATCGCCAGCGTCGCGACCCCGGTGAAGACCACGATCGCGGGGGCGATGTAGTAGAGGAGCGGGATGGCCGCGCGCGGGTGGTAGTGCTCCTTGCTGATCAGCTTGATGGCGTCGGCGAGCGGCTGGAGCAGCCCCATCGGCCCCACGCGGTTCGGCCCGTAGCGGGCCTGGAAGCGGCCCAGGAGCTTTCGCTCCAGCACGGTGAGCATCGGGACGATCGCGAAGATCACGGCGAAGATCACGATCGACTTGACGATCAGGATCCAGGTCGCCTCGACGAAGGTGGTGCTGGCGAGCAGCAGGCTCACTCGTCGCCTCCCGCCGGTGAGATCTCCACGATTTCGCCGACCAGGGTGCCGGCCAGGTCGCCGAGCCCCTCGATCAGGAAGCCCGAGCCGGGCCGCACCCGCTCGCGGACCGCGACCCGCGCCCGGACGCTCGTCCCGTTTGAGCGGACGTCGACCTCGTCGCCGCCCCCGATGCCCAGCCGCTCTGCGTCGTGGGGCGCGAGCTCGATCGTCTGCCTGGGCGCGAGGAAGCGCAGCGCGGGGCTGTGGTCGGTGACCTCGGCGGCCCAGAGGTCGCGGTAGCGCGCCGATTCGGAGCTTGCCGTCGCCCGTTCGGGTCGACCCCGGCACGTCGACGCGCGAGCGTTGCCGGTGGCTGCCCCGGCGGCCTGCGGAAGCTCGAGGCCGCATCGCGGTCCTGCCAGCGGACGCCGAGGCCGCCGATCTCCTCCTCGGTGAGGCCCGCGTAGAAGGGGACATCCGCGGCGATCGCCTCCAGCGCCTCCTTGCACGGAGTCGATGCCGGTCTCCTCGCCGAGGAGGGCCGAGAGCTCGACCAGGACCTCCCAGGTCGGGCGGGCACGACCCGGGTTGGGAACGCCCTGCCGCACGCGCTGTACGCGGCCGTCGGGGTGGGTGACGGTGCCTGCCTTCTCGGCGTAGGACTCGGCCGGGAAGACGACGTCAGCGTGCTTCGTCGACGCGTCCTCGAACATCGAGATCGCGAGCACGAAGTCGGCCTTGGTCAGCGCCTCGGTCCAGGCCGGCCCGTCGGCGGCGTCGCGGACCGGGTCGGCGTTGACGAGGAAGGCCGCGTCGAGCCCGCCCTCGATCAGCGCGTCGCAGGCGTCGGCGGCATCGAGTCCGTCGTCCGTCTCCGAGAAGCCCGGGCCCGGCGACCGGCACGCAGCCCACCTCACGCAGGCCGCGCTCGTTCGCGCCGGCCGGGACCTCGAGCAGCTTCGCGTCGAGCGTCCCGCGCCAGGTCGACCAGCGCGCCATTCGCCTCACCGGCCCAGACGATGACCGTCGAGCCCGGTCGCAGGACGCCGGCGATGCGCTCGGCGTCGGCACCGAGCCTCAGCCGGGGCACGCTCGTAGCCCTCTGCGCCCGCCTCGGCGGCGAGAGGCGGCAGCGAAGCCGCGAAGGAGCCGGGCGCGTAACGGGCCGTCTCCTCGGCGCCGCCGTCGAGCGCCGTCGGCCGGTCAGTGGCGACGGCGAGGCGGGTGCCGTTGCGGCGCACCACCTTGCGGATGCGCAGGTCGACGATCGGCATCGAGTGGAGGGGGTCGGTGCCCGAGCACGAGGATCGACTCGGCGCGGTCGAGGTCGGAGACGCTCGCGGCGAGGTCCGGGCGCGACAGCTGCAGCCAGCAGCCCGCGATCCGTCCCGGGTGCCGTAGCTCGAGATCACGTGGGGCGAGCCGAGCGCTCGGCGCATGATCCGCTGCGCCAGGTAGCCCTCCTCGTTCGACGAGGACCCGCCGACGATCGCGGCGGCCCGCTCGCCTGCCTGGCGAAGGCCGTTCGCCGCGGCCTCCAGCGCCTCGTCCCAGCTCACCGGCTCGAGGGTTCCGCCGCGGCGGATCATCGGCTCGGTGATCCGGTCGTCGGACTCGATCGCCTGGTAGCCGAAGCGGCCCTTGTCGCAGAGCCACCCGTCGTCGACCTCGAAGTTGTCGCGCGCGAGGACGCGCTGGATCCGCTCGTCGCGGACGGTCAGCTTGATGTTGCACTGGCTCGGGCAGAGGGTGCAGACGGTGCCTGCGTCCTCGATGTCCCAGGGCCGGGCGCGGAAGCGGTAGGCGTCCGAGGTCAGGGCCCCCACCGGGCACAGCTCGATGATGTTGCCGTGGAAGGGGGCGATGTAGGGGCGGTCGTCGAAGGTGCCGACGAAGCTCGAGGCGCCGCGCTCCAGGAGCTGCAGCTGCTCGTCCTCGGCGACCTCCTGGCTGAAGCGCACGCAGCGGTAGCAGAGGATGCAGCGCTCGCGGTCGATCTTGATCAGCGGCGAGAGCGGGATCGGCTTCTGGAAGTGGCGCTTGGGGTCGATCGAGCGGCTCTTGCCGGGGCCCCATCCCATCGAGATGTCCTGCAGCGGGCACTCGCCGCCCTTGTCGCAGACCGGGCAGTCGAGCGGGTGGTTGACGAGCAGGAACTCGACCACCGCGTTCTGGGCCTCCTTGACCCGGTCGGTCTGCGTGTAGACGACCATGCCGTCGCGCACCGGCGTCGAGCAGGCCGTCTGGAGCTTCGGGATCCCCTCGACCTCCACCAGGCACATGCGGCAGGCGCCGACCGGGTGGCCGAGCTTGGGCTCGTAACAGAAGACCGGGATCTCGACGTCGCCGTGCTTGGCCGCGTCGACGAGCATCTCGCCGGCGGTCGCCTGGACCTCGACGCCGTCGACGACGAGCGTGATCTGATCCCCGCTCACCGACCCACCCCCCAAGCTGGGATTGTCGGATTCATCGCGCTATAGCCCGACAAATCCGACAATCGTGGTCATGCGGTCGCCTCGAGCGGGACGGGCTTCACGTCGGTGGGGGACTCGTCCAGCGGGCGCGGGGCCGCGTCGCGCCCGGCCGCGATCGCCGCCTCGAACTCGTCGCGGAACTTGGCGACCATGCTGCCCACCGGCATCGCCATCGAGTCGCCGAGCACGCAGAGGCAGTGGCCGATGATGTTGTCCTGCACCGACGAGATGACGTCGAGGTCCATCGGCGTCGCCTCGCCGGAGATCACCCGCTCGAGCATCTTCACCGTCCAGTTGGTGCCCTCGCGGCACGGCGTGCACTTGCCGCAGGACTCGTGGTGGTAGAAGCGGGCGGTCCGCAGCGCCAGGTGGGGGATCGACACGGTGTCGTCGGCGACGATGATCGAGCCGGATCCGAGCATCGAGCCCGCATCGGCCATCGCCTCGAAGCTGTAGGGCAGGTCGAGCTCCTTCGGGGTCAGGACCGGCGCCGATGAGCCGCCGGGGAACCAGGCCTTCACCTCGCGGCCCTCGAACGGCCCGCCCGCAAGCCCGAAGATGATCTCGCGCGACGGGATACCCAGCTCGATCTCGTAGTTGCCGGGGCGCTGGACGCGGCCCGAGACCGAGACGACCTTGGTTCCGGGCGACTGCTCGGTGCCGAAGCTCTTGAACCAGTCGGCGCCGTTCTTGACGATGTGGGGGACGTTGGAGAGCGTCTCCACGTTGTTGATGAGCGTCGGCCCGCCGTAGAGGCCCTGGATCGCGGGGAACGGCGGCTTCAGCCGCGGGTTGCCGCGCTTGCCCTCGAGCGCATCGAGCAGCGCCGTCTCCTCGCCGCAGATGTAGGCGCCGGCGCCTCGGTGGACGACGAGCTCCACCCGGTGGCCCGTGTCGAGGATGTTCTCCCCGACGTAGCCCGCCCGGTAGGCCTCCTCCACCGCGTTCTCGAGCACGTCGGCGGTCTCGCGCGTACTCGCCGCGGATGAAGATGAAGGCCCAGCCGGCGCCGGCCGCGGCCGCCGCGATGACGATTCCCTCGATGAGCTGGTGGGGGTTCTTCGACATCAGCTCGCGGTCCTTGAACGCCCCGGGCTCGGACTCGTCCGCGTTGCAGCAGAGGAACTTGTCCATGTCCCCGCGCGGCAGGAACGAGGCCTTCTTCCCCATCGAGAACCCGGCGCCGCCGCGTCCGCGCAGGCCGGAGTCCTCGAGCGTGGTCAGGAGCTCGTCCGGCTCGATCTCCTTCAGCGCCCGCTCGAGCGCCCGGTAGCCGCCGAGGCTCCGGTAGGTCTCGAGCGAGGCGAGCCCGGGCTCGTCGATGTGGCGAAAGAGCATGCGGGTCTGAGTTGCGGCCATCAGGACTCTCCCTGCTTCACGCGCGGATCCGGCTCGGGCTCGGGGCCACCCGCCGTCTCGCGGCCGAACAGCGCCTTGTCAGGCAGGGGATCGGCGCCGGCGCGCAGCTGGTCGATCACCGTCCGGGCGTCGTCCGGCGTGAGCGGGCCGTAGTAGCGCTCGTCGATCGACGCCATCGGCGCGATGTCGCAGGCGCCGAGGCATTCGAAGCCCTTGAGGTAGACCTCGCCGTCCTCGGAGCTGGCGCCGATGTGGTCGACCTCGTGTGCGTCGACGCCGGCGGCCTCGCAGAACGCGTCGAGGACGTCCTCCGAACCGCGGAGCCAGCACGCGAGGTTGTGGCAGACGAGGACATGGTGGCGTCCGACCGGGCTGGTCCGGAAGAGGTCGTAGAAGGTCGCGACCGACTCCAGATACCCGGGGGTGACGCCCATGACGGCGGCCGCCTGGCGGATTCCCTCGGGGGTGCACCAGCCGTAGTGGCGCTGCACCGCCCACAGGGCGGGGAGCGAAGCGGAGCGGACCTCCGGGTACTTGGCCATCGCCGCCTCGATCCGCTCCTGGAGCTCCGCCGGCACGTCGACCTCGTGGAGCTCGGGCACCGGCTCGGCGTCCTCGGGGCGCATCGATGCGACAAGGCGCCGACGCTCCTCGGCCGACATGTCGTCGGTGGGGCGAATCTCGGGGACCCACCCGTCGCTCATCGGAGCGCCTCCGGTGGGTCGAACAACGGCGCACTGAGGGGTAGGCAGCGGCGATTCAGATCGAGTGTCGGATTGACCGGACATATATCCGGTGAAACCACACGACCTCGAGGCCGGGGCGGCTCCCCTCGGTGCCCGCCGTGTTCGGGTCGTCCGGGGCGTCATCGGTCGATCCCCCCGAGGATCGGGTCGAGCATCGCCAGGTTCTGGATCAGGTCGGCGATGTAGCCGCCTATGCACTGGTCGCGCAGGCACTGGAGGTTCACGAACGAGGGGTCGCGGATGTGGACCCGCGCGGGCTTGGCGGAGCCGTCGGCGACGACGAAGCAGCCGAGCTCGCCGCGCGGCGACTCGATCGCGAAGTAGGCCTCGCCGGGCGGCACGCGGAAGCCCTCGGTCACGAGCTTGAAGTGGTGGATCAGCGCCTCCATCGAGGTCGAGAGCTCGTCGCGGGGCGGGAGCACGACCTTGCGGTCGTCGGCGATCCACGGGCCCTCAGGCAGGCCGTCGATCGCCTGCTCGATGATCCGGACCGACTCGCGCATCTCCTGGACGCGCACCCGGTAGCGGTCGTAGCCGTCGCCGACCGTTCCGACCGGCACGCTGAAGTCGAAGTCCTCGTAGCACTCGTACGGCGTCACCTTGCGCAGGTCCCACGGCTCGCCGGCGGCCCGCAGCAGCGGCCCCGTCACCCCGAGGTCGAGCAGCCGCTCACGGGGCACGACGCCGACGTTCCTCGTGCGCTCGAGGAAGATCTCGTTGCGGTTGAGGATCGCCTCGTACTGGTCCAGGCGGGTGGGCATCTCGGCGCAGAACGCCTTCAGGTTGCGGGCGAAGCCGACCGGGATGTCCTCGAAGACGCCACCGACCTGGAAGTAGCGGGTGTGCATGCGCTGGCCGGTCGACATCTCGAACAGGTCGAGCACCCGGTCGCGGTCGCGGAAGCAATAGAAGAACATCGACATCGCGCCGAGGTCGAGCGCCGACGTCCCGAGCCACACGAGGTGGGAGTGGATGCGGTTGAGCTCCATGTGGATCACCCGCAGGTAGCTCGCCCGCGGCGGGATCTCGAGCTCCAGCAGGCGCTCGACGCAGCCCACGAACGCCTCCATGTTGAAGAAGTAGGAGAGGTAGTCCATCCGCTCCACGAACGGGATGACCTTCCAGTAGGACTTGTCCTCGCAGTTCTTCTCGATCCCGGTGTGGACGTAGCCCACGACCGGCTTGAGGTCCTTCACCACCTCGCCCTCGAGGCTGACCAGGAGCCGCAGCACGCCGTGGGTCGCCGGGTGGTGGGGCCCGAAGTTGATCGTGAGGAGCTCCTCTTCGGGCTCGAGTACGTCGCCGGCGGCCGTGCGCTCGACGGGCGAGGTGCCGATGACCTCCTCGCCGGTCTCGCCGAGGATGTCGCCGCCGTGCGCCGGCGCGGAGTGGTGCGTGTGGGCGCTGCTCGAACCAGCCGCGCCCGTTCCAGACGGGCGCGGCTGGTTCATCACCCGTTCGCCCTCCGGACTCACTCGTACCACCTCGGCATCTCGGGCTCGTTGCGGGTGAAGATCACCGGCTCGCCGCCGACCGGGAAGTCGCGGCGCTGGGGCCAGCCGACGTACTCCTCCGGCATCAGGATGCGCCGCATGTCGGGATGGCCGCGGAAGAGGATGCCGAAGAAGTCGTACACCTCGCGCTCCTGGAACTCGGCGCCGGCGAACAGCTCCACGCAGCTTTCGAGCTCCGGGAGCTCGTCCCCACCCGGATCGTCGAGCGCAGCCCTCACTCGCAGGCGCTCGACCCGCGGCATGTTGAGCAGCTCGTAGACGACCCCGAACCGCGGCTCGGCGGGCAGGTAGTCGACGCCGTGGAGGCTCGAGAGGAAGCGGTACTCCTGCCCGGGCGTGTCGCGCAGCCAGCGGAGCACGTCCAGGATCCGCTCCGGGTTGACGATCAGGCAGCCCTGTCCGTGCTCGTGGTAGGTGCCGATGACCGATCCCTCGGCCGCCCCGTTCAGCTCCTGAGCGATCAGCTCGAGCCCCGGCGCGTCGGGCATCAGGCCCGACCCCCGCGAGTGGCCACAGAGCGCCTCGCCTCATGGCTCGCGGCCAGCTCGCGCGCGGCGGCGTAGGCCTCGATCTCCTCCTGGGTCGCCTCTCCGGTCGCCTCGCGGGCCCACTCCTCGGTGCCGTATGCGTTGTAGCGGTGGCGCCAACCCAGGTCGGGGTTGCCCACGATCATCCTCTGCAGCTTGGTGAACCCGTAGATGAGCGCCTCGGGTCGAGGCGGGCAGCCCGGCACGTGGACGTCGACCGGCATGAACTTGTCGGCGCCTTGGACGACCGCGTAGTTGGCGAACATGCCGCCGGACGACGAGCAGGCGCCCATCGAGATGACCCACTTGGGCTCGAGCATCTGGTCGTAGAGACGCCGGACGACGGGTGCCATCTTCACCGCCACCCTCCCCGAGAGGATCAGGAGGTCCGCCTGCCGCGGGCGAGGCGCGCAGGTTCTCGGCGCCGAACCGAGCGACGTCGTAGCGCGGGCCGACGATCGACATCATCTCGATCGCGCAGCAGGCGAGGCCGAATGTGGCGGGGAAGATCGAGTTGGCGCGCCCCCAGCCCATGGCCTTCTCCATCGTCGTCATCAGCAGGGACTCTTCGACGTGCTGCTCGAGGTCCGGGCCCTCCAGGTCGCCCCGCAGCAGATCGCGGGCACGGAGCTGGCGGACCCGCAGGTCGGTCGGCGCGGGTGGCTCCTCCAGCGGGGCGTGCGCTCGGAGCTTCTCGCGCTTTACCTCCAATTGAGCGCCCCCTTTCGCCACACGTAGATGAGCGCCACGAGCAGCAGGACGACGAAGACGATCACTTCCACCAGGACGAATACCGAGTGAGCCAGCTTCATGATCACGCCGACCGGATACAGGAACACGACCTCGATGTCGAAGAGGATGAAGAGCATCGCGATCATGTAGAAGCTGATCCCGAAGCGGAAGGTGCGCGAGACCTCGCTGGGGAGGCCGCACTCGTACGGATCGCTCTTCGCCTTGGTCGGCTTCCGCGGCCCGATGAGGCCGTTGACGGCGGCCAGCAGCCCGCCGACCAGCACTCCCAGGCCGGCGAATACGAGTACGGGGAGGTAGCTTCGAAGCAAAGCTAGGACTCCCTCAATCCGGCGGCGAGCACAGGCGAGTTATATACCCACTTTGTGCCAACTTGCTACATAGTGATTTTCCGCATCAACAAGCGGATTTCCGACGCTTTCAGGCGGATTTACGAAGCGCTCGCGACGCCGGCTTCGAGCGGGAGCCGGGCTTGACCGACGTCCACCTCGCGGTCGGCATCCTCGTGATCGCGAGCAACCTCGTCGCCGGCGCCTGGGGAGGAGTCGCGTGGCTGCGATCCGTGCCGACGGTTGGCTTCTGGTACGCGCTGCGAACGGCGCAGGCGGCGGTGGTCCTGCAGGTCGGCCTCGGCGCGGTCCTCCTGCTCTCCGGCCGCGAGGCGAGCTCCGGCCTCCACTACCTCTACGGGGTGCTCCCCCTGGGTATCTCGCTCCTCGCCGAGGCCGCGCGTGCGGGCGCCGCCGAGCGCGAGCTCGAGGGACTCGACTTCGAGTCGCTTCCGAAGAGCCGGCAGCGGTCGGTCGCCATGGCGATCGTCCGCCGCGAGACGGGGATCATGGCCGTCTCCGCGCTGGTGATCCTGGGCCTGGCGATCCGGGCAGCCACCACCGGCGGCTAGGCGGCTAGCCCAGAGGGCGGTAGTCGCCGTCGAGGAACAGCAGCGGCTCCCCTCCACCTGCCTCCAGATGCGTCACGAGTCCGGTGACGATCACATGGTCGCCGCCCTCGTGCACCTCTGCGAGCTCGCACGCGAGCCAGATCGCCGCGCCCTCGATCATCGGAGCGCCGGCCCGCTCCGACCATCCGATCCCGTCCCACTTCTCGGGGTGCGGGTCCTTGGTGCTGAACCTCCGGGCGACATCGGCTTGATCGCCCCCCAGAACGTTGATGCCGAAGCTCCGGGCGTGCTCGACGGCGATCAGGGTGCGCGATCCGAGGTCGAGGCAGGCGAGCATCATCGGCGGCTCGAGGGAGAGCGAGACCACTGCGTTGGCCGTCGCGCCGGCCGGGCCGGAGGGCCCGATCGCGGTGACCACGGTGACGCCGGTCGGGAAACGCGCCATCGCGTCCCGAAGCACTTCAGGGCGCACACGAGTCATGTGGTAGTGACCGGCTCCACGGGGAAAAGTATGATGCCGCCCGCGTGAGGCCCCTTGTGATCACAGCAGCGGTGGCGGCGGCCATCGGGCTCAGCGCCTGCGGCGGCAGCGAGGGGATCTCCGTGCCAAAGGACAGCGCTGAGTATCGCGGCGCGGTGCTCTTCTCGCAGCGCTGCGCCGGCTGCCACACGCTGAGTCCGGCGGGGACCCAGGGCTCCGCGAACCGAAACGTCCGCGTTCAGGGCCCGAATCTGGACCAGCGCACGGAGAAGCTGAGCGACGTGCTCTTCGCGATCCGCAACGGGGGCTTCTCCGGCGGGATCATGCCCGCCAACATCGTGACCGGCCGCGAGGCGAACCAGGTCGCGGACTTCGTCTCCAAGTACGCGGGCCAGGCCAAGTAGCCCGAGCACGGCGATGCTCGACCTCCGGAGCATCCGCGAGGATCCCGAGCCGGCGCGAGCGGCGCTCCGCCGGCGCGGAGCCGCCGAGCAGCTCGACGAGCTCCTGAGCCTGGACGAGCGCCGCCGGGAGATCCTGCCGCAGGTGGAGGAGGGACGGGCGCGGCGAAACCGCGTCTCCGACGAGATCGCCCAGCTCAAGCGCGAGGGCAAGGACGCCGACGGGCCGATCGCCGAGATGCGCGAGCTCGGTGGGCGGCTGAAGGAGCAGGAAGCCGAGCTGGCACAGGTGGAGGAGGCGTGCGATGAGCTCGCTGCGACTCTCCCCAACCTCCCCGACCCGGACGCGCCCGAGGGGGAGCCGGACGAGGACGCGGTCACGCTCCGCGAGGTCGGCGAGCGGCGCGAATTCGACTTCGAGATCCGCGACCATCTGGACATCGGGGTCGCGAACGGCTGGATCGAGATGGAGAAGGCAGCGGAGGCCTCCGGCTCGAGGTTCGCCTACCTGATGGGGGACCTGGTCATGGTCGAGGTGGTGCTCGTGCGACTGGTCCTCGAGTTGCTTCAGGAGGAGGGCATGAAGCCGGTCGTGCCTCCGGTCCTCGTTCGCGAGGGGCCGCTGTACGGAACGGGCTTCTTTCCAGGGGAGCGGGAGATGATCTACGAGGTTCCAAAGGACGAGCTGTTCCTGGTCGGCACCTCGGAGGTCTCCCTTGCGGCGCTCCACGGCGGCGACATCCTGGCCGCGGGGGAGCTGCCAATTCGCTACGCGGGTTACTCGACCTGCTTCCGGCGCGAGGCGGGCGCCGCCGGCCGGGACACGCGCGGGATCTTTCGCGTGCACCAGTTCGACAAGGTCGAGATGTTCTCGTTCGTGGAGCCGTCGGCATCGCGCACCGAGCACGAGCGGCTGCTCGCCATCCAGGAGCGGATCCTCCAGCTGCTCGACATCCCGTACCGGGTCGTGGACATCCCCACCGGCGATCTGGGCGCACCCGCCGCGAGGAAGTTCGACTGCGAGGCATGGATTCCGAGCCAGGAGCGGTATCGAGAGGTCACGTCGTGCTCCAACACCACCGACTACCAGGCGCGCCGCCTGGACTGCCGCTACCGCCCCGAGCGGGAGGCCCAGCCGGTCCCGGTGCACACTTTGAACGGCACCGCCCTTGCCGTCGGACGCACCGTGATCGCACTGATCGAGAACGGCCAGCAGGCCGACGGCTCCGTCGCGCTGCCCGCCGCGCTCGTCGAGGCGGGCCTCCCCGAAACCATCGGCGGCGCCTAGCCTGCAAAGTGCCCCGGCCCCGGAGTAGGGTCCGGCCAGGAGGGGTCAACCGCAACGGAAGTGAGGCATCGATGGGCTTCATGGACAAGATGAAGAAGGCGGCGGAATCGGCGCAGGCGGCGACCAGCAAGGTCGGCGTGGGCGCGTCCGCCGACCAGATAGCCCTGGCCAACAAGGCCAAGCGCCTCACCGATGTCGGCGTGGACACCCCCGCGCACATCGACTCCATGACCTCGACCGGCAAGACCGACGCGCCGGGCGGCACCGAGTACGTGATCGCCCTGACCGTCAAGCCTGCCTCCGGTGAGGCCTACCAGGCTCAGATCAACCAGTACGTCTACCCCTCCGACCCGTTCTCGGAGGGGCAGGACGTCAACGTGAGAGTCGACCCGGAGGACTCGACCTCGGTGATGATCTGGGCCAGCCCCTAGCGGGGAGCGCCCCGAGGAGGATTACTCCTCGGGATCGAGCTCCAGGGCGCAGGAGTTGATGCAGTACCGCTTGCCGCTCGGGTTCGGCCCGTCGTCGAAGACGTGGCCCAGGTGCCCGCCGCACTGCGCGCAGACGACCTCGGTCCGCTTCATGAACAGGCTGTTGTCCGGACGGAGCTCTACCCGGTCATCCTCCATCGGATCCCAGAAGCTCGGCCAGCCGGTGCCGGAGTCGAACTTCTGGTCGGAGCTGAACAGCTCCTGTCCGCACCCGGCACAGCGATAGGTTCCGCCGGCCTTCTCGTCGTGGTAGGCACCGGTGAAGGCGCGCTCGGTTCCCTTGTTGCGAAGCACGTCGTACTGCTCGGGCGTCAGCTCGGCACGCCACTCCGCCTCAGACTTCTGAACCTTCTCCATCTGGCTTCCTCGCTCAGTTCGCGTTCTCATACATGAGGTTAGTCGCGCGAGGGCGCCAGGCGTTACGCGGGCGTGATCCGTGTTTCCCCCGCGGCGCACCGGGAACCCCCGCGGTATGGCTACCAAGATTCAACGAGCACGCAGGATCGTCGGGATTGCAATCGGAGCGGTCAAGGCGATCTTCCGGACCGGGAAGGCGTGGGGCACGACCCGAACCCGGGTCGCCACGGTTCGCCGCCCGACGCCCACCGTGACCCCCGGCGCGGCGCTGGCCGCCGGGGCCGTCGGTGGCGCGGCGGGTGCCTACTTCCTCGATCCCAAGAACGGCCAACGCCGCCGCCGGGCAGTCGGCAGGCGGGTGCCGCCGGTCAGGGGGGCGGTGGCGCTGGTGATACGGCGCGACGCGTCGAAGGAGGAGGCCGACGACAGCGTTGACGTCACAGCGGTGAAGATGGCCGCCGGCAACGGTGCCGGGGCCCCGGTTCCCGAAGAAAGAGACGGCGGCCGTCGGCTCATAGGGCTCGCCGGTCCCAGCCGGCGATCGCTCCGGCACGCGGCGGGCGCATACGATCCGTCGGGTGCCGCAAGCGTTCTTCGTTCCCGAGGCGGACCGTTACGTTCCCACCGAGCTGACCCGGGGCCCCTGGGACCCGGACTCCCAGCACGCCGGGCCGCCGGCGGCGCTCATCGGACGGGAGGTGGCGCGCCTCGACGGAGGTGTCGGCCGCCGTGTCGGCCGCATCACCTACGAGATCCTGCGCCCCGTACCCATCGCGCCGCTGACGGTGACCGCCGAGGTGGTCCGGCCCGGGCGCACGGTCGAGCTCGTCGAGGCGAGCCTGGCCGATGACCAGGGGGAGGTGATCAGGGCCAGGGCCTGGCGGCTCCGCGAGGGCGATGTCGACATCCCCGAGGGCCTCTCCAGCGAGGACGGCCCCGGGACGATCGGAAGCTCGCCCTCCACGCTGCGCCCCGGTTTCGCCCCGCCGGGGCCGGCCGAGTGCCCGCCGGGCACCTTCCCGGACACCGGGGAGGACGTCGGATACCACGCCGCGATGGAGTACCGGTTCGTGAGCGGCGACTTCGGCGAGCCCGGGCCGGCGATCGCCTGGATGCGCATGAAGGTGCCGCTGGTGGACGGCGAGGAGCCGACGCCGCTCGAGCGGGTGCTCGCGGCGGCGGACTCCGGAAACGGTGTGAGCTCGACGCTGGACTGGAGCGCATTCCTGTTCATCAACGTCGATCTCACGGTGCACCTCCACCGAGAGCCGGACGGAGAGTGGGTCTGCCTCGACGCGATCACGATCCCCGAGCGGACCGGAATCGGGATCGCCGACACCGCTCTTTACGACGAGCGCGGCCCGATCGGGCGGGCGGGCCAGACGCTACTGATCGACAGGGGCCGATGAACGAGACCGACCGCAAGCCGGCCGTCCTCATCGCCCGGCGACTGCTGCCCGCCGGCGGGGATCGCCTCGCCGCTCGGTGCGAGCTCAGGGAGGGCGGCCTGAACGCGACGGTCGACGACCTGATCGCCCTCGCGCCCGGTGTCGACGCGATCGTGGCGGACCCGACCGTGCCGGTCACCGAGGACCTGCTCGACGCCGCCGGGGAAGGGCTCGAGGTCGTCGCCAACTACGCCGTCGGCTACGACAACATCGATCTCGATGCGTGCCGGCGGCGCCGGGTCGCCGTCACCAACACCCCCGGCGTGCTCACCAACGCCACGGCGGAGCTCGCCCTGGCGCTGACGCTAGCGGCCGCCCGTCTCATCAACACCGCCGAGGCCGAGCTGCGCCGCGGCCACTGGCGAGGGTGGGACCCGGGCGACATGCTCGGCCTCGAGCTGAGCGGTGCCACCTTCGGCGTGGTCGGGCTGGGTCGCATCGGGAGCCGGTACGCGGAGCTCGTGTCAGGCTTCGACGGGCGGACGCTCTACGTTGCTCCCTCGCCCAAGCCCGAGGCGGAGAAGGACCTCGGCGCCTCCCGGGTCAGCCTGGACGAGCTGCTCGCCGAGTCCGACATCGTGAGCCTGCACGCACCGGCTACGCCGGAGACCGAACACATGATCTCCACCGCCGAGCTCGACGCGATGAAGTCGCACGCCGTGCTCGTCAACACCTCCCGCGGGTCGCTGGTGGACTCCGAGGCTCTCGCGAAGGCGCTGTCCGACTCGGTGATCGGCGCCGCCGGCCTCGACGTCTACGAGCACGAACCCGACGTTCCGCAGCATCTGCTCGACGCGCCGCGCTGCGTGCTGCTTCCGCACATCGGTTCCGCGACGACCAAGGCCCGCGACGCGATGGCGTCGCTCGTCGCGGACAACGTGCTGGCCGTCCTCGACGGGGCGGAGCCGCCGAACCGAGTGGTCTAGACCGCCCGTTCCGGCCTTCTGCAGTTTCTTGACCGAAGAGATCTGCTAGCCTGCGCGCCGCTTGTACACTAATCTAATCGGGAAAGGCAGAAACTCTTTGATGGGTAACCGTTTTTCAAGGCCCGTCAGCCGTCTCAAGGGACGCGCCGACGGTAGGCAAGGAGGGCCACGGACCGCCGCGCGGGTGGTCTTGGCGGGCGTTGGCGCTTTGGCGATCGGCGCTTGGCATCGCAGCCTGCGGCTCGTCGTCAAGCGCGGACACCGGCTCGGTGGACATCGTCGCCTACTCCACCCCTGAGACGGTCTACAAGGACGGGCTCATCCCGGCCTTCAAGAAGACCTCCCAGGGTGCGAACGCGGACTTCTCGACCTCGTTCGGCCCCTCGGGCGATCAGTCGCGTGCGGTCGAGTCGGGCCAGCCGGCCTCGATCGTCCACTTCTCGATCCAGCCCGACATGCAGCGGCTGGTCGACGCTGGGCTGGTCGACTCGAACTGGGATCAGAACTCCTACAACGGGTTCGTCCAGGACTCGGTGGTCGTGTTCGTCGTCCGCCAGGGCAATCCCAAGGACATCCAGGACTGGAGTGACCTGGTGAAGCCCGGGGTCCAGGTGCTGACGCCCAACCCGTTCAGCTCGGGAGGCGCCCGCTGGAACCTGATGGCGGCGTACGGGTCTCAGATCGAGGAGGGCAAGTCCGACGCCCAGGCGCAGGAGTACCTGAAGCAGCTCCTCGGGAACGTCGTCCTGCAGGCCCCGGCGGCCAGCGACTCGATGACCGCGTTCACGCAGGGCAAGGGCGACGTGGCCCTCGCCTACGAGAACGAGGCGATCGCGGCCCAGAAGGCCGGCGAGAAGGTCGACTACGTGATCCCAAAGGACACGATCCAGATCCAGACGCCGATCGCGACCACCACGGACGCGCCGACGACTGCTCAGGACTTCGTCAAGTGGCTGTACACGCCTGAGGCTCAGCAGATCTGGGCCGACAACGGCTACCGGCCCGTCGTGAAGTCCGTGCTCGACAAGAACGCCAAGGAGTTCCCGACCCCGCCCGGGCTGTTCACCATCGACAAGCTCGGTGGCTGGGATAGGTGACGACCAAGTTCTTCGACGAGAACAACGGCATCGTCACCAAGGACGAGCAGGACCTGGGGGTTTCCACAAGCGGATGAGTACCGCCGTAACGGACACCTCCAGCGTTGCCCCCCCGAGGCCGGCCGCCTGGCCGCGCCTGGGGGGGCCGCGCTTGGTCGCGGCCTCGTCGTCGCGTACCTCAGCATCATCGTGCTGATCCCCATCGCTGCCCTGGTCGCGCAGTCGACCGACGGCGGGCTGGAGCGCGTTCTGGAACGCGATCTCGAACCCGGAGGCCTGGTGGGCGCTCAAGTGGACCGTGATCGCCTCGCTGATCGTGGTCGTCGTCAACGTCTTCGCCGGGACCGCGATCGCTTGGGTCCTGGTCCGGGACAAGTTCCCCGGAAAGGCCGCTCTGAACGGCGTCATCGACCTCCCGTTCGCGCTGCCGACGGTCGTGGCCGGGATCACGCTTCTCGCCCTCTACGGCCCCAAAAGCCCCATCGGCGTCAATGCGGCCTACACGAAGATCGCGGTGATCATGGCGCTCCTGTTCGTCACCCTGCCGTTCGTCGTCCGTGCCGTACAGCCGGTGCTGATGGAGGTGGATCTCGAGGCGGAAGAGGCCGCCGCGTCCCTCGGTGCGCGCCCATTCACCACCTTCCGTCGCATCATCCTGCCAGCCTGATGCCGGCGATCCTGGCCGGCAGCGCGTTGGCGTTCGCCCGCGCGATCGGCGAGTTCGGCTCGCTGGTCCTCTTCGCGGGCATTCATCGCCTTCAAGACCGAGGTCATGTCGGGCCTGATCTACCAGGGGATCGGCTCGGGCAACCTCACCGGAGCCGCGGCTGCAATCCGTGATCCTGCTCGTGATCGCCCTGATCGTGCTGCTCATCTTCGGCCGCCTCACGAAGTGGAGCCTCCGACATGCTGGCTAGCCGCAAGAGCAGATGGGGGCTCCGGGGCTTCGCGCTCGGTTACCTCGCCCTGCTGCTGCTGATCCCACTCGGGATGATCTTCTACCAGGCCTTCGAGCAGATTCGGCCCGGCGTTCGACTCGATCACCACCCCGGACGCGCTGCACGCCTTCTACCTGACGATCCTCGTGACCGCCATCGCGGTCCCGCTCAACACGATCTTCGGCGTGGGCTGCGCCCTGCTCCTGGTGCGGACGAGCTTCCGCGGCAAGGCGCTGATCAACGCGATCATCGACCTCCCGTTTGCGATCTCGCCGGTCGTCATCGGCCTCGCACTCCTCCTCGTCTACAGCCGAACCGGCTGGTTCGGCCCCTGGCTCGACGCCAACGGCCTTCAGGTCGCCTTCGCGCTGCCGGGAATCGTGCTGGCGACGGTCTTCGTCACGCTGCCCTTCGTCGTCCGCGAGGTCGTGCCCGTCCTGCACGAGATCGGCGACGAGCAGGAGCAGGCGGCGCGGACGCTGGGCGCGAACTGGTGGCAGACCTTCTGGCGCGTCACCCTCCCGGCCATTCGCTGGGGGGTCAGCTACGGGGTCGTCATCGCCACTGCGCGCGCTCTCGGGGAGTTCGGCGCGGTCGCGGTCATCTCGGGCCGCATCTCGGGCCACACCCAGACGGCGACGATCTGGATCCAGCAGGCGTTCGGCAACTTTGACCAGGCCGGCGCCTATCTCGGCGCGGTGCTCCTGGCCCTGCTCGCCGTCTCGATCTTGGTCGCAATGAACATGTCTCAAGCGAAAGGAAGCCACCTGATGAGCATCATCGTCGAGAACGCAACCAAGCGGTTCGGGGACTTCGTGGCGGTCGACGACGTCTCGCTCACGGTACCCGACGGCTCCCTGACGGCCCTGCTGGGCCCGAGCGGCAGCGGCAAGTCGACCCTGCTGCGGATCATCGCGGGGCTCGAGTCTCCCGACAGCGGCCGGGTCATGATCCAGGGCAACGACACGACGAACGTGCCGGCGCAGCAGCGGAACGTGGGCTTCGTGTTCCAGCATTACGCGGCGTTCAAGCACATGACCGTGCACGACAACGTCGCCTTCGGCTGCGGATCCGCAAGCGCGACAAGGCTGAGATCGAGCAGCGGGTGAACGAGCTTCTCGCGCTGGTGCACCTCGACGGGCTCGCCCAGCGGTATCCGTCGCAGCTCTCGGGCGGCCAGCGCCAGCGCATGGCGCTCGCGCGGGCGCTCGCGGTCGAGCCCAAGGTGTTGCTCCTCGACGAGCCGTTCGGCGCGCTCGACGCGCAGGTGCGCAAGGAGCTCCGGGCGTGGCTGCGCCGCCTCCACGACGAGGTTCACGTGACGACGATCTTCGTCACGCACGACCAGGAGGAGGCCATGGAGGTCGCCGAGCAGATCGTCGTGATGAACACGGCCCAGGTCGAGCAGACCGGCCCGCCGCGCGAGCTCTACGAGCATCCGAAGAGCGAGTTCGTCATGGGCTTCGTCGGCGCCGTCAACCGCCTCGGCTCGTTGTTCGTGCGCCCGCACGACGTCGAGATCCTCCAGGCGCCGGAGCGGGGAGCCGACGAGGCGATGATCGAGCACATGGTCCACCTGGGCTTCGAGGTCAGGGTGGAGCTCGTGCTGCCGAGGGCGAGAACCTGTGGGCCCAGATCACGCAGGCCCAGGGCGAGCAGCTCGAGCTCGAGAAAGGCCAGATCGTCTACGTCCGGCCCAGCAGGGCCCGGGTGTTCGACAGCGAGGGCGACGCAACGGGCGACGGCCTCGCTGACACGGAGGAGCTCCAGGCCGCTACTAGTAGGCCCGCAGGTCGGGCTTCTTGCCCATCTCTTTGACGCCGGACGGGATCCGGTCGGCGATCACGTCGGCCAGCGTGACGTCGTCCAGGATCCGCGGACGTTGTTTCGCAGCGCGATCCAAACCTCGCGCAATGGCCTTGCGGTGCCCTTGTACTCGAGCTCATCGGGAGCCTCGCCTCGTACATTGGCGAGCGGCCCCTCGGCGGCGCGCATCACCTCGCCGATCGTGATCTGCTCCGGAGGCCGGCCGAGCCAGTAGCCGCCCTCCGCGCCGCGCCGGCTCTCGATCAGGCCGTGGTGGCGCAGGTCGCCGAGGATGTTCTCGAGGAAACGGACCGGGATGTCCTGGGCCGCGGCGATCTAGTCGCCCTTCATCGGGCCGGAGTCGAATCGCGGAGGCCAACTCGATCGCTGCCCTCACGGCATAGTCGGCTTTCGCGGAGACCCTCACGCATCCATTCCTATCAGCCAGGCTACGTGGCGAGTGGGTCGAAGCTCGCGTGGTAGAGGCCGTAGATCATCAGCGCTGCTGCGAGGAGCGCCACCACCGTGGGGACGACCCAGCTCTGCGGGTCCGTCCTGCGGCGGTAGAGCGGGTAGACCAAGAACACGATCGCCTGCGCGGTGAACAGGGCGATCAGCGAGGGGCGCAGCAGCTGCTCATAGATCTTCTCCGGGTTGACCAGGCTGATCGCGTCGACGGCGATGAACGGGACGGCGATCGCGGCGAGAGCCATTCGGATCGGCACGCCCAGCACGAAGTTGGCGAGGCGGCCGAGGGCCAGGAACTCGATCACGATGATGCCGACGATGCTGATGACCGTCGTCAGGCCGATCGCGACCGCAAGGGAGTGGCTGGAGTACGCATCGGCGATCGCCATGCCGGGGATCTCCGCGGATCGCAGCTCGGGCGGCATCTGCGCGAACGGGATCGCGACCACGAGCAGGTAGGCGCTCACGACGCAGAACGCGGCGATGATCGCGACGCGGATCGTCCGGGTGCCCCCGCGGACCTCGCTGCCGAAGAACAGGGGGAGGCTCGCGCAGACGAAGAGAACGCTGAGCGCGAGGCCGCCGTCGAGGAGCGTGCTCGCTCCCACGTGAGGCGCCAGCGAGTGGGCGGGCTGAGCGGCGTTCGAGAGCTCGATCACGCCGAGCGCCAGAAGGAGGCCCAGCTGGACCACCGCCGAGACCAGAAGGAGCACGAGCGCCACCGTGACTCGCAGCAGGACGAGCGCCGTGATGGCGACCGGCAGGATCAGCTCGAGCTCCGTGCGCCATCCCGCCAGTCCGGGAAAGACGGTCGGTAGATGGTCGTAGACGACGTCGGTGACCGTGAACGGCAGGTAGAGCAGGTAGCTGACCGCCCAGATCCCGGCCTGGACCCTGGCGACCCTCGTGCCGGCCGCCGCCTCGACGAACGCGGTGAGGCCGCCCGTGGACGCGATGCGGCGCGAGTAGAGGACCCAGATCGCGATCGGCGCCGAGAATGCGACGATCGCGATGACCGTCGCGAGCCCCGACGAGACCACCGCGTCCCCAAGCGGAACGGGCAGGTACAGCGCCCCGAGCGCAAGCGGGCCGCCGATGGAGGCGACCGCGAGGCCCAGGAACAGCGGGGCGGGGAGCGAGCGCTCCCCGCCGAGTGCCGCCACCGGGGTGGTGGGCGCTTCTAACCCCAGCCGGCGCCGCCGCTGCTGCTAGTGCTGGTGGTGCTCTGGGTCGAGGTGGTGGAGGTGGGCTTCGAGGTCGTGGTGGTGGTGGGCTTGGAGCTGTTGGTCACGGGCGTTGCGCTCCCGCCACCGCTCGCGCTGGTGCTGCTGCCGCTCGACCCGCAGCCGACGGCGACCGCGGCGACGAGTGCCAGGGCCGCGATGACGGCCGCCGCCCGGTAGGAGAACCATGACCAGCTGTGGCGAAGCATTTCTTCCTCCTGCTCAACTGCGGTTGCGGATCGTACGTCTCGATCGGGATACCGGCCACCCCGCCCCGGTTCAATCGCGAGTCGAGGGCTCTGCGGCTGGGGCGGCCCCGACGGGCGTCAGTTGCTGACGCTGAAGGTTGTGCTGCTGATGCCGCTGACGTTGCCGGCGCGATCGGTCGCTCGCACGCTCAAGATGAACGACTGCGTCTGCCCGACCGGGACTTTGAAGTCGGCGCCCTTGGCCGTGTACGTCCACGTGGGGTCACCGCCGCTGGCCGAGAACCAGGAGCACGTGGCGCCGAACGCGCTGCCGCCTCCGGAGGCTCCGTTCCAGCAGTCATGCGAGCCGAAATTCTGCGCGACCTGGATCTCGACTCCCGAGTTGTTCACGACGCCGGAGCCGCCCGTGTCGTCGGCGGTTCCGCAGAGCCGGTCGGCCGTCCCGCAGGCGGCCTGCGAGGCGTTGTGCCAGCCGGCGACCGTGTTGGTGCTTCCTGCGCCGGGGAACGTGACCCCGACCGTTGGCACGAGTTGATCGACCTTGACGACGCTCGTCGAGGTGAAGGGGTTAGCCGTGTTGCCGACGTTGTCGGAGACGACGTACTGGTACTTGTAGCAATTGCCGTTCGTGACGCCGCCATCCTGGTACGAGGTGCCCGGGTTGGTTGCGATCGTCGAGAAGGCGCCGTAGGTGCCGCATCCGCCGGTGCCGTTCAGGGGCGCGGCCGCACGCTGGAGCTGCGTGGTGCCGACCCCGAGCCGCTGTCGGAGGCGGTCAGGGTGATCTGCACGGACTGTCCGGTGGGCAGGTATCCGTTCGGCGTATAGCTGATCGAGCCGGTCGGGTTGGTGGTGTCGTTGACGAACGTGAGCGTTGTGGACCTGGTGTTCGCCAGGGCGTCCGCCCCGGTGATCGTGTAGGTGCCCGCGAAGTTCGCTCCGCCCGTCCAGCTGAAGGCGTTGGACGTGTAGGACGGCCCCGTGGTGACGATCTCCGCGGTGTGGTTCATCTTGTTCACGTTGTTGATCGCCGGATAGGTGACCGACGCCGGGCCCGAGCCGGCGTCCGTGATCGCGTCGCTGAGGGTGAAGTTCCCTGCGGTGCCGCCGTCGTAGTAGATCCTCGAGTTGGCGAGGTCGAGGTAGGACCCGCCGCCCGAGGCTCCCTGGTTGAGGCTGAGATCGTTGATCGGGCCCTGGGTGTCGATCTTGACGTGGACCGTGCCCTGGGCCTCGTCGTTGCCGGCGATATCGGTCGACCAGTAGGTGATCGTGTGGTCCCCGTCGTTCGATCCGTCCGAGGGAGCGCTGATCACGAAGCTTGTGCTGGCGACGCCGCTGGTGCCGGCGATGTTCTGCTGCGTTCCGTTGTCGATCTTGTAGTGGAGCTGGCTGACGCCGGATCCGGTCGCGCTGTAACCGGGATCCGAGGCGGAGAGCCCCACCGTGACGGCGGTCTTGTGCCAGTTGTTGTCGGTGCCGCTCGCGGTCGTCTGCGGGTTCGCTGTATCCAGAAGCCATGTGTAGGGCGTCGTTGTCTGCGTCGCCACTCCGTCGGCGTCGACCGCCTCGACCGTAAAAGTGTGCGACCCGTCGGCGACGGTACCCGCGTAGTCCTTCGGACTGGTGCAGCTGGTGAAGCTCCCCGCGTCGAGCTTGCACTTGAAGCTGTAGGAGGCGCGCGTGTGGCTGAAGGAGAAGGAGCCGTTGTTGCTCCAGGTCGGCGACGCCGGCGGCTCGCTGTTGATCGTCGGCGCGCTCGTGTCGATCGTCCAGGAGTAGGTCCGGTCCGGTCCGGTCGAGGCGCCAACCACTGAGTGCACGGTGAACGTGTGCGAGCCATTCGACAGGCCGGAGTAGCTCTTGGGACTGGTGCAGCTCGCGAAGCTGCCGGCGTCGAGCTTGCATTCATAGCCGGTTCCCCCCCCGCCAGAGAAGCTGAACGCCGGAGCAGTGTTGGCGCTCGGATCCGCGGGTTTCGAGTCCAGCGTGGGCTGACTCAGGTTCGTGATCGTCACGGATACGGCGCTGCTGGTTCCAGAGGCGGTCCAGGAGTTGAGGTGACCAGCGACGCGATAGCTGTAGCTACCGCTCTGCGTCAGCGTGTCGTTGCAGCTCGTGCCGGTCAGGGTGCCCGAGCACGTCCCACCCGCCGGGCCCCACGTTGCGCCACCGTTCGCGCTGCGCTCGACCGAATAGGTCACTTGCGCGTCGAGCGCGGGATCGCCCGATGCCACATGTGAGGCGTCCCAGTTGACCGGGACGCTGACCGAGGGTTGCCCGGTCCCGCCTGTGGCAGTCACGTTGCTCGGCGCCGACAGCGTGCCGGCCTTCCCGAACGCAAAGCCAGAGCCGACCGCCACCCACGCAGCCGTGGCCGATGCGCAGAGCCCGAGGAGGACAAGACCCACGAGGGCCATTCGTTTGAGGGGAATCCGCCGCACCGTCAGTGCTTCCCGTTCACTCTCGACTCAGCGTGGAAGCGAAGCGGAAACCGCACCCGCTGGCAGGCCTCCGGGGCGTTTCCGCGCAACTTGATGCGCAGCCCCGTTTGCCTGGTTCCGCGAGGCCGCATAACCAACCTGTGACCGCGACCTCGGTATCGGCGCTTGGGCGAACGCAAGTTGTTCGCGGAGCATCCCGACGCGCCGTGACGAGTCTTCGCCTTGATCCAGCGCACGCGGACTCGATAGGGGCGGCGGTTCTTCAACTGGACCTGGATGCGCCTCGGATCGCCCGGGTAGAGGCCCTTGACATGACCGGAGATCCCGAGGCGGGAGGCGTGATGCTTCTTTGCTTGCGCCGACTGAAGGGCGCCGTGGTCGCCGCCCACCACGCCGAGGGCGCCGTACGCGCCCCCGGCCAGCGCCAGCAGGACGACGATCACGAGATATAGAAGGGCTCTTCTCATGGCTTCCTCATGGCGCATCGAGGCGGTCCGCGGTCCGGCACCCGGCTAGGCGCCGGACCGCGGTTTGCCCATCAGAGCCCACGCTTGGTCAGGGCGTCGACTCTGTCTCGATGCGCAACTTCTTCTCTGGTTGTTCCGTTAACCGCTGTGGGCGGCCAGGGTCAGCGGGATGCCGAACGTGGCGTTCTGGCAGTCGTTGTCGGAGCTGTTCGACATCGACGCCTTGCCCGACAGCGTCACCGTCGTGTCGCTGTTCGCGGCGACCGAGTCGGTCCGCCCGCTCACGTTGGTGAATGACACGCCGGTGGTGTCCGGGCTGCCCGTGCAACCAGGGCCGCCGCCCGTCACGGCGATGTTACGAGTGTTGTCATTCGTGTAACTCGTCACCGTGACCGGGAACGAGTTCGGGTTGTTGATGTGGACCTTGACGTCACCTGCGGGGCCGCCCGGATACAGCTTGCCGCTGATCGTGCCCACCGTGCTGTCGGTGGTCAGGGCCTGCGACTGGCCGGCCTGGGCGAAGCCCTGGGCGTTGTCGCTGGTCACGGTCCACGCTGCGTAGACCAGACCGACGACTCCGAGGACGAGAACCGTGACCCCGGCGCCGATGACGCGCTTCTTCCTTGAGAGGTTGCGCATTGTTAACTCCTTGAGTGCTTGCTTTCCGGGATTGGTCCCGGCGAACACCCGTAGCGTGGGCCAGCGAGGTCGGAGCGGGGATGGGATCGAGGGTGATTCCGGTATGGACGGTCAGGCGTCTCCGGGCGTCCCTCGACCTATGTGGGCGTGGGTCGGTACCGGTAGCCGAAGCCGCGCACCGTCTCGATCGGGTCCTGGTCGGCCGCGTCGGCGAGCTTGCGCCGCAGGTAGCCGATGTAGAGCTTGACCTGCTGGCGTGAGCGGTTGACCGAGTCCCCCCAGGCCATCTCGAGCAGCTGGTCGTGGCTCAGAACCTGGTTGGGATGCCGCGCGAGGGCGGCAAGGAGGCGGAACTCCGTGGGGGCGAGATCCAGCTCCTTATCCGCGATCGAGACGCGCCGCTGCGTGAAGTCGATCTCGACCAGGCCGTCGGCGTGCACCTCGTCGCCGACCTCGCTGTCCCCGGCTCGGCGGAGCAGGGCCTCGACCCGCGCGATCAGCTCCTGGCGCCCGAACGGCTTGGTGACGTAGTCGTCGGCGCCCTGGCGCAGGCCGCGCACCTTGTCGAGCTCGTCAGAGGCCGCGGTGAGGATCAGGACTGGCACGTCGCCGAGCTCGCGCACCCGCTCCAGCACCTGCCAGCCGTCCATCTCCGGCAGGCCTATGTCCAGGATCAGCAGGCTGGGGCGGTGCTCGTAGAACTGGCGCAATCCCTCGCGTCCATCCGCGGCCTCGATCGTGGCCATCCCTCACGTTCCACCACGGTACGGACAAGGTCACGCAGATCATCATCATCCTCGACGATCAGGACCTCCGTCTCTCATACCTGATTCATACCAGCTTCGAAGGGCATTCATTCCCGCGACCCGATAGTGGGCAGGTGGCCAGACTCGCCCAACAAGCGGCTCCGACGATGGCGAACGGGACGGCCTCGGATCCTCGGGACGCGTCGCAGCCCCGGCACCGACATCGGCGACCTCGCCGTCGAGATGCGCACCATGGTCACGCCGGTCATCGGCTATCTCGAGCTGATCTCCTCCGAGGACGAGCCGATGTCGGCTGATCGGCACCTCTCGTGGATCGAGACGATCGAGAAGAGGCTCGAGGCGATCCAGGAGCTGAACGGCCAGATCGCGCGGACCTGCGGCGGTCCTCAGGGACGCCGTCAGCGAGACGGAAGCAGCGCCGCCACGCGGTCCTGAAGCTCCCGCGGACTGAACGGCTCCCTCATATAGCGCTCGCTGTCCTTCTCGATTCCGGGAATCAGGTCCTTCTCGTTGACGGTCGCCGTCAGGAGCAGGATCGGGATCTCCGCGGTCTCCGGCTCGCCGCGGAGCGCCTCGACCACCTGGATGCCGGTGCGGTTCGGCATCACGACGTCCAGGACGCACACGTCGGGCTTGTGACGCCTCGCGAGCTCGAGCGCCTCCTCGCCATCGCTCGCTCGAAGCATCCTGTGCCCCACCTGCTCCAGGGTCAGGCAGACGAGGTCGAGGATGTCGTCGTCGTCGTCCGCAGCCAGGATCACGCCGGCCTGTTCGGTGGTCTCGGTCATTGCTGAGGAGCCTCCTCCATCTCCGGTTCGCGGGCCGTCCACGGGCAGCTCGACCGGAACGTCGCGCCTTCGCCTGGTTCGCTCTCGACCGTCACCCGCCCGTGATGCGCATCGACGATCGCCTTCACGATAGTCAGTCCCAAACCCACACCGGGGACCGCTGAGGCGGCGGCGCTGGGCGCGCGATAGAGCCTGTCGAAGAGATACTCCTGCTGGTCGGAGGGGATGCCGGTGCCCGTGTCGGTGACCTCGATCGCGGCGACGCCGTTGGACGAGCCGAGGCGCACGAAAACCTCGCCGCCCTTCGGGGTGAACTTGATGGCGTTGGAGAGAAGGTTGTCGACCACCTGGCCGAGGCGATGCGGGTCGCCCTCGAACGCCGGCGTGGAGCTCGCCACCGCGGTCAGGTCGATCTCGCGCTTGGAAGCGGCCGGCCTTGCCGCCTCGACCGCCTGCTCGACGATTCGCCGCAGATCGACCTCCTCGGGCTCGATTCGGAACGTCCCCTCCTGGATCCGGACCAGTAGGAGGAGGTCCCCGACCAGCCGCATTTCCCGCTGCGCGTTGCGCCGGATCACGTCGAGGTACCGGCTGCCCTGGTCGGTCAGGTGTTCGGCCTCGCTCTCGGAAAGCAGCTCTCCATACCCGATGATCGAGGTCAACGGCGTGCGGAGCTCGTGTGAGACGAGGCCGAAGAACTCGTCCTGGATCTCTCGACCTCCTCCTCCGCGCGGCGCCTGCGGACGTGGTCGCCGATCTGGCCGGTGATGGCCCCGAGGGTGCCGATCAGCTCCTCGTCGCGCTCGCGCGCACGACGATCGAAGAACTGAAAGCCCCCGAAGAGCTCTCCGGATACCTCGATCGGGACCCATAGCTGGGTGCGGAGCCCGCCCAGGGCCGCCTGCTCGCCGCTCGGCAGCTCTTCGGGCGGTGGTCGCTCTCGGTGAGCCACTGGAGCTCCATTGGCGTGTTCCCGGGCCGCCCAGACCGCGCCCTCCTGGATCGGGTGACCGGTAGCCGGGTGGCGGGTGCGCTCCACACGTCCGTTGCAGCGGAGCTCTCCCCTCCTCGCCGCTCCAGTACGCACCGCACAGCCACGACCCGGCGCCTGCGATGAGCGGCAGAATCGTCGGCCCGACCTCCTCGAGCTCCGGGACCTGCGCGAGCATGCGGGTGGCGGCGTGCTGGGCCGTGAGGTAGCGCTCGCGGCGCCTGCGCTCGGAGACGTCGCGATGGATCGCCGCGCCGGCCACGATCTTCCCGGCCGCGTTCTCGATGGGTGTGGCAGTGACAGCAACCTCCACGTGGCGACCCCCTTGGCCGACGCGGTCGTAGTCGACGTTGACGATTCGGTTGCCCTCCTGGACTCCCTTCAGCAGCGGCCCGACGTCGTCCGGCCGGTCGGGCGGGACGAAGTCGAACAGGGACATCTCGAGCGCCTCCCTCTGAGAATCGCCGTAGATTCGCTCGGCGCCGGGATTCCAGCTCGTGATGCGGCCGTCGAGCGTGAAGCTGAGGATCGCGTCACCCGTCGAGTCGACGATGCTCGCCAGCCTGTTGCGCTCCTCCTGGGAGGCCTTGCGCTCGGTGATGTCGTGACCGAAGACGTGAAAGATCCAGTGGTCTGACTCGCGAACCGCAGAGATCGCGATCTCGATCGGGAACTGGCGGCCGTCCCGGGTGAGCGCCCGGCTCTCGAAGCGGCGGCCGATCATGCTCCAGTCGCCTTCCTCCAGGAACCGTCGCTTGCCCTCCCGGTACACCTCCGCGGATTCGAGGGGGCATGGTGACCTCCGCGAGGTCCTTGCCGAGTACCTCGTCGGCGGTCCAGCCGAACATGTACTCGGCGACCGGTTCCGGCAAGGATCAGGCCCTCGGCATCCATCGTGACCAGCGCATCCGTGGAGCTCTCGACGATCGTCGTCAGGCGCTCCTCGCGGCTCTCCAGAAGCACCTGGGCTGCGTCTAGGCGTCCTGGCCACCCAGCCGATGGCGATCGCGATCGGGAAGTACACGACCCCTCGCGCCAGGATACTCGCCTGCGCTGATGTGGACGTCGTCCACCACCGCCCAGGCCGCGACGCTGCCCATCGCGGCCACGGCCATCAGGAGCCCGGGTAGGACGCCGAGCTCCAGCGCAACCAGGGCGATCGGGATCAGCTGGAGCCCGAGCAGTCCGTTCTTTTGGTCCGAGTTCTCGAGGCGAACGATCGAGGAACGCGAGGTAGAGCAGGGATCGCGATCGCGATCACGATCGTGGTCCGCCGCCGGCCGCGCGGGATCACCAGCGGGCCGAACAGGTCACTCGTCAGATTCACCGGCCGTCCCTGTTTCCACGGTCACCCTCTCCGGAGAATACGGCGCCGGCCCGCCGCGGAACGGCGCTATGTCGCGAGGATGCGTTCCTTTTCCCGGTTGAACTCGTCCGCGTCCAGCACGCCGGACTCGCGCAGGCGCCCCAGCCGCTCCAGGGCCTCCAGCCGGGCATCGGAGGCGACCGCCTCCGGGCAGCGTCCGGCGCCTTGCGCCGTATCCACCGGTCGCGCACCCAGTCGCGGACCCGCTCCCAGCGAGCCTTCCACTCCTCCATGGCGCGCTCGGGCGTCTCCTCGGGGAAGTCGCGCATCGCCTGATACCGGAGTCCCTCGAACCCCCCGATGAATAGCGCGATCAGGACCAGCGAGGGCAGCAGCCGGCTGGTTCCAGAGGTGGGGCCCAGCCAGAAGAAGATCAGCACGATCACGACGAGCGCGGGGTAGCCCCACGCCCGGCGCGTGAGCCCCGGAGTCAGTGCGCGCCGGATCTCCCGTGCCGGCGCCGTCTTGCCCGCGAGCCAGGCGCCGACCACGATCAGGGCGCCGTAAGCGATCATCGCCACCCCCTGGTCGCGTAGGAGCGACGTGACGATTCCCCGACGGCGTCGGCCGCGGGACGCACCGCGTCAGTCTTTGCCAGCGTGTCGACGACGATGCCGCCCGCGATGCTGCGGGCGACCAGGACCAGGATGCCGACCGCCACGAAGGCGATCCCGCAGGCACGCACCGCCTCCCGGCGCCAGCCGCGCGGCAGGTAAATCGCGAGCGCGAACAGGGCCAGGGCGAGCGCCGGAAGCGCCAGGTCGAGGACCCGGAGCACGTTCACCGCGTCCTGCGCGAGGCCGAGCTCGTCGGATCGGAGCAGCTCGATCCTCGCGGCCTTAGGCGGGATCTTGCCCTTGACGTCCACGCCCGCGTTCTGGGCGACCTGCGTGACCACCCTGCCGAGATCCAGGTTCACCACCCCGCCCTGGGTGGAGAGCGTCTCGTTGCCGCCCTCGATGATCTGCAGGAACGCGTCGTGGGCCTTCGCGTTCGCCTGCGCCCAGAGGTTCTGGAAGGTCGGGCTCTGAAGCGCCTGGAGCGCGGCACGAGGGCGAGCTCGTGGATCCCACCCGTAGCCGGGCCGGCGAGGCCCTGGAGGTTGTCGGGCAGCGCCTTCTTCAGCCGGTGCTCGACGTTCACCTGCTTGAACAGGGCGTCCACCAGGAAGGTGTTCAGCGCCTCCTGGACGTCGTGGTCCTCGAGCACCTGGGTGCTCGTCTCGGTCCAGGTGTCGGTCTCGAGGATCTGGCGCTTGGCCCAGACGGCGAACACGGCGAAGAACGCGACGACGCTCGCCAGCACGATGATCGCGATCGAAGTGCGCCTCAAGCGGGGCGGCTCGAGCATCGCGGAAAGCTTCGCGGCGCGATCGGACGTCAGGCGAGGCTCAGCCGGGTCCCGCGGTTCCCGGGACCTCCGGCTTGCCCGCGCGCAGGCGCTCCTCCAGGTGCTTCGCTTGTCCGGCCGCGACGGCCCGCGCGGCCCGTGCCTCGTCGAGCTCGATGCCCTGTGCCTCGGCGAGGTCCAGCAGGCGCTGACGCTCGGTGGTGTCCGCCGCCCACTTGAGGAAGAACCAGCTCAACACGACGAGGCTGACGAGCATCCCCTCTCCCATCATGATCGACCCGGCGATGCCCTGGTCGGTCAGCGGGGAGATGCCGTGCGCGGCGTCGCCCGCCTCGTACGCCGGATAGATCACGGCCCCCGACCAGATGAACACGTTTCCGAGCACGGTGCTGACGAAGCGCACGACGATCACGTAGACGACCTTCCAGCCGGCGTTGAACCAGGAGGGCGTCGGGCAGGGGGCCCAGGACGGGCATCCACATCACGCAGCCGAAGAAGATGAACATGCCGTGCTCGAGGGCGTGGAGAAGCGGGTGCGACAGGGTCGCCTCGTAGAGCGACGGGTAGGTGCCAGACGTAGAGGTCGATCGCCCACAGCGGCAGCGCGATCGCCGGGTGCGCCAGGAAGCGCAGCCGGTCGAGCGGCTTGATGGCCAGGATCGGCTGCAGCAACGGTCCGGTGAGCCCGAGCACGAGGAAGATCGCGGCGAGGTCCCCGATCAGGAGGTGCTCGACCATGTGGCCCCAGAGCAGCTCGTCGGAGATCTCGCCGAGGCCGATGAGCGACAGAGCGATGATCAAGGCCGGCGGCGAACGACACCTGCCTCCACGGCGCCACCGGGCGCCCGCGCTGGGCCAGGTGCTGCGCCCGCCACCAGTAAAGAAGCGCAGGGATCAGGATGGGGAGGAGCTCGATCGGTGCGAACTCGGGCTCGAAGTGAGCTTGCGGCAGGGTCATCGGGGCGTCCCGAGGCACGATAGAGATCGCCGGCCGGTGCCACGGCTGAACTTAGGTAAGCCTTAATTAGTACAAAGGCGCAGATGGCATCCTTAGACGCCGTGAAGCGAACGGCCGCAGTCCTCGTCCTGGCCGTCGGCCTCGCCGCGCTCGTCGCGGGCTGCGGTGGCTCGAGCTCCTCGTCCGCCCCGCGAGCACCGGCACCGCGACCTCCGCCGATTACTCCGGCGCGACCGCCAACCCACCGAAGCCCGCGCCGACGCTGAAGCTCTCCAACTACAACGGCACGCCGGTGAACATCGACCAGTACCAGGGCAAGGCGGTCCTCGTCACGTTCATCTACGACCACTGCCCGGACATCTGCCCGCTGATCGTCTCCAACCTCCACGCCGCGCAGAACCAGATGAGCGCGGCGGAGCGCAAGCAGCTGCAGATCATCGCCGTCTCCGTCGACCCGAAGGGCGACACGCCGCAGACGGTCAAGAAGTTCCTCGCCGAACACCAGATGACCGGGCGGATGGACTACCTGATCGGCTCCCGCCCGCAGCTGGAGCAGGTCTGGCAGAACTGGAACATCACCTCGAAGGACGATCCGAGCAAGAAGGACCCCGACGCGGTCGAGCACTCGGCCCTGATCTACGGCATCTCGGGCACGGGCGACATCACCACGCTCTATCCGGCGAACTTCAAGCCGGACCAGATCGTCCACGACGTGCCCAAGCTTGCGAGCTCGTAGAGAGGCGAGCCAGCGACGTGACCCGCGGACGCGCAATCGGGCTTGCCGTCCTCGCATGCGTTGTCGTGGGCGTCGTCCTGGCCGAGGTGCTGACCGCCGGTGGGGGCGGGAGCACGCGGCAGGCCCCGCAACTGCCGAGCCAGGTCCTGAACGGACCGCGGGTGGACCTGGCGTCGCTGCGCGGGAAGCCGGCGCTCGTGAACTTCTGGGCGAGCTGGTGCCCGCCATGCCGGCAGGAGGCGCCCGAGCTCAAGCGCTTCGACGCGACCCTCGGCGGCAAGGCTAATCTGGTCGGCGTGGATTGGAACGACACCACGGACAACGCGAAGAAGTTCATCGCCGAGGCCGGCTGGCGGTACCCGATCCTGCGCGACCCCTCGCAGGCAGTCGGCACGGCGTATGGGATCAACGGCCTTCCGACCACCTTCGTCCTGAACGCCCAGGGCCAGATCGTCGAGACCCTCCAGGGCCCCCAGACGGCGGCCAAGCTGCGCCAGGCGCTGGCGTCCGCGGACTGAGCGCGCGCTGATGGCATCCCGCAAGGAGCAGAAGGAGAAGCTGCGCGCCGAGCGCGTGCGCGAAGGAGACCGAGGAGCAGGCCGCCGCGCGCCGCAAGCGGCTCGTGCAGTACGGAGCCCTCGCGGGCCTCCTTGCCGTCGTCGTGGTGGCCGCGCTGATCATCGCCAGCCAGAACAACAGCAGCGACTCAAGCGGGGCGGGGGCGGGCGGCGACGTCGCCGACGTCTCGCTGGTGGACAACCAGCTCAAGGGGATTCAGCAGAACGGCCTGCGTGCTGGGCGACCCCAAGGCCAAGGTGAGCGTGATCGAGTTCGGCGACCTTCAGTGCCCGGTCTGCAAGGAGTTCTCCTTCCAGGTCGCGCCGGACATCATCACCCAGATCGTCCGCAAGGGCGATGCCAACTACGAGTTCCGCCCCTGGGACATCATCGGCCCGCAGTCCCCGATCGCCTCCAGGGCGGCCTACGCCGCGGGGGAGCAGGGCCGCGGCTGGAGCTTCATCGAGCTCTTCTACCGCAACCAGGGCGAGGAGAACTCGGGCTACGTCACCGACTCGTTCCTGACCTCGATCGCGAAGGGCGCCGGGGTCAAGCGACCTCAACAAGTGGAACACGCGACCGGTCCGACAACTCCAAGTGGGACCCGCTGCTAGGAAAGAACGACAGCGACGCCAAGAGCCTCGGCTTCACCGGCACGCCGTCGATCCTGGTCGAGGGCCCGGGCGGGAAGAAGCCGTTCACGACGATCCCGACGGTCTCCCAGATCCAGGCGGCCGTCAAGTCGGTCTCCTAGGGGCCTCGATCGTCTAAGCCGCCGCGGCCTGCGCGTCAGGCTCCACGGCGAGCTCGGCCGCCGAGTCGACGAAGGCCCGGAAGAGCCTCGCGTGCGCCGGCGAGCCCGTCATCGACTCCGCGTGCCACTGGACGCCGACGGTGAACGGGCCGCGCGGGACCTCGATCGCCTCCACGACGCCGTCGGGGGCCCACGCCACGGCGCGCACGCCGCGGCCCAGTCCGCTCGTGGACTGATGGTGGTACGAGTTGACGTCGAGCTCCGTGCATCCGAGCGCGCGAGCCAGCGCGCTGTCCGGCTCGATCTCGACCGGATGGGTCGACGCAGGTCCGTCCGCGAGCTGGCGGTGCTGGATCGCGCGGCCGAACCGCTCAGGCAGATGCTGGAACAGCGTTCCGCCCCGGGCGATGTTGAGCGCCTGCGCGCCGCGGGAGATGGCGAGCAGCGGCATCCCGGTCGCGATCGCCTGGCGGGCGAGCGCGAGCTCGGTCGCATCGAGGTCCCGCCAGGTGGGCCCCAGCTCCGCGTGCGGCGACTCGCCGTATGCCTCGGGGTGGATGTCCGGCCCGCCCGAGAGCAGCACGCCGTGCAGATGGGCGAGGAGCGAGGGGATCGCCTCGATCTCGAGCGGCGGTATGACCACGGGAATCCCACCTGCGCGCTCGATCGCGCGCAGGTAGGTGAGCCCCAACGCCATCTCGCGGCGCGGGGGCTCCCCCTGCGGGGTCAGCTTGACCTGGTCCGAGAGCCGGACCTCGGACGTGGTGACGCCGATGAGCGGACGCGCGCCTGTATCCATGGCGGCAGGCTAGGCGTCGCGTGCGCCGCCGGTCACGGGCCACATGTCGAAGATTCGCGCCGCGGGCTTGTACATCCGTCGTGCGTTCGCGAACACGAATGGAGGCGCCCAGTGGGCGCCTCCAAGCGGGGACGATCCGGTTGAGGCTTCTGCTCAGGCCTGGGCGAGGGTGCGCGCGACGAACGGCACGGGCTTGCCGCGGGGCACCGCGAGCACCGGGACCGTCGCGGTCTCGAGCTCGTAGGCAACCGACGCGCTCAGGGTGACGCGCCCGTCCTGGCCGTCCGAGGTGGACCCGAGGACGAGGATGTCGCCCTCAGCGTCATCGCCGGCGATCGCCTTCGCGCCCAGGCTGGCGGCGAGCGCGCGGGCGGTCTCCCCGGCGGCGGCATCGCCGTCCTCGACGAGCGCGACCTGATCGACCTGGTGCGGAAGCTGCGAGCGCAGGTCCGCCGGGGCGATCGCCACGGCCGCCGGGCCGCCGGTCAGAAGCCGCTGGGCGGAGCTGCCCGGGGCCACCGCGCCGGGGGCGGTGCGGTAGTCGGAGCCGAACACGACGAGGTCGGCGCCCTCCCGGAGGGCAAGCTCGCGAAGGCCGTCTCCGGTGGACGCGTGGACGATCACGTGCCGCGGGACGTCGGGGTTGCCGAGGAGCGCCGCGCCGTGATCGAGCAGCTCCCGGGCCTCCCGCTCCTCGAGCGCCTCGCGCTCGTGGTCGGACTGCTGTGCGTGACGGACGTATGCGAGCGATAGATCGGCTCCGCCGCGGGCGAGCAGCTGCCCCAGCGCGAGCGCGTCGCGGTCGTTGTCCGTGTCGTCGTAGGAAACGATGATCTTCGGGGCCATTTCAAAGTCCTTCCGTTATCCGAATAGCCTGTCGCCGATCCATTTGACGCAAGCGTTCCAGGTTCCTGCCAACAGCACCAGTGATTCTTCTGGTAGAGCTATAAGCTCCGCTTATGTTGAATCCGCAGCGACTCCGGGTCTTTCGCGAGGTCGCCAGCCGGGGCTCCTTCTCCGCGGCGGCCGACTCGCTCTCGTACACGCAATCCGCCGTCTCGCAGTCCGTTGCCGCGCTGGAGGCCGAGATGGGCGTGACGCTGCTGGAGCGCGACAGGCGGGGCGCCCGGCCGAGCAGTGCCGGCGAGGCGCTCCTCGCGCACGCCGACGGGATCCTCGCGCAGCTCGACGCCGCCGAGGCCGAGGTCGCGGCGATCGCGGGCCTTCGCGGTGGCCAGCTCGCGATGGCGTCGTTCCCGACTGCGGGCGCCACGATCATGCCGCTGGCCGTGGCGACCTTCCGAGCCGCCCACCCGGAGATCACGTTGAGCCTCGCCGAGGGCGAGCCCGAGGACATCGCGCCGCGGCTACGCGCCGGCGAGTTCGACCTCGCGCTCCTGTTCGAGTTCGAGGGCGTCAGCGAGGGGCTCGGCTCGGGGCTCCGGCGAATCGACCTGCTCGAGGACCCCATGTACCTGGCGCTCCCGAACGAGCATCCGCTGGCGGACGTTCCCAGGATCCGCCTCGAGGACCTGGCCGGGGAGGCCTGGGTGCAGACGTCGGCCGAGAGCCCCTGCGCCCGTCACGTCGTCCGGTCATGCCACGCCGCAGGGTTCGAGCCCAGCGTCTCGTTCGAAACCGACGACTACCAGACCGTCCAGGGACTGGTCTCCGCCGGCGTCGGCGTCGCCCTCATCCCGCAGCTCGCACTCTCGAGCGTTCGTGACGACATCACCATCAGGGCCCTCCACCCGCGGGGGCCTGTGCGAACCGTCACCGCGGCGACTCGGCGCGGAAAGGGCGTCGGTCCCGCGGCCGAGCGAATGCTCGAAACCCTCGCCGACGTATCCAGGAAGTATGGGAGGGGCGCGCCGCTAGCGCTCCGGCCCCCCGCCGGCCGGATCAGACGGATGTCCAAAATTCGACGGCTGCTGGATTCGCCGCTTGGGCGAGTGTGGCGGTCGGCCCGAGCCTCTAACCTGACCCGCGATGCCGCTCGAGGGACATTGGAGCCGCGTGAACACCCCGCTGCGCCGGCTCAGCAGGCGTGAGCGCTACATCGCGATCGTCGCCGTCGGGGCCACTCTCGCAGCCTGTGTGGCGCTCGTTCTCGCCACCGTCGGCAACAGCAGGCCGGCTCCTGGTCCCGGCTGCATTCGCGCGCTGATCCCGCACGTCATGGGGGCGGAGACGCTCGATGCATGCGGAACGAGGGCGAAGAGGATCTGTCAGGCGCGTGCGACCGACGCCGACCCGGGAGCCAGGGCCGTACAGGAGAGTTGCCGGCAGGCCGGCCTCCTCTGAGCCGCGGCTCCCGAGTCTGCCAGGGGCTCGCATCGGCCATACTCGCCCGGTTGGCCTTCCACGTCGAGATCCGGAGCGGCCACCGCTGGGCGCGCGAGTTCAACCTCGACGAGGCCACGCTCCGCGACACCGTTCTCGAGCCCTGGGTCAGGAACCGGCCGGTCCTGCTCGGGGATCGCGAATGGGAGCCCTCCGAGTGCGCGCTGAGAGTGCTCGAGGGGCCCGAGCTGAGCCCGCAGGACCTCGCCTTCGGCCGCGGCTGGGGAGCCGCGGAGCACTCGGGGCGGGACGTGGCGCGGGAGTTGATCGGCGGCGCCGGACGCCGTGCCTCCCGCATCGCGGTCCTGGCCGAGTCCGACGTGGCGCGTGGCGCGATCGCGGATGCGCTGCACGACCTTGGGCTCCAGAGCGTCGCCTGGTCGCTGCGGCTGCTGGGCGAGCCCGGCGAGGCCCCTCCGGTCGCAGTCGTGCTCGCGGTCGAGTCCGCTGAGCCGAGCCGCGAGTGGATCTACGACGCCGGTTCGGCGGTCGGGGCCCTGCGGGGACGTGCCGTGGTCGTCCAGCTCGCCGGCGCGCGTCCTCCGGAACTGGCTGCGCTGGAGAGCGTCGAGCCGGGCGAGGATCTTCGTCCGCGCCTGGCCGCGGCGCTCGGCCGCGTCGGCGTCTGAGCGCATACGGCAAAACGCCCCCGCCGATCGGCGGGGGCGTTTGCGGTTGTCCCGGATTCGTTCCGGCTCTTGATCAGCCCGGTGCTTCGGCTGCCCGCTCGGGCGGCGTCGCTGGATACCCCGAGGGGAAGGCCAGCGAGGGCACGTCCGAGGGATAGACCTCGTGTCCGTGGACCGCGAGGTCGCCCTCCTCCATGTCCTCCTCGCTCATCCGGAGCGGGACGAACAGCTTCACGATGTTCAGCAGGATGAAGGTGCCGATAGCAGGCGAACACGATGACCCAGAGCGCGGTGAGCAGCTGCCACTTCAGCAGCTCTGCTCCGCCGCCCGAGATCAGGCCCGACGCCGAGACGCCGAAGGCCGAGGCCATCGCCGCGTTGGCGAAGATGCCCGTCAGCAGGCCCCCCGCTACGCCGGCGAATCCGTGCGTGTACACCACGCCGAGCGTGTCGTCGACGTTGCGGAACGGCGCCACCCGGCTCAGGTAGTTGAGCGCGAAGTAGACGATCGTCGCGGCGATGAGGCCGATCGCGATCGCGCCCCAACCGTTGACGAAGCCGGCCGCGGGCGTGATCGCAACGAGTCCCGTGATCATGCCGTTGACGCTCGAGATGAGGCTCGGCTTGTGGCCGGTGAGATAGTCCCAGCCGACCCAGGCGAGGAAGGCCACGGCGGTGCAGATGTTGGTGTTGAGAAGCGCGGCCGAGGCGTCGGCGTTCGCGAGGTACGGGTCACCTCCGTTGAACCCGTTCCAGCCCATCCACAGCAGGCCGGCCCCGACGGCGACCATCGCCAGGTTGTTCGGCGCGTCGACCTCGCGGTCGCGCTGCAGGCGCGGCCCGATCACTGCCGCCGCGACGAAGCCCGAGACACCGGCCGCGAGATGGATCACGTAGCCGCCGGAGAAGTCGAGGGCTCCCTGCTGGGCGAAGTAGCCCCCGCCCCAGATCAGGAACGCGTTGACCGTGTAGACGAGGCTCGACCAGAGGATCACGAACGGGATCCACGCCTTGAAGTTGATCCGGCCCAGCACCGAACCGAGCATCAGGATCGGCGTGATCCCCGCGAAGACGAACTGGAAGTAGACCAGCGACGACTGCGGGAACGCCAGCTTGCCTACGTCGCCGAGCATCGGGATGGTCCCTTGATGCAGCAACGACGAGCTCTGCAGGATCGGCCCCGGGTTGCCGACGAAGTTGGCGAAGAAGTCGCCTCCGCTCGATCCGAAGAGCTCGAGTGGCGACCCGAAGGCCATCTTGAAGCCCCACCCAACCCAGACCAGCAGCACCAGGGCAAACGCGACGAAGGCCATCATCATCGAGTTCACGGACCAGCGCTTCTGCATCACGCCGCCGTAGAGGACGACGAGGCCGGGAACGCTCATCAGGCCGACGAGCGTCGCCGCGGTCATCTGCCAGGAGTTATCACCGGGACTCAACCAGTGCATAGCTCAGTGTCTTCCTTTCCAATCGAGGGCACCGACGGGGCCCTTCTCATTGACAACCACACGCGCGGGCCGGCCGCGCCTGCGGCTGCCCACGCTCACTGACGGTCAGGTTGCCGGAGCGACTGGGTTCCGACTATCGACACCGGGCCAATCTGGATGGCCGATTTTTCGCCATTTGGTCGAACCACGCACAAGGCGTGATTTCGCGCATGGCAAAGCGGCGGGCGGGGACGAGGGTCCCGCCCGCCGCTGCCCTACAGCTGATTCGGCGGCTATTAGGCGGCGCGCCAGGCAGCCAGCGTGCCCTCGCTGGCGAGGCGCTTGAGGCCGCGGGCCTCGAGCTGGCGGGCGCGCTCCTGCGAGACGCCCACCTCGCGGGCCACCTCGCGCAGCGACGCCTCCGGGGCGCCTCCGGTGCCGAAGCGCAGCTCGATCACGCGCCGCTCGTCCTCCGGCAGGGTGGCGAGAGCGGCGGTGACGGCGTTCTCCTGCTCGCGCTCGTCGACCTCCTCCTCGACGCTCTCCGATGCCTCGGCCCGGAACTCGCCCAGGGTGGTGTCGCCGTCGTCGCCGACGGGAGCGTCCAGGCTGGTGGTCACCCGGGTGAGGTCGCGGACGGCCTTGACCTCGTCGAGCGGAAGCTTGGCCCGCTCCGCGATCTCCTCCTCGGTGGGCTCGCGGTTCAGGCTCGCGCTCAGCTCTGCCTCGACCCGGTTGACCGTGCGCTCGCGCTGGGCGATGTGCGCCGGAATCCGAACCGGGCGACCGGTGTTGTCCAGGCCGCGCTGGATGGCCTGCTTGATCCACAGCACGGCGTAAGTGGAGAACTTGTAGCCGCGCCGGTAGTCGAACTTCTCGGCGGCTCGAATCAGCCCGAGCATCGCCTCCTGGACCAGGTCCTGCATCGACAGGCCGTGGCCCTGGTAGCGGCGGGCGAACTTGATGACGAGGCGCAGGTTGGAGTTGATCAGCCGCTCCTTCGCCGCGAGGTCGCCGCGCTCGATGCGCTGCGCGAGCTCGACCTCCTCCTCCCGCGTGAGCAGGGGGTAGCGGCTCGCCTGGTTCAGGAAGAGCTGGAAGCTGTCGGTGGTCTCGGTCGCGGCAGCGTGATCCGCGCCGCGCCGCTCCGGGTGATCGGCGAGAGGCGAGAACAGTGCGTGCTCGCCGCGTCGTCGGTGAGTGTCGTTGCGCTGGGTTTCAGCGCCTCTTGATCTGGGCATTCGTCTCCTTCTTCTTCGTGATCCCTGCCGGGGCCGCCGCGGATACTTACGCCAGACCCCTAGTGGCGTTACTTCGCTTCAAAAAGTATAGCAATGATTGCGCGATCAAGCAACCACGCGGGGCTAAGAGCGAGCAGAGGTTTTTAGCAGTATCGCGGCCCATTATCAAGCCATCTTTAAGAACCCTGCGGCGGCCTCACTACGCCCGCACGATCTCGCGGGCGTAGCGCTCGCCCGAGGCGACGGCACCCTCCAAAAAGCCCTGGTAGGCGTCCAGGTGTGCTCGCCGGCGAAGTGGACGCCGCCCTCCGGGGACGTGATGACGCCATAGAACTCGGTGTACTGGCCGGGGAGGAAGGCGGCGTATGAGCCGTGCGTCCAGGGATCGGCCGACCAGTTGTCGAGCCAGGCGCGCCCGTCGAGTCGCGCGCAATCCCCGGCACGACCCGGTCCAGCGCCGCGAGCGTCTCGCGCACCACGCTCGGCGGCGCTTGGCCGTGGGAAGGGTGGCCCGGGTACCCGGCGCCGACACTGCCGCCCGAGTACACGGTGATCAGCCCAGCCCGCCCCGGCTGGCCGAGCGAGCTCTGCCAGGTGTCGAGAGACGGCTGATCGGTGACGAGCTCGCCGTTCCAGCTGCGGAAGCGCTCCGGGCGCCTGCGGAACTGGAGGATACCTTTGCGTTCGTCCCCATCCCGAGCTCCTCGATGCAGCGACGCTTGAGCTTGCGAAAGCCCGCGCGGGAGAGGTCCACGTCGCGGAGGGTCGTGTATGGGATCGCCAGGACCACCTGGTCCGCGCTGACGTCATCCGAGATCCCATCGAAGCGAAGGCCGTAGGAGCCGTCTCGCGCCGCCACAGGGCGGTCAGAGGCGCCCCGAGGTGCAGCGACTCGTCGGGCAGACGGTCCGCGAGCCCGCGGGCGACCAGCTCGTTGCCGCCGCGAACGCGGAACCGCTCGTCTGAGGGGTCGCTGGCGGCCGGGTCCCTTCCGTGGTGTGGGGCCCTCCGTGAGATAGAGGAGATCCGTTGCGGCGAGTCGCCAGGCGTCCAGGCCAAACTCCTCCGAGAAGTACTCCCGCATCAACGCCCGCGAGGCGTGAGCGGTTCGCCGCCACGTTCCGGGCGATCCACTCGCCCGCCGAGCGGCGGTCGAACGCCTGGGCGCGGGCGTTCGAGTAGGAGTGCCGGTAGCCGGTGCGCCGCGCCACCCCCCGGAGCTGCTTCAGCATCCTTCCGTAGCCGTGGTAGGCGACCCGCGCCGGGCGGATCCGTCCGTCGACGTAGAGGAGGGAGTGGCCGTCGGAGCGGCCGGACAGGTCCTCGAGGTGCAGCCCGAGCTCGCCGGCGAGCCTGCGGATGTGCATGTGGTCGGAGTCGATGAACTCGCCACCGTGCTCGCCGGACTGACCCTGGGCGAACCCCCGGGCGGTCCAGCAGCGACCGCCGACGCGCGTCGGATGCGCCTCGTACAGGTCGGCGGTGAGGCCCGCCTGGTGGAGACGGTACGCGCAGCGAGCCCGGCGAGGCCGGCCCCGACGACTACGACGCGCCGCTTGCGCGGCCCCGGCGTGGATCCGCCGCAGGCTGTGAGCGGCCCCGCCAGGACCGCACCCCCGGCCAGCGCGGCGCCGCGCGCGACGAGGGTGCGCCTGGAGAGGAGCTCCGCCAGCCCCGGAGTCACGCGGCGAGGATAGGCCGGGACGCCCGGCCGACGCCTATTCTTAATGAGGTGGTTAAGAGTCAAAAGCTGGATGCGACCTTCGGGGCGCTCTCGGATCCGACTCGCCGAGCGATAGTCCAGCGGCTGACGCGGGCGAGGCCTCCGTCGGGGAGCTCGCAGAGCCGTTCGACATCTCGCTCCCCGCGATCTCTAAGCACCTGACCGTCCTCGAGGAGGCGGGGCTGCTGGTCCGGACCAAGGAACTCCCGACGAGCCGCTGCCGACTGGTCGAGGCGCCGATGCGGAGGCGCTCGAGTGGATCGCCAGCTACGGGAGCCCCTGGCAGGGCGAGCTCGACTCCCTGCACCGCTTCATGGCCGAGCCAAAGCAGAGGGGTCCCGAGGGCGGCCTCGGCCACGACGGCCGTCCACGTCAAGCGAGAGCTGCCCGCTCCGCGGGAGCAGGTGTACAGGGGCTGGACGGAGCCGGACCTGTTCCGGCGGTGGTTCACTCCGCCCGGCAATGCCTCGGTGACCGCGGACCTGGACGTTCGCCCGGGCGGTGAGTACAGGATCACCCTGGAGCGGACCGAGCTCGTCCCGGGGCGGAGCTACATCGTCGGGAGCTACCTGGAGGTCGAGCCTCCGGAGAGGCTCGTGTTCACGTTCGGATGGGAGGAGCCGCCCCCGGTTTCTTTGAGGGACTCGAGGCGCTCTCGACGCTCGACAGCCGGGTCACCGTCTTGTTCCGGGACCTCGGGACGGCGACGGAGATCAGCATCACCCACGAGCGGCTCGAGACGGATGAGCTGCGGGACTTCCATCGCTGGGGGTGGAACACCACCCTCGACCAGCTCGAGCGCATCGTCTGAGCTGCAAGCCGCGCCCGCCGGAGTCGACTGCCGCCGCGCCTTCCCGGATCCGTTACATTTAACCGTATGGTTAATCATCTGCTGGAACGGAGTGAAGGGACAGATGGGACGGGGCGAAACTCGGATACCGGACGCGCCGCCGGTTCTCTGGCACCTGAAGGTTCTGGCACTACAACGAGAAGGCCCGCTGGGCGCTCGACCACAAGGGGCTTCCACACGTGCGCCGCGCGGCGATCCCCGGGCGCCACGCCCGGATCGCGCGGGGCCTCGGAGCCGGCAATACGTTCCCGGTGCTCGAGCTCGACGGTGAGACCCTGAGCGACTCGACCGAGATCATCAAGGCCCTCGAGCGCCGCTATCCCGAGCCGCCGCTCTATCCGGACCACCCTGATGAGCGTCGCCGCGCCCTGGCGATCGAGGACCACTTCGACGAGGAGCTGGGCCCGTACCTTCGCCTTCTCGTGGTTGAGCACATGCTCCCCGACCCCTCGCTCCTGCTGGGCGCCTTCGCACCCGACCTCAGCGCTCCCCGCCGCCTGACCGCGCGGGCGATGTATCCGCTGATGCGGCGCCAGATCGCCGCCAAGTTCGGAATCGACGGAGGCGGCGTCGAGCGCGCGTGGCGGAAATGCCGGCTCGCGGGGAAGCGCTTCGCCGTCGAGCTTCAGCCCAATGGCTACCTGGTCGGTGATGGCTTTAACGGTCGCCGATCTCACCGTCGCCGCGCTCTTGTCTCCGGTGGTGGCCCCGGCCCAGTTCCCTTATCCGCAGCCCCAGCGCGAACATCCTCGCCTGGCCGATTTGCGACGGATGCTCGCTGAGTACGGGGCCCTCGAATGGACGCGGTGGGTCTACGCCCATCACCGACCCCGCTCGATGGAGATTGAGCAGCGATGAGCCTCGCCGTCGTCGTCGGCTTCATGGCGGTCCTCGTGCTCTTCGCCCTGATCTTGGCTCGGCTTCCGCGGCCGAGCCGGGAGTGCCCAAAGTGCGCCGGGCGCGTCCAGCTGACCGCGCCCCGGTGCAAGCGGTGCAAATACCAGTTCGCGCCGGACGGCTCGCAGCCGCGCTACATGCCGGTAGCGCCCCTCGACCGGGCGCGACGCCGTCACAGCGCCTGGGGGCCGCCGGTCAGATCTCGGATGCCCTCGGCAGGTGTGTCACGGAGCTCGGCACGGGCGCGGGGTCGGCGGGAGCCTTGATCGCCGCTCGCCGGCGCTCCCACCAGGCCCAGGCGGCCATCACGGCGCCGGCGTACAGCCAGCCGAGCAGCACGTCGAAGAAGTAGTGCTCGCCGGTCGCGATCAGGGCCAGGCCCATCGCCAGCGGATAGAGCGCCAGGAGCGGTCGCAGGGCCGGGCGGACGCGCCCCCACAGGAACATCGCCACCAGGGCGGTGAAGGCTGAGTGCAGGGAGGGCACCGCGGCGACCAGGTTGACGCCGGCCTGGCCCTCGAGAAGAGCCCGGCGGTGCCGCCGCCGAGCAGCTGCCACCCGTCCGAGGTGGTGCGGTGGACGCCCTGCAGCAGGCCGTCCTGCGCCGCCATCCAGGGGGGCTCCGCGGGAAAGGCGATGTAGGTCGCCAGGCCGGCCAGTGCGAGCGTCACCACGCGGTTCACAAAACGCCGGAACGCGAGCCTGTCGCGGGCCCAGAGGACGCCTGCCACCGCGAACGGGACGATGAAGTAGGACGTGTAAGTGAGCGTGAAGGCCACGTCCCACCAGGCGACGCCGGGGCCGTTCAAGTGCGCCTGGAGCCATTCGGTTGGGGTCTGGCCGACGAAGACGAAGCGGTCGAAGTCGAGCATCGGATGTACGTGAACGCCGATCCCGAACGAGTCCGCGGCACCGCGCGAGAAGTCGTACGCGCTCAGGACGACCACCATCGGCAACCAGTCGAGCACGAGCTGGAGAATCTCCCGCGGAGGGCGCCCCAGCGACGCGCATGCGAGCGCCCCACAGATCCAGAGCACCACCGAGCTCGCGCTGGACCGGGATGCCGTAGACGGCGCTCCAAGCGATCAGTGACGCAAAATAGAGAACCAGGGCACCCCGCCGCAACGTCCCCCAGTGCGTGAAGCGGGACCTGACGCGCGCTCAGCCCCGACGTCTGCCCAATCCGTCGTGGTCACCATCCCTAATCTACGCGCGTTCCCGAATCCCGGAAGGAGTTGTCAGGTGGGCACTTCCCCTTCGCCCGCACAGCCGCAGGGGCCGTCGCGGGCCTGTTGATCCTCGGCGCTCTTGCTGTAACCGGTTGCGGCGGTGGAAGCAGCAGCACGAGCACCGCCGCGGGCGGGGCAACGACGAGCACCACGAGCGCGACCCCGGGCTTCGACCCCAACCAGGTTCCCAAGTCGACCGCGATCGCCTCCACGGCATATTTCAACGCGCTCGTCCAGACCTTCTCTCAGAGCGGCAAGCTGAGCAAGAGCCAGGCCGAGTCCGCGGCGCACTGCATCCAGGACGGGCTGACGAAGGCGGGCTTCAAGACCCAGGGCGACGCGGAAGGGGCCAACGCCAAGAAGACGGTGGCGACCGTCTACCTCTGCGTTCAGAAAGGCGCAGAGCCAGTAGCCCGGGTTGGGCGCCGGCACGTAGAGCGATTTCACGCGAGGCGGCGGCCGAGCGCGTAACCGGCCGCCGCCGCCGCGATCCCGCCGATCACCGACACGAGCGTGTAGGCGATGGCCTGACTCAGCGTCGCCGCCGTCGGCCTGGCACGACCTGCACCGAGAAGGTCGAGAATGTCGTGAAGCCCCCGAGGAAGCCGACCCCGAGGCCCTCTCGCAGGTCGCGGCGAACCAGTGCTCCGCGACGAGCAGACCGAGAAGGAACGAACCCGCGATGTTGATGCCGACCGTCGACCAGATCAATGCCTCGGAATGCAGGGTGAGTCGCGATATGCCCCATCGCGACATGACACCGAGCAGTCCACCGACTCCGACCAGCAGCGTCGTCATTCAGGCTCCTTTGGTCCTAGGAGCCATCAGCCGGGTCGGCGGTTGAAGGCGAGCCCATCGCCCGGGCGGCGGTCGCCGCCTGGGCGGACTATAGACGCGCGGCGCGCGCGATCTGCACCCGGTCGTGAAGACCCCCGACGAGACGGAGCCGATGGCGCGTTATGAACCCATACGGTCGATACTGCGCCCAGTCAGGGCGCCGAAAAGTGACCTCCGGGCCGGTCGTCTCCGCCGCTGATCGGGGGTAGCCAGTTCGTCGGGAAGGTGTCCGGGCACCGCCAAGTCGAACCGGGTCGATCCCTTCTCTGCGAATCCCGGACACCGAGACCCGGCTATTCCAATGACAGGCCGATCATCTGCGACTTCAGACTCCAAGTCAAGGAGACTCGCCGTCGCACCCGACTGCGGACCGGCATGCGTGAACTCGCAACCGACCCTCCGCGAATCAGTAATGTCGCGACGGACTGGGCCGCCCGAGGGCTCGCCCCTCGCTTCCTTCAGCAACCAGGGCGGCATCGCCTTGGAGAGCGACCCGGAGGAGGCGCGGTTGGGAACGACTTCGGCGCGAAAGCATGGGGCCCTCGCCCTCCGGGTGGAGCAAGATCGGGACACGCTCACGCTGCGGGCCGCCGGCGAGCTGGACATAGACAGCGCCGCCCTGGTCGAGCAGTCCCTGCTTCGCGCGTTCGAGGGCGGGGCCGGGTCGATCGTTCTCGATCTCACGGCGGTGAGCTTCATTGACGCGGCGGGACTGCGGTTGCTGATGTGGGCGGCCGAGTGCTCGCGCGAGGACAGCGGACGCCTGCGCATGGAGTGCGGATCCGCCGCGGTTCACCACCTGCTCGATGTAGCGCAACTCGGTCGGTAGTGGCTAGGACGTGGGCGTGGCCACGCCCACTAACAACTAGCTGTGAACCGACATGAAAGTGTCTGCGCCGACGACGTGAGGAGGTCCTTCGTCGCCGTTGGGCCCGCACGCCGGAGGATCCTCACGGTACGCCTCGGCATCGCCGGGCGACCAGGATCGGCTCAGAGCGAGCAGCGCGGCCACGCGCACCTCGAGCTCAGCTGCGTGGAACGGCATGCTCATGTATTCATCCGCGCCCGCCTCCAGGCAGCGAGTGCGGTCCGCCGTCTGGGCGGCGGCCGTAAGCATGATCACCGGCACCTTGGCGAGCGCGGTCGATTTGCGAAGGGCGCGCGTCGCTTCAAGACCGTCGAGCTTCGGCATCACCAGGTCGAAGATGCACAGCTCAGGGAGCCGCTCGTGCGCAAGGCAAAGCGCTTGCTCGCCGTCTCGGGCCGCGATCGTCTCATAGCCCGCATTCCCAAGCTGGATGCAGATCAGGGTGCGGATGTCCTTGTCATCGTCAGCGACGAGCACCAGCGGGCCGGGGCTAGCCCCGCCGTGGTGTGGGCGCGTGCTGCTCGTCACCGTTCGCTCTCCGCGCCGGCTCGACTCCTTGCTCGATCCAGCCGACCCTTTGCCAGCGTTGATCTCCGCTCGAGCTCGCGCAGGCGTCCTGCGCTCGTCAGTCGCGAGCCGTAGGCCTTCGCCTTGTAGAGCTGGTAGCGCTCGCGGGCATATCGCTCCTCCGCCTCGAGCTCAATGAGGCTTGCGTTTGCGACGCTGCCCGCTCCGGGCGTCTCGAGGGTCATCGCAGTCCGCTCCGGCCCTCAGAGGACGCGCGCGGGGAGGAGCCGGAGCCCCCTGCAGATCGCCTGTCGGCGAGTGAGGGGGCTCCTCGGTTGAACGATGGCTCGAGAATGAACGTCTCTGTGGCGACGTCCGTGTCCCGGTCGTGGCTGCTCAGGAACGCGGCAACGGACTGATGCGTCAGCCTGACCACCGCCGCGACGGCGTCTCGTTTGTACGCCGCCGAGGTGAGCTCCCCAACCCCTCGAGCGGTGTCCCGAGTCTGGGGAGCCACCATGCTGCGGTTGTAGTCGCCGACGGCGTCGACGAGCACGCAGGTGACGACGTTGCCTCGGACCTCGGTTCGGGCGCTGGTCGGTGCCTTTCCCGCATATTGCGTCCAGAGCGAGACGATCGACTCGGTGAGCTCCGCCGGCAATCCGTCGGACAGCCGGGCTTTCAGCGCCACGGGGCCGGTCACCGCCCGTTCCCCTTTCGCGCCCGACGCGCGCTGGCGCCGGACCTGGCACTCGTCGGCTGGTAAGCGGGCGTAGCGCTCGCCGGTTGGGTTGCCCGACGAAGTCGGTGAACGCGTGCAACCTCATCCAGGAGAGCCGAGCGGTTCGCGAATTTGCGCTCGTAACCACGCACCCTCTTGAGCGTCGCCGTGTCGGCCCCCTGCAGAGCGGCCACGATCTCCTCGACGCTCTGCGCGTCAAAGCCCTGGAATGGCTCATTCCCGCGTAGATAGCGCAGCTTGTCGAGTACTTCCGCCCGGCCCTCGTGAGAGCGCTCGTAGGCCTCCACGGCCTCGAGCTCGACCTGCGAATGGTCGGAGAGGCCGTCCTTGGCCTGCCTCGCGTCGAGGCGGGCGTAGCCCGCGAATGGCTGGGCGTCGTCGTCCAACTGCGCTGGGATCGGCACTCGCTCGCGGATGGGTGGGACTGGGGGCATAGGTGACCCCGGCGGCATCGATGGTGTGGCGGTTGATGGCCTGGCCATGCTCGGCCTCCTGGCTGATAGATGTAGAACACAATGTACACGAATTCATGAATTTCATTTCATATGAGATCACGCACCGGGAGGTGACGAGCGTGGGCACAATGACTCCGCGTGACCCTCGCCATCGTGCTCGCCATCGCCTCCGCGCTCGCAACGAACGTCGCCTTCCTCCTCAAGCAGCGTGGCGCCGTCTTGGCGCCCTCGGTGGAGGTCGTGCACCCGCTGCGAAGCGCCGCCGCCCTATTCCGATCGAAGTGGTTCGCGCTGGGCTGGGTGGTGGCGGTCGGCGCCTGGGGGCTCCACGTGGGCGCCCTGGCGCTCGCGCCGCTTTCGGTCGTGCAGGCTGTGCTCGCGGCCGGGCTGGTCTTCCTCGCCGTGCTCGCCGAGCGCTTCTTCGGCTTCGCCCTCGGACGCCGCCAGTGGATCGGCGTGATCATCACGTCGATCGGGCTTGCGATCATCGCCCTCACCGTCGGGCCGCGAGGCGATCAGGCCCCTAAGTACGCGCTGACCGCGTTGATCGTCATGGAATGCACCGTCTTTGTCCTCGCCACCGGACTCGCCGTGATGTCCAGCCACCATGCCGCCCTGCGCGCGAGGCAGGGCCTGTACCTGGGTGCCGCCTCCGGCGCGCTGTTCGGAGTTTCCGACATCGCGCTCAAGTTCCTCACCCACGCCGTTCAAGGTGGCTTGGGTGAATTGATCAGCCCATGGACGGGCGCCGCGCTGGCCGCCTCGGTGGTCGCCTTCTATACCTCGGCCCGCGGCCTGCAGATCGGCCCGGGCGTCGAGGTCATCGCGATCACCGCGGTCGCGGCCAACCTCACCGCGATCCTCGGCGGCATCCTGGTGTTCCGTGACTCGATCGGGGCGGGAGCGGTCGGGATCACCGGGCGGATGATCACGTTTGGCCTCGTCATCGTCGGCGCAGCCCTGATTCCGGCCCCTCTCCGTGTGGCGAACCGCCAACAGCAATAACCCCACGGTGAGGTGCCGCGAGCATGTCGTCCGATCGCCGCCGCTATCGTCGTTTTCGTGCCGGATGTGAACCCGACTGAGCCGAGGCGCATATGACGATCGCGATCATCATCGTGCTTGTCGTCCTGGCCGTCTTCCTCGTCGGGCGTTTCCCTTGCGTCCGAGCCGCAGCAAGAAGTGCTCTCGCTGTGGCCAGCGAACTCCCCTCGGGTCCGAGGTATGCAGCACTGCGGCCACGTGTTTCATGTCCGCTGAGGTCCGCGCCCTGCCTCCTGGCGGTCTCGTTCGCCGGAATCCCCGATGACAAGAGCGCGACGTTTCCGGTGACGAGCACTACGTCAGCCCCGACCGAAGGCATCGTCTTGACGACCTTCATCGTCTCCGACGACGTCGAGAGATCGCGGCGCTTCTACGCGGAGGTGCTGGGCGGCGAAACCGTCCTCGACGGCGAGCCCTCGATCGTGGCCCTCTCCAACAGCTGGATCATCATCAACGTGGGCGGCGGTCCGACGGACGACAAGCCGACCGTCATCCTCGAGACCCCTACCGATCCCGACCGAGTCTCGGCGTTCCTCAACATTCGCGTTGCGGACATCGCCGCCATCTACGAGGAGTGGGGTGCCCGCGGCGCGACCTTCCTGACGCCGCCAGTCGAGCACGAGCACGAATTCCGCTGCTACATGCGCGACCCCGACGGCCACCTGATCGAGGTCGGACAGATGAAGCCGGTGCGATGAGACGCGCTACCCGCAGCCGGTGTTGTTGCCGCAGCTCGAGCACGTATAGCACGAGCCCGTTCGCTGCATCATGCCGCCGCACTGCTCGCACGCCGGGCCCAGGTCGCTCCTCGACATCTTTGCCGGGCGCACCGGCGGGGTGTCGGTGAGGGCCTCGGTGGGGGCCACCGAGGCGCTGCTCGCCTCGGCGCCGCCGTTGGCGTGCCCGTTGCCGTTACCGCCGGCGGACCCGTTGGCCTCGGGCTCGTCGTCGAGCATCAGCGTCTGCTGGGCCTCGCGGCGGGCGCGGACCTCCGGGGTGAGGATGCCGAGGTCCTCGAGCTCGTCGAGATCCTCGATGAACCGGCTGGCGAGCCAGCGCATGATGTAGTCGGGCATCGACTTCGCGAACGGGATCTCCGGGTTGCTGGTGATCCCCTCCGGGTCGAAGCGCATGTAGCTGAACTTCTTCACGAACACCTCGAGCGGCACGCCGTACTGGAGGCCGATCGAGATCGCGGTCGCGAACGCGTTCATCATGCCGCGAAGCGTCGAGCCCTCCTTGCCGATGTCGGTGAGGAAGATCTCGCCGATCGAGCCGTCCTCGTACTTGCCGGCGGTGATGTAGCCCTCGTGGCCGGCGATCGAGAACTTGTGGGTGATCGACTCGCGCTCGCGCGGCATCTTGCGGCGCACCGGCCGCGCCTCCGCGGGCTCGGAGGCGGCCGCCGGCTCGGCCTTCTTCTCGCCGGCGTCGGTGCGAAGGGCCTGTGCCGTCTTCGAGCCGTCGCGGTAGATCGCGAGCGCCTTCAGGCCGAGGCTCCAGCCCTGGGTGTAGGCGTCGGCGATGTCCTCGGCAGTCGCCGACTCGGGCAGGTTGACGGTCTTGGAGATCGCCCCCGAGATGAACGGCTGCACCGCCGACATCATCCGGATGTGGCCCATGTGCGAGATGGCGCGCTCGCCGACCGCCACGTCGAACACCGGCAGGTGCTCGTCCTTCAGGCCGGGCGCGCCGACGATCGTGGCCTTGTCGTTGATGTAGGCCTCGATCTGCGCGATCTCGCTGTCGGAGTAGCCAAGCGTGGCGAGCGCCATCGGCACCGTCCGGTTGACGATCGTCATCTGCCCGCCGCCGACCAGCTCCTTGAACTTGACCAGCGAGAAGTCGGGCTCGATCCCAGTGGTATCGCAGTCCATCAGGAAGCTGATCGTCCCGGTGGGGGCCAGCACGGTCGCCTGGGCGTTGCGGTAGCCGTGCTCGTCGCCGAGCTCGACCGCCTCGTCCCACGCCTCGCGCGCCGCGTCGACGAGGTCACCCTTGACACCGGTCGCATCGATCTCATACGCCGCATCGCGGTGCATGCGCATCACGTTGTTGTGCGGCTCGCGGTTCTTTTCGTACTCGTCGTACGGACCGACCGCCGCGGCGACCTCGGCCGACTTGCGGTAGCCGCGCCCGGTCATGAGCGCGGTGATCGCGGCGGCGACGTTGCGACCCTCGTCGGAGTCGTACGGGACGCCGTCGGCCATCAGCAGCGCGCCGAGGTTGGCGTAGCCCAGGCCGAGCTGGCGGAACGCGCGGGCGTTCGCGCCGATCTCCTCGGTCGGATAGCTCGACGGGCTGACGATGATCTCCTGCGCGAGGAAGACCACGTCGACGGCGTGCGCGAAGCGCTCGGTGTCGAAGCTGCCGTCCTCGCGGCGGAACTTCATCAGGTTGATCGACGCCAGGTTGCAGGCCGAGTCGTCGACGTGCATGTATTCGGAGCAGGGATTGGAGGCGTTGATCCGCCCCGACTCCGGGCAGGTGTGCCAGCGGTTGACGGTCGTGTCGTACTGGACGCCCGGATCGGCGCAGCGCCATGCGGCGTCGGCGATCTCGCGCATCAGCTCGCGGGCGGCGACGGTCTCGATCGGCTCACCCGTGACCCGGGCGGTGAGGTCCCAGTCGGCGCCGGCCTCGACCGCCTGCATGAAGTCGTCGTTGACGCGGACCGAGTTGTTGGCGTTCTGGTACTGGATCGAGTGGAACGAGTCCGAGTCGATGCGCATGTCGAAGCCGGCGTCGCGCAGCGCGGCCGCCTTCTCCTCCTCGCGCGCCTTGCACCAGATGAAGTCCTTGATGTCGGGGTGGTCGACGTCGAGGACGACCATCTTCGCCGCGCGGCGGGTCTTGCCGCCGGACTTGATCGTGCCGGCCCACGCGTCGGCGCCGCGCATGAAGCTGACGGGGCCCGAAGCGAGGCCGCCCTTGGAGAGGTGCTCCTTGGAGGAGCGGATGTTGGAGAGGTTGATGCCCGAGCCGGAGCCGCCGCGGAAGATCATGCCCTCCTTGGTGTTCCAGTCGAGGATCGACTCCATCGTGTCCTGGACGCTCAAGATGAAGCAGGCCGAGCACTGCGGGTGCTCCTCGAAGCCCACGTTGAACCAGACCGGGCTGTTGAAGGCCGCCTCCTGGTGGAGCAGGATGTGGGTGAGCTCGGCCTCGAAGGCCTCGGCGTCGTCGTCGGTCGCGAAGTAGTGGCCCTCGCGCCCCCAGCCGGCGATCGTCCCGGCCACTCGCGAGATCATCTGCTTGACCGAGCTCTCGCGCTCCGGGGAGCCGATCCGGCCGCGGAAGTACTTTTGGGCGACGATGTTGGTCGCGTTCTGGGACCAGGTCTTCGGGAACTCGACGCCGCGCTGCTCGAACGCGGGGTTCTCCGGGTCGCCGATGATCGCGTCGCGGACCTCCCACTCGACCTCGTCGAAGGGGTGGACGCCGGGGGTCGTGTGGCGGCGCTCGACCGTCAGTCCCGCATCCGTGGTTCGTGCGTGGTTTGCAGCCATTTTACTCATCAAGTCCTCTCTTTGCGTCAGCTTTGGGGGGTAACTGCGGATCCTCGCGCGCGACCCGGACGGAACCACTCGGGGCCGACGCCGTCCGTTTGCTCGGAAATTGCGGGGACGGGGTCGGCCAGGGTCCCAAGGAACTGGAGGTAGGCCCCCCGGTCGAGGGTCTCGAGCTCCGTCAGGCAGAGCTCGCCGATCCGCTCGGTGGACAGCTCGCCGGCGTCCGCCGCGGCGACCTCGATCCGATCGACGATCGTCTCCACGTCCACCGCGGTCACCGGGCGCTTGTGGGCCGCGGCGAGCAGCGCCGCCCGGAGCTTGGTCCGGTCGAAGCGCTGCGTCTCGCCGTCGCGCTTGATCACGTAGGCGGGCTCGGGGTCGCGACGCTCGAAGGTGGTGAAGCGCCGGCCGCACTGCGGGCACTCGCGCCGGCGCCGCACGACGTCGCCGTCGGGCGCGCGACGGCTTTCGAGGACGCGAGTCGGAGTGCGGCAGGAGGGACAAACCACTCCCTTGATTCTACTAGCGGTAGCGGTTCCCTCCTTACAGATGGACGCTATATGTAGCGTCCAGACGCCTGACTGTGATGAACTAACTCCCGCACCCTCCGCGTTCTCTATGCTCGCTGCGTGACCAGGCGGGAGCGAGCGCAGAAGCGGGTTACCGACGCGAGGTCGGCGGCCTCGGAGCGCATGTCGGAGGCGAAGGCCGCCGCCGGCGAGCGGGTCACCGAGGCCAAGGCGGTAGCCGGCGAGCGCGTCACCGAGGCGAAGACGGCAGCGACCGAGCGCGTCACCGAGGCCAGGGCCGCCGCGGAGGAGCTCATCGCCCGCACCAAGCCGCGCCTTCGGGGCGTGACCCACGAGTGGGCGTTCTTCATCTCCCTGGTCGCGGGCGGCGCGCTGATCTGGGCCGCGCCCTCCGGCCAGGCCCGGATCGCGATGGCGATCTACGCCTTCTCCCTGTCGGGGCTCCTCGGCACGAGCGCCCTCTACCACCGGGTCAACTGGCGCCGGCCGGAGATCCGCAAGTGGATGCGCCGGCTGGACCACTCGATGATCTTCCTGCTGATCGCCGGGACCGTGACCCCGTTCGCGCTCCTGGTGATGAGCGGCCCGCTGGCGAGCGCGCTGCTGGTCGCCGTGTGGGCGGGTGCGATCGCGGGGATCATCGTCGAGCTGATCTGGGTGGACGCGCCGAAGTGGGTGTCGACGATGGTCTACCTCGCGGTGGGCTGGATCGGCCTGCTCGGCTTCCCGGCGATCGTGGTGGACGCCGGGATCGGCGCCGGGATCCTGATCGCCACCGGCGGGGTCCTCTACACGACCGGCGCGATCGTCTATGCGCGCCAGCGCCCGGACCCGAACCCGGCCGTGTTCGGCTACCACGAGATCTTCCACGTGCTGGTGCTGGCCGCGGCCGCGGCGCACTTCGCCGCGATCGCGATCTACGCGCTGCCGTCGGGCTGAGCCGAAAGGCCCAGCCTCAGCGGTGCCTGACGCCCTCCCGGGCGAATGCCGCGAGCTGGGGCTTCAGCCCGCGGTAGGCGCGGCGCGGGATTCCTTGGCGGCCTCGATCAGCTCGCGGACGTCGTCCTCGCGCCCGGCGCGGATGAGCTCGATCGGGTCGGGCTCGCCGTTGACGATCCCCTCGAAGAACTCCTTGCGGTCCTGGTAGGTCGGCAGCGTCGCCTTGGCCCAGCCGCGGGCGTCGTTGAGGACCACCGCCAGCCGCGCGTACGGCTCACCGTATGTCTCGGCGATCTCGCGCTTCATGCGCTTGGCCAGCGCGGGCGAGGCGCCCGCCGTGGAGATCGCGATCGCCAGCGGGCCGGTGCGCACGATCGCGGGCAGGATGAAGTTGCAGAGGGGCGGCACGTCGACGACGTTGCAGAGCATCGCCCGGCGCTCCGCCCCCTCGTAGACGGAGATGTTGACGTCGGTGATGCTGGTCGCCGCGATCGCCAGGAACTTGCCGTCGAGGTCGGAGTCGGCAAACTCGCGCCGTTCCCACCGGATCGAGCCCTCGCGCGCGTACCCCTCCAGCTCGGGAATGGCCTCGGGTGAGACCACCGTCACGTCGCCGTCGCAGGCGAGCAGCCCCTCGACCTTCTCGAGCCCGACCGCGCCGCCGCCCACGACCAGGCAGGGCCGGCCGGATAGGCGAAGGCAGGCGATGTAGAGGGGGGTCGAGAGCATGTCGCGCACGCACGAGGAGTCGCAGATCCCCTTGCGGAGCTGGCACACGCACTCCTTGCCTGCGTAGGCCTGGGCGGGCATCCCAAGTGAGAAGCGTAGTCAACGCTGGTCATGGAACGGCGATTCACTCGACGCTTGAGGTGGGGAACGGCGCATCGGACGCAATCCACGTCCGGTTTCCGGACGCAGATTGCGTTGACCCGGCGATCACGATCCGGGCGCCTCCCTCATTGCCGCCGTTTCTCGCGCAACCGGCCGTACTGAGGGCCGGCGCGGAACTTTGGCCAGCTGGCCAGGGCGGTCTAACCTAAGGGCCGTGCCGCTGAGCGTCCCGCCCGCGCCGACGACCAATCCGCTCGCCCGGATCCGCGAGGACCTGGGCGCCGAGCGCCGGGCGACCAGGAGTGGCGAGCTTCCGCCCGGCGGCAAGCTCCCCAGCATCTCGCGCACCGAGCGGATGCGCCGCGACCCGCTCTCGGTGCTGCTCGCCGCCTACGAGGAGCACGGGCCGGTGTTCGCGATCCGGATCTTCCACGCGATCCACGTCTTCATGCTCGGTCCGGAGGCGAACCGGTTCATGCTGGTCACGGATCGGGACAAGTTCCGCTGGCGCGACGGCAGCCTCGGCGACCTGATCCCGTTGATCGGCGACGGTCTGCTGACGACGGACGGCGCCTACCACGACCGCGCCCGCGAGATCATGCTGCCCGTCTTTCACCGCGAGCGGATCGCCGCCGCCGCGCACGTGATGAGCGAGGAGGCCGAGCGCGCGCTCGAGGGCTGGCGGCCCGGGATGGGCGTCGATCTCTACGACTGGACCCGCCACGTGACCATGCGCGTCGCGATGCGCGCGCTCTTCGGGCTCGACCCCGACCGCGCCGGCGTGGACGTCGCGGCGACGTTCGAGCGGGGGCTCTCCTTCTATGAGCGCGAGTACTGGCTCCAGGTGCTTCGCGGCCCCGGCAGCCCGTTTTCGCGCCTGCGGCGCGTGCGCCGGACCCTCGACGGGATCATCCTCGGCGAGATCGCGCGCCGCCGCCGGGAGGGCGACGCCGGCGAGGACATCCTCGGCCTGCTGATCGAGGCCGAGGACGCCGAGGGCGACCGCTTCACCGACGAGCAGGTGCGCGACCAGATCCTCACCCTCCTGTTCGCCGGCCACGACACGACGACCTCGACCGTCGCCTTCCTCTTCTACGAGCTCGCGCGCCAGCCGGAGTGGGCAGAGCGCCTCGCGACCGAGCGCGAACGGGTTGCGGGGGACGATGCACCCGGCGCGGCGCAGCTCTTGACGGAGATGCCCGACCTCGACCTGGCGGTGCAGGAGACGCTCCGCCTCTACCCGCCCGCCTGGATCGGCCCGCGCAGGTCGAACACCGAATTCGAGTTCGGCGGCTACCGCATCCCGGCCGAGCTTCCGGTCAACTACTCCTCCTGGGCCAGCCACAGGCTGCCCGACGTCTTTCCGGACCCCCACGCCTTCAAGCCCGAGCGCTTCGCCGCGGAGGAGAAGGCAAAGCTGCCGAAGGGCGCCTACGTTCCGTTTGGCGCGGGGCCGCGAATCTGCATCGGCATGCGGTTCGGCGAGCTCGAGATCCGCGCCGTCGCGGCCGCGATCCTGCGCCGTTTCCGCCTCGGTCTGGAGCCCGGCCGCGAGATGCGGATCCGCCAGATGCCGACGCTCTCGCCTCGTGGCGGCCTGCCGATGCGGGTGCTCTAGCCGAAGCGGGGCGAAAAAGGCCCCTTGCTACTCTCGCGTCCGATTGGCGGGGCATCGTGTCCCGCCGCGGTGTTTAGGGAATCAACCGGGCGAGGCCGGTAAATGCGCCTGATAGTCACGGAGAAGAACAACTCGGCGAAGAAGATCGCCGAGATCCTCAGCGGCGGCGACGCCAAGGCGGACGCCGCGTACAAGGTGCCGTTCTACACCTGGACCGACGAGGGCGGCGAGCAGATGACGGTCGGCCTGAAGGGCCACGTCATGAGCCCCGCGTTCGCCGAGGGCTACTCCAACTGGCAGGAGACCGACCTGCACGAGCTGATCGACGCCGAGATCGTCAAGGAGGCCGACCGACAAGAACGTCGTCAAGGCGATCAAGAAGGTCGCCAAGGACGCCGACGAGGTCGTGATCGCGACCGACTACGACCGCGAGGGCGAGCTCATCGGCCTCGAGGCGCTCGAGGCGATCATCGAGGTCAACCCGGGCCTGGTCGGCGCCGCGAAGGACTCCGACGGCGACGCGCTGGCCACGCGGCCGCAGATCAAGCGCGCCCGCTACTCGGCGCTCACCAAGCAGGAGATCGAGCGGGCATTCTCCAACCTCGACGACCTCTCCTACGACCTCGCCTACGCGGGCGCCGCCCGCCAGGACATCGACCTGATCTGGGGCGCGACCCTCACCCGCGCCGTGTCGCTCGCCACCCGGCGCTTCGGCTCCAACTTCCTCTCGGTGGGCCGCGTGCAGAGCCCCACGCTCGGGCTGATCGTCGAGCGCGAGCTCGAGCGCCGCGCCCACGTGGCCAAGCCCTACTGGGAGGTGTTCGCGCGCTTCCAGCACCCGGACGGATCGTTCGAGGCGCATCACGCCACCGACAAGTTCTGGGAGAAGGCCGAGGCCGACGCCGCGCTGGCCGACACCAAGACGCCGGGCCTGGTCAAGGAGGTCGTCGTCACGTCGAAACTCCCGGCGCCCGCCCGCGCCCTACAACACCACGGCCTTCACCACCGACGCCTCCAGCCGCCTCGGCATCACGCCGTCGCGGGCGATGCGGCTCGCCGAGGACCTCTACATGGACGGGTTCATCTCCTACCCGCGGACCGACAACACGGTCTACCCGCCCTCGCTCAACACCCGCGAGCTGGTCAGCTCGCTCGTGCGGATCCCTGAGTTCCAGGCGGCGGCGCCGCTGCTCGACGGCGACCTGAAGCCCACCCGCGGCAAGAAGGAGACGACCGACCACCCGCCGATCTACCCCACCCAGGCGCTTCACGCCAATGTCCTCGACGGGCCCAAGGCCCGCGTCTACGAGCTCATCGTGCGGCGCTTCCTCGCCACCTTTTCTCCGCCGATGATCACCGAGTCCACCCGCGCCGACATCGAGGCTCACGGAGCCGAAGGTGACCTCGCGTCCGCCGAAGGCGGAGGCGAGTCTTACTTCGTGCGCGGCTCGGTCGTGATCGATCCCGGGCTACGCGGCGATCTACACCTACGCCCGCTCCGCCGACGAGGAGATCCCGAAGCTGGAGGAGGGCCAGAAGCTCGAGCTGGAGGGCGACCCGTGGCTGGTCGACAAGGAGACGCAGCCGCCCTCGCGGATCAGCCAGGGCCGGCTGGTCGAGCTGATGGAGGAGCGCGGCCTCGGGACCAAGGCCACGCGCGCCGACATCATCCAGAAGCTCTATGACCGCGGCTACGTCTACGGCAATCCGCCCGAGCCTTCGGAGACCGGGATCGCCATGTACAAGGCGTTCCACGATTACGTCCCGCGGATGGCGACCCCCGAGATGACCGCCGAGCTCGAGTCCGACATGGACCAGATCGCGGCCGGCAAGACCTCCAAGGACGAGGTCCTGCGGATCAGCCGCGAGATGCTCCACGGCACGACCACCGAGCTCGAGCCGAACAGCGCGAGGACCTCGCCAAGCAGATCTGGAGCGGGATGGACGAGGACAAGTTCCTCGGCCCCTGCAAGGTCTGCGAGGAGGCCGGCCGCAAGCACGAGGACGGCTCGCCCAACCGGCTGCGGATCATCCAGCTCAAGGGCGGCAAGCGGATGTACGGCTGCGAGGGCTGGAACCGCGACGACCCCGAGTCGCCGGATTCGTGCCCGGTCAGCGGCCCGCTCCCGGGACGTGGCTACGACCTGTGGCGGCTCGAGGAGCGCTGCTCGATCTGCGGCGAGATGCCCCGGCTCACCGTCAAGGGCTTCCGCGGCCGTCCCTGGAAGCTCTGCCTGAACGACGACTGCCCGTCGATGGTCGAGATGCGCGCACAAGCGCGAGGAGCGAAAGCGCGCGCAGGAGGCCAAGAAGGCGGCCGCCGAGGACGCCGGCGCCAACGACGACGGGAGCGAGGGCGCCCGCCCGAGCGGCAACGGCCGCCGGCGCCGCAAGCCCTCGCCGCAGACCGCGCGCCGGAAGCCGGCCCGCAGCAAGAGCGCCAAGTAGGCGACGGGCGTGTTCGTCACGCTCGAGGGGATCGACCGCTCGGGGAAGACGACCCAGGCCGCCCTCCTGCGCGACGCGCTCGGCCCGGAGACGCTCCTGCTCCGCGAGCCCGGCGGCACCGAGGCCGGCGAGCGGGTCCGCGACCTGCTGAAGGACGCCCAGCTCTGGAGCTCGACCCGCGCGCCGAGCTGCTGCTGTTCTGCGCGGCGCGGGCGGAGCTCTGCTCGAGCGTGATCCGCCCGGCGCTCGACGCCGGCCGCAGCGTGATCTGCGACCGCTTCGTCGACTCGACCGCCGCCTATCAGGGCGCGGCCCGGGGCCTCGGCGTCGAGCTGGTCGAGGGCCTGAACGAGATCGCGACCGCCGGGTGCAGCCCGGACGTCACGCTCCTCCTTCGGATCGACCCGGCCGGCGCGGAGGCGCGGGGGCAGCAGCGCCTCGCCGCCGGCGACGAGGACGGGTCGGACCGCTTCGAGGGCGAGGGCATCGACTTCCAGCGGGCCGTCGCGGCCGCCTACGACGAGCTCGCGGCCCGCCATCCCGAGCGCATCAGGGTGGTCGACGCCGAGGGCTCGCCGGGCGAGGTGCACGAGCGGGTGATGGCGGCGGTGGGCGGAGCTCGCGCGCTGATGCCGGCGGCCACCGAGATCCCCGAGGCGCTCGTCGACGCCACCGAGCACCAGCCCGGCGCCCGGGCCGCGCTGGCGGCGGCCCTCGTCGCGCCGGTCCACGCCTATCTGCTCGCCGGGCCGCCCGGCTCGGGCAAGCGGAGCGCCGCGAGGGCCTTCGCGGCGGAGCTCCTCGCGCAGGATGCGCCCTGACCCGGACGACGCGCGCCGGCGGGCGCTCGCCGATCCGTCGCCTCACCCGGATCTGGTGTGGCTGGAGCCCCGCGGGACCCAGCACCTCGTCGACGAGGTGCGCGAGCGGGTGATCACGGCCTCCGCTTACCGGCCCTTCGAGGGTGAGCGCCGAGTGTTCGTGATCGAGGCCGCCGACGCGATGGCCGACGAGAGCCAGAACGCGCTGCTGAAGACGCTCGAGGAGCCGGCCGACTTCGTCCACCTGCTCCTGATCAGCGCCGAGCCGGAGCTGCTGCTGGAGACCGTGCGGTCGCGCTGCCAGATGGTGCGCTTCCGCCCGCTCACGGAAGAGGCGGTCGTCGAAGGGCTCGAGGCGCGGGGACTCGGGGAGACCGAGGACGAGCGCCGGGCCGCCGCGCGCCTCGCAGCCGGCGACCCGAGGCGGGCCGAATACCTGGTGAGCGAGCAGGGCCGCGAGCTGCGCGCCGTGGCCGCGGAGTGCGCCGGCTGTCGCGCTCGCCGGCGAGCTGGCCGAGGCGCCCTGGCGCCGCCTGGTCGCCACCGCCGAGGCCACCGGTGCGAGCGCCGGGGAGGAGACGGTCGCGCGCCTGTCCGCGGTCGCGGCCGAATCCGGAGAGACCGAGGGACGCGCGGCCCGTCGGGCTGCGCGCGACGCGGAGGAGGCCGGCAAGCGAGCCTCGCGGCGGGCCCGCACCGAGGCCCTCGACGCTGGACTTGGCCTCCTCGCGGCGTGGCTTCGGGACCTGGCCGCGGTCGCGGAGGGGGCGGAGGAGCTGGTGCTGAACGCGGACCGGATCGACGAGCTGCGGGACGCTGCGAGCGGCCTCGACCCGCGCGCCGCCCGGCGCGGCGCGGAGCTCGTGATGGACACGCGACGCCGTCTCACGGTCAACGTGGCGGAGGAGCTCGCGCTCGAGGCGCTCACCTTTCGCCTGGAAGCGCTGCTCTCCGGCGCCCGGAATCGCTCCTGACTCCTCTTAGACTTTCGCGCATGGCTATCGGCGACTCGGCCGGTAGCGGCCGGTCGAAACGGCCCTTCGGGGTACGGCTCTACCTGACGATCGGCTTCGCCGCCGTGGCGCTGATCGCGGCCGGCCTCTCCTACCTGCTTGCTCACGGGCTCGAGTGACTCGGCAGCGAGCCAGCGCGCCGCCGACATCACCGTCGGCCGCGCGGTCAGCCTGGCTGACCGGATCGGCAGGCATCCGGCCGGGCAGTCGCAGAATCAGTTCGCCTCGATCGCCGATCCGGGGTTCTCGGCGTGGGTCTACGGCCGCAACCGCAACCTCCTCACCTCGAAGCGCTCGCGCGGCTTCGCCCTCCACGACGTGGAGAGCCACCCGGAGGACGTGACGTCCGCGCTGCAGGGCGAGCGGACGGTGGACCGGCTGCCTGGCGGCGTGACGGTCGTCGCGACACCCATCTTCCGCAACGGCATCCTGTCCGGTGCCCTGCTCGTGCGGGCCGAGCAGCCGCAGGCGCTCTCGCGAACCATCAGTGGCGCTCGGGGGCGACCGCCTGAAGGCCGCGATCGTGGCGGTCGCGATCGCCATCGTGATGGGGTTCCTGATCGCGACGGCGATCACGGTCCGGGTGAAGCGGCTGGCCTCGAGCGCCGCGCGGATGACCGAGGGCAAGCTCGACGAGCCGCTCGAGGGGACCGGCGGCCGCGACGAGATCACGGACCTCTCCAAGGCGCTGGAGACGATGCGAATAGCCCTGCGGGAGACGTTCGAGGCGCTCTCCTCGGAGCGCGACCGCCTGGCGGCCATCTTCGACGCGCTCACCGACGGCGTCATGGTCGTCGGCCCCGAAGGAGAGGTCCGGTTCTCGAACCCCGCCGCAGAGCCGCTGATCGAGCCGGACGGGACGGTCAACGACGTCATCGAGCCATGGCTCATCTGGGCGCAGGAGCGCGGCGCGGCCGAGCGGGACGGGATCCGGGTCGGCGATCGCGTCTACGCGATCGGGGTTCGCAGGCTCGCGGCCGAGAACGCGGTGCTCGCGGTGACCCGCGACCGCACCGACGCGCTTCGCCGCGAGGTCGCCGAGCGCGAGTTCGTCTCCAACGCGGCGCATGAGCTGCGCAACCCGATCGCCGGCATCTCCGGCGCGATCGAGGTCCTGCGCGCCGGTGCCAAGGACGATCCCCAGGCGCGGGAGCACTTCCTCTCCAGGCTCTCCGAGGACGCGGAGCGCGTGAGCCGCCTCACCGACGCACTCCTGACCCTTGCCCGCATCGACGCGGTCGGGCGGGAGTCGAGCGAGGCGATCGACGTGGGGTTCGTGATCGAGGAGGCGGCGCAGGCGGTCGCGCCCCCGGACGGGCTCGACGTGCGACGTGGACGTGGTGACCGGGATCACCGCCGAGGGGGACGGCGTCCTGCTGCGCCAGGTGCTGATCGGCCTGCTCACGAACGCGTTCAAGAACACGCCTGCGCCCGGCGCCGTTACGCTTCGCGCCCGCGGGCTTCCGGACGGAGAGGTTTTGATCGAGGTCGAGGACACCGGTAACGGGATCGCGCCCGACGAGGTCGGCCGCGTATTCGAGCGCTTCTATCGCGGGTCGAAGGCCCTCGAGCAGGAGGGCTTCGGCCTCGGCCTGTCGATCGCCAAGCGGATGGTCGACGTGATGGGTGGGGAGATCGGTGTCGAATCCGAGGTCGGCGTGGGCAGCACCTTCTGGGTCCGCCTTCCCGCCGCGGCCACCGTCCCCAGCCCCGTCGCATGATCATGGCCGACGGACGCATCCTGATCGCCGACGACGAGCCCTCGGTCCGCGACGCCGTCGGCTACGCCCTGGAGCAGGAGGGATTCGACGTCACGCTCGCCGAGGACGGCGACGACGCGGATCGCAAGATCGGCGCAGAGGCCCCGAACTTCGACCTGCTGATCCTCGACATCATGATGCCCGGCCGAAGCGGCCTCGACATCTGCCGGGACGTCCGCGCCCGCAGCCCGGTGCCGATCATCCTGCTCACCGCCAAGGACGCCGAGGTCGACAAGGTCGTCGGCCTCGAGGTGGGCGCCGACGACTACGTCACCAAGCCGTTCTCGGTGCGCGAGCTGCTCGGCCGAGTGCGCGCCCAGCTCCGCCGCCGCGAGCTCGACCGCACCTCGTCGGGGCGCGAGGGCAAGACGATCGACGCCGGTCCGGTGAGGATCGACCTCGCACGCCACCTGGTCACGATCCGGGGCGAGCCGGTCAACCTGACCCGGTCGGAGTTCCAGGTGCTGCGCCTGCTCGCCGAGCGCCCGGGCCAGGTCTTCAGCCGCCTGGAGATCATGGAGGAGCTCTGGCAGTCGGAGTTCTCGGGCGACGTCCGCGCCTGCGACGTCCACATCTCGAACCTGCGCCAGAAGATCGAGCGCGACCCGCAGGAGCCCGAGCTGGTCCTGACGGTCCGGGGCGTCGGCTACCGCCTCGCCGAGGGCGGGGCGTAGCCTGCCGGTCGCGTCCTAAACTGAGCCGCCCGCCGGCGTAGCTCAGTTGGCCAGAGCACTTCACTCGTAATGAAGGGGTCCCCGGTTCGAATCCGGGCGCCGGCTTGGCTTAGGCAAGCGATACACGCCGCTCTCCGGGGCGGCGTTTCTCGTCCGTGGGCAAGGGATTGGGCAAGGCGGTGCCGCGAAAGCCCGCGAGGGTCCGCCACTAGGGTCCGCTTCCGCGTAGCGCTCTTGTGAGGTCCAAATGCCCCGCTTCTGCTTTCACGCGAGGGTGCGCACAAAGGGTCTTGGCGACAAGCACCCCTAGCCAGGCTCAGACAGCGGCTAGAGCGACCGGGCAGGCAGCCCGCCGGACGAGCGTGTGGTGGACGAGGCCGAGGTTGCCCGGATTGTTAAGCCGTGCCGAGATCGGCTCCCATCGGCCCGGTTTGGGTTTATGCGACAGCCTCACGCGAAAGCAGAAGCGCAACATCGTGCTGCGCCCAGTGTTTCTGACAAGGAAGAGGCCGCTTGCAAGAACCCGCGCTGGACGGGAGGATGACGGTGATGATCATGCGGACATTGATCGCAATCGGGGCGACGGCTGCGGTATCCCTACTCGCGGCCGCACCCGTAGCGGCGACCTTCCCTGGCGCCAATGGGCGAATTGTCTTCGAGAACCAGTGGAAGGGGGGCGTATGGACGATGCGCCCCGACGGCAGCGACCTCCAGAGACTGCAACCGGGAAGCGCGCCGAGCTGGTCGGCAAACGGTCGCTGGATCGTTTACGTCTGCTTCCCAGAGAATGAGACCTACGACCAGGTTTGCATGATGCGGGCCGACGGCTCGAACGTCCGTCAGATCACGCACGGCGGCCTCCCTGCGTCCGACCCTTCGTTCTCCCCCGGCGGAGGGAGAGTCATCTTCTATCGAGAGGGATTGCATTCAGACCCAGGCGGCCTGTTCATGATCAACACCGATGGCTCGCATGAACACGTATTGACTCAGGACGCCGGACCCGCCGAGTGGGCGCCGGATGGGCGACACATCGCCTACGACGGTCCGGGTGGCGTATGGATCATGCGGCCGAACGGCTCCCATCGTCGCGTGCTGTATTCCGGCGGCTACTTTCCGCACTACGCGCCAAGCAGCCGCTCGATCCTCTTCTACGCAAACGGCACGATGATGCGGATGGGGGCGGCGGCGCCAACCCCCACCCGATCAACACGGGCCCGATCGACGTCGATGCCCAGGTGTCGCCGGCCGGGGGCTGCATATTCGGGATCGTGAGTCACCCCGGAACTGGGGCGGGCTCCAGTGTCTACGCGCGGGGTGCTCGGTGTCCCGCCACGGGTTTCCTCGCGGGCGGTTACGCCTGGAGTCCGAGTTGGCAGCCGCTTCCATAGCCGTTCCCTCACAGTCGTGAGCTAGAACGACGGCGTCGCTTCTGCTTCGCGCGGAGGATGTCGCACAAAGGGTCCTGACGACAAGCACCCCTAACGAGGCTCCGATAGCAATTGGAGTGCCTGGGCGGGCCGCCCGCAGGACGAACTCGTGCTGAAAGAGAGCGAGGTTGCCCGGATTGTTGACCCGTGCGGAGGTCGGCTCCCATTGGCCCGGTTTGGGTTTGTGCGGCAGCATCCGCGAAAGGCAGAAGCGTAGGCCCGATGGGCAAGGGGTGGGCAACGTCCGCCCCGCGGAAGGCCGCAGATCGGCCCTCCGCCCGTCCGGCACCGAATCGCCGCTTCCGGCTCATCAGAGCCGAGAGCGCCTACTATCCGCAGAAGCCCGCGGAACGCGGCCCGACCTCGTAATGAAGGGGTCCCCGGTTCGAATCCGGGCGCCGGCTTGCCGTCCATGGCAAACCGGACGTCCGGATTCTCACCGCGTTCGCCCTCCGGGCTCACTCGAATCCGGGCGCCGGCTTGGAGCGGTTTCGCGCTTCCGACAATCGACGGACTTGTGCGGCGGCTACGGATTCGGTCCGTGGGCGTCGACCACCGTCGTCCCCGGCGGAGCCTGGATCTTCAGCTGCTGCTCGGTGTCGGAGTTCAGCGGCGCGGAGTCGAAGACCTTGAAGTCGACGTCCTCGGCCATCCTCTCGGGTGGATACGCGGAATTCGGCGGTCCGACCCAATGGTCGAAGGTCCGGAACCTGACCGGCTCAAAGGTTTGCGCGTCGACGTCGTACTCGACCGGCACCACGTCGGGTTCGCCACTCTTGGTGACCAGCCTTCGAACCGAGAGCCCATCAACCTCGGCCGAGCCGGCATCTCGAAGCAAGCCGTGGTCGAGCTGCCCGCGGATCGTTGCCACCGGATCGCGCCCGATGAACGGTGCTCCGGTGTAGATCGCGCCTGGAGCGGAGCCCATCTTGTCCGCTCCCGCGGATCCTGCCTCCTGGAACCTCGCTCGGATTATTACCCCGAGCTTCTCGACATACAGCGAGTCGACCCCGTCCGCGTAGGCCTCCTGGGTCGGGCCGGTCACCTCGTGGGTTAGGCCGATTCCCTGAAGCTCTTGGTCGCTGAGGTGGAATCCGTGCGCCGCGAGCATCTCGGGAGAGGCTCTGCCCGCGGGGACAGCGACCCGCCAGTGTCCATCCGCGGACCACTCCTCGAAATAGCCCGGCGCATAGGCGTCAGGGTGGCGGCGCGTGAACTCGTCGAAGCGTTCCTGCGCGCCCTCGCCGGCGCCGACCAGGGAGACCGTCGACACAGTCGAGACGTGGAGGAGCTCTCCGGCGCTCGGCAGCGCCGCCCGCGCCTCGGCCACGACGTTGACCTTGTTCTCGCCGCTGGGCGCCGCGAGGACGACGATCAGGGCGCCGACCGCGGCGATAGCGAGCGCCGCTCCCGCGCCTACAGCGGCTACCCAGCGCCGGCGCGGGGGCCACGGTCGGAGGCGACTTCGAGCCGGGGATGATCGCAAGCTCTCGTGCCTGATCGCCCCCATCAGCTTCGCACGAGCCGTCTCGATCTCATGCGCACTTGGGCGGGGCGGATCGGCGCGAAAGCGTCGCAGTAGCGCGATTTCATCCATGCTCGGTCCGTTCAATTTCTTCAACTTCCTCATCTAGAACTTGCCCGCCGAGATCGAGGAGTTCACGCAGTTGACGACGGGCCCTCGAAAGGCGGGATCGGACGGTTCCGGTGGGGATTGCCAGCGCCTGCCCCACCTCCTCGTAGGAGAGATCGGCCCAGGCGTAGAGGAGCAGCGCGTCGCGATCGCCCTCGGTCAGCGAAGCCAGGGCTCGCGCGAGCTCGGAGCCCATGGACTGCGCGTCGAGTCGGGCGTCGGCCGCCGCCATGTCCTCGCCGACCGGGTCGACGCCGCTACGGGCGTAGGCGAGAAGCTTTCTACGTTCCGTGCGGCGCTCGCGGCGGGAAAGATTGGCAGCGATCCCGAAGAGCCACGGAAGGGCGCTCTCGCGCGAGAGATCGTAGTTCAGCCGCGCGGCAAACGCGGTCGTAAAGGTCTCCGCGGCGAGCTCCTCGGCAAGATCCCGACCCAGCCGACGGCGTAGGTAACGGTAGATCGGCCCGAAGTGACGGTCGAAGATCGCGGCGAAGCGCTCGGGCTCCTGGACGGAGGCCGCGATCAGCGACGCATCGGTCATGTCCTCCCCCACTCGACCATTCTTGCCCGATCGCCGATGGCCGGTTCACACCCGGTCGACCTCGGCGGCCGACACCTCGCTACGGTTCGCGATGGGCGCGGGATTCTCCGCAGGTCGTTGGTGGAGTGGTTGACGCTGGCGCCGCTCCGGCAATAAGGTGAACGGGGTTTCCGACAAGGGACAGGACATCGATGGCGAAGGACAACGTTGACGTCGTGCAGCAGGCCTGGGACGCGTTCGCCCGCGGCGACATCGATGGCGCCGTGGAGGCCATCACTCCGTCCGCCGAGACGCGCGTGCCCGAGTCGGTTCCGTGGGGCGGGACTTACGTCGGGCCCGACGGCTTCCGTGACTTCCTCTACAAGCTCGATCAGGCGTTCGAGAGCTTCAAGGCGACTCCCGACAAGGTGCTCGGGGCCGACGACAACCACGTCATCGTCGTCGCGAAGACCAAGGGGCGGGTGAAGGGCGGCGCGACGATCGAGGGCACGAACGTCTGGGTGTACCAGCTGCGCGACGGATTGATCGCGGACGCCGAGAGCTGGGGGGACACCGCCCAGGTCCTCCAGGCGCTGGGCTGAGCGCTATAGACCTGGCCACGCTCTCGGTCGTCGTCATCACCCATGACCACCACGATGTGGTGGGCCCCGCGCTCGGCGCGATCGCCGGGCAGCTCCGCGACGGCGACGAGCTGATCGTGGTGGACAACGGCTCCGCGGACGGGACCTCCGACGTCGTCCGCGACTCCGCACCGCGGGCGACGCTGATCGAGGCCGGCGAGAACCTCGGCTTCGCGGCGGCGTGCAACCGCGGCGCCGCGCTCAGCTCGGGCGAGCTGCTCCTGTTCCTGAACCCCGATGCCGTCGTGGCGCCCGGCTTCCGCGACGCCATCGAGCTGCCGCTCGCCGAGGGCCGTGGATGGGCGGCCTGGCAGGGCCTCGTCACGGCGGAGGGCGGCCGGAGGATCAACAGCCGTGGGGGCGACGTCCACTTCACCGGGATCGCGTGGGCCGGCGGCGCCGGCGAGGCGATCACCGAGTCCGCTGGCGCGCCGCGGGCCGAGCGACCCTGGACGGCGAGCGGGGGAGACATCAGCCCGGGGCGGCCGTCGGGAACGGCCGCGGCTGGTTTCGAGCCCGGCTTCGTCTCGGGGGCCTGCTTGGCGATTCCCGCCGTGGACTTCGAGGACGCCGGCGGGTTTGCCGAGGAGTTCTTCCTCTACCACGAGGACGTCGACCTCTCGCTGCGGCTGCGACTCGCGGGCGGACGTCTGGGGGTCGAGGGCGATGCCCGCGTCGACCACGACTACGAGTTCGAGAAGGGGGCCGGGAAGTGGCGTCGCCTGGAGCGCAACCGGTGGGCGACGCTGATCCGCACCTATCCCGGAGCGCTCCTGGGCTTGCTCCTCCCGGCGCTGCTGGCCACCGAGCTCGCGCTCGCCCCCGCCTCGATCGCCGGCGGTTGGTTCACACAGAAGCTCGCCTCCTGGCTCGACGTGCTCCGCTGGATGCCGCGGCTGCGGCGCGAGCGGCACGCGATCCAGGCGACGCGTCGGGTCACATCCGCGGCGTTCGCGCGGGGGCTGACGGCCGACCTCGACTCGGTCTATCTGGGCGCCGCCGCGCGCTCCCGGGCGCTCCGCGCTCTGCTCCGCGCCTACTGGTCCGCGGTGCTGGTCCTGCTGCCGGGCTGAGCCTCGGGCTGCGGCTCGGCGACCTCGCTGTGGCCGTTGGCCGTGTCGCCGTTGCCCTGTGCCGCGCGCGCCGCCCGCGCCTCGGCGTCGAGACGGGCGACCTCCTGCGCGAGGATCTTGGTCTCCTCGGACAGGCGGCTCGTGATCACCGAGAAGTGCAGCAGCATCAGGAATGCCACCGCCAGGCCGGCGATGAACAGCGCGTTTGCGGGAACCTCGATCCCGATCGCATGCGAGACGTGGGCCAGAAGCTGGTTCCAGATGGCGAGGACGAGCAGGACGAGGGCGACGACCATCCACAGCAGGGCGTAGCGCTCGATCAGCCGCCGGCGGCGCACGAGCTCCAGCACGACTCCGAGCATCACCGCCGTCACGATCACGGCGACGATTCGCACCCGGTTGTCGAGCGGTGCAGCGGCCAGCGTCAGGGCCGTGCTCAGGTCGAGCATCGCTCAGCCGCCCCTCGGGGCCTCGCCGGCCCCCGAGACGGCGGGTCCCGGAGCGACGGGCTCGTCCTCGCCCGCGGCGGCCTCCTCGATCGGCGTCGGGCGCCGGCGGAACAACCCGATGAAGAGGGCGAGCAGCACCTTCGCCATGTAGTACGCGCTGCGCGGGTAGTCGATCGAGCTCTTGCCGAAGCCGCGGGCGTTCATGCGCACGGGCACCTCGTGGAGGCGCAGCCGGTGCGCGTGGAACATCAGGATCGCCTCGACCTCGGGGTAGTCGTGGGGGTAATCGCGAGCGAACAGCTCGATCCCTCGGCGGTTCGTGATCCGGAAGCCGGATGTCGGGTCGGTGATTCGCCGGCGCGTGATGGCGGTCAAGACGACCGAGAAGATGATGTTGCCGATGCGCCGGCCGATGGGCACCTTGTAGCCGGGGTCGCCGCGGAAGCGGCTGCCGCAGACCATGTCCGCCTCGTCCCCGGACGTGTGGAGCTTCGCGAGCAGGTCCTCGAGGTGTGCCGGCTTGTGCTGGCCGTCCCCGTCGACCTGCGCCGCGACGTCGTAGTCGTTGCGGAGCGCGTACTGGAAGCCGGACTGCATCGCGCCGCCGATGCCGAGGTTGAAGGGGTGGCGGACGAGGGCGGCGCCGCTGGCGACCGCCTCGCCCGCGGTGTTGTCGACGGAGCCGTCGTCGATGACGACGACGTCGAAGCCCGGCGCGTGTCGGTTGATGTCGCGCACGACGCGTCCCACCATCCCCTGCTCGTTGTAGGCGGGGACGATCGCGAGCTTGCGGAGCTGGTGGTGGTCGCGCGCCATGGCGGATGGCAGGGCGGCTCCGGAGGTCTCCAGAGGTCCGGATGGACCGCTCAGCCGAATCAGTTTAGGGGGCCGGCGGGTGCGGGTTGGGGCGGAAGCTTTCGCTCCCGCCGCCGCAGCGTCAGCCAGAACATGCCCGCGAACACGATCAGCGCGAAGATGTTCAGGAACAGCTTGTAGTTGACCGTCACGCTGCCGAAGATGTCGGTGCGTGTGGGCCGCGTCGTCGGGATCAGGTCGAGGGCGGAGAAGAGCCCGTCGACGATCAGCGCGGCGATCACCATCGTCACGAACATCAGGGCCGTGATGCGAAGGGCGTACGAGAGGCCGTAGTACTTCCGGTACGCGACCACGATCGGCAGCACGATCAGGTCGGCGAACAGGAACGCGATCACGCCCGCGAAGGAGATCCCGCCCGACCACAGCACGGCGGCGAGCGGTACGTTGCCGACCGAGCAGACGAAGCTGAGGACGGCGATGAGCGGCCCGACGATCACGTTCTCGATCGTCCTGATGACGGGCGGCGCGTCGGTGACGAAGAGGACGTTGAAGAAGTCGTCGCCAAGCTGGCCGATGAATCCGGCGAGCAGGAACCCGATCGTGATCTCCTTCCACAGCATCCCCCAGTCCATGCGGAAGTTCCAGGCGACGTTGGTCCAGGCGTTCACCGACGTGAGTCGCTGACGCCAGCTCAGCCCCTCATCGCCGGCGGAGGGGTGCGCGTGGGCGGCGGCGGCCTCCTGGGCGTGCCGGCGCGCAACCTCCTCGAGCCGCGGCGAGACGAACAGCCTGAGACTCGCCGCCATCAACACGATGAGGATGATCCCGCCGACGTACTCGGCGAGCGTGAACTGCCAGCCGATCAGCACCCAGAGCACGAGGCCCAGCTCCCAGACCAGGTTCGTCGACGCGAACTGGAAGGCGAGCGAGGTCACGGCCGAGGCGCCCTTCTCGAACAGCGAGCGCGCGATGGCGATGGCGGCGTAGGAGCACGACGACGAGGCGGCCCCGAGGCCGGTGGCCCTGGCAACCGGGCCGGGACCGGTGCCCGCGAGCGCCGCCTCGATCCGCTGCCGGGGGATCCACGCCTGGACGATGGCGGAGATCGCAAAGCCCAGCACCAGCGCCCACCAGACCTCGTAGGCCATCAGGGCGGCGTCCTTTACGCCGTTCAGAAGCGTGTCCATGCGAGCCGGTGAGTATATACCCTAGGGGGGTATTTGTCAGAGTCGGGCGGTGTCGACCGGTGGGAGGGTTCCGGGTCCCGCGAACGTAACTCGGGAGCATGGCTCAGGAGTCCAACCGCGCTTTCGATCCCGTCGCCGGCGGCCGCGCCCGCCATCGCGACGAGGCCGAGACGGAATTCAGCCGGATCGTCGCCTTCAGCGACGGCGTCTTCGCGATCGCGATCACGCTGCTCGTGCTGGGGCTCCTCATTCCACAGCACATTGCGGACCTGAAGCAAGCGCTTCTCAACAACACCGGCGACTTCGTTGCCTATGCGATCAGCTTCGCCGTGCTGGGACGGTTCTGGCTCGCGCATCATCGCTTCTTCTCCGCGCTCGAGCGCTTCGATAGCACGCTGATGGCCCTCAATCTCACCTACCTAGCGTTCATCGCCCTCGTCCCGTTCAGCTCGTCAGTCTTGGGCGACTACGGGGACCACACGGAGTCCATCGTGCTGTACGCGATCAACATGATCCTGGTGAGCGGGAGCTTCTACGCCCAGATCACCTACAGCGATCGCGCTGAGCTCGTACGTCGGCGAGCGCGCGCCTACGAGCGGCACCTCGCGGGCCCGAGGACGCTCGTCGTCACCTGCGGCTTCGCGATCTCGATACCCATTGCCTTTGTGAGCCCGACGGCGGCGACGATCCTCTGGATCCTGATGTTCTTCGTCGCGGGCCGGATCGCGCGCCGGGTCTCGAGCGCGGGGGCTAGCCGGCCGCGCTCGTAACGGCCCGCAGCCCGGGGCATGCATAGCCTTGCGGCGTGCCCGACTCGCTCGCAAGGCTCACGGAGGAGATCGTCGATTGTGTGCGCTGCCCGCGCCTCGTGGAGTGGCGGCAGCGAACGGCGGCGGACCCGCCCCGGCGGTATCGCGGCCAGGAATACTGGGGGAGGCCGCTGCCCGGGTTCGGCGACCCGGACGCGAGCATCGTGCTCGTCGGGCTGGCGCCGGCAGCTCATGGCGGCAACCGGACGGGGCGGATGTTCACCGGCGATCGCTCCGGCGACTGGCTGTACGCCGCTCTTCACCGGGCCGGCCTCGCGAATCAGGCGCTATCTGCAAGTCGCGACGACGGGCTTCGCCTGATCGGCGCATACATCACGGCGGTCAACAGGTGCCCGCCGCCGGCGAACAAGCCGACGCCGGCGGAGCGCGACAACTGCCTGCCGTTCCTGGCGCGGGAGCTCGGGCTCCTCGAGCGGGCGAGGGTGATCGTCACGCTCGGCTCCTACGCCTGGGACGGCACGCTGCGGGCCCTGCGCGAGCGCGGCGTCGAGCTGCCGCGGCCGAAGCCCAGGTTCGGGCACGGGGCGGAGGCGACCGCCGGGCCGTACACGATGCTCGGCTGCTACCACCCGTCGCAGCAGAACACGTTCACAGGGAAGCTGACCGAGGCGATGCTGGACGCCGTCTTCGCCCGCGCGCGCGAGCTCGCCTGAGGCGCGGCGCGGGCGAGAACTACCCGCCGGTTCACGCGTTCTTCGCGATACTGGGGGAGGCGATGGTGCCGATCAACTTGCCCAACGTCCTCACGCTGCTTCGGATCCTGGCGGTGCCGGTGATCGTGGTCGCCCTGCTCGGGGAGACGCCCAACGGCGACGCGCTCGCCGCCGGCGTGTTCGCGCTGGCCGCCATGACCGACGGCCTGGACGGCTACATCGCCCGCAGGCGCCAGGACGTGACGACGTTCGGCAAGCTGATGGACCCGCTCGCCGACAAGCTGCTGATCGTCGCGGCGCTCGTCTCGCTGGTCTCGCTCGACCGGCTGGCGGCATGGATCGCCATGGTCATCATCGCCCGCGAGCTGGCGGTGACGGTCCTGCGGGCGATCGCGGTCGAGCAGGGAGTCGTGATCTCCGCGAGCTGGCTCGGGAAGCTCAAGACGGCCCTTCAGGTGGCGGCGGTCTTCGCCCTGATCATCTGGAACCCGTCGCCGTGGCCCGTCGACGCGCTCGTGTACCTGGCGCTGGCGGCTACCGTGATCTCGGGCCTCGACTACTTCTTCGGGCTGCGCAAGCGGCTGGCCGAGGAGAGGGAGAAGATGAACGAGGGCAACGAGGGAGAGGCGATCGAAGGGCGCTAGCCTCGCGTCCGCGACCGGCAGCAAGTCCACCTCTGCGGTGGATAATCGGCCGCTCGCTGTGGGGATGGGCTCGGCGGCGACGCGAACGGCATGAAATCCACCTATACGGTGGAAAATCGGCCGCTCGCCGCTGGAAGCGAGACCGGCGTCTGTCCTAGAGGTCGGAACCCGTTCTAGTCCCCGCAGGGGGCCTCGAGCCACTCGCGCTCGGTCATGTGATGGTGTGAGTGCTCGCCGGTCGTAAGCTCCGCGCGGATCTCGCGGACGAGGCCGGAGCGCTCCGCGATGACGGAGTGGCGGTGGATGGTCTCGAGGTTCTCCTGGCGGGCGAGGATGAATCCGCCGCCGCCGCCGAGCTGCGGGTAGGCCTCGGTGACGCGGCGCACCATCTCGCGGACGCAGTCCTCGACGAAACGGGGGTTGCGATGGGCCTTCTCGACTACCGAGACCTCGTCGGAGCGCTTCATCAGCTCGTAGATCTCCGAGCTCATCGACTGCTCGACGATGTGCAGCAGGTCGCGGGCGTCGATGTCCAGGTTGAGCTCCTCCGGGAGGCCGATGTGCAGCGATCCGATGCCGCGCTGGTTGTGCGTCGCAATCGGAACGGCGGTGAGCACGCGCTCGATCTCGTCGTCGGTGAAGCCGTCGGCCACCAGCCGCTCGCGGGAGCGCTCGGCGACCAGCTCCTGGGCGCATGGGCAGGCAGTCATTCCCTGGGCCTCGACGCCGGTGAGCGTGCGGGTCCCGCGCTCGGACACGACCGCGGTGCCGAGGAGCGTGTAGATCTCCTGGGTGGGGAGCTCGGATACCGGGCTGCGGACCGTCTCGGGATATCGGGCGGCGATCGTCACCTCGGCTCGCAGACCCTGCTGCTGCTCGCGGATGCGGGTGGCGATGTGGGCGGCCAGCTCCTCCGCACGGAGGGACTCGCCGAGGACGACGCGATCGATCGCCTCGCCGACGACCTCCTCGAAGCGTGACATGTGGACGCCTGCCTGCCGCGGGTTGAGGTCCACGAAGCACTCGAGCTCCGCGAAGAAGTAGTTCCCCGGACCGTCCGCGGCGCCGTCGGACGTCGCGCGGTGCCCGCCGACACGGATCACCTTCTCGATGCCGCGAACGCCGACGCGGGTGAGGCTCACCTCGGTACGCGGCCTGGACGCCTGCACGTCGCGAGCTGGAAGTCCCATGGTCTCGGTCATCTGAAGAATCCCTTGCGGCGGCTTCGCCTGGCCAGACGGCCAAGGGTAGCGGTCGCAAATCGCCGCGCTCCACAGGGGCCAGCCCCTATACTTCCGGCCGCCCGGACCCCGAAAGCTAGGAGAGGTGGGGGCGGGGATGTCAGAGAAGGGAGACGCACTGGGTACCGGGGAGCCGGGGGCGCACGGCGGGGCCGATGAGCAGTCCGCTAACGGCGCGACGACCGAGCTGAACGGCGACCTGCCCTTCCAGGACACGGAGGAGCTCCGCGCTCTCATCTCCCAGGGCCGCGAGCGCGGCTACCTGACGTTCGAGCAGATCGCCGGGACGCTCGAGGAGGTCGAGGTCACCAAGGAGCAGGTGTCCGAGCTGCACGCCTACCTGATCGAGCATGGCGTCGACGTCATCGCCGAGGACGGTCTCACCGCCTACAAGGAGGCGAAGGAGGGCAACCAGCCGGGGCAGGCGAAGAAGCCCGAGCTCGATCTGACGGTTGAGCCGAGCCTCGACTCGCTGCGCCTTTACCTCCGCTCGATCGGCAGGGTCGACCTGCTCACCGCCGACGAGGAGATTGCGCTTGCGAAGCGCATCGAGCGCGGCGACATCGCCGCCAAGCGCCACATGGTGGAGGCGAACCTGCGGCTCGTCGTCTCGATCGCGAAGGGGTACCTCGGCCGCGGGCTGAGCTTCCTGGACCTGATCCAGGAGGGCTCGCTCGGGCTGATCCGCGCGGTCGAGAAGTTCGACTACCGCCGCGGCTACAAGTTCTCGACCTACGCGACGTGGTGGATCCGCCAGGCAGTCACCAGGGCGATCGCAGACAAGGCGCGCACGATCCGGATCCCGGTCCACATGGTCGAGAAGCTGAACCGCGTCACGCACGTGGAGCGCCAGCTGGTGCAGCAGATGGGTCGCGAGCCGGAGCCGGGCGAGATCGCCGCGGAGCTCAAGATCACCGTGCGGGAGGTGCGCGACATCCTGCGGGTGGCGCAGATGCCGATCTCGCTGGAGAAGCCGGTGGGCGACGAGGAGGAGTCGGAGCTCGGCGACTTCGTCGCGGACGACCGCACCGAGGAGCCATTCGAGTCAGCGACCGAGCGGCTGCAGCGCGAGGACATCCAGAAGGCGCTCGACGCGCTGCCCGAGCGCGAGCGCCAGGTGATCGAGCTGCGCTACGGGCTGCGCGGTCACGAGCCACTGACGCTCGAGGAGGTCGGCCGGACGTTCGGCGTGACCCGCGAGCGGATCCGCCAGATCGAGAACAACACGCTCAAGAAGCTGAAGCAACTGCCCGAGGCGCAAACGCTTCGGGAGCTGGCCTGAGTCGAGCTACTCGGCGGAGCTGCGGCGCCGCCGAGTGAACCGGCCGGCAACCCGGCCCAGCGGTTCCGCCGACTCGCGGATCACGCCGACCTCAGCGCCCATCGCCTCGACGGCCTGGCGCATGAGCCTGACCTCGTCCTCGAGGACACTGACGCGCTGGTCGATGTCGGCCAGCTGGTTGACCGCCACCGTCAGCTCGCGGGTTGACACTGCGATCGAGCGGACGTCGGCCGCGGTCTCCGCGAGCAGGCGGGGGAGGTGAACCGGGCGCAGCGCAGCGGCGACCGGGCGGAGCACGATGCTCGCCGGGCGGATGGGGGCGGCGACGGTTTCGAGGAATGACATGCAGTCTGAACCTATCTGTGCACGCGGCGGATCGCCGGGGCCGAATGTAACATCATTTGATGGAACATCGGTTTGATGGCTGAGCGATGGCAGACGTAACGGAGACCGTACGGGCCAAGAACGGCGCCGCCTCGATGACGATCGACGAGCTTGCGCGGCAGACCGGGATGACCGTGCGGAACATCCGCGCGCACCAGTCGCGCGGCCTGGTGCCGCCGCCGGAGGTGCGTGGGCGCACGGGCTACTACGGGGACGACCACGTCGGGCGGATCGAGCTGATTCAGGAGCTGCAGGCGGACGGGTTCAACCTCGAATCGATCCGCAAGCTGCTGGAGGGGGCGGGGGGATCGAGCTCCGAGGTCCTCAACTTCTCGCGCACGCTTCGCGCTCCGTTCGAGGAGGAGCAGCCGGAGATCCTGACCGAGGAGGAGTTCGCGGAGCGGTGGGGTGGGCCGCTCGACCCGCGCCTGATGGCGCACAGCCAGAAGCTGGGGCTGCTGCGGGACCTGGGGGACGGGCGCTACGAGATCCTCAGTCCCCGGCTGCAGCGGGCGGGCCAGGAACTTGCCGAGCTGGGAGTGGGGCCCGACGTCGCCCTCGAGGTGGCATCGCAGGTCCGGAGCAGCGCGCGGCGCGTTTCGCGCGTCTTCATCGATCTCTTCCTGGAGAACGTCTGGAAGCCGTTCAACGACGCGGGCCGGCCTGAGGAGGAGTGGCCGAAGGTGCGCGAGGCGCTCGAGCGCCTGCGGCCACTCGCCTCGGAGGCACTGCTCGCGATCTTCCAGCAGGTGATGAGCGAGACGGTGGAGGAGGTCACGGGCCGGGAGATCCAGCGGGGGCTGTCCGCTTCGTCGGGGGACCGCAGGTCGCGAAAGCGTCGTGGCCGGTCGGCGCCGTCACGTCGCAGACGTCGGTGATTGCGGGGGAGCGCCGGTAGCTGCTCGACACCCTCAGCTCTCGTCCCGAACGTCCCCATAGAGCCCGATCCGCTCAAGCACGATTCGTCCGCACCCGTGGCTTCGGACGCGTAGGCGATCGCCCACATCGAGGCCGGCCTCCAGGACCGCCCGCTGCGGGAGCGTGACCTTGCGCTTCTCATTGATCGTGGTTTGACCGGAGCGGCCGCGCTTGCGCTCGTACTTGGTGCGCTTGAAGCCCGACTCGCGGTGCGGAAGTGGGGGAGGCAGGATTCGAACCTGCGAAGACATTGTCCAGGCTTTTACAGAGCCCGTGCGTTGACCGCTTGCATACTCCCCCGCGGCGGTGGCTGATGATTCTAGAGGCGGTCCGCCACCGTAGATCAGAGCTTCAATGGGCGTATCCGGATCGACCTCGAAGTCGGAGTACTTCTCTCCACCTAGCGTGATTCCCCTCGTCCCCTCGATCACATCCGCTGGAATCACCCAGCGGCGCCCGTCGGCCACGAGCGCGAACAGGAAGTCGAATCGTGATGGGTCGAAGACCTTTGCAATCCCGTTCCAGCTCTGATTGCCGCCGTTCGTCGCGAGGTGGACATCCCAGCGCCGGTTGCCGTCGCTCGCCTCCAAGTGGCAGGTGGACGTCTTCACTTGGATCCGCAGCAGGTGAGCCTCGAGTTCGGCGATCAGGTCGGCATCGGGGCTGTGGCCGAACGGCGTCCAGACCGTTGCCCCAAGCCGCGTGAACCACTCGATCGCCGATGCCTCGCCCAGGTCGCCCTGGCGACGGCGGTTGATGAGTCGCTTGTCCTCACGAGTGTGGGGCGAGGGTCGATCCATGGGATCGACCCTACGCGGCGAAATGTCACACGTGGTGCGTGAAATGTGCCGGAAGAGTGACGAGCCGCGAACAGATTCGCCAGGCTGTGCCTGATGTCCGTTCACGAGACCGCTCGGCGCGGATTCGCCTCCGCCGCCGACCTGTATGAGGAGAGCCGGCCCAGCTATCCGCAGGCGGCTGTGGACTGGCTTGCCGACCAACTCGAGCTCAGGCCTCGTGCCACCGTGGTCGACCTCGCCGCCGGCACCGGCAAGCTCACCCGCCTCCTGATCCCGACCGGCGCCACCGTGATCGGCGTCGAGCCCGTCGACGACATGCGCGGCGCCCTGCGCCGCACCGCCCCGGCCGCCGACGCCCGCCCAGGTACCGCCGAGCGAACCGGACTCCCGGACCGAAGCGCCGACGCCGTCACCGTCGCCCAGGCGTTCCACTGGTTCGACGCGCCCGCGGCCCTCGCCGAGATCCACCGCATCCTCCGGCCCGCCGGCCGCCTCGCCCTCGTCTGGAACATCCGCGACCTGGACGATCCCACCCAGCGCGCCGTCGACGACCTCTTCACGCCGTACCGCGGCGACACCCCCTCGCACCGCAGCGGCCGCTGGCGCGAAGCGCTCGAAGCCACCGATCTCTTCGAGAGCGCCGAGACCGTTCACTTCCCCAACGTCCAGGCCCTCGACGCCGACACTCTCGTCCACCGGGTCGCCTCGACCAGCTTCATCGCCGATCTCCCCGACCCCGAGCGCCGGAGCGTCCTCCATCGAGCTCGCGCAATCGCGGACGATCTCCCAGCCCATTTCCCCTTCCCGTACACCACCGAGATCGAGGTCTTCTCCCGCGCCGCTTGACAAACCGATCGCTGGCCGGTTAGTCTCGGCCGCACCGCCGCTGCACCAATGGGCGGCGCATCAAGGAGAGGTCGATTGAGAGCAGGGAAGCTGGTCATCGTGGGCTGCGCGGCGCTCGCCGTCGCCTTCACGGTCGCAGGTGACCGCCGGCACCAGCGCCCGGCCCGGCCCCGCCGCCTTCTCGCGCGTCAAGATCGCCCCCTGGCCGCACGGCGTACTCGGCTACGTCACCAGCCCGCACGCCGGCCGCTGCGCCGCGGGCCGGCGCGTCGCCGTCTTCAAGCAGCGCGGCAAAGGGCACCACCCGAGGCGCGACAGGCGAATCGCCACCGCTCGCGCGCACCGAAACCACGGCCTCTACCAGTGGTCCGCCCGCACGCGCGAAGCGGGCCGCCTCTACGCCAAGGCGCGCCAAAGGCCCGGCTGCCGAACCGCGTTCAGCAAGTCGATCCGCTTCGCTCCGTCCACCGGGGGCGGCGACGGCGGCCAGGACTACCCGCCATGCAGCCCATACGTGAGCGAGGGCACGAGCACGATCTGCGAGTTCAAGCTGCTGAAGTTCCGTACGCGCTTCTGCCCGAGCTTCGGCTCGACCGAGAAGTCCTGCGGCACCTTCGAGGGGACGGGGCCGTACCCGTGGGGATCAACTCCCGCGGGCCGCTCGGTCGACGGCGGTTTCGACTGGAACTGGAACAACCACACCGTCATTTACTTCGCCAGTCGCGCCGGGCAGAGCCAGGGCGCCGCCCACCTCGGCGGCACCATGCCCGGCCCCGGGTCCGCCGACTACACGATCACCGACGCCTTCGCCCAAAACGACCAGGGCTACCCGAACGGCGACCACTTCTACACGCCGAACGTTCCCGGTCAGCCCGCCGGCAAGGTGGGGGGACCGCTCCACCTCAACTTCATCGGCGGCGTCAGCAACGGCGACGTCGAGATCTACGGCTACCTCTATCTGAAGCGGTAGGCACGGGTGGGCACGGACCAGAGGAAGTCGAGGATCCGCCGAGAGGTCATGCGCTCGAGGATCGCCGTGGGCACCTCCGCGGCTCTTACGGCGACCGTCGTAGCGATTGCGATCGCGCCGGCATCCGCCTCCGCCTCGGAGCACCTCTCGATCGGCCCGCTGCGGGTCGGCACGAAGAGCGCCCCCCTGGTCATCGCCGCGAGCGCCGGGGGCGACGCCGTCCTCCACCTGAGCGTCAACGGTCATCGGGTCCGCGATCCATTCGAGTTCGCCGGCGGCCATCTGCAGCTCGCGCACCTGAGCGCGAGCGACGGCCTCGTCCCCGGCAGCAACCGCCTGCGCGTACGCGCCCGTGCGGGCAGCGGTACCGCCACCGCAACTCGGCGCATCCGAATCCGCCGCCCGCAGCTGCTGGCGGAGGCCGGCCCCGACTCCGGCCCGATGGTCGGCGAGGTCTCCAGGATGGGGGTCGAGCCGGCAGGCCCTGCCGCGGTTCGCGGCCTCCACCGGACCTGGCGCCTCGTGGAGAGGCCCGACGGCGCCGATGCAACGCTTCGTCACCGCCACCGGCCACGGTCGCTCCTCCAGACCGGGACCCCGGGGACCTACGTGCTCCAGCTCGCCGCGCGCCGCAGCGGGAGCAATCACGTCTCCTACGACAAGGCGACCGTCTCGGTCAGCTCCGACGATCCGCCGATCGGCGTGCCGGTCAACACGCTCGGCCCCAACGGCGAGATCACGGTCGGCAGCCACTCCTACGGCGGCGGCACCGACGCGCAGACCCTGGCGTACGCGGTCCTCGAGCGCACCACGCTGGCCCCAGTCGAGTCGGGCAACGTCTCCTATGACAACGAGGGCATCGGCAAGCTCGGTGGCATCGCCGACAAGTACTCGGTCGGCTCGAGCGACCCGAAGAAACTCATGATCGTGAGCGGCCGCAGCAGCTCTAGGAGCTATCCCGACGCCCTGATCCCGTTTCTCAAGAAGCTCGGCGTCCCGGTCCTCGACGGCGAACAGGTCGACGCGCTCACCGGGAGGGAGCCATTCTCCGTGATCGGGATGCCCGGGGCGGCGGCCGGAGCCGCGACCTACCGGATCCCGCTGCGGGCTGGTGTCTCGCAGTCAGGCGCCATCACGGGCTACTTCGAAAAGAACGAGGCGGTCGAGCTGGCCTCGACGCAGGTCTACGACTACGTCTCCTCCAACCGCCCGACCTACGACACCCGGGCGGTCGAGAGCGATACCAAGAACGTGATGACCGTTGGCGGCAATCGCTACGAGACCTCACTCTCGAGCTCCGGGATTGCGGGCGCCAGCGCGGGCTTCCACGTCCTCATCCTCGACAGCCAGACACTGGCCGTGCGTGAGAACAGCATCCTGGTGACCAACTCCACCGATTCGGGAAGGGACAGGGCGCTGCAGGCCGCCGTCGCCGGCTTCCTCCGTGACAAGTTCGAGCACGACGGCCAGCCGACCGTGCTCCTCCAGACGATCGGCCAGCCGAAGGCAGCGGGGCCCGAGTGGCAGGGCATCGTCGACGCGCTCTCGCGCCTCGGCGCCAACCGGCTGTACGTGAACGCACTGGACGGCACCACCCAATACTCGATCGTCGGCCGCGTCGACTCCGGCCAGCCCCCCGCCGAGTCGAGCACCGCGTATGACAAGGGCCCCTACCCGGCCCCGAATCCTCCGCCGGCGCGCCTGACAGGGATTCTCACGCGCGATCGCGCCTCGGACTTCGTTCCCACGGTGACGGCGACACCGACGCCTAACGTCGAGCAGAACGGCGGCTTGAACTCGGAGCTCGTGAAGATCGCCTACCAGCCGCTCCAAGACTGGCCGCAGCTCGCCCCGGGCGCTCCGCGAGATCAAGCCGCGGCGGCCGAGCACTACATCTGCAAGGGGCTCAACTTCTGCAAGGACACCGCCACGAGCTGCCCCACCGTGCGCGACTGCTACTGGCAGAACTACACGTCCGACTGGCATCAAAAGAGCAACGACCTCGCCAACCTGATCCACTACCCCGGCGGCGACCCGGGGTTCAGCGAGGACACCTTCAACAGGGTGAAGGCTCAGCTGGGAAAGGAGATCTCGGCGGTCGCGCAGGTGAAGGAATACCTACACAACCTCGAGGCGCCATTTGTCGCGCCGTCGACGGGCGACGTTCCGGTCAACCTCAAGCAGATCGCCCAGAACGTCTGGGACTCGGTGCAGAAGCCCGCTGGCAAGGGAAGTGCCTGGGGCCTCGGCTTCGGGTCCAGCATCGCCGGGGTCTTCGCCCTGGCTACGGGACCGATCGGCGCTATGGGAGCAGGAATCGCGGCCGTTCTGTCCTTCGCGAGCTACTTCGGTGACGACGGGGGCCAGCCGATCCTTGGCGAGGACATCACGGCCAAGGCCGACGAGCTCGGAAAGCAGTTCCTCGATCGCATCAAGCTGGCCCGGCTCGAGATCGACGGCCTCGGGCAGCTCATCGTGAGCGACCACGGGAAGCTCATGGCCGCGTTCGACCACGTGGACGACGACTGGAAGCTGCCGACCGAAGCCAAGTATCAGGAGGTCTTCAACAAGCTGATCAGCGCCGCCGGGCAGTGGTCCTACGAGGCGCTGGTACCCGTCGCGTATCCGTACCTGATTCGCGGCAACGCCACCAACGCCCGCCAGCTGAACGGCTGCTGGTCGAACCAGCGCGACGACGCACAGATGCTGGCGACCTCCGGCTACGACAACAACGGCAACCCAATCAGGTCGATCTACTTCTTCGCCAAGGGCTATGGCCCGGGCAGCTCACCGCCCAGCGGATTCGGCGACAAGATCTTCTCGCCGGACAGCGGCGCCGGGATCGAGAAGCTCTCGTTCTTCACCCCGTGGGTGTTCAACGGACAGATCGTCCACGCCGTTAGCGGACACGAGTCGTGCGACGTCGGCGGCCAGCTGCCGTACGTGCCCTAGTCTGGGGCGAGGGCCGATCCACCGAGCGCTGATCGGCTAGCCGGGCACACGGATCGCGCACCGGCTGGGCTGCGAGACGCTACGGGGTGAAGACCGTGGCTGCGTCCGCCGTCGCGGGCGGCCTCTCTTGGTTTCGCGCCCGATCGTTGGCCCGGGTGAAGTAGCGGTAGGTCCCGGCGCCGGCCAACGGCCTGTAGGAGAAGAAACGCGTGGTATTCGGCGTCGCGTCCGTGGCCGCCTTTGAATAGCCCGTCTGGCCCGGCCGGTGCACCCAGAGTGCGACCGTCACCAGCCCGGAGGAGGGTGATGCGTCGGACGCCGCGTACCTGACGCGGAACGGCGAGCCGCTCGAGGAGGCGGGGCCGGCGGCCGTGGAGATTGGGCGGTGGGTGTCAACCTTGAACCGCCTATAGGCCGGGGTCGGGTCGACGTTGCCGGCCTGGTCGGTCGCCCGCACATCGAAGCTGTGGGCGCCGTCGGCGAGCGCCGCGGTGGTCCGCGGCGAGGTGCAGGCAGCCCAGGCGCCGGAGTCGAGCCTGCACTCGAACGAGGAGCCGGCCTCGGTGGAGCCGAAGCCGAAGCTCGGGGTCCGGTTGCTGGTCGCCCCGGAGGGGCCGGAGGTGATCGTCGTCTCGGGGGCCGTGGCGTCGACCGTGAACGAGCGCGAGGCCGGGGTCGGGTCGACGTTGCCGGCCTGGTCGGTCGCCCGCACATCGAAGCTGTGGGCGCCGTCGGCGAGCGCCGCGGTGGTCCGCGGCGAGGTGCAGGCAGCCCAGGCGCCGGAGTCGAGCCTGCACTCGAACGAGGAGCCGGCCTCGGTGGAGCCGAAGCCGAAGCTCGGGGTCCGGTTGCTGGTCGCCCCGGAGGGGCCGGAGGTGATCGTCGTCTCGGGGGCCGTGGCGTCGACCGTGAACGAGCGCGAGGCCGGGGTCGAGTCGGCGTTGCCGGCCTGGTCGGTCGCCCGCACATCGAAGCTGTGGGCGCCGTCGGCGAGCGCCGCGGTGGTCCGCGGCGAGGTGCAGGCCGCCCAGGCGCCGGAGTCGAGCCTGCACTCGAACGAGGAGCCGGCCTCGGTGGAGCCGAAGCCGAAGCTCGGGGTCCGGTTGCTGGTCGCCCCGGAGGGGCCGGAGGTGATCGTCGTCTCGGGGGCCGTGGCGTCGACCGTGAACGAGCGCGAGGCCGGGGTCGGTCGACGTTGCCGGCCTGGTCGGTCGCCCGCACATCGAAGCTGTGGGCGCCGTCGGCGAGCGCCGCGGTGGTCCGCGGCGAGGTGCAGGCAGCCCAGGCGCCGGAGTCGAGCCTGCACTCGAACGAGGAGCCGGCCTCGGAGGAGCCGAAGCCGAAGCTCGGGGTCCGGTTGCTGGTCGCCCCGGAGGGGCCGGAGGTGATCGTCGTCTCGGGGGCCGTGGCGTCGACCGTGAACGAGCGCGAGGCCGGGGTTTGATCGGTGAGTCCCCACGGGCTCAGCGCTCTGACCTCGAAGGTGTGCAGACCCTCGGGGAGCGACTCGTAGCTCTTCGGCGACGAGCAGTTGGACCAGTCGCCGGGCGAGGCGGAATCGAGTCGACATTCGAAGGACGCCCCGGGGTCCGAGGAGGAGAAGCCGAATGTGGCATTCGGTCGCGAGAAGCTTCCCGGAGCTGAGTCGATCGCGGTTTCGGGCACTCGCTCGGACAGGTCGTTGAGCATGTTTTCGGTGAAGTGTTGAATTCCGGGGTCCGCCCACGGGAACGCGGGATCCAGGGCCAGGCTCCAATTCAGGGTGCCCGCCGAGAAGACCCGCGAGCCTGATGGTGCCTCGTAGCTGACGGCGTCCGCATTGGGCTCCGGTGAGGCTCCTGCGTAGTGGAAGAGGTCGGCGACGCCGGTACCCGGCGCGGTCGCCGGCTCACACCCGGGCTCGATCCCGTCGAACTCGTATCCGACGATGTTCCCGATGGTCGAGTCGCCCGAGAGCCCCGTCCCCGAAAACCACGGGTCCGCGAGGGCGCTGACGACCGGCGTGTAGTCGTGGGCGCCCCCGCCATGCTGATATTGAACGCCGAGCAGGGTGCATTCCGGTCGCGGCGTTGGCAAGGATCTGAAGGCCGTCGTCTTCGTCGTGGGATCAGGACTCGGATCCGCCGTCGCGCTTCTGTACTCGACGATCGTGCGGCTGGAGTCCTCGTAGCGAATCTGCCAGTAGCCGATGTTCCCTCCGAAGAAGCCGAGATTCACCCCTGCGTCGCGCGCCTGTTCGAAGCCATCGCGGATGGACTTGGTCCAGTACTCGCCGTGGCCGCTGTCGATGACGAGCTTGTGCCCCAGCATCGTCCCGGGGTCTTGAGCGGCATCGACATCGGTCGTGTAGGAGACGTCGTAGCCATTTTTCTCCAGGAACCGCATAAGCCGGGGCTCCCAGGCGTCCAGTTGGCCGTCCCCAGTTGCGTAGGGGCGATCGAAGGAGACCTTGACGGCCGCCTGTGAGTCGGTGCTGTTGGAGGAGTAGAGACTCTTGCCGCCCCAGTTGTTGTAGGCCTGCCACGTGTTGACCGAGGCCTGGACGAGGATCGGCGATGGCGTTTGGTCGGGGGCTTGGCGGACGATCAATGGCACGGCGTATGACCTGCCGGCGTCAGGGCCTCCTGCGAGCACCAGCTTGATCTCGTAGTAGCCGCTGGTCCAATCGGAGCCGACGTTGACGGTGTCGGTCACCGGCCAATTGGCCTGGGCCAGTCCGGTCGTGGGATCGGGCGTCGGGTAGGGCTGGGCGGATCCCTGCTCGCTGCCCTGGCAGGATGGGATGCACGACATGAGCCTTCCTCCCAACCCCTGGTACCAGCCCCGGCGATAGACCTCGATTCGGTAAGGAGCCGCCGGGTTGGTGCTGACGTGGAGCCCGACCGAGTCGCCCGGGAGGACGCTAGCCTGCGAGGTGTAGCCCTCGATGGCGGACGGGCTGGAGGGGGCGGATGTGGTCCAAGCGGCGGTGCCCGGGTGCGCGTTCTCCACTTGGATCGGATTCGTCGGTGGAGGCGAGTCCGCCCATGCGGGGCGCTCGGAGGCGACGGTCACGAACAGCGCCAAAGAGCACGCAGCCAAGATGAGTGAGCGCCTGCCGGCGGAAACTGCGATGGCCTCGAGCCAACCGCAGCCGCAGCCGGTTACGAATGCGGTCAAAGCGGGTTCCTTCCGTAAAGCCCCTTGGCCCGTGCACGCGATCCTCGCCCCCGCGGGGCCAGGAGTCAATCCTCCGATCGACTAGACCTCGTGCTCCGATCGACTAGACGTGGTGCTCCGATCGAAGGGCAGTTCGCAGCTGGGGCGCGACTACTCCCCCACCCGCCCCACCAGCCGCGACATCACGATCTGCGAGCGCGTGCGGATCACCAGTCCGTTCCGCTGCAGGTCCATGATCAGCCGCTCGAGCGTCGCGTTGTCCTCGGTCCGAACCCGGGCGATCGCATCGGCGTCCCCGGTGACGCTCCACGCCTCCACGACCTCCGGGTGCTCGCGCAGGATCCTTGCGACCTGATCGAGCTGCGTTCCCGGCTTGAAGAACAGCTCCACGAGCGCCTCGGTATTCCACCCCATGGCGCCGTGATCAACGACTGCGGTGAACCCCTCGAGCGCCCCGGTCTCGCGGAGGCGATCCACCCGCCGCTTCACCGACGGCGCCGACAGATTCACCCGCCGCCCGATGTCGTCGTAGGTGCGCCTGCCGTCCTCCACGAGGAGCGCAAGAATCCGCTTATCTAGCTCGTCCATCCGCAGGATTATTGCGGTAAATCGCATCGAATTGGGGATGACGACCTCCGTAGGCGCCGTACCGTGTAGGAGATGCCGATCGCCGCGGAGAAAGGAGCAGGTGTGAAGACGCTCGCCCAGCCAAAGGTCGCCCGCGTCCTCTTCGACGAGTCCCACTCGGAGGCGTGGACCATCCGCCGCGAGCTGGCCGAGCAGATGCAGCCCGCCCACCCCGAGGACTCCTCCTACGCGCTCGCCGCCGGCGGGCTGGCCGATCGCGACTTCGACGTCATCCCGAACGCCGACCGGCCCCTCACCCGCGAGACCCTCGCCGGCGCCGACGTCGTCGTCATCGCCCACCCCTCAGACCCCAAGTGGGAGGCGACCACCAAGTCCGGGCGCCCGACCCTGCGCGACGACGAGCTCGACGCAGTGGACGAGTTCGTACGCGGCGGCGGCGGGCTCATCGTCTGTGCCGAGACCGAGCAGGACAAGTACGGGAACAACCTGAACGCCCTCCTCGCCCGCTTCGGCATCGAGGTCGAAAACGCCACCGTCCAGGACTACGAGCACAACCACAGTGCCCCCGCGTGGGTTCTCGCCGACCTCGCCGACGGCTTCGCCGACGGCAACGCCTCCAACGGCGCGGGCGAGAGCTCGACCGAGGGCCCGCACACGGTCGACCTCCTCGCTCGCGTCCACCAGGCCTGCTTCTACCGCTCCGGCACCCTCGCGCTCCACGACGGCGGCCACGTCCTCGCCCGCACCTTCTCGACGGCGTCTCCGCCGAACGCGCCCATCGCCGCGGTCGCGCAGCACGGCGCCGGCCGCGTCGTCGTCCTCGCCGATTCCGACCTCTTCGGCGACGACTGCATCGGCGAGCTCGACAACGAGGCGCTGTGGCTGAACCTCGTCTACTGGGCCGCGCAGCCCGCCTTCGGCGGCCTCGAGACCGTCACCGACTCCCCGGCCGCCATGGATCGCCACTGGGCGGAGCTGAAGGAGGCCACCGAGGAGCTCCGGGCGATGCAGGAGCCCGACGGCTCCGTCGACGTGTCGGTGCACGACGCCTCGCGCGCCGCCGAGCTGGTGGAGGACATGTGCACCGCCGTCGGCGCCCTCTGCCGCCATTTCCCGCACCAACGCGACTACGTCGAGGCCCTCCGCGCCGACCTGCGCCACTGGGCCAACACCGGCTTCACGAAGCCGGACTTCCTCCGCTCGATCGAGGCCTTCCACCCGGAGGCCGACCGCCGCGACGGCATCGAGCACCTGGCTGTCTTCCCGATGTACAAACAGAACGCCTCCAGCGACACCTGCTTCGAGGCGCTGATCGTGCGCGTCCCCTGGCCCGAGTTCGTCGCCGACCTCGAGGCCTCCGGCTACGACAACCCGAAGTTCGTGCCCGTCAACTTCGTCGACTACACCTCGGGCTACGACTCCGAGTGCGCCGTGCTGTTCCCGGAGACCTTCGCAACGGCCGAGCGCCCGCCCAGCTACTTCGGCGGCATCTTCTGCGATCGAGAGGCCGAGCGCTTCCGCCGCGTCTGCGGCAGCGCCGCCGACCTCCTGAACCTGAACCTCCCGCCCGACGCCGCCTGCCTGCTCACCTCGCCGGAGCTCTCCATGGACGCCTACATCGTCTGGGACCTGATCCACGACCGCACCCACATGCACGGCGACCTCCCGTTCGACCCCTTCATGATCCGCCAGCGGAGCCCTTACTGGATGTACTCCCTGGAGGAGCTCCGCTGCGACCTCACCGCGTTTGGCGAGGCGGTGAAGCTCGAGGCCGAGGGCTTCGCCTTCGCCCGCTACGTGCAGTACGCGATTCTCTTCGACCGCCTGTTCCGCTTCCCGGTCATCGGAAGCCGCAAGCGCAACTACGACGGCCTCGGCGGCCAGCTTCTGTTCGCCTTCCTGCACAAGGAGGGCTACCTGCACTGGACCGACAACCACCTGACGATCGAGTGGGAGCGCGTCGCCGACGGCGTCGCCGCCCTGCGCGAGAAGGTCCAGGAGCTCTACCACTCCGGGATCGACCGCTCCAAGCTCGGCCAGTGGATCGCCGCACACGACCTCATGTCCACGTACGTCGCGCCCGCGGACGGCTCGGTGTGGGCGAAGGCCAACCGCGACCTCCCCGAGGTGGAGGAGCCGAAGGAGCTCGTCGACCTGGTCAAAGAGGACGAGTTCCCGCTCAGCCTCTTCTACGTCCAGCTCCAAAAGAAGCTCGAGCCGGCGCTGGCGCGCCCAGATGACGCGATCTGAGCCCAACCCCGAACCCGGGTAGCCTTGCAGCAGTGGGTAGGGGTCGTTCACTGACGATCGCGCTGGCGGCGATGCTGGTCGCGATCCTCGCGCTCGCGTCCAGCGCATCCGCTCGCGACCCGGGCCGCTGGCTCCTCACCGGGGCGAGCTCGGTCCCGAACGACTACTGGCAGGGCATCACCTCCGATCCCTCGGACGGCCAGCTGTTCTTCATCGGTCCCTTCCAGGGCCTGTGGCAGACCTCGCCGCAGCTCGCGCAGACCGCCGGGGTCTCACAGGCGATTCCGAAGGAGCTCACGAAGAGCATCGGCTACGACCACGTCGGCGACCCCACCTGGCTGAACGGGGAAGGCGGCCGCATCGTGCTCCCGATGGAGTGCTACAAGCCGAACGCCGACCCCTCGAACACGTGCGGCAAGGGCGCCTTCGGCATCGCCGACCCGCAAACGCTCGCCTTCCGCTACTACGTCCAGCTCGACCCGAAGTTCATCCCCAAGGCGATGTGGGCCGAGACCTCTCCCGATGGCAAGCTGATCTGGACGTCGTCGGGCGACGACCTGATCGCCTACCGCGCCAGCCAGGTCATACGGGCGAACGCCGCCCCTTCAGGCCCGCAGCTGAAGCCGGTCAAGACGCTCCCGAACGCGGTCCCGCCCACGGGCGTGTCCGGCGCGGTCTTCCGGCACGGCCAGCTGCTGATCGCCGGGGAGTCGAACCACGACTACGACGTGTGGGCGGTCAACCCGAAGACCGGCGACGGCAAGCTGAAGCTCGAACAGCACCTCTGCGGCGAGTCCGAGGGCCTCGATCTCTTCTCCGGCCTCGGCGGCCGCCTGCACTGGCTGATCGCCCCGTCGGACGACTCAGGCTGCACGCTCACGTTCGGCCCTACGAGCGCCCTTCTTCACTTCGTCAAGCGCCCCGCCCGCGAGCGGTACAGCGTGCAGCCGCACAGGGTGCGGGTCTCGGGAAACAGCGGATCCAGCGAGGAGAAGGTCGACGTGTACGTTCGCGTGACGAGAGGCGGCGGGAAGCCGGTGCATGGCGCCACGGTGCGGTTCGCGGACGGCCGTGCGCGCACGGATCGCCGCGGAAAGGCGACCGTCTCGACGACCCTCGAGACGCCGGGGCGCTTTGCCGTCTACGCCCGCAAGGGCGGGCGGTTCGGCCTTTCGAATCGCCTCGGGTTCAACGTCGACTCCTCGTCGGCGTCTTCCTCCGCCGCGCAAGCGGATCGCGGCTAGCGCCCGCTCGCCTCAAGCGCCGCGTCCAGGTCCTCCCAGACGTCCTCGGGGTGCTCGCACCCCACGCTTACGCGTAGGAGGCCCTCCGGGAGGTGCTCCTCGCCCGGCGCGGCCGCGCGGTTCTCGATCAGCGTCTCGACGCCGCCGAGGCTCGTGGCGTGGGTGATGAGCCGGACGCCCTCGCACAGCGCGTCGGCCTGATTCGCGCCGCCCTCCACCTGGAAGGCGAGCATGGTCCCGAAGCCGTCCATCTGCCCGCTCGCGAGCTCGTGCCCGGGATCGTCCGCCAGGCCCGGATAGTGCACGGCGCGCACCTCCGGGTGATCGCGCAGCCGCTCGGCCAGCATCAGCGCCGTCGCCTGCATGCGCTCGAGACGGACCGGCAGCGAGCGCAGGCCCGCGGAGCGCCAGCCACGCCTCGAGCCCGCCCGGCGTGGCGCCGGCGTCGTGCCGCACGCCGCGCAGGGCCTCGGCCCCCGCGGCGTCCCGGGCGACCGCGATCCCGAGCAGCAGGTCCGAGTGCCCGCCGATCAGCTTCGTGCCGCTGTGGACGACGATGTCGCAGCCCAGCTCCAGCGGCCGCTGTAGCAGTGGGGTCGCGAACGTGTTGTCGACGACCGTCGGTATGCCGCGTTCACGCGCGGCCTCGGCGAGCCGCCCGAGATCCGCGATCCCGACCATCGGGTTCGTCGGCGTCTCGAGCCAGAGCATCGCGGCGCCGTCGAGCTCTGCGATGACGGCATCGGCGTCCGTGATGTCGACCGGCGTCGTCTCCATGCGCCCAGCCTGCGCGTGGTCGCCCATCAGCCTCCGGACACCCAGGTAGGAGACGGTGGGGTGGATCACCCGGGCCCCGAGCGACAGCGTCTCGAGCACGGCGGCCACCGCCGCCATCCCGGAGGAGAACAGCACCGCCTCGCCGCCCTCGAGATCGCCGACGGCCTCCTCGAGCGCCTGCCAGGTGGGCGTTCCCTCGGTACGCGCGTAGGCCCGCTCACCGCCGGCGTGAAAGTTGGAGGCCATCACGAGCGGTGGCGCGAGCGGCTCTCCCGGCTGCCCTTCGCCGCGCCCCGCCTTGACCGCGATCGTCTCCGGCCTCAGTCGTTTCTCCTCACCCACGGCCGGAGCGTAGTGCGAATAAGCTCCTCGGCGATGGCTGGGCTCGACGGACGCGTGATCGCCATCGCCGGCGCCGCCGGCGGCCTCGGACCTACCGTAGCCCGCCGTCTCGCGGACGACGGGGCCACCATCGCCGCCACCGACGTCCACCAGGAGCGGCTCGACCAGCTCCGCAGCGACCTCGCCCTTCCGGAGGACCGCTTCGACGGCCGCACCGTCGACCTGCTCTCCGAGGACGCCACGCGCGAATGGGTGTCGGCGCTCACAGAGCGCTTCGGCAGAATCGACGGCCTGCTGCACCTGGTCGGCGGCTGGAAGGGCGGCGACCCGATCGCCACCACGCCGCTTTCAGACTACGAGTGGCTCCACGACCTCCTCGTCCACACCGTGCAGCACACGACCCGCGCCTTCTACGAGCAGCTCGCCGCCAGCGATCACGGCCGCTTCGTCCTCGTCTCCTCCTCACAGGCGCAGAGCCCCGACGGCACCAACGCGTCCTACGCGGCGACCAAGGCCGCGGCCGAGAGCTGGACGCTGGCGCTGGCGGACTCGCTCAAGGACACGAACGCCACCGCCAACATCATCGTCGTCAACGCGATCCTCACCCCCCGCATGCGCGAGGCGAACCCGGAGAAGGCGTTCGCCACCTTCACCTCCGCCGAGGACCTCGCCGACGCGATCCGCTTCGTCGTCGGCGACTCCGCCGCCAAGATGAACGGCAAGCGGCTGGAACTCCATCCGTGAGCGCCGCCCCAGCTCGCGGCTTCGCGTCGGATAACAACTCCGGCGTCCATCCGGAGGTTCTGGCGGCCATCGCCGCCGCCAACGAGGGCCACGTGATCGCCTACGGCGACGACGACTACTCGGCGGCCGCGCGGGAGCGCATCCGCGAGCACTTCGGCGAGTCCGCCGCCGCGTTCTTCGTCTTCAACGGCACCGGCGCGAACGTCACGGCGATCGACGCCCTCACCGAGCCGCACGAGGCGGTCATCTGCACCGACGTCGCGCACATGAACGTCGACGAGTGCGGGGCGCCCGAGCGCATCGCCGGCATCAAGCTCCTCCAGGTTGCCAACACGGGCGGAAAGCTCACGCCGGACGACGTCAGCCGCTGGGAGGCACACCGCGGCGACGAGCACGCGGTGCAGCCGCGGGTGGTATCGATCACCCAGGCGACGGAGCTCGGGACCGTCTACACGCTTGACGAGACGCGGGCGATCGCGGACGCCGCCCACGCGCTCGACATCTACCTCCACATCGACGGCGCCCGCCTGGCCAATGCCGCGGTCTCCCTCGGCGGGTCCCTGCGGGAGGTGACCACCGACGCGGGCGTGGACGCCGTCTCCTTCGGGGGCACGAAGAATGGCCTCCTTGGTGGGGAGGCGGTCGTGTTCCTGCGCCCGGAGCTCGCCGAGTCGTTTCTGTACACGCGAAAGCAGCTCGGCCAGCTCGCCTCGAAGATGCGCTTCATCGCGGCACAGTTCGACGCCCTCCTCAGCGACGACCTGTGGCAACGCAACGCCGAGCACTCAAACCAGATGGCGCGGCGGCTCGCGGACGCGATCACCGTGATCGACGGCGTGGAGCTCGCCCATCCAGTCGAGGCAAACGGCGTGTTCGCGAACCTCCCGGCCCCGGCGATCGAACGCCTGCGCGAGGCACTCCCCGCGGCGATGCCCTTCTACGTCTGGGACGAGGCGGCCGGGACGGTCCGCCTCATGTGCTCCTGGGACACGACTCCCGAGGACATCGACGAGCTGGCCGCAGCTCTCGAGTCGGCGATGAGCGATGTCGGCTGAGAACGTCGAGGTCGTCCGGCGCGCCTACGCCGCCTTCGTCGAGACCGGGGACGTCAGCGAGGAGACCATCGGCCCCGGCTTCGTCTGGGACATGTCTACCTTTGGCAACTGGCCTGAGCGCCAGACGTACGAGGGAATCGAGGGTGCGAGGCAGTTCCTCGCCGACTGGACCGGCACCTGGGAGGACTGGCGCCTCGAGCTGAAGGAGCTCTTGGACGCCGGCGACAACCAGGTGGTCGCGATCGTCCATCAAAGCGGCCGCTCGAAGGCCACCGGCCTCGAGGTGGACATGGATTTCGCCCAGGTCTGGACCGTCGAGGACGGCAAGGAGACCTACATGCGCATGTACGCCGATCCCGACGAGGCGCTCCGGGCGTTCGGCCTGCGCTAAGTCAAGCTAGTTCTCGCAGTAGGCGAACCCCGTTATCGGTGAGTCGGTCCCAGAGCTCCCGTTGCCGTAGGCGGAGGTCTTCCAGGTCGACTGCGAGACGCGGCGGGACGCGAACGTGAACGCCGCGTCAGACTCGGTGTTGACTGTGGCGCTCTCGAAGCCGCCGGACACCGCCTGCCGCCCGTTCGGGCACTTCGGCTTTAGCGAGGTCTTCTCTCCGCTGGCGACCGTCGTGTTCTTCGACCGCTCGACGAGCCCCGGCTTCCGGTTGTCGCAGTACACGAACACCTTCAGGTCGTGGGCGTTCGTGTTGTCGTCGTTGAACGCCGTGACCTTCCACTTGCGGTCGCTACCGCCCGCTTCGAGGTGAAGGCGAAGAGCGCATTGTCTCCCGTCACGTTCTTCGGGCTCCGCCACCCGCCGGAGAACGCCTCGCTCCCGCGGGGACACTTCGCCGCAGCGCTGCCGTTCTCGCTCGCGTTGATGCTGGTCGTCTTCGTCGCCTTGACGAGGCCCGGCTCGTGCCGGTCGCAATAGACGTACGAGGACATCGTGCCGCTGGTACCGCCGAAGTTCTTGGCGTCGACCTTCCATTTGTCGTCGCCGGTCCGGCGTGAGCCGAACGGGATGTTCGACGCCGCGTCGAACTGCGGGTCGAAGCCGGGCGCGGCGAACCCGCCTGAGACGGCCTCGGTGCCCTTCGGGCAGGAGGCTGTCGCGGTGCCATCCTCGGCGGCCGCAATGTCCACACTCTTCGAGTGCTCCGACAGAGCCGCCGAAGCGAGCGCCGCCCATGCTACGAACGCACTCACCCCCAAGCCGGTCGCGATGAGCCACGTCCAACGTCGTCCCCTACCTCGCATGAGCCCTCCTTAGCTGGTCGCCGATCGCCCCAACCATACGTGAGGTGCGTCGCTCCTCGCAATGAGCCCCGACGGGGCTCGAGCTCGAGAGAGCACCCGGCGCTATCGTGAGCCGCTCGCCCGGATAGCTCAGCAGGCCAGAGCACCTCCATGGTAAGGAGGGGGTCGTCGGTTCGAATCCGACTCCGGGCTTCCGAGCCCTCGTCGGGTTCGACCGCCGACCACCGCTCGGCATCCCGCCCGTCGCCCCGATCCCCGGAACCCGCGCGCGCGACCCGAGACAGCTCGGGATTAGGCCGCCTTAGGCGTGCCGCGCTGCCTCCAGTTGCCGACATCGCTCGTTTGTCGGCACCAAGTGGAGGCGTCCATGGGTTGGGGGGTGGGTCTCGACCTGAGGGGGAACCGGCGCCGGCTCGGGCCGCGCCGCGAATAATCAGGCCATGAGGGCGAGGAGACCCCTCGGGGCCGCGGCGCTGATTGCGTGCGTCCTGGCACTGGCCATGACGGAGAGTGCCGGCGCTGCGACACGGGCGCCGCTGGGCCTGACCGACTGCAGGAGCGCCGAGGGCGTCTACCAGTGCTCGGGACTCGCGAAGACCTGGGACGGGGTGCCGCTCGACACGACCGTGACCCTCCCGTCCGCCCACGCCCGCAACCTCCCGCTGGTCGCCGAGATCCACGGCTTCGGCAACAGCAAGTACGAGTACCTCGACCCCAAGTCCACCGCCTACACCGACAACGCCTACGACTGGGCGCGTGACGGCTACGCGGTTCTGACCTACACGGCCCGGGGGCTGTGGGGCTCGTGCGGTACCCCGGAATCCAGGGCCGTGAACCCCGTCGACTGCGCGAACGGCTACATCCACCTCGCCGACGCGCGCTACGAGGTCCGCGACACCCAGACGCTGATCGGCCGCCTGGTGGACGAGGGCGTGGCCAACGCCCATCGCGTCGGCGTCACCGGCGACTCCTACGGCGGCGGGCAGTCATTCATGCTCGCCGCGCTTCGCGACCGGGTGATGCTGCCGAGCGGCAGGCTCGTGCGCTGGCGAAGCCCGAACGGGACCCCGCTGCGGATTGCCGCCGCCGCCCCGGTGATCCCCTGGACCGATCTCATCTACGCCGCGGCGCCCAACGGTCTCACCCGCGCCAACGGCGTCACTCCGAGGAACGCAAGCATCTCGCCGGTCGGCGTCGAGAAGGCGTCGTTCGTGAACGGCATCTTCGCGGCCGCGCAGACCGCGACAGGCCCCGGCCAGCCGATCGGCGAGCCGTTCGTCCCGGGTCGGCCGATGGGCTTCCTCTCGCCGCCCGGGACCGACCCGGAGGCCGACGTCACCGCCTGGGTGAGGCGCACCGATCAGGGCGAGCCGTACAGCGGCGGCGAGGTCGACTTCATCGTCAACCAGCTCCGCCGCTACCACTCGGCCTACTACATCAACGCCGGCGTGCGGCCCGCCCCGCTGTTCGTCAGCAGCGGCTTCACGGACGACCTCTTCCCGGTCGACGAGGCGCTCCGCTTCGCCAACCGGACGGCGAAGCGCTACCCGGGCTCGCCGATGTCGCTGCTCTTCGGTGACCTCGGCCACCAGCGGGCCTCGAACAAGCCGCGCGAGCGAACCCGATTGCTGAACGCGATCCACGCCTGGTTCGACCACTACCTTCGCGGCCGATCGGGCCGCCCGCGCCAGGGAGTCACCGCCTACGTCGACACCTGCCCGCGAAGCGCGCGCTCGCGCGGTCCGTTCCACGCCCGCAGACTTCGACCTTCTCTCGGATCGCGCGGTCCGCTTCGAATCCGCGAAGCCCCAGACGATCTTCTCGACCGGCGGGGACCCCAGCGTCGGCGCCGCCCTCGATCCTGTCGCGGGAGGCGGTGACGCCTGCGCGAGCGTGTCCTCTCGCCCGGAGCCCGGCACCGCCACCTACGACCTCCGGCCCGCCGCCGCGCGACGACCGTGCTCGGCGCGCCGGCGATTCATGCCCGGCTGGCGGTCGGCGGCGCCAACCCGGCCAACGCCCAGATCGCCGCTCGCCTCTGGGATGTCTCTCGCGACGGCACCGAGCAGACCCTGGTCGCGCGCGGGACCTACCGCCCGCACGACGGCGCGCAACGGCTGGCAGCTCCATCCGGCGTCGTGGCGATTCGCCAAGGGCCACACCCCGCGCCTCGAGCTCCTGGGCTCGGACGCGCCCTACGCGCGCCCGTCGAACGGCCAGTTCCAGGTGGAGGTCAAGCGCCTGCGGCTGCGCCTGCCCGTCCGCGGGTAGCCCGGACGTCCCGCCGCGCGCCGCGACCCTAGACTGCCGCCCCGTGGACTTCGCCCTCACCGACGCACAGACCGATTTCGTCGCCGCGATTCGCGACTTCTGCCCAGCGCGAGTGCGGGACCCAGGAGCAGCGGGAGGCGCTCACCAACGGCTACACCGAGGCCCACAACGACGAGCTGTACCGGAAGATGGGCGAGCTCGGCTGGCTCGGGGTCACGATCCCGGAGGAGTTCGGCGGCTCCGGCGGCGGGATGCTCGACGCCTGCCTGTTCATGGAGGAGACCTCGCGCGGCCTGGCGCCGATCGGCGGCTACGCGACCACGCTGATCGTCGCCGGCGCCACGCAGCGGTTCGGCACGGACGAGCAGAAGGCCGACGTCCTCGGCGGCATCGCCAAGGGTGACGTCGAGGCGATCGCGATGACCGAGCCCGAGGCGGGCTCCGACGTCGGCTCGCTCACGACCTCGGCGGAGCGGGTGAACGGCGGCTTCGTCCTGCGCGGCCAGAAGGTCTTCTGCTCCAACGCGCGCATCGCGCGCCACATCCTGGTCGTCTGCCGCACCACCAAGGGGGACGACAAGCACCAGGGTCTGTCGATGATCTGGATCCCGACCGACGCCGAAGGCCTGCAGATCGACCCCATCGACACGCTCGGCGGCCGCGAGACCGCCCAGCTCTACCTGGACGATGTCGAGGCTTCGGAGTCCGCGCTGCTGGGAGACGTCGACCAAGGATGGACCCAGCTGATGGCCGGCCTGAACGTCGAGCGCCTGATCCTCGCCGCCACCATGCTCGGCATCGGCGAGCGCGCCTTCGACGACGCCCTCGCCTACGTCAAGGAGCGCAAGCAGTTCGGCCGTCCGATCGGCTCGTTCCAGGCACTCCAGCACCGCCTGGCCGACCTCGCGACCGAGCTCGAGGCCGCTCGCTTGATGACCCACTGGGTCGCGGCGAAGGTCGACGAGGACCCCGATCGCATGCTGCCCCGCGAGGCCTCGATGGTGAAGCTCTTCGTCACCGAGACCGCCCAGAAGGCGTCACTCGAGGGCATGCAGATGATGGGCGGGTACGGCTACTCGTCCGAGTACGACATGGAGCGCCTCGTGCGCCAGACGCTGGTCTCGACGATCTACGGCGGCACGTCGGAGATCCAGCGCAACATCATCGCCAAGACGCTGGGGCTTTAGTCCAAGGTCTGGGAGCCTCGCCAGCGCCGGTGGGTCGACCCCATCACCGCGACCAGTGTCTCGCCGGGCGGGCGCTGCTGCCCGCCAGGAGGCGTTCGTATGAGTCCTCCAGGGCGGCGAGCATGCGACCGAGTCCGAAGCGGGTGCGAACCTCGGCGGCGGCCGCGCTCCCGAGACGCGTCGCACGGGCCGGTTCGTCGGCCAGGTCGCGCAGCGCGACGGCCAGATCACGGGGGTCCGGCGCCGGCACGAGCCTACCGGTCTCGCGGTCGCGCACGATCTCCGAGATCCCTCCCGCGTCCACCCCAACGATGGGGACACCGGACGCCGCAGCCTCCAGCGCGGCGTTGGGGAATGCGTCGGGATGCGTCGACGGCAAGGCCACAACGTCGGCCGCGCCGAACACCGTCGAGAGATCGCCGCGGAAGCCGAGCAGCCGGAGGCGCTCCCCCAGCCCCAGCCGGGTGCGCAGGGTCAGGAGATCTCTCTCGTGGTGGAGCTGCCGCGCCGCGGGGCTCCCCGCCAAGATGCCGACAGCCCCGATCTCCGCGAGCGGGCGCTCGGCCAGCGCGCGCGCCAGCACCTGCTGTCCCTTCCAGTCGCTCACCCGCCCCACCACGGCCACCACGAAGCGATCGGAATCGAGCCCGAGCGCCCGTCGGCCCTCCTCTCGCTCGACCCGCCCCGGGATCCTGGTGAGCCCGTCGTGCAGGATGAACGCGCGGCCGTGGCCAGTGAACTGAGCGGCCGCGGCGCGCGACACACATGCCAGGGCGTCCGCGCGCAGGAGACGCCTCCTGTAGAGCGGCCACAGCAAGACGCCGACCCTGCCCGCGCTGTCGCCGTAGATCTCGCGCACGTGTTGCAGATGGGCCGCGCCGGCGCGCTTCGCCACGGCGTGGCCGGAGAGGATCGTCGAAGTGTTGGTGTGGACGATCGCCGCGCCGCGCCGGCGGGCGAGCTCACCGGCGGCGGCGCGGTCGCGCGCCACCTTCAGCGCCAGCGACGCCGCCCCCCGGCCTGAGGCGATACGGCGGGTCAGAACGGCAAGGGAGCGGACGTGCACCTCCACGCCGGCTTCGCGGAGGCGTTCAGCCAGGCCTCCTTCCCCCCAACACGATCACCGGGCGAAACCGAGCGCGGTCGATCCCAGTCGCGATCGCCTCGAGCTGCCGGTCGGCACCGTAGCTGCTCGCGGAAGGGTGGAGAAATAGGACGGTCTGGGTCAGGCGGGTAGTGTGACGAGCCGATGCAGGTGGGCGTCGACGCGACCGCGTTTGGCAACAGGCACGGCGACGGGCGCTTTGCCCGCAACGCTGTTCGTCGCCTGATCGAGCTCGACCGCGAGTCGCGCTATGTCCTCTTCACCGATAAGCGCGCCCTGGACGGCGTCGACCTTCCCGCCGATAGAGCGGCGTGGAGGCTGCGCGACCCGTCCTCATACCGGACCCGGCCGGCTCGCGATCTCCTCCGGCTCGCCGCCGCCGCCCATCGCTACGAGTACGACGCCTTCCTCTTCCCCTCGCTCGTAAGCTGGTTTCCCGCGATCGGGACGCCGAGCGTTCTCGGATTGCACGACGCCAACGTGGCCAGATTCGGACCGACCATGTTGCCAACCCGCCGGGCGCGGGCCGCCTGGCGCGTCAAGCAGCGTGTCGCTCTCCGGTCCGCCGCCCGCGTGTTCACGGTCTCGCAGGCGGCGCGAGCGGACCTCGTCCGCCATCTCGGCCTGCCCGTCGAGCGGCTGGAGGTCGTCCCCGAGGCTCCCGACCCGGTCTTCTGGCCGCGTGAGCGGCGCGCGGCTCGCTTGGCCACCGCGCATCTCGGGCCCATCGCCGCGGGTGACTTCCTGCTTTACGCAAGCGGAATCAATCCCCACAAGAGCGTCGAGACCCTGATCGACGCCAGGGCCGAGCTCGCCGCCGCCGGCCGCCGCTGCCCGCCGCTCGTGATCGTCGGCCCGCTCGAAGAGGACACCGCGCATTCGGCGGCGGTCGCGGTGAGGGCGCGGATCGAGCGACGGAGATCGCGGGAAAGCGTGTTGCTTCCGGGCTTCGTCGACGACGAGACGCTCGCGTCGCTCTACAGCACCGCCACCGCGACCGTCGTGACATCGCGTAACGAGGGCTTTGGGCTCCCGGCGGTCGAGGCGGCGGCCTGCGGCTCACCCGTCGTCCTGAGCGACATCCCGGCGCACCGCGAGACGCTCGGCGATGCCGCCTGGTATTTCCCGCCAGGTAACGCCGCGGCGCTCGCCGACCACCTGGTTGAGCTCATCTCCGATCCCACCCTTCGCGGCGAGCTCGCAGCTCGGGCGCGGCACCGGGTCGCTCCCCTGAGCTGGGATCGCGCCGCCGCGACTCTGCGCCGGCTGCTTGCCGAGGCGGCTAGCTCGCCTTCGGCGTGAGCAGCTCCCTCATGGGCTTGCCGTCAGCCGCGGCCGGAATTGGCACGCGGAGCAACGAGAGGATCGTCGGGGCCAGGTCCTCCACGTCGGCCTCGAGCTCCGCGCCCGGTCGGATGTCCGGTCCCGCCGCGACCAGGAAGCCTTCGTCGCTGTGCTCGGCGTAGGGCATGTTGCGCACGTCCTCGCGAACCACGCCGAGGCGCGGGTGGCGCACCGCGGCGATCAGCCGCTCCTGCGAGAAGCGCACGATTAAGTCCGGCAGCGACTCGGCCTCCGGGCCGCTCACCAGATCGCTCCGGTGCACCACCTCTTCGACCGCCCGCTCCCCTGAGTCGACCTCGCGCAGCGAGTAGAGCTCCGCCGCTATTTCCTCGCACAGGGCCCGGTACTCACCTCCAGGCTCGACGATGCCGCAGGGCTCACGGCCGCGGACGTTCAGGTGCACGTAGCCGACGCCCGGCTCCTCGGCGGCGTAGGCCCGGCTGCGGCTCCAGTCGGTCGCGTCGAGCCACAGCCGCTCCATCATCGCCTCCCGCGCGGGCTGCGAGAGCCGCAGGTGGAGCAAGTGGCGGATGGACCATGGCAACCTGCCCCGGAGCCGGCCGAGGGCGCGCGAGGTCGCCGATTGCCCCGCCGCGGGCACCTGATACCCGAGCCCGACCAGGATGCGCGGGAGCAGCCGCTCACCGACCGTGTTGGGCCGCATCCCCATTCCCGAGAAGACGAGCACGTTCACGGGCTGGCTCACGGCGGTGATGAGCTCGCCCACTCCCGCGTCGACGGCACGGTAGAGGCGCATGAGGCCGTCCTCCAATCCGTTGGCCCGGCGGCGCCCGTGCCCCCAGCCACCGCCGTCGAGATAGCGGTGGAACTCGTGCCCCCCGTCGTGCGGCTCCGCGTAGCAGGCCATACAGAGCGACCACGGTCGCTCGCCCATGAGCTCCGCGATCAGCCTGGTGCGAGCTGCGGCCATCTGTTCCAACGTCCGCAAGAGCCGCCGCTGGGAGACCGGCCGGCGGTGGAAGTGCACGTGAACCCACTGCGGGTAGCGGCCGTGCCTGCGGCGAACCTGCTCCAGGAGTGCCGGCGGCCACGATGTCTCGAGCGATGATCCGCGCTGGCCCCAGCCGATCAGCTCCGTCACGCCGTCGTCTTCGAGCGGTTCCGTGTAGGGGATGTCGACCAGCACGGCGCCATCGTCGCCACCGTGCTCGCGCATCACGCGCCAGATGGGGGTGCCGACGCCGTTCGGCGCCCACTTGAGCGAGTACTCGCCTCGGGGGATGATGCGCCAGTTGTAGGTCCCATGCGAGCCGAGCGATCTCCCAGTCGCGATCGTCGACCAGAGGGATTCCGGGAACAGGTCGCCAGGGGAGCGGAGCCGCACGGCTGCGCCCTCCCGCAGGAGCCCCCCGAGCACGGGCAGGCGGCCTGTTCTTGCCCACTCGAGTGCGAGGGGACCGTCGGCAGCGTCGAGCCCGAGGGCCAGGACGCGTGGTGGGGAGGGGTTCAGCGGGCGACCCCCACGCCGCCCGAGTGCTGCCCGGCCTCCAGCCTGACGGGAGCCGCCGCGGACGCCGACTCCACCACGGCGAGCGAGATCTCGAGCGCCCGCCTGCCGTCCTCCAAAGTCGGCGCCATCGGCTCGCCCGCTCGCACGGCAGCGGCGAACCGCCGCCACTGCTCGGCGTACGAGGTCGCGAAGTGGCCGCCGGCCCGCAGCTCGGCCAGCCCGCGCGGAAGGCCGCGGAGCGTGCCGAGCGCCCGCCGCATCCGCGACCGGGGCGCGGAGTCCTCCCGCGCCGCGGGCAGCAGTTCGAATCCGTCGAAGTGGGTGACGCCCAGGCGGAGGCAGGCCCTGGTTCCCAGAAGCTCGATCGAGTGGGTGGGGGTGGTCCGCTCGGAGAGCGTTGTCTGGACGAGCACCCCGTTCGCCATGCGGGCCGTCACTGCGGCGCCGGCATCCTCCGGGTGTGCTGCCGCGAAGACCTGGTCGACCTCGGCGCCGAGCAGGAAGCGCCAGAGATCGAAATGGTGGATGCCCTGCTCGATCAGGCTGCCGCCCCCGAGCTCGCGCCGGCGCCGCCACTCGGGTGCTTCTGATTCGAAGCGCCGACCGTTCGTCATCACCGTGCGCAGGGCCTCGATGTCGCCCAGCGCCCCCCGCGTCACGAGCTCGCGCGCCCGTCGCACGAAATCCAGCCAGCGCAAGTTGAAACCGACGGTGGCCACGCCGGGGAACGCCGCCGCTCTATCCGCGAGCCGATCGCTCTCCTCGAGCGACAGGACGACGGGCTTCTCCACGAGTAGGTGCCTGCCCGCCTCGAGCGCGGCGAGCGCGGGCGCCACGTGCTCGGCGGGCGGCACGAAGACACCGACCGCCTCGACCGAGGGGTCGGCGATCAGGCTGTGCGCGTCCGGGTACCGAGACGGAATCCCGAATGTGTCCGCCACGCTCCTGAGGCGCTCGGGGTCGCGGTCGGCAACGGCCACCACCTCCACCTCGCGCAGCCGGCTCAGGACTGGAAGGTGCACCCGCTCTGCGACGAAGCCACACCCCACCGCTCCGAGCCGCACCGGTTGCACGGCGGCGGATGCTACTCGGCGCGTTCTGGGACGTACCACTAGCTTTAGCGCCGTGGGCGATCTCGGCGGCAAGACGGCCCTCGTCACCGGCGCTCAGCGCGGGATCGGCGCGGCCATCGCCCGCCGCCTCGCCGACGACGGGGCGCAGGTGTGGATCAATGCCGTCGAGGAGCTCGAGCGGGCGGAGGCGCTGGCGGCGGAGATCGGCGGCCAGGCTGTGGAGGCCGACGTCGCCGATGCAGGGGAAGTGGAGCGGATGCTCGAGTCCATCGGCTCGCTCGACGTCCTCGTCAACAACGCGGCCGACCAGCGAAGCCAGGCCTTGTTGGAGGCCGACGTCGCCACGTGGGAGCGAACGCTTGCCGTCAACGTCACCGGAGCGATGCTCGCCACCCGGGCGGCCGCACCCCGCATGGGAACCGGCGGTTCGATCGTGAACGTGGCCAGCATGCACGCGTTCGTGCCCCTCCGAGGCGCGGCTGCGTATGCGACCAGCAAGGGAGCTCTGGCGGCGCTCAGCAGACAGGCGGCGATGGAGCTTGCCGCCCACGGCGTCCGGGTCAATGCCGTCGCGCCGGGCGCGATCGACGTCCGCGGCGAGGAGGAGCGGCGTCGGGCTGGAGGCACCCGGATGTACGAGAACGTGCCGCTCAGGCGTGCCGGTAGGCCGCAGGAAGTCGCCGCTGTGGTCGCGTTTCTTGCCTCAGACGAGGCTTCCTACGTGACCGGGGCGGTGTGGCCCGTCGACGGCGGTGCGCTGATCCAGGATCTCTGGCCTGGCCGTTGAGCCGGGGCACGGAGCTCCCGACGAGATACCCCACGCCTACCAGCTCGACAGGGCGCAGTTTCACCCCCGGACGCTCAGTAGGCGATTGACGGACGCTCGCAGCCTGGGTAGGAGGCGGGCCCTACAGGAGCGCGGAACCACCAGCTTCAGCTGCCGTGCGGCGTCGGACGCTCGGAGCTCGGCGGGAACGCGTTCGGCCTCGGCTTCTGCCTCCGCGAAGGCAGTGGAGACCATTTCGGCGAGCCGTGGCTCCCCGAGCTCCCTGGCGATCTCGACCAGATCGCTGCCGATCCGTTCCGTCCAGGCGACGATGTCCGCGTCGTCTCCGAAGTAGAGGACGCCGAGGTCGATGTATTTCTCGAGGTGGTCCGCGACCGCCACGAGCTGAAGCCGCCGGTCGACCTCGCCGAGGTCCTTCAGGGCGCGCCGGTCCCGCTGGATCGTCTCTGGATGCAGTCTCGTCTGGCTGAAGCGTAAGACGAGCCGCTCCAGCTCCGAGCCGACCGCTTCCCGCACCACGCTTCGGCGAAAGGGGGTTGCGCCGCCATCGGTGCCATCGCCGAAGTCGGCGTTCCCGTAGACACCGTGGAGCAGGCCCAGGGCCACGAAATCGGCGGGCTGACCCAGCGTCGCCAGGATGCTCGCGACCCCGACGCCGTGCGCCACGAACGGCTTGCCGTCCGCCTGGTAGTAGCCGGGATACAGGGTGACCAGCAGCTCGTAGGACCGGTGCACCAGAGCCAGCTCCTCGACGGTCAGGCCGGCGCGCCGGAGCTGGTTGTAGAGCTGGATGTTGGTCTGCGCGATCGTGGCGCACGAGTCTAATCTCGCCGCGGCCGCCGGTGGCCGCGGAACCAGCGGGCATAATCACGCCGTGGACGGGGACGGGCTCGCGATCATCACCGAGGCGGTGGACTGCGGCGGCACGGAGCGGGTGATGCAGGCGTTGGCCGATCGCTTCCCCGCCGCCGCCATCTTCTCCAACCACTTCCCGGACCTCGTGCGCGACGATCACGGGGTCCCTGCTTTCGCCTCGAGGACCCGCCTGCTGCTCTCTGGCCGGCGCAAGCGGCATTTCCTCGGGCCGCTATACGCGAGACGACTGGCCGCGGCGCCGATCGGGCGCGCGCGCGTGGTCCTGACGCTCGTCTCCGCCGGTTGGGGATTGGCGGCGCCGTCGCCGCCGGGCGGGCGGCTGGTCTGCTACAGCACCGGGCCTCCGCCCGCGCTCTACGGCGAGACGCGGCTCTACCTGCGACGCGAGCGCCGGCCGCTGCGGCCGGTGCTCCTTGCCGCGGTGCCGGTGCTGCGCCGCTACTACGCCCGGCTGATGCGGCGGGCCGACCGGCTGATCACGGTGTCCACCGCCTCGGCCTCGGCGATCGAACGCGTCTACGGGCGCGAAGCCGAGATCGTCCATCCGCCCGTTCGCACGAATTTCTTCACGCCGGCCGCCGGGACCCGGCGGCACTTCCTGACCGTGTCCAGGCTCGTTCCCCAAAAGCGCCTCGAGCCGCTGATCGATGCCTTTCGCGGCCTCGATGAGACACTCGTGGTCGCCGGCTGCGGGCCATGGCTCGATCCCCTCCGCGCTCGCGCCCCGCGGAACGTTCGGTTCACCGGGTGGGTCGAGGACGCCGAGCTGCGCGAGCTCTATCGCTCCAGCCGGGGCTTCGTATGCCCCTCGGTTGAGGATTTCGGCATCGTCATGGCGGAGGCGCACGCCTGTGGCATCCCGGTGATCGCCCCCCGCGCGGGAGGGGCGATCGACATCGTTCGGAGCCCGCAAACGGGCATCCTCGTCGACAACGTCGATGCGCCCTCGCTGGCCGCGGCGGTGAGGGGGGTGGCCGACCGCCCGCTTGATCCGGCGAGCTGCCGGGCCTCCGCCGAGCGTTTCTCCGAGGAGCGCTTTGTGACGCGGATGGAGCAGGTCGTCGCCGAGGAGCTCGCGACCCAGGCATCCGCCAACCGCGTGCCCGTAGACATGCGGACTCTGTCGTCCGCATAGGCTGTGCGTCGCAAGGCCCTCATCGCCCTGCAGCGGGTCATTGTCCGTACCGAGCGCGGCCCGCTTCGGCCGGTCTGGGCAGCCCTTTACGCAGGTGTGACGCATATCGTCGCCACGTATCTGTGCTTCGGGAGGCGGGGCGCTGCGGCTTACGTCGCCCGCAGCATCGCGATGGACGATCCGGTGTACGGGCTCTCTGACATCGACCTCGTGGTGGTCGTCCCCGATGATCGGTCCCGCAGGGGAGATGACAGCATGCGCCTGAGGCGGCGCTGGCAGCGCCTGTGCCGCGTGATCCCTCCGCTCGGCGAGCATCTGCTTCCCGACGTCGCCTTCTACGAGGACGGGGAGCTGGCCGAAGCGATGAAGGGATCCGTGTTCACCTACGGACTCGACCCAGGCGGCAGCGCCCGCGCCGACCGGCCGGCATTCCGCGGATCAGCCCCGATGGACGAATTCGGGCTCCGCTCCCGGCCTGGGGTGTACGGACCGACGCGGGACTGGCGCTTGGTTCGCGCCCCCGACCGGCGGCCGCCCATCAGTCCGCTCTCACGCCAGGATCAGCGGATCGCTGCCTGGCAGGAGCTTCAGTTCTGGTGGAGTTTCGCCTTCGAGGTGGCGGCCGATCCGGACCAGCCCTGGTCGGCATCTCTGTGCGTCAAGCTCGTCGCGGAGCCTGCTCGGATCTGGCTCGCGCTCACAGAAGGTGCGGTGATTCCGCGGCGCCGCGACGTGCTCCGGCGTGCCCTGGTCCGGCTGCCCGACGAAGGGGAGGCGATCGCCGGAGCGCTCGAGCTGCACGACCGGCTCGGACGCGGCCCGGCGCCCCCACTCGCCGAGACACTGCCGGCCTTCGTGCGACTGACGGGGCGGGTGGCGGGGCGCCTGCGGAAGGAGCTGGACCGCGCGGGGCAGACCTCTGTGCGGCTGGTCACGGGAGCCGAGCCCCGGCCCCTGATTCCCGCCCACGACGGTAGCTCGGCACTCAATGGGCAGTGCGCCGGGCTGTTGCCGCTCGTCGACTGGCGTGCGCTCGCCAACCCGACCCTACCCGACGAGGCCTTCCGGGTCGTCGCCGGCGATCCGGGATGCGCCAGGGACCTCGGGCGTGCCGCTCGGGCCCGATCCGGCGGTCCCTATCCGGCGCTGAGGGCGGATGGCCTGCTGATCCTGCCCGCTCTCGGTGTCTGGGGCCGCTCCTATCTCCGCGCGGTCCAGTGCCAGCCCACCGACCCGGTGTCGCTTGCGCTCGCGGACGGCTTGGACGTCGCCCGCTTTTATGACGTGCCGGGCTGGTGCGCGCGCGATTGGGCGCGGCGGGCCGTGTCCGAGCACCGCGCGGAGGTCTCAGGGCGTCCGGGGCCTTGGTCGCGACGTCCCGACTGGCCCGAGGTGGCCGCGGCGCCGCCGCGTCTGCGTGCTCTCGCCAAGCTCTTGACCGCCGCTCGCGCCGGCCTGTTCCTGGACAGCATCGAGGCGGGGGACCCGGAGCTGCCGTTGACCGCCGCCGCCGTCGCCGGTCGGCTGTCGGAGCGGGGGACCGGCGCGAGGACCGTTGCCGAGTCCGCGCTCGAGGCCTACCGGAGCGGCTTCGTCGGCGGGGCCGCTCCGCCCGGGGACACGGTCGCCGCTTTGCGCGCGCTCGTGATGATGCTCCCCGCTTACGCTGGAACGCCGTAGCCGCCCGGGACGGGAGCACCCTGCTCCTCCAGCGCCTCCAGGGCGAGCTCCAGCACGCGGCTCGCGATTGCTCGCGGGCCGAAGCGAGCGATCAGCTCCGGGCGCGCCCGCGCGGCCTTGCGACTCGCGGCCCGCGGGTCGCTCGCAATCTCCTGCATCGCTCGCGCCAGCTCATCGACATCGGCCTCGAACCAGCGATGCCCGCGGTAGAGGCCATTGGGCAGCGCCGCGTTGCCGTCGACCGGCACGAGCCTGCCACCGACGAGCCAGCTGTTGCGATCGGACATGAAGTCGAGATTGCCGCCCCACCGGGTCCCGATGGTCGGCAGTCCCATCGCCATCGCCTCCATGTACGGCCGGCCCCAGGCCTCTCCACGCGAGGCCGACACATGGACGTCCGCTGCGGCGTATAGACGCGGGATATCAGCCGCCGGCAGCATGCGGTCCAATATCTCGACCCGGGCGGCATCTCCGCCACGACGACGATGCCGGTGCAGGAAGTCGAGGATCGCCTCGCGCACGAACCCAGCCTCGAAGCGGACCACCGAGCCGGTCTTGAGCACCAGGCAGACGGGATCGCGGCGGTCGAAGGCCCGGGTCCAGGCGTGCAGGAGCTGGCGCCAGCCCTTGCGCTCGGAGAAGTCGAAGTTCGCCAAGAACACGAGGTGCCCGTCCGGCACCCCGAGCGGATAGGGCTCCACGCCGGGGTGGAAGGCGTCGAAGTCGATCGTCTGTCCGAGCATGCGGAGCTTGGACGACGGGACGCCGCCGTTGACGAACACCTCGTGGTTGTGACGTGAGGTCACCCAGACTGCGCGCTGGCTCTCCAGCAGCCTGGCCCAGCCGTCGGGGAGGCGGTCTGTCTCGAACATCGCCCGGGCCACGTTCGCAACGCCGGCCAGCGGACCACGCCCGGGCCGCGGCACGTAGTGGTGGACGGCGACGCACGGGGTTCCCTTCTTCCGTGCCAGCTGGCGCTCGAGCATCGCTCGATCCGCGGGCGTCAGCTCGACGTTCGAGCGCCGCAGGTAGCGGCCCTTGGCGTGCCGCGCCGCGGGGGCGCAGCCGCCGTCCTCCAGCGCGCGTAGGAAGGCCCTCGCCTCGTCCGAATGGCCGGACGGGTGGAAGAAGTGGGAGGCGAGCCAGAGGAGCGACGGTTTCACGTCATCATTCCGGAGCAACCGGCCGATTATCCACGCACTGGGTGGATTTGCTGCCGCTCGCGCCGTTGCGAGTGCTGGCGTTGCGCACCACGCGCGAACGGGAACCCCCGAAGCGCCAGCTCGCGGTCGATGTAGGCGATGTCCTTGCGCGACAGGTAGTCGACGTATCCCCCGACCAGCCCGCGCCGCACCTTGTAGCTCTGCGGATCGCGGAGGTCGCCGGGCTGCAGCCGAGGGTCTTCGAATGCGTTCGCCCGCTCGAGCCCGCGCATATGGCCGAAGCCGCCGTAGGCGACCGCCTCCGCGACGTGCTCGTGGTCCGCTTCCGCCCCGATGAATCGCAGAACTTGGCGCAGAACATCCGCTGGCGCCGTGCGCAGGCGCTCGTAGCGAACTAGCAAGAAGTCACTGGGCACCGCGCGGTTTCGGGCCCAGATGTCGTAGAACGCCGCCACCTTTCTTGCGCCCAGGACCGGGGAGCGGACGAAGTCCGCGACCGATCCGCGGAAGGCGATCGGCTTGCCGTCGAACAGGAACGCCCTCCGGGTCGCCTCGAAGTAGCTCGACACCAGCACGTCCCGCGGGTCGCGCGCGAGGAAGATGACCTTCCGGCCGCGATAGGCGTGCTTGTCCTCGGGCAGTGCCTCGTAATCGAGGTCGTCGCGAAGCTCGCTGTGGTCGTGGTGCAGCTCCGTGCGCAGCACGCCGGCGGCGCCGGTCAGATCGAGCGTGTCGAGCAGGTATCGCCGGTCGAGGCCGTATTGCAGGCACAGCGCCTTCCCGACGAGCACTCGCAGCCAGGTCCGACCTGACTTCGGGTAGGAGATGACGTATGCATCGGCATTGGGTGGAGCGGACGCCGTCATCGACGGGGCGCCGCTGCTCGGCCGCTCGCGGCGAGATGTGAGGGGAAAGGATCGAAAGCCGGAGTCGACGGCCCGAGAAGCCTGGCGCGGAGCGCGCTCAGGTCCTCGTCGGCCAGCCCGGCGCTGCGCAGGTAGGAATGGGCGTCGAGCCACGCCAGGAGGTCGAGCAGGAGGGCGCGGGCGGACGTGCCCCTTCGCGCCAGCCGCTCGGCGATCCCGGGGGCGGGGTCCTGCTCCCCGCGTACGGCCCACAGCCGACCCAAGCGGGTGCTGCTCAACTCGTAGTCGACGGCGATCTCCTCCGGGACGGCCCCGACCAGCGCCAGCAGGAGCAGGGTGATGAGACCGGTGCGGTCGCGACCGCCGACGCAGTGGACGGCCACTCCGCCGGGCTCGGCCCGCGCGACCGCTGCCAGCGCGGCGGCGCAGCGCTCGGGCTTTCGGTCGAGGAACGGGCGGTAGTAGAGGGGGCTGCCCTCGAGCCGATCGCTCCACACGTCCTCCCAGAACTCGGTGTCCGCGAGATCGTCCAGCGGTACGCGCACCGTGGTCAGGTTGGCGGGGCGCGGCTCCACGTCCGGCATCGATCTCGCGGTCGTTGCGCAGGTCGACGATCGTGCGGACTCCGTGCGCCTCCAGCGCCGACCACCCCGCCCCGGTCAGGCGGTCGAGCCCATCGGCGCGAACGATCGCCCGCCAGCGGGTCCGGCGACCGGCGATGGTGGGCAGACCACCGAGATCTCGGACGTTGAAGCACCCGTCCCAGTCGAGGTGCCGATCGACCCTCACCGCCGCAACTCTGGCAGATCGCTTCGGGGCCCGCGGGTCCGCTTGGCCCCAGTGATCCTGTGGCATCGGCCTCGATCCCAGAAGAAGCCCGGGTGATCAGCGCTCTACGGTTTCCGCGCTCGGACTGCGATCAGGACCTCGTAGTCCGGGTCGCGATAGTCGAGCTCGTCGGAGGTGAGCTCCTCGGCCGCCAGGCCGTGGAGGGAGGCGATCGCTGCGCCGTACACCTCGACCTCGACGCGATCCGAGGGGAAGAGCTCGGTGAAGAGCCGGCGCAGCGACTGGCTCGTGAAGTGCCAGTATTCCCCCCCAAGGGTCCACTCCCTCGCGGCGCGCCACGCGGCTGATCCCGTGTGCCGTGGTTAGCAGTACTCCCTCGGGGGCGAGGATTCGGTGGAGATGCCGCAGCGCCTCCCGAGCCTCGTAGATCATCTGGAATTAGACTCGCCGCCACGGTCACGCATACCGAGATCCCGCCTTACAGCGAGCTCGCACGACGCTGATGCGCCTGCTGTGCGTGTGCGCCCATCTGCGGGTCGGCGGCGCGGCAGCGGCAATGGTCCACCCTCATCCCTGGCCTGGCGGACAGGGGGTTCGAGCCGCTGGTGCTAGCGATGGAGGACGAGGGGGAGTTCCTGTCGGAACTGCGCGACCGCGGCATCGAGGCGCGCTGCGCGCACATGCGCGGCCGTAGCGACCTGGTGGGCTGGCGGCGGGCGATACGGCTCGCCGACGTAGCCGCGGATGTCGTGCTCTCCCACGGCCCCGGCCCCCAGCTCGTCGCCGGCGTCATCGCGGCCCGGAAGGGCATCCCCCACGCGACGGCCGATCACCGCGCGCCGGGCCTTCCCTTGAAAGCCCACCAGGAGGTGCTCGTACGCCTGATCGCTCCCCACGTCGATTTGGTCTTGGCCGTCTGCGAGCGGCAGCGCGCCCAGCTCGTGCGACGGCGCTATCGACCCGATCGCATCGTGGTGATCCCGAACGGGGTCGATATCCGCCGGCTGGCCCCTACGCGCAGGCGCTCCGAATTTCGGGCTGAGCTCGGCCTCGGCGAGGGCGAGCTCGGCGCCCTGTTCCTCTCCATGTTACGGGCGGAGAAGCGTCCGGCGGACTTCGTGCATGCGGTGGCGCGGGCCCGGCGTGAAGGCGTTCCAGTACGGGGCGTAATGGCCGGCGATGGCTCGGAGCGGGCGGCGGTGGAGAGGGCGGTTGACCGGTCGAGCGCCCCCGTGGCCGTGCTGGGGCAGCGGCTCGACGTCGGGGACCTGATCCAGGCGGCCGACGTCCTGTGCGTCACGAGCGAGGCGGAAGCGGCGCCGATAAGCCCGATGGAGGCCATGGCACTCGGCCGTCCGGTGGTGGCCACCGCGGTAGGCTGCGCCGACGAGGTGGTCGCGCACGGGGAGACCGGCTTGCTCGTGCCCCCTAGGGACGAGGCCGCCATGGCCGGGGCGCTCCGTCGCCTCGCCGCCGATCCGGGCCTGCGGGAGCGGCTGGGAGAGGCGGGACGCAAGCGGCAGCGCAAGCTTTTCGACGCCGAGCGGATGGTCGACGACTACGGCAAGCGCCTACGGCACCTTGCCCGCCGGCGCCCACGGCCCAGGCCGGATTAGACCCGCGACGATCGCCGAGACGAACATCCAGCTCTGCGACCCGGCTCCGACCGGTGAAACGGAGGCGATCACGCCGTCGAAGACCATCCAGCGAAATACCCTCGCGATCTCGGCGAATCCAGCACGCCTCAGCATCGCCTCGTTGTCGTCAGCCGAAAGCGGCTTAAGCACGCCCCGGAGGCTGCGTACCTTTGTCGGCGATCTCCTCGTGCCTAAAGCCTTGGCGACGCTTGAAGTCGAAGTACACCTCTTCACCCACGTCCTGCACTCGGCCGTGGGAGCTGCGCGCGGCGATCGACCTGGCCCTGGCGGTCTGCACTGGTTACGGAGCGGAATGACTGCTCTACGCTTGCCGGGATGCGATCAGGGAGGAGCGCGCGACGGCGACCGGTCCGGGTCGGCTTGGTCGGGTGCGGTTGGGTCGCCCGGTTGCGGCACCTCCCGGCGCTGCAATCGATCTCGGCGGCCGAGGTGGTCGCGGTGGCGGACACGGACCCGGCGGCGCTCGGCCGGGTCGCCAACGGGTACGGCGTGGAGCGGCTACACGTCACCGCCGATGCGCTGGTCGAGGACCCTGAGGTGGAATGCGTTGGCGTGCTGGTGCCCGCTCGCAGCCACCCCGAGGTTGCGGAGGCCGCTCTCGCCGCCGGAAAACACGTGCTGATCGAGAAGCCGCTCGCGCCGAGCGTCGAGGAGTGCGACCAGATGGTCGAGGCGGCGGCAAGGATGGGCGTGGTGGCGATGGTGGGCCACAACCTCCGCTTCCACCGTCTCGTGCGGCGGGCGAGGACGCTGATCGAGGCCGGGGCAATCGGGGAGCCGGAGACGGTTCGCACAATGATCGTCAGCGTGCACGGGGAGTCGAGCCCGGTCGATGGCCGGTGGATCGATGGCGCGGCCCGGGGCAGCGTGATGATGGAGGTGGGGGTGCACCAGTACGACCTCTGGCGGCTGCTCAGCGGTGCCGAGGCGATCCGCGTCCTGGCCGTGGCGACCGTCGAGGGGTCGTACGACCGGCGCGCTGCGGTGAGCGCGATCCTCACCGGCGACATCGTCGCCGAGGCGACAATGGTTCGTGGCCGCCCTGCCACCAACGAGGTCATGGTCATTGGCAGCGACGGGCGCTTGGACCTCGACCTCTACGCGTTCGACGGCCTGCGGGTGCGGGGCCCGGAGGAGATCAGCGGCAGCCCACGGACCCGCCTGGCGCGCGCCACAGCCGTCGCGGGCTCCTTGCCGCACGCGGTCGTCGACCTCGCCCGGGGCGGGGCGTACGTTCGCTCCTACGCCAACGAGTGGCGCCATTTCCTTGCCTGCATCCGCGGCGAGGCCGGGCTCCAGAGCGGGCTCGCCGAGGGTCGCGAGGCCGTCCGCGTGGCCCTCGCAGCGGCGCGCTCCACACAGGAGCGAGCGGCGATCGAGCTGGCCGGCGTCGACCCGGTGCGGATTGCGCCCGCCGGCGAGGGTCATCCGGGATGATCGCGGCGACTCCGCAGCTCTCGGTGATCGTGGTCGGGGACAACGCGGAGTCGCTCGGGCCGCTGCTCGAGAGCCTCGACGCTCAGACGGCGAAGGACCTGATGGAGGTGGTCGTAGTGGCACCGGCCACGGCCCACGATGCGATCGCCGCCGCTATGCCGATCGGGCTGGCAGCGTCCCGGTTCATCGACCAGACGCCCCTGCGAGCCCTGGCGCCGGCGAAGGCAAAGGGCGTCAAAGCCGCCCGGGCGGAGGCGGTGGTGTTCACCGAAACGCACGCGTTCCCAGGCCCGGATTGGGCCGAGGCGCTGATCGAGGCCCATTCGCGGGAGCGCTGCGCGGCCATCGGACCCGTACTGGTCAACGCGAACCCGCGACCCCTGTCGTGGGCGAACCTCCTCTTGGATTACGGCCCGTTTCTGGCGGGGAGCGACGGCGATGCGCGCGCGGTGCCCGACCTCCCCGGGCACAACTCCTCGTACCGCCGCGAGGTCCTGGTCGGTTATGGCGATGACCTGGAGGCGATGCTCGAGGTTGAGACCGCCGTTCACCAGGACCTGCGCCGCCGGGGCCAGCGCCTGGTGCTGGAGCCGAGGGCTCGCATCGCTCATGTCAACGTGACGAGTGGCCGGGCCTGGCTTCCCGAGCGCTGGCTTGCCGGCCGGATCTACGCCGCGGCGCGCTCCCGGCGCTGGCCGCTGAGCCGGCGGATGCTCTATGCGCTGGGCTCGTGGGCGATCCCGGCGGTGCGCATGCCCCGCGCGTTGCGCCACGCGCGGCGGGCCGGGCAGGGCGCCTCGCTCGAGCGGGCCGCGCCGTTCATCGCCCTCGGGCTTATCGTGCAGTCGATCGGCGAGGGCTACGGATACTGGCGCGGGGCCGGATCGATGGCCAAGGTGGTCGAGGTCGAGCTGCACCGGTTCGACTACCTCGCCGCCGACGATCCAGCCCGGCGGCTTCGCGCGGCATCGCGACCCGGCGCCGCAGCCGGCGGCGGTGCAGGCGGTTGAATGGCCGCGCCGCGCTTCTCGATCGTCGTGCCCACCCGCGACCGCCAGCGGGGGCTTGGCCGCTGCCTGGACGCGCTCGTCGCCCTTGAGCGCCCGGAGGGTCGGATTCGAGGCGATCGTCGTAGACGACGGCTCGCGCGATTCCCTCGAGGCGCTGGTCGCGGCTCGCGACGGGCAGCTCGAGCTGTCGCTTCATCGCCAGCCCAACCGAGGCCCGGCGGCCGCGCGCAATGCCGGCGCCGAGCTGGCGCGCGGCGAACTCCTGGCTTTCGTCGATGACGACATCGCCCTGGCACCGTCGTGGCTGGTGTCGATGGACCGTGCCGCCAGCACCCATCCTGGCGCCGCGCTCGGTGGGGCCGTCGCACCCTCGCCGCGGGGCAGTCGCTCCGCGATCGTGAGCCAGCTGATCGTGGACCTGGCGACCGGGCGGCGACGCGAGCCGGGAGCTCGCCCGGCAGTGGCGCGCTCGCTTCGATTCCTACCGACCAACAACCTGGCCGTTCCCGCCGATTGCTTCGCTCACCTCGGCGGCTTCGATCCCGGGTTCCGCGTCTCCGAGGACCGTGAATTCTGCCGTCGCTGGCGTCAGGACGGGCGCTTGCTCCTCTTCGTCGAGGATGCCCGCTGCACGCACCTGAAGGAGCTGGGGGTGCCGGGGTTCCTCCGCCAGCACTACCGTTACGGCAAGGGTGCCTTCAGCTACCGGCGCAGCGCCAAGGCTGCGGGACACCCGGCGGACCCGATCGAGCCGGAGTTCTACCGCCGAGTGCTTGCCGAGGCCGTCGCCGCCCTGCGCCGCCGGGACCTGGGCGTGGTGGCTCTACTCGCTCTGTGGCAGCTGGCAAACGCGGTCGGCTACGGAACGGCGGCGATCCGCTCGCTGCTCGACCGCCGGCCCCCGCGGCGACGCGCGATCCGGACTTCGCCGCGATGAGTGGGAACGATCCGGCCGCTGTTCTGCGCCTCGGCGCCGTCACCGCGCCGCCAGCTCGCGGTCGAGCGCCAGGCGCCGCGACAGGGGGTCGCCGTCGCGGATCGGATAGGTCGCCTGTGGCCGGACCAGGTCGCCGAAGTCGTTGCGGACGGGGGACACGTAGGCGTACTGGAGCTGATAGCGCGGGTTGCGCGGGTTGCGGCTCCCGAAGTGGAAGCAGCGGCTGGAGTCGATGAGCAGGACGCTGCCGGGCGGCCCCGTGAACGTCAGCCACTCGGAGGGATCGACCTCGGTCGCGAAGGCCTCGTCGGAGACGCGGTGCGACGAACCGCGCCGCGCGTAGCGGAGGGCGTCGGCCGCCCGCCGCGAGGCCGCTTCTCCGGCGAAGTGCAGAGCGCCATCCTCGGCGCCGATCTCGCGGATCGCGACGATCACGTACACGGTGGGGGAGAAGTGGTAGTCGATGTGCCAGAGCTGGCTCGAGCGCCACGGGCCGGCGGCCTGGGGATCGAAGGTGGTGGTCGACTCCATCAGCCGGACGCCGGGCGGCGTGTCGCCGGACAGGCAGGGGACGAAGCCACAGTGCCGCGCCACCGGCTCGAGCACGTCGGGGGTGGTCACGAAATCGAGGATCGAGGGATAACGCTCCCAGGCTCGCTCGGGAAGGATGTCGAACAGGAACGGCTTGCCGTGGAAGTCCCATTCCCGCCCGCCGCGCTCGTCGATCACCGAGCTCATCTCCTCGATCACGCGCTCGAGATGAGGAAGGGACTGGGAGTCGTCGCGGGCCCAACCGTCGCGCATCTCGATCCGGGGGGCGTCGCCCCGGCCGGCGGCGTCCCGCTCGCGGCGCAGCTCCACCAGATGGCGCTTCAGGTTACGCCGCCGGCCCTCGAGCGAGGCGCGGTACCGGCGCGCGCTGAGCGCGCGCCCGAGCTTCGCGGTGGGCTCGGCGCCGAGGAGCGCCATGTCGTCGTATCGCAGCAGCCTCGCCGCAGCGCCGAGCGGATTGAGGCGTGAGGCGGGGCTCACGATGCGGCGGCGGAGACCAGCTGGGTCTCCAAGAACTCCGCGATCCCGGCACGGCCCCCCTCCTTGCCGATGCCGCTTCGCTTCAGGCCGCCGAACGGAAGGTCGGGGGCGGCCGGCAGCGGATCGTTGACGCCGATCACGCCGTACTCGAGCCTTGCCGCGAGCTCGTCGGCGCGCTCGCGGTTCCCCGAGTAGACGTAGGCGGCCAGTCCCCAGGGCAGCGCGTTGGCACGCGCGACCGCCTCGTCGGCCGAGCCGACCTCGGCCAGCGGAGCGACCGGGCCGAACGTCTCCTCGCGCATCACCAGGGCCTGCTCGGCGACCTCGGCCAGCGCCGTGGGCGCGTAGAGGAGCCCAGCCTCGGCACCCGCCCCGTCGAGCCTGCGGCCGCCGCACAGCAGGCGAGCGCCGCGATCGACCGCGTCGGCGACGTGGCGCTCGACCCGGGCCAGCGCGGCGGCGTCGATCAGCGGCCCGACCTCGGTCTCGTCGGCCAACGGGTCGCCGGCCCGCAGCGCGGCGACCCGCTGCCCGAAGCGATCGCGAAACTCGCGGTAGACGGGCCGCTCCACGTAGATGCGGTTGACGCAGGTGCATGTCTGTCCGGAGTTGCGGAACTTGGAGCGGATCGCGCCGTCCACCGCCGCATCCAGGTCGGCATCCGCGAGCACGATGAGCGGCGCGTGCCCGCCGAGCTCGAGCGTCACGCGCTTGGCCTGGAGCGCCGCCCGGCCGTGGAGAGCGGCCCCGACCGCGGCGGAGCCCGTGAAGCTGAGCTTGCGCACGGCCTCGCTGCTCGCGAGCACGCTGCCGATCGGCTCCGGATCCGCGGCCGTGATCAGGTTCGCGACCCCGGGCGGCAGGCCCGCCGCGCACAGCGCCTCCAGCACCGCCACCGCGCTCAACGGCGTCTGCTCGGCGGGCTTGACCACGGCCGTGCAGCCCGCGGCGAGGGCCGCGCCGAGCGGCCGGGTGATCCCGGCGGCCGGGAAGTTCCAGATCGTGATCAGCCCGCATACCCCCACCGGTCGGGCGAGGGTCCGAATCCGCTTGCCGCCGTCGTGGGGATGGGATCCGGGCGCCAGGGCCGCCTCGGCCTCGCGGGCGTAGAACCGCAGGAACCCCGCCGCATACGCGACCTCGCCTCGCGCTTCCGCGATCGGCTTGCCGCCCTCGAGCGTGATCAGGCGGGCGAGCGGCTCGGTTCGCTCCTCGAGCTGATCTGCGGCGGCGTCCAGGATCCGCCCGCGCTCGCCCGGGCCGATCGCGGACCATTCCGCCAGCGCGTCCCGGGCCGCCTCGATCGCGAGCGCCGTCTCGGCGGCCCCGCCGTCCGCGCACCGGCCGACCTCGCCCGCGGTCGCGGGCGAGCGGACCGCGAAAGTGCGGGCGCCGTCCGCCTCGACCCACTGCCCGGCGATCAGCAGCCCGGTGGGTGGGCCGACGCCCGAGATGCCTGGCGAGGGCTCGCGGATCTCGAGGCCCGCGCTCCTCACGGGACCGACGCGGCTTCCTCCGCAAGCGCCGGCATCACCTCGCTGCCGAACAGCTCGAGGGACCGCAGGCAGAGGGAGTGATCGAGGGTGACGAAGTTGAGCGTCGCGAGCAGGTAGTCGCAGCTGGTCGCGTCCACCACCTCCCGGAGCCGCCGGATGACCGTCTCCGGCCCGCCGCAGATGCAGAAGTCGGCCAGGAACCGGTCGAAGGTGAGCTCCTCCACCCCGCGGTACTTCGCAACCAGCGCTCCCTTCAGGTCGGGTGCTCGCTCGTGCATCAGCTCGAGGAACGGCTGCTCGAACTCCGCCCGCGCGCGGTCGTCGTCGCCGGCGACGTAGATGAAACGGTTGACCGAGAGGATCCGCTCGGTGGGATCGTGGCCCGCGGCGGCGAGGCCGCGCCGGTAGGAGCCGGCTACCTCCGCCAGCTCGGCCGGCGTCCGGATGGCGCCGATGTAGGCGTTGATCCCCTCCCGGCAGGCGAAGGCGAGCCGCTGCGGAGAGACCGCGACCACGTACAGGGGCGGATGCGGGCGCTGAACGGGCTTGGGGAAAACCGAGACCTCCGGGACGCGAAAGTGCTCGCCCTCGTAGCTGAAGGAATCCTCGGTCCAGGCTCGGACGATGATCTCCAAGGCCTCGAGGAAGCGCTGCTGCGACTCTGGCTGCGGGGAGGAGAAGGCGATGTGCGCCTCCTCGTCGAGGCTCGCCCGGGTCACGCCGAAGTCGAGGCGACCGCCGCTGAGCACGTCCAGCGTGGCAGCCGCCTCGGCGACGTGGATTGGGTGGTCGAGCGAGAGGATGCGGCCGGCGGTCCCGATCCGGATCCGCTCGGTCCGCGCCGCGATTGCAGCACCCACCGCGAGCGGGGAGGGGTAGAGCAATGGCGCGTGCTGGAAGTGACGCTCGGCGAGCACCGCGGTGTCGAAGCCGAGCTCCTCGCAGCGCTCGACCTGGTCGAGCATGGCGTCGTAGTCGCCGCCGCGGGTGCCCATGATGAAGGTGCCGATCCTCATGACGCGGGAATTGGCTCCTCGCTGAGCAGCGGGAGCGCCTCCCCGGCGAACCGTTGCATCGACTCGACGCAGCGCTCGTGCGCGAGGGTGAAGTAGTTGAAGGTGAGCAACGCCTCCTTTAGATCGAGCGTCTCGCGCAGACGCTCGATCCGCTCCCCGCAGTGATCCGCATCACCGCAGATGAAGACCTCGTCGAGCAGCATCCGTTCGCCAATCTCGCTGGCTCGCGAGCCGAGGAAGTCTCGGATCACCGATGCCGGGCGGTCCAGGAAGTCGGCGATGGCAGGCGCCATCTCCGCCCGCGCTTCCTCGGTCGTGTCGGCGACGTAGACGAACCGATTGAGCGGCATCGCCACCCGGTCGGGATCGTGTCCGGCAGCGGCGAGGCGCGCGCGGTAGCTCTCGATCGTCCGGGCGACGTCCGCTTCCGGCTGGGCGCCGGCGAGCAGCAACGGCAGGCCCCGCTCGGCCCCGAAGCCCAGCGTCTCGTCGCTGAGGCCCACGAGGTAGATGGGGGGGCCGGGGCGCTGCACCGGGGCCGGCACAACCGCGACCCGCGGCACCGCATAGTGCCGGCCCGAGTAGGTGAATGGGGCCCCGCTCCAGGCGCGCTCGATCACCTCCAGAGCCTCGGTGAATCGCGACCGCGCCTCCTCCGGGTCGATGCCGAAGGCTCGCTGATAGAGGTCGTTCTCGCCGATCCGAGCGATTCCGAGATCGAGCCGCCCGCCCGAGATCAGGTCGACTGTCGCCGCATCTTCGGCGACGTGAAGAGGGTGATCGAGCGGCAGTATGCGCGCTCCGAGCCCGATCCGCAGGCGTTGGGTCCGAGCCGCGATCCACGCGGCGGCGACCATCGGGGCGGAGAAGAAGTTGCGTCCCTGATGGTCGCGATGGAAATGGCGCTCGCGCAGCCAGGCCGAGGCGAACCCCGCGCGGTCGGCCCATACGATCTGGTCGAGCAGGTCGCGGTATCCGCCCGTAGCGGACCCGGTCGCATAGAAGCCGATCCGCACGCGGTCTGCCCTAGCGCGCGCGCTCGGGCCAGTCGCGCTGGTGGACCTCGACCTCCATGCTCTTCGCCTGGCGCGCGAAGCCGGCCAGGTGGTCGGAAAGCGAGTCGAGGAGCCTCTCACCCCGATCGGCGTTGGCCATCGACGGCGGCGGGTCCTCGACCGCGCGGCGGGTGTACTCGCTGTCGTCGAGGCCGACGTGCACGTTGGAGGCCCCATCGAAGGTAAGCGTCGCGCCCATGCCCGAGGTCTTGCCGAAGGCTTCCCCCAGGAAGCCAGGAGCCGTGATGTCATAGGAGCGCGCCAGGTACTCCTCGCTCTCGAACCCGCCGACCAGGGCCATCGCCATCGAGCACTCGATGTCACTGGTGAGCCGCGCGGGGGGCGACTCGAAGATCTCCCCGATCGCCGAGCTCTCCCGCCCGCCGTACATCGCGACGAAGGCGCCGGTCTCGTTCCGCATCGCGAAGAGGACGTCGTCGCAGGCGTCGACGTTCGGGCCATGGAGGGTGCAGAAGAGGATCTTGTCGAAGCCGCTGTAGATCAGGCTGCGCGCGACGTCGGTCAGCACCCGCCGGTAGGTCTCCGAGCGCAGGTTGACCGCCCCGCTGCCCTCGCCCGGTCCTCCCATGTGCATGGGAACCCAGCCGAACGGCATCAGCGGCGTGTGCAAGACGTCGGCCTTGCGGGCCGCGCGCTCGACGAGCTCGCGGACGATGATCCCGTCGAGACCGAGCGGCGTGAAGGGATTGCCGTGACGCTCGATGCTGCCGACCGGCACCAGCACGGTGTCGTCGCCGGCCTCGACGCGCTTGCGCACGGCGCCCGTGCCGAGCGACTCCAGGTTCAGCGGCCTTCCGTTCTCGGACATGCTCTCTCCTCGGGCAGCGCGATGGCGCGAGTCTAACGCGCCTTCGAGGAGCGGGCCGCCGGGCTGCCGCGACCCGATCCGAACCCGCCGGCTCATCGCGCGAAGCCCCTGTCGATCGCCGAGCGCAGGCTTCGTGCCGCCTGATCCCAGGAGAGTCCTGCCACTGCCCGCCTGGCACGGCCGGCGAGCTCGTCTCGACGCGCGCGGTCGTCGAGGATGCCGCCGAGCGCGTTCGTCAGGGCGCTCACCGAGCCGGGCGCAAAGAACGCCGCCGCCTCGTCGAGCGTCTCGCGGTGGGCCGGGAGGTCGCTCAGCACGGTGGGGGTGCCGCAGGCCGCCGCCTCCACGGCTGGCAGCCCGAACCCCTCGGCCCGGGACGGGTTGACGGCGGCGAGCGCGCCCGCATACAGGCAGGCGAGCTCGTCATCGGGAACGAAGCCCGTGAATCGGACCATGCCCGTGAGCCCGGCCTCGGCGACTCGCCGGCGCAACGCCCGCGCCAGCGCCGTGCGCTCGCCCCAGCTGGACTCGCCCGCCACGAGCAGGGGCGGGACCGCCCCCCTTGCGGTCCGGAGGGCCGCGTACGCCTCGATCAGGGTCTCGAGGCCCTTCCGTGGGCTGAGGCCGCCACCGTACACGAGGTAGCCGTCCGCCTCGAGCCCGCGCGCCTCGAGTTGCCTCTCGACCTCCCGAGGCTCCCGCGGGCCGAAGGCGGGATCCGCTGCCAGGCGAACGAGCTCTATCTCGTCAGGCGGAATTCCGAAGCGCTTCGCCACCTTGGCTCTGGTCGCTGCCGACACGGTGAAGAGGGAACGCGCCCGCCGGATTGCGACGGACTCCTTCGCTTTCCAAGAGAGCCGATCACGCCGCCGGGCGAAGAGGAGGTGCGGCATCTCGCTCCCGATCAGGTCGTGCACACCCACCACCGTGGGGACGCCTCCCGACGGGAACCATCCGCTCGTGGCGGGGAACACGAGCGCCTGCGTGCTCGTCGAGCGCGCCGCCGCCGCCAGGCGCAAGAGGTCCGTGATCGATCGGACCGAGGGTCCCAGGGACTCGCCGAGCCGCACCGCCCGGCGCTCCGCGCGCGGGGGGAGGTCGCCGGCCCATGCGGCGCCGGCCGGGTGGATCAGGACGTAGGTCGTCTCCTCGTCCAGCTCCACCAGGCGGCTTACGAGGTTGCGAACGAACCTTCCCCGGCCGCGCCGGCTGACCCAGCCAGTGACGTCTATGGCCACACGCGTGCCAGCGATGGCCACACGCGTGCCAGCGCCGTCCTCGGTCCCGGGAGAATCAGCCCCGCCTGATCGAGTGCGAGCACCGACTCGCGAGGCATCGCCGCGACGGACAACGGAGATGCGCGGGGCCATCGGGGCGAAGCGTAGCCGGGCGGAGCTTCGGGGACGGGCCGGCAGATCGCGCACGACCGGGTTATCATCGCCCGCCTGGCGAGCTCGGAGCCCAGCCTGCTTGACGAGGTGACGGCGTTCGGCCGCTACCTGGTGCGGTTGCCGCCGTTCCTGCGCGAGAAGATTTTCCCCGCCGAGGCGCGGGTCCGCGTCCGCGGCTGGCTCGGGCGCCGCGAGCAGTCCTTCCTCGACCTGCTCGAGCGCGGCGTCTACGCCAACCCGGGCAGTCCCTACCTCGCGCTGCTCGACGCCGCGGGGATCGAGCTCGGCGACGCCAGGGGGCTCGTCGCCGATGACGGGCTGAGGGGGGCGCTCGAGCGACTTCGCGACGCCGGCGTCTACGCGACGCTCGACGAGTTCAAGGGCCGCCGGCCGCTGGAGCGCGACGGGGTCTCGCGGCGGCTTGGTGACGGCGACTTCGACAACCCGCTGATCTCCGGGCACTACTGGGGCGCGACCGGCGGCTCGCGGGGGACGTCGCGGCGGGTGATGATCGATCTCGGCCGGCTCGAGCACGAGACCGCCTATCACGCGCTGTTCCGCGAGGCGTTCGCGCTCGCGGGCCGTCCGTTCGCGATCTGGCGCGTGATCCCGCCCGCGCGCTCGGGAATCAACAACTACCTCTACCAGGTCAAGGCCGGCGGCTCGGTGGAGCGGTGGTTCAATCCGTATGCGCCGCGCCGCGACCTCGACCGGCTGCGGTTCGCGCTGTTCACCGCCTACACGGTGCGGGCCGGTCGCCGCTACGGCGGTGAGCTTCGTCGCCTCGAGCATTGCCCGGCGTCGGCGTCCGCGCGTGTCGCCCGCTGGCTGGCGGAGCGAAAGCGCGAAGGACGCCCGGCGGTCCTTGACGCACAGCTCGGCCTCGGCATCAGGGCCTGCCTCGCCGCCCTCGACGAGGGCCTCGACATCTCCGGCACCTTCTTTCGCTTCGGCGGCGAGCCGTTCACGGAGGCGAAGGCGGAGGTCGTGGCGGCCACCGGAAGCCGAGCCGCCTGCCACTACTCGATGGCTGAGATCGGGCGCGTCGCGTGCGCCTGCGCGGAGCCGGCGGGGCTCGACGACATGCACTTCATGAGCGACAAGCTCGAGGTCATCCCGCGGCCGCGGGCGATCGGCGACGTCCCGATCGAGGTGCTGTCGTATACGACGCTGCTGCCGAATACCCCGAAGCTGATGATCAACGTCGAGAGCGACGACTACGGCGAGCTGACCGAGCGCAAATGCGGCTGCCCGCTGGGCGAGCTCGGCTTGACGCGGCATCTGCAGAGGATCCGCAGCTACGAGAAGCTCACCACCGCGGGCAACCACTTCCTCGGCAGCGACCTGCACCCGCTGCTCGATGAGGTGCTGCCGGGGCGCTTCGGCGGCGCGCCCACCGACTATCAGCTCGTCGAGGAGGAGGTCGGAGCGGTGCCAAAGCTGAGCGTCGTCGTCGGGCCGCGCATCGGCCCCGTCGCCGACGCCGAAGTGCTGGCGACGGTCTATGAGTTCTTGCGATCCCGTCCGCGCAACCGGCTGATGGCCGACTTCTGGGCCCAGTCGGACAGCCTTCGGGTGGTGCGGCGGGAGCCGCACATGAGCCCGGTCGGCAAGATCCTGCCGCTCCACGTCGTGCGGGACGCTTGAGCGACCCGGTGGCGAACGAAGGCGAGCGCCCGCTGCGCTTCTGCCTGCTGAGCACCTTCTACCCGCCCTGGAACTTCGGCGGCGACGGGATCCAGGTCGAGCGGCTGGCTCAGGCGCTCGCCGGCCGCGGTCATCGGGTAACGGTCGTCTGCGCCCCGCGGGTCCACCGGATCCTCTCGCTGCAGCGTCCCGCCGCGCCTGCGCGGCACCCCGGCGTCGAGGTCGTGTGCCTTCCCGACGGCCTCGCCTCGCTCACCGGCACCTACCTGTCGGGGCGACCGCTGCGATCGCGGCGGCGCCTCCGGCGACTGCTCAGCGGGGGCTTCGACGTCCTCCACTTCAACAACCCCTCGCTTCTCGGCGCCCCCGAGCTGCTCGGATTCGGCGAGGGCCTGCGCCTGTACACCGCGCACGAGCAGTGGCTGCTGTGTCCCAGCCACGTGCTGTGGCGCCGCAGCGGGCAAGTCTGCAAACGGCCGCCATGCTGGAGTTGCGAGCTGAGCCATCTGCGCCCGCCGCAGCCCTGGCGGCGCACGGGCCTGCTGGAACGCTCGGTCCGCCACCTCGACGCGCTGATCCTGCCAAGCCGGACCAGCGCCCGGCTGCATGCGCGGTTCGCGCCGCTGACCCGCCTCGAGGTGATCGAGCATTTCGTCCCCGAGCCGCGCCCCGCCGCGGACGCGCGGCGGCTTGGGCCCGGCCGCCCCTTCTTCCTGTACGCCGGGCGCCTCGAGCCGATCAAGGGCGCCGGCACGTTGGTCGAGGCCTTCGCCGGGCGCTCGGAGGATCTCGTCATCGCCGGGGCCGGAAGCCAGGAGCGTCGGCTCCGCCGGGCTGCCGCCCGGCTTCCGAACGTCCACTTCACCGGTCCGCTCGGGCTTGGGGAGCTGACCCGCCTGTACCGCGAGACGATCGCGGTGGTGGTGCCGACCCTGGGCCACGAGAGCGGGTCGCTGGTTCCCCTGGAGGCGTTCGCGGTCGGGACCCCGGCGATCGTCCACCGCTTCGGCGCCCTGGAGGAGCTGGCGGCGCGCACCGGGGGCGCGATCGCGTACGGATCCCCGACCGAGCTGCAGGCGGCGCTCGACCGGCTCGCCGGCGACCCGGGGCTTCGCGGCGAGCTGGGGCGCCGGGGCAGAGCTGCGGTCCAGGAGCGTCACAGCCCCGCCGCGCACCTCGATCGCTATCTGGGGTTGATCTCCTCGTTGGCGCGCGAGCGCGGCGACCTCGGGCTTGCGCGCGCTGCGGCGCCGCCGCCGACACGCGGCGCTCGCTTTGTCGCGAACACGTGAAAGAACGGTCCGATCGCCAGCAGCGCCCGGCGCAGGGGCGCGAGCCGTCGCGCCCGGTTGTATGCGCGCACGGCGCGCAGCTCTAGCCCGGCGTAGAGCGCCTGGGTCGCGGGCGGGATCTCCGGGGAGACGATCCTCGCGGTCATCTCTTGCGCGGCGAGCAGGCGCCGCAGGCCGCGACTCGACAGCAGCCGCACGTCGACGTAGGGCCTCCTGCGCAGGGCCCGAACGTAGCGCTTCGCCAGGCCAGGCGGCAGCCAGCCCACAGCCCACAGGCGCATGTGAGGCTCGAGCCCGAGCGAGAAGCGGTTGGGCGTCGCTAGGAAGAGCATCCCGCCTGGGCGAAGCAGTCTCTCGCAGGCGGCGACGAACGCCCGCTGGTCGGCGACGTGCTCGATGACGTCGGACGCCGCCAGGACGTCGAACCAGCCGGGCGCGAACGGCGGCCTCTCCGCCCCGCAGCAGACGAGCCTGACGCGGTCGAGGCCGGCCTCGAGCAGGCGCCTGCGGGCGAGGACGAGCGAGCGCATCGAGTGGTCGAGGGCGACGACGTCTCCGGCACGACGGGCGGCGACCGCCGCGAGCCCGGCGGTGCCGCAACCGACCTCGAGGAACCGATCGCTCCCGGTCAGCGAGCGCCCCCGCTGGCGCTCGATAGCAGCGACGTAGGCCTCTGAGCGCCCCACCGACGCGAGCTCGCCGGCGACGCGGCGCTCGACCTCCGTCTCGGGCCGGCCCTTGGCGCGCCAATGCTTACGGAGCAGGCTGGGAAGGTCTAGCGCCTCGAGGCCGGCGGCCAGCTCGCGCGCGCGTTCGACGTCCTCTTCCCAGCTGAGGTCCGCACGCGCATAGCTCAGGCGCAGGTCGGGAATCCCGGCGACGTTGGGGAAGCGGCGATCGCAGCTCGCGCAGGACAGCTCGTCCCGGCCGGCGGCGAGCGGGGTGCCGTCTGCGGGGCAGACAAGCGGGACGGGCTCCACCATCGCGACGCGAAGGGTACGGAGACGAGAGTATTCCCGGAGCCATGAGCGTTGCCGCCGTCCTCACCTACCACGCGATCGAGCCTGGACCTCCGCCGCTCTGCATCGAGCCGTCGCTCTTTCGCCGCCACCTCGATGTGATCGGCGAGGCCGGCGCGCGGGTGGTCGGCCTCGATCGGCTTGCGGCGGAGCTCGAGGCGGGCGGCGGAGCCGAGCCGACCGTGGCGATCACGTTCGACGACGGCGCCGCCAGCGTCGCCGAGAACGCCGCCCCCCTGCTCGTCGAGCGAGGCCTCCCGGCGACGGTCTTCTGCGTCGCCGGTCACCTCGGCGGTCGCAGCGACTGGCCGTCGTATCCGCCGTGGGCGCCGCGGCTGCGACTGGCCGGCGCGTCCGCGCTCGCCGACCTCGCGCGCAACGGGCTCGAGCTGGGCTCGCACGGCATGGCGCACGTTCCGCTAGCGCTCGCCGCGTCCCCGGAGCTGGAGCGCGAGGTGGTCGACTCCAAGGCGGCACTGGAGGAGGCGACCGGCGCCGCGGCGACCTGGTTCGCCTACCCCTACGGCTCGCTGCCAGGCGGCTCTCGCCGTGCGCTGGTCGAGCGCGCCTACGCCGGCGCCGCCGCCGGGGGCAATCGAGCGGCGGGGCCGGGTGCCGACCGGTGGGCGCTACCGCGCATCGACGCCCACTACCTGCGCCGCCCGTCCCTCCTGGCCCGCGCCGTGCGCGGCGGCGACGCGTACCTCGCCCTTCGCCGCGCCGGTGCCCGGACCCGGCGGCTCATCCGCCGCGACTACGCCGACAGGCCGCCGCCGCGCGGTCATCACTGCTGATTGGCCGATTCAGCTCCGATCCATGGACCCTTGGGTTGCGGCACGGAGCGCGCGATCGATCAGGTGGCGAGCGACAGCCGCCGGAAGGGCGAGCGTGGCCGCGGCGAAGTGGAGCACGTGAAGCGGCACCGCCGCGGCCGCCTGGAACGGCCCGCGGCGGCGCAGGAGCAGGCGGTAGAGATCGCCGTTCAGGACGATGAGGCCGGCGACGCCCGCGGCCACGATGGCGCTTCGGCGGCGGAGCACTCCGGCCGGTACGAGGGCTGCGGCGAGGGCGCTCAGCCGGTTTCGCCAGCCGAGGTTGAGGGTGTCCGCCGGAGCCGCTCCCTCGATGACCAGCTCGGCCCACGGCACGCCCCGTCGCCCGAAATCGGTTCGGATCATCTCTTCGAGCGTCCATGCCTTGAGGTGTTTTCCCTGCACCCCCGGATCGAGCTCGATGCGGCCCCCCGCGGCCGTGAGCCGAGCGCCGAGTTCGATGTCCTCGACCGACGGCTTCCGAAACCGGCGCGCGTCGAATCCGCGCACCGCGAGGAACTCCTCGCGACGCACGGCGCCGAGCCCAGCCCAGAAAGTCGACGCTGGTCCGCTCGCGCGGCGGTGCACGCAGTGGTGAAGGAGGTTGCGGAACCCCGAGACCGCGCCGCGCGCCGGGGGGTCGTCGTCGTAGGCGCCGAAGACGGCCACCAGTTGGCCATCGCGCGCGAACGCCCGGCGCAGGCGCTCGAGCGCGTCGCTCCGAACGACGACGTCGGAGTCGACGAAGACGAGCACCTCGCCACCTGCCTGGGCCGCCCCCACGTTCCGAGCCTCGGCCGGCCCCAGGCCCGGACGATCCACCACGATCGTCTCGTCATCGGGTCCCACGGCTGCCTCAATCGCCTGAACGCATAGCGGCAGGACGGGCCGACGGTCCCCGGCCGGGACGATGACGCTGAAGGTCGGACCGGTCACTTCCAGTGTCTCTCCGGCGCGAAGCTCGAGTCGGTGAGCCCGATCCACACGCCGAGGTGGTAGACAACTCGCGCCGGCAGGACCCATGCCGTTCGCCCGTCCCTGATCTGTCGCAGCGCGATTACGAGCACACGGGGAAGGGCGTGGGTTCGCCAAGGGTGAGGGAGCGTGCGGATCGACGCGCCGCGACCCACCCAGCGTCCGTTCTCCAGCACCTCGCGAATGCTGCCGGGGTGATGGTGAAAGCACACCGCGCCCTCGCCCACTTGAGCGTCCTCCCCGAGCTTTGCCGCGAGCGTCATGTCCTCGCCATAGCCGACGTCGTCATAGCCACCCACGGCGAGAAAGCGGTCGCGCCGAACGGCGCGGAAATTGCCCCAGCGGTCGGGGAAGTCCGCCGGAAGCAGCCGATCGGGCGGCGACCACCGCAGCGCGGCGTATGCCCGCGCCCAGCGATTCGTCGCATTGGCGAGAAAGATCTCCCGCGTGAAGCTGCCGACAGCGTCGCCGCTGGATATCGGCGCAATGAGGCGCTCGATGAACTGGGGCGAGCACCTCATATCACCGTCGAGAAAGACGAGCACGTCGCCGGTGGCCGCCTCAGCGGCGGCATTTCGCGCCGCCGCGGGTCCGCGATGAGGAAGTCGCAGCACGCGGGCGCCTGCCCGGTCGGCGATGTCTGCCGTGCGGTCGCGAGAGCCGTCATCGGCGACCAGGACCTCGCGAACCGGATGCGTCTGACCCCGCAGCGACCCGAGCAGCTCGGCGATGTGGTCCTCCTCGTTGTAGGCGGCGACCACGACGCTGACGCTCGGCTCCCTCTCCCCACGCATCCGCGGCGACCGAGCCTACCGGTCAGAACGCGGGCTCACGGCGCCCTGAGCAAAGCGGCGATCCCCGTCCTCCCGGGCCCCTCGTCGGCCAGCAGCCCGATCGTCGCACCCCCGGCTTGAAGCTCAACTGCCAGGTCGGCGGCAAGGGCGACCGCCGCTCCGCTCACCGGTCGCCCACGCGCGAGGCAGCCGCCTCTGGGATTGACGCGTTCGCGGTCGACCTCGAGTTCCGCGATCGCGATCAGCGCCTGTGCGGCGGACCACTCTCCCAGCCCCACCAGATCGAGGCTCGAGGGATCGACCGTCGCTGCGACGAGCGCCGCGCGACCAGCCGTCGCGGCTGCGCTCGTGTCCGGCCCTGACGCGGCTCGCCGAACCGCCGCACCGATCGTCGGTCCCGACTTTGCCGGCCCGCCCACGATCAACGCCGCCGCCCCGTCGATCGGGACGGCTGTGTTCGCCGCCGTGAGACTTCCGTCGGCGCCGGGAATCGGCGGGCTCGCGTCGAGCCCCTCCGCCGATACGCCGGGCCGCACGAGCTCATCGGCTCGGAGCTCGGCGCCACGCCGTAGCCCCTGCGGGACGACGAGGTCGGCCTCGTTCCGCCCGTCGGTCGCACGATGCGATCGAGCGGTGAACCGATCCTGTTGGATACGCGAGATGCCGCGCTGCTCGGCGGCCGCCTCGAGCAGGTGTGCGGGCGCCGAGTCTGAGAACGGATCCACCGCGGGGCCGAGCGGATCGATCACGTTCGCCCCGCCCGGAGACGCCCCGAGGCGAAGTCCCGGGACCCAGTAGGCGGCCCTGCTGGCCGAATCGGCCGTCACGACCAGGGTTGGGCCGACTTCGTCAGACGCCGCGAGCCGGATGCCCGCTGCGAGCGCTTCCGCGGCTGCATCGAGGCCGAGCAGGGTCAGTGTCGGCGCTGCGGTGTCGAGGTCGAGGCGCCGAGCGACGGCTGTGGCCAGCGCGAGGTCCGCCGGCTCGGTTGGAAGCCCCACCCCTGCGACGACGGAACCGATCGCGCGTGGTCCGATCCCGGCGCGCTCGGCTGCGCCTCGCGCGGCAGTGACCGCCATCTCGCGCGGCGGCAACGCACCAAGCGCGCCCCCCAGAGATCCAAATGGTGTCCTCGCGCAGCCCCAGACGAACGCAGTGCCGCTCACGCGGCCGGCCCGGTTGCCCATGCGTCATTTGGCGGCTGGGCGCAAACGTCATCCGGTTCTCCCATCATCCGCTGGCGGCGGATTCTATGTCCGAGTGTGATCGCGTCGAGCGACGCTCCCGGGGCCGCGGAGGACACGCGGCGCGGGTACGATTGCGGGGCCGGTGGGTCGGGTGGAGCAATCGCTGGGAGAAAGGAACCTCGAACGGCCGCCGAGCCGGGCCGCTGTTCGTGCTCCCGTCGTTTCCGTGATCGTCTGCTCGTACAACGCACGGGATCACATCGACCGTTCACTGACATCGCTTCGTGAACAGGACATCGATGAGCCGTTCGAAGTGATCGTGGTCGACTCGGGCACGGACGGCGCGGCCGACCACATCCGCAGCTCCCATCCGGAGGTGAGAGTGGTGCGATCCGCGCGTCGTCTGTGGCCGGCAGCGGCCCGTAATGCGGGACTCCGTGCGGCGGCCGGCGCCTATGTCGCCTTCCTGCCGGCCGATGGTGTCGCCAAGCCCGATTGGCTGCGCCGGCGCGTCGCCAAGCACCGCCAGGGCTATGCCGCAATCGGTGGCGCGATCACCAACGGCACCCCGCGGAATCCGGTCGGAACCGCCGGCTACCTCCTCGAGTACTCCGCTTTGATCCCCTCCGACAGGATCCTGGCCGAGCAGGCCATTCCGCACTGCCTCTCCTACGATCGCAACCTGTTCGACCGGCTCGGGGCGTTTCCTGATGAGACCGAGACAGGCGAGGACACCATCTTCAACGAGCGGTTGCTCGCGGCGGGCGTCGAGATCGGCTTCGACGCTCGCGTTCAGCTCGACCACCTCAACCTGAGTGGGCTCGTTCCCTATCTGCGGCACCAGTACGCGCACGGGCGGGGTCTCGTCCAGTGCGTGGAGCGGTACGGCTTCGAGTCTCCCATCGGGCCCGCCGAGCAGGGCTCGGTGACGGCGGCGTTGCGGATGTTCGGCCGCTATCCGGCTCGCCGCTGGCTCGCCTCGTTGGGAAGGATCGCCCGCGGACGGCCGACCTGGACGCCCGCCTACCTGGCATTGAGCCCCCTGATCTGGGCCGGGTTGTGGGCGACGTCACTGGGCGCCTGGCGTGAGTGGCGCCGCCGGAGCCGTGGCTGATGCGCGGTGTGGCCGCGCTCGTCAACCTGCCGCCGGGCAACGTCGTTCGCACCGGGATCAAGCTCGAGGGGGAGGCGAGCTGGTACGGCCCCGGGTTTCATGGCCGCCGCACGACCAACGGCGAGCGGTTCGATGCCTTCTTCGCCCACACCGCAGCGCACCGTGAGCTGCCGTTCGGCACCTGGCTGCTGGTGGGACGGAACCGACGCAGCCTGATGGTTCGGATCACGGACCGAGGCCCCTTCCACAGCGATCGCTTCCTCGACCTGAGCTTCGCCGGCGCGCAGGTGCTGGGCATCGACGGCACCGCCCATGTAACGGCCGAGGTCTGCGTCCCGGGGCCTTGAGCGATCTCGTCGCGCAAGAGCGCGGAACGGACCTTCACTCGAGCGAAGCCGCGCCCGCCCGTCTCACCCGGCTTGCCGATCCCGAGGGGAAGCTCGCGCTCCTGCGCGCAAGCGAGCAGTGGGGTCCGGCACTTCGCGCGCGGCAACGGGGCAAGCTCGTCGACAGGTTGCTGGACGCGGCGCGCTCGTCGGCGTTCTGGGGGGAGCGACTGGCACCCGGTGCCCGGCTCGAAGACTTGCCGCCTCTCGACCGCGAGACCGTCCGGGATGAGTTCGAGCGAATCCGCACGGCGCCCGGTCGTCCGGTCGTCCAGCGGCTCACGAGCGGCTCGAGCGGCAGGCCCGTCCAGGTCGAGCTGGGAGCGGACCAACTCGGATTCGGCGCCGGCGCGAGGCTGCGCCAGCTCGAGTGGTTTGGTCTGCCGAGCGCTCCCGTCACGACCGTGAACATCTCGGCCAGAGGCGATCGCGCCCAGCCGCCCATGCGCGTTGTCCGCGTCGACCCGCCGGAGTACGAGATCACGGCGTGGGGCCTCGACCGGAAGAGCCTGCCGTCCGTGCACGCGCGACTCCTGGAGGGCGGAGGTGTTCGCCTGATGGGCGCCAACACGAGCATGTTCGTCCTGCTCGCCGACCTCTATCGCGAGACGGGGTGCGACGCGCGCGAGCTCGGCTGCGAGCTGGCCGTCCTCGGCAGCGAGATCACCGACCGGACGCAGCGGCAGACGATCGAGGAGGTCTTCGGGTGCCGCACGGCTGAGATGTACGGCGCCTGGGAGGCGCCCGTGATCGCCACGGAGTGCTCCGAGGGGTCGCTGCACGTCAACGAGGATGCTTTCCAGCTCGAGATCCTGCTTCCCGATGGCTCCTCCGCGCCACCGGGGACCCTGGGCTCGGTGGCCGTGACCCTCCTCCGCAACGTCGAGTTCCCCCTGCTCCGCTACCGCTTGGGGGACGCGGCCCGCGTCTCGATCCGCGAATGTCCGTGCGGACGCAAGCTGATGTGCCTCGACATCTCGCTCGGGCACCTCGAGGAGATGGTGCTGAAACGCGATGGCTCGCTGGTTCATCCGCACTTCATCCGCAACGCCTATCAAGACGCGCTCGGGCCGCGACTTCGAGCCTTTCACACCGATCAGGAGGCTCCTGGCACCTTCAGCGCGTACCTCGATACCGATGCCGACCTTTCCACGGTGCAGCCCGGCCTCGAGGCCCGCTTTCGAGAGGTCCTGTGCGAGTCGGTCACGCTCACCCTGCGCCGCGACCCGGAGCGTGCGCGCCGACGACTCGCCAACGGGAAGCTGCGGATGTTCACCCGATGCTCTTGAAGCTGCGATGAGCGGCCGCGGTCGCAACCGCCCTGCCGGGTTGATCGCAGAGGGGACGAAATGAGAGTCAGCGTCATCGTGCCCGCGCACAACGAGGAGCGGTGGATCGGCGACTGCCTGCGCTCGCTGGCACGGCAGACTCACCCGGACTTCGAGGTGATCGTGGTCGACGACTCGTCGACCGATCGGACGGGCAAGATCGCTCGCGCGAGCGGCGCCCGCGTGCTGCGCGTCGAGCGCGCCGGCGCCGGCGGCGCGCGCAACGCCGGAGCCCATGTCGCAACGGGAGAGGTCCTCGCCTTCCTCGACGCTGATGAGATCTTCGATCCCGACTTCGTCGAACGGCTGACGGCGCCGTTCGCGGACCCGAAGGTGCGCGCGACGTTCCCGGGCGCCGTGCGGTACGTCAACGCGCACGAGGGTCTCGCGTCCGGGTGGCTGTGGGTCCGGGGGAGACGGGACGGCGACCCGCCGCGATTCACAACCCCTCACTCGGTCTCCAGGGCGGTGCGCCGTGCTGACTTCGAGCGTGTCGGCGGCTACCCGCAGGTGGGCTACGGCGAGGATGAATTGTTCGGTCGCCTGATCGGACCTGCCCGGGTTGTCGACGACGCGGGATGGATTTTCACGTTGCCGACAGGGGTCCGGGAGATCTTCCTCAAAGCCCGCTGGATCGGACGGGGGCCGCGTTTCTCACGCGAGCGCCCTTCGATGTGGCGCGTCAGCCCTCTCGGCTCGGTGCCCAGCGCCGTCGCGCATCTGCTGGCCGGGCGGTCGCGCACCGCCGCGGTGCGGCTCATCTACGACGCCGGCCTCTTTGTCGGCTTTGTTGAAAGCCGCCTCCGCCCCGGCGTTCGCAACCACGCCTGACGGCACCCGAGCTCCGCTGGCGCTAGGCCTCGACGATGACGCTCTGTGGCGGCGAGTGGTGCAGGTGAGGGCAGTCATCACAGAGCCAGTGCAGCGAGCAGCGCTTCACTCGGCAGCCGACCGATCCCTCCTCGAGCAGCACCTTGATCCGCCGCAGGTGCTGCTGGGTGGCGCCATGGAGCAGGACGACGTCTCCGGGACGAAGCTCGGCCTGTAGCGCGGCGGTTGCCTCCTCGAAGGCGGCAAACGCGTGAGCGCTGCCGTCGAACCGGGCTCGGCGCAGTGCAGCAGCAAGCGCGTCGGCTCCCCGCCCAACGGCGATCACGACCTCGGCACGTCCGGGGAGCAGCTCGACGGCGCCCCCCCATCCCGCCTCCAGCTCGCCCTCCTGTACCTCGCCGATCACGGCAATCCGTCGTCCGCCACTCACGTCGCCGAGCGCACGGATGGCGGCAGCTTGGGTGGCCGCGCGGCTCTTGAAGTCGTCGAGCAGCCACGTTGCGCCGTATGGCGCCGCCACGGGTCGCAACCGGCCATCCGGTGGCTGGAATTGGCGCAGCCCGTCGATGGCGCGATCCGGGTCCACGCCGCATGCCACGGCGGCGGCGATCGCGAGGGCGACCGCGGACGCCAAGTGGGACCCGAACAATGCGACCGTGACTCCCACCACCTCGCCATCCAGCTCGATTGACAGCCGCATCCCATCGGGCCACCGCGGCTCGACGGCCGTGATCCGAAGGTCGGCGTCCTCGGCGAACCCGGCCGTGACGACCTTCGCCCGTATGCCATGCGCGGTTCGCAGCGCGCTGGCGTCATCGGCGTTGACGACCACCGTGCCATGCTCGCCGACCCGCTCCAGGAGGAGGCGCTTCTCGGCGGCGACCGCCGCCCTCGAGCCGTATGCGACCGAGTGATCCATCCCGATGCCGGTCAGGACGGCCACGTCCGGACGAAACAGCGATGCCATCCACCCCATCTCGCCTGGGGTATCGAAGATGCCCACCTCCACAACCGCGAACCGATCGTCCGGCCTGATCGCAAGCAGGGTCGCCGGCACGCCATAGAGGCCGTTGTCGTTCTTGCGCGTCTTCAGGGTTCTCCCTGCGGTCCCCAGCATGGCGGCCAGCAGGTCCTTCGTCGTCGTCTTCCCGCGAGAGCCCGTGATCGCGACGGCCGAGACCCCGCGGCATCGCGCCAAATGGGCGCGCACCGCGGCTCGCGTGAGGGCGCGTCGCACGGCTCGGCGCACGGGACGGGGCACCCTCTTGAGTGCCGGCACCTTCGAGCCGAGCGGATATAGAGCGTCGAGAAGGGGGCCGGCATGCACCCGCTCCACCGCGCCGACAGATGGAATGGTCTCGCCCAATGGCCTCGGTACTCCCGCGGGAAGGTTCGCACGCTGCGGCGTGTCCCGGCAACGGGCTCGCGGGGTCAGTGGCTAGTCTCGCCTCCGCCGATGCACTCCCGCCGCCCCGCCTCGCGAATCGGATTGTTCGCGGATGAGACAATCGGCCCGGAGACGTGGGGAAGCCGCGCCCTGAGCGCGCACTTCGAGCCTTGTGCGGAGCTTCGCCGGATCATCCTGCATCACACGGCGATTCGGGACGAAGCGCTGGCGAACGGTGATCCCCTCCTGGAGGGCGGCTACATGAGGGGTATCGAACGACTCCACCTCGATCGTGGGTGGATCGCCGTCGGGTACCACTTCGTGATCATGCCGAGCGGCCGCGTCTTCGCCGGGCGGCCGGCTTGGGCGCTCGGCTCGCATACGACCGGGCATAATCAAGGCTCGCTGGGAATCGCGCTGGCGGGGAATTTCGAGGAGGAGCAGCCCGAACGCGCGGCTCTGCGATCGCTTGCGAGGCTGCGGTTCGCGGTTGCGCGGCACGGCCGCCCGCTTCCGCTCATCGCGCACGGGGAGCTGGGACCGACGCTCTGCCCCGGCAGGCGCCTACGCGAGGCCGTGTCCGCCGGACATCAGGGCGGTGACGCCGGCGCATGATCAATACCGGCGACGGCGAGCAGCGACTGAGCCAAGCAGCTGCCGACGAGGACTTCGGGAGCGCGGATGCGGGATCTGGATCGAGCGTCTAGAGTCGTTCTGTGAGCCACTCGCCGCCCGCGGCAGATCTCGGAGTTGCCGTGGTCGGTGGCGGTCCGGCAGGGTTGAGTGCCGCCCACGTGCTCTCGCTGCGCAACCGGCGCGCGGCGGTGATCGAGGCGGAGGGGACCGTAGGGGGCATCGCGAAGACGGTGGAGTTCAACGGGTACCGCTTCGATCTCGGGGGTCATCGCTTCTACACCAAGTTGAAGCCGATCGAGCGTCTCTGGGACGAGGCGCTGGGGGAGGAGCTGCTGCGGCGCCGGCGGCTCTCGCGAATCTACTTCCGGGGGCACTTCTTCAACTACCCGCTACGGGCGGAAGACGTGTTCAAGGGGCTGGGGGTGATCGAATCCGCCCGCTGCGCACTGTCATATCTCCACGGGAAGGTGCGCCTGCGAAATCGAGAGCCGCGGAGCTTCGAGGAATGGGTCGTGAGCCGGTTCGGCAGGCGGCTGTACGATGACTTCTTTCGCTCCTACACCCAGAAGGTATGGGGCGTGCCGGGGTCGGAGATCCGCGCCGAGTGGGCCGCGCAGCGCATCCAGGACTTCAGCCTCTGGCAGGCGCTGCGGAACATCGTTCGTCCCAGCCGCGATCCCGCCCGGACCATCATCGAGGAGTTCCGGTATCCGCGGCTGGGTCCGGGGCAGATGTGGGAGAGGTTCCGCGATCGCATCGAGGAGCGTGGAATTCCGGTACATCTGAACCGCCGCTGCGCTTCCATCCGTCGGGTGGGGAGTCGAGTGGCGGCGATCGAGATCGCCAGCGAAGACGCCGTGAGCGAGCACTCGGTAGACGGGGTGATCTCGACGATGGCGCTGCCTGACCTGATCTACGCGCTCGACCCGCCGGCACCCGCGAGCGTGCGCGACGCTGCCAGGCGACTGCGCTTCCGAAACCTCTGTCTCATAGCCTTGATGACGAGCGAGCCGGTTCCTTTCGCCGATAACTGGATCTACCTCCACGATCCGGGGACGCTCGCGGGGCGAGTCCAGAACTTCGGCGCCTGGAGCCCCGACATGGTCAAGCCCGGAACTACGTGCCTCGGCGTCGAATACTTCTGTTTTCCGGAGGATGAGATCTGGCGCATGCGCGACGCCGAGGCGATCGAGTTCGCCACCGCGGAGTTGGCAAGGATCGGGCTGATCGACCCGGACCTGGTCGTCGACGGGGTGAAGGTGCGGGTGCCGGGTGCGTATCCCATGTACGACGCCGGCTATCGCCAGGCAGCGGCGGAGATTCGCGGCTACCTGGAGAGCATTCCGAATCTCGAGACCTGCGGTCGCAACGGCCTCCACCGCTACAACAATCAGGACCACTCGATGTGGACGGGGATCCTGGCCGCGCTGAACCTGACCGACGGTGCCGGCCGCGATCTGTGGTCCGTGAACACCCGCGGCGAATACCTCGAGCGAGCGAGCGATCTCGACGATTTGGACGGCATCGATCTGTCCCGCGACTTCGTCAGGGAGGAATTGGGCGGATGACCGCGGCGGTCCAAGCCGCGACGCGTGAGCGCCACCGTCTGTCGATTCACGGGCTGAGTCTCGACGTCGTTGGCGATTGGGATGAGGTCGTGGAAGAGGTCGTGCGCGACTTCACCTGGTTCCACGAAGAGACCGGCGCCCATGCGTCGGCGGAGGTGACGGTTCAGGTCGAGCGCGGCGCCCCGGACTGGGATGCGCTCGGCTCCCCGCTTGCATCGTTCGTGACGCCGCGAAACCTCGTCTACCAGCAGGACGGACGGACGATCGTGGACTACTTCGGCCGCGCCGTCGCGGTCCTCGATCGCGACGTAGGCCACATTCGCATTCGCGGCGAGGATCCGCATCTCGTGCACGAAGCGGCGTACCACTTCGTGCTGTCGCGCGTCGGCGAGCACCTCGACGCCGTCGGGATGCCGCGGCTCCACGCGCTGGCGCTCTCCGCAGCCCGGGGAGCGATCGTGATCCCGCTGCCCTCGGGCGGAGGCAAGAGCACGCTGGCGATTCGCGCGCTCGCCGACCCCCGGGTGCGTCTGATGGCGGAGGACACGCCGCTCCTCGACCCGCAGGGTCGCGCGCATCCGTTCCCCTTGCGCATCGGGGTGAATCCCACGGATGCGGAGCGTCTGCCGTCCCAGTCGATCCGACGCATCGAGCGGATGGAGTTCCATCCGAAGCTCGTCATCGATCTCTCGGCATTCGCGGACCGGATCGCGACCAGCCCGCAGCCGGTGCGCCACATCGTGATCGGGAGGCGCTCACTCGGAACCGATGCGTCCCTGGAGCGCGTGTCGCCCACCGTGGCGATCCAACCGCTGTTGAGGGAATGCGTGGTCGGAGTGGGCGTCTACCAGGGGATGGAATTTGTGCTTCAGCGTGGGATGCGAGATGTCCTCGGCAAGGCCGGCGAGGCCGCGGTGCGAGCCCGCTGCTGCGCTGCCATCCTCCGTCGGGCGCACGTGTGGCGGCTCACGCTGGGGCGGGACACCGAACGGAACTGGGACGCGCTCGGGCCGCTGATCGATTGATCCGGGCGTCGCCGGCGAGGTGCCCGTTCAGGATCGGTCGCATGCCTCCTGCTGCCTCAGCCATCTGAAAGGTCCGCTTGGGGCATTCGTGAGTGCGCCTCGCGGTAGGCGGGAATCACGTCGTCAAAGGCGCCGTCCGCGCGAACCCGGCCGTCCTCCATCCAAACCGCGCGCGGACAGATCCGCGAGAGCGCGGCGTGGTCATGACCTGCTGCCACGACGATTCCGCCCCGATCACGAAGACGGCGGGCGAATTCCGCGACCACCCCCCGGAACTCGTGGTCGAGCGCCTCGAAGACCTCGTCGATCAGCAGCACGTCCGCCGAGATGCTCTGCATGACGGCGAGATGGAGTCGCGCGCGCATTCCCTGCGAGTAGGTGTGGATCGGGCGCTCGAACGCCGGCCCCAGCCGCGATCGTGCGGCGATGTCGTTCATTCGCGCACGCGTCTCAGCGAGCGACAGACCGGCGAGCACTCCCAGCAGGAGCGAGTTCTCCCGGCCGGTGAGCACCGCCTGGAGCCCGACCTCGGCGGCGAGCAAGGTTCCGATCCGGCCGCGGACCTGAACCCTTCCCTCATCCACCGGGATGACGCCTGCGAGTACGCGGAGCAGCGTGGTCTTGCCGGATCCGGTGGGCCCGACCAGCGCCGCGCCCTCGCCCGGATCCAGCCGCAGGTCGACGTCGCGAAGCCCCCAGTTCGTCGCCTGGACCCTCCGGATGTGGCGCAGGAGCGGCGTCACGACCCGGCTGCGCCGGTCGAAGTCGAATCGCACGCCCGCGTGCTCGACCACCGCCATGCCTTCCCTCGGCCGTGGGGCGCGCACTGCCTGCTCTGCCGCCGTTACCGCCATCACCCCACGAGCTTCGCCAGTGATGGCGCCTCTCGCCGGTACAGAGGGACGAACACGACCAGCAGGATCGTGCTCACCGCCAGCGGATACGCGATCTGCCAAGCGGGCGGCGACCTGCCGTACAAGAGCGCGTCGCGGTAGAGCTCGAAGAGTCCCGTGAGCGGATTGAGTGGAAGCAGCTCGTGGGCCGTGCCGGTGATCTCGCTGAACGCGACCAACCCGGGAGCGAGAAAGAAGAAGGAGCGGGCAAGGGAGACCATGAACGGTTGTAGCTCCGGATACCAGAGGCCGACCAGGGTGCAGGGGTAGGCGAGAGCGGTGGCGCTCGCCACGGTGAGCAGGAGCGCGACCGGCAGCCAAAGCGTCGCCGAGGTCGGTGCGATGCCGTAGACCGCCATCATCAGCGGCAGGATGATCAGGCTGGCCGTGAACGCCACCGACTCGGTGGCGACGGACGACAGCGGGATCAGGATCCGCGGAAACTCCATGTTGAGGATGATCGTGGTCCGCGTCGCGACCGCCTGGAACGCGTTGATCATGGTCATGATCACGAGCTGGAAGGGAATGATCGCGCAGGTCAGGAGGAGCCCGGGTGCAAGAGTGCCGCGGTCGAGCACGAAGATGATCAGGACCAGGTAGATCCCGAGCGCCGCGAACGGATCGAGAAACCACTTCAGTGCACGCAGGCTGCTGCGGCCGTAGCGCAACCGCAGGTCGGAGATCGCGAGGACCGCCAGGACATCTGCATAGCGGCGCATCCGGCCGCCGAGCATCTCTGACGTGCGGCTGGGTGCGACGTCCTCGGTCGCTCGCGCATCCTCGCGGCGCAGAAAGCCTCCGTGGGCCGCGACGTCAGCGGGCAGCGTTGCGCGTCTTTCGCCCGCCGCGTCGTCTCCAGCCCGATCCTGCAGAGGTGGCAGTCTAGAGGCTGCCCGGCCCCGAGGTCATCGGCCCCGGCTACTCGCGGTCGGGCCTACAGGCGATGAGACGACGTCAGCCCGGCTCCGATCGTGCTCCGGGCCTCGGCCAGCATCGCCGCGTAGGTCGGGCGGTTGGATGCACCGGTGTAGACCGAGGTGAGGACACTGGTGTCACGCTCTGCGAGCATCCCGTGTCGGTTCAAGTACCGACGGCAGGCGTCATAGTTGGCCCTGACGTCCCGGACCTTGGCCCAACGCTCGATCGAGAACCGGTGCGATTCGATCAGGCCGAGGCTCCGCCAATGCACGAGCTGGAGTTGACCGCGACCGACGCTGATCATGCGCGCACGGTCGTGCCGCAGCATGGTGAGCCCGAGCCAGCCCAGGTACTCGAGCAGCCTCAGCGCCCGGGGGCGGTAGAAGCTCTCTACGGTGAGGATCGCCAGCACGGTTGCGTCGTCGCGACCACTCGCCTCCAGTTTCTCGATTACCGCCGTCATCCGGCGCAGGTGGCGCTTGAACCGCGCGTGACGAGCGAAGCCGGCACATGCGTCGTAGACGAGATGGGTGGGTGCGCGGTGCAACCGACGGATCGGGAAATCGTATGCGACGCGCGGACTCCGGGGCTTAGAATGCTCTGGGATGACGACCACCTCCGCCCGCCAGATCTCTCGCACCAACTGAGCGACCTTGGAGCGGCTGCTCACCTGATGCTGCGAGCGGGGCGAATGCTCCAGCGTATTGTCTTGCGAACGACCGACTCGCCCCTGAAGGCCCTATGGCGAATCGGGGCCGAGGCACTCATGCGGCTGCTCGCCGTGATCCTGCGCCGAAGAGTCCCCGGAGCCGCGGCCTACGTCAGCGGCAGCTTCGCCACCGGCGACACTGTCTACGGCCTCTCCGATCTTGACCTCGAGATCGTCGTCCCGGATGACCCGGCGGGGCCCGGCTTCAACCGCGAGCGCGTGCTCGCGCGTTGGAGGCGCCTATCGCGCGCGATCCCCTGGCTCGCAACAATGTGCCAGTCCGGGGTGCACGAGGACGCGGGCCTGCTCGCCGCGGCTTCGGGAACGGCCCTCACGATTGGTCTCGACGAGCCTCACGGACTCGAGCCGGCCATTTACCACGGGCGCTCGAAGGTGTTGCCGACCGGCTCGCATGGCCTCTTGCACGGCCCCGGCCTCTACGGACCGACTCGAACCTGGCGCCACCTGGGTGGCCCGGACCGGTTACCCGTTGTACACGACCTCGACGCCCAGGATCGGCGGATCTCCTCCTGGCTCAGCCTGCAGTCGTGGTGGCGGTGGCTGTTCCGAGCGTGCCTGGTGAAAGCACCATGGACCCCCTATCTCTGCGTGAAGCTTGTCTCGGAACCGATCCGGATTCTGCTCTGGCTCGACCGCAGCGAGCGCCTCGTCGGGCGAACCGAGGTACTGCGCCGCGGGCTCGAGGTGATGCCGCAGTACGAGCGACCGATCCTCCGCGCACTCGAGCTGCGACGCTCGCTCCCGCGGTCGCCGGCGCCGCCGCTCGAGGAGATGGTCCCCTGGTTCGCCGAGCTCTCCTGCCAGGTCGCGCGAGCGATCGGCTCCGGGGCGGCACCCGCGGGCACCACGGCGGTGCGGCTCGACTGGGACGGCGAGCAGGAGCTTCTGCTGCCGCCGTCATCGAAGTCGCCGCGGTCGCGAACCCTGCCCTCCGGCTCCTGGCTGCCGCTCGCCGACTGGAGGGCACTCTGCATGCCGTCATCGCCCGACGAGGCATTCATGGTTCGGGAGGCCGAGCCCACGAATCCGGCCGAGATCGCGGCAGCGGCGCGGGCCGAAGACGGCTGTCGCTACGAGGCGCTGCGCACCAGCGAGCTTCTCGTCATGCCGACGAGCGATCTGTGGACGCGTGGGCTGATGCGAACGGTCCAGTGTGCGACCACCGACCCGGTCTCCTTCGGGTTGCTCGCCGGATCCCGGACCGCGAGGTTTCCGAACCTCAAGGGGTGGTCGGCCGAGCACCTGGCCCGGCGGTCGCTCGCCGAGCACCGGGCGTGGCTGCAGGAGATCGGATGGACGGACGAGGCGCGACCGGCTGGAAAGACTATGGCGCGGGCCTTCTGCGCCGTACGAGCCGCGCTGTTCGCAGAGAGCCTCGACGACGGCGATCCCGAGCTGTCGTTGACGGTATCGGCGACGGCGAGGGCCCTGGCCGAGCGCCACCCCGGCGCCGCGGTGGTTGCCGAGGAGGCCCACGAGTGTTATCGCCGCTATCGCGTCGATGGCCGGGAGCCCCCGGAGGCGGTCACGGAAGCGCTGAACGGCGCGGCACGTTCGCTTCCCGGCTGCGGCCCCGCCGAGCGAGCGCCGACCGTTCGCGCCTTATAAAAGGCCCGAGTGGCCATCGTGTCGCATGGGTGTATGTTCGCGTCGTGCCCGAGCCACGCCGGGAGTCGTCATCGCGCGCCCATTCCCGCGCCACTGCCGCAAGGGTCTTCTTGAGCTTCGACGACGGCCCGGATCCGGTTTGGACGCCGCAGGTGCTCGGTGAGCTCGAGGCGGTCGGGACCCGGGCGAGCTTCTTCGTGATCGCCGCCGCCGCCGCCGAGCACCCGGGCCTGATCGAGGAGATGATGGGTCGTGGCCATGGCGTGGAGCTCCACTGCATGCATCACCACGATCATGCGAACCGCTCGCGCGAGCAGATCGAGGCCGACACTCGAGTCGCCCTGACGACTCTGGGGAAGGCGGGAGCGCGCCCGACTCGGTGGCGGCCACCCTTTGGAGGCTGCACCGAGTCGACGGCCGATGTAGCCAGGGAATACGGGCTCCGGCTGACGGGGTGGTCGGCCGACCCCCAGGACTGGCGCGGTCACTCCGTCGAGCAAATGCTCGTAACGCTTCGGAAGCAGCTCGCGCCGGGCGCCGTGGTAGTGCTGCACGATGCCGTCGGGCCCGGGGCAACACGCAACGGCTGCGCTGCGACCTTGCGTTTGATCCGACCCCTTGGTTGCCCTGATCGGCTCGCTCGGGGCGGAATCCGGTCGCCTTCCCTCCCCTCTCGAGCCGGAGGCGGCCGACATTCGAGCGTACTTTCCGCGGGCGATAGCCAGGGCGCCGGCCTAGTCAGGATGTCCACGCGCATCCTTGCCCTTCTTGCGGCTCGCAACGAGATGCGGTTCCTTCCTGGGTACTTCTCAAACGTCGCGCCACAGGTGGACGGGATCGTCGCCCTCGATGACGGCTCCACGGACGGATCGCGCGAGTACCTCGCCGACCGTTCCGAGGTTCTCGAGATGATTTGCGTTCACCCGGAGCGACACGAGTGGGACGAGGTCGGCAACTACCGTGCCTTGGTCGCAGCGGCGCTGCGCCACGAGCCCGAGTGGCTGATCTCGATCGACGCCGACGAGCGGCTGGAGCGACAGTTCAGACGGCGCGCCGAGCGGGTGATCCGCCGCGGCACCCGCCTGGGCATCGGCGGCTACACGGTCCGTCTGCTCGAGCTCTGGGGCTCCGCCGACCGCTACCGAGCTGACGGAGTGTGGGGGCAGAAGGCACCGCCGCGCCTGTTCCGCGCCCGGCACGACCACGAGTTCGACGATCGCAGGCTGCATAGCGGAAAAGCGCCGCTGCAGGCTGGACGCAAGGGCGTGTATCCGCGCGCCGACCTGAACGTCTACCACTTGCGGATGATCCGGCCGCAGGACCGGCTCGCCCGGCGGCGCCGTTACGAGACGGCCGATCCCGAAGCCCGCTTCCAGCCCTCGATCGGCTACCGATACCTGACGGACGAGAGCGGCCTGGTGCTGCGACGGGTCCCCCGTCGAAGAGCGTACGAGTAGCGATCCAGACCCGCCCCGGAGCTCCCCAGCGCCAGCGCGCCGGCGTAGGCCGCGACGGCTGGGATGAGCAGCGGCGCGGCGCGGCGCAGCAGTCGCGGGCCGTGGGGGTCGCAAACCCTGCGGACGTGACGGACCGCGACACGGGCCTCACGGAGGGCTCCCAGCGGCGTGTACCGGGGTACCCGAGATCCCGGTTTGTGTGCTGGGTTGCGCGCGCGCCGCCTACCTCGAGCCCACTGATCCCGCAAGAGGGCCAGGGGACGATCCGGATAGAGGTGGGCCGTCCGGACGTCGGGTTCCCAGGCGACCCGCAGGTCGGCGCCGAGCCTGGCGTTGAACTCGGTGTCCTCATCCATCCGAATGTCATCCCGGAAGGTCCCGAAGCGCTCGAACAGCTGCCGGTCGTACGAGAGTCCGAAGAGCAGCCGCTCGCTCTCGAGCGCGCCGGGCAGACGACGATGGTGGAGCAGAAGCTGAGAGGCGCAGGCGCTGCGGCTACGTGGAAACGGGTTGACCATCGCGCTTGCGACCGCCGCGGCGCCGGCGCGGTGGGCCCGCAACCGCGCCTCGACCCAGCCGGGCTCGGCGAGGCAGTCGGCCGCCAGAAACGCCACCCAGCGCGCTCCCGTCGCCTCGATGCCGAGGTTCCGCGCCGCGCCTGGGTACAGCCGTTCGGCTCGGTTGATCACCGGCACGTCGAGACCACGAGCGAGCAGCCGGCGGCGGGGATCCCCGCCTCCGGAGTTGACGACCACGAGCTCGACCGGCTGGGACTGGCCGAGCAACGACTCGACTGCCCGGGTGAGCCCGGGCTCGTCCCCGAGGCTGAGCACGACGCACGCGAGCTCCGGGAGCGTCGAGCTTCCCGATGCATCGTGGAAGGAAGCATCCGATTGGGTACGGTGCGCCGCGTGCCGGCGCCGAACCTGATCCTCGGGGCGATCCTCCGGCAAGCCCCGAACCTCGTCGTCGCGGCGATCGTCGTCCTGGCGCTTGGCGTTCTCGGCCGCCGGTGGATCGTTGAGGCCGTGCGCGAAATTCGGGCGGGGGCCGCTCGGTATCTCGGCGAAGTCGGGTGGGCTCATCTGCTCGCGCTTGCGGCCATATTCGGCGTCGGAGTCTGGCTCAGGCTCCACTTCTTCGACGCGCCGATGCGGTGGGACGAGTCCTATTCCTTCTCCGCGTACGGCTCGCAACCGTTTGGACATGTCGCTTCAACTTACGACACGGTCAATAACCACGTCTTCGCCAACCTGCTCATGCATCTCTCAGTCGTCTTGTTCGGGTCGGGACGCGAGGAGCATCTCTCAGTCGTCTCGTTCATAGCGGGACCCGAGGCGATCCGGGCTCCGGTGTTGGTCGCCGGCGCCCTGGTGCCCGTGGTGACCTACGTCGGGGCGCTGCGCATCTATGGTCGTCAGGCCGCCCTGGTGACCGCGGCGCTCGTGGCCGTGTCGTCTGAGCTGATCGAGTATTCGACCAACGCGCGCGGGTACGAGATCGAGTCGCTCGCGGCTGTCTCGCTGCTTGCGCTGGCTCCCTCCCTGCTGCGCTCGAGCAACCCGGCGTATTGGGGTCTGTTCACCTTGATCTCTGGACTCGGCTTCTACACCGTCCCGGCCTTCGTGTATCCGTTCGCCGTCCTGTGGGTCGCCCTCGCCCTGGCCGGGCTGATCGGCCAGTCGGCGGAAGGCCGCCGACGCTTCTTCGTCTCGCTCACGGTCGCCACCGCCGCGGCTCTCGGATTCACGGCTTTGCTCTACGGGCCGATCCTGGGCGACATGCTCCGGCTGACGTTCAGAGCGGCCGAGAGCACCGAAACCGTCCAGATCACGTCGGGCGGGGCGGGCGACGGCGACCACCCGCTTTCGTACCTGTGGCACATCTGGACCTTTGGCTTGCCCGATGTGGCCAAGGCGACTCTCGCCGCTGGCTTCGTCGTCGCCACCGCGTCCGTCATCCGTGGCGCCAAGGCCGCTTTTCCCCTTGCCGCGGCGCTCTTGCGTGGTGGTCGGGACGTTGATCGCCGCGGGAAGGCTGCCATCCACGGACATCGTGCGGGTTTGGCTCCCGCTTCTCCCACTCGCCCTCGCGGCGTCGATCGGCGGTCTACTGGGGTGGCGACGGGTGAGGGACGCGCTTGCCGGCGGAGCGCCGAATCTCGCGGTGAGCCTGGGGGCGGTGGCCATCGCGGCGTCGCTGGCGGTCGTCGGTCTTTCGACCGCCGGATTTGCGAATCTGCATCCGACGTCCCTGCCGTCTGCACGTGCCGTGGCCGCCGTCATCGAGCGGCAACTCAAGCCCCCTGATCAGGTGCTCGCGACCGTGTGCAACTCGCGCCGCTGGGATACTGGCTCGAGGTCCAGGGATGGTCCCCTTCTATGTCGTGGACTCCATCTCGCCGAAGCAAGCCAAACACGCTCGAACCTACGTCGTCGTCGATCGGGCCTGCGGCGAGACGTTGCGGTCGGTCCTGTCCGAAGGTGCCCCCAGGACAGGCTTGAGGGCCGAGGAGGCGCAAACGCTTGCGCGCTTCGACGATGCGACCGTCTACAAGCTCCGGCCTTCCCAGAAGCCCTAGTCCGTCGAGCGAGTGCGCCTCGCTGCAGGACGTCGACGGTGGCGCTAGAGACCACTCGCCGCCAAGACGCGGGGCTCAGCGGCCTACGGCGGGCCGGTCCAGCCCGCCGCGTAGCAGGGAGAGTTGCCGCAGGTGTTGATGATCTTGCCCTGCGGGCCGATGAACGCGGCGATCTGGTGGCGGATCTTCGGTGAGGTGTCGATGACCGTGTCGTGCGGGTCGACGCCGTAGGAGTCGTTCGGCGCGGTGTTGGTGATCGGGGCCGAGGCCGTGCCGAGGTAGCCGCCTGACCCGTTCGGCCGCTTGGGGCCGATGTCCCAGACGAAGAACCCGTTGCCGCGCGCGGCCGAGCCCGAGAGGGGGCCGAGCGCCGGCAGCTGCGGGAAGAAGTTCACATACGCGCTCGGGCGGTCGGCCCGGATCGAGGGCCGGGCGGCGGAGCGGCGCGCCGATCGTCCGCGCCTCCACCTCGGTGGCGACGTTCGTCACCTGGTGGTCCCCGTAGGCCATGTCGATCAGCACGTGGTGGCGAGGCGTCCCCGGCAGCGGATTGCTGGTCATGTGATTCGCGTAGCCGTCGGGCTCGCCGCGGTCCCACTCCATCTGGATCATCGACAGGAGCAGCGGGCGGGTGCTCTCGTTCGGGTATGACGGGTAGAGGATCAGCGCGTAGTCGGAGAAGTCGACGCTGCGGGTGAGCAGGGTCGAGTAGTTCATGCCGGGCACGTAGAGGACCGACCGCGTCACGTCGGGCTCGACCGCGGTCAGGGCGCCGCCGGCGATCCCCCCCTGGCTGTTGCCGTAGTAGTAGACGCCCTTGCTCGTGTCGATCGCCGACTGGCCGCCGAACTTGAACGCCGGGTTGCTCGCGAAGCCGCCGGGCAGGCTCATCAGCCGGCCGAGGTAGATGAAGTCGAGGAAGCCCTGCTGAAGGCGGTCCGGCAGCGGCGGGAAGTTGGACAGGTCCCTCAAGGCGGGAACCGCCTCCGGGATCACGTCCTCCTCCGCCATGCCGATCCAGTCCGTTGCGCAGGTGATCACGTTGTGGTCGTTGCCGAGCTGCCGCACGTTGGTGGTGTGGACCTCGCCGGCGTCGCCAAAGAGCCCGTGCCCGTACATCGATGTCCGGTCCGGGTGGACCACCTCCCAGTCGCCGGCCCCGGCCGTCTGCTCGTGGACGGCGGACCGCGGGATGTTGCAGGTGAAGTTCGCCGTGTAGAAGTTGCCCGGCATCTGGTGCGGGAGGCCGTCGGCGCCGAGCTTGAACCTGGAGCCCGACGGGCAGCCGACCTGGTTCAGGTAGCAGGGCACCTGGAAGGTCCCCGTGACCTCGCGGACGTTCTGGACGGCGTGGCTCGGGTCGGTCACCGCCAGGTCCTCGTGCCCCGGCCCCGGCGAGGGCTCGTCGACGGTCTTGACGTCGGTGATCGTGAAGCTCGGCGCGTGACCCTGCTCGAGCCCGTCACCCGGGGTGGTGTCGCCGAGTTTGGCGAGGCCGTTGTCGCGGATGTGCAGCATCCGCCCCGCGATGTTCTGTGTGCTGGCGACGGTGAAGTCCCAGGCGTCGTAGAGGTTGCCGCGCTGGATGCCGGCGGCGCGGAGCTTGTTGAAGATCGATTCGAAGTGATGCCGCCGGCTCTCGATCGTCGGGATGTTCGTCTTCAGCCTGTCGCGGTAGAGGGCGAAGCCGGGCGGCGCCGGGATCCTCCGGCCGCTCGCGCTCCGCAGGTCGCGCATGGCGACGATGTACCGGTGGCCCTCCTTGAGGTTCTTGCCGACCCGGATGATCAGGTCGGTTCCCGCCGGGCGGGTCGCGTTGGAGTCCATCTCCGCCCAGATCAGCTGGCGCTGGCCGGTGGCTGCGTCGATGAGGACGATCGGCTGATCCCCCTTGAACGCCTTGTTCATGTCCGTGAGGCGCACGGCGTTCGTGCGGTTGAGGGCCTTCCTGCTCGTCAGGCCGGGGATGTGGGTGACGATGCTGACCCCGGGGCTGAAGCCGTCGCTTCGGTTGAGCTCGGTGGGATTGACGGGGACGCCGTCCTTGTTCTGCGGCATGGAGGCCCGCTTCAGGTTGACCTCCCTGCCCGTGCCGGTGCTGGGATCGGTGACCGTGAAGTGGTCGCTCGGCCACGGGAACAGGCAGTTGGTTCCCGGCGCGGAGATCGTCTCGCAGCGCGAGGCCCTGTCGAGCTTCGCGCACTGCGGAACGGTGCGCGCCAGGGAGGCCGAGCTCTGCGCGATTCGGGTCTCGCCGCCCGGACCGGCCGCTGTGACGATGAGCTTCCGAGCGCCGCAGCCGCTCAGGACCTCCCGGCCCTTGCCTCCGAGCGGGAGGTCCACTCGGTTCGCCCCCGGCTTCAGCGTCACGGTCGTCGGGACGGTGAGGAACGGGCCGTAGTTGAGCGCCGTCGTGTTGAACCTGACCCGGCGGCTCCCGGTTGAATCCACCCGCACCGCCACGCTGTCCGCGGCCAGTGCCGCCGAGTCGCTTGAGGTCAGGATCGTCACCTGAAGCCCGGCGCTGCGGTGAGTCGCGGCTGCGCCGGCGCCCACGCCGCGGTCGAACGAGCTCGCACTGCCCGCCGCGATCCCGGCCGCGAGCAGCGCGACCGACACCCCCGCTCCAAGGGCGCCGGCCGCGGCGCGGCGCGCGGTCACGGTTCGACGTTGGTGTAGATGTCGGTCTGCCCGAGCGGCGCACCCGGCGTGTTGCGCCCGTCGGTCCAGATCGGGTACATCTGGCCGCCCTGGCCGGCGGCGAACCCGTTGTAGTCGCCGAAGAACGCACCGGAGCTGAAGAAGCTCGAGTTCGGGTTCCACGACTTGGTGCTGATGTTCTTGTTGGACCAGTGCTGGCCGCCGATTCCCGCGGCACCCTGGAACGTCTGGATCCGCACGTTCTTAGGGGAGTTGCGGGTGTCGAACCAGATCGCGTGGAGGTTGCCCGCCGAGTCGACGTCCATCCACGGGAAGAACTGGTCCTTGAGCGCCGGGTGGCCGGTGATGTTGACGGCGACCGGAGACATCTTCGACCAGGTCTGCCCGTAGTCCTTGGACTTCGTGAACGAGATGTCCGCGCCGCTCGTCGAGCGGTTGACGTTGTTCTGGACGATGTAGTTCAGCGAGTTGTCGACCGGGTTGAAGACCAGCGGTGCCGACGTCGACGCCGGGACCCGTGCCCGCTTGTGCGGAAGCAGGTCGTCGGGGTTGGGGTTGTCCGCCCACTGGCCCCCCTTGTTGATCCGATGCGCCGGGCTGAACGTCTTGCCGCCGTTGGTGGAACGCCTCATGAAGATGCCGTGGTCGATCGAGGTGTTGCACTCCTCGGTCATGTAGGAGACGTCGAGGCCACCCTGGTTGTCCACGACCGGCTGCGCGCCCTGGTTGGCCGATGGGCCCTTGCCATTGCCCCCCGGGTTGTCCGGGACGATGCTCCGGCGGTGCCAGACGCGAGTCGCCGAGATCGCCATCGCCGTTCGGGTCGATCCTGTCCGTGAACGCGACGTTCGCCGGGCAGTAGTCGCTGAAGCCGTCCGGCTGGATGTGGAACTTGATGTAGGTGACGTAAATGCGCCCGTAGTGTGGGCTCGACGGGTTGTTGTCGACGGTGATCTGCTCCTTGTCGTAGAACAGCGCCGGGTTGTAGTCGCCGAGCCTGGGGCTGAAGTTGCTGATCGGGTAGGCGCCCGTTCGCGAGCCCGTCCAGGTCTGGCCGTTGTCGTTGGAGCGGATGACCTCGATCTCCGACGGCAGGAAGGCACGGAAGAAGCACAGCTGCGCGAAGTAGAACGCGTGGTCGCGGCGACTGTATGCGACCGCCGGGTCACCGCCGCCGCCGCAGAAGTCGCCGGTCTCCGCGTGCGCGGAGGAGCGGTACTGCGTGGTCCAGGTCTGGCCGCCGTCGTGGGTGGTGTAGATCTGCGAGCCGCCGTTGACGTAGTCGTTGGCACCCGCCACCGCGATGTCGCCGTTGAACTCGGAGTGAGCGACCTGGGTCTCGTTCTGGGGAAGAGGCGGGCTGGAGTCCAGGCTGTTCACCTGTTCGTTGTCGAGGGGCCCGGGTGGGGCGGGGGGCACCGCCGGGGACAGCATGCGCTCGCCGCTGGCCTTCGCCTGGGCCTTTTGAAGCCCTGGATCCGTGTAGGCGCGAACGCCGTTCGAGATTCCGCCCGGGTACCGGTGCACGTGCTTGACCCAGCGCGGCGTACTGCTCGCCATCGCGGAACTCGCCGCGAAAGCCATGAGCGCCACTATCCCGAAAACCGTAGCGACCAGAACAACCCGCTTCATGCTCTCCTCCTCGTCCCGATTGTGCCTGGCGCGGCACGATATTCCTCTCGGCCGACTGGCGCAACGTCGGTTTCATGACGCCGGGACGGCGCCCGCTAGGCTAAAGGCCTCAGGCGGTCCGGTCGAAGAGGGAGATACCGGGGCAGATCGCTGACACACAGGAACGTGCCTGTCAGCGATGCGACACGAAGGATTCCCCGCAGGTTGTCAATGGATGACACCAATCGAAACCTCCACCGATAGCGCCGGCGCGCACGTCCCCAAAGCAAGGCAAGGGGCTCGGGGCTCGACGCGATCGACTCCCACATGAGGCAGTCGGTGCCGCGACGGGCAGCGCTGGCCATTGCCGGCCTCGCCGTCGCGGTACTTGCCTCGGTCGCGAGTCCGCAGGCCGCGAGGAGCCTGGCAGCCACGGACTCCACCCCGAGCCCGCTGACGACCGGTTTCGTCGACACCGATGTCTTCAACTCGCCCAATCCCCTGGTGCGCGACACCTGGCTCGGAGAGGCCAAGAACAGCGGCGCCGGCATTATCAGGATCAACGCTCTATGGGGAAGCCTGGCCCCGACGCAGCCAAAGTCGCCGACGGACCCCGCCGACCCTGCCTACCACATGGCGTCCCTGGACGCCACCGTCAAGTCGGCCCGCGCGCGGGGCCTCGAGGTGTTCCTGACCGTATATCACGCTCCGGCTTGGGCCGAGGGAGCCGGCAGGCCGGCAGATGCGCCCGCGGGGTCATGGAAGCCGGACCCGAAAGCTTTCGGCGAGTTCGGGCAGATGCTGGCCACGCGCTATTCGGGCACCTACGACGGGCTGCCACGGGTGCATTACTTCGAGGCCTGGAACGAGCCCAACCTGAGCGTCTACCTGACCCCGCAGTTGGAAGGCGGCGTCCCCTACAGCCCGACTCGCTACCGCGAACTGCTGAACGCGTTCTACGCCGGCGTTCACCTGGGCCAGCCGGACGCCGAGGTTATGGGGGGGGCCACTGCCCCGGCCGGCGACGACGATCCCACCAATCCGAAGATTCCCGGGATACCGCGACTCCATCCGATGATCTTCTTGCGCGACCTGTTCTGTCTCGACGACAGCCTCCGACCGCTCAACTGCTCCGACACGCCGAAGCTCGACATCCTGTCCGCGCATGCCATCAACGTCATCGTCGCGCCGGCCGCCCCGGCGAGCAACCCCGATGACGTCTGGATCGCCGACTTCCACAAGCTGAGCAGCCTCCTGGAGGCGGCCGAGGCCGCAGGGCACGTCGATCCCGCCGGCACTCACCCGATCTGGGCGACGGAGTTCTGGTGGATCACCAACCCCCCGAACCCGATCGGAGTCTCACTCGAGACCCAGGCGCGCTGGGTCGAGCAGGGGCTCTACCTCCTCTGGAAGCAGGGCGTGTCCACGGTGGTCAACTGGACTATCCGGGACACCCAGTTCGATCCCAACCAGCCGCTGGGACCACAGGCGACGTCCGGGCTGTTCCTGTACGACGGAACCAAGAAGCCCGCCTATGACGCCTGGCGGTTCCCGTTCGTCGCCGAGCGTGGATCGGAGCCGGACACGCAGATCTGGGGCAAGGCACCCGAGGCCGGCCAGCTCAGCGTCCAGCTCAAGCGCCCGAGCGGCTGGGAGACCATCGGGCAGCTGAGCGTGCAAAGCGGCCAGGTCTTCACCGCGTCGCTTCCCGTTACGGGCGAGGCCGACCTGCGGGCGACGGTCGGCGGGTCCGTGAGCCTCCCCTGGCATCTGAAGGACTCGACGCCCCCCGAAACGACGATCGACCGCGGCCCCTCGGGCGCCACGAACGACCCGACCCCCACTTTCGCCTTTCACTCCGACGACCCGAATGCGACATTCGAATGCAGATTGGACCGCGGGGCCTTTGCACCGTGTTCCTCGCCGAAGACGCTGGGACACCAGAGTGACGGATGGCACAACTTCTTGGTGCGGGCGATCGACGAGGCCGGCAACGTTGATCCGACCCTCGCCTCGCGCTCGTTCGTCGTCAGGACCGCGACGGTCAAGGTGATCGGCTCGACGCTCACCGTCGTCGCTGCGCCGGGTGCCAGGGACAACCTGGAGGTCACCCGTCCGTCCCCCGCGACGATCCGGGTCACCGACCTCCCCCGGCGCTGGTACCCGGGGTCGGGCATCCACACCGGGGCCGGTTGCACCCGCGTCGGCGACTACGCCGCCGAGTGCCCCGCGGCCGCGATTTCGGCGGTCCGGGTATTTTCCGGCGATCGGGGGGACCGGGTCTTGAACTCGACGAGGCTCGACGCCACGCTCAACGGCGGCGCCGGCCAGGACCTGCTCGTCGGTGGCGCGGGCAGCGACACCATCGTCGGCGGGCCGCAGGCCGACATGATGCGGGGGATGAACGGAAGCGACACGCTCCTGGCCCGTGACCTTGGCTCCGATCAGCGGATCAACTGCGACGGAGGCCGGGCTTCCCGGCACCGCCGACAAGGCGGTTGCCGACCTGCTCCCCAGCGATCCGGCGCCCGTGGTACTGGGCTGCGAGAGGACTATCCGGCGCTGAGGCCGCTGCCGGGTGGCCGTAGACTGCCGCCTCCGTGGACTTCGCCCTAACCGACGCTCAGAGCGAACCCGACATAGCGCTCCAGACGACTGCCCGAAGCCTGCTGCTCGAGGCCGTCGCAGCGAAATGCGTATCCGCATTGCGCGCGGAGGGGATCAGGACGATTCTGCTGAAGGGCCCCGTGACGGCCCGATGGCTCTATCGGAAGGGGCTCCGCGACCCTACCGCGACATCGATCTGCTGGTGTCGCCGCGATCAGTGGCATGAGGCCCGATCGGTGCTCGAGCGGCTCGGCTACCGCGATGTGGAAGAGGGAATGGCCGTCGACGAAGCCCCCCCGCATGCGCATGCGTTCGCCTTGGACGCGCCGGCCGGCGGACACAGTCGCTCCGGTATTCCGCGGGGCGCCAACATCGATCTGCACCGAAGCTTCCACGGCATTGGCGCGTCCGATGCCGAGTTCTGGAGGGTGGTGGGAGCGGATACGGACAGCATCTGCATCTCCGGAGTGGATGTCGACGTGCCCTCTGAGCCCGCCCGCGCGCTGCTCTTGGCGCTTCACGCATCGGCGCGCACGGAGAACGCCGAGAAGCCGCTGCCCGACCTCGATCGGGCTCTGGAGCAGGTCCACGACGAGGTCTGGAAGGCGGCGCACCAGCTTGCGATCGTGCTTGATGCGGTGCCGCCGTTCGTGGCCGGCCTATCGATGCGCGCCCGGGGCGTGGAGCTGCTCGAGCGCCTTGATCTGCTGGGCGAGGCAGACATGCGCCACTCCCTCTACGCCTCCGGCAACACGAAGGTGGCGGCGGGCCTGGAGCGCCTTACGGCTACCCGTGGGCTGGCGCCGAAGGCTCGTCTCGTCGCCCGCGGCCTGGTCCCGACGCCGGCTTTCATGCGAAGGTGGACGCCCGTCGCGCGACGAGGAAGGCTCGGGCTCTCACTCGCCTACGCTTCTCGGCCCTTCTGGCTCCTCGGCAAGATGCTTGAGGCTTTTCGGGCCTATGCTCGCGCGAGGCGAGCCGCCCGTGGCGGTTGAGTCAGCGGCCGGCCGACGCAGGAGCTCGTGAAAGGGCCCGTCGCCATGCGACGGCTCCCCATCGAGCCACGCGTGCGCCCCGAACTCCTCCGCCGGAGCCTTCACCCCCACGATCAGGTCCCGACGCTCTCCGTGCGCGGCAAGCCATGTCTGCATCACGATCGACCGCACCACGCAGGTGTGCCCGCGGCGGTGAAGCGCCGCCCTCACGCCCCGCTCTGCCGCGCCGGGGCAACGGGGGTGGCGGGGGCAGCGCCAGCGCCGAATCGAGCCCCTCGCTCGTCAGCCTGCGACGGGTTCGCCAGGCCGCGCGCATCGCCCACCAGGCGGCCCGTACGTTCGGGGCTGAATCGGCCGATCCGTCGTTCGTCGGAGTCTCGGCGGTGGCGTAACTCATCGAGAAGGCACTGCGCCTGCTCCGGTTGCGGCTCATCCCGGTGCGGCAGTCGGGTCTGTGAATCAGGCCGGGCTGAGCAGCCCGCGCTCCTCGAGGCTCGCCAGGAATTCCTCGACGTCGCGCTGGGCGGAGTCAGGTCGACGCCATATTCCTCCACGATCGCTGCACCAGATCGTCGGTGGTCGCTCCATCGACGAGCAGCGTCCACAGCGTGGCGCCCGTCTGGTTGACGGCGAAGTACTCGGATGCCTCGACATCGAGCACGACAACTTGCCGTCGACCTCCCGCCATGCGACCCGGCTCTCCTCCAATCTTCACCTCAGTCATCGGAGTCCCTTCCGGTCGGCCTCGGTTTGGACGGCTGCTTCCCGTCGGACCAGTGGCGAATCCGGACCGCGTCTCAAACCAGCCGGCATACGCCGTTTTGGGCACATCCCCCTGTCACCGCCGTGACCTGATGTACGCAGTCCCCGGGCGATCCGGAACAGGATCGCATCTCCTGGACCGACGTTTGTGACTCGGTGCAGGATCTCCGGTGAATCGCGGTGTCGCATCTCCAGCACGCCGCCACGGTATGGAGCCTCGCCGAGGTTGATGCTCATGGCCACCATGCGATCCCCCGTTGTGTCGGCGTGCCAGGAGTCCGCATGTTCCGGGCCGGGCATCATCCGGTAGATGCGTCCGTTGAAGCGACTGATGCGATCGCAGCCGGTGATCGCGCGCACGAACTCGAAGAAATCCGGATCGTCCATGAGGAACATCAGTAGAGCAGGGGCCTTTCCTGTCTCCAGACAGAGCTCGGTACTGAGTCCCTTGTGCTCCCGGACAGTGAACTCCCCCTCGCCGATCTCGCGCTGAACCCGCTCGAGCGTCTCCGCACTCAAGAGCGGCGGAAGCCGAGAATGGTGATTCCGCTCAAAGGAGTCCCGAAGCGCATCGAGCTGTTCGCTCGAGCCGGTCGTGGAGACGGCCGAACCCCGAGGCGCAGCTGATCTGGACGGCTGCTCGTGGGTCTCACCGATAGGTCCCCGAGCTTAAGCATCTGACGATTGCAATCCCCCTGCCACTGGTCCCGACGAGCTCACGGGGAACAATTATCGCTACGCATATCAGTCTCCGATGTGCTCGGTGCCGGCACCCGAGAGAGCAGTGACATCCCCATCGTGACGTCCAAGGACCCCGAGGCTCCAGCATGCAGGCAATTCGCGTGCGCAATCTCGTGAAGCGCTACGGACCGGTGCTCGCCCTGGACAGTCTCGACCTCCAGGTCGGAGCCGGCGAAATCGTGTCGGTGGTCGGCCCGAACGGCGCCGGGAAGAGCACGCTGCTGCGAATACTCGGAACGGTCGTCCTTCCCGATGCGGGCAGCGTGAGCATCTGCGGCGTGGACGTCACCATGGACGCAAAGGCGGCCCGCCGTCAGATCGGACTGATGATCGGTGACGAGCGAGCTCTCTATTGGCGCCTGAGCGGGCGCGAGAACCTCCGGTTCTTCGCGGCGCTGCACGGCATCCGCCGTCGTGAGGCCGCTCGTCGAGCGGCCGAGCTTCTGCGCCTCCTCGGGCTGGAGGCCGCCGCCGACCGAAGAGTGCTCGGCTACTCCTCGGGCATGCGGGCGCGTCTTCTCCTAGCCCGGGCCCTGCTCAGCAGGCCGCCGGCTCTGCTGCTCGACGAGCCCACCAGGACTCTGGATCCCGTCGCCGCGCTGCGGTTCAGGGAAATCGTCGTCCAGCTCGCTCGGGAGCACGAGACGCTTGTCCTCCTCGCCACACATGATCTGCACGAGGCGGTGGCGATCTCGAGCCGAGTGGTCATCCTCTCCGCGGGCCGCGTCGCGCTCGAGCAGAGTACGGAGGGCATCGACGCGAGCCGGCTCGAGTCGGAGCTCATGGAAACGGTCGAGCCGCAGGGACCGCGTAATGGGCTCGACGCGGTTGGACTCGCCATGGAGGAGGCGTGAACGCCGCAGGCGTGCTCGTCGCATTTCTGCGGCGCGACTGGCGGATCGAGATCTCGTACCGGACGAGCTTCGGCATGGACCTGCTCTCGTCCTTCGCCGTCCTCTTCCTCTTCTTCTTCGTCGGGAAGGTCGTCAACCCCGGCCAGGTCGCACCCGGTCAGGATCTCAGCGGCGGTTACTTCGGGTACGTCGCAGTCGGACTGGCGCTGCTCGACATCATGCAGGTGGGCCTGATCTCGTACTCGCGGAAACTGCGCGAGGAGCAGACGACGGGCACGTTCGAGGCGCTCATGGCCACCCCCGTCAGCCCGTCCTGGATCATCCTCTCGAGCGCCGCGTACGACCTGCTGCGCGCCACCGTCACCGGCTTCTTGACCATCCTCGCAGCGATTGTGATCTTCGGCCTGCGGCTCGAGACCAGCCCAGAGTCGTTGGCGCTGGCGCTCATCGCCCTGATCGGATCCCTCGGGTTGTTCGCCTCGCTGGGCGTGGCCGTCGCGGCCGTCACCGTGATCGTGAAGAAGGCAACAGGTCTTGCCGGGCTGATATCCATCGGGCTGGGAACGTTGAGCGGCGTGTACTTCCCGATCAACGTCCTGCCTGAGCCGCTCGAGTTCATCGCCAAGGTGCTGCCGTTCACCTGGGCCCTCGATGTCGTCCGAGCCGCGCTGCTCGGCGGGAACGTGAACGGTGCCCAGCTCGCGGGCCTGCTCGGACTCGCCGTCCTGCTAGTGCCGATCTCGTTGATCGGGTTTGGGCTTGCCCTCCGCCACTCGCGGCAGGCGGGAACGCTGGCGGAGTACTGAGCCTCTTTCTCCGTTCACGCTTCACCATCCCGACCTCAGTTGTGGTTATACTGCGGACGTTCCAGTATCTAGAGTTCCCCCGTTGCGGGAGGAAGGGAAAAACATGAAGCCAGTCGACCATTACGAGGCACCGGCGATCGAGCGTCTCGGGTCGTTCGAAGAGCTCACTCTCGGAGACAACAAGAACAAGGCTCCCGACCTCACCGGGAAGTCGACCTAGGGCGACTGACACCACCCGGAAAGTCGGCTGGCTGACAGGCAGGCGACGGCCCAGTAACCGACGCCCGCAGGGTCGATTGACGGCTCGGCTGCACGGCTAGCTGTTTAGGGCTTTCTGCATACGCCCACAGATTGGATCTGTGGGCGTATGCATGTTGAGGCACCTGTTAGGTGGCCTCAACCCGGCGGGCGTTACCGCTGTAGCGGACGGCGGGTGAGCGTTCCGTCCCCTTCTGCGGTACTTTCCGCCGCCTCATGGCAGTGATGTCCCCGACTCGCTACCGCATCCACGGCCTCCTCGTCGAATCCGAGGTGCCGCTGGAGGCCGCGCCGGCCGACCAGGTGGGAACTGGGGAATCCGCCACGCGATCGACCGATCGCCCGGATTACCGGGTGACGGTTGGCCGCCACCGCGAGGTGCCCCGTTTCCCGCCCGCCGGCCGGATCCTGGCGGATCTCGAGCTCGGCGAGATCCGCCAGTGGGTGGCCGAGGATCCGAAGGACCCTCACCGCTGGATCATTCGTTACGCCGGAGAATGCGACGTCGCGATCCACCGCGATCGTCGCGAGATCTCGGTCAATTCCGAGCCGGGGATGGATCCCGGGCTGCTTTCCATCGTGGTCGGAGGGAGTGTCCTCGCACACGCGCTCGTGGCCGACCATCGGCTTGCCATGCATGCCAGCGCGGTCGAGGTCGGCGGTCGAGCGGTAGCGATCGCGGGGTGGTCCGGAGCCGGGAAGTCGACCTTGGCCGCCCTCCTGTGCGGTGCGGGCGCCGCGCTGATCGCCGATGACGCGCTTCACTTGGAGCGGGTCGGCGCTGCCACCGTGTGCTTCTTGGGCAACACGGTCATTCGGCTGCGTCCCGGCGCCGCCTCCCTGGCCGCGATGATCCCGGGTGCCACAGTCGGGAAGACGGCTGACGGCCGGGTTTCGGTGATCACTCCGCGCGCCGCCCGGGAGCCAATCGAGGTATCAGCGGTGCTCATCCCGGTCCCCGTCCGGGGGCTCCCGAAGCCGGAGGTCGAGCTGCTCGACTCGGCAGAGCGCCTGGTCGAGCTGCTCCGGGCGCCTCGAGTTCTTGGATGGCGGGACCCGCAGATCATTCGTCGCCTGTTCGAGCAGACGACAGACGTCGCCGAGCCACTGTCGGTGTATCGGGCGCGGATTCCCTGGGGACCCTCGTTTCCTCCCGGGCTCGCGGAGGAGCTGCTCTTCAGCGTCGGGATGGAAGCCCCCGGCCGCCGCGTGGCGCCGGCGGCGTCCGGCAACATCACCGGGTGATGGTTCGCCCAATGGCAAACCTGTTCGCGGTCGCGGATCGCGACCCCGATGCCCTGGACCGGATCGAGAGCCGGCTTCGCGCGGACGGCGAGGTGGAGACCGTGTGGCGCCCCGCGCCCGGTTGGGTGGCGGCAAGCGCGTCGCTTCCGGGAGGAGACCCGGACAGCGAGGAGCTGCGGAATCGCGGCTTCGCCTTTGTCGAGGGGAGGGATCGCCTCGAGCGCGGCGACGACCTCGCGTGGCTCGAGCGCGTCGAGACGCTCTCCGAACGCCCCGAGCGGCTCGCCGAGCTACCGGGCGACTTCGGATTCCTTCGCTGGCGCTCGGACGGCACCGTCCTGGCGGTCCGCTCCTGCGCCGGCCTCGTGCCGCTCTACCTGCACCAGCGGTCCAACGGAGCCCTGGCGATCGGAACCCGACTCGCCTACTTCCCGCGGTTTCTTCCGGATCGCTTCCAGCCCGATCCGCTCGTCAACGCGTCGTACACATTCACCGCGATGCTCATCGACGGGCGCACGTTCCTCGCCGGCGTTTCGATCCTCCCGCGAGCCACCTGCACGCGGCTCGCGCCGGGGCGCCGTACCGAGACCACCGGCTACTGGGACCCTCGCCCCGAGCCCGGCGAAGCCCCCCCGCCCAGTCCCGACCACGCCCGCGAGCTGCGGACGCTGCTGATCGCGACGCTGGAACGCGATCTCGATCCCGACGGGCGCAGCCTGCTCTACCTCAGCGGCGGCGTCGACTCCGCATCTGTGGGCGCCCTCGCGGCGGGGGTGGTCGGGCGCAAGCTCTGCTCGTGGTCGATGGTCCCGGCCGTCGAGCCGCAGCTCTCGCACGAGCTCTCATACATCGATCCGCTCCTCGCTCGATTCGGCATCGAGCCCTCCTACAAGCGCAAGTACACGCCGGAGCTGAAGCAGCGCTGGACCCTGGAGGCTCCCGGGCCTCCCATTCCAGATGCCCGACCCGGGCCTCGCCGATCTCCCCACCGTCCTGAGTGATCGTGAGGTGCGCGTTGCCGTAGGAGGCGAGTTCGCCGACGATGTCTGCGGCTCGCGACTCCGGATGACCGATTGGTCCCGCTGCACGAGCCTGCCTCGCCTCATCGCGGACTACCGGCGACTGCCGCTCGGCCCCCGCGACTACCTGCGCTGGGGCAAGCGACAGGCTCTTCGACGCGATCCGCCGTCCGGTTCTGCCCTTCACGGACGAGCTCGCGAATTGGGTACGACCGGAAGTCCACGAGGAGTACGCGGAATGGCTTACCCGGCGACGCAAGACCCATGTGCGGGATCCGCGCCCCCTCAAGGAGCTCGCCGAGCGGGTCGATGCGGACGGGTGGGTGGCGATGCGGTGGGAGGGTGCCTCGCCGTTCGGGATGCGCTTCTGCCTGCCGTTCTTCAACCGGGAGGTGCTCGAGCTCGCGTTCCGGTGCCACCCTCGTGAGCTGCTGGGGCCCGGACCAAAGAGGCTGCTACGCGAGGCGTTGCGCTCCGATGTGCCCGCCCGTAACCTGATGCGCTCCGTCAAGGGGGGCTGGGGCCGTGGGATGCCCGAGGACCGACTTCCCGACATCGACCTGCCCCCATCCGCGGAGGCGGTCGTTCGTACCGGATTGGGTGCCAAGGCCTCCGGCGGACGAGGTGGACGATCCCTGGGGGCTGCTCCTGGCGGTGCGCGTAGCGGAGCACCTCGCCAACACCTGATCGGGCTCCAGACTGCTATCCCTCTCGCCTCGCTCTGAGAATCTCAACGATCAGCTGGACACCCAGTGCGGCGACCACGATCAGCAGGTAAGTCAGCGGAAGACGGTCGCGCTCGTTGACGACGAAGAGCGTCTTGAGCAGGCTCACCCCGAGAATCGAGCCGACGATCACCAGCCACGCGGACGGCAGCCGCCGCCACCGAATCGCCACCCCAGCGATCCCCACGAGAGCGAACGCGACGATCGCGAGCCAGTACAACCGCGCGAGATGGCGCGGTAGCGGCGGCCTCAGGCCCCCGTAAAGGAGGGCTCCCTCCTGACCATATTGCTCGTAGATTCGCTGAACGTCCAGCTTCAGCCACCCAAGCGGGTCGTCGGCGACGTTCTCCAGGCCCGCGCGCCAGAGCCGGTTGTCGATCGCTTTCGGGCCCGCGCTCACCGATTGTCGCGTCCACAGCCCGCGCTTGGCGGAGTTTCGATAGAAGCGGTTGACCAGTGGGGACGACGTGTATCGCGGGGCCAGCGTTCCGGTGTAGAAGGTCACGCCGCCGTTGGTTGAGGTCGGTATGAACTCATCGAACCGAGCGGCGTTCCGGGCAATCCAGGGCCCGAGGAAGACGAGAACGCCCGCGAGCGCGACCGCTGAGAACGCCGCGAATCGGCGGAGGGAGACCCCGCGAACCAGCCAGATGGCGACGATCGCGGTCATCGCGACCCCGTAATCGGCTCTGGTCAACAGCAGCGCTCCCGTCAACAGCCCGGCACCGGCCGCGGTCGGCAGCGAGGGCCGCGTGAAAGCCACGAGTACAACCAGCCCCGTAAACAGCGGGGCGGCGAGGTGCTCGGTCCCGAGCGCCGTGCCGTAGCCGATGCCACCCGGATAGAGGCACATCGCAGCCACGGCACCAACGGCGAAGGCGGGCCGCAGGAGGCGCGACGCCGCCACCGCGGCAATCACGATCGCCACCCATTCGAGCACCACCCCGAAGACCGCTCCGAGCTTCGGGTCCGATCCGACGATGCTGTAGAGGCCGGCGAGAGCAGTAGGCCACCCCGGCGGCCAGAACGCGTCGGGCGTGGCCGCATTCGGTCCGTAGACACCGTGATCGGCAAGGGTCGTCGCCAGCTGCTGATAGACGGCGAAGTCGGCGTAGGGCTCCACCGAGTTCAGGACGACCCATACGATGCGAAGCACCAGCCCCAGCGCGAGCACCGCGCAGACCGCCGGGGAGAGGCCCCACCGGGCGGGCTCGAGGAGCCACCGA
>CAWHJT010000002.1:0-706283 GCA_963829735.1 uncultured Actinomycetes bacterium
GATCAAGCCACCAGAGAATATTTGTACTATCAAACTTTTAATAAATCAATCACTGATAGTATTGAAAAATTAAGTGATGAATTAAAAGAAAACAGATTAAAATTCACTCCGGTAAAATCAGATAGTTTGAAAAATAAAATCTGGAGGAACTATATCACACCAACAGATAAAATTCATACGGAGAGAATGATCGAAATAACTAAAAAATATGGATTTCCATCAACAGAAAGATTGAAAAACTATTCAGAGGAAACAATTGATTTTAGTCCTTTAATCTTATTAATTCATTCTCCATTTGATTACTCAGAAGACCTAAAGAAAATAACCAAAATCGAACGGGAACAGGGAAGATTAAAAAAATGTGATTATGGATATTTGCTTTGGCATTTAAACGGGCGTTCCGATTTCCAACCAATGTTAGATAATGGATACGCATTGACTAAAAAAGAAGATGGAACTTTCGATCTAAAACCGGTGGATTGCGATTAGAAACTTTGCACAACACCGCTTCATCGCAAATATGCGGTATTCGAACAAAATCGATAACTTAGAACTCCAAAGAACAAAACAATAAACCGACAATTCCGTGTGCTAAATTCCGCACACTTGCGATAAGCGAAACCGTTGTGCGTCATACTTGAGAATAAATCCAATAACTAACCAACACCGAATGAAACTTAAGCAAGTTAAACTAGAAAATTTTAGATCCTATAAAGATGAAATTGTCGTTGATATAAATGACTTAAATGTATTTGTAGGTAAAAATGATATCGGAAAGTCTACAATTTTAGAAGCTCTAGATATTTTTTTCAATGAAAATAAAGGAATTATCAAAATTGATAAAGACGATATCAATAAAGAAGGTAAAAACGAGGGAAATACGGAAATTAAAATAAGTGTGGTTTTTGAAGAATTACCAGAACTTTAACTATAGACGCTACTAATCCAACTACTTTAGAAGAGGAATATCTGTTATTGCCTGGGGCACTCTTGAAATTGTGAAAAAATACCCGAACGCTGGAAAAGAAAAAGTCTTTATTAGAGCAAATCATCCAACTAATCCAGATTGTGCAGAACTTTTACTTTAAAAAGAATGCTGACTTAAAAAAGCTATTGACAGATGAAATTGAATGTGAGGATAAAACCAAAAATGCTGTAATTAGAAAATCTATTTGGAACCACTACGCAGATGATTTACAATTAGAAGAAATTGAAATTGAAGTTGCTAAACTAGATGCTAAAAACACCTGGGAACAATTAAAAAATTATATGCCGCTCTATACTTTATTTCAATCCGACAGAAAAAATAGCGATGGTGACAGTGAAATTCAAAATCCTATGAAAATTGCTGTTCAAGAAATTCTAAAAAATGACGAACTAAAAAGAAAATTAGATGAAGTAGCAGAAGAGGTTGAGAAAAAATTAAATGAAGTCTCAAGTAAGACATTGGACAAGCTAAATGAAATGAATTCTGAAATAGCTGATAGTCTAAATCCGATAATTCCAAGCCCAGAAAGTTTAAAATGGCAAGACGTTTTTAAAAATGTATCAATCACAGGTGATGAAGACATTCCAATTAACAAACGAGGGAGTGGTGTAAAAAGATTAATCCTATTAAACTTTTTTAGAGCGGAGGCAGAAAGAAGACAAGCAGAGCAAAATATACCTAGTATTATTTATGCAATTGAAGAGCCGGAAACATCTCAACATCCGAATCATCAGAGAAAACTTATAGAAGCTTTTAAAGAACTTTCTGAAACGGATAAAACTCAAATTCTCTTAACTACCCATAGTCCTTCCATTGTAAAGCTATTAGATTTTCCTCATTTAAAATTAATAAAAAATGATAATGGAAAAGAAATAGTGAATGTGGAACAAGGTGATTTGCCATATCCCTCATTGAATGAAGTAAATTATTTAGCTTTTGGTGAATCTAATGATGAGTATCACAATGAGCTTTACGGTTTCATTGAAAGCGAACAACGTCTGGTAGATTATAAAACTGGAAAAGAAACAATATTATATAAAAAACAATTGAGAAGTGGCGAAATCAGAGAACAACAAATAGTTCTTAGCGAATATATTAGACATCAAATTCATCATCCAGAAAACACAGAAAATGAAAGATTTACATTTAACCAATTACAAGGATCTATAGGGGAACTGAGAGCATTTATTAGTCAACATATGCAATAGACAAGTACGTCGCACAACATCGGTTCATCGCAAATAACGGGTATTGTGGAAAAAGTGTAATTTTAGTGACCAAATAAGAAAATTGTTAATCCGACAAGTTCGCGTCTCTTACTCCCGCAACTTGCGTTATACGAACCGTTGGTAGCAAGTGCGCTGAAAAATTCTTCAAAGAAGAAAATTAAAAATCACTCCGAAAAGTTCTAAAAATGATCCCCGTAAAGAACCAAAAGTTCTAAAGAAAAGTGAAGGCTAAAGAACTAAAAAGATCTGATGAAATTTTTAGAAAAAGAAAGAGGATTTAAAAATGGCATTCTATTGAAAAATCGGTAAAAAGAACTTGAAAAAACTGACGTCCGATTAAAAAATACACTAAAGAACCAGGAAACTTCTGCAGAAAATTAGTCGTAAAGAACAAAAAAGTTCTATTGAAAATATCTGCTTAAAACCGGAAAAACCAAGAAGAATAATCGGAATAAAGAAGTTTTAAATTTGCAATTTTGAAAAGATGCTTTCCGGTAAAATTTAAGAAAAAAACGCACCAGCTACCAACAGCGGTTATCGCAAATGTCGGGTTTTGCAAAAAAGTACTAAATTAGTTTCCATAACCAACAAAACCGGTAAGCCGACAAATCCGTTTCCATAATTCCGCGGCACTTGTCGTTAACCGCGACCGTTAGGCAGCATAATTTTATCGTGCTCAGAACTTCTAATTTTTAATTTTTTACTTATCTTTGACGTTAGTAACGTAAAACAAAATTATTTGTGATAAAATCATTTGCAGACAAAGAAGCTGACAAAATTTGGAATGGAACCCAATCAAGAAAGCTTCCTGCTAATATTCAAAACGTAGCTAGAAGAAAATTAAGAATGGTAAATAATGCTCAAAATATAAATGACTTAAGAATTCCTCCAGCTAATCATTTGGAAAAGCTGAGTGGAAATTTAGAAGGTTTTCATAGCATTAGAATTAATAAACAATGGAGAATAATGTTTAAATGGGAAAATGACAATGCTTTTGAGGTTCAAATTGTTGACTACCATTAAATTTAAAAAATAGAAAAATGAAAAAACTTGAAAACATACATCCTGGAGAAATCTTAAAAGAAGAGTTTTTAGATCCAATGGAAATTACAGCATACCGACTTTCCAAAGAAACATTTATTCCGCAGACAAGAATAAGTGAAATCATTAAAAAGAAAAGAAGAATAACTGCTGATACAGCTCTCCGACTTTCAAAATATTTTGGAACAACTGCTAAATTTTGGTTGGGTTTACAAGATGATTATGATTTAGAAGAAGAAAAATCTTTAAAAGAGAAAGAATTCAATAACATAAAACCGTTAGAAAATAACGCAGCCTAACATCGGTTCATCGCAAATAACGGGTTTTGTCGAAAAAGTGTAATTTTAGAAACCAGGAAAGAAAATGGTTAATCCGACAAGTCCGCGTCCCTACTCCCGCAACTTGCGATAACCGTAACCGTTAGCTGCAAGTGCGCTGAAAAATTCTGCTAAGAAGCAAAGCAAAAAATGCTCTAAAAAGTTCTAAAAATGAGATTCGTAAAGAACAAAAAAGTTCTATTGAAAGTTTACACTTAAGAAGCTAAAAGTTCTGCTGAAAATATTGAAAAATGAACCAAATTTAAAACTGCCGTTCTATTAAAAACTAGCAGAAAAGAACTTTAAAAAACTGACGTCCGATTGAAAAATTCCACAAAAGAACCAAAAAACTTCTGCAGAAAATTAGTCGTAAAGAACCAAAAAAGTCCTATTGAAAATTTGAACAAAAAACAGAAAAATAAAAAAGAAAAATCTGAGTAAAGCAGCTTCAAATTTGTCTTTTTTCAAGGATGTTGTTCGGTAAATTTCAGAAAAAAACGCACCAGCAGCTAACAACGATTAACGCAAATGCCGGGTTTTCCAAAAAAGAACTAACTTAGTTTCCATAACAATTAGAACCGGTAAGCCGACAATTCCGCATTCATAATTCCGCGGCACTTGTCGTTAATCGAAACCGTTGTGCTTCATTTTTTGAAAAACCCAACCAATTAAAAATCATATCTTTAGAAAAACTAACCTCTGATGAAAAAGTTCTTTAGGAAAGTAAGGCAAAATATGATTAGGGATAATAAGGTAATTAAATATTTGCTTTATGCTCTTGGGGAAATTATACTAGTGGTTATTGGAATTTTAATTGCGTTAAGTATAAATAATTCGAATGAATTTAAAAAAAACCGAATTGCTGAAAAAGTCTATCTAAAAGAAATAAGGAGTGATTTAATTCAAGATACATTATTCTTATCTCAAATAATTAATGATCATAAATGGCGAATGGCTCAATTGATGTCTCAAGACTCAACTATTGACTTGATATTTGAGGAAATAATTGGTGATCTTCCTAAAGTGGAAGGAGTATCTCAGTTGGAATATATTTTTTTTACAGATAGAAAATTTCGACCAAAAATCGGAACTTATAATTCAATGATATCCGAAGGAAAATCAAACATCATAAGCAATCGTGAGCTATTTAATAATATTCAAAATATCTATGAATTAGAGGTCCAAAATATCATAACTATTGGAGAGGATGTGTTGGATCGTTCTAATGAATTAAGAAATAAATATGCCTATGAAATAAGATATGTTGATTTTGGCTCGCCTATAAAAATTACTGATAAACGAATATTGGCTGATATTTATATCTCATCTAGACAACTTAATTATTATACAAGGCAATCAGTTTTATTAAAAAACAATATAGCCGAGTTAATCGAGCTAATAGATAATGAGTACTATTCTATAGATTAGGATAACAAAAGAAAAAACGAAGCACAACAACGGTTCATCGCCAATAGACGGCAGCGTTAAAAAGAAAATAATTAACTTGACCAACAAACCAATACTAAGCCGACAAATCCGCGTCCCTTACTCCGCCAACTGGCGATAACCGGGACCGTTGTAGAGCATTTTATATGAAAAATATTATGAATAAAAGTCTGATTGAAAAATATGAGGGAAGATATAAAATTAGAGCTTTAATTAATCTGATCCCACATATTGGCGGTGCATTAGATTTACTACTTTCGGAGAAAGTTCCAAATGGAGAGAAGAAAGAATAGAACTATTCTTAAAACAACTAGATGAAAGACTTGGTCAACTGGAAGAAAAAGAAATTGAAACTGAAATTATAAATTCTGAGGAATTTTATGATTTAATGATACAAACCTTAAATTCAGTAATCAAAACATAGACATAAAGAATAAAATAGAATTTTTTTCGAACATACTTTCAAATCAAAATATAAAAAGAGAGGAAATCAGAAATTAGTAGCGAACTAATGATTTCAATTCTTGACTCTAACCATAGATGAATTGCACTACTTTTCCGAATTAAGACAAAATGATAATGATATAGTATTGCACAATACTTCAAACAAAAGTAATTTGGAACTCATACTTGAAAGTATAAAGAAACAGGTAAGGTTCTCAAAAATCAACTTCCCCAAGATTCTGTTTTCGATTTTCAAATGGATATTATATGGAAAATGTTAAGCGATAAAAATTGGATCCTAATTGAAGAAAAAAATGAACTTGGAAAACTAGATTATCAATATTCTAATTCTAGTCAATCGTTCTCAAGTCAAATAGATTATAATAAAATAATCAAATATAAAATCACTGATTTTGGATTAGAATTCCTAAAATGGATCGAACAATAAAACGCTCAACAACAACGGTTATCACAAATAACGGGTTTTATCGAAAAAGTGTAATTTAGTATCCTAAGTAAGAAAACACTTAAACCGACAAGTTCGCATCCCTACTCCCGCAACTTGTGTTAACCGAGACCGTTAGCTGCTAGTGCGCTGAAAAATTCTGCTAAGAAGCAAAGCAAAAAATGCTCTAAAAAGTTCTAAAAATGAGATTCGTAAAGAACAAAAAAGTTCTATTGAAAGTTTACACTTAAGAAGCTAAAAGTTCTGCTGAAAATATTGAAAAATGAACCAAATTTAAAACTGCCGTTCTATTAAAATTAGCAAAAAAGAACTTTAAAAAACTGACGTCCGATTTAAAAATTTCACAAAAGAACCAAAAAACTTCTGCAGAAAATTAGTCGTAAAGAACCAAAAAAGTCCTATTGTGATCATCCCCCCAAAATTAGGACAGTAAGTTAAGTTCAAAAATAACCTTAATTTTACTGTACTATGACACGAAGAAAATTCACCTCCAAGTTTAAAACAAAAGTAGTTCTGGAAGCCCTGAAAGAGCGGCAAACCACCCAGGAACTGGCCCAAAAATTTGAAATCACTCCTCAGCAGATCAACACCTGGAAACGGGAATTTTTAAAAGAAGCCGATTCGGTTTTTTCAAAAGGCGGGAAATCTAAGAAATGTGAGGAAGAAGAAAAGAAAGACCAGCTTCTTAAAGTGATTGGGGAGCTTAAAGTGGAGAATGATTTTTTAAAAAACGCCTTGCGATAAAACCTTTAGGAGAACGTCGTACAATGATAAGCAAGGATCATTCTAAACTCAGTATCCAACGTCAATGTGAACTTTTACAGATCCATCGCAGTGGGCTTTACTATAAACCTCAGGGAGAAAGCAAACTCAATTTAGAACTAATGCGCCTGATGGACGAACATTATACTCATCATCCCTTTAAAGGAGCCAGGAGAATGCATACCTGGCTTACGTTGGATAAAGGATATAGGGTCAATAAAAAGCGCATAGAACGACTTTATTCCAAGGTAATGGGACTTAGAGCCATTATGCCAGGGAAACATACCTCCAGGCGGAATAAAGAGCATAAGGTTTATCCTTATCTATTAAGAAATCTCACTGTAGATCGTACCAATCAGGTTTGGGCCATCGATATTACTTACATTCCTATGCAAAAAGGTTTTATGTATTTAGTAGCAATTATAGACTTGCATAGCCGCTTTGTACTAAACTGGTCCGTATCCAATTCTATGGATGCTCAGTGGTGTAAAGAAACCCTGGAAGAAGCAATAGATATTCACGGGCAACCTGAAATCATCAACACTGATCAGGGAAGCCAGTTTACTTCAGAGATATTCACCCACAGTGTACTCTCTAAGAATATCAAACTCAGTATGGATGGTAAAGGAAGAGCTATCGATAATGTCTTTATAGAGCGGCTTTGGAGAAGTGTGAAGTACGAGAGTATTTATTTAAACCCTCCAGAATCTGGAGTAGATCTTTACCGACAACTCAATACCTATTTTAATTTTTACAACCATCAAAGAAGGCACCAGGGAATAGAAAACGAAATACCTTATAATCGATATTTAAAACAAGAAAGAAAAGCTGCATAATAAATGAAAAATAGAACTTAATTTAGCAGCTAAGCTGTCCTAACAAATGGGGGTACTTCACAACATCCTTGAAAAAAGACAAATTTGAAGCTGCTTTACTCAGATTTTTCTTTTTTATTTTTCTGTTTTTTGTTCAAATTTTCAATAGGACTTTTTTGGTTCTTTACGACTAATTTTCTGCAGAAGTTTTTTGGTTCTTTTGTGGAATTTTTCAATCGGACGTCAGTTTTTTAAAGTTCTTTTCTGCTAGTTTTTAATAGAACGGCAGTTTTAAATTTGGTTCATTTTTCAATATTTTCAGCAGAACTTTTAGCTTCTTAAGTGTAAACTTTCAATAGAACTTTTTTGTTCTTTACGAATCTAATTTTTAGAACTTTTTAGAGCATTTTTTGCTTTGCTTCTTAGCAGAATTTTTCAGCGCACTTGCAGCTAACGGTCTCGGTTATCGCCAGTTGGCGGAGTAGGGGACGCGGATTTGTCGGCTTAGTATTGGTTTGTTGGTCAAGTTAATTATTTTCTTTCTAACGCTGCCGTCTATTGGCGATGAACCGTTGTTGTAGCCAGTGCTTTTTAGACTGGAGAAGCATCAAATAAAACTATTTCTTCCTCATTAGTAATTTCAAAGGATTTAGAGTCTTCGTTATATTTAAATACAATTGCCCTACTATTTTTAAGTTTCAAATTGTCATTTGAAGTTCCACCGTGTCTATTTTTCAACCAGACTCTAATTGAAGCTTGAAAAGAACTAATTACAATGTTATCTCGGTCTGAATTTTTATCATCAACTTCAAAGCCATCAATGGTTATATTTTCAATATGATCTAATTCTCTGCCCTGTTTATCATCTGGTAATTTATTTTCTATTAACCTTTTTAATTCTTCTTTTATTTGAGCATTTTCTTTATCTCCTAAAACTGCCATTCTTTAATTTTTTGAAATTTTGTTTAATCTATTTTTCCAGGAATTTACTTCCTTTTCATTCGAGTGTTTTGCTATCTGTGAATTTAAAAATTCTTTCAATTTCTCATTTTGCTTAGTTTTTGACAATAAAATTATTATCCTTTGAACATCGAAAGCAAAATTTTTGAAATTTAATCTATCACTTTTTTCTGCAAATTCAATTGATTGACTATAAACTGAAATTGCTTTTTCTAGTTTATTTTCTTTTTCAAGTTTCTGAGCATTTTTTCTCAAGGTTGTTATCTTATCAAACTCTTCTTTCCAAGCGTGATTTTCTGCACGAAGTTTATCAGTTTTCTGTTTAAGAGTCGATGATTTTTCAGAACTTGTTTTATTGATTTTCTTAGGCGTATTAGACCCGAATAATGAATTAAATATTCCCATAATTTTCGTTTGCAGAATTATGTCAGCATTGGCTACAACGGTTACGGCTATCGCAAGTTGCGGGAGTAAGAACGCGGATTTGTCGGATTAGTTATTTTCTTTCCTGGTTTCTAAAATTACACTTTTTCGACAAAACCCGTTATTTGCGATGAGCCGATGTTGGCAGCTGCTTTAATTTTGAATTTAAAATGGTAGATCATCATAATCGTCAACTTCTTCTGTTTCCAATTGAATATAAATGGGATTCCATTCTTCTTTTGTATAAACCTTCAACTTTCCATCCGAATTGAATATTTCATTAGAAAATTTTAAAATAAATTTTTTCGATTTTTTTGAAGATGTGTAAACTTGAATATCGTCGAATGGTAGATTAGTATCTTCCTCTTTAAAACCTCTGGCCGTAAGTAACTCTAAAAATTCATCTTTGTTAGTAAAAAATACTCTATATGGTATATTTAGTAATTCCTTGGCTTGTTCCATTGAAGTACCCCCATTTGTTAGGACAGCTTAGCTGCTAAATTAAGTTCTATTTTTCATTTATTATGCAGCTTTTCTTTCTTGTTTTAAATATCGATTATAAGGTATTTCGTTTTCTATTCCCTGGTGCCTTCTTTGATGGTTGTAAAAATTAAAATAGGTATTGAGTTGTCGGTAAAGATCTACTCCAGATTCTGGAGGGTTTAAATAAATACTCTCGTACTTCACACTTCTCCAAAGCCGCTCTATAAAGACATTATCGATAGCTCTTCCTTTACCATCCATACTGAGTTTGATATTCTTAGAGAGTACACTGTGGGTGAATATCTCTGAAGTAAACTGGCTTCCCTGATCAGTGTTGATGATTTCAGGTTGCCCGTGAATATCTATTGCTTCTTCCAGGGTTTCTTTACACCACTGAGCATCCATAGAATTGGATACGGACCAGTTTAGTACAAAGCGGCTATGCAAGTCTATAATTGCTACTAAATACATAAAACCTTTTTGCATAGGAATGTAAGTAATATCGATGGCCCAAACCTGATTGGTACGATCTACAGTGAGATTTCTTAATAGATAAGGATAAACCTTATGCTCTTTATTCCGCCTGGAGGTATGTTTCCCTGGCATAATGGCTCTAAGTCCCATTACCTTGGAATAAAGTCGTTCTATGCGCTTTTTATTGACCCTATATCCTTTATCCAACGTAAGCCAGGTATGCATTCTCCTGGCTCCTTTAAAGGGATGATGAGTATAATGTTCGTCCATCAGGCGCATTAGTTCTAAATTGAGTTTGCTTTCTCCCTGAGGTTTATAGTAAAGCCCACTGCGATGGATCTGTAAAAGTTCACATTGACGTTGGATACTGAGTTTAGAATGATCCTTGCTTATCATTGTACGACGTTCTCCTAAAGGTTTTATCGCAAGGCGTTTTTTAAAAAATCATTCTCCACTTTAAGCTCCCCAATCACTTTAAGAAGCTGGTCTTTCTTTTCTTCTTCCTCAGATTTCTTAGATTTCCCGCCTTTTGAAAAAACCGAATCGGCTTCTTTTAAAAATTCCCGTTTCCAGGTGTTGATCTGCTGAGGAGTGATTTCAAATTTTTGGGCCAGTTCCTGGGTGGTTTGCCGCTCTTTCAGGGCTTCCAGAACTACTTTTGTTTTAAACTTGGAGGTGAATTTTCTTCGTGTCATAGTACAGTAAAATTAAGGTTATTTTTGAACTTAACTTACTGTCCTAATTTTGGGGGGATGATCACATTGCAGGATGGTTACTCAGTAGAATCTCATTTATTGCATTGTCTTTTCCTCTTTTTTCCTCAGTTAAAAATGTAACTAACTGATTAAGAGTTTTAGCAGTATTCTCTATTCCTTTAATAACATTTAATTCCTTTACTCTAGTTTGTTCTTGTAGAAAACGTTGAAAAAGTCCAGCCCATTGAAGTTTCAAGAATTGTGTAATATCTGTAGAAGTCTCAAAACCATGAATTGTATTATTGTTTGGTAAAGATTCTACAAATTCTATGAATTCATGAATCTTTATATTATCAGCATAAGTAAATTTAATGTCTTTATTTTCCTTATTTTTTAGATAAAAATGATATTCACTATAAACACTTTTTTCAATAAAAATATAGACTTGCTTGTTTAAATCAAATGCAGTTTTTAATTCCAATTGAGAAACTGAATGCTTATCATTTTTACTGCTTTCTGATCCGAATCTGCCACCAATTATTGAAACCAATATATCCGTATTCGCAATTTCTTTATAACAATATTCTTCTAATTTATCTTCTTTACCATAAGGTATATTACCTTGTTCGTGATCATCCCCCCAAAATTAGGACAGTAAGTTAAGTTCAAAAATAACCTTAATTTTACTGTACTATGACACGAAGAAAATTCACCTCCAAGTTTAAAACAAAAGTAGTTCTGGAAGCCCTGAAAGAGCGGCAAACCACCCAGGAACTGGCCCAAAAATTTGAAATCACTCCTCAGCAGATCAACACCTGGAAACGGGAATTTTTAAAAGAAGCCGATTCGGTTTTTTCAAAAGGCGGGAAATCTAAGAAATCTGAGGAAGAAGAAAAGAAAGACCAGCTTCTTAAAGTGATTGGGGAGCTTAAAGTGGAGAATGATTTTTTAAAAAACGCCTTGCGATAAAACCTTTAGGAGAACGTCGTACAATGATAAGCAAGGATCATTCTAAACTCAGTATCCAACGTCAATGTGAACTTTTACAGATCCATCGCAGTGGGCTTTACTATAAACCTCAGGGAGAAAGCAAACTCAATTTAGAACTAATGCGCCTGATGGACGAACATTATACTCATCATCCCTTTAAAGGAGCCAGGAGAATGCATACCTGGCTTACGTTGGATAAAGGATATAGGGTCAATAAAAAGCGCATAGAACGACTTTATTCCAAGGTAATGGGACTTAGAGCCATTATGCCAGGGAAACATACCTCCAGGCGGAATAAAGAGCATAAGGTTTATCCTTATCTATTAAGAAATCTCACTGTAGATCGTACCAATCAGGTTTGGGCCATCGATATTACTTACATTCCTATGCAAAAAGGTTTTATGTATTTAGTAGCAATTATAGACTTGCATAGCCGCTTTGTACTAAACTGGTCCGTATCCAATTCTATGGATGCTCAGTGGTGTAAAGAAACCCTGGAAGAAGCAATAGATATTCACGGGCAACCTGAAATCATCAACACTGATCAGGGAAGCCAGTTTACTTCAGAGATATTCACCCACAGTGTACTCTCTAAGAATATCAAACTCAGTATGGATGGTAAAGGAAGAGCTATCGATAATGTCTTTATAGAGCGGCTTTGGAGAAGTGTGAAGTACGAGAGTATTTATTTAAACCCTCCAGAATCTGGAGTAGATCTTTACCGACAACTCAATACCTATTTTAATTTTTACAACCATCAAAGAAGGCACCAGGGAATAGAAAACGAAATACCTTATAATCGATATTTAAAACAAGAAAGAAAAGCTGCATAATAAATGAAAAATAGAACTTAATTTAGCAGCTAAGCTGTCCTAACAAATGGGGGTACTTCATTAGTATTGGTTTGTTGGTCAAGTTAATTATTTTCTTTCTAACGCTACCGCTTATTGGCGATGAACCGTTGTTGCCTTCTTTTGCGACTTATCAAATTATTGTTTGATATGTAATCTTCGATTTTATTAAATTTTAATCTAGATTATAACAGCACTTAATTTTTGACTAATTTCATTAGCATCTTCCTTTCTGAGTTCAATTGGTCTAGTTTTTTTTCCCATTTTTACGTCCAGGTATACTTTTCCGTTCGAAAATAGAATTGGTCTTATTTTTAATTTTGTTATTTTCTGAAGATCTATTTCTTTTTGATATGTGACAAAATATATTTCTTTAATTATCGCAAGAATAAAAAGTGATAGAGCAAAGGATGCAATAAACAAATAACCAGTTTCTCGTGAATTTAAATATTGTATTGTATTTGAAATGGCCATAGGAATAGAAATACCAAGAGTTAAATAGAACATTACTCGAATAGGTTTTTTATTCTCTATTATTTCAATTTTTTCGGAATCGATTTTAATTAAATTTTCTTTTTCTCTCATTTTTTTAAAGTTATAATCTCCAATCTTTCTGGAGCAATTGATGGCAACGGTCCCGGTTATCGCCAGTTGGCGGAGTAAGGGACGCGGATTGGTCGGCTTAGTATTGCTTTGTTGGTCAAGTTAATTATTTTCTTTCTAACGCTGCCGTCTATTGGCGATAAACCGTTGTTGTAAACTGGAGCGACTATACCTAAATATCAATAATCTTGAACGGTTGAATAATTATTTAATACTTCTTCGATATGTTTGGTATCCATATTCCCGAAACAACAAAGATGTAATCTATTATTAGTCCTTTCAAGTTCTGATTCTAATAATATATCACCAGAAAGTAGAGGTCTGACCTCATTCCATTGTTGAACTATTATTCCTAAAGGCCCATAACCAATAATTCCCCAAGAACAGTTGCCTTGTACTGTCGGTAAATAATTTACTTTTCTTATCGCTTTGTACAAGCCTGATATAGACACATCTTTTATATATATGGCTTTTTTATGTGGCGCATTTGTATCATCGCTTATATGTACACTATCTCTGGTTAAAACTATTTCCATTTAATTTTCCTTGTAATTGATGTAAATCGAGGAAAATCCTGATTTTGAATCATATGATGAATCAATATTTCCCCAATTAAAATTTCTTTGTTTTCCTATTTCTTTATTTAACCATTTCTCAAATTTTTCCTGGTTCTTTCTTTCATTCTTTTCACTCCAATCTTTCCAAGTGGAACTTTCATCCATTTGAGTTTCTTGAAATACCATAGAAACTAAATTCAATCTATTTTCAAAATATCCTAATGACAATTTAAAATATTGATTATCTATTTTTAAATTAATAACATCTAACCATTTCCAGCCATTATTAATATCTCTTATTTCTTGGATGTTCCCTGCCTTAAATTGGTCTGTTAATTCAAATTTTGAAAATGGTTTTAGTTCAAATTCTTTCAAGTTTAAACTTCCATCTTTACTGTTAATCATAATTTTACGGATTCGTTTTAGAATAGAAAGTCTTTCAGGAGCTCTTGTTTACAACGGTCTCGGTTATCGCAAGTTGCGGGAGTAAGGACGCGGATTTGTCGGCTTAACCATTTTCTTTCCTGGTTAATAAAATTACACTTTTTACTAAAATACCCGTTATTTGCGATTAACCGATGTTGGCATTAGTACTTAGTCCACAAATGTTTCTTTAAGCACCTCTTTACATTTTTTGATTTCCGAGTTGGATAATGATTCAAAGATTTTTACAATTCTTTGTTTGTCAATTGTTCTAATTTGATCAATTGCGATCATTCCTTTTTTTCCATTTGATTTCACCGGAATTCTTGTCGGATATTTTTTCGTATTTGTTGTCATTGGAGCAACAACAATTGTTCTTAAGTATTTATTCATCTCATTTGGAGAAATGATTACACAAGGTCTGGTTTTCTTAATTTCACTTCCAACAGTCGGATCTAGATTAACTAGAACTATATCGTATTGATTTAAATCCATTCATCAAAGTTTTCGTCATCAAATACATCATTCATTAGTAGTTGATCATCTTCATTTTTGGCCATTTTCTTAAATTTCTCTTCCCAATTTTTTCTTGGTGAATCAATTGGTCGGAGTATAATTTGACCTTTTTCTAAGATGAGTTCTACTTTATCTTTTATATGATATTTCTCAAGAATCGTTTTACTTAAACGAAGTCCTTTTGAATTTCCAATCTGTATAATTGAAGTTTCCATAACTTTTATTTTTGTAAATACAAAGTTATTACTTTAAATCAGATTTCAAAATTAAATTTTCTCTCTTGAAGTATTAATGCCAACGGTCCGCGGTTAACGACAAGTGCCGTGGAGTAGGGGACACGGATTTGTCGGCTTAACGCTTTGGTTTGTTATGGAAACTAATTTAGTACTTTTTTCTAAAACCCGGCATTTGCGATAACCGCTGTTATGCACTGGTGCGAAACAGCTGAGTGATCACGAGCGTTCTCGCCCTGAATACAATTTTGAATAAAAAGAAAATCTTGATTCTTTTTTCCAATTATTGCGGCATATTGCTGTCCGTTTGTTCTTTGTTCAAATTACTCTTTTTCAGTTTCAGCTTTAGAAGTTCAATTTTGTTCTTTTTTGAAATCCTTTTTCTTCTTTACTGAAAATTGAGTTTTTAAAAACCTTTTAAATTTTTCCAGTTTTTATTCTGTAGAAGACAAATTTTGGTTCTGTACTGGAAACAAAAGTTTTCTATGTTCTTTTCTCAAAACTGTCATTTTTAAGCTTCGAAATTCGAAATTTTCCGCTATCGAAATTTACTTTTTGAAAGTCTAAAAATCGTGCTGAGCACTTGTGCATAACGGTTACGGTTAACCCAAGTGGCGGGAGTTAAGACGCGGATTTGTCAGTTTAATTGTTTCCATTATTGGTCTCTAAAATAATCATTTTTGGCAAAATACCCGCTATTTGGGATAACCGATGTTGGGCGTAGTTATTCTTGTTCCGATATAAATTTTATTGCTTCTTGAATATTTCCATCTAAAAGCAATTTGTCAAAATTATCTTTCTCCACTACAGCAATGTCAGGAATAATTTTCTTGTAATAATTTCCATTTCTATCGCAATCTAAACCTACAGTTAATGTCATAAATGCTCCAAATGGAAGGTTCGCCTGAACGTTAGATGTTGTCTTTCCGTTTGTTGGTTCACCAATGAAAATAGTATTTTTTCTTCCTTTAAATGCTAATGCAGTTATTTCCCCAGAACTGCCAGTGGCGATATTGGTTATAACTGCAACTTTACTTTTTTCGAGCAAATTACCTTTTGAATTTATGTAGGATGATTTTTTAGAATTGATTTTATACTTTCCATTTGTAAGTTTTATTTTTTGTTCAATTTCTTTATTAATATCAAGTACACCCCAAATATCATTATCACCAAGAAAATCATATAAAGCTAAAAGCATAGGTTCGCAATTTCCACCTGTATTAAATCTTAAATCAAGAATCCATCCTTTGATATTATTTGAACTTTTAATCTCATTGATTTTATCATACATTGATTGTGCTGACTTATGAATATTTCTAGAAGTATAGTCCGTAAACATTATTCCAGGCATCAAAATATAACCAATGTTACCATCTATTACTTTTACATTAAAAGTAGGATTTTCTTTATATTTTTTAATCCATTGTTCACTAAAATCATCTTGAGTAGGACTTTCAAAATTTCCGCTAATCTGTTGCTGCTGAAAATATAATCTGGAATGGTCGGCGTTAGTTAAATCAAAAAGTTTGGAAACTTCCTTTAATGATTTGTTGAAGTTAGAATATTGGTTTAAGTTATTTTTAATTTTTGATTCTATTTCCTCCCAGTTTACACTTTCTTTATACAAATATCCATTTTTCATTATCTTAAAAATGTTGTCGTAAAAGACTTGTATACTGTCTTGTGAAGTCTTTAAATCTTGTGCTTGAAGATTTAATGAGAAAAGAACTAAAAATATAATTCCTAAATATTTTTTCATAAATTAAATTCTAATTACACAGTTGAATTATTACGCCCAACGGTCTACGGTTATCGCAAGTTGCGGGAGTAAGGACGCGAACTTGTCGGATTACCTATTTTCTTTCTTGGTTTATAAAATTACACTTTTTTGAATAAACCCGTTATTTGCGATGAACCGATGTTGGCAACTGTATTTATTGTTCTTTTTATTCTTTTGTTTACCCAATTTCTCCTCCTTGATAACCAATCAGGATTAGATTGAAAGGGATTCATTCAGACCCTTATTCCCAATATCCAAAATGCCATCAAAATGTATAACTTGAAGAATGATTAAAAGGATAAATTTGTTGTCTGCAATAAAGTAAAAAGGAGATTTTAACGTATTGTCTGTTAACGTCCTTTTTATTTAAGGATCAAAAATCCAAACATCGTAATTTAAGTTTATATCAAAAAATATCTACACTAAGGTTCTGTAACTTAATTTTTTGATTTCGGAATTAGATCTTTTTTTATTTGAGAATAAAGTCCAGCAATCAAAATAATTGCAAAAATTGTAATAGTGGCCTTCCCATTTTTTTCATTAAATAATAAATAACTTCCTATAATCCATAGGCTTATGGAAGTTAAAGTGATAATTAAAGTTTTCGTGGTTAATTTTGTCATAGTTCTAATTTTTATTTAAATATTGTTGCCAACGGTCTCGCATAACGACAAGTGGCGCGGAGTTATGGATGCGGATTTGTCGGCTTAACGATTTTGTTTATTATGGAAACTAATTTAGTTCTTTTCTATGAAACCCGCCATTTGCGATATGCGTTGTTATGTGCTGGCGTTATAACGCTCTATTGTTTCTAAGACTATTTTTTCTAATTCTTTTTGTTTGAACTCAAACCAATCTTCACGATATTCTGAATGGTCTATCAAATATTTGAAATTTTGAAAAGGTTTTCTTCTGTTCAGAGCTTCATTCAATTTTTCTTTAAAATAATTGTCATTGATCTGATTTTTAAAATCCTCCATTATTTTATAGGATTCGAAACTTTCTAAAACTTCAAATTTTATTAAATCCTTTTTCTGAGATTTTACCTTTTCTAAATCATCTTTGAAAACCTCTTTATAATATTCTTCATCACCCATTGCCATTAAATCAGCGTTAGGAATGCAGATTAATTCTTTAGTTTTTTGATTAAAATAGCATTCATTTCCGCAATCCAATTGTTGTGCTATTTCGTTTATAATATTTTGATCAGGTTTATCCATAAAAACATCCAAATTTATCTTCTTGGATAATATCTAAAATTTTATTTAGATGTGAAGAAGTTGGGTATGGTTCGTATAATTCCCATTTAAGATTACCACGCATCCAATATAAATTCCAGGTATTTCTAGTTTTGTAATATCTAATTTTTGCAAATGGAATCTGCATCAATTCTGTTGGATTGTCCCATTGTGGTCTAATTTCAAAAAGCTGAACAACTTTTCCATCATAGGAATATCCGAAATCAATTTTCTTCCTCATTTCCGGATCTTCTGGTCTTAGTTTTTCAATAAATTTCTTTATCGTTGATTCGTTGATGTCAATTATATCTTTCTTCATAGAATTTTTCTCTAAAACGCTTGCACATAACGGTCTCGGTTATCGCAAGTTGCGGGAGTAGGGACGCGAACTTGTCGGCTTAACCATTTTGATTTCTGGTTTCTAAAATTACACTTTTTCCGCAATACCCGTAATTTGCGATGAACCGCTGTTGTACGCTGCCCGCTTTACTCAACTAATTTAGTTTCTACTTCTATTTTCAACTTAGGAAGGTTATTTATAACGATACTCCATATTAATTCATCGGAAATCATATCATATCCGTGAATAATTCTATTCCTAGTGCCAATAATCTTTTTGGCATTTTCAAGTTGAAAATTTTTATCCTTTTTCAGAATTCTGTTTACTGCTTCTCCAATTATTTCTAAATCACGTTCGGTTGCTCTTTTGGTTCTAATGTCAGCAACGTATTCTTGGAAAATTTTGGGTCGGTCTTGATAATAACTCTCAATCTCATTGATTGATTGTAAAATATCATAAAGCCAAGTTTTTATTTCTTCATCCATAAATCATTTGTTTTGAAGCATCAATGGATCTTCTTAAATATGGATTTCTTATTGCTTTTTCTTCAAGCAAATCAACTTGTCTTTTTAATAAATTTTCTAGGGAAGTTTTTAAATCAAAATAATTGTCTGCATAGTCATATAAATCTACTTCGTCAAAATCTACAACGAAATCAACATCACTTGACTTTTTAAATTTATCAGTTAGTACAGAGCCAAATACAAATAATTTTGAAACTTTATGTTGAGTACATAAAGCCTTAATTTTATCTCTATTTTTTTCAATTATCTTCATAGGTCGAAAATACAAACTTTTTTAATGCTATTGAAAAATTTAAAATCAGAAGTTGAATTTTGTCGGCGGGTTGCGTACAACGGTTTGCGGTTATCGCAAGTTGCGGGAGTAGGGACGTGGACTTGTCAGATTAACCTTTTGCTTTCCTGGTTTCTAAAATTACACTTTTTCCTCAATACCCGTTATTTGCGATGAACCGCTGTTGTGGTGTCGTTTTTTTACGCTGACATTGGTTTCACGTTGATTTGTCCGCCAATGGCTTTTAATACTTTCATTATTGTTCCAAATTGTGGTTTTGCCCCGTCAGATAACGCTTTATAGAGACTAGGTCTGCTCATACCGGTTTTCTCTGCAATTTTAGTCATTCCAATTGATTTTGCAATGTGTCCGATTGCAACTATCAAATCGGAACTGTTTCCATCTTCAAGAACTGTATTCAGATATTCTGCAATCATTTCTTCGCTGTCCAAATAGTCCGCAATGTCAAATTTTGAAGTTTCCATATCAATCACTTTTTATTTTGTTCCAAATATTTTTTGCCTTTTCGATATCCTTTTGTTGAGTTGATTTATCTCCACCAATCAGAAGAATTACGATTTTGTTATTTTTTTCTTTTAAGTATACTCGATAGCCTTTGGCATAATTAATTTTCATTTCCCTAATTCCGTCACCAACTGGTTTACAATCTCCAAAATGTTCATCTATTTCAAGCTTTTGAATTCGGAAAAGTTTTTTAGATTTTGCACGAATATCTTTTAGTTTTCTAATCCACTTATCAAACTCAGATGTTTTTTGAATAATTACCATTTAAAAATGTATTCATTTGGATACAAATATAAGTAATTTTTGGGTTTAAAAGAGAAAAATTTTTTTGAACGGCATTGTGAAAAATGCACCACAACTCCTTATATCCACCCAAATATACATTTTTATCCGAGTATGTTGCGGGATAAACGCAGGTTTGAGTTCTCTTTACCGCCACTCCTCTCCAACATCTCCTTGATGCTCCGGTCCAACGGACTCTCGATTTTCGTCAAATCATGCTGCGTGATATGCGTATAGATCATCGTGGTCTCCGGTTTGGAATGTCCCAGCAATGCCTGGATATATCGTAAATCGGTGCCGTTCTCCAGCATATGCGTGGCAAAACTATGCCGTAAGGTATGGGGAGTCACGCGCTTACGTATCTTCGCCCGATCACATGAACCCTTTAAAAAACTCCGAATTGCCGATGCTGTATAGGCGTTTCCATTATAGCCTTCCACGAAATATCGCTTTGGCTCATAGGTTTGCAGGTAATTGTAAAGTAGAGGCAAAAAACTCTCCGCAAGCATCACATAACGGTCTTTCCTGCCTTTCGCCTGCTTGATATGTATCTGCCGCCGGTCGATATCTATATCTTTCAGCTCCAGTTTTATGAGTTCCCCAATCCTTAAGCCGGCAGAATAAGTAAGAGCGAGCACCGCCCGATGCTTTAAATTTCGCGTCACTCGCAAAAGATCCAATACTTCCTCCTTACTAAGAACTTCGGGTAGGAATTTGCTTTTTTTCGGTCGTTTCAGCATTTCTGTCTCAAATTCTGCCGCTCCTGTAAAATCAAAATAATGTTTCAGGGCGCTGATGCACTGCCGGTGTGAGCTGATGGAGTAGTGCTTTTCGGCGATTTCGGCCTCTACAAATCTGGCCACATCATTTTCAGAAAAAACCTTCTTAAAATTGTGAAATCTCAGAAACTTTTCGGTAAAAGACACATAGGTGCTGATGGTACTTTCGCTGTGGCGCAAACCTTTTAGATACCTTAAATATTTAATGATCTGTTCATTATCGCTCTCCAGGCTCTTTTCTTCCGGAATTTCAGAAAAATCCAAAAGCGACTCATCACTGTTTATATGATACTTTTTCAGGTGAGCCGAAAGTTCCGCCAGGCTTTTTCGGTTTGCCGAAATATAGAAACAGCCATGGGTTTTCGTCCATTGCACTTCTTGGAACTCTTTCAGGTTCTCTTTGATTTTAAGATCAAACTTAAAATCGATACCGATCTGTTCCCGGTTTTTATGCCGAAACAGAAACAAACTTACTTTTTTCATATCTGTGGAAAAACACGATCAAATATAGCTGAAAAACAGTTCGTTAGGTAAAAAAAATGAGAACTGAAGAATATATTTTTTAAGCGGAAAAACTATTTCTTTTTTCTGCCGAATAATCCTTTTCCACGATTTCTTCAATTCCCTGTTCATAGGGAGTAGGCTTAAAACCGAAACGTTCTTCGAATTTTTTGCTGATGAACACATAATCGCGGTCATACTGGTACATCATTTCCGTCATTTCTTCCATAAACGGATTGAACAAGCCCATGACTCTTATCACAAATTTTGGCGCTACCTGCAATCGCGGCTTTTTTTCCATCGCCCGGGCAATTTTTTCAACCCATTCCTTTCCCGTCGGCGGATTTCCAGCCGTGGGTAAATGCCAGATCTCATTATAAGCTTTGGGAGTATTGCCAAGCAGTGCTGTGGCTTTAGCGGCATCGGGCGTATAGGTAAAGGAGTGTTTATATTTTGAAGATCCAGGCCAATTTGCCTTTTTTCCTATGCTTAGCGGCTTAAAAACCGTTTCGGTGAGCAGGCTGTTCCCTTTGATAGATGGACCGTAGAAATCTGCTGCCCTGGCAATTAACGCGGTTAAGAGACCCGCATTGGCTTTGTCTTTGAGCATTTTTTCCACTTCAGCCCTTACCTTTCCCTTCTGGCTGCAGGGGTTTACCGGCGTTTCTTCCGTCATTCCGTTAAGATGATCTTTATCATACATATACATATTGTCAAAAAAGACAAGTTTGCTGTTATGTTTGATACAGGAAGTGATCACGTTGCTCATCAGGCGTGGCCAGCATTTTTTCCAGACCTCCAGGCTGTATTCAAATCCAGCCGTGACATAGACGATTTCCGAATTTTTCACGGCCCTGTCGGTGGCATCGGGATCGAGAAGATCTGCAGCAAAAAGATGGTCGGTTGCATTCACCTTTTCAGGATTTCTGCTTACCAGCCTGATATCGCTGGTGTACTTTGTCAGTGCTTTGGCAAGTTCGGTACCAATGGCACCGCCCGAACCCAGGATAGTTTGCATACCTCTAATTTTAACGGCCTTTTCTTCGGAAAAAGATACTGCCCGGATTAACATCTTAAAATTATCAAATTTTGGCATGGCCTGCACATTTCCGAGAAAAAAATATTGAGAATATTTTAGCTGCGGAATGTTTTATGGTTATTTTCTGAAGAATTTTCTCAAAATAGTGATTTATCCTAGCATTCCGCTGGGGATTATTCTTAAAAATTCTTCCTAATTTTAATCTCACAAAATTTTAGTTATGCATAAAGAGCTTCAGGAGGCTTACGGATTCCTGTTCGAAAAGGAGCTGTTGGAAGAAATAGAGAATTGCGGAAGCCTTCAAAAGGTCAAAGCCGGTGAGAAGATCATCGAGATAGGAAGTTATTTAAAGAATATTCCGCTGCTTATTTCCGGAGCGATCAAAATCCTGCGTGAAGACAAAAACGGCGATGAGCTGTTGCTGTACTTTATTGAACGCGGCGATACCTGTGCCATGACGCTTTCCTGTTGTCTTGGCCACACAAAAAGCGAGATTCGTGCCGTAGCCGAAAATGATACTGTTTTTATTATGATTCCTATTGAAAAGATGGAGGAGTGGGTGGCAAAATATAAATCCTGGAGAGATTTTGTGTTCGAATCTTACCATTCCAGGTTAAAAGAAATGCTGGATACCATAGATACGATCGCTTTTATGAATATGGATGAAAGGCTCATGCGTTATCTGCGGGATCGGGCAAAGATCAATGGTGATGTGACGCTTCAGAGCACACACCAGGAAATAGCTTACGACCTTCATACCAGCAGGGTAGTGGTTTCCCGATTGTTGAAAAAACTTGAAATGGAAGGGAAGATTTCCCTGCAGCGAAACCAGTTAAAGGTCTTAGATCTCTAAGTTCTGTAACTCATGTTACTGCGCAGACGATTTTCTGAAAGTAATTTTGTGCCCGTAAAAATCGGCGAATGGATATAATGGAAATTTTGGGATATGTAGGGGCTTTAATGATAGGCCTGGTGCTCGGACTGATTGGTGGCGGGGGTTCTATTTTAACCGTTCCCGTGCTTGTTTATCTTTTAGCTGTAAATCCCGTGACCGCAACCGCATATTCGCTTTTCGTGGTGGGATCGTCGGCATTGGTAGGTGCCGGCAAGAACCTTCAAAAGGGGCAGGTGGGGCTTAAAACTGCGCTGGCTTTTGCAATTCCCGCGGTAATCGCCGTCTTCAGTACGCGTAAGTTCATCGTTCCTGCGATCCCCGAAGAAATTATTCATATTTCCGGTTTTACTCTCACAAAAGATATTGGGATCATGCTGCTTTTTGCGGTGCTGATGATCCTGGCTTCGTTCTCTATGATCTTTGATAAAAAAGAAATGTCTGCGCAGCCCTCAAAAACAACAGAAAGAAATTACTGGATGCTGGCCCCGTTGGGAATCCTCACCGGATTGATCACCGGACTCGTTGGTGCCGGGGGAGGCTTTATAATTATTCCCATTTTGGTACTGCTGGCTGGGCTGCCCATGAAAAAAGCCGTGGGAACTTCGCTGCTTATCATCGCCATCAATTCCCTCCTGGGATTTTTAGGAGATCTCGGCCATCTTGATGTTGACTGGGTATTTTTGCTCATTTTCACGGCGCTGGCCATTTCGGGAATATTCCTGGGTGTTTATCTTAATAAATTCTTTAACGGACGTAAATTGAAGAAGGCTTTTGGCTGGTTTGTACTTGTTATGGGAATTTATATCATTTGGAAAGAAATTTCAGCCTGACTTTAAAACACCGCCAATAATAACCTGAATTTCAATATTTTGTGGTAAATTTAAGTTTCGGAAAAATTCCCCCCGCCGGAAATATTTCAGAAATAATTTATTATAAATACTCCGGGTAGATGAAACCTGTTGGGTGATAATATTTGGGAAGGAAAACAAAGCATTTGCGGTGAAATGATCCTTTTTAGACGTATCATCTCCAGTTTAAACGGTCTTTAGAATTGTTAAGCGTTTCACTGCCCGGTTTTTTTATTGAATAAGCCGAAAGAATCGCTTTTTTCGCAAGGTTACGCTTATGATTTTCTGTAAATTTATTGGCCAAAGAATCCGTGGTTCATTCCACGGGAACTGAAAATGCTACTGGAATGGAAAACATAGATTATGCAAGGCTCCAAATGGCGTTTACCCTGGGCTTTCATATCATTTTTGCGTGTATTGGCATGGTAATGCCTTTTTTTATGATCGTTTCTCACAGGAAATGGCTCAAAACCCGAAAACCGGTTTACCTGAAGCTTACCAAGGCCTGGCAGAAAGGAGTGGCGATCTTCTTCGTAACAGGCGCGGTATCGGGAACCGCCCTTTCTTTTGAACTCGGATTGCTCTGGCCCGAATTCATGAAACATGCTGGGCCGGTAATAGGAATGCCATTTTCGTTGGAAGGCGCCGCTTTTTTCGTGGAAGCCATCGCTTTAGGATTTTACCTCTACGGCTGGAATAAGCTTCCGGAAAAATTTCACTGGTTTACAGGAGTGATAATTGGTATTTCGGGAGTGCTTTCCGGGATTCTTGTGGTTTCGGCAAATGCGTGGATGAATGCCCCTTCAGGTTTCGAGGTGGTGAATGGCGAATTTACCAATATCGATCCCGTGGCCGCTTTTTTTAATGCGGCCTGGTTCACGCAGGCGCTGCACATGACCCTCGCCGCCTTTGCTGCGACCGGTTTTGCAGTAGCAGGAATTCACGCCTTCCAGATCCTTCGGAATAAAAAACCCGAACTCCATAAAGAAGCTTTTCGAATTTCTATCTTTTTCGGTGCCGTAGCTGCGATTTTGCAGCCTTTAAGCGGGGATCTTTCTGCTAAAGACGTGGCAGAGCGGCAGCCGGTAAAACTGGCAGCCATGGAAGCCCATTACGAAACCGAAAAAGCAGCTCCTTTATATATCGGTGGAATTGTAAATGAAGAGGAAAAAACCGTTTCCCATAAAATTGAGATTCCCGGAGCCTTGTCTTTCCTGGCTTTTGGCGATTTTGAGGCTGAAGTTCAGGGGCTGAATGATTTTCCTGAAGATGAATTGCCGCCGGTAGGAATCGTGCATTATGCTTTTCAGGTGATGGTGGGAATTGGCACTCTCTTAATGCTGGCAGGAATCCTGTTTTTTATCAGTTTGAAGAAGAAAAGCTGGAATGACAAAAGATCTTTCTGGTGGCTGTTTGCCTTTTTGAGTCCGTTGGGTTTCCTCGCGCTCGAAGCAGGATGGATCGTTACCGAGGTTGGACGCCAGCCGTGGATCATTTATCAAATAATGCGAACCTCTGATGCCGCCACTCCCATGCCTGGGTTGGAATACAGTTTTTACCTGTATGTGCTGGTTTATCTGAGTTTGGCCATTACCGTGACCTGGCTTATGAAAAGACAAATAAAAGTGCTGAATAATTCAATTGGTTGATCATGTTGTATGTAGTCCTGTTTTTTACTTTTTTCTCCCTTTTTCTCTACGTTCTCCTGGGTGGAGCCGATTTTGGTGGGGGAATCGTTGAACTTTTTTCCTCTCCCGAAAATAGGAAACTTAACCGTGACACCATCTACAAGGTCATGGGGCCGATCTGGGAGGCTAATCATATCTGGCTGATCATTTTGATCGTCATTCTCTGGATCGCTTTTCCGCAGTATTTTAATATTATTATCATTTATCTGCATATTCCCATTACCCTTATTTTACTCGGGATTACCATGCGTGGGGTGGCGTTTATCTTCAGGCATTATGATGCGGTGGTTGACGAATCTCAAATCTGGTATAATCGCATGTTTCGCGTTTCCAGCCTGATCACCCCGGTTTTCCTCGGAATGTCTTTTGGTGCCCTGGTAAGCGGAAAAATTGTGATCTCTCCGGAATCTGAAACCGGATTTGCAGAAATTTTTATGTATCCCTGGCTAAATCTTTTCACTTTCCTCACCGGACTTTTTTATGCCGCTCTCTGCGCTTTTCTGGCGTCCACCTTGCTGATCGGAGAAACCGAAGGCGAAGCCCGCAGGATCTACAGCCGAAAATCGGCAATTGCGACCATTGTTCTGGTGGTTCTGGGCGGTCTGGTGCTTTTATATGGTTTTTTAACCGATATGGTTTTTGTAAAAGATTTTGTCGAAAATCCGTTTTCGGTTATAGCGATATTATTATCAGCGGTGCTGCTCTTTCCGCTTTGGAAAGCCATAAGAAAACAGCGACAGGTCTTAACCCGAATTCTTGCCGGTTTACAAATTATGCTGGTGATATTTGCCGCGGTGAACACTCATTTTCCAAACCTTATTATCACCGCTTCTTCTGAAATGAATATGCTGGAAGGTGCTGCGCCCGAAAGTGTGATAAATGTTCTGGGGATTTCTTTGATCGTGGGCGGAGCGGTAATTTTACCCGGACTTTTTCACCTGATGAAATCGTTCAATATGATCAAATTTTCCAAAAAAGAAGAATCAAATACTTAGATATGCTGAAGAGATTTGGAAAACTGCCCTCGGGAGAAAGACAGGCGCGTATAGAAAAATGTGCCGGTTATCGCGATGGTGAATTTAAGAATATTGAGGAAACTAGCGTAAACCCTGATGGCGTTAGTGTTATTAAAATGCTCAGAAAGATGAAGAACCGTCCTTCAACGGTAAGACCTCCTTCTGAACTTCCTCATCAAAAAACCGAACTTTCAATTATTGAAAATGGAAATCCGGCCGTGGTGTGGTTCGGCCACTCTTCTTATTTTATCAAAACTGAAAGGCTGAATATACTCGTTGATCCTGTTTTCAGCGGGAATGCCTCTCCCTTTACCTTCTTCGGAAAAGCTTTTGAAGGCGCCGACGAATATGGAGTCTCAGATATGCCAGAGATCGATCTGCTTATCTTAACCCATGATCACTATGATCATCTGGATTATAAGACGCTTGTGGAATTGCAGCCAAAGGTGAAACGAATTGTAACTTCCCTGGGCGTCGGTGCTCATTTGGAATTCTGGGGATTTCAGCCGGAGATTATTACCGAACTCGTTTGGTGGCAGTCTTCACAAATTGATATTAACTGTAAAATTACCGCTACTCCTTCAAGACACTTTTCGGGAAGAGGCGTGAAGCGTTTTAAAACCTTATGGTCTTCCTTTGTAATGGAATATGATGATTTCAGAATATATCTCGGTGGAGATTCAGGATACTCCCGTGCCTTTAAAGAAATAGGCCGAAAATTTGAAAATTTTGATCTTGCCCTGCTGGAATGCGGACAGTATAACGAATACTGGCCCCAAATTCACATGATGCCGGAAGAAACAGCTAAAGCTGCCAGAGATCTAAATGCCAAGATACTCATGCCCGTACACTGGGGGAAATTTGTACTTTCCATGCATCCCTGGGATGAGCCGATAAAAAGAGTGACCAGTGCCTGCATGGAACTTGGGCAGGATTATGTAATTCCGCGGATTGGGGAAGTATACAGAATTAATGAAAGATTTGACCAAAAGGAATGGTGGGAAGAAGTGAAATAAATCTACATTAAATACAAAAAATACAGGTCACCTCGAGCGGAATCGAGAGGTTTTTTAAGATATTAAATAACTTTAATTATAATGGAAGAATCAAAAGAACACTGGGAAAAGATTTATGCTTCAAAAAAATTCGAAGAGACCAGCTGGTATCAGGAAAAACCGGAAACTTCGCTTAACCTCATTGAAATGCTCAACCTGTCTCATGATGCTTCGGTTATAGACATCGGTGGTGGCGATAGTTATCTTTGTGATCATTTGCTGAAACTTGGTTACACGAATCTTAACGTTCTTGACATTTCAGAAAATGCCATTGAACGGGCAAAGAAAAGACTGGGAAAAATGGCTCACCAGGTTCACTGGATCGTTAGCAATGTCCTGGATTTTAAAGATGAAAACAAATTTGAGCTTTGGCATGACAGGGCCGCTTTTCATTTTTTAAACGATCCTGAAAAAATTAAAAAATATGTGGAAAATCTTACTGCATCCTTGAAAAGCGGTGGTTTTCTGATTTTGGGAACTTTTTCTGAGGAAGGTCCGGAAAAATGCAGCGGTATTAGCGTTCATCAATATTCCGAAGCAGAAATGAGCGCTCTTTTTGAAAAGGATTTTGAGAAGATCAGCTTTCAAAAGCTTGACCATAAAACTCCCTGGGATGCCGGGCAAAATTTCAGTTTTGGGGTTTTCAGAAAAAAATGACCAATTTTGAAAACAGCAGATTAAAACATCAATTATGACCAGAAGCGAACTCTTACATCTTCTTGAGACACAGCAGCTGGCTTTCAGGAAAGATCCTCCGGGCATTGAGAAACGTCTGGAAAGCCTTAAAAGACTTTCTGATCTGGTCGGCGAGAATAAAGCGCTTTTGGTTAAAGCCATCGATGATGATTTTGGGGGCAGAGCAGAAGAGGAAACAAGGTTGTTGGAACTTTTTCCCTTGCAGGATCAAATTCGCCATGCTATGCGTCATTTGCGAAACTGGATGAAGCCGAGGAGCGTTACTTCTTCCTGGTTTCTATGGCCGGCAAAAGCTTATTATCAATATCAGCCGCTGGGCTCTGTGGGAATCATGGGAGCCTGGAATTACCAGATTTTGCTCACACTTGGGCCTTTGATCGATGCCATTGCCGCAGGTAACCATGCGATCATAAAACCCTCTGAAATAGCTCCGGCTTCGGCTGAAGTGATTAAAAAACTGATCAATTCGGCCTTTCCTAAAGAATATATTCACTGCATTACCGGAGATGCCGAAACGGCGAAGATTTTCTCCTCATTGCCATTTGACCATCTTTTCTTTACAGGTTCTTCGGTTACCGGGAAAAAAATTATGGCAGCCGCCGCACCAAATCTTACCCCCGTTACTCTCGAACTCGGTGGAAAATCACCGGCTGTAATTCATCCATCTTTTCCTTTGAGAACAGCGCTGCAAAGAATTGTAAACGGGAAGCTTTTTAATGCCGGACAAACCTGTGTGGCACCCGATTATATCATTGCACCTAAAAGTTTAAATAACGATGTAGAATCAATTGTAAATGAAATAGTTAAAGAAACATATCCTTGGCTTGCTGCAAAGGGAAAATTCACTTCGATCATCAATGAAAAGCATTTGGATAGACTTAAAGCTTTACTTGAAGATGCTGAAGGAAAAGGAGCCCGGATTGTAGAAATTTCACCTGGCAGAAAGGAGAAACTTATGACTCCGAAACTGCTTTTTAATGTTAATGATGAGATGAAAATTATGCAGGAGGAAATATTCGGGCCTTTGCTGCCGATATTTAATCTTGAAAGTGTAGAGGAGGCGATCAACTATATCAATGATCATCATAAACCGCTGTCGCTTTACTATTTCGATAATAATTCCAAACGTGTAAAGCATTTTTTAAAGCATACGCAATCGGGTGGAGTGACGGTGAATGATACCATTTATCATCTTGCCCAGCATAACCTGCCTTTTGGCGGGGTTGGTCATAGCGGGATGGGCCACTATCATGGTTTCGACGGATTTAAAACCTTTTCTAAAAAAAGAGCGGTGATGAAGCAGAGACGTTTTGCCGCCTCCGACTTTCTGCGGCCACCATATGTCGGCTACAAACAAAAAATTCTCTCCTGGATGGAAAAGTTTTCAAAAGTGTAGATTTACGATTTTAATTTTTAGGCTATGTCTTCTGATAAAAAACTGATAAATGGGTACGAACATATTCGCTACCGCTCTGAAAAATTTCCGGAGCGGGAAATAATCCTGAGAAGTCGGGAATACTATGAGCAAATGAATAATCGGCGCTCTGTCAGGCATTTTTCAGAGGAGGAAGTTCCGGTAGAAGTTATTAAGAATATCATCAAAACCGCGGGAACAGCGCCTTCAGGAGCTCATAAACAGCCCTGGAAATTCTGCGCCGTTTCAAACCGGGAACTTAAATCAAAGATCAGGAATGCCGCCGAACTCGAGGAAAGGACGAGTTACGCCACCCGAATGAGCGAAAGATGGCTGGAAGATCTTGCTCCACTGGGGACCGACAGTAATAAGGAGTTTCTGGAAACAGCTCCCTGGCTGATCGTGGTCTTCAAGGAAATTTACGGTTTGGATGAAAATGGTGATAAGGAAACAAACTATTATGTGAACGAATCGGTAGGAATTGCCTGTGGAATGCTGATCTCTGCCATTCATAATGCCGGTCTCGTCACGCTTACTCATACGCCCAGCCCCATGAATTTTTTAGCCGAAATCCTGGAAAGACCGAAGAATGAACGGGCTTTCCTGCTGCTGCCGATAGGTTTTCCCGCAGATCAGGTGTATGTACCGAATATCATGCGGAAGGATCTTTCGGAAATTGCTTCTTTCTACCTGTAAAAAAGGCATCTGTACCTGTAGGGCGATAGCAGATGCCAAAGAAATTTAAGCTCGAAAACTAAATATTTTGAAAGAAAAAGTTTGTAACCTAAGTTACAGAAGAAAATATGGCGAAACTGATCATCCACAGAAATTCGGAATGGGCTAACAGCAGCTTAATTTACTCGCTTTACCTCAACAATAGTAAAATTTCAGAAATAAAAGACCGGGAAAGCCTTTCTTTTAACCTTCCGGAGGGAAATTATCGATTGCAGGCGAAAATGCGCTGGTGTGGAAGTTTGCCTCTTGAATTTTCTCTTGAAAAAGAAGAAGAGAAACGAATAGAGATCACCGGATTCATATTTTCGGAATATTTTTTTCCGGCAGCACTGGGAAGCATACTTCTTTTTTTATTTTACAGGTCTTTATATCATAAGAGCAGCCTTTTTCTGGCCACTCTTATGATGATCTTCTTCGGATACCTGCTTTACTTCGTGAGTTTTGGCAGGAATCAATTCCTTCAGTTAAAGGAAAGATAACTATTCGGGAACTTCAGCCCTTTCGTCGATAAGCCCTTCATTCTTCAGCTCTTTCCAGAAGTCAGCAGGGATCTTTACGTTGAAGGCTTTTGCATTTTCCTTTACCTGTTCCGGTTTGCTGGCTCCGGCAAGAACAGTATTCACAACTTTTGGCGCCTGGGAAAATTGCAGGGAAGCAGTGCTTAGTTCAACTTCATGTTTTTTAGCAACATCTCTGATTTTTTCAAATTTCTTCAATTTGTCTTCGGGCATTTCTCCGCTGTAATTATATCTGTCTTTTCCGGAAAGCAAACCCGCATTAAAAGGAGCTGCCGCAATCAATCCCACATCATGTTTCTCAATTACCGGAAAAAGCTTTTCAATAGAATCTTTATGATTCACCATTGAGTATTGTATGGCCGAAAGGAAAAGGTCGGGATCGGCTTCGGTCTCTTCAAGGGTTTTGATAATGGGCTCAATTGTGTTCACGCCAAGTCCCCAGCCTTTGATAATACCTTCTTCACGCATTTTGGTTAACTCTGGCATGGCGCCTTTTTTGGCGACTTCAAAATGATCCAGCCAATCGGTGCCTTCTTCATATTCATCATTATGATCGGGAGAAAGATCGTGGATAAAAACATAGTCTAATCTTTCAATTCCCAGCCGTTGCAGGCTGTCTTCAATAGACCTTCGTACCGCTTCGGCACTGTAATCGTATTCGTAATCGAAAGGAGGCGGCTCTTTCCACATCGTGTCAGGAATATTTCCGGTGACTTTAAGAATTCGACCAACCTTCGAACTCAGAACGTAATCATCACGTTTCTGGTTATGCAGAAAATGGCCGAACCGGCGCTCGCTTAGCCCAAGGCCGTACCAGGGAGAGGTATCATAATAACGTATTCCTGCATCCCAGGCGGCTTCTAAAGTTTGTTCCGCCCGCTTGTCGGTTACGACTTCAAAACAATTCCCGATGGCAACACCACCAATTCCGATTTTCTCTTTTAAAACTTCTCTGCTCATAATCTTTTCTTTTTCTCAATTTAACCAGAAACATTCATAGTAAGGGGTGGTTTAACGAACTCTAACAGAAAGGGCTTTCAGGCGTTAAGAATTATAAAGAAGCTGTGAAAAAACCAGAATATGTAACAAAAGTTACTGCCTGAAACCCGCTATATTTATATTTTTGCTTAAGATTTAAAAAATGGAAAAGTACCTTCAGATCATCGGCGATTCCTTTACAGGATATTTTAATTATCTCTACAATGAGATAATGGATCCATCCTGGAACAGTTATTTTTACTGGCTTGTGGGGCTGTCGCTTTTGATTTGGCTCCTGGAGATCATTATTCCCTGGAGAAAGGATCAGAAGATCTTCAGGAAAGGATTCTGGCTGGATACTTTCTATATATTCTTCAATTTTTTCCTGTTTTCCCTTATCGGGTATAATGCCTTAAGCAATGTGGGCGTGGAATTGTTTAATGATTTCCTTTCCCTTTTCGGAATAGAAAATATCATTGCTATTCGTCTGGATACGCTGCCGGAATGGTCACAGCTGCTTATCATGTTTGTGATCGCAGATTTCATCCAGTGGAATGTGCACCGGCAATTACACCGCCGTGCCTGGCTTTGGGAATTCCATAAAGTACACCACAGCGTGAAAGAAATGGGATTTGCCGCACAGTTCAGGTTTCATTTTATGGAAACCATTATTTATAAATCGGCACAATACATTCCGCTGGCGATGATCGGATTTGGCATTCAGGAATTTTTTGTGGTACATATGTTCACCGTATTGATCGGCCACCTGAACCATGCCAATATCGGCTGGAGTTATGGATGGCTGGGTTATATTTTTAATAATCCGAAGATGCATATCTGGCATCATTCCAAAGAATTTCCCGAGGAACATCCCTACGGAATGAATTTTGGCCTGAGCCTGAGTATCTGGGACTATCTCTTCGGAACGGCATGTATTCCGCAAAGCGGAAAAGAAATTGAACTCGGTTTTCAGGGAGACAGCGATTTTCCGGAAGATTTTAAGAATCAGGTATTGTTTCCTTTTAAAAAAAGAACAAAAACAGAAATAGATCAATCATAAAAATCAAAACCAATGACTATAAAACAATTTAAAGATGAACCGCTGGCACATTACTCGTATGCGATTGTAAGCGATGGAAAGATGGCGTTGGTTGATCCCTCGCGAAATCCATTGCAGTATTATCGTTATGCTGAAGAGCAGAATGCTAAGATAGTGGCCGTCTTTGAAACCCATCCGCATGCCGATTTTGTGAGCAGCCATCTGCAGGTTCGTCAGGAAACCGGAGCGACCATCTTTGTAAGCAAACTTTTGGGTGCCGATTATGAGCATCAGGCTTTTGATGACGGACAGTTTACCGAAATGGGAAGTGTTCGTTTCAGCGCGCTGAACACTCCCGGACATTCTCCCGACAGTATTACTATTGTTGCCAAAGACGGCGATGAAACTGCTTTATTTACAGGTGATACTCTTTTTATAGGTAATGTGGGGCGTCCGGATTTGCGAGAAAAAGCCGGGAATATGAGAGCCAAAAGACTAGAACTGGCCAGGGATATGTACAATACCATGAAGACCAAGTTCAATGATCTGCCAGATGACGCGTTGGTATATCCCGCTCACGGTGCAGGTTCTCTCTGTGGAAAGAACATGAGCGATGCTTCTTCAAGTACGCTTGGGAACGAAAGACAGGGAAACTGGGCATTTAAAAAACAATCTGAAGACGAATTTGTGGAGGAGATCCTGAAAGATCAGCCTTTTATTCCTTCCTATTTTGGTTTTAATGTAGATGTGAATAAAACCGGTCCTGAAAATGTCCAGAGAACAAAATGGGCTAATGACATTCTCCTTTATGTAAATGCGGTTGATCAGGATGTGATCGTGGTCGATTCCAGAAGCGGAGAGGCTTTTAAAGCAGGCCATCTGCCTAATAGTATCAATATTATGGCAAGATCGGAAAGTGATAAATACGAAACCTGGTTGGGTGCTATTATCGAGCCTAATGAAGAGTTCTACCTGGTGGTAGATTCGGTAGATGATCTTGAGGAAATACTCGAAAGAACCGCGAAGATTGGTTATGAAAAGCAGATAAAAGCCGTACTGACTTTAGGAGATGAGGTCTCTGCCAAATCGGACCAGCTGAATGTGCAGGAATTTAAAAAAGATGAAGACTCTTATAATATTGTAGATATCCGGAATGAAAGTGAGCTTGCCGAAGGAAAGATTTTTGAACAGGCGCTTAGCATTCCGTTGAATGAGTTGAGAAGCAGGCTGGATGAAATCCCAGATGACAAACCCATTGTGGTGCATTGCGCGGGAGGATATCGTTCAGCTGCCGGAGCCAGTATTCTGGAACATCATTTTAAAAACACCAAAGTCTACGATCTGAGCGATGCTGTAAAAGACTTTCAATAAAAGTATAAGATTTATTAAATAATCAATAACGTCACTGCGAGCCACTGAAGGCGGAGAAGCAATCTCTTGTTCAATTTGAGGTTTTGAAAATTTGAAGATTTGAAAATAAACGATGTGTCAATGCATAATGTAACGATGTTCGATGAGTAAAGATCAACTCTGAGCAGAGCGAAAAGTCTCATGAATAGGAGTAGCAAACTTGAGATTCTTTATTTCGCTGCGCTTCATTCAGAATGGACAAGTAAAAAACATTATTACGAGCCAACCTTGGCGGAGAAGCAATCTCCTATTTTGAATACCAATCATGAGAATCCTTCAGTCGTTTCACTCCCCTGCCTACCGGCAGGCAGGTTCGCAGTGACGGTATATGTGTGATTGAGAGTTGTAATTGTCAGCCGCTGAAGGCGGAGAAGCAATCTTTATTATTAAGAGTTTGGAGTTCAGAATTTGAAATTTTTAACGACTTCGTATTTCGTACTTTATAATTCATTCTTTTAGAGACTGCTTCAGTCGTTGCACTCCTTCCACGTACAATGAAAACTTTTTAATTCTTGCCGGTAAAATTCCTGATCTATTGAATTTTGTAATAAAATTGGCTGAAATTATAGAGAAATCCCCCTAATTTCAGAAAACTTCAACATTTAAAACCTTGTAAATTTTCTATATTTACGATTCAGCATTCAGAAATAAACATAAAAAGTTTATGGATAAAACTTATAAGGTTAAGGTAAACGATACTTTCAATTTTACATTCACCAAAGCAGAGATTGAAGCGCTCGATGCACAGCAAATCAATCCTTCTCATTATCACCTTCTTCACGATAATCGCTCTTTTAAAGCAGAGATCTTCAAACCAGAATTCTTAAAGCGCCGTTACGAGATCAAAATCAATTCCGGGATATACCGGGTTCAGATCCATAATGAACTCGACCAGCTGATCGATGAAATGGGGCTTTCCCTGGGAAGTGCCCAGCAGATCAATGATATCAAAGCGCCCATGCCGGGACTGATCCTGGAAGTCAATGTAGAAGAAGGCAGCGAAGTAAAGGAGGGGGACTATCTGCTCGTCCTCGAAGCCATGAAAATGGAAAATACGCTTACCGCTCCTCGTGACGGTGTGGTAAAATCGGTTTCTATAAATAAAGGAGATACGGTAGATAAGAATCAGCTGTTGATTGAAATGGAATAAATTGAATTAAGAATTACAAGTACGAAGTTAGAATCATATAGAATGAAGAAAATTTTAGTAGCCAACCGCGGGGAGATCGCTTTGAGAGTAATGAATACCATAAAAAAAATGGGGATTGCTACCGTGGCTGTTTTTTCTGATGCCGATCGAAATGCGCCTCATGTAAAGTTTGCTGATGAAGCCGTTTGCATAGGAAAAGCGCCTTCCAATGAATCTTACCTCCGCGGAGATAAAATTGTTGAAGTTGCCAAAGAACTGAATGTTGACGGTATACATCCGGGTTATGGCTTCCTTAGCGAAAATTCCGATTTTGCACAGTTGGTGGAGAAAAACGGGATCACCTGGATTGGTCCGGGTTACAAAGCTATCGAAATAATGGGAAGCAAACTTGCCGCCAAAGATGCGGTGAAAAAATATGATATCCCCATGGTGCCGGGTATCGATGAGGCGATCACCGATACTGAAGAAGCCAAAAGAATTGCCAGGGATATAGGTTTTCCCATTTTGATCAAGGCATCGGCAGGCGGTGGCGGTAAGGGAATGCGCATCGTTCAGGAAGAGAAGAACCTTGCAGATCAGATGAAAAGAGCGATCAGCGAAGCAGAATCGGCTTTTGGTGATGGTTCGGTCTTTATCGAAAAATACGTTTCCTCTCCGCGACATATAGAGATACAGGTTCTCTGCGATACGCATGGTAATTTCCTGCATCTTTTCGAGAGGGAATGCAGTATCCAGCGCCGGCACCAGAAGGTAGTGGAAGAAGCTCCCTCGGTGGTGCTTGATGAAAACCTTCGGAAGGAGATGGGAGAAGCGGCGGTAAAGGTGGCCAAAGCCTGTGATTATGTAGGCGCGGGAACCGTAGAATTTCTCTTTGATGAAAACAGGAATTTTTACTTCCTCGAAATGAATACTCGCCTGCAGGTGGAACATCCGGTTACCGAATATATCACCGGAATTGACCTGGTGGAAGAACAGATCAGGATCGCCCGCGGGGAGAAACTCGGTTTTTCCCAGGATGAACTTAAGATCACCGGGCATGCCATGGAACTACGGGTATATGCTGAAGATCCGCTGGAAGATTTTATGCCCAGTACCGGAAAACTGGAAAAATATCAGACTCCTTCCGGAAAAAATATCCGACTTGACAATGGCTTTGAGGAAGGCATGGAAGTGCCCATTTATTACGATCCGATGCTGGCTAAGCTTATCACCTATGGGAAAACCCGCGAGGAGGCAATTGAGCTGATGATCGAAGCCATTGATGATTATATTGTGGAAGGGGTGAGTACGACTTTGCCTTTCGGAAAATTTGTTTTTCAGCATGAAGCCTTCCGAAGTGGAAATTTTGACACGCATTTTGTCAAAAAATATTATTCTCCTGAAGAACTGGAACAGGCTACCGAGGAGGAGGCGCGCCTTGCAGCCATTATGGCCTTGAAACAGTATTTGAAAGACAGGGAACAACTTCGTTTGCCTCATAACCAGGCGTAGAATCTTAAATTCGAAAAGAAGCAATGAGTAAGAATCTCGATAAATTAAAAGAAAAAATTGCTGAAGCCCACAAAGGCGGAGGCGAAAAACGTATTGCCAAACAGCACGAAAAAAAGAAACTCACCGCCCGTGAGCGAATAGATTATCTGCTGGATGAAAATTCTTTTGAGGAAATAGGAATTCTGGTGACCCATCGAACCAGCGATTTTGGGATGGATAAGCAGAAGTTTTACGGGGATGGAGTGGTTACCGGCTACGGAACCATAAACGGCCGACTGGTGTATGTATTTGCCCAGGATTTTACCGTTTTTGGGGGTTCGCTTTCCGAAACTCATGCCGAAAAGATCTGTAAAGTTATGGATATGGCCGTGAAGGTTGGAGCTCCGTTGATTGGACTGAATGATTCTGGTGGAGCCCGTATCCAGGAAGGTGTAAAGTCCCTGGGTGGTTATGCCGATATTTTTCATAGGAATGTAAAGGCTTCCGGAGTGGTTCCGCAGATATCCGCCGTTATGGGACCCTGTGCGGGAGGAGCGGTTTATTCCCCGGCGATGACCGATTTCACGCTGATGGTGGAGGATACTTCCTATATGTTCGTGACCGGGCCCAATGTGGTGAAAACCGTGACTAATGAAGAAGTGACCGCCGAAGAACTTGGTGGCGCGAGTACACATTCTACAAAATCGGGGGTTACTCATGTGACCTGCGCGAATGATATCGTGTGCCTGGAGAACATCAAACAGCTCATTTCCTATATGCCTCAGAGCAACAAGCATGCTCCTGAAAAGCTGCCTTTTGAGCTCGGCGATGAGCATCGCGAGGTTTTAGAGGATATTGTGCCCGATAGCTCGAATAAACCTTACGACATGCATGAGGTGATACAGGGAATTATTGATGAAGACTCTTTCTTTGAAATTCATAAGAATTACGCCGAAAATATCATCGTTGGCTTTGCCCGTCTTGGCGGAAGGAGCGTCGGCATAATTGCCAATCAACCAATGAGTCTGGCCGGGGTTTTAGACGTAAGTTCCTCTAAAAAAGCGGCACGTTTTACTCGTTTTTGCGATTGCTTCAATATTCCTTTGCTGGTGCTCGTGGATGTTCCCGGATTTCTTCCCGGAACCGACCAGGAATGGAATGGGATCATTCTGCATGGTGCCAAACTTCTTTACGCGCTTAGCGAGGCCACGGTGCCTAAAGTTACTGTGATCACCAGGAAAGCCTATGGAGGGGCCTATGATGTGATGAATTCAAAACATATCGGTGCCGACTTTAATTTTGCCTGGCCTACCGCTGAAATCGCGGTGATGGGACCAAAAGGAGCTTCGGAGATCATTTTCAGAAAAGAGATCCAGGAAGCTAAAGACCCTGAAAAAAAACTGGCCGAAAAAGAAGCCGAATACGCCGAAAAATTTGCCACTCCTTTTGAAGCTGCCCAACGTGGATTTATTGATGAGGTGATCATGCCGAGAGATACCCGCAGAAAACTCATCAAGGCTTTTAGTGCCCTCGAAACCAAAGCGGTGTTAAGGCCAAACAGGAAGCACGGGAATATTCCGTTGTGATTAGTTCAGAGTTCCGAGTTTTTGTCATTGCGATCTGCCACAGGGAGAGAAGCAATTTCCTGTTTTAATTGCCAATGTAGGACTGCTTCAGTCACTTTGCTCCATCGCAGTGACTTTTTCAGAATGATTATTGATAACTGTTTATTGTTAATTGGAATGAAATTCAAAAAGATCGTCTGTGTAGATAATTCTAAGTTGAATAAAGAAGCTCGTGAGGAGCTTCAGGAGTTAAGCGAGGAAAAGATTGAATTTTATTCCGATTATCCCGATGACAGGGAGGAGGTAATCCGAAGGATCGGTGATGCCAACGCGCTGATCGTTTCCTGGCATACAGAAATTGATGAAAAGATCATCGATGCCTGTCCCAATCTTCAGTATATCGGCATGGCCTGCAGCCTCTATGATGATGAATCGGCTAACGTGGCGGTGAATTACGCCCGGGAAAAGAATATTGAAGTAACCGGTATCTTTGATTACGGTGATCCCGGCGTGGCTGAATTTATTATTTCTGAATTGATACAGTTACTCAATGGCTATAAAGGAAAACAGTGGAAAAAAGACCCGCAGGAACTTACCGGTTTGAAGATTGGGATTATCGGTCTGGGCGTTACAGGCAAGCTGCTTGCCGATTGCCTTATGCCTTTCGGAGCTGATCTTTACTACTTCAGCCGAAGCCGAAAAACAGCCTATGAAGAAAAAGCTGTACAATATCTTCCGCTGGAAGAACTGCTAAAAACTGTAGATGTCATTTCCTTTCATCTTCCTAAAAATACCTGCTTACTATCTGATAAAGAATTTTCCATTTTCGGCAATTCCAAAATTCTTATAAACACTTCCCTCGGGCTTCCTTTTAATAAAGAGGCTTTTCAAGAATGGATAAAAAACGAGAGTAATTTTGCCATTTTTGATGCCGATGGAAAATCAAATCTTTCAAAAGAAATCCTCAGTCTTTCCAATGTGGCCGCTTCAGATAAAAGCGCTGGCTGGTCAGTTCAGACGCGGAAAAGACTTTCTCAAAAAGTGATCAAATATCTGAAAGATTACATTGAATCCTGATTAAGCTGAACTATTACTTTTATTTTTCACTTTTTAACGTTCCTCTTTTTTACTACACCTAAAATCTTATTAATTTTGGAATATTTCCAATAAAAAGGAATTATTCCATAATAATGAAAATAGAAAAATCTATTATCCATCTTGATCTGGATGCTTTTTTTGTATCGGTTGAAAGACGGCTTGATTCCCGGTTGATGGAAAAGCCGGTGATCGTAGGCGGAATGGGAGATCGTGGAGTGGTAGCCGCCTGTAGCTACGAAACCCGTTCTTTCGGGGTACACTCTGGTATGGCAATGAAGGTGGCCCGGCAACTTTGTCCGCAGGCAATTGTGATCAAAGGGAATGCCGGCACTTACACCAAATTCTCTCACGAGGTTACCGAGATCATTAAAAGTAAAGTGCCTTCCTTTGAGAAGGCGAGTGTTGATGAGTTCTATGCAGACCTGAGCGGAATGGATCGTTTTTTCGGGATCAATCAGTTTGCAAAGGAATTGCGGCAAACTATCATAAAAGAAAGCGGATTGCCTATTTCCTTCGGACTTTCCCAGAATAAAGTGGTTTCCAAAATCGCCACGGGAGAGGCAAAACCCAATGCTGAAATGGTGATCCAGGCGGGAACTGAAAAACAATTCCTCGCTCCGCTTACCGTCAACAAAATTCCCATGATCGGGAATAAAACCTTTCAAAAACTACTAAATCTGGGGGTAAGGAAGGTGGAAACCATTCAGAATATGCCCGTGGAAATGCTGGAGAGTGTGCTGGGGAAAAACGGAAGACTTATCTGGAAACGTGCGCATGGCATTGATTTTTCTCCAATTATCCCCTTTCACGAACGAAAATCGATTTCTACCGAAAGAACTTTTAACAGGGATACTATAGACATGATTCGGCTGCATTCCACTCTCGTTGCTATGGCCGAAAGCCTGGCCTATCAGCTTCGAAAAGGAAATAAACTTACCTCTAATGTAAGTGTGAAGATCAGGTATTCCGATTTTCAAACACAGAGCAAACAGGCGAAGATTCCCTATACCAGTGCCGATCATATTCTTATTCCTAAAGTGGAAGAACTGTTTCGCCAGCTTTATAGCCGTCGCCTGCTCATCAGGTTAATCGGCGTAAGATTCAGCGGCCTCGTGGGCGGAAATTACCAGATCAATCTTTTTGATGATTCCGAAGAAATGCTGAGCCTTTACAATTCGCTTGATAAGATCAAGAATCGGTATGGCGAACACAGCGTGATGCGGGCAGTGAGCATGGGCGCAAAAACTATCGGGAGAATGGGGAATCCCTTCAACGGGGAACCGCCGGTGGTCCTGGCACATCGAAAACAATAAACTAAAAGCAATTAAATGTATCTCAATTGTCACACCTATTATTCGCTGCGGTACGGCACTTTTTCTACGGAAGAACTCTGCCGGCTCGCTGTAAATTTTGGAGTGGATCAACTTGCGCTTACCGATATCAATAACACTTCGGCCTGCCTGGAATTTATCAAAATGGCGCCCAAATATGATTTAAAGCCACTTGTGGGAATTGATTTTAGAAACGGCGCCGAACAACAGTATGTTGGAATTGCCATAAATAATAAAGGATACCGGGAGCTAAATGATCATCTTTCGGAACATCTACACCAGCAAAAGGAATTTCCTTCCCAGGCTCCCGAATTTGCTAATGCCTTTATTATATATCCGTTGGAAAAGCTAATAGCTTTTAAAAAATCTCACTTTAAGAAGAATGAATTTATCGGAGTTTCAGTAAAAAGTTTGCGTAAACTGAAGTTTTCGGCTTATAAAAAACTAAGGGACAGGCTGGTGCTTCTGCAAACCGTCTCTTTCAGAAATAAAAAGGATTACAATGCCCACCGGCTGTTACGTGCTATTGATAACAATATGCTTTTAAGCAAACTTCCAAAGAGTGAACAGGGGGATCTTTCCCATCAAATGATTCCTACGGAAGAGATCGAAAGAGAATTTGAAGATTTTCGGCATATTCTTGAAAATACCCAAAAGTTGCTAGATTGCTGTGAAGTGAATTTTGGGTTTGGCAGAAATCAGAATCGCAATTTGCTGGTGGCCGGAAGCAGCAGGGAAGAAGATGAACAAAAACTGAAGGATCTTTGTTACCAGAATCTTCATAAAAAATATCCTGAAACCGGAGAGAAAGTACACGCCCGGCTTGAAAAGGAGCTGAAATCTATTATCGATCTCGGTTTTGTCTCGTACTTTCTTATCAATCTCGATATTGTGAGGTACGCCCGTTCCCAAAATTATCCGTTTGTAGGGCGGGGCAGTGGTGCTAATTCTATGGTTGCCTATATTCTGGGAATTACCAATGTCGATCCTATTGAGCTGGATCTTTATTTTGAACGTTTTATCAATCCCAATCGTAAATCGCCTCCCGATTTTGATATCGATTTTTCGTGGCGTGACCGAAATGATGTGACCCGCTATATTTTTGAACGATACGAACATACTGCCCTGATGGGTACTTATGTGACTTTTAAGCGAAGGGCTGTGGCCAGGGAGCTGGGGAAGGTATTCGGACTTCCCAAAGAGAATATCGATAAGCTTTCGGGCGGTTTCTTTGAATATAAAGACCTGGATCACCTCGAAAAACTTGTTCTGCGCTACAGCAGGCTTATTGAAGGATTTCCAAATTATCTCAGTGTTCATTCCGGTGGAATCTTGATTCTAAATGATTCCATTCACAATTATGCCGGTACTTTTTTACCGCCCAAAGGTTTCCAAACCATTCAGATAGATATGAATATTGCCGAAGAGGTTGGTATTCATAAATTCGATATTCTTGCCCAACGCGGCCTCTCTAAGATCACTGATGCCATTGAGCTCATCAGGCAAAATCAACCGAATGCTTATATAGAAGACATAGAGAATATTTCGGTTTTTAAAAATGATCCGCAAGTTAATGATCTGCTTAAAGTAGGAGACTGCATGGGTGTTTTTTATGTGGAATCGCCTGCCATGCGGGGGCTGCTTACCAAACTTCAAACTAGTGACTACATGAATCTTGTAGCTGCCAGTTCGGTTATACGGCCGGGAATCTCCAGTGCGGGTATGAAAGAAGAATTTATTAAAAGGCATCGTGACCCCGAACGCCGTAAACGGGCACATCCCGTTATGTTTGAGATTATGCCTGACACCTATGGAGTGATGGTGTATCAGGAAGATGTGATGAAAGTGGCGCATTTTTTTGCTGATCTTAGTTTGGATGATGCCGATGTACTACGTCGGGGCATGAGCGGTAAAAAAACTTCTAAAGTCCAGATGAAGAAAATTGAAGGAACCTTCAGGGAAAATTGCAGAAAAAAAGGATACAGGGAAGAACTTATTACCGAAGTATGGGAACAAATTTCCTCTTTTGCCGGTTATGCTTTTCCGAAAGGACATTCGGCTTCTTATGCGGTGGAAAGCTATCAGAGTTTGTATCTCAAAAAATATTTTCCGTTGGAATTCATGGTTGCGGTTTTGAATAACGGCGGTGGATTTTATTCCGTAGAAACCTATATCCAGGAGATTAGGAAATGTGGTGGTACTGTGCATGCGCCCTGTATCAACAACAGCGATCACCCCACTGTAATTTATGGAAAGGATATTTACCTCGGACTGGGCTATATTAAGGAGATCGAAGATAAAATCATTCAGCAGATTCTTGAAAACCGACAGTTTTTTGGTGAATTTCACTCTTTCGAGAATTTTATAGACCGAATTTCAATTTCGATAGAGCAACTGAGTCTATTACTGAAGATCGATGCTTTCCGCTTCACGGGAATTGATAAATATACCCTGCTCTGGAAAGCGTATTTTAAAATCAGCAAAAATAAAAAATGGGATCGGCAGGCGGCATTGTTCAAACCACCTCATAGGGATTTTGAGCTGCCCGAATTTGAAGATTCAATATTAACAGAGGCTTATGACCAGATGGAACTGCTGGGATTTCCTCTCTGTAGTTATTTTAATTTACTGAAGAATCCTATGGAAAAGTCGATTTATGCTTCTGATTTGAAAAAAAATGTAGGGAAAGAGATACGTATTTACGGAAACCTGGTCAATGCCAGAAAAACAGGGACTTCTAATGGAAAATATATGTATTTCGGAACTTTTTACGATCAGAAAGGGGACATTTTCGATGTGGTTCTATTTCCCGATACCGCTGAGAAATATCCGCTTCACAATAAAGGGATTTATCTCTGTTATGGAACGGTGGTAGAAGAACTCGGCTATATATCTATCACTATCAGGTGGCTTGCCCGTCAGCACACCGCTTCTGATCCCCGGCTGGTCGGCAGGATTTAAAAGGTAAAAATTGAAATTTTTTAATTTCCCAAAGTGTTACATAATGTACTGCAGTACTTAAATAGTTAAAAGCAATGGAAAATTATTGCAGAGCTTATCTAATTTGCTTTATTGCAGGTAAAAAGTAATTGTATGGAGGCTATATTCCAAACCTGGCCATGGTATGTGTCCGGCCCTCTTATCGCACTCATCATGTTTTTGCTCATTTTTATGGGTAAAAAATTTGGAATGTCTTCCAATTTGCGCACACTTTGTACCATGTGCGGTGCCGGTAAAAGTGCAGGTTATTTTAGTTTTGACTGGCGTTCCCAGAGATGGAACCTGGTGGTGATCATTGGTGCCGCCCTGGGAGGTTTTATTGCTATGAATTTTCTGTCGGCTAATCCGGCCGTAGATATCAATCCCGAAACAGTTTCTCATTTAAAGCAGCTCGGATTTGAAAGCGCAGGCACAGCTTACCTTCCCGATGAATTATACAGTACAGGAGCCCTTACCAATTTGAAATCACTAAGTCTTCTCATTATAGGAGGCTTTCTGATAGGTTTTGGAACACGCTGGGCCGGCGGTTGTACTTCCGGGCATGCAATTTCAGGACTTAGCAATCTTCAACTGCCTTCACTGATCGCGGTAATTGGTTTTTTCATAGGTGGCCTGATCATGGTTCATTTGTTATTCCCCCTAATTTTTAAGCAATGAGAGTAATAGGATATTTTTTGACAGGTATATTTTTTGGAATCGTAATGTTTAAGTCGGAAGCAGCTTCCTGGTTCCGGATCTATGAAATGTTCCGTTTTGAGTCTTTCCATATGTACGGAATCATAGGATCTGCGCTGATAGTTGGAGTGCTCGGCACTCAGATCATAAAAAGAAAAAAGCTGAAGGATTTTCGCGGAGACAGAATAAATTTCGTTCCGAAAGAAAAGAGTTTCAGCCGCTATATGTTCGGTGGAATTACCTTCGGATTAGGCTGGGCACTGGCCGGAGCCTGTCCGGGCCCTATTTATACACTTATTGGTGCCGGATATGTTTCAATGATCGTGGTGTTGATTTCAGCTATGTTAGGAACTTTTGTGTATGGCTTATTGCGTGATAAACTTCCGCATTAATTTCCGCTTTTATCATGCAGGAAAAAAGAAGGAAGTGAAATATGATATTTCACAACTATAAGCCGAATACTTATAACCGTAAGGGAGGTGATGATATAGGTGAGATCTGTATTCACCTGAAGATGGTGCAGGATCACAAAGGCCAGGCCGCCCACAATACAGGCCGTAGCATAGATCTCTTTACGAAAGATCACCGGTATTTCATTACATAAAATATCCCTGATCACCCCACCAAATGTACCGGTCATGGCCCCAAGAGCAATGGAGATAATGGGATCAAGATTATTCTGAATTCCGGTTTCCACTCCAGTAATGGTGAAAACCCCAAGTCCGATTGTATCAAAAAGGAAAAGTGATTTCTTGAGAAAATAAAGTTTACTGCGGAAGACAATGGCAAGAACAGTAACAATTCCGATGAGGTAAACATAAATGATATGCTCCATCCATGACACCGGTGTCTGGCCGATAAGTACATCTCTAAGCGTCCCGCCACCGATAGAGGTCACAAAGGCAATGATAAAAATGCCGAACAGATCCAGCCTTCGATTCATAGCGGCAAGAGCTCCGGAAATTGCAAAAGCGGCCGTTCCCAGCACATCCAGTATGTTGAACAAACTCAGGTCCATGCTTGGCAAAGGTAATTTTATCTTTTAAATTTGTTGAAAAAGAGGCAGTTTTCCATCTTTATTTTCTGGGATTATTAACAAATAAACTATCTTAATGACATAAGGCGTAAGTTTTTGCTAAAACTACCTACTTTTATAACGGAATAAATTAAAAAAATATGAGTGAAAAGATAGAAAGAGTAAAATGTTTGATCATAGGCTCCGGTCCTGCGGGATATACCGCCGCAATTTACGCTTCCAGAGCCGATCTTAAGCCGGTTATGTATACGGGCTTGGAACCCGGGGGCCAGCTTACCACTACTACCGAAGTAGATAACTTCCCGGGATATGCTGATGGTATTGACGGCCCACAAATGATGATGGACCTTCAAAAACAGGCCAAGCGTTTTGGGACCCAGGTTAGGATGGGAATGGTTACCGAAGTAGAATTTTCAAAAGAAGTTGGCGGCATCCATAAAGCCTGTGTTGATAATGCTACATGGATAGAAGCCGAAACTGTGATCATATCTACCGGTGCAACTGCAAAATACCTGGGACTTCCAAGTGAACAACGTTTACGCGGTGGCGGAGTTTCTGCCTGCGCGGTTTGCGACGGATTTTTCTATAAGGGACAGGATGTTGCGATCGTGGGTGGTGGAGATACCGCTGCGGAAGAAGCTACTTATCTGGCTAATATCTGTAATAAGGTGACCATGCTGATAAGAAAAGATTATATGAAGGCTTCCAAAGCCATGCAGCACCGGGTTAATAATACCAAAAACCTCGAAGTTCGATATAATACCGAAGTTGATGAAATTCTTGGAGACCAGGTGGTGGAAGGCCTGAGAATGGTCAATAATCAAACCGGAGAGAAGGAAGAGATAAAAATTACCGGTTTTTTTGTAGCCATTGGTCATAAACCAAATACCGAGATATTCAAAGATCAGCTAGACATGGATGACACCGGTTACCTGATCACTCAGCCAAAAACCACAAAAACAAATATCGCCGGGGTATTCGCTTCGGGAGATGTACAGGATAAGGTATATCGTCAGGCGGTGACTGCGGCTGGTACAGGTTGTATGGCGGCTCTGGATGCTGAACGTTATCTCGCGGAAATCGAAACCGAAGAAGATATCGAAAAACCCCAGACCAGGCCTGAAACGGTGTAAGGAAATAAGAACTTAAATAAAAAAGTCTCACAGAAAGGTGGGACTTTTTTTATGCAAGTTTTTGAACTACAAACTATACAAAGTACGAAATACGAACATTTCCGAACTTTGAGCCATGAGATTGCTTCACCGCCTTCAGCGGTTTGCAATGACCATTCAATTATCAAATTATCCACTCAGGTCTAAGCTCTAAAACAGCCCTTTCTTAAACTCCTTTTTCGCGATCACCGCTTCATCGGTGAATTGGGTGAGATTGATTTCCGGATTATTGAAAATTTCGGTTTTTGAATTTCCCTGAGCCGAAATTTCAAGTTTTTCAGAAACATTTATTTTATTGTCAGATCGGCCCTGGGCAAGCACAGTAGCATTTATCGCGGTGAGTTTTTCCCCATCAAATTTGGAGGACTGGTCTGCCCGAAGATTAAGATCCTGGATCTCTCCGTCGATTCTGGCCGAAGCCTTTTCGTAAATATCTACTTTAAAAAGCGGTGAATTCACCAGCGCTTCCACATCAGACGACTGGTTTAACTGAAAATAACTTTCCTTGGCAGTTACATTCAATTGAGCCTTGGCATCATCTCCATGAATAAAATTAAAGCTTCTGGCGGTAAGGGTGAGAAAGGCTTTGGAACTTCCCCTGGTTTCCAGCTGAAAATCCTCCACATAAAGATCCTGCTCAGATTCAAGTTCTACTTTATCAGAAATTTTAACATTTTTCAGGGTATCCTGGAAAGTGATCTGAATTTTCTGTGATTTCGCCCTGGAAAATTCTTTAACTGGTTTAATGTACAAAACACCATCTACTATCTCCCTCTGGATAAGATCAATAAGATTATCATCAGCTTTGATCTCCAGCATCGGCCTGGGACCTTTGAGAACGCCTACTTCAAATTCTCCCGAGATTTGGATAGAGTGGAAGGGAGTGAGGTTGAATTGTTCGGTTTTTACGTTTCGGCTGCCTTTTACCTTTTCCTGGGCGCCGCAGGAAATCATAATTAAAAGCAGGATCAGTGGTAATTTTTTGATCATAAGGGAGATTTGATTTACTCAAATATAACAAAAGCCCCCGAGAGGAGGCCTTTGTGGTTGATCAGCATTCCAGAATCTGCTGCTGGCATTCGAGTTTTTCAAAAAACTCTATGGGAATTTTTTTAAGCTCGGTTTGAGTTCTTTCGGTTACTTCCTGCTGGTGACCAAAAAAAAGTCCCATCACGAAGCTTAATAAAAGGTTGATCAATGAGCTCATATTAATTGTTGTTTATTTCAATTCCGTTGCTGTCTATCTTCACGCTTTCAGCGTTTTCGTTTTTAACTTCAATTCCTTTATCGTTGATCTTCACGTTCATTTCATTTCCGTTCACATCCACGCGGGCATTGAAATCGTCAGAATTATCCCAGTCATTATCTTCTTCGTTGGACTGCTTCCAGCCATCTTCATTGTCATCCCAGGTGTCTTCGGGGCAGTCTTCGCAGGAAGTTTCACCATCCATGATCTTTAGAAAATGACCTTCCTGACCGTTCTTCAGAATATCATCATAATAAGATGAATTTCTGTGGAAGGAATAGGTGTTATCATCGGCATAAAGTACCGTTCCTTCGGGAACATATAATGTTACCTGAACTTCCTGGTCGCGGTACTTGTAATTTGCATCTGAAGTAAAATAATCATCCAGAAATAATCGGTTTCCAACAAGACTTGTTGAATAATTGATATTCTGGGCCCTTTCCCTGGCGTCGCTGTAGTTCTTTCCTTCAGCCGATTTCACCACCTCGATCTTTCCGATTGAATCTTTAGTCGACTTCACGACCAATCTAACATCCTGGCCGTAAAGCAATTTTTCACCGTTATCGCCGTAGATCACATGAAAGTTTGAATTTCTGTAATTTCTCCCGGTATAATCATCATTGCTTCTCATTTCAAGATATAATGTATCGTTGGGAGCAATATTCAAACGTTCTGTTTTAGCCACTTCACCATCAAAAGCACGGTTGGTAGCCTGTGTGATTCCTATAATACTGAGTCCGATCACTGACAGCAGCCAGATTCCCAGCAGGGTTAAAGAAGCGATTCTGCCCACTGGCTTCAGGTTTCTTACCAGAATTTTCAGTCCCAGGACGAACAGGAAGAAGAATGGAATTCCCACAGCGAAAAAGGCCAGGATGGAGATCACCCATAATGGAGCTCCGCTGTTTACCATTTCGATATAGTCGGTCCATGGAGCTTCCACAATTCCGAAAGTTCCTACACTAAACAGCGCAACAAAGAGACCAATAAGCGTTGAACCGGCGATGAGCAGTAACAGTACGCCAATGAACTTTACGAATAGTTTCAGACAGAACCTGATAATATTACCGAGGCTTGTAGCGGCCGAGCTGGCGCCAGAACGGGCTTTTGTTCCGTATTTCTCGTAATCTACATTTTTTATACTATCTGAAACATCCTGAAAACCCTCGCGTATCTTTTTCTCGATATTGCTGATGGTTACCTCCTCTCCGCGCATTGCCAGCTTATCGGCTGTGGTTTTGGCTTCGGGAACAAAGATCCAGAAGGCAATATAAATAAGAACAAATGCTCCACTGGAAAAGATGGTAAGTAAAATCCAAAGTAGCCTTACCCAGATCGCTTCAATACCAAGATAGTGTCCAAGGCCTGAAGAAACGCCTCCCACATACCCGTGTTCGGTATCGCGAAAAAGCTGTTTACCAACGGTTTTGGTAGTGGTGGTTTTGGCTTTCTTTGGTTCGTCTTCGAAGATCTCTTCATCTACCATATAATCTTCGGGTTGCCCCATGATGGCGATGACCTCTTCTACTTCTTTCGAACTGATCACCTGACGGTCATTTTGGATCTTTTCATTAAATAATTCAGCAATACGTGCTTCGATATCTGAGATGATCTCATCACGCCCCTGAGTATTGGAGAACGAATGCCTTATCGCATCAAGATAGCGTTGAAGCTTGGCATACGCATCTTCATCTATATGAAAGAAAATGCCGGCAAGATTTATATTAACTGTCTTATTCATGATTTTTCTTTTTTTGAGTGGTTACAATATTAACTGCCGTTTGCAATTCGTCCCAGGTTACGGTAAGTTCCCTGAGGAAAATTTTTCCGGTTTCAGTAAGGCCGTAATATTTTCTTGGTGGCCCGCTGGATGACTCTTCCCAGCGATAGGTGAGCAATCCTGCATTCTTAAGCCTGGTGAGCAGGGGATAGATCGTCCCTTCCACGACCAGCAACTTTGCGTCTTTGAGCGTATCCAGAATTTCGGCCACATAGGCGTCTTCATCCCTCAAAACCGAGAGGATGCAGTATTCCAGAACTCCCTTGCGCATCTGTGCTTTTGTATTTTCAATCTTCATGTTGTGTGTTTTTTGATAACATTATACTGTTCATTTTTTGATTGATTAATTGATGATTAATTTTCTCCGTTCTCAGCGGAGCCGATGAAATTGATACTTAGCGGATAATTATAAATTTCTCCTTCACTAGCCCTGATGGAGGCCATGATAACCGCGAATATTTCCAGAATAAATAAGCCCAAAAGAATAATTCCTAGAATAATGGCAATCACAAAGAAGGGTAGGGCATCACTAAAATGATGAACGGTGAAATGATCATGTTCGAAAAAGAAAGGTTCATTCATACTGAACTTCATTCCGAAATAGATAAAAGTCGCCGCTCCAACTGCAACCAGGAAAATGGTATACAGGAAAAAGCTTATCTGGAAATTGATCGCATTCCTGCCGTTCTTATCTATAAAAGGATCTTCCTTTTTTGCAATCCACAAAAGCAGTGGAAAGATGAAATTTCCCATCGGGATAAAATATTTCGTGAATACCGAGAGATGAAGCACGGTAGCCAGCGTTCTGTTCTGATTGATGGTTTCTGTAGTCATTACTATTGCTTTATATTATTTGGTTATGGTAGCCTCTGCTACCTTATTATTCCCTTCGAAGATGCTCACTTTACGTGGAATCTCTTCCGTAAAGGAAAAACTAAGGTCCCTGTCCTTTGTAAAAAAACTATTAGCTGAATCGGGATAGAGAATAAAAGTTTTACCCATTGCTGTTAGCTCTAAATTTTCTTTCTGTGCTGTCACTTTAATAATATCATTTGAGGGCATCAGATAATTTCCTTCAAACTCTTTTAGCTGAACCGGGCTCAGAGAGATCTTTTTCTTCGGATTTGTATAGGGTGCAGGCTGGTGATCATAACTGAATATGCGATGCATCTTCCATTTCCCGTCTTTAAAAAGCCAGAGATTTGAAAATTTCGCTTTCCCCTCGGCTTTCTCAGTTTTACCATCAGCCACATAAAAAAGGTGTTCCCCGGTGATCATGGCACCATATACCGAATCTTTATCTTTTAAAGGATATACAGCAAGACTTTCCGGAATGGCTTCTCTTCTAAGTTGATTTTTTCCGGTGCCACATAGGCCGTTCTTTATACTTTCGTTTAAACTTTTCGAGCTCTTTACGATACCATTCTTATCATGATAGAATTCAAGATCAGCGGCTAGAAATTTTTCCATGCCTGCGAGGTCACAATCGTTATAAGCTTTCCAGAAGATTGAGTCTTTCTCCAGAATTGTTTTTTCAACCGATTTCTCCTGAGCATTCATAAAAACAAATGAAGTAAGAAAAAGGCTTAGAATAAGACAATCTTTTATGATTGACGTTATAGTGTTTTTTTGACTTAGCATAATACTTTCAGACTTACCTATAAGAATATAGCGGTTAAAAAAGAGATATAAATAAAAGTTACAGCGCAATAGATTTTAATTCGTTGTACTGATGCGTCTCTTGCTGAGAGTGCGATTACCTGTTGTTTAGATGATGTTTTCATGACGGTTTTTGATTGATGATTTATATAACCTATTAGAATCTTATACAAATATATATCTAAAAGAAGGTATTATGCAAAACAAAGTACCTAAATTTAACAAATATTTAAGAAATAGATTCGCTATTTAAACTTTATAATTCTCTATTGGCTCTACCCCGGTGGGTTCTAATCCCCTCTCCCTGGTGAGGTCAGAACTGCAACAAAGGCAGTTCTGGGTGAGGTGAAATATAAAATTTCAGATTTTGGCCCCGCGGTCAGCAACAGGCAAAACACCTATAGTTCTAACTCGAGTATAGCCTGATGCAAGGAATTTTTTATTTTCTTATTTTTATGCTGAAATTCAATCCAATCCCTTATTTATGAATCTTTCACCTGCAAATCTCAATAAATTCTTAATGTTTAAACTTCCAAGTGCCTGGATTTGCGGAGTGAGGGTAAAACAAATCGACAAATCTCAGTGCGAGGTGGGAGTAAGGCATCGCTGGATCAATCAGAATCCTTTTAATTCCCTGTATTTTGCCGTACAGGCCATGGCGGCCGAATTGAGCACAGGTGCCCTGGTAATGAGTAAAATTAAAAATTCTCATAAGAAAGTATCTATGCTGGTCGCTCAGAACAAATCGGTTTTTTCAAAAAAAGCTACCGGAAAGATCAGTTTTAACTGCTATGACGGAGAAAAAGCTGATGCAGCAATTAGCAAAACTATAGAAACAGGTGAGGGGCAGACCTTCTGGATGAAATCGATTGGAACCAATGAAGAGGGAATGGAGGTTTCGGTTTTTGAATTTGAATGGACGGTGAAAGTTAAAAAGTAGGCAGTTTACAGTAACAGTTCGCCGTAAAGTGCTACTTATATCATAAGCTATAAGGTGTACGTTTGATATAGGCTGACTAATTTGTTACTATTTTATTAATCACGCTTAAGGCTTGCCGCTTTAAGCTTAATGCTACAAAGATGAATGCACATGAAATAGACTACCAGATCTTCGGGGAGGAAATGCAGTATGTAGAACTGGAACTTGATCCGCAGGAAGCAGTGATCGCCGAAGCCGGAAATTTTATGATGATGGATAATGGTATCACCATGGATACTATTTTCGGGGATGGCTCCAAGGAGAATGAAGGTTTCCTCGGTAAAGTTCTGGGAGCGGGAAAACGTCTGCTTACAGGCGAAAGCCTGTTCATGACCATTTTCTCCAACGATGACCAGGGAAAGAAACGAATAAGTTTTGCTTCACCTTATCCGGGAAAGATCATTCCTATAGACCTGACCAGGTTTAACGGAAAGTTCATTTGTCAAAAGGATGCTTTTCTCTGCGCCGCCAAGGGAGTTTCCATCGGGATTGAGTTCAGCAGGAAACTTGGCCGCGGCTTCTTTGGCGGGGAAGGTTTTATCATGCAGAAAGTAGAAGGTGACGGGATGGCCTTTGTTCATGCGGGAGGAACCATGGCCAAAAAAGAACTCCAACCTGGCGAAAAACTCAAAGTCGATACCGGCTGTATCATTGGTTTTACTCAAACCGTAAATTATGACATTGAATTCGTTGGTGGAATAAGAAATACCATTTTTGGAGGCGAAGGACTTTTCTTTGCTACGCTAACTGGCCCCGGAACTGTCTATATACAGTCTTTACCTTTTAGCAGGCTGGCCAGCAGAATTCATCAGGCGGCTCCGCAACAGGGCGGAAAGGATAAGGGAGAAGGCAGTATTCTAGGCGGAATTGGCGATATCATTAGCGGCGATAACAGGTTCTAGAATGTTAAATATAGTTTTTAAGTGTTAAAGAAGGAATGAGTTTAGTATATTTATATGACCAAAAAATTTACTGCCTATAGTTTATTTCTACATTTTTATTTCAACCTAACTTTAACTTAAATAACTTCAAATTATGGCGAGAGCGATGTTTGAATACACCAAAACGGTGCTTGACAAAGTGAGTTTTGATGCAAACTTGTTCTGCAAGGAGGTTAAAAAAGCGATCCAACGTTTACTTCCTCATGAAATCGAGGAATTGAGACTTTGGATCCTCGCACTAACCAGGCAGAATCCGGAACTAAATCAATGTTTAATTTATTTAAATACCTAATAAAAAAAGCGGCGTAAAAGGCCGCTTTTTTAGTTTACCTGGTATTCTTTCTTTTTGTTCAGCGGACTTATAATCTGAACATTCTGAAAAGTTATAGCTCCTTTAATCACTCCCGCGATCGTGCTGCGAAGAGCTTCAATGATCTGCATTTTGAGTTCACTTCGATTGTAAATAAGACTTACTTCCCGCGCCGGAACAGGATCTTTAAACATTTTCAGATTTTTCTTTTCTGAATCCTTCAGGTCTAGAGTATGTAAATAGGGGAGCAGTGTCATTCCCAAACCTTCATTGGCGAGCTTTATAAGTGTTTCAAAACTTCCGCTTTCCAGTTGCAGCTGATCACCCTCATAATCACGGGCGGCCTTACAGAGATTCAAGATTCCATCTTTAAAACAATGCCCGTCTTCCAGTAAAAGGATGTCATTGATCTCGAGGTCATTGATGTTGAGTTTATCGGCAGCAGCCAGTTTATGATCTTTAGGCACGTAAGCCACAAAGGGTTCATAATAAAGTGCATTTTCCTTAATCCCTTCCATTTTTAAAGGAGTGGCGGCAATGGCAGCATCTAAATGTCCCTCTTTAAGTTTTTCTATAATGGCTTCGGTATGTAATTCCTCGATTTTCAGCTTGACCTTCGGATATTTTTTCATGAAATTTCCAATAAACATGGGCAGCAGTGTAGGCATGATCGTAGGGATCACTCCAAGACGAAAAACCCCTCCTATAAAACCCTTTTGCTGATCAACTATATCCTGGATACGGTCACTCTCGTTGACAATATTCCTGGCCTGCTGTACGATTTTTTGTCCAACTTCGGTAAGCTGAATAGGTTTTTTACTGCGGTCGAAAATAGTCACTTCCAGTTCTTCTTCCAGCTTCTGGATTTGCATACTGAGAGTGGGTTGAGTCACAAAAACTTTTTGAGCGGCCTTGGTAAAATTTTTATGTTCGGCTACTGCCAGGACATAATGTAATTGGGTTATTGTCATGCTTGGAATTTATCTCCTGCAAATGTATAGATTTTTCTTATTCAAATTATAATTCATCTATATTTTATCTATACAAAAAAATCCCTGTTAAAGGATTTTTCTGAAATTATTTAAAGAGATAAGATTAAAATTTCCCTGTTCTTTTACAATCGTATGTCAATGGCTTTTGCAGTGCCGTCAAATTCAAATTTTGAATCTGCCCATGTCGGCGGTCCATAAGACATGCCATTGCCGCTGGTGCCATAAGCTTCAAGAGGCATCCCGTTTTGGTCAAAATCCATTTGATGATTTCCGTTTTTATCGTGAAGGATAACTACCGAATAGGTTCCCACAGGTACATTTTCAAAAGTTCCTGTGGCTTTTCCTTCCTTAATTTCTGAAATAGCCGAAAAGCGGGATTTGCCCTGCAGAAAATTGTCTTCGGTATAAAGAGCGAAGAGAACCTCGCCCTCATCACTGGTTGCGTTGGGTACATTAACTGTGATAATTCCGGTTTTTTCTGAAGAGTCCTGTGCTTCCTGGGAATAGATAAAAGATCCGGCGAATAAAGCGAGAAGTAAAGCGATTGTTTTCATAAGTGTTGGTTTTAAGATTATGAAACAAACTTAGGCTGAAAGCAATGCTTCGGAAAAAAACTTTTTACCGAACTGTATGTTTTTGCAACTGAAATGTAATTTATCAAAGCAGGCCTCTGGCCTTGATCTCCAGATATTTGTTGATAGTGCTTACGCTAAGGTCTTTGGGTGGGGTAAGAATAGTCTGTATTCCATGCTTTTGAAGTTCCCTGGCCATAAAGATTTTGTCATGAGCGAATTGCTCGGCCATAGTCTGGTGGGCGCTTTCACTGGTATTTTTCGGATTGATCTCAGTAAGTTTCAGCACTTCGGTATTTTCAAAAAAGATCACCACCAGCAAATGATTCTTAGCAATGGCTTTTAAAAAAGGAAGCTGCCGTTGTAAAGCCGAAATATGTTCAAAATTAGTGTAGAGCATGATCAGGCTGCGATGGGTGACAACTTTCCTCAGCCGGGCGTAAAGCATCCCGAAATCACTGTCGTAGAATTCGGTATCGATATTGTACAGCGTCTCCATGATGCGGTTTAACTGCGGAAGCCGTGCAGTAGCCTTTAAAAATGAATCGATATTTCGGGAAAAGGAGATCAGTCCTACCCGGTCTTTCTTTTTAAGGGCAACATTTGAAAAAGCCAGGGAACTGTTTATCGCATAATCCAGTAAACTAAGACCTTCAAAAGGCATTTTCATCACTCTGCCGGTGTCGATCACCGAATACACCGGCTGCGCCCTTTCATCCTGAAACTGGTTCACCATCAGGTCTTTTTTCTTCGCCGTGGCTTTCCAGTTGATGGTTCGTACATCATCGCCACGAACATATTCCTTGATTTGTTCAAATTCCATGGTGTGGCCCAGACGCCTGACCTTTTTTAGTCCCTGAAGAGAAATTTTACGGTCCAGCGCCAGGAAATCCAGTTTTTTCATCTGAATAAAAGAAGGATATACCTTTACCATTTGATCTTTGCTGAAGACAAAGCGTCTTTTTACCAGTTTTAGCTTCGTGAAGACGAAAATATTCAGATTCCCGAAAATATATTCTCCTCGTTTTAAAGGTTTCAGCAGATAATCAAAAGATACTTTCTCACCGGCAGGGAGATGTAAATGCTTCAAAAAATCCCGCTTCTGAAATTGCACAGGAATTTCATCGATGATTTCAGAATTCAAGGAAAAATCATACTGATTTCGAAGGATAATTTCCACCCTGTTTTCATCAGAATTCGAGAATTTTTCAGGAAGTAACCGGTTTGCAGTGATCGAACCATTCCTATAGAGCATCATCAGGTCGGTTAGAAAGGCAATAGCCAGCAAAACGCTTATTATCCAGGTTATGCTGTAAAGAAATTCAAACCAGAAGGAGAGAAGAAACAGCAATGCCACTCCAAAGAGGAGGTAAAAGAATCTTCCTGCCAGATATAATGATTTGATGAATTTAATCACTAGCGTGGAATTTCAATAGACTGGACGATCATATCTATCACACTTGCCGTGGTCATTCCTTCCATTTCGCGGTCTGGGGAAAGAATAAGCCTGTGAACGAGTACAGGTTTCAGAGCTTTCTTGATATCTTCCGGAATCACGAAATCCCTCCCGTCCATGGCGGCAAAAGCCTTGGATGCATTCATCACCGCGATCGATGCCCGCGGACTTGCCCCGAGATAAAGATGCGGATGATTCCTGGTTTTATTGACAATTTCGGCAATATATCCCAGCAGTTTTTCTTCGATGAGAATTTCAAAAATTTGCGAACGCAATTTAGCAATTTGTGCGGGATCCAGGACTGCTTCAATTTCCTGCTCGGGCAGCATGCCTTTACGTTCATGATGCGTTTGAAGAATCTTTATTTCGTCTTCCATTCCCGGATAGCGAACTTTTATCTTAAAAAGAAAACGATCTAGTTGGGCTTCCGGCAGGGCATAGGTGCCTTCATGCTCAATAGGATTCTGCGTGGCAAGTACCATGAAAGGCTGCTCCATTTTATACATTTTCCCGTCGATGGTGATCTGTCTTTCCTCCATCACCTCGAACAGGGCAGCCTGTGTTTTGGCTGGAGCTCGATTGATCTCATCGATCAGGATGATATTTGAAAAAATGGGCCCGGGTTTAAATTGAAAATCGGAAGATTTCATATCGAAAACCGAAGTTCCCAGCACATCACTCGGCATAAGATCGGGAGTAAACTGTATCCTGCTGAAGTTAGTTTTCAGGCATTTGGCAAAAAGTTTTGCGGTGATGGTTTTGGCAACTCCCGGGACACCTTCGATCAAGACATGGCCGTTGGAAAGGAGGGCGGCGATAAGCAGCTCTACAAACTCCTCCTGGCCGACAATGATCTTTGCCAGCTGCTCTTTTAATTTGTTCACCGATACTTTTAGTTCGTCGAGAGGAATTCTGTTCTCAAAGTTCAGTTCCTCTTTAGGATTGTTCTCCTGGTTTTCCATTTTTTCGTTTAAAATTATTAATGCTTTGGCTTATCTGATGAAATTCCTCCTTGTCATTATCAGCATTTTGCTGAAAAGTAAAGATTCTTTCAAAAAGGGCCTTGGTATCCTGATAGGTATTTCCGCTTTTCAAAGCGAGGTTCCTGTAAAATTCTTCATTTAACCTGGTCGTATCGAGGCGGTACTGCGTCCTGATAAATTCCAGAAACAGATTGATCTTTTTCATTCCCAGCTCATAATACCTGCCTCTTTCAAGAAATAACTGAGAGACGGTTTCGGTATATTCATAAGATTTGTTTTTTAGCGGTTCTACTACCGGCACGGGACGCTGGCGGCGTTTACCTTCAAAAAGAACAAAAAGCAAAGCGGCGACAACCACCGTATAATAAGCCCATTTGAGGGAACGGTCACTCAGGAGCATGTAAAGCGGAGAAGTAAAAAAAGTTTTCCCCGATTTGTAATAGGCGTCCCATAAAATATGATCTCCGGCGAAATAAGCCAGCAGAGCCTGGGGATATTCAAAATTAGCATCCTTAAGCATAAAATAATTGCTAAAGGCCTGCGGCGTGGTGTGCAAAAAGATCTCACCTTCGCCAAAACTGCTTTTGATGAAATTGATCTTTTCTTCCTTTTTCTTTTTTCCGAAACTGGCTGTTCCCAGAACCACCTGATTAAGAGTGTCGATCTTTGAAAAGTAAACACCTGAAAGATCCTGGTCGAAAAGCTTCGAATCTTTAAGTTTTAAAGCAGGATTTGAAAGCTTAAGCTCCGGCCGGGAAGTAAACCCTTCAGAACTGTAATAATTCGCCACCTTTACCTGAAGCGTATCCATAAGGTTTGTGGCGAACCCGTTGGAAGCGATAAAAAGGCGATTGCCTTTTGAAACCCAGTCCAGGAGATCATTTAGCTCATCATCATCAAAACCTACAAAATCGTTGAGAAAAAAATAAGTGCCGTTTTTTGGCTTATTATTGAGGTATTCGTAGGGTGGAATGTTTATTTTTTCCAGGCTATCGGCTGCCTCTTTCCAGTTTTCATAGAAAACAAAGGAGCCAAGCGCAATTTTGTCAATCGCCGTATAGCTGGGATTCCAGTTCACGGGTTCGGGCTCGGTTGATTCCAGCCAGACCAGTGAGATTACCAGCAAAAGAAAAAGCGCGAATGCTATTTTGTAAGTTTTGTTCAACGCCGGAAGGTTTGTAGGGTATGTTCTATTTTCTGAAATTCTTTTTCAGCAATTCTGAAATCTTCTTCGGAAACTTTAAAACTTCCGTACCAGATAAATTCATAAAAACGGGTGATAAGAATGAATTCTGTTTTCAGAGCCTGATCTTCGATTTCCCCGAAATATTCATGATTGGTCTTCTGATACTGATAATCGATGATCTTCAATTCGTCCATCTTCCGGAGTTCATTCAGATAATAATAGCGCACAGCAAGCCTGAAATTGCCATTTTTCACAGCTTCCTTCATTAGTTGCGGCAGGTCTTCACCTTTGATAAGCTCTTCTTCCTCTGAAATAAAAACTTCGCTGTTTGCCGGCGATTTAAGAATTTTCCTGCCGGGATTAAGCCTGGAAAAGAGCCAGATCACCAGGGCAAAAAATCCCAGTAATAATAGAAAAGGCAGGACGCTGATGATGATCGCCACAATGCCGCCGGGACTGTAATCGCCAAACATCCAGCTGAGAAAATCATTCAGTTTGGCATTTACCCAGCTTTTGAAGCGCGACCACCAGCTTTCCTTTTCCTGTGCCTGCAGGTAATTAAAGGCCTCGTCTTGTTTGAGTTCTTCAATTTTTTCGCGGTTAAAGCTGAGCGGCTTCAGATCTTTGGTTTTATCGATCTGTATTTCTTCGGAAACGGAAAGGCTATCCTGCTCCTGGGAAAATCCAGAGAATATTCCGAAAAAGAGGAAAAATATGAAGAAAATTACTTTCAATATCTGTTTAATTATTTCCCAGTTTCTGAATACTTTCATAAGTCCCGGTAAAGTGCTTTTTTTCATTAAGATGAAAATAAACGAAAGCGAAACCTACAGGCGTAATGCTGTAAACAATATACTGGATCATTGATGAAATCGTGGTGACAATGATATAGCCGGTGCCGAACATCCCTGAAGGATCGGCCGCAGAACCCTGTTGAACGGTAGTGATGGTCTTGATGACCACATAAACAAGTGCGGGAATTTGAAAAACGAGTCCGATTAGATATACCAGCAGGCCAATACAAAGTACGGTGGCAAAAGTCATCCACCAATTGTCTTTTACCAGCTGGAAACAATCGGAAATACTATCGGTTACACCCAGCCTTCTGAATACAAGAATCGCCGGGGCAAGGCTTAGCGGAATAGCGAGATAAATTCCCGGAATGATGAACAGGGCTGTTCCTGCAATGATCATTATCCAGCAAAGAAAATTGAGCAAAAGCAATTTTCCAAAATCGCTTTTCATTCCAGCGCTCACTTCCGAACTTTTGATCTCACCGCCATTTCGAATGTAGGAGGCTATTGAATGATAAACTGTGCCGGTAATTGAGGCTCCGTATAACATGTAAGCGATGATAAGTATTGAAAAAGCAAGTAAAAAGTCTGAACCTCCTCCCGGGGAAGTGAAAAATGAAAAACCAATTGTGGACCAGGAATAATAGGCGAGAGCGGCGACCAGTAAAATAAAGGCGGGACCAGAAAACTTCAGGAGCATTTTTCCCAGGTTTTTATAATTTTCCCTCAGAAATTTGAAGATGATGCTCAGGGTCTCCCCAAGTTCTCTTTCTTTTTTAAATTGGATGTAATCCCCGTTCATTTTTAATTTTTTTGTATAGATATATCGGATAGTAAACGTAATAAAACAGGATCAATGCCAGGGAAGCCGTGATGATTAAAATCGACAGCCAGTCGGGCATTGTGGTTATTCGGGTGACGAAACCTTCCAGAAAACCGGCAATGATGAAAAACGGGATGGTACTGACCACGATCTTTAATCCGCTTTTTATTCCTTTTGTAAAAGATTTTAAACGTGAATAGGTGCCCGGGAAAAGGATGCTCTTGGCGACAACAAGTCCGCCGCAGGCGGCCACGATGATCACAGAAATTTCAATGGTGCCGTGAATCCAGATGGTTCTTGCCGATTCCCACAACAATCCTTTGGCAAAGAAAAAATACTGAAAACTGCCCAGCATGATCGCATTTTGCATAAGGAGCAGAATGGTGCCGAGTCCTGCCAGGATTCCCAGAGAAAAGACCATCAGCGAAACCCTGATATTGTTAATGGTGATCCCCAAAAACATATCGCTTTGAGAAGCCTGTTTATAAACGGCCATGGGATCGTTATTCGCGATATTTTCAAGCGTCATATTCACATAGGCATCGCCCATTACTGATCGAACAAATGCGCCGTCGGTTGCCGAACTGTAGGCGCCGATGATGGCAAATAATAGAAAAACCAGGAAACTCAGCAACAATTGTTTTTGATGCTGATGGAATTCAGAAGGAAATTCGCGTGTAAAGAAAGTGATCAGCCGGTTTCCAGATTCCTTTTTCGATCGATAGATCTTCTGATGCGCCGAGGAAACAAGTCCGTTTAGATATTTTGATGTATTGCTCTCCCCGTAATAAGTTTTGGCGTAGCTAAGGTCATCACTCAGTTCTACATAAATATCGGAAAGCTGCTGAGGTGAAACTGCTGCAGAATTTTCAAGGAGGCTTTCATACTTAACCCATTTATCTTTATTTTGCCGAACAAAAGCAGCCTCGCGCATTCTCTTTTTTGATTAATACTCAAAGAAACATATTTAATGAATAACTTTCAAATTGAAACCGCTCAAAATATAAATATTGAACAGAATGCGGCGGGAATAGGAGAGCGGATTCTTGCCTTTATTGTTGACCTGGCCATCAACGTGATCTATATGATCTTTGCCGGGATTATCCTGGCCGGCATTAATGATAGCCGTGGCAGTGAGATGATGAATTACCTGGTACTGGGGCTTCCAACTTTTCTCTATTATCTGCTTTGGGAAAGCTTCTGGGACGGGCGTACTCCGGGAAAGGCGCTTTTACAGTTAAGAGTGGTGAAAATGGATGGCACCAGGCCTTCTTTTTCTAACTACCTGGTTCGATGGCTGCTTCGGATTATAGATATAAGCCTGAGTAGTGGCGGAGTAGCGGTGGTTACTATTCTTTTCAACGGAAAAGGTCAGCGTTTGGGAGATATTGCCGCTGGCACCACGGTGATTTCAGAAAAAAAGAAAACCGGAATACATCAAACCCTGATGGTGGATCTTCCGGAAAATTATCAGCCTAAATATCCGCAGGTAACGGTTTTGAGTGATAAAGATCTGCAGGAAGTGAAAAATTTATTTCAGAAATCCAGAATTTCGGGACATCATCATATTATTATTTCCCTGAGTGCAAAACTGGAAGAACTGATGGATGTTTCCGCCGAAGAAAAACCTTTTGATTTTGTGCAGCGGGTGATCAACGATTATAATTACTATACGCAGCAGTAAGCTAATCGATCACATCAATGTCCATCTCGATGTTGTTGAGCGGCCATTCAGACTGTACCGTTTTCACCTGGGAGATCTTTTCAGCAACATCCATACCGTCTATAACGCGACCGAAAACCGTATGTTCATTATCAAGATGATGAGCTCCGTTTTTATCCATGACAATAAAGAACTCGAAAGGAGAAGAGGCCTTACTTACGTTCTGCTCTGCATATTTAGCCATGGAAAACGCGCCGTAAGTATGTTTATGTCCTGCCTCAAACTCACTCGGAATCAAATAATTTCCAACATCGGCGCGCATACTGGCAGTTGACTGGTTATCAGAATTTCCTCCCTGTATCACGAATCCAGGTGCTACCCGGTGGAAATAAGTATCATCAAAATAGTCATTTTTGGTAAGCATGATGAAATTGGCCCGGTGGAGCGGGGTGTCTTTATAAAGCTCAACATCTATATTTCCGAATTTGGTTTTAATGCGGATCTTGGTTTCCGGATTTTTCTTTCCGTATTCCGTTAAAGTAGGAATCAGCTCTTCCTGTTTAATAGGAAACATGGGATTTTGTTCAAATTTGTTCTTTTTTTCGTCTTTCTGAAGTTCTTTTTTTCGCACTTCAAAGATGCTGTCCCGGGCACGTTGGATTGAATCTTCCTTGCGCTGCCTGGCCAGTTCTTCGGGACTAGGTTTTGAGCCGTTTTTTGAAGAAGATTCCTTATCTTCACAGCTTGCGCAAAGAATAACGAGTAGAATTGCTATTACAGAAAGACGTTTGAACATGGAGTTTGAAATTTTTAAAAACCGGATTTCAAAGGTAAAAAAAATGCCGCTTCCCGGAGAAGCTGCTCATAGAAAACTGGCTCCGCTGGAGCGAATTCAGGAATTGGCAGCGATCAATATCGAGGAAAGAAATCCTCAAAAAGCAGGTGTGATGGCCGTATTTTACCCGGGAGTAAAGGGAGAAACACGGCTGGTGCTCATTTTGAGAAAAACTTATCGAGGGGTACATTCCAATCAGGTGGGTTTTCCCGGAGGAAGGGTGGAGCCGGAAGACCGGGATCTGGAAGAAACCGCTCTCAGGGAAACAGAAGAAGAGGTGGGAATTCCAAGACAGCATATTCAGGTTGTGAAACAGCTTAGCCAATTATACATCCCGCCCTCCAATTTCTGGGTGCAACCCTATATAGGATTGTTGGAAATGACTCCAAAGCTTATTCCGCAGGAAAGCGAAGTAGAAGCAATCCTGGAAGTTAAGCTCAGTGATTTTCTGAATGATTCCAGCCTCATAACCCAAACTATTACCACTTCTTATGCGGTAAATATTGAAGTGCCCGCCTACCAGCTTAATGGGCATGTTGTCTGGGGCGCTACCGGAATGATGCTTAGTGAGATCAGGGAATTACTAAAGAAAATTTAATCCTTATATTTGCGGCCGGTTTCCCCGGTTCGGCAGGAAATGAAAAAAACTCTTAGTTCATGGGACTGTTCAGGAAAAATCCGTTTGGCCATTACCTGATTTTAAAAAAATGGCTTATCCGTATTTTTGGGTTAATTACCCATAGACGTTATCGTGGTTTCAATGAACTTCAGATAGAAGGTTCGGAAATCATTAAGACGCTGCCCGAGACCAATGTACTCTTCGTATCAAATCATCAAACTTATTTCGCTGATGTGACCGCCATGTTTCACGTTTTTAATGCCAGCCTTAGCGGAAGGGTTGACAGTATCAAAAATATCGGCTATATCTGGCAGCCCAAGCTGAATATCTATTATGTAGCGGCAAAGGAAACGATGAAAGCGGGATTGCTTACGCGGATCATGGCTTATGCAGGGGCAGTGACCGTGAAACGCACCTGGAGGGAAAAAGGAAAGGAAATCCAACGGGAGGTCAATATGAACGATACCGAGAATATTGGGAAAGCCCTTGAAGATGGCTGGGTGATCACCTTTCCGCAGGGTACTACCAAACCTTTTAAGCCCATTCGCAAGGGAACCGCGCATATCATCAAAAATTATAAACCCGTGGTCATTCCTATCGTTATTGACGGTTTCAGAAGATCTTTTGATAAAAAAGGACTGCGCATCAAAAAACGGGGAATTCTGCAGACTTTCCAGATCAAGGAGCCCCTGGAGATCGATTATGAAAATGATAGTATCGAAGAAATCGTTGAAAAATTAGAATATGCCATTGAACAGCATTCCTCTTTCTTAAAAGTAATTCCGGCAGAAGAAATTCAGGCCATGGAAGATCTGAATGAACAAAGACGCTGGGGATATTAGGAAGTACGAGATTAGAAGTACGAAGTTAGAAGTTTGAAACTGGAAATTCAGGAAAATTTTTGTACTTCAAATTTCTAAACTTTAACTTCCATTACACATCGAGTTTCTTCAGTTCCCGATAATTCTTTTGCAGGCGTTTCAGTAAAATTCCGTAGATAAGCCGATAGATAAGCCAGATAATTCCGAGAAAAACAGTCAGGATAAGCAAAACCGCACCGATAAACAGAAGCCATTGTGCAGTGTCGAAATGCATATTTCCTGCAGTATCACCCGAAACCTTCAAAACATGATGGCGCAGGATGATATATAAGCCAATAAGAAAAGTGAGACCACTGGAGATCAGTACGAAACTTATATAGTATTTTACGGTTTTCCGTGTCTTCAGTATATTTTTCATCAGTCTTTCCACGCTGTCGGTTGCCGTAATTGTTTGATAATTGCGGTAGAATCTATAGATGAAATAAAAGGTGATGAGATAGCTTATCACATAGGCTACGATAGTAAACTGTTTCAGGTTAAATTCTTCCATTCGTTTCCAGTACTCGTCATCGGCGAGAACAATATTCAGTACTGCTCCAAGAAGGAATTCAAGAATACTGATAATGAAGATCCATTTTACGATCGAGGAAGAACGTTTCCAGATCATCTTATAGATTTCATCATAAGAAAGATGAGGCAGGTTTTTCTCCTGCTTTTTCCAATCCTTCTTTAAAAGATCCAACTCATCCATAGGGTATCAGGGATTAATAATACTTTTTAATTTTGTTTTTATCCGGTTCATTTTTACCCGGGCGTTGACTTCGGTTATCCCAAGTGTTTCAGATATTTCAGCATAATTTTTGTCTTCCAGGTAAAGAAAAACGAGGGCTTTTTCAATATCATTCAGCTCACGTATGGCATCATACATCAATTTTAAATGCTGTTCGGTCTCGTCGTTATATTCCTCGGTTTTGATCTTGAAATGAACAGAATCATAGTCCTGTGTCTTAATATTCCGCTTTTTCTTGCGGTAAAGTGTGATAGCTGTATTTAAAGCAACCCTGTACATCCAGGTGCTGAATTTCGAATCACCCCTGAACTTGGGATAGGCTTTCCAAAGCTGGATAGTGATCTCCTGAAATAGATCATTATGCGATTCCTGGTCATGGGTATAGATACGGCAGATTTTGTGAGCGATATTCTGGTGTTTTTCCAGGTTCTCTACAAACTGATGTTCTAATTCCTTCTTCACAAAATATTGGTTAGCCTCTTATAGGTAGTATAAAGAATTGCTATGTTACAAAAAACTTTAATATAAAGTTAATCGGTTCTATGTTCCCCTATTAAATGCTAAATTTGAGGTAAACCCAGCCAGAATGAATATACCGAGAACTGAATTACCCAGAGTTGTGATTATTGGAGGCGGGTTTGCCGGAATGGCTCTCGCCAAAAAACTCTTGAAAGAAGACATACAAATGGTCTTGCTTGACAGGCATAACTATCACACTTTTCAACCTTTGCTGTACCAGGTTTCCACTTCGGGTCTGGAGCCCGATTCTATTGCTTATCCGCTGCGGAAGATCACTCGCGACAGCAAGAAAGGATTTTTTCGTCTTGCAGAGGTGAAATCTATTTCTCCTGAAAACAATACCATTCATACCAATATTGGAGATCTGGTGTTTGATTATCTAATCATTGCCACGGGCTCCAAGACCAATTTCTTTGGAAATAAAAGCATTGAGGAACATGGGATGTGGATGAAAACGGTGCCTCAGGCTCTCAATATAAGGAGCCTTATCCTTGAAAATTTAGAACAGGCGACCATTACCGAAGATCCCGAAAAAAGAAAAGCACTGTTGAATTTTGTTTTGGTGGGAGCCGGTCCTACCGGTGTGGAGCTTAGCGGGGCTATAGCTGAACTCCGTAATAATATTGTTCCTCGTGATTATCCCGATCTGGATCCCAACGAAATGAATATTCATTTACTGGAAGGATTAAGCCGCGTTTTACCTCCCATGAGCGAACATGCTTGTACCCGAACTGGTCGAGCCATTCGTACCATGTGAGCCCGCCATGGGTCGACCGAACGGTCGACCGTCCGTCGATGCCGCGAGGATGGGAACGTACGGGCGAACGGACCTAATTCCTAGGTCGCAGTAGTAGGCGTAGAGGGCATACGTCTGTGCCCCCGTGGTCTCAATGTCGAGCGCCTTCACCAGCGTATTCGGCTCGTTCATGATCTCGAACGCATCCACATAGTCCTTGTTGGTGGCGAGGTTGGCGCAGTAGGTCTGATAGCCGCTGTAACTGGTCGGAACGTCCGGCACCTTGTCGCCATCGATGTCGGCTCCCGAGGGAGCGGTGACGTAGAGCGTGTTGAGGGTGGCCGTATTGGCGCGAAGGACGTAGGCATTCTGACGAGGTCGATCTTCTATCATCCCCGGCCCGCCGCGGAACCAGGTCGCGTTACCGTCTTCCTTCGCGGTGCTGAAGTTGCCGTTGGGGTCATGGACGTTTTCGAGTTGAATCTGGTCGTAGCCGAGCTTCGGGATGGTGGCCGCGGCGTCGCTCGCCGGCGCGTCAGTGGAGAGCGAGGTGACCGTCGTTGTGACGGCGATCGGGTAGGTCGTGCTGGGGTCGGACGCGGGCAGGTCGACATCGAGCGAGTCGCCGCTCACGCTCAGCGTTGCTTCCACGGGCTCCCCGGCGGCGTCGAAGGCAAGCGGTGGGCTGAAGTCTGCAAGCACCTTGTCCCCCTCGACCACCCAGGCGCCGCCTGAGTCCTCGGACTGAAGGCTGGAGCCGTCGGGGAGCGAGAGCGCGATCCCGAGATGCTCGGGGCTCTCGGGGGCGCGCAGCTGATAGGTGGCCTCGAGGCCGTGGCTGATCGGCGCCAGGGCGACGTCGGTGGCCGGGGCGGCGTCGGCGTAGAAGAGGCCCTTGCCGCCCGCGAACGGTTCGGCGCTGGCGGTGGCGGCCTGCTGCGGGTCGGTGGCTCCGGCGTCGATCGCGATCCCCTGATTCCCGAATGAGACCTGATCGCCGAGGTTGGCGGGCAGGGTCAGGTCGACGAGCGGCGCGACCGGCTGAAAGCCGCCGCCTCCGGGCTCGAGCGAGAGATCCACAGGTACGCTTTCGCCGCTCGCGTCGGTGGTCGTGAGCGGCGCTTGGGCGGCGTCCCCGGCGAGGGCGTCGCCGCCGCCTCCGTCCTGAGCCCTTGACGCCTGCGAGCCGGACGAATCCGACGGCTCGGCAGCGAGCGAGTCGAGCAGACAAGGGAAGCTGCTGGTGAAGAGATCGGCGGCCTCGGCCGGGGTGGCGTCCGGGTAGCCCTGCGCCATCCCGCCGCCGCCGCACTCGTCCTGGAAGGAGCTCATCGGCGGAGTGGCTGTGGTGGTGCTCTGCGCGAGCGCCTCTGGAGCGACGACTGACAGGACGGCGGCGCTCGCTGCGAGCGCCCAGAGAGCCCGTCTCGCGCATCCTCCCTGCTTCGGCATCCTTGCCACGGCCCTCCTTGATCAGCGTTTCCGAACGCTCGATCCCACCGTATTCGAACTGCATTGATGCGTCAAGGCGAATAGCGGAGTCGAGCCCTCGAGAACGCGGCTCCGCGTGCCCGGGTCGTCGCTTCGCCGGGCTCTTGGCCTGGGTTCCTGGCTACCAGTAGCTGGCGCGGCCACCGCCGCGTCTGGCTACGACGCGGCTACGGATCTTTGGTAGAGACGGGGTCGCCGTGCTCACTCGAGACAGGGAAGCCGACACTGCTCCGATGCGGTGAGTCCGCTGTCTGGCGCCACCTGCCGCGATCTGCCGAACGAGTTGAACCTATGGGCGCGGCTGGGCGAAACGATCCGCCACCGAACCAACCATCCGTTTCGTCTCCCGGACCCCTCTTAGCGCGCGCCAGTGCGCGCGCCAGTGAGACCCCCTTGACTGCGGTTTTCAGCGGTTCTGAGCGGTCGACGGAAACACGGCGAAAATGGCTCCAGCAAGCGGGATTTCGCTTGCTAGAGCCGAAGGCGCCTACCGGAATCGAACCGGTGTAAACGGCTTTGCAGGCCGCTGCGTAACCACTCCGCCAAGGCGCCGTGCCGGGCAAGCGTAGCGGTCGGTTCTGGCCCTGACGGGCTTGGCGCTGGGGGTCGGAGTAGATTCCGTCTCGTGCCCGACGTCCAGGTGAAGCACGCGGGCGAGGTCGCCTATCGCGAGGCCACGGAAGGGGATGGATCGGACCGGGAGTCGCTTCCGGTTCTGCTGATCCACGGCTATCCGGAGAGCTCGTTCATGTGGCGGCACCTGCTCCCGCCGCTGGCCGAGTCGGGGCGGCGGGCGATCGCTCCCGATCTCCCGGGCTACGGCAACTCGCCCCCGTTCCTGTCCGGCACCTGGGAGAGCCACGTTGAGGTCGTCGAGCGATTTCGGCAGGAGGCCGGCCTCGGGCGCGTGGCGCTGGTCGTGCACGACTGGGGCGGCCTGATTGGGATGCGGTGGGCGTGCGACCACCCCGAGGCGGTCGGCGCGCTCGTGGTGAGCAACACCGGCTTCTTTCCCGACGGCAAGTGGCACGGGCTCGCGTCGGCGCTGCGCACCGAGGGCGCCGGCGAGAAGGTCGTCGATGCGCTCGACCGCGACGGGTTCGCGGCGATGCTCCATCAGACGGGCACGGGGTTCGACGACGAGGCCATCGACGACTACTGGAAGGCATATGAGACCGAGGAGGGGCGCCGGGCGCAGCTCGCCCTCTACCGCTCCGGAGACTTCGAGAAGCTCGAGCCCTACCAGGGCCGTCTCGCCGAGCTCGCCGTCCCGACTCTGATCCTCTGGGGAGAGGAGGACACGTTCGCCCCCGTGGGCGGCGCGTACCGGTTCAACAAGGAGATCCCGGGCTCGAAGCTGGTCCTGATCGCCGAGGCCGGGCATTTCGTCTTCGAGGACGACCCCGAGCGCTGCGCGCGGGAGGTCGTGGGCTTCCTCGACGAGGCCGGGGTCTAGCTCCTGCGCGTGGAGCTGGTCCCCTACACCGACGAGCACCGGGGCCTGACCGAGGCGCTGGAGCTCGATCCGGAGGTGATGAAAGAGCTCGGTGGCCCGGCCGACCCCGCGGACCTCGAGCGCGTGCACCGGATGCGGGTCGAGACGGTGGCCAGGGGCGAGTGGTACTTCACGATTGTGCCGGAGCCGTCGGGGCCGCCGGTCGGCTCGATCGGGATCTGGGAGTCGACCATCGCGGGCTCGACCATCCACGAGGTGGGCTGGATGGTGCTGCCGGAGTTCCAGGGCCGCGGGATCGCGAGCCAGGCGCTGGGCCTGCTGATCGCGCCGGGCGCGCTCAGATCCCCGCTACACCAGCATCCATGCCTTCCCCGGCGGCACCAACGCACCCTCAAACGCGCTCTGCCGGAAGTTCGGCTTCAACCTCACCGAGGAGATGGAGGTCAAGTTCCGCGACCGCCCGCTTCGCGTCAATCATTGGGAGCTCGACGTGTCGGAGGCCGGGAAGAGCGCTTGAGCGCGGTCAGCGCCTGGAACTCGGCATGGAGAGCGTCGACGATCTCCTGCGGCTCGGGAACCAGGCCCGCGTCGACGGCCAGCCCGAGCGTCACGTCGCCGGCATAGCTGAATATCGAGATGCTGACGCCGACGTCCCCGGAGCATGGGGCCCACACGACGGCTCCGCGCAACGGTACCCCGGCGAAGCTCAAGGTCTCGGTCGGCCCGGGGATGTTGGTTACAACGGCGGTGCCCCCTCCGGCAACCTGGTCGACGAAGGGGCGCTCCACCTGCGCTGGGGTCAGCCCAACTGCGCTGAGCAGCCCGTACATCACCGCGCCCTCGGGCGAGCGCTTGATCGCGTCCATCCGTCGCTTGACTTCGCCGAGGCGCTCGCGTCCATCCCGCATTCCCACCGGCAGCGGCAGGAAGACGAGCCCGAAACGATTGCCGAGCTCGCGCGGCAGCGGCTGGTCGAGCGGACGCAGGTTGACGGGCACGATCACGCGCAGCTCCTCCACGACGCTGTCGCGCCTCTCCAGATACACGCGCAGGGCTCCGGCCACGGCTGTCAGCAGGACATCGTTCACGGTGGCCTCGAAAGCGTGCCCCAGCGACTTGACCTCGCCCAGTGCCAGCGGGCGCGACCATGCCACCCGACGCGCGACGCCGAGCTCTCCCCGAAGCGGCGTATCGGCGTCGCTACCCATCGCGAGCAGCTTCGCCAGTGCCTCCACGTCGTCGCGACCCGCCGCGGCGACATCGCCTGCCTGCGACGGACGGGTCAGGGCCTTGGCCGACTGGTGCCAGATCGCTGCCGCGGCCCGCCGTGCTCCAGCCACCGCACTGACCGCCGGGGCGGCCAGGTCTCCGATCGGGCCCCGGTCATGCGCGTCGTCGTCCTTCGGCGCGATACCCGCGTCGACCACGTCATCGCCAAGGGACAGCAGCACGCGTGCCATGGCAATCCCGTCCGCGATGCAGTGATGGACTCGAAAGAGCATCGCGCAGCCCGAGCCGTAGCCGTCGATCAGGTAGATCTGCCACAGGGCCTGGGAGTGGTCCAGTGGGACGATCATCGCGTCCGCGATCAGCTCCTGCAGCGCGGCCTGATTCCCGGGCGCCGGAAGCGCCAGGTGATGGAGATGCGACTCGAGCGTGAACCTGGGGTCGTCCTCCCACGTCGGCGTGTCGAGCGGCAACCGCGATTCGACAACGCGCTGGCGAAAGCGTGAAAACTCGTCGACCAGCCGCGCCCGCAGCAGGCCCTCGACGCGTGACCAATCGAGCGGCTCGTCGAACCACAGCGCGCCGTGGACCACCATCAGGTTCGTCGGCCGATCCATGTGCAGCCACGCGGCATCGGCGCTCGACATGTGCTCCCGGCTCATGGGTCTGAGACGCGCCGATCCGCGGTTCGTTCGCGGCTGTCCGGTTGCTATTTCGCCGCGGCCGACGCTCCCAACGATGCTCCGGCGCTTTCAACCACCTTCTTGAGGAAGGAGTACTGCGTCTCCACCAACCTGTCCGCCATCTTCAACGCCGAGTCGACGATCTGCTCGGCCTCGGACGTGCTCTGCCCCTCCAGGGTCTTATCGACGCTCTTGGCGAAGTTGCGGACGGCCTCGATCGCCGCCTCTTGTCCTTCCCTCAGCTCCTCGAGGACGTCTTCCGACAACTCGATGGGTCTGTCGACAACTGGCATGTGGATCCCCTTTCTGGCCATCCAAGATGAGGCATGACCATTAGTTTGTCTCAAATCCCATGTTCCCGCGAACGCCTGATCACCGGCAACCGTAGGAACTACGGCTTCTTCGGGCCGCTCCGCAGGGCGCGGACTGACGCGTCGATCGCGCCCGGGTGCGCACCGGGATAACCTGCATGGAGCAGGCGCGTGAAGCGCGTCAGGAATGACGCACAGAAGGGTGCTCCGTGTTTCAGGTCCGTATCCATGGACGAGGTGGCCAGGGGGCCGTTACTGCGGCCGAGATGCTCTCGGTCGCAGCCTTCGTCGAGGGGCGCCACGCGCAAGCATTCCCGAGCTTCGGCTCGGAGCGGACCGGGGCACCGGTCGTGTCCTTCTGCCGCATCGACGATGCACCCATCCGCAACCGTGAGCCGATTGCGAAGCCGGACGGGCTGATAGTCCAGGATCCAACCCTGCTGTTCCAGGTGGACGTGTTTGGCGGACTGAAGCCCAATGGCCGTGTGTTGATCAACTCCGCGAAGGATCCCGAGGGCCTCGGCCTCGCGGACATCGGCGATCGCATCCGTCCCGATCGTCTCATGACGGTTCCCGCCACCGAGATCGCCCGCGAGCACCTGGGGCGGCCGCTGCCCAATGTCGTGCTGCTCGGCGCCTTTGCGGCGTTCACCGGAGTGATCTCGCTCGAGTCGGTGCTGACGGCCGCCAAGCGCCGCTTCGACGGGCCGATCGGCGATCGAAACGCCGCCGGCGCTTCGGCGGCATACGAGTACGTTCGCGAGAAGATGGAGGAGCCGGCTCTTGCTTGAGCAGATGGAGGGCTCACAGGCGGTAGGCGAGGCCGTGGTGCGGTGCCGGCCCGAGGTGATCTGCGCCTATCCGATCTCGCCGCAGACGCACATCGTCGAGTATCTCTCCGACGCCGTCCGGACCCACGCGCTCGATCCCTGCGAGTTCATCAGCGTCGAGTCGGAGTTCGCCGCGATGTCGGTGGCCATCGGCGCCTCGGCCACCGGCGCCCGCGCGTACACGGCGACCGCGAGCCAGGGGCTCCTCTACATGGTCGAGGCGGTCTACAACGCCTCCGGACTCGGTCTGCCGATCGTCATGACGGTCGCCAACCGGGCCATCGGCGCACCGATCAACATCTGGAACGACCACTCGGATTCGATGTCGCAGCGCGACTCGGGCTGGATCCAGCTCTACGCGGAGACCAACCAGGAGGCGCTCGACCTCCACATCCAGGCGTACAAGCTGGCGGAGCAGCTTTCGCTGCCGGTGATGGTGTGCATGGATGGCTTCATCCTCACCCACGCCTTCGAGGAGGTGGACGTGCCCGAACAGGACGGCGTGGACGCGTTCCTACCCCCGTATGAGCCGCGTCAGGTGCTCGACCCCGGCGATCCGGTGACGATCGGCGCGCTGGTCGGGCCCGAGGCCTTCACCGAGGTCAGGTACCTCATGCACCACAAGCAGATGCAGGCGCTCGACTCGATTCCCCGGATCGCGGGTGAGTTCGAGGACGCCTTCGGGCGTCAGTCCGGGGGCCTCGTTCGCACGTACCGTGCCGACGATGCCGAGACGATCGTCGTCGCCCTGGGCTCGGTCCTCGGCACGATCGAGGACGTCGTCGACGACCTGCGCGAGCGCGGCACGAGCATCGGCGCCCTCGGCCTGAAGTGCTTTCGCCCGTACCCCCTAGAGGAAGTCCGCGAGGCGCTCTCGCACGCCAAGCGGATCGTGGTGATCGAGAAGGCGTTCGCGGTCGGGGCCGGGGGCATCGTGGGACAAAACGTCCGCCTGGCGCTGTCCGGGCTTCCGATCCAGGTCCACGACGTGGTCGCGGGCCTCGGCGGGCGGGCCATCACCAAGGACTCGCTGCACGGGCTGTTCGACGACGTGCTCGCGGACCGCCTCGAGCCGCGTCGCCTGCACTTCCTCGACCTCGACACGGACCTCGTCCATCGCGAGCTCGAGCGCGTGGCGAGCGGGCGCGCCGGCCCACACGAGGAGAACATCCTCCGCGACCTCGGCATCGTGGCCGGACGATCACACTGAATCAAGGGATACGCATGCGACGCCAGACCGAAGACAGGCCGCCCCCCTCCCGCCCCGCCGGCGACCTGCGGGTGGCTCCTCACGACATCCGCTTCTACCAAGCGGGCACCTTCGTGGTCGGCAACCGGCTGCTCGACCCCGAGGAGCGCTCTGTCCAGGCGCAGGGGGAGCGCTCGAACACCCTCACCTCCGGCCATCGGGCGTGCCAGGGGTGCGGCGAGGCGCTCGGCGCGCGCTACGCGCTCGACGCAGCGATGCGCGCCACGGACGGCCAGCTGATCGCCACCAATGCCACCGGCTGTCTGGAGGTCTTCTCGACCCCGTTCCCCGAGTCGTCCTGGCAGCTCCCCTGGATCCACTCGCTCTTCGGCAATGCTCCTGCGGTCGCCACCGGGGTGGCCGCGGCGCTCAAGGTCAAGGGGCGCACGGACGTGCGCGTGATCGGCCAGGGCGGCGACGGCGGCACAGTCGACATCGGCTTCGCGTGCCTGTCGGGGATGTTCGAGCGAAACGACGATGTGCTCTTCATTTGTTACGACAACGAGGCCTATATGAACACCGGCGTCCAGCGCTCCGGCGCAACGCCGCCCGCCGCCCGGACGGCGACGACGAAGCCGGTCGGCGAGGAGCCGGGCAATGTGTTCGGCCAGGGCAAGAACGTGCCGCTGATCGCAATGGCGCACGAGATCCCCTACGTCGCCACCGCCACCGTCGCCGAGCTGCGCGACCTGGAGCGCAAGGTGGAGCGGGCGATGGAGTTCCGGGGCGCCCGCTATCTGCACGTCTTCGTGCCCTGTCCGCTCGGGTGGGGGGCGGCGTCGCGGGACACGATTCGGCTCGCGCGCCTGGTCAAGGAGAGCGGCCTGTTTCCGGTGTTCGAGGCTGAGAACGGCGACGTGATTAGCGTGTCGAAGATCCGCCGCCCGGTGCCGGTCGAGGAATATCTGAAGCTCCAACGGCGCTACGCCCATCTGTTCGGCAAAGAGCGCCGCGACGACGTCATCGAGCGGCTCCAGGCGATCGCCGATCGCAACATCAGGCGATTCGACCTGCTCGCGTCCGCCGAGGAAGGGGGCGACCTGCCCGGGGAGGCGACGGACGCCGCCGACCTGCCGGACGGCCAGCCCGAAGCCGCCGGACGCACCGAGGAGGAGAGCAACCTGATGCGGCTGCTCGCCGAGACGCACAGGGGGGCTCAGTGACCGAGAAGCCTTATGCGATCACCCTCGACGTCGGTTCGAGCCTCGCCAACAAGACCGGGACGTGGCGCACCGAGCGCGCCGTCCACGTCGACCGGATGCCGCCGTGCAACGACGCCTGCCCGGCGGGGGAGAACATCCAGGCCTGGCTGTACGAGGCCGAGGAGGGCGGTGAGGGGTACGAGAGCGCCTGGCGCAAGCTCGTCGAGGAGAACCCGTTTCCGGCGATCATGGGACGGGTCTGCTACCACCCGTGCGAGACCGCCTGCAACCGCGCTCAGCTCGACGAGTCCGTGGGAATCAACTCGGTCGAGGGCTTCCTCGGCGACCTCGCGATCGAACAGGGGTGGCAATTCGAGCCGCCGGCCGAGCGCTCGGGCAAACGCGTGCTGGTGGTCGGCGCGGGCCCGTCGGGGCTTACGGCCGCGTACCACCTGACGCGCCTCGGCCACGAGGTGACGATCCACGAGGCCGGCCCGATGACCGGCGGGATGATGCGCTTCGGGATCCCCAAGTACCGGCTTCCGCGGGACATCCTGGACGCCGAGGCGCAGCGAATCCTCGACATGGGAGTGACGCTCGAGCTGAACCGCAAGGTCACGAACATCCTCGAGAGCAAGGAGGCGGGTGGGTTCGATGCCGCCTTCCTGGCGGTGGGCGCCCACATCGGCAAGCGCGCCTACATCCCCGCGGGCGAGGCAGCTCGGATCCTCGACGCCGTCTCGCTCCTACACAGCATGGAGGAGGGCTCCAAGCCGCTTCTGGGGCGTCGCGTGGTGGTCTACGGCGGCGGGAACACTGCGATGGACGCCGCCCGCACGGCGAAGCGCCTCGGCGCCACCGACGCCATCGTCGTCTACCGGCGGACCCGCGAGCGCATGCCCGCCCACGACTTCGAGGTCGAGGAGGCCGAGGAGGAGGGCGTGATGATGAAGTGGCTGTCCACGATCAAGCACGCCGACGAGGGCAAGCTGCTGCTCGAGAAGATGGAGCTCGACGAAACCGGGTTCCCGCAACCGACCGGCGAGGTGGAGGAGCTGGAGGCGGATTCGGTGATCCTCGCTCTCGGCCAGGAGGCGGATCTATCACTGCTCGACGGGGTACCCGGCCTCGAGGTGGAGGACGGCGTGGTCAAGGTCGGGCCGGACATGATGACCGGCCACCCCGGCATCTTCGCCGGAGGAGACATGGTGCCGGCCGAACGCACGGTGACCGTTGGGGTCGGCCACGGCAAGCGGGCGGCGCGCAACATCGACGGCTGGCTCCAGGGTCGTCCGTTCGAGGTGCCCCCCAGGCACGAGCTCGCGACCTTCGACATGCTCAACACCTGGTACTACGCGGATGCGCCCCGCACTCATCGTCGCCGGCTCGAGGTGGCTCGCCGCCGATCCACGTTCGAGGAGGTCGTGCACGGTCTCGACTCCTCGACGGCGCTCTTCGAGGCGCGCCGCTGCCTGTCATGCGGCAACTGCTTCTCGTGCGACAACTGCTACGGCGTCTGCCCGGACAACGCGGTGCTCAAGCTCAGCGACGCCGCCAACGCCAACGTGAGGGGTTACGAGATCGACCTCGACTACTGCAAGGGGTGCGGGATGTGCGTCTCGGAATGCCCCTGCGGCGCGATCAGGATGGAGCCGGAAGACATCTAGCCGAGCACAGTCCCGCGGCCCCGATTCAAGCGACGGAGACCGCGCTGTCCGATGCGGCGCGCGGAGCGCGCCCGAGCCGGTCCTCCAGCTCGAGGATTCTCTCGGTGGTCTTGATCACCGTGTCCGGGTTGAGGCTGATCGAGTCAATGCCGAGCTCGACCAGGAACTCGGCCATCTCGGGATAGTCGGACGGCGCCTGCCCGCAGAGTCCCGAGTGGCTGCCCGTTTCGCCGGCATCCGTCGACGGCCAGGCGGATCATCTCCTTCACGCCCTCGTCGCGCTCCTCGTAGTCGAACGCCACGATCTCCGAATCGCGGTCGACCCCGAGGGTGAGCTGGGTGAGGTCGTTGGAGCCGATCGAGAACCCGTCGAAGCGCTCGGAGAAGCGGTCGATGAGCAGGACGTTGTTCGGGATCTCGCACATGCAATAGATCTTCAGCCCGCCCTCGCCGCGCTCGAGCCCCAGCTCGGCCATGCGCTCGAGGACCCGGTCGGCCTCGTCGACCCGACGCACGAAGGGAAGCATGAGGACGACGTTGGTGAGGCCCATCTCCTCGCGGACCCGCTTCATGGCCTGGCATTCGAGGGCGAACCCCTCCTCGTACGCCGGGTGGGCGTACCGCGAGGCGCCCCTGAACCCGAGCATGGGGTTGTCCTCGGCCGGCTCGAAGGCGGCGCCGCCAAGCAGGCTCGCGTACTCGTTGGTCTTGAAGTCGGACATGCGCACGACGACGGGCTTCGGCCAGAAGGCCGCGGCAATCGTCCCGATTCCCTCCGAGAGGCGTTCGACGAAGAAGCTCGCCCCGTCGTCGTGGCTGCGGAAGAGCCGCATGACGGCCTCGCGCTCCTCCGGGTCGCTCGACCTGGTCCGGGTGCAGGAGGGCCAGGGGATGGGCCTTGATCGACTCGCTGACGATGAACTCCATGCGCGCGAGGCCGACGCCGTCGTTCGGCAGGAACGAGGTCTTGAAGGCCAGATCAGGGTTGCCCAGGTTGACCATGACCTCGGTGGCCGGCCGGGGCATCTCGCCCACGTCGGTGCGATCGACGTGGAAGGCGACCTCGCCCGCGTAGATCCGCGCGGTATCCCCCTCGGCGCAGGAAACGGTGACCGTCTCGCCGGTGGGAACGGTCGCCGTGCCGTCGCCCGTTCCAACGACCGCCGGGATGCCCAGCTCACGGGCGATGATCGCAGCGTGGCAGGTGCGCCCGCCGCGATTGGTGACGATCGCGGCGGCGGTCTTCATCACGGGCTCCCAGTCCGGCGTCGTCATGTCCGCCACCAGCACCTCGCCCGGCTTGAAGCTCGACAGCTGCTCGACGTTCCTGATCGGGCGCGCCGCTCCGGAGGCGATCATCTCGCCGACGGCTCGGCCCTCCGCGATGACCTCGCCCTCACCGTCCAGGACGTAGGTCTCGAGCATCGTCTGCCGGCGCTGGGAGGCCACCGTCTCGGGGCGGGCCTGCACCAGATAGAGCTTGCCGTCGAGGCCGTCCTTGGCCCACTCCATGTCCATCGGCTTGCCGTAGTGGCGCTCGATCTTGATCGCGTAGTCGGCGAGCTCCAGGACGTCCTCGTCGTCGAGGCAGTACTGCTCGCGGTCCGCCTTGGGGGTCGGGACGTTGCGAACCGTGTGCTTGCTCTCGCCCTCGACGAAGATCATCTTGATCGCCTTGTCGCCGACCAGGCGGCGCAGCACGGCGCGGTGACCCTGCTCGAAGGTGGGCTTGTGGACATAGAACTCGTCCGGATCGACGGCGCCCTGGACCACGTTCTCGCCGAGGCCGTAGGCGCCGGTGATGAAGACGACGTCGCGGAAGCCCGACTCGGTGTCGAGCGAGAAGAAGACGCCGGAGGACGCGAGGTCGGACCGGACCATCTTCATGATCCCGATCGACAGCGCGACCTTGAAGTGGTCGAAGCCCTGATCGACCCGGTAGTGGATGGCGCGGTCCGTGAACAGGCTGGCGAAGCAGCGGCGGCAGGCGTCGAGGAGGCTCTGGTCGCCGTGGATGTTGAGATAGGTCTCCTGCTGGCCGGCGAAGCTCGCGGTGGGCAGGTCCTCGGCGGTGGCCGAGCTTCGCACCGCGAGGCTCGTGTCCTCCCCGTACTCCTCCCGGAGCTGCCGGTAGCCCTCGAGGATCTCGCGGGCCAGGTCGTCCGGCAGCCCGGCGCCGTAGACGATCTCCCGGGCGCGCTTGCCGCGCCGCGCCAGATCGGTCACGTCGTCGGGGTCCAGATCGTCGAGGGCCTCGTGAAGCCCGCTCCAGGCATCCGCCTCCTCCAGGACGTAACGGTAGGCATCGGCGGTGGTGGCGTATCCGTTGGGCACGAGCACGCCCTCGTCGGACAGCTCGCGGTACATCTCGCCGAGCGACGCGTTCTTGCCGCCCACCAACGGAACGTCGTCGATGCCGACCTCTTCGAAGAAACGGATGTACTGGCCTTGGCTCACGGGCTCCTTCCATCGACCTCCCAGCAAGTAGGGCGATGCTAGTCGAAGCGCGCCGGCGCCACAGGAATCAGGCCGCCGGCATGACGGCCGGGAGCCAGTCGCTGACCGCGGCCGCAACGGCATCTCTGTCGGGCAGCGAATGGTTGCCCGGCACACGGGTGACGGTCCGGCCCGGGCCCGCTGTCGGCATCCCGAACGGATCGCTCTCCCCCTGAACCACCAGGACCGGAACCTCCACCGCATCCAGCTCCGGCATCCGGCTCTTGGTCGGGTCGTCGCCCTTGCCGGGCGGGTGGACCGGAAAGGCCAGGCACAACACCGCGATCGCGTCGACCTCCGCGGCAGTCCGGCACGCCACGCGGGCGCCAGCGGACCGCCCGCCGACGATCAGCGGCAGCCCCTCGAGTGCGTCGCCGCGCAGCTCATCCACAACCGCCTTCCACGCCGCATCCAGCTGCTTCGCTGGCGCCGGCGAGCGGCGGCCGGCGACCACGTAGGGCTGCTCGACGAGCGCGACCGCAATCCCCGCCTGGTTCGCCACCTCGGTCGCGGCAACGAGATCCGTCGGTCCCGACGCCTCCCGCCGCGCCGTGGCCGAGCACGAGCGCCGCCACGGGTTCCGGTCTGCCGGCCGGTCGCAGATGGACCCGCGCGGGTCCGTGCGGTGTCTCGACCTCCGCGATGCGACGAGCTTAGACGCAGGGCGGGCGCCGCCTAGATCGGCAGCCCGCCCCGCGTCCGCGGATCAGGTCTCGCGCTCGAGGTCGGCGACCTCCTCGGCCTTCTCGTCCGCGCGCTCGTCTGCCCGCTCGAGCTCTTCCTTCTTCTCGCCCTTCTTCTCTTCCTTGCGGCCCTCGCGGCGCAGCGAGCTGTCGCCCGCCACATCGCCTGCGACCTGCTTGGCCTTGCCGGTGGCCTTGTCGGTGATACCCACTGTTGCTCCTTTCGAGGGTTGGCTGGCCGGCGGGTACCCGGCCCCGGATCGACTCAACCGGCTGCGAGCGCGGAACTGTCTGCTTCTTGACGATGGCGGTTTGAGCGGGCCGTCCAGCGGGCATCCTGTTCTCGGCGCGGGTCGCCCACTAACCGGCCTCCCGCGTCGATTGCCTCAGACGACGTACTCGCGACGACTCCAGCGCGGCCGGCGAGCACTCGGTCAAACAGCTCAAGAAGAAGGAGGAGGCGTCGTGACAGTTGCCGGATGTCAATCCTGCGGTCAGACGGTGGAATCCGTGGGGCAGCGAGGGTTCTTCGGCGAGCCGGCGGGGCCATGCCCGAGCTGCGGCGGGCTGATGCTGTGGATGACGGCGGAGGACGGCGCCATGCTTCGCGAGGCCAATTCGCGCGACGCGGTGACCAGGGCCGTGGAGCGCGTACGCCAGGCCGCCACCACCCTGGGAACGCCACGGCGATGAGCGACAGTGCGAGCCTGCCGTAGACGGCGACGGAGAGTGCCTCACCAGTCCCGATCGGAGTTGTGATCACCTCGAAGTCCACGAAAGCAATCGTCGGGCCGACGGTACGGCTGAGTTGCGGCGGCTAGCTTGACTTCCTGCCGCTCTTGCGGCCCGCGGTGCGCTTCTGTGACTTCGAGCCGCCAGGCTGTCAGGGCAGCCACGGTTCGCCGACGTCCCCGCGGGTATCTCTGAACCCGGGGCAAGGTAAGGACGCCGTGACAATCAGGGCCAAGTCGACGGATTTCTGGGCGAGCCGCTTCGGCGTCGAGCCACCGTTCTCTTTCGGAGTGGAAGAGGAGCTGCTGCTTGTCGGAGCCGACAACCAGCTGGCCGACCGCAGCACCCGCGTCGTTAACGAGGCAGACCCCCGGCGGGGGAACGTCGGGCGGGAGCTGTTCAAGGCGATGGTCGAGTCGCGGTCCGAGATCTCGGCCACGGTGGGAGAGGCGATCGCGACCCTTCGCGAGGTTCGTCGGGAACTGCTCGATTCCGGCGCCCGGCTCATGGGCGTGGGCGTCCACCCGGATGCCTCGCCGGGCGAGGCGGACGTGCACCGAACGCCGCGCTACGTCCTGATTGAGGAGTCGCTGCAAGGACTCCTGCGGACGCCGATCTGTGGCCAGCACATCCACGTCGGGATGCCGGATAGGGAGACCGCCGTACGCGCCTACAACGGAATCCGAACTCACATCCCATTGCTAAACGCGCTTGCCGCCAACTCACCGTTTTGGTTCGGAGAGGACTCCGGGCTTGCGAGCTCCCGGACGGTGATCTTTCGAAGCTATCCGCGTGCAGCGATGGCCCCGGAATTCGAGGACTTCGAGCACTTCTGTCGGGTGACGCGTCAGGTGTGCACCGCCGGCGGACTCGAGGACTACACCCATATCTGGTGGGACGCTCGCATTCACCCGGGCCTGGGGACGATCGAGGTCCGTGCCGCCGACGCGCAGTTCGACCTGACTCGAGTCGCCGCCCTATCGGCGTTCGTCCATTGCCTGGCTCGACTCGAGGCGGATCGCGATCAGAGTGGTATCCCGGCACGCGAGGCACTGGCCGAGTCGAGCTTTCAGGCGACGCGCCACGGCCTCGACGCCAAGCTCATGAGCCGGTCTGGAGACCTCGTGCCGGCGCGGGACCTCGCTCGCGAGTCCATGTCGGAAGTTACGAGTGTCGCTCGCGAACTCCGCTGCGACGGCGAGCTCGCGCAACTCGAAACGATCCTCGAGGAGGGGTCCGGCGCCGAGGTTCAGAGGCAAGTCCATCGGCGCGAAGGGATGGTGGGTCTCTTGTCTCATCTCGTGCGCGAGACCGCTCGCGTCTGAATCCCCACGGCGCGATGGTCCTCTGCACTGATCTCCGGATCCGGAGATCGGCCCGCCTTACCACCGCGCACCGTCATCGACCTGCACGGGGTATCCGGCGCGTAATGCGGCGACGGAGGACGGCGGCGTGATGACGTTCGCGATTCCGCTCACGGGCCGTGCCCTGCGGCCCTGGTAGCCGTCGCGCGTCCACACGCTCAATTGGTCACCCACGACCACGGCCGGCGACTCCCCGAGCAGCACGAAGGCACCGTCCGGGAGGTCGATCCACGGCAGCTCGTGTAGGCGGCGCCGGTCCATGACGAGGCCGTGTCCTTCGCAGCCGGACATCGGCCGTGTGCTGAATGCCGGCGCCCCCAGCTACGACGCCCGATCCTTCTTGACGCCGGCGTCATTTCACTTTATGGTCCATCAAGTTAAATGACTGCTCGTGCATCTCGCAAGCGCAGGTATCGAATGGTGGCCCGGGCCGAGGCGGCAGCCGCGACGCATGAGCGAATCCTGGCTTCGGCCTGGCGACAGTTCTCCGAGCGTCCCTACGAACAGGTCCGCCTCGCTGAGATCGCCACCGACGCGGGGGTCACGGTGCAGACGCTGCACTCACGGTTTGGCAAGAAGGACGAGTTGTTCGTCGCCGCCTGGCTATCGACGATCGCCCCCGAGGGCGCTCGCCGCGACGCCGCTCCGGTCGGTGATGTCCGGCAGGCGGTACGGCTGATCTACGACTCCTACGAGCTTCAGGGAGACGCCGTCTTGCGCCTGCTCGCGGAGGAGGATCGGATCCCGGCGGTTCGGGTGATGACCGACGCCGGCCGGGCCTGGCACCGCGATTGGGTGCAGCGCACGTTCAGCCCTCAGCTCGCCGGCTTGAAGGGCGCAGCGTGCGAGCGTCGCCTGGTCTCGTTGATCGTGGCGACGGACCTGCTCGTCTGGAAGCTGCTGCGTCGGGAGATGGGCCTAGCTCGCGCGACGGCCGAGCGGATCGTCATCGAGATGATCACCGCGGCAAGAGCCGGCTGATGGCGCGACTGCTCTGTTACCACTCGGCGTCCTCGGGCAACACGTTCCCGGCGATCGACATGGAGCTCGAGCTGCGCCGCCGGGGCCACGAGGTACACGTCCGCGCTCGAGGCTCCGATGTCGAGCAGATGCGGGCGCTGGGACTGCGTGCGGCCGGGATCGACCCGCGGATCGAGCAGGTCGAGTTCGACGATTGGCGCGGGCGCTCCCAGGTCGACTCGCTCCGGCGACTCCTGCGTGCCTATGCGGCCTGCGCGAGGCTCGAGATCCCCGACCTGCGCCAGGCCATCGCCGAGCTCGGACCGGACGCCCTGATCGTCGACATCAACTGCCTCGGGGCGAACTACGCCGCCGAAGCGTCGGGCCTCCCGTGGGCTCTCTACTGCCCCTATCCGCCACCGTTTCGGTCCGCTGACGCTCCTCCCCACGGACTGGGCTTCCGTCCCGCACGGGGACCGATGGGGAAGCTGCGGGACCGCATCTGGAGGGCGCTTGGTGATCGGGTGCTACTGCCCGCTGAGCTGACGCCACTCCACGAGCTGAGAGCCGGTCTCGACCTGCCACCGCTGCGCAGATTCGACGACCAGTTCCTGACCTCGCACCGGTTCATCGCCTTCACTGCCGAGCCCTACGAGTATCACCGCAGCGACTGGCCGCCGCACGTGCGCCTGGTGGGGCCCGGCCTGTGGGAGCCGCCGGCCCGGCCGCCCACGTGGCTGGATGCGGAAAGCCGGCCGATCGTGCTGGTGACCGCATCGACGGCATACCAACGCGACGCGAAGCTCATCGCGACCGCGCTCGACGCCCTCGCCGCCCGGGAGCTGGCGGTCGTGGCGACCACCGCGGCCCAGGACCCAGCCCGCTTCCCCGCACCGGCCAACGCGCGTGTCGCGCAGTTCGTACCCCACGGCCCGATCCTGTCGCGCGCAAGCTGCGTCGTCTGCCACGGTGGCCAGGGAATCACCCAGAAGGCTCTCGCCGCGGGTGTCCCGGTCTGCGTCGTCCCATTTGGTCGCGACCAGTTCGATGTCGCCCGACGGGTCGAGATCAACGACGCCGGGGTCCGCCTGCACCACAAGCGCCTCGGCGCCCGACGCCTGCGGACCGCGGTCGACGCCGCGATCTCCAAGCGTCCCGGGGCCGAGCGCATCGGCGCGGCGTTTGCGAGCGCGGGAGGATCGGCCGCGGCGGCGACGGCAGTCGAGCAGCTGCTGACCAACCACAACGCAGATCGAAAGGTCAATCATGAGTCGTCCTATATCGAGTAGTCGGATCCCGGGTCGCCTGCCACTGCTGGCCGCCCTGGCAGCGCTCGGCGCGTGCCTGTTCGCAGGCTCCAGATCCTCCGCGAGACGCCGAACTCGAGCGCCCAGGCATCAATCTGCTCGCTACTCGGCGGCGCACCGGCGGGCTGATGTAAGACGAGGAGGCTCGGAATCGCGTCAGATTGCGGCGACGGCTTCGACGACGACGTCCGCTATCGCCTTCGACGCCTCGTTCGGGAGAAAAAGACCTCGCCGGGCAGTGTCACGACTCGAACGTGCGGACAGCCTTCGAGTACATCTCGCTCGTGTTCGGTCAACGCACCATCGCCCTTCTCGGCATGCAATACCCACGCTGGGACGCCGGCCTCGCACAAACGCCGCGCTCGGTCATCATCTCGCTTGAGCCATCTCAAGTAGGCCTGCAATCCCAAGCGCATGTCGCGCGGATTGTTGAGCGCGAAGTCCGCCTTCAGCGCTTCCTTGCGGTCAGGTGGAAGCTCGGCCTTCTTCATCATCGCCGGCACGCCCTTCTTCAGAACGATGGCCGGCAAGGTGCCGAGAACTGAGCCGAGGTGAACGAGGGCTCGGAACGCGGCAGGTTCGTCCGGCGTGGAGAAGCTGGACCCGAGCAGCACCACCGGGCCCGAGAACGCGCCCGAGACCACCGTCTCGTACGCCACCATCGCGCCCATGCTGAACCCGACCACAACATCAGCTTGCACGCTCTTGGCCAGTTCGGCCGTGATGCGGGCGTATTCATCCGTGCTGAAGTCCTCCGGCGGGGGCGTTCCCGCGTGTCCGGGCAGGGTGGCAGCGACGAGGCGGATACCGGCTAGCGCCGGCTCGGCCATGACCTCGGCATACGAGCGCGCGCTGCACATCCCGCCCGGAAGCAGCAGGATCGTGCGCTGGGCGTCTGGGGGTCCGGACTCGACGAACTCCCATGCCTGGTCCACGCCGAGGACTTTACTTCGGCATGCGCGGGAGCGAAAAGTGCGATTCGAACCCGGGTGCGTTCAGCGTTATCCGGGTGCGCTACCAGCTCAGCTACCGCTCGCTGCCGAAATTGCGGGCTCCGGGCGTGAGCCTATGCCGGTCGCCATACCGAGAGCGGCGCCGGCAAGCGGCTGATGGGAGCGAAATCCCCGCCATCTGGCTTGTTTCGTGCGGGATGCAGGGTCGCTGCTACCGCCTCAGCTACCGATTTCGAGAGTTACGATGATCCGACCGGCGGTAGCGTTGCCGTCCCAGCCCGATTCAACGCGTACTGGATGCTTGCTCGACCGGATTGCGCCGTGCTTCCTCGTAGAGCGGCTCGGGGGCGAGATCCACGCCGTTCGGCCACGCGATGGTTCCGACCTCAGAGTCGACAACGACGCGTGAGAAATAAGCCGGATCGCGCAACGGCTCGAGCACTCCATGCCAATCGCGGTCAGTGAAGTCGACCTCTCCAACCGTTCCATCGTCGAAGGTGAGGCGGAGTCGGAGGTCAGCGACCACTTCAACCGCCGTTATGTCGTGAAGTCCTTCCACCGGGACCATGCTAGGGCAGCGGATCGACCGGCTCAAGCGACTCCTCGCGGCGTGCTCGCGCCCAGTTGGCCTCGAGCTCGTCTCGATGCAGCCTCGCCCATTCCGCCACGAGCCCGAGCGCGCGTCGCGGCAGCGCCCCCGCGATCACGGTTCCATCGAGGTCCACCGACGCGGCCCGACCCGCGTACCGGGCATGGAAATGCGGCCGAGAATGGTGGGCCTCGTTCCAGTGCATGTAGATGGCGATGCCGTAGAAGCTGCTGATGCGGGGCACGGACTCACGCTACGCGTCCACCCGGCGGCGCTTCGCAGCTCAGTACTGCGGAGGGGCGGTGCCCTTGCGCTCCAGCACGCCCGGGAACGTTGTGTCGCCGGGCTCCTCCTGCGCTCGAAGGGTGAGCATCACCCTCCACTCGTCTCCGAAGTCGAAGATGTAGGCGATCTTCGCGCCAGGCGCAAGCGCGAGCTCGGCAAGCGGAACGTCGGCGGTTGCGACGCCGTGGTCCGGCGTGATCGGGCTCGTGTATTCCGAACTCTTGTCGCCCCAAAATGCTCCGTCGAGCCAGAACGAGTACAGGTGATCGTCGAACCATCCGAAGGCCTCCTGGACCGCCGCGTGCAGGGCGGTCAGATGTTGCTCGGCACCGACGGCGAGACGTGCGCTGACTCCCGGCGCGTTCACCAGGTCCGCGTCGAAGATGAGCGTCCTCTGACCGCCTGGATCTTCTGGCTGAGCGCCGAACTCGTGCCGCCCGGCCTCGGTGAGCGCGAACCCCAGACGCCATCTGGGTTTCTCCGCCTCCTCGCGCCGCTCGATCAGGCCGTATGCCTCGCCGCGACACAGCACCTCCATGACGTCCCATGCCACCGCCCGAACGTCAGGCGGATCGCCGTCCACATCGCGCCAGCCGCCCCTGTCGGCGAGCAATGCCGCGGCTGCGGCGAGGTCGTCGCTGCCCCATACGTCGTGGTCGAGCAAGGCCGCAGTCACGGCGTCCGCCACGACTTCGGTGAACTCGTCACCCCCACCCAGATCCGACGCGAGCACGGAGACAAGCGCGTCCGGATCGGGGCAAGCTCCCGACCGCGAGCAGTCGAGAACAACCGTCGACCCCGCCGCCGAACTAGCCCCAGGCGTCGAAGCCCGTCGCGCAAGAGCTCGAGTACCCGGACGTCGGCCTCTCTGTACGGCGGTCCGTGCACCTCGGTGTCCCACCACTCCGGCCATCGTTCAACGGCTTCACGAACTATGGCGCGCGCCCAGGCGTGTGTCTGCGTCAATGGAACACCGTCGACGCCCGCAAGGAGCAGCCATCGCGCGGCGTCCGTCGCCCGCTCGCTGGCGCCCTCGGTCACGGCCGGAACAGTAGCCAAGACCCACCGGCCGGCGGGGTGCTACCGCTGCGGCCACTAGTCGCGACTCGGTCGGGCGGGTTCCGCGAATCAGATCGGTGTCGCGGCCTGACGGAGGTCCGGAGAAGAGCGGCTGATGGGATTCGAACCCACGACCTTCTGCATGGCAAGCACCTCGAGGGCGTTTCACCCGGTGCCGGGAAGTGCGGGTAACCCGCTTGGACAAGCTGAGAACGAGGGCACGGGCGGTACGCGGTAGAACCCGGGATGCGCGCGGGATGTACCTCAGCTGTACCCCGGGGAAACGTCCTTCGCTGACGCTTGACCCGCGTGCGCGCGAGGTTCGCCCGCAAGACTGAGGGTCCTGCAATCCGAACCGGTCGTGGAGGTTCGAATCCTGTCAGGACCATCCCGACGAGGCCGCACGCCTTCCGCTTCCGCTGGCACGCGGAAGCGGAAGTCAAGACACGGTTCGGGCCTGTGTGCACCGCTGCGCTCAGCGACCAGGAAGCGCTTTGGTCGCAAGTGCGTCCGCTTCGGCATTCCATTTTCGCGGAACCCACGAAATCCTGATGTTGGGGAACTCCTGGAGCAGGGAGCATGCTTCCGCGTGCAAGGGTCTGATGTGCTCCTTGCCAACCTTCGCGCGGCCGTTTACCTGGTCGACCACGAGCTCCGAGTCAAGGAACACCCGGATGCGTTGGATTCCGCGACTGCGGGCGAGCTTGAGTCCTTCGATGAGAGCCCGATATTCCGCAACGGTGTTGATGGCGGGTCCGATCCGTTTGGAGGTCTCAGCAATGAGGTGACCGTCAGGGTCCCTGAGGACGACTCCGATCGCACCTTGAGCTGGAGCGTCGGTGGTCCCGGTGCCGGAACCGTCTGCATTCAGAAGGTAGTTGCGCTTCGACGGCTCCGGATGGTCGCCGTGTGTTTCGGGCACCGGCATGAAGCCAAGCTATCCCACACCAAAGCGCGCACCGAACGGATGCCTCCGTTCACTAGCGCTTCGCGCGAGGACCAGCACGCTGTCAATCCGGCGCCGACTACATGATCAACCCCGCGCTCGCCGGCATCGTCGGTGCCCGCCGGCCGTGAACGGCGCTGATCACCTCGGTGTTGTCGATCCCTTGCAGGTAGACCGAGGTGACGCCGAGGTCGGCGTGGCCGAGCTGTCGCTGGATCACGTTCAGCGGCACCCCCTCGCGGGCCATCTCGACCGCGTGGGCGTGGCGGAGCTGATGGGGGGCGAAGCGGCGCCGAACCCCGGCCTTCGCGGCGAGGCGCCGAAGCTGGGCCCGCGCCGCCGACACCGACCATGCCCGCCCACGGGTCTGCCCGGTGATCACGCAGAAGAGCTGACCGACCGGTAGGGCGGCACGGTATTCGAGCCAGGGTCGAAGCTGCTCCCATCCCCACTCGTCCATCCCCGCCTCGCGACGCTTTCCGCCCTTCGCGTGGCGGACCAACACCGCCCCGCCTCCGGGGTCGAGGTCGCCCTCGGCGAGGCTCAGGGCTTCTGCGATCCGAAGTCCGGCCCGCCACAGGACGACGATCAGGCCGCGCATCCGGGCGCCGTGTGGGCCTCTCCCAGCGGCCCGCATAACGGCGACGATCTCCTCGACCCGCGGCGGGTCGGCGGGATAGCGCATCCCCTTGTTTCGCGGCGGGCGCCCGGTGAGGTAGCCGGGCAGGGTCGCCGGCGAGCGACGGCGCCCGGCGGCGTCCAACAGCGTGGTTGCGGACATCCTGTCCTCCTTAAGTCGAATGGCGATAACGCGGGTTGGCGTATCACCCGGAGTTGCCGTCGGCCAGAGGGAGGGTCCACGGAGCACGGTAGCCTTTTGACGGTGGATCCATCGATTTCCGAGACGACGCCGAGCGCCGAGAAACCGGCGCTCAGCGACGCCGAACGCGCCGAGCGCCTGAGGCTGCTCGCCGAGCGCCTCCGCGATCCCGAGGGACTCGACCACGAAGCACTCGCCCAGGTCGAGCGGCTGAGCGAAGAGCCTCAGTAGCGGACGCGGTGGACGCATCCGAGCTGCTGGGTGGCGAGGAACCCTTCGTCGCCGACACCTCAGCCTGGTGGCGTGCCGCCGACCTCCCTGACGAGCTTGGCTCCCGGCTCGGGCAGGCGATCCTCGACGATCGCCTCTGGATCACCCCGATCGTGCGGATGGAGATCCTCTACTCGGCGCGCACGAGCGCCGAGTACCTCGCCCTCGAGGCCGAGCTCGACGCCCTGCGGATGCTCCGAAACGATCGCGCCGTCGCCGATGCGGCGGCAAGGGCCATGGGCGATCTCGCCGAGCGCGCCGACGGCTACCACCGGGTACCGCCCACCGATGCGCTGATCGCGGCGGCTGCTGCCGAGCACGGCGGGCTCGCCGTCCTTCATCGCGACGCGCACTTCGATCGGCTCGCCGCGGTCCTCGCGTTCGAGAGGGTCCCGCTTCCTGGTCTATAGAACCTGGCTCTCGCATCGTTATGGGAGGAGCAGCCCTTGCGCGCCAACTCACGCGCTCCGGGAGCGCTCCTGGCACGCGAAAGCAGAAGTCAAGGCGAGCAAAGATTCGCGGCGGCAGCGCATATCCGTGCTACGGTCGTTCAGTCCAAAGGATTGGACGGGCGCTCGACGGCTGATCAGCCGCTTAGACCATCTGCCTGCCTCCGCCTGACCCTCAGCCCCCGCACCCGGAGGTCAACAGATGAGTCGCTCCCGCCCACCGCGGCGCTTCGCCGGCATCGGCGCCAACCGTCTTCGGGTCATCTTGGCCTTGGCCGTGGCCCTGGCGGCGCTCTGCGCGATCGCCGTGCCCGTCTCAGCGGCGACCTTCGTCAGGGCCTGGGGGGGCTTCGGCACGGGCCACAACCAGCTCAACTATCCCCGCGGCGTCGCGGTCGGCGCCGACGGCCATGTCTACGTCGCCGACACCAACAACAACCGGATCGACAAGTTCGACGCCGACGGCGCGTTCGTCAGGGCCTGGGGGGGCTTGGGCTCGGGCAACGGCCAGTTCACCTATCCCCACGGCGTCGCGGTCGGCGCCAACGGACACGTCTACGTCGCCGATACCGGCAACAACCGGATCGACAAGTTCAGCGCCGACGGCGCGTTCGGCAGGACCTGGGGGGGCTTGGGCACGGGCAACGGCCAGGTCAACCAACCCGGCGCCCTCGCGGTCGACGACGGCCATGTCTACGTCGCCGACACCCACAACAACCGGATCGACAAGTTCGACGCCGACGGCACGTTCGTCAGGGCCTGGGGGAGCTTGGGCACGGGCAACGGCCAGTTCAGCCTACCCGGGGGCGTCGCGGTCGCCAACGGCCATGTCTACGTCGCCGACACCCGCAACGATCGGATCGAGAAGTTCAGCGCCGACGGCGTGTTCGTCAGGGCCTGGGGAAGCAGGGGCTCGGGCCAAGGCCACTTCTACCATCCCCACGGCGTCGCGGTCGACGCCAACGGCCACGTCTACGTCGCCGACACCCGCAACCACCGGATCGAGAAGTTCGACGCCGACGGCGCGTTCGTCAGGGCCTGGGGGGGCTTGGGCTCGGGCAACGGCCAGTTCACCTATCCCGGCGCCCTCGCGGTCGGCGCCAACGGACACGTCTACGTCGCCGATACCTACAACCACCGGATCCAGATGTTCCGCCAGCCGTAGGCAATCAGTTCCAGCGCGGTAGGTTCGATGCACCGGCGCGTCGCTTCTGCTTTGCGCGCGAGGGGCACTGCGGATCCTTAGTGCTGGGTTTCGGGGCATGAAAATGCACCCCGGAAGCTGACGTCCGATCCGAGACCTACGGTCGGCTGACCGGACAGGGGCTTCCGTGGAGAACGCAGGCTGGACAGGCCGTTTTATGCGCGATGGGCTTCGAGCCCGGCTTTTCATTGGCCGCCCCTGCGACCGGCCCGGTTGTGCTTTGAGCACGTATCCGTCGATGTCGTTCGTCTACCGGTTCTCCGCCAAGTCAACGACGACGAACAGGAGGACAGATGAGATCGATCGGTCTCGACATCCATCGCGACTTCGCCGAGGTCGCGATCGCCGAATCGGGTGAGGTCCGCTCACCGGGCCGCATCGAGATGACCCCCGAGGCCCTGGAGCTCTTCGCCCAGAGCCTCGGCCACACAGACCAGGTCGCCATGGAGGTCAGCGGCAATGCCTGGGAGGTGGCGCGGATCATCCGCCCCCACGTCGCCAGGGTCGCGGTGGTCTCACCGGCCGACACCGGGATCCGCTCCGCGCGGGCGAAGACCGACCGCCTCGACGCCCGGGCGCTGGCGAGGCTGCTGGCGGCCGGGTCGCTGCAGTCGGTCTGGGTTCCCGACGATCGCACCCGGGCGATGCGCCGGCGCCTTCAGCGCCGCCGCAAGCTGCTGCTGGTCCGCACCAAGGCCAAGAACGAGATCCACGCCGCGCTGATGCGACGGTTGGTGAGAAAGCCCGCGGTCAGTGACCTCTTCGGCAAGCAGGGCCGGCGCTGGCTCGAGTCGCTCGAGCTGCGCGCCGAGGAGCAGGAGACGGTCGAGGGCTGTCTTCGCCAGCTCGACTTCTGCGAGTCGGAGATCGCGGCGATCGAGAAGCGGATCGCAACCGAGGCGCTTCGCTCGCCGGAGATCCGCCGGCTGATGACGGTGCCCGGGGTCAACGTCGTCTGCGCGGCCACCTTCATGGCGGCGGTCGGCGACATCCACCGCTTCGGCGATCGCCGCAAGCTGGTCGGCTACCTGGGGTTGGACCCGAAGGTGCGCCAGTCGGGCCTTTCCGCGACGACCCGGGGGCGGATCTCAAAGCAGGGATCCGCCTCGGGCCGCCACGCCCTGGTCGAGGCCAGCTGGAGCGTCGTCAAGGCACCGGGCCCGATGCACTCCTACTACCAGCGCATCCGCGCTCGCAGAGGTGGGCAGGTGGCGATCGTCGCCACCTCGCGAAAGCTCGCCTGCCTGTTCTGGTGCCTGCTCACCCGCTCCGAGGACTACGCCTACGCGCAGCCCTCGCTGACCGCGAAGAAGCTGCGCCGCCTGGAGCTCGCGGCCGGCGCGCCGAGGGGAGCGGGCGGTGCCGGCATCTGGTCGACCAACAAGGCGCTGCGCGAGGCCGAGCAGGCACTGGCCCGACAGGCCGAGGCGGCCTATGAGCGCACCGTCACCGACTGGACCAGGCAGCAGCGAAGGAGAAAGGGCGCCGACGCGACAACGGGGCGCGCAATTTGAAGTCACCCATCGAAGGGGACAGGCAGCGCGGCGGGCCATGCCCCGGGCCTCGCTCTTTAGCTCGTCGTCGCCGACGCCCGAGCTAACTCTCGCAAATTGGAGGTGATGCGTCCAGTCAGGACTTGACTTTCATCCGTCGCGCGAAGCAGCAGCGCCCGGCCTACTCCCGCAGCCCGGCGACTAGGCCATGCTCAGTTGGTCGCCGAGGTCACGCATCGGAAGGGTATGAGACTACTCATCGGAGCGCTGCCCGGAATGAGGTCACGAGACGCGGACTGGCCGAGGTTGGCGGCGGCGGAAATTGTGGGCTGGACTATGTGACTCGCCGTCCACTGTTGCGGCTGGACAGCACCGAGGTGGTCGAAGGCGAGCGCCAGCTCGCCGGCGTCGGGCAGTCGGCGCTGGTCGACGGCGCACGCCTTCAGCGCGGCCGTGTATGTGGCCGCCGGCCGTGTATCGGCCTCGTAGCAAAGATCCCCGGCCGGATCGAGGTTGGTGGGGCAGTGCAGGCGGTAGTCGGATGCAGGCTGACCGCCGAGATTCTGCGCGTTGTCGGCGCTGTTCGCATTGTTTGCATTCGGTACCACGCCGAGCGTCGACTCGTTGATGTCGGCACCGGTCAGCGAGTTGTCGAACACGTTGGCGCCGGTGACCGCGCTCGCGCCAAGCTTCGCATGGCTGACGGCGCCACTGGCGAGCTTTGGACGGCTCACCGCGCCGGAGGCGAGGTCGTAGGCGTTCATCGAACCGGGGATCACGTTGGCGTGCTTGCCGGCTGGCGGATTGTGTCCCGAGATCGTGCCGGCAGCTACTTGGCTGTTGGACGAGACGACGTAGCTCGCCGCGAGGCCGGTGCCGCCCAAGGCGACGAATAGCGCCACGGAGGCGACCACCATCGCGGGGCTCGGTCGAAAATCTCGCTTCTTCATCTACTCTCCCTTGGAGGCGCGGATTCGCGGGGGCCGAGCAGATGCGCGACACAAGACGTCCGTATCGGTCAGTCGTTCGGCGTCCTGCCGGTTTCGGGAGGATCCTAGCCCAGGGTCGGGCGAAGTCAATGGTGCCGTCAATCTCGCTTCTTTCGCGTGAAAGCAGAAGCGACGCCCGGGCCATCGTCTACCTCGACCGGCACGCGGACCTCAACGTGCCCGACAGCACGGTCGACGGCGCCTTGGACTGGATGGGGGTGGCGCACATGCTCGGTATCGACGGCACCCTCGATGGACTTGCCGCCCTCGTCGGTCAGCGGCCAATGCTGAGCGCCGGACAGGTCAGCTTCCTGGGGCTCGGGCCGCAGACCGACTTTGAAGCTGAGGTGATCGCTGACCGTGCATTGCCGGTGGTCGACGTTCTCAGCATGGCGTCCGATCCCGTTGGCAGCGCGCGAACCGCGCTCTCTCCGCTTGCGTCCTGTGACGGTTTAGCCGTTCACTTCGACGTCGACCTCGTCGACTTTCTCGACGCACCGCTGGCCGAGAACACGGACCGCGGCACGGCTCCATCACTGACGGCATGTGGCGAGGCACTGGGCGAGCTACTCGACGACGCACGCGTACGTTCGCTCACGATCACCGAGTTCAACCCACATCACGGATCCCAGGACGGGGACACGACCCAGCGTCTTCTCGACGCTCTGGTCAGCGCCCTCAGCGGGAGCAAATAGCCCGGCGCCGGTTCAATGTCGGCTTCGAGGGCCTCCTCCTGCGAGGCGGACAGCCGGAACTGCTTCCCCGCGGCGGGGTACCCTGGCCGGAATGGTCCCCATGATGTTCCCGCCGAGGTCCGAGCCCGACTGCTGGAGCCAGCCGTGATGTGGCCCACCGATCAGGTGGCTCGCCTCGGACGAGGCGGCCGGCGTGCATGACCGACGCTTCGTTGCGAACGACATCGACGCCGCATCGGTGGCGCCATGACGGCGATCCCGCTCGGCAGCACAGCGCGATGGCGAAGGGCGCGGTCAGGCCACAGGTGCCCCACCAGGATTCCCACGCAGCTCATGCAAACTCCACGTTCTCCTGCGACATCGCCTACTCCCGCAGCCCAGCGGCTTCGAGGGCTAGGCCGGTGTCCGCGTCACGACGGAACTACGACCAGAACTCGTCCCAAGCGAAGAGATCCTCGAAGTGTTCCCAAACCTCAACAACGCGGCCGTCCTCGAGCCGGAAGACGATGCAGTTGCCAACATCCAAGTTCTTGCCCTGTCGCTCCGCGCGGCTGCGCTGAACGCCGACCACGTAGTCGTCGTCATCTGCAAGCAGGTGCCCCAGTTCGGCCCGGAAGCTGCCTCCTGTCTCCTGCCCCAGCCGGCCGAGGTAGGCGAAGGTCGCCTCACGGCCCGCGTAGTCGCCCGCCAGCGAGGATCGCCCCGGAGCGTGCCACACGGCGCTCTCGTCGAACATCTCGTTGAGCGCGTTGATGTCGGCCGCGTTGAAGGCCTCGTAACCGCGCCGAACAACCGCCGCGTTTTCGTCTGCTCCCATTTGCTGTCCTCCGCTCGTCCGGTCTTCGTTTCCCAGGGAGACCCTATTTGATGGGGTTTGGCTTGACGACCTCCACGTTCTCCTGCGACATCGCCTACGCAATATCTCGCTACCCCCGCAGCCCGGCGGCTTCGAGGGAGAGAACTTCGTCGTAGGGGAATACCTCCCACTGCGCGATTATTCCCCCCGACAGAGTCCACAGGTGGATCCACCAGGCGTCGATCCGATCGCCGCTTTCCTTGACCCGGCCGCGGTCGTGAACGAGCACCAGCACCCGGTCGCCCTCGTCGACGAAGCGCTGTGGCTCGATTCTGACTTCGAACATCTCCGACCACAGGCGTGCGAAGCAGGCGCACCTGCTCCGGCCCGCGCAAGACGATGCCATCCGGACGCCGCAGGGGCGGGAAGACCTCGATACCGGCGTCGGCCATGTCCGCAAGCGCTTCGAGTGCGTCCGCGTTGATCGCCTCGTAGAGGCGGCGCACCGTCTCGACGTTTTCTCGTTCTGCGCGTCCCCCGCGAATCCCCATGCGAATCACCCGGCGATGTTGCCGACGATTCCACATTCGAATAGATCCGCAACCCGCTTACCTCAAGTTCGCTGCGTTGCGGACCGCACGATTACCTCGTTCTAGGGGATGCGCTGGAGGGAGGACGAACAACAGCGGCCATCGCCTCGCTAATCGCACCGTTGCCCAAGGAGGCGGACAGCGTGGTCACCGGCACCTTGTCGAGGGCTCGCGCGGTCAGCCGGTGCTCAACACTTTCACTTGCCGAAGGGAGGCAGAGCCGCCTGGCCTTTCGGCAAGATCCGGCTCGCGAACGCGACACGCCCCTTCGTCACCTATGAGATCGTCTGCGATCCGGAGACGTACGAGAATCTCAGCGTCGAACGCTCCGCCCGCGACTTCTTCCCGGCGTATAGATCGCAGTGTTCATGTCAGTGACGGTGAAACCAGCCGTTCCCGAGGCGGCCTCCCCCGTCCGACCTCTGCATCCGTGTCCAGCATGGGTGTGGGCGGTCCCTGCGGCCGCCGGGCTTGCCGCTTCGCTCGCGGCAATCGGGCACCAGGTGCTCTGGCAGGACGAGCTCGCAACCTTCAGCGCGTCGACCCGATCCTTGCACGCCTTGGCGGCGCTGGCCAGGGAGCGGGATGCGGTCCTGACCCCCTACTACGGCTTCATGCACTTCTGGATCGACCTGTTCGGATCCTCGCCAACCGCGCTGCGCTTGCCCTCGGCCGTGGCGATGGCTGTGGCCGCGGGTGCCACGGCCCTGATCGGCGCTCGCCTCTTCGGTCCCCGGGCAGGACTTCTGGCCGGGCTCCTGCTCGCGCTCGTGCCCGAGATATCGCGATACGGGCAGGACGCGCGGCCCTATGCCATCACGGTCATGCTCTGTGCCGTCGCGACCCTCCTTCTCCTGCGCGCCGTCGAAAGTCCAGAGTGGGGGCGGTGGACTTTCTATGCGCTCTCCCTGGCCGCGCTTGGCGCCGCTCAGCTGACGGGGCTGTTCATTGTCGGGGCGCACGGCGTCGGAGTCGCGAGTGCGTGGCGGCGCACCAGGGATTCGCGACTGGCCGGCTGGCTCGCGGCCTGCATGGCTGCCGCGATGCTCCTCATCCCACTCCTCTACATGGCCTTCAAGCAGACCGCACAGGTTGCCGGGGTTGCCCCGACGTCCTGGCACGGAATCTCCTCGCTCCCCGCGCAGCTCTTCGGCTCCGGGCTCGTGGCGCTGGCCGTGATCGCCCTCGCCGCGCTTGCCGTGCGTCGCTGCCGGACCGCCAGCCTGTTCTGCCTGGCGCTCGCGATCGTGCCCGTGATCCTGGTGCTCCTCGTCTCGATCGAGCAACCGTTGCTCCGGTCCCGGTATCTGCTCTACACGTTGATCGGCTGGGCACTGCTCGCCGGCGCCACCCTCTCGCACCTGCGCAAGGCTCAGGGGGGGCTCGCGCTGGCGGTGGTCCTCGCGCTGGCGCTGCCGAGTCAGCTGGCGGTCCGCTCGGAGACGCTCAACCACAACCAGCCTGACTACCGCGCCATCTCGCAGATCATCGAGACTCACTTGCGACGCGGGGATGCGATCGTGATGCCGACCTTGCGTGGCATCCGCTTCAGGGTCGGGCTCAGGGTCTATTTGCCGGCCAGGGACCACCCCACCGACGTGCTTCGCATAAGGACTGCGGTGGCGGGCGCGTCACTTGATGCTTCGGAATGCGCGCCCGCTACCTGCATAGGCTCGCCAGCGCGAATCTGGGTCGGCTGTGATCGCGAGCGACTCTGCGCCCACAATCCGCTCTCCGGGCTCAAGCCCGAGACCGCGCGGGCAATCAAGGCTAAGGGCTACGTACGCGAGCACTCATGGCGGGTCGACGGCGGCGCGATCTCGCTGTATCGGGCAAGGCGGCTGCCCGCCGAGGCGCGAAAGCTTCAGATCCTGACCCTGCTGCGGGACCGCGGCGAGCTTCGGATCAAGGAGCTGGCCGAGGCCCTCAAGCTCACCCCGGGGCGCGTGGTGCAGCTAGTCGACGAGCTGGAGGCGGACGGCACCGCGAGCAGGGTCGACCGCGGTGTGAAGATCACGAGCGCCGGGCTGGACCTGGTGCCGCCCGAGATGAAGATCAAGGTGGGGGCGGTTTAGCGGCGGCGAGAGTAAGGCTGGGCGAAGCCGCAGTCAGTGCCCTCAGAAGTCGCGCCGACCGGCAAGACGGTCGAGCGCCTCGGGTCGGGTCAACTGATAGAGCGCGAGGCGCTGCGGGCCGGGGCTGCTGAGTTCCACGGCCGGCCCCGGTGGGATCTCGAAGCTGGCGGCGATTTCAACGCCGCGGCGATCAAGCTCGTCGAGGATGCGGGCGAGGTCGCTGACCCGATGGACGAGGATCGGCTGGTCTCCCGTCAGATGCCCGGCGAGCAGCAATGCGGGAGGGTCCAGGGCGATGCGGACCATCGCCACCCGAGTCGCGAAGGCTTCGATCGCGAACACGAGCTCGGCGCCCAATCGGTCGGTGTAGTGCTTGACGTCGGCTGCGACGTCGCGGCTTGGGAGGTAGACGAAGTCGAGCCGCTCGAACACGACCCGAAGAAGCCTACGCAGGACAAGCTGCCCCCAGCGAAAAGCCTGGCCGGACCGTTGTTTGTGCGATGAAGGCAGCGCTGCATCCCGACTTCGAACTGCTCTCCTCTGAGCCCGCATTCGAGCTCACCCCGAAAACCGGAGGATCCGGAAAATGAGGCTCGGATCGGGCTAGGGAAGTTGAAGCTGCTTCGAAATTCCGCGCTGTTCTCCCCGAACGCCGGTCTCAGCCTGCATCAGACGCGCCTTGTGCGCTTCTGCCGCTGGCTATCCGCTGCCGAGAAGGAGGGGGCTTGGGAACTATTTGGCGGGCTCCAAGGGCGCCTCGATGGCGTGAGGGTTCTGCTTTTCGACCCCGTAATGGAAATCGGCTTCGTCCCATGCGGCCTTGAAACCAACCCCGTTCGCATCCGCCCAATGGCGTAGGTGGCACAAGAGATCGGTAAGCCGAGTCTGTGGGTCGTTGTGGTCCACTGAGACATTTTTGTGAGCGGCTCAGCCGGACCCTGATCCTGGCCACTGGTGCGAGCGTGGCGATCGCCATCCGGCTTGTCCTCAGAAGTGAAGTTCACGCTGAAGCCGCTCGTCGTCGTTCGAGAGAAGGACCTCGAGGTCGTCTCGGAGTCTCGCGTAAACCTCCCGATTCCCTCGAGCAGAAAAGAAGGTGACGGCCTCCAGATCGCTAAAGCGAGTCATCAAGGCATCCAACCTCATCAGTGGGGTTTGACTTTCCCGACTTCTGTGAGAGGGTCGGGCTCGACCGTCGGGTCGCTCAGTTTGTCGACCAGGTCCTACGGGACTCGCCGACGTGATTGGACGCCGCCGATTCGAGGAGGACAGGAGGTCCCAATACGTCAACGGCATCGTCCATTCTGATCAAACGGGAGGGAGTCCCGATATGAGTTCCGTCGGGAGGGTGCTATCACCCCGCCGGCTCCTTCTACCCGCCGTGATCTGTGCGCTCGTTGCTGCGCCGCTCGCACCCGGCGCTGCCGCCGCCCAAGCTACGAACGAACCAACGATCCACGCGCTGGTGTTGCAGCACGCGAAGAGTCCCGTGCTCGAGGAACTCGGCAAGGTCGCGGATCTGAAGGAGACGTCGAGATCGGACGCGAGGACGCTTGACCCGCACGCCTATGACCTGCTGATCGTCGACTCCGACGCGCTCTCGTTTCGGGAGCTCGACACCAAGAACCTGATCTCCCGATTCAGAGACGCGGGGCGCTGGGTGATGGTGCTGGACGCGACCGGCCACGACCAAAACGCGATCGAGGACCAGACGGGCGTGGGAGTCTCCCAATCCCGAAGCGAGATGTTTCTCTTCGGGATCTCGCGAGCCGACGGGCCCCCGCAGATGGCGATGGTCGACTCGGGCAACCTCACCCCCTACGGCGCGGACCGCGCCGGAGACAACCTGGTCGATCGCGCGAGGCAGGACGCCGCCAGGAGGGCGGCACGATCCGCGGCGCGCGCCATCGAGCAGGACAAGCGCGCGAAGGCCGCTTCGGCGCCGGGGATCGCAGCTCGCGCGCCGGTCTCAAGCTCGTGCGTCCCGGCCTCGTTCCTCTGCGCCGAATCGGCGCAGGTCGATCGCTACGAGTACACGCAGCCGAGCGAGTCCGCCGTGATGCCGGACGGCTACTGGAACGGGCAGCAAGGATTCGCGGCCCTATCAAAGTCCCCGAAGGGCCACCACGGACAGGTGGCGAGTTGGAAGCAGAACCTCTGGTTTGACGTCGCGCTCGAGAACAGCGGCAACCCCATCGGCGACCACCAGGTCATCTTCTACGAGTCCAACCTGAACTTCACGCCCGCCGCCGACAACACCAAGTTCTGGCAGATGGATGACCCCTTCAGGTTTGCCCTCGACCCAGAGGACCACTTCTTAGAGCGGGCGTGGTGGACCGGAATCGTGAACGTCGACGTGAAGCCGGATCAGTACACCGACGGCCTCGCCCCCTACCCGACACCAGGGACCCCGGCGGTCCCGGCCAGCTCTCCCCAGACCTCAAACGGCGAGACGCAGTACAGCGTCGGAGACTCCTTCAGCGTGGGAATCAACGCGGCCAAGCCGGATGGCGGCGGAGGCGTAAACGCCTCCTACACGTATTCGAACTCGAGAACGTATTCCCAGAAGGACTGGAGCTTCGTGAACCGATCGGGTGCCGGTGATCAGTACAGCTGGGAGTTCTACGCCGCGAACCCATGCGACGTCAGGAGCGACAGCACCAAGGATGGTTGCTTCTCCGGCATCCACTACCAGGTCGAGAAGCCGAAACCTTCCTCGACGTCGAACATCGATGTACCGACGTGGGGCCGCTGGAAGGCGTGCTACCGAGACGCCGTTAGGTGCCCGATGCCCGCGTTGGGTTCAGTGGGCTTTTACTTTGCAACCCCGGTGACCATGATCGACAGCTACCTCGAGCCGTACCGCTACGGCGCCAGAGGACAACTGAGGCGAGAGAAGTTCGGCCGCACGGTCGAGCTCCCAGGCCACAGGAAGCCGCCGACGGCGGTGCACGTGCAGCTTGACCCGTCCAGGGTGCTCCCGTGCCCAGATGAGACATATGTCGACGGGGACAATTGCAAGCCGCTCGAGAAGATCGAGCTGCTTCACGCGAACGGATCGAAGGTCACCCAGAGCGATCCCGCGCGCGTCGCCGACGCCGGGACGACCTGCGAGAACGAGGTGATCACGGGGCGGGTCACGCTCGGGAAGAAGGTGGACAGGGCGGACAGGGGCACCAAGGTGATCCTTTGGTCTGACGGCGCGAACGCGAAGCTGGTGGATGGCTCGCCGGTGTCCGGCAACCCAGGCGAAACGACCCGCTCGCTCCTAGTGCCCAATGGCCAGCGCACGGCGGACTTTCAGATCCGGACGAACGCCAACGGCCTCACCGACAAGAAGCCCTCGACGGAGGCCACGATCACTGCTTTCTTCGTTCAGCCCGCCAACCAGGGCGGGCAACTGCCCATCAGGCGCAAACCCAGCAGCGACTGCCCACCGTCGTAGCACGCTGTAGGCGCACCGGCGAGGTTGAGAGTGAGAAGGCGGCAGTGCCACCTGACCCTTGTTCGGCCGGGAGGGCCTAGGGTCGAGGCGCAAGCGCTACTGCCTGCCGACTCGGCGGCTCCGCTGATCCCCGCTTGAGTCCCGTTCTCTAGATCTTTCTCTTCTCTCCCCCCAAACGCTTGGGGGGGTCATCGGTGCCCCCACTTTGCCTCTGGGCAGAAAGCCGCATTCTCTGCCCGAATCCCCGGTAATCGTGCGTAATCCACGGTAATCCGCCGGGCCGCGTTGCCGATGCCCAGAACAGTGCATACCGCTTGTTGATGCGGTTTCTGACCTCCTCAGGCCTGCCGCTTCACACGCGAGAGGTCGCTGGTTCGAAACCAGCCGCGCCCATCGTCCATGACGGGCGACCGGGCTGGTTTCTTCACACCACGCGCCCCCCGGGCTGTGCCTGTCGCAACTCGGTCGGTTTTCTCGGTGAGCGTGGTTTGCAGGTCCGAGCCGGAAGGCTCGTTTGCGAGGTTTGTAAGACCCGAGCAGGTTGTTCAGCTCGGCTAAGCGAGCTGCGGGCGGCCTGCGGCCGAGGGAACCGTGTGGACGTTTGAAGTTGTAGCGCCATAGCCAGCCCTCAAGCGCCGCGGTTCTCTCGGCCGAGTTCCGGTAGATCGCGCCGTAGGCCCAGCCGCCGAGCATGGTGCGGATGAAGCGCTCGGCCTTGCCGTTGGTCTGCGGCCGATAGGGCCTGGTCTTCAGGTGACGGATGCCGAGCGCCCGGCAGGCGATCGAGTGAACCGCCGAGACGTAGGCGGAGCCGTTATCGGTCATCACCGCCTCGACCGAGACCCCGTGGCGGCGGTAGAAGCGAACCGCGCGGCGCAGAAAGCCAACCGCGGTGATTGCCTTCTCGTCTTTCAGCACCTCGACGTAGGCGAGTCGGGTGGCGTCGTCGACGCAGACGTGGACGGCCTCCCAGCCGACCTGGGAGCGGCGGATTCCCGAGCCGTCGATCTTGCGAGGGTTGCGGCGCCGTCGGCCGGTGGCGCGATGTCCGGCGCCACGCTCGATCCGCCCGAGCTTCTTGACGTCGATGTGAAGCAGCTCGCCGGGACGAGAGCGCTCATAGCGTTGCGCCGGCTCCATCCCCAGCCGGCCGAGCCGGCCGAGGCCGGAGCGGGTGAGGATGCCCGAGACCGTGGTCGGTGCCATCTCGAGGATCTCGGCGATCTCGGCGCCGGTCATCCGCAGCCGGCGAAGCGCGCAGATCACCTGGACGCGATCCTCGGGCGTGCGATTGTGGACGTGGTTGGCGGCCGAGGGGCGATCGAGCAGCCCGAGCTCGCCCTCGGAGCGATAACGCTGCGCCCACTTGCGGGCGGTCGGCTCGCTCACTTCGGCGGCCTCGGCCGCCTTCGTCAGCGACCATCCCTCCTTGACGATCCTCTGAACGAGGAGCTGGCGCTTTTTCAGGCTGAGAGCGGCGCTAGACCCTATGGAACGCGGCCGGTCACTAAGCGACGTCTTCGGAGCCAGATAGACAGGCCGACACCCCGCGCAAAGAAGTGCGGGGACTGGGCCGGAGGACGGGCCTCCGGCCGACACCCCAACTTTGGGAGGTGCCGACCGTGTCCAACACTATGCCGCGCGTGGGTCTCGACGTCCATGCGAAGCAGACCCATTTGTTCTCGCTCGACCTCGCCACCGGCGAGGCCATTCGCAGGCGGATCGAGGGCCCACCGGAGGCGGTGCTTCCCCACCTCGAGCGAATCGGTGAGGAGCTGATCGCGGTCTATGAGGCAGGACCGACCGGCTTTGGCCTCGCGCGGACCGCGGCGGAGCGCGGGATCGATCTTCGGGTCGCCGCGCCGGGCTTGATCCCCAAAGCGCCAGCCGATCGAGTCAAGACCGACCGTCGAGACGCCGAGCGCTTGGCGCGACTGCTCGCCGCCGGCGAGCTGCGCTTCGTCCACGTGCCGACAATCGCCGAGGAACGCTTCCGTGACCTGCTGCGCTGCCGCGAGGACCTGCGCGGCGATCTCATGCGCGCCCGCCACCGCCTCTCCAAGTTCCTGCTCCGTCATGGGCTTCGCTTTCCGGGGCCGGGACGAAACTGGACCGTGGCGCATCACCGCTGGCTTGAGCGCCTGCACTTCTCGGATCTCGCGGCCCAAGCGAGCTTTGTCGACTACCTGGTCGCCGTCGACGGCCTCGCGCAGCGACGCGGAGTGCTCGATCGAACGATCGGCGAGCTGGTGCCCGAGAGCCCCTATGCCGAGCTGATCGCGCGCCTCCGCTGCTTTCGAGGCATCGACACGCTCTCGGCGGCGGGAATCTGCGCTGAGGTCGGCGATTTCGCGCGCTTTCGCAAACCGAAGCTGCTCGCTGGCCACCTGGGCATCACCCCGTCCGAGCGGACCTCCGACGAGAGGCGTCGCCAGGGCGGGATCACCAAGGCGGGCTCCAAGCACGCCCGGCGCCTGCTGGTCGAGGCCGCTCATCACTACGCACGCACGCCAAAGCTCAGCAGCGAGCTGCGGCGTCGCCAGGACGGTCAAGACCCCCGCGTCTGCGAAATCTCGTGGCGAGCCCAGGAGCGGCTGCATGCACGATGGGCGCATCTGCGCGGGAGACGGCGCAAGCCGGCCGGAACGGTGGCGGTTGCCTGCGCCCGCGAGCTCGCCTGTTTCGTCTGGGAGGCGGCGACGATCGACTGAAACCAAAAGAGCCCGTCCCGGCGTTGCCGGGGCGCCGGCGAGCAGCTCGAAGACCGGTCTCGTCGCGCTGAGGGCCTGCGATCCACGCTATGGGCAGCCGTCTCGGCGGTGGCGCCCGTCGTTAGAGGGCAGGTCCGCGACGAACAAGGGTCATGAGGTAGCCAGTCCTCGAATATCAGCCTGACTCACGGCAGTCGACCAAGCTGGTTCTTCGGCTCGCGGCGCCCCGGGAGCGCCGTTCCTGGGTTGCATTTTCGCCCGCAGATTGCGGCCCATTCGACACTGGCCGCTTGACAAACCCGGGTTCCATATCAGCGTGGAGCTTCATCCGGACTACCTCCTTGATGCTGGGTGGCTTGACACCCCCAGCCTTCAAGGAGGCCCGGATGAAACAACGGGCTCAGGTATTACAACTAGGCAGCCGAAGCTTTGACACGAGGCAGCTCCGGCGCAGCTCCTCCGTAGTAGCGACGGACGACCTCCGCCTCCGGCGACATCGCCTACTCCCGCAGCCCGGCGGCTTCGACCGCCTCCTTCGAGGGCTGACCCGGTGGGACGAAACGTCTAGGCAAACGAGCGGCCCTCAGGCGAGGCGCCCGGGGGCCACTGCGCTCGGAGAGAGGAGGGACTTAGTGGTGGGAGCTCGCCTTGTCGATCTTGTCGGCGATCCAGCGGCCATTCTTCTTGTGGGCCTTCACGTCGACCTTGAGGCCCTTGTGCAGAGCCCCGAACCCGCTCAGATGCTCGTAGCGGGTCCCCTTGTTGGCTTTGATCTTGACGACCCCCCGGTGGTGGTCGTTCAGCTTGAACGTGTGCTTCGCCCTGTTGACCTTGGTTATCGGTCCCTCGAACGAGTCCTCCTTGCTCGCCATCACGGCTTTCGGGGCCGCCGCGACTGGCGCTGCGACCATCACCGGGACGACGACAAGCGCGGCAACGATCAGGGCCGCGATGAGGCCTCTCCTCCGGATTGGCTTAGTCAATGCCCACCTCCGATCAGGTTTGTCGGGCGCCGCCTCGATGCCCGTTTGGGTCAACCATGCCCCGATGTGGGCCTGGTGCCAACCGTGCTCACTACGACTCGTCGCTCCGTAGTAAGTACCCAGGCCGGGCGGTTCGATGACCAACGGCCAAGGAGGACGACCAAGATCGCCGGGGCAGTTGCTTGGAGACCGCGGGTGCGGACGGGTCCGAAACCCGGGATCGCAAGCGAAAGGACTGCGCCGTCGCCGCTCGCGCGCGCCGCAAGAACATGCGCTTGAGTACCCCGACTACCTACTCCCGCAGCCCGGCGGCTTCGAGGGCCTCGGCGCGATCCCGGAACATGTGAACTGATATGGCGCGGCCATCATGGACGGTCCAAACGTGCGCCGTCTGCAACTCGATCGGGGCCGCGCCCGCGAGACCCTGGGCGAGGATTCGCACGAATACGACCACGCGGTCGCCAGCGTCGATGAACCGCTCCGGCTCGAACCGCCATTCCCCCCACACGTCCTTCATCGTCGCAAGGAGATGGCTGGCCCCATCTCGTCCGCGGAAGACCTGCTCCCCCTCAGGGTGATCGGGAGGCAGGCGAAACTCGAACGCCTCATCGGCGTAGTCGCGGAAATAGCGGTCGATCGTGTCGGAGGATGCAGTGAAAAGGTCGAGGTCATAAGCCTCGCGGACCAGCTCCACGTTCTCCTCCGACATCGCCTACACCGATAGCCCGGCGGCTTCGAGGGCGGTCGCGTAGTCACCGCTGACAGCAACCCGCGCGATCCTCTTGCTTCGCAGGGAGAAGCTGAGTGCATAGCGCACGTCGATCGGAACTCCGCTGCCAGCCCCGATGCCCTGAGAATGGACTCCTGCCACCACGTGGTCGCCGCTCGCCGTGATGTTCTCGACCTCGGTCCCACCCTCGGCCGGGTCGAACGACTCGACGAGCCCCCTCCAGAACTCGACGATGGCTGTCGGCCCGGAGACCGTGCGGGGTCCCGGGAACGCCGCCGTGTTGTGCCACTCGGCGTCGCCGTGAAGGCAGGGGATCGCGTCGTCGTAGTCACGGCGGTCGAGGGCTTCGACGAACCGCTGCACGACTTCCACGTTCTGCTGCGACATCGCCTACTCGCCCCATCCTGCGTAAGGACCCGTATGCCCCTCTACGTCGAACCAGTATTCGCGGAAGAAGGTGCATCGCCCGTCCGAACCGAGTTGTGCGACGAAGCAACCGGCGGTTGTCCAGTCTTCACCCTGATTGGTCCTCGTAACCCAGAACTCGACGGCGACATGGTCGCCCTCGATCACCGGGCCTCCGATTCGAACGCTTGCCTGCCCCTGGTCCTCTGCCTCCTTGCGGATGTAGCTCGACAGCGCCGTTCGCCCCACGACCGTCTCCTCCGTCGCGTGAGCGACATAGACCACGTCGTCGCTGAACAAGTCGAGGAAGCCGTCGAAATCCCAGTTTTCCCAAGTGCGTCCATAGCCCTCGACGAAGGACACCCCGTTCTGTCTGCTCAGGCCCCTCTCCCGCGGCATCGCCGCGCAGTATCTCGCGTCGGGGCCAATACTCGTTGTTGCGGCGCTGGCACGGTCACGGGAACGGCCCCGAAAGAGTTGCGCGCCTACTCCCGCGGCCCGGCCGCTTCGCCGATTCGCGGAGCGCCTCGTGACTTCCTAGCGCACGGCGAGTACGTCCCGCCAATCCGTGTCGATCTGGTCCAGATCGCTGCTCAGAGCGTCAAGCGCGGCCGCCCGAGTAGCGAAATCCTCGTAGCGGACGTTCCACCACGGCCCCTCGCCGTAGACCGGCCTTCCTCGTTTCCGCGCCGCGATGATGATGCCGCTGGCTCGTTCCGCTTCCTCGCCCGAGCCGACGAAGCTGATCTGGAGGTTCCAGATGTTCCCCTGCGACATCGGCTACTCCGTACGCCCGACCGCTTCGAGAGCCTGCTCGCGGTCCAGGTAGTAGTCGGCCTCGACGATGAGGCCGTCCCGCAGGCGGTGAACGACGGCGAAGGACCGCGTGTAGGGGGCATCCGCTTCGCTCTCGCCGACGATGCGGGTGCAGGCAACGAAGCGGCCATCGCCAACGTCGATCAGTTCATCGAGGTGTACCGCGATCGGCCCCAGAAGATCGATCAGGCTCTGCATCCGTTCGAGCGCCGCGGCCCGTCCTCGGTAGACACCGGCATCGGGCCAGCCCGGTCCCTCGCGGTAGATGGCATCCTCGGCCCAGAACTCCTCGGTCACAGCTGCCGGACCCGATTCGTTCCAGACCTCGTAGGCGCGACGGATGCGGTGGGCGTCCTCCTGCGACATCGCCTACGCAGTATCTCCGCTCTGACCCGAATGCAGGACCGCCGCTGTCGCTTTCGCGTGCCAGGAGCGCTCCCGCAGCCCCCGAGTTGGCGCCCAACCGCTGCTCCTCTCGACGATAAGCGACACTCGCGCCTCGACGCGCAAGGCTGACGGCCTTGTAGGAGAAGGCTGATGGAGGGTTCTCATGCAGCATTTCGTGATCCCGCGCGCGAGCCGTTCGTCGGCGTGCCTGCGCTTCACCGCTCCGGCCTCGGACCAGGGCACAGCCGATGCAGAAGGTCAATTTGTACCCCGATGTACCCCGACAGCTAGCGGGGCCCCCACTCGCGCGGCGCCGGTAACCACAGAAAGCCCTTGATCAAGCGGGAAAGCGGAGAGCGGCTGATGGGATTCGAACCCACGACCTTCTGCATGGCAAGCAGACGCTCTAGCCAACTGAGCTACAGCCGCGCGAACGGGGATTCTAGCCGCGGCGCAGCGCCTGCCCGGTGCCGCCGCTAGGCGCCGGCGAGGGTCGCGTCGAGGGGATGTCGACCCCCGCGAGGGCCCTCGACACCGCGCAGCCCGCCTTGGCGGCCTCGGCCTGTCGCTGGAACTCATCGGCGTCGAGGCCGGGGACCTCGCCCTCCGTCTGGAGCTCGATCCTCGTAATCGTCGGCCCGCTCCGTCGGCTCCAGGGTGACGCGGGCGTTCGTCTGGATCCGAGTCGCCTCGTGTCCCGCCTCGGCGAGAGTGGGGGCAAGGGCCATTGAGAAACACCCAGCGTGAGCCGCGCCGATCAGCTCCTCAGGGTTGTCCCCGTTCCCTCCTCGAAGGGCGAGGAGTAGGAGTACTGGCCCTCGGAGGCGCCGCTTCCGAGGGCCATCGTCCCGCTGCCGTCCTGAAGCGCGCCCTCCCATCTTGCGTCTGCCGTGCGAACCGCCATCTGCGCCTCCTCTAGTCGTTTGCGTCGAGCGCCTCGTTGACGAGGCGGTCCGCGTGCTCATTCTCCTCCCTCGGAACGTTGCGGATCGACCAGCGGTCGAAGTCTGAGAGGCCCGCAACAACGCGCGCGTGAAGCTCGCGCAGGCTCGCGTCCTTCACCCGGTACTCCCCACGGACCTGCTTGACGATCAGCTCCGAGTCGCCCACGAGCTCCAGCTCCTTCGCGCCCAGCGCGCGCGCCCGCTCGATGCCCAGGAGGAGCGCCCGGTACTCGGCCACGTTGTTCGTCGCATGGCCGATCGCCTCGGATCGCTCCTCGAGGACCGTGCCGTCCGGGTCGGCGAGCACGGCCGCGATCGCCGCGGGGCCCGGGTTGCCGCGCGCGCCGCCGTCGACGTGGACGACCAGCCGCTCGCTCAAGCTTCCTGGGCCGCCTGCTCCGGCTGCTCCGTGGCGGAGCGTAGGCGAAGCGTCCCGTCCTCGTCGACGGCGGCGTTCCAGGCTCTCGCCTCCTCGTCGAGCTCCGAGAGCTCGGCGCCCTTGGCTACCTCGCGAACCGGCTCACCGTCGTCGCCGTCCCCGTCGGCTCCGACCTCCCACTGGTACCAGGAGAGCTCCCAGGCGACCGTCACCAGAGCGAGCTGGCGGCGCTGGTCGGGCTTCACGGCTGCATTGGGCTCCCCGAGCGATCGGATCAGGCCGGCGACCTTCCGGCGCTCCTCGCTGGAGTTGAAGCGCTCAACCGCGCGGCGCATGAGGGCCTCGGGTCCCCTCTTCGCCTTGCGGGTCGTGCTCTGGCTGCCGGCGGCAGTCTCCTGCTTCGCGGCCGCCCGGGGCCGGCTCTGCCGCTTTGCCCGCGGCTTGGCGGGCTTTCGCCCTCGCGGCCGCTTCTCGGGCTCCTCGGCGGCTCCGGCTTCGGCTTCTGCCTCGGGAGCCTGCTCGGGCTCAGGCGGCGCGACCGCCTCGGCGGCGGCGTCGGGTTCCGCGACCGGCTCGGGCTGCTCCTCGTCGGGCGGGGGCGGCCAGGCCTCCTCGTCGGGCTGTCCCATGGCGGCGTCGAAGTCGTCCCATGCCGGCTCGGGACGCCCGGCCGCCGTCTCCTCATGTCGCGCGGCGCCGCCGCGGCCGCCCCGACCAGCCCGAGCCCGGGCCGCTGCGCCCCTCAGTCGCTGCCCGAGGGCGAGCCCCCGCGATCGCTTGGGCGCCTCCTCGGCGACGGTGTGGGCCATCGAGACCGGAATCCACCCCGACGACTCCGCGCGCGAGCGGCACAGCGAGCAGACGCGGATCCGCTGTCGCGAGTCCGTCAGGTACTCATGGATCTGCTCGCCCTTGAGGATCGTCCGCCCGCAGACATCGCAGGCGGGAAATGGGTCGTGTGCGTCCGCCACGACCCCAACGTAGCAACGGCGCTTCAGGCCGCGGTCTTCTCGCCCGCCTCCTGGGCCTCCGCGACCACCTTCTGAGCGATGTGGCCGGGGACCTCCTCGTAGCGCTCGAACTCCATCGAGTAGTCCCCCCTGCCGCCGGTCATGGCGCGCAGGTCAGTCGCGTAGTCCAGGACCTCGGCCATCGGCACCTCGGCCTTGATCTCGGTCATCGCGCCCTTCGGCTCGACGCCCAGCGGGCGCCCGCGCCGGGAGTTGAGATCGCCGACCACGTCGCCCACGTTCTCCTCGGGGACGGTGATGGTCACCCGCACGATCGGCTCGAGCAGATACGGGTCCGCCTCCGCCGCGGCCTGCTTGAAAGCCATCGAGCCGGCGATCTTGAACGCCATCTCCGAGGAGTCCACCGAGTGGTGCTGCCCGTCGAAGAGGCGGACGCGCAGGTCCTTGATGGGGTAGCCGGCGAGGACCCCCTGCTGCATCGCCTCCGAGATCCCCTTCTCGACCGCGGGGATGAAGCCGCCCGGGATGACGCCCCCCTTGATCGCGTTCACGAACTCGAACCCGGTGCCGGTCTCGACCGGCTCGATCTCGATGTGGCAGTCGCCGAACTGGCCCCGGCCGCCGGTCTGCTTCTTGTAGCGGCCGTGCGCCTTCGCCGGCTTGCGGATCGTCTCCAGATAGGGAACCCGCGGCGGGTGAAGCTCGATCTCGGCGCCGTAGCGGCGCTTCATCCGATCGACGATGACCTCGACGTGGACCTGGGTCAGGCCGGCGATGATCTGCTCGCCGGTGTCGGGGTCGCGGTGGACGTCGAGGGTCGGGTCCTCCTCCTCGAGGCGGCGGAGCGCGCTGGCCGCCTTCTCCTCGTCGCCCTTCGACTTGGGCTCGAACGCGAACGCCATGACCGGCGAGGGCAGGTCGAGCGGCGGGAACGACACCGCCGCGTCCTTGGCCGCGAGGACGTCGCCCGCCTGCGTGTCGCGCAGCTTGGCCACGGCGCCGATGTCGCCGGGGCCGAGCTCGTCGATCGTCTTGGTCTCCTTGCCGAGGGGCGCCGCGAGCTGGCCGATCCGCTCCTTGGCCTGGCGGGTGACGTTGAAGACCTGCGAGTCGGAGCTCAGGGAACCCGAGTAGACGCGCAGCATGTTGATGCGGCCGGTGTAGGGGTCGGCGGTGGTCTTGAACACGTAGGCGACCAGGTCGCCGTCCTCGTGGGCTCGATCTCGATCTCGTCGCCGTCGCCGTCGAGCGCCTTGATGCCGCCGCGCATCTGCCGGCGAGGGCACGTCCTCGACGAACGCCTCGAGCAGGCGGTTGGTGCCGAGGTTGTGGGTCGCCACGCCGCACGTGACCGGGAACAGGTGGCCCTCGGTCACGCCCTTCTTCAGCGCGGTGACGATCTCCGAATGCGAGATCTCCTCGCCCTCGAGGTAGCGCTCCATGAGCTCGTCGGAGTTCTCCGCGACCTCGTCCATGAGCTTCTCGCGGTACTCCTCGGCCTGCGCCCGCAGATCGTCGGGGATCTCCCCCTCGGTCGCGTTGCCGCGCCCGGTCGCCCTCGTAGGTGAACGCCTTCATGTCGATCAGGTCGATGACGCCGCGCACCTCGTGCTCGGACCCGATCGGGATCTCGGTCGCGACCACGTGGGCCCCGAAGGCCTCCTTGAGCGAGTCGAGCGAGCGGAAGAAGTCGGCCCGCTCGCGGTCGAGCATGTTCACGAAGACGAGCCGCGCGAGGCCCTCCTCGTCCGCGCGCTGCCAGAGCCGCTCGGTGTGGACCTCGACCCCCATGACCGCGTTGACGACGACGACCGCCGCGTCGACGACGCGCAGCGCGCCCAGGGCCTCGGCGACGAAGGACTGCTCGCCGGGCGTGTCGATCAGGTTGATCTTGCGGTCCGAGTAGTCGAACGACGCCACGCTCGCGCCGATCGACATCGAGCGCTCCTGCTCGTCTTCCTCGAAGTCGGAGACCGTGGAGCCGTCGTCGACCTGCCCCAGCCGGTTGACGACCCCGGCCTCGAACAGGAGCGCCTCGCAGAGACTGGTCTTCCCGCTCCCCCGATGGCCGATCAGCGCGACGTTGCGGATCCGGTCGGCGGCCTTGTGCCCCACGGGCTGCAATATATGTCCTCGGCGCCAGGCGTGGCCTATGGGCGGCTGGCGAACCGCGAGCGCAGCGCCAGCACCGCCTTGGTGTGGAGCTGGGAGACGCGCGACTCGGTGACCCCGAGCACCTCGCCGATCTCGCGGAGGGTGAGGTTCTCGTAGTAGTAGAGGGCGACCACGAGGCGCTCGCGCTCCGGCAGCGACTCGATCGCGTCGGCGAGCCGGTCCTTGAGCTCCGACGCCTGGGCCTCGGTCTCCGGGTCGACCGCGTTGGGGTCGTGGATCGTGTCGAGCACCGAGATCGCGCCCGCGCCGCCCTCGGGGTCGGCGAACGTCCACAGGTCGTCGAGCGCCAGCACCGAGGAGTTCGCGATCTCGAGCAGCGAGTCGTTGAACTCGTTCGACTTCGATGTCGAGCTTCGCCGCCATCTCCTCGTCGGTCGGCGCCCGCTGCAGCTCGGCCTCGAGCTCGGCGTGCGCCTTCTCGACGTCGCGGGCACGGGCGCGAACCGAGCGCGGCACCCAGTCGAGCGAGCGCAGCTCGTCGATGATCGCGCCCTTGACCCGGGCCACGGCGAAGGTCTCGAACTTGATCTCGCGGTCGGGATCGAATCGCTCGATCGCGCCGATCAGCCCGAGCAGGCCGTAGGAGATCAGGTCGGACTCCTCGACGTGGGACGGGAGCCCGGACGCCATCCGGCCGGCGATGAACTTGACCAGCGGCGAGTAGGCGACGACGAGGCGCTCCCGCGCGCGCTCGTCCCCGTCGTCCTTGTAGCGCTGCCAGAGCTCCCGGAGTTCGACGGCTTTGACGTTTGTCTCCATCGGCTCCCCTTGTGAAACCTATCCGCCGCGCGCTAGGCCCGTGGATGAGAACGTGCGTACTCGCGGCTCAGCCGCCCCGGCTCCACGCGCGTGTAGACCTGCGTGGTCGAGACGCTCGAATGGCCCAAGAGTTCCTGGATCGAGCGCAGGTCCGCGCCGCCCTCGAGCAGATGGGTCGCGAACGAGTGGCGCAGCGTGTGCGGCGAGACGTGCCCCGCGACGGCCGCCTCGCGCACCCAGCGGTCGAGCCGCCGGCGGACGTCGGACGGCGACAGCCTCCTGCCGCGCCGCGACAGGAACAGGGCCGGCTCGGCGCGGTCGTTCGGCGAGCGCGGGCCGCGCCTGGCGCAGGTAGCGGTCCAGGGCGCGCTGAGCGGGCTCCCCGATCGGCACGATCCGCGTCTTCGACCCCTTGCCGGTGACCCGCAGCGCCTCCGAGTCGAAGTCGACCGCGTCGGCAGTCGAGGTTGACGATCTCCTCCGCGCGCAGGCCGCAGGCGTAGGTGACCTCGAGCATCGCGCGGTCACGCACCTCCAGCGGCCCGGAGGCCGGGATCCGGTCGAGGAGCCGGGCGATCTCGTCGGGCCCGAGCACCCGTGGCAGGCGCGACGCCTTCTTCGGCATCGGCAGCAGCTCGGCCGGGTTCTGCGTGCGCCGCGCCGGTCCGCGCGAGGTGGTCGTGGAAGCTCCGCACGGCCGCGAGCTTGCGCGAGACGCTGGCCCGCGCCAGCCCGCGCTCGGAGAGCGCGGCCGCGTAGCTGCGCAGGTCGCGGTAGGCGAGGCTGCCCGGCTCCTTGCCGCTGCGCGTCGCCCACTCGGCGAGCTCCGCGAGGTCGCCGCCGTAGGCGCGCAGGGTGTGGCGCGACGACACCGCGCCGCTCGAGCTCGCGCCGGAAGTCGAGGAGGGCCGCCTCCCACGCCGGGCTTGTGGCCGGCTCAGCCGTCTGGTCGCTCATGCCGGGGAGCTTCGCCGTCGCTGCCCGCCACGCCTGCCGGTGCAGGCTGGGCTGCGCGATCAGTTCGCCGATGTAGATCGGCGTGCCCAGCGGGACCTGGTCGTAGAGCTCGATCACGTCGGGGATCGCCATCCGCACGCAGCCGTGCGAGGCGGCGCGTGCCGAGCGACGAGATCTCGTCGGTGCCGTGGATGCCGGCGCCGTTGAAGAAGCCCATCCAGCGCGCCTTGATCGGGTCCTCCGGGCCCGGCGGGATCACCTGCCCGGCGAGGCTCCCGGCCCAGGCCGAGTCGGGCACGTGCCAGGAGGGGTTGACCTGCTTGTCGTCGATCGTGTAGGTGCCGGCGGGCGTCTCGAGCCCCTGCTGGCCGACCGCGATCGTGTAGGTCTTGACGAGCTTCAGGTTCTTCCAGAGGCGAAGCTGGAAGTTGCCGCGGTCGATCGTGAGGTAGATCGGGTACTTCGCGGCGAGCTGGTCGGTCGTGACCTGCGGCTTCATCTTCTGCACCGGCGCCTTGACCGTTCGGTCGTGCTGGCTCTCGATCGCGCCGCGGAGCTCAGTGCGCAGCTTGTCGCTCACGAGCGAGACCCCGTCCTTGCCCGGCACCGCGTTGAGCGAGGCCGGCGAGGGACTCGACGGTCGCGTCGTGGCCGGGCGTGTTGACGTCGCTGGCGACCTTCTTGACGAAGTCGTCGAGCGCCTTGGACGAGTAGGTGATGTGCGGCGTGATCTCGCGATCGACCTAGCCGCCGGTCGTGTAGCGCCAGACCCGCGAGGGGAAGCTCCCCTGGTGGCTCGCCCGCAGCGCCGCGTTGACCATGCCGTTGATGTCGGCGCGGACCTGGAGCTGATCCGGGTTGAGGACGTACTTCGTCCCGCCGTAGGTCACCGTCACCGGCTTGTCAAGCGGCTTGACCAGCTTCGCCTGGAGCTTGCGACTTGGCCTGGTCGGAAGACATGCCGCCGACGTTGACCCCGCCGATCCGGATGCCGTCGGCGATCTTGTCCGAGTTCGCGCGATCGATCGCGTAGGCGGCCACGGCCACCGCGATGAAGATCCCCACGACGGAGGCGAGAGCTATCTGTGCCCTACGTCCCAAGGAACTGACCCCGGATCAGTGTAGGGGGCCGGTCAGCGCAGGCCGGCTCGAAACCGACGTCGCAAGCAAGCTTGCGTCAGCGATCCGACCGGCGTCAGAACCCGAGCGGCTCGCGGTCGGCGGCCACGCCGCCCCGCTCGCCCGGATGCTCGCGCCGCACGTTCGGGCTCCAGCGCAGGAACTCCTCGACCTCGCGCTCGTACGTGTACTCCTGCTCGGTGCCGCGCATGACCGGGGCCAGGCGCAGGTGCTCGGACAAGCTTGATCACGGCCTCGCGGGTCGTGTATCCGTAGTCGAACCCGGTCGCCTTGAAGAGCCGGTTGTCGACGCCGCGGCCGAACCGCAGCTGGTTGACGCATCTCGACCGGGATCCGGAAGCCCAGGCGCCGCAGCGAGCTCGTCGCGACCCCCGTTCCCCAGGGCGGCAGGACCGGCGCGGCAATCTTGCCCACCAGGTCGATGATCTCCGACAGCGCGAGCACGCCGTCGGCGGCGACGTTGTAGATGCCCGGCGTGAGGTGGAAGGCGGCGTGCTCGAGCGCGTGGACGACGTCGTCCTCGTGGACGAACTGGAGCCGCGGGTCGAAGCCCAGCACCATGGGCACCATCGGCAGCCGCAACATCCGCGTGAACGCGGTGTCGACGTCCGGGCCGAGGACGTTCGCGCAGCGCAGGATGGTGGTCGTCGACCTCCGGGTTTCGCTGCGCGAACTCGCTGCACCGCCTGCCTCGGCCTCGACGATGTCGCGCTCGAGCCCGGTGCGCGGCGGATGCGGGCGCCCCATCTCCTCGGTGAAGAAGGCCGGGTCGTCCTGCTCGGCGCCGTAGTAGTGGGTCGGAGCTCTTGAAGACGAACCTTCCGGACCGGCGAGTCCGGAGCCCGTGCAGGCGGCGAGGATGTTCATCGTCCCGATCACGTTGTTCTCGTGCGCGAGACGCGGCGGCGCCATGAGCGAGTTGACGACCAGGCGCGTGTCGATCACGGTGTCGATCTCCGCCGCCCGGACGATGCGCTCCAGCAGCGAGTGCTGGTTCGAGACCTTCACGTACTCGGTGCGCTCGAGCTCGCGGGTCGGGGCCTCGCTGTCGACGCCGATGATCGCCTCGATGTGCTCGAAGCTCTCGAGCGCCTGCGCCAGCCGCCCGCCCCAGTAGGTGGACAGGCCGGTGACCAGGACGCGGCGAGTTTCGGTGTCCCGCGGGGCCTCCAGTGACGCGTCATCCCAACCAAACGGACTTCCGCTTGGCGAGCATCTCGTGCAGGTTCTCCTGGATCTGCGCCCTGATCTCCTGCGCGAGCGTCTGGACCAGCGCCTTGTCCTCCGCGGCCTCCGCCCCACCCAGCTCGACGGTGTCGATCGGCTCCAGGAAGCGGATCTTGAACTTCGCGGGCAGGTAGCCGAGCATCCCGAACGGCCCCAGCCACGGGAAGGTCGGCGTGATCGGGAAGTAGATGAGCCCCGTCAGCTTTCGCAGGACGTCCACGTGGCCGAAGATCGGCGCCGACTCCTCGGCGCCGACGACGCAGGTCGGCACGATCTGCGCCTCGGCGCGCATCGCCGCCTCGACGAATCCGCCGCGGCCGAAGCGCCGCAGCCGGTAGCGGTCTCGGTAGAGCTTCTCGGTCCCCTTGCGGCCCTCGGGGAAGACCAGCACCAGCTGGCGCTCGTCGTAGAGCAGCCGGTGGACGTTCGCCGGGTGCGCGGCGACGCCGCCGATCTTCGGGATCAGCATCGAGAACCCGGGATAGCCCTTGAAGAAGTGCTCGACGGTGAGGTAGAGCGGCCGCGGATGGGGGTGCTCCTCGCGGATCGCCTTGCCGATCATCGCCGCGTCGGGCGGCAGCGCGCCCGCGTGGTTGGAGACGAGCAGGGCGCCGCTGTCGGAGGGCACGTTGTCGATCCCCTCGACCTCGGTCCGGAACCAGTAGCGGTAGAAGAACTCGATCAGGGTCGCGTCCATGAAGCCCCTCGACCCGCTCCGAGCGACCCCAGTCGTTCAGGCGCCGCTCGGGCTCGATCGCGGGCAGCAGCTCGCGCATGACCTCCGCGGGCCGGCGCTCGGGCAGCTGCTGCCCCGCGCCCGCCTCGCCGGCGTCCTCGGCCGGGACCGGGTGGTCGGCCAGGGATGTGCGTTGCTCGTCAGCCATCGGCGTCGCATTGTGGCAGCCCTGCGCCGCGCTGCCCTGTGGCCAATATGTTTTGCCTGCATGCGCTCCAAGGACCAGGTGAGACGCGCCGTCTGGCGGGCGATGGAACGCGAGGGGGTCTCGCGGTTTCCGGGCGCCGAGGGCCGCGTTCCCGAACTTCGCCGGGGCCAAGCTGGCCGCCGAGAAGCTCGCCCAGCACCGCCTGTGGAAGCGCGCCCAGGTGATCAAGACCAACCCCGACTCCCCGCAGACCCACGCCCGGCGCCTCGCGCTCGAGCAGGGCAAGAAGCTCGTGATGGCGGTCCCGCGGCTGCGCGACCAGCACCCGTTCCGGCTGCTCGACCCGCAAGCGGCTGTCGAAGGCCGCCGTTCGAGAGGCGGCGACGATCAAGGGCGCCCTGCGGCACGGCAAGGTGGTCGCCCTGGAGGAGATCCCCGAGATCGACTTCGTCCTCTGCGGCTCGGTCGCCGTCAACCTCAGCGGCGCTCGGGTCGGCAAGGGCGGCGGCTTCTCGGATCTCGAGTACGGGCTCCTGATCGAGGAGGGCAAGATCGACGCCCACACGTTCGTCGCGACCACCGTCCACCCGATCCAGATCCTGCGCGAGCACCTGATGATGACCGACGCACGACCTGCCGGTCGACCTGATCGTCACCCCGCGCGCCGCGATCGACGTCGAGCGCGCCTACGACCGCCCCCGCGGCATCCTCTGGGACCACCTCCAGCCACCGCAGATCCACGAGATCCCGGTGCTCGAGCGGATGGGGTACGCGTGATGGCCTCACAGGCCGCCGAGGAGCGCACCAGCCTCACCACCCAGCTCCTCGAGGAGTTCTTCCCGTTCACGCCGCCCCGCGCCGAGCTTCCCGACCCCACGCCCGCGGAGGGCCCGGACCCCTATGGCGACCCCGATCCCGAGTGGCTGCGGATCGACTGGCGCGAGCACCTGCACCGCGATCGACGTCGGTGGCGCCAGGAACGTCAACTACGTCGAGATGGGGCCCCGAGTCCGGAAAGGCGCCTCCTGCTGGTCCACGGGCTCTCGGGCTCATGGCCGAACTGGCTCGAGAACATCCCCTACTTCGCGCGCGAACACCGCGTCATCGCCCTCGACCTGCCCGGGTTCGGCGACAGCCCGATGCCGGACTGGGAGCTCTCGGTCGAGGCCTTCGGCCGGTTCATCTTCGACTTCTGCGATGCCCTCGGGGTGAAGAGCGCCGACGATCGTCGGCAACTCGATGGGCGGCTTCATCGCGGCCGAGACGGCGGTCCAGGAGCCGGGGCGGTTCGAGAAGCTCGTGCTCGTCTCCGCAGCGGGCATCTCGCATGTCCGCATGCGCCGCCAGCCCGCCGAGGTGGCGGCGCGGATGGGGATCGCCACGGCGCCGCTGCTGCTGCGGCTCGTCGATCAGCGGAATCCGACGGCCCGGCCTTCGGCGCGCGCTGTTCGGAGGCCTCTTCTACTCGCCGAACCGCCTCCCGACCGAGCTCCTGTGGGAGTGCTTCCAGCACGGCAACGGTCGACCCGGCGTGCTGCCGGCCGTCCGCGGCCTGGTCGGCTACGACATCCTCGACCGCCTCGAGGACGTCGAGGTCCCGACGCTGATCGTCTGGGGCCGCAACGACCACGTCGTGCCGCCAAACGACGCCATCGGCTACGGCCAGCGCCTCCGCAACTCACGGACGGTCATCTTCGACAAGACCGGGCACCTGCCCATGGCCGAGCGCCCGGTGCGATTCAACCGCGTGCTGGAGACGTTCCTGAACGAGGAGTAGGCGTTAGCCCCCTGCGAGTGGGGCGCCACGTAGGCCGGCGCAGTCAGCCGGTGATCGCGCCCTCGGACGCCGAGCTCACGCTGCGCGCGTACTTGGCCATCACACCGCTCGCGTAGTGCGGCGCCGGCGGCTCGTACTCGGCCACCCGCGCGGCGATCTCCTCGTCGGAGAGGTCGACGTCGAGCCGCCTCGCCTCCACGTCGAAGGTGATCTGGTCGCCCTCCCTCACGGCGGCGATCGGCCCGCCGCGGACGGCCTCGGGAGCCACGTGGCCGGCCATCAGCCCGTGAGTTGCGCCGGAGAAGCGCCCGTCGGTGAGCAGCGCGACCTCCTCGCCCAGGCCCTCGCCCACGATCGCCGCGGTGACGTGGAGCATCTCCCGCATCCCGGGGCCGCCCGAGGGGCCCTCGTTGCGGATCACGATGATGTCCCCGGCCTTGAGGCTCTGCTGCGCGACGGCGTCGAACGCCTCCTCCTCGGACTCGAAGACGCGAGCCGGGCCTGACTGCTTCAGCCGTTCCGTGCCCGCGAGCTTCACCACGCAGCCGTCGGGCGCGAGGTTCCCGCGCAGGATGGCGAAGCCCCCGTGCGGCTTGATCGGGTCGCTCGACTCGCGGACGACGACCTGGCCCGGGGTCTCCTCGGTGTCCGCCATCTCCTCGCCGATCGTGCGGCCGGTCACCGTGAGGGCATCGGCGTGCAGGACGCCGGCATCGGCGAGCCGCTTGACGATCACGCCGACCCCGCCGGCCTTGTAGAGGTCGGTGGCGACGAAGCGGCCGCCGGGCTTGAGGTCGGCCACCAGCGGCGTCTGGCGCGAGATCCGCTCGAAGTCGTCGATGTCCATGTCGATGCCGGCCTCGCGCGCGACCGCGAGCAGGTGGAGGACCCCGTTGGTCGAGCCGCCGGACGCGCACACCGTGGCGACGGCGTTCTCGATCGACTCGGCGGTGATGACCTTGTCGGGCGTCAGGTCCTCCTTCAGGGCCTTGACGGCCAGCCTGCCCGCCTCGCGGGCGACCTCGGCCTTGTCGCCGTTCATCGCCGGGACCATCGCCGAGCCCATCGGCGAGATGCCCATCGCCTCGAACGCGCAGGCCATCGTGTTGGCGGTGAACTGGCCGCCGCACGCGCCGGCCCCGGGGCTGGCGCAGCCCTCGAGCTCCAGCAGGTCATCGTCGGAGAGGTTGCCCGCGGCGTGGGCGCCGATCGCCTCGAAGACGTCCTGGATCGTCACGTCCTTCCCGCGCCAGTGGCCGGGCGCGATCGAGCCGCCGTAGAGCATCACCGAGGGCACGTTCAGGCGGGCGAGCGCCATCACAGCGCCCGGGATCGTCTTGTCGCAGCCCGGACATCGCGACGACGGCGTCGAACTGGTAGCCGCGCACCGTCAGCTCGATCGAGTCGGCGATCACCTCGCGGCTGACGAGCGAGGTCTTCATCCCCTCCGTGCCCATCGTGATGCCGTCGGAGATCGCGATCGAGTTGAACTCCATCGGCGTGCCGCCCGCCTCGCGGACGCCCTCCTTGACCGCCTCGGCGAGCTCGCGCAGATGGAAGTTGCACGGCATCGCCTCGATCCACGTGTTCGCGATGCCGACCGTCGGGCGGCGCAGGGCGTCGTCGTCGTAGCCGATGCCCTTCATGTAGGCGCGCGCCGCGGCGCGGTCGGGGCCGTCGAAGACGGCCGCCGAGCGTGGGCGGGGAAGATCGTTCATGCGGCCGCTGCCACTCTTCTTGCCCGCCACTCGCGAAGCCGGATGAGGTCCCGGCCCGCCTGCCCCGGGTCCACCTGGCGGCCGGGCACGTGCATGTTCGCCACCGAGATCAGCTCACGCTCGCCCGCCCGCAGCGACATCCACTTCGCCAGGACGTCGTCGGCGTCCGGCAGCCGCTGCGACGGCTCGGGCTCGGAGCGATCCGGGAATCCCACGCAGTACTCGCTCAGAAGCTCGCCGGTGCGAGTGTCGAACGCCAGGATCGGCCGGTGCGGATACAGCAGGTATCCGTAACCGCCGTCTCCCTCGTTCCCGTCGACCGCGATGAAGCCCAGCTCCGTGTACATCCGGTACTCGTCCTCGGAGACGACGGAGCGCAGCAGCTCACGGGCGCGAGCCTCTGCTCGCCGCTCGCGGCCGGGGTCGTAGGCGGGGATGTGCTCCCGCACCGTGCGCCGTTGCGGGAGACGGCGGCGCACCCGCTCGGCCACCGACGGGCCGAAGCCGACGACCGCGAGGACCACCAGCACGACGAATGAGGTCGCGAGCAGGAAGCTCAACCGCCCGCTGCCGGCGGGAAGAACACGACCCGCTCGGCGTCGCGCGGGACGTCGGCGAAGTCGCGAACCATCGTGGCCTCACGCCGCGTCCCCTCGACGAGTGGGCACCGCCGCCCACATGCCGAGATCGAGCTGGCGGCGAAACTCGGCGATCAGGCGCTCCTCGTCCTCGGACACCTCCGGGTTACCCTCCGCGAGCAATACGTCACCGTGTCCGGGCTTCATGCGCACGAGCTTCATCAACGCCGGATTATGCCAGTGGCGTCGACCGGCCCCGGGCCCGAGCCGAGCCCGGCCAGGCCGTTGCCCACCGCCTCCGAGGCGATCTCGCGTGCCCAGCGCGCAGCCTCGGCGAGCTCGGCTCCCCGGGCGAGGTGGGCCGCGAGTGCCGACGAGTGCGTGCATCCCGACCCGTGTGAGGCGGCGTCCGCGTACCGCGGGCCGTCGATGTGGAGCGTCCCGGAGCCGTCGAAGAGCACGTCCGCGCCGTCGTCCGAATGGCCCCCGGTGACGACGACCGCCTCCGGCCCGAGCGCCTGGATCGCCCGCGCCAGCTCCTCGGCGCTCGCCCCCTCCCCCAGCCCGGCCAGCTCGCGCGCCTCGGGGAGGTTCGGCGTAGCCACGGACGCGAGCGGCAGGATGCGCTCGATCAGCGCCGCCTTCGCGTCGCGGTCCAGCAGGGTCGCGCCGCTCGCGGACACCATCACCGGGTCCACGACCACCGGAGCGTCGCCGACCAGCGCCAATGCCTCCACCACCGCGCCGATCGTCGCCTCGTCGCCGAGCATGCCCACCTTCACCGCGTCGATTGGCATGTCCTCAGCGACCGCATGTACCTGAGCGACGATCGTCGGGCCCGGAACCTGGCTGACGAGCTCCACGCCGACCGTGTTCTGCGCCGTGATCGCCGTGATCGCGCAGGTGCCGTGTACGCCGCAGCGCGCGAACGCCTTCAGGTCGGCCTGGATGCCGGCACCGCCGCCGGAGTCGGATCCGGCGATCGTCAGGCACACGCGCACGCGCTCGTCGGGGCTCACGGGGTGAGCGTAGTGCCCTCCTCCGGGGCCCTGAGCGACGTCCGCGCGTAGCGGCCCGCCGGGTCGACGCGCACGTAGCCCAGGAGCTCCAGCCGCGCCAGGCCCACCGCCGCGTCGGCAGCCCTCATGCCCACGGCGGCGGCCGCCGCGTCGGGCGTCGAGGCTCCCCCCTCCAGCGCGTCGACCAGGCGCGCGAGCTCCGGCTCCAGCGAGGGGCCGGACTCATGCGCGGTCTGGACCCCCACGCCCAGCATCCGATCGAGGACGTCCTGGGCGTTGCGGATCACGGCCGCCCCGTCCGCGAGCAGCCCGTTCGTTCCCTGCGCGACGCGGGTCGTGACCCGTCCCGGTACCGCGCCAACCTCCCGCCCGAGCTTGGAGGCCCGCTCGGCGGTGATCAGCGAGCCGGAGGGCTGCGCGGCCTCGACGACCACGGTGACCGTTCCCAGCGCTGCCATGATCCGGTTGCGCCTGGGAAAGCAACCCCGGCCCGGCACCGTTCCCGCCGGCATCTCGGACACGACCGCGCCGGTCGACACGATCCGGTCGTACAGGCGGCGCTCGCTGCGGGGGTAGACGACGTCCGGGCCGCCGCCCAGCACGGCGACGGTCGCGCCACCGGCCTCGAGGGCGCCGCGGTGCGCGGCGGCATCGATGCCGAGGGCCATCCCGCTCACGACCACGAGCCCGGCGCCGGCGAGCAGATGGGCGAGCTCCTCCGCCACCCCGAGCCCATAGGAGCTCGGATGCCGCGAGCCGACGATCGTCACCGCCCGGTCCCTGACGATCCCTCGAACAAGCTCCTCGTCGCCGATGCCGTGGAGGGCGGCAGGCGCGTCGTCGAGCTCGTCGAGGAGGGCTGGGTATCCGTCGCCGCCGCGCGGCAGGACCCAGGGCTCGCCGCTCATTCCGACCCTCGCCGGCGCAGGCTGATGGCCCGCGCGACGTGCTCGCCGTCGATCTCGTCGGAGCCCGCAAGGTCGGCGATCGTCCGCGACACCCGCAGCACTCGATCATGGCCCCTGCCGCTGAGCCGCAGCTGAGCGTGGCCCTGGGCAAGTGTTCGGCGTGCATCGCGGGTGAGTGCGTTCGCGTCGCGCAGCTCGGCGAGGGTCATGTCCGAGTTGCAGCGGCCCGGCCCGAGCCTGCGCTCCTGGCGCTCTCGCGCGGCGATCACCCGCGCGCGAACGGCCGCCGAGTCGACCGTCGGTCCAGCCCCCATCTCCTCGGCCGTCGGCGGCTCGACCGCCACTGAGATGTCGATGCGGTCCGCGAGCGCGCCGCTCAGCTTCGCCCGGTAGCGCCGGGCCGATACCGGGCGGCACTCGCACTCTCCCGATTGCTCGCCGCGACCGCACGGGCACGGGTTCGACGCCGCGACCAGCAGGAAGCGGCACGGGAGCTCGACGGCCCCGCGGGCGCGCGTGATCGCGACCCGGCCCTCCTCGAGCGGCTGGCGGAGAGCCTCGAGCGCCTCGCGCGAGAACTCCCCGAGCTCGTCCAGGAACAGGACGCCGCGGTGCGCCAGCGTAACCTCGCCCGGACGCGGTGGTGAGCCGCCACCGACCAGGCCGGCGGTGGAGATCGTGTGATGCGGAGCCCTGAAGGGCCGGTGCATCGAGATCCCGCCGTTCGCGAGGCGCCCGCAGGCGCTCGCGATCCGCAGCACCTCCATGGCGTCGGGGCGACCGAGCGGGGGCAGGATGGACGGCAGGCGCCGCGCCGCCAGGGACTTGCCCGCCCCCGGCGGCCCGATGATCAGCAGGCTGTGGCCGCCGGCGGCGGCGATCTCGAGCGCATCGCGCAGGTAGGGCTGGCCGCGGAGGTCGGAGAGATCGGTCCCGGCAGGTGAGGCGCCGTTCAGGCCGAGCTCGGCCGGCGGCGGAGGGGGCGGCTCCTCGACGGTGTCGAGGTGGCGCAGCTGCTCGAGGCGCTCCATCGGGATCACCCTTGGCCCCTCCGGCAGTGCGGCCTCCGGGCCATTGGCGACCGGCACGATCATGGCGCGGGCCGCGAGCCGCCCCGCCTCCTCGGCCATCGCTAGCGTCCCGGGAACGGGCCTGATCGACCCGTCGAGCGCCAGCTCCCCTGCGAGGACGACGCCCTCGAGGCGCTCGGCCGGAAGCTGGTCCGACGCGACCAGGAGGCCGGCCGCGATCGCCAGGTCGAAGCTCGGGCCCGCCTTTCGCAGATCCGCCGGCGCGAGGTTCGCGGTGATCCGGTGGCCCGGGAAGTCGAAGCCCGAGTTCTCCAGCGCGGAGCGCACCCGCTCGCGGGACTCGCGCACCGCGGCGTCCGGCAGGCCGACCAGTGAGAACGTGGGCAGGCCGCGCGAGCACACGTCCACCTCGACGCACACCTCGCGCACCTCGACGCCGAGCAAGCTGAAGGTCCGGGTCGTCGCCAGCACGACGGCGACGCTAGGGGCCGAGTTTTCGCGGGTGGTACGCCGGTTGTGCCGGATTCGTGACGATCCGCGCGCCACACGCGCAGCCGAGCCTCCTAGCGTGCCGCCTATGCCGAGCACTCGCATGCAGCTGGGCAGCCACGCCGAGACCCTCGTGGCCGCACGGCTGTCCCGATCCGGGATGCGGATCGTCGCGCGCAACCAGCGGACGAGCGAGGTGCCCGGAGAGATCGACCTGATCGCGCTCGATGGGCGCGAGCTCGTCTTCGTCGAGGTGAAGGCGCTCAGCGCGGGCGCCGTGACCGGACCCGAGCGCCCGGTGCTGGCCGTCGGCTGGCGGAAGCAGCGAAAGCTCCGCTCGCTGGCGATCGCGTGGCTCTCCGACCACGACGGGTTCGTCCCACCGCACGACGCGCTCCGCTTCGACGTGGTCGGAGTGCGGATCGACGCGGCGGGCCGCGCCGTCGACTGGGAGCACGTGCGGGCGGCGTTCTAGGGCCGCTACCCCTCGAAGCGCTCGATGTCCTGGACCTCTGCCCTCACTGCCGCCGTCGTTTCGTCATCCAGTTCCTCGAAGGGGTCCAACATCACCTCGATCCCGCCGCCCTTCCGCCTCGCGCTCCACGTACCCACCGCCACCCCGTCTACGACGATCGTCGGCCGGATCAGTCCCCCGCCGGGCATGACCGCGGGCCACCTGTCCGGCCCGGCGATGAAATCGCGGTCGCGGTGGCCCATCAGGTAGTTGTCCCAGGCCGGCAGCAGGCGGACGATGCGGCCGCGCGGACGGCGGGTGGCACCGCGCAGCGTCCACGCTCGGTGCTCACCCACCCGCACCTCGGTGAGCTCGGATGCGATACGCCCGAGCCCCGCGCGGACGTCTCGCAGCGGGAGCCCCGACCAGCCCGCGAAGTCGGCCTCGGTCGCCGGGCCGAAGGCGCGGAGGTAGCGGCGGCTCAGCTCGGTGACCGCCGCGTCCCGGTCGTGCGGCGGGCGCTCGCCGACCCATTCCGTGGCCAGCGCGAGCAGCGTCTCCTTCCCCTGGTCGGGACCGAGGATCGCGAGGCCCTCCCCGGTGGCGAGCCGAAACAGGTGGACCCGCTTCGCGGCGTCGATCTCGATGCCGAGCCGCGCGAGCCGCTCCACGAGCTCGCTGCGACCCAGAAATCCCTCGCTCTCGAGCGCCCTCCGAATAGTGGCGAGCGCCTTGTTCTGGGTGCGGTCGCCGAGGCCGAGCTGCCCGAGGCGCCTCCGGGAGTCCGTGACCAGCCCCGCATCGAAGAGTGGCAGGACCCGTAGAGCGTCCTCGGTCGCCAGCAGGTGCACCGTGCTTCGCATCGCCCAGGTGCGAACGATCGAGCGCTCCTCGATCCGCGCCCGGTCCACGTCGGCGGCGCGCAGGCGGCTGCTCCGGGCCCGAAACCCCAGCCTGCCGGCCCGCAGCTCCTGAGCCTGGATGCCCGCCGTCTCACGCGCGATCGTCGCGGGATCCCGGGCGGTCGCGGGCCGGTGGAGCAGCTGCGCAGCCGCCCGGACCGCCGGCAGGCGCGCCGTGTCGACGACGCGGGTCAGGGCAGCTCTAGCTGCGAATAAGCGATCGACTGGAACGAGCGGCGGTGAAGGTCCGACGGGCCGTGCTCGATGATCGCCGCGCGGTGCTCGGGCGTCGAGTAGCCGACGTTGCCGGCGAAGCCGAACTGCGGGTAGACGCTGTCGATGGTGCACATGTATCGGTCGCGCGTCACCTTCGCGATCACTGACGCCGCGGCGATCGCCGCGCTCGTCGCATCGCCGTCGATGACGGCGCGGTGCTCGACCGAGCAGGAGGGAACCCGAAACCCGTCGGTGAGGCAGATCGCGCCAGGGACGGCCACCCGCTCGATGCTCCGCGCCAGCGCCGCGAGGTTCGTCACGTGGAGTCCGCGCGCGTCGATCCCACGGACGCAGCGCACGGTCACGGCCACCCTGGTCGCCGCCCGCACCACGCACGGATACAGCTCCTCGCGCTCCTCAGGGCTGCGGACCTTCGAGTCGTCGAGATCGGAGAGCGCGCGCCGGTCGCGGAGGCTCAGGTTCTCGTAGTCGATGAGCACGGCGGCTGCCACGAGCGGGCCGGCCAGCGATCCCCGCCCGGCCTCGTCGGCCCCCGCGACGAACCGCGCGCCAAGCGATCGATCGAAGCGAAAGAGCTTCGCCGCGCGCCGCCGCCGGGCGCGGGCGCGCCGCTTCGCCACGGCCGGCGCGACAGGGGCCTCGGCCTTCGCCGCCGCTGTCGTCGCCCGCGCCATCGCGAGCATGATGAACAAACCCTCGGGTGGATCCGGTCGCGAGCCTGCCAAGCCACCGGCCTCACCCCGCAAAGACCGCGATTTCAGTCGGCCTAGAGGAACCCGATCCGGTCCGGCGGCCAGTAGGTGAAGAACGCCTCGCCGATGATCCAGGCGCGGGGCACCGGGCCCCAGAAGCGGCTGTCGTCGCTGGAGCCCGCGGTTGTCGCCCATCATGAAGTAGTCGTTCGGCGGGATCGTGATCTGCTTGGGCATGTTGCAGCCCGTTCCACCGCCGCACGGCCTGATGAAGGACTCCTTCGCCTCCACCCCGTTGACCACCGGGTGGCCGTCCTTGATCGAAAGCGTGTCGCCCGGGCCGGCCACGATCCGCTTGATGAAGTTCGTGTCCGATTCCTGGTCGACCGGCTGCGGGCACGCCTCGGTCTCGGAGTTGACGTGGACCCCACAACGCTGACTGTCCGCGCCAGTCGGGTGGATGGAAGACGACGATGTCCCCGATCTCGGGGTCGCCGAAGTGGTAGCTGACCCGGTCCACGAGCACCCGCTGGCCGATGTCGAGCGTCGGCTCCATCGACGCGGATGGGATCTGGTACGGCTTGACGATGAACGCCTGGATCAGCAGCGCGAGCCCGATCGCCAGGCCGACGATCACGACGAGCTCGACGAACGCGCCCCGCCCCGTCGTCGGTTTCGGGATCAGCGGACTCAACCGCCGGCCCGCGTGTCCTCGGCCTCCTCACCCTCGGAATCCTCCGCTTCACTCTCGGATTCCTCGGATGATTCGGCGCCAGCCACTCCCTCCTCCTCGGCAGTAACGTCAGCCTCCTCGCTCGCGGGCTCCTCCTCGGGCTCGACGACCACGGGCTCGGCCTCGCTCTGGGCGACTCCCTCGGAGTCGACGGCCTCCGTCTCCTCCGATGTGAGCACGAGATCGTCCTCGATTCCCCAACGCCGCTCGGCGACCCGAGCCCGCTTGCCGACGCGGCCGCGGAGGTAGTAGAGCTTCGCCCGCCGCACGTCGCCTCGGGCGACCACCTCGAGCCGGTCGATCTTGGGGGAATGGACCGGGAACGTCCGCTCGACCCCGACCCCGAACGACTGCTTGCGGACGGTGAACGTCTCGCGTGCGCCGGACCCGCTGCGTGCGATCACGACGCCCTCGAACACCTGGGTGCGGCGCCGCGTCCCCTCGACGACCTGGAAGTGCACCCGCACCCGATCGCCGGCAGCAAACCGGGGCACGCGCTTCATCTGGCGCTGCTCGATGCTTTCGATGATCGTGCTCATGGCCTCGAGTTCAGGGAGGGCGGAGAAAAGCGCCGCTCGCGGGCGAGAAAATAGGCGTGGCCCGCAGGCCGCGCGGCGGCGAATCTTACTAGGCGCCGATTCCGAGCCCGGCGCGTGGAGCGGTCTAGCCGTCGTGGGGTGCGCCCCGCTTCCGGCTCTCCTCGAGGCGCCACTCCCGCACGCGGGCGTGATCGCCGGACAGCAGCACCTCGGGGACGCTCCACCCCCGGTACGAGGCCGGGCGCGTGTAGTGCGGGTACTCGGGCGCGCCTCCCAGCGCCTCGGAGAAGGACTCCTCGACCGCGCTGTCCGCGTGGCCCAGGGCGCCGGGGAGCTTGCGCATGATCGCGTCGGCCACGACCATCGCCGCAAGCTCGCCGCCCGAGAGGACGTATGGGCCGATGGAAACCGCGTCCGTCGCCAGGTGGTCCCGGACGCGCTCGTCGATGCCCTCGTACCGTCCGGACAGCAGGGCGACGTGCGGCTCCGATGCGAGGTCACGCGCGAGCTCGTCGTCCAGCTGGCGCCCCGAGGCGGCGAGCACCAGCACCCGGCTCGGCTCGCGCCCGTCGGCATAGGCGGCGCTGAGCGCCGCGTCGACCACGTCCACCCGCAGGACCATGCCCGCGCCGCCCCCGTACGGGGCGTCGTCGACCTGGCCGCCGCCCAGCGGGGTCGTGTCCCGGTAGTTGAAGAGCCGCAGCTCGTTGCCCGCGTCGATCGAGTTGCGGACGTGGCGCTGCGTCAGAAACCAGTCGAACCAGTCTGGAAAGAGCGTGAAGACGTCAATCTTCAATGAACTCGACCAGTACCCGGCGATCCGAGCCGGTGGAGGCCGCCTTGGCGATCGTTCGGATCGCGTTCGCGACGCGGCCGCCCTTGCCGATCAGCCGGCCGAGGTCGTCGCCGCCAACGGTCACCTCCACGATGAGATCGCCGTTCTCCTCGACTTCCGTCACGTCGACGGCGTCGGGATTCTCGACGAGCGCCCGGGCGAGGAACTCGACCAGGTCGCGCATCAGCGCCCGGCGGCCTCGATCCCCTGGGTTCGCAGAAGCCCGGCGACCGTGCGGGTCGGCTGCGCGCCATGGGTGAGCCAGTGACGGGCCCTGTCCTCGTCGATCACGATCGTGGACGGGTCGGTCTGCGCGTTGTAGTGACCGATCGCCTCGATGATCCGGCCGTCCCGCGGGGAACGGCGGTCGGCGACGACGATGCGCCAGATCGGGTTCTTTCGAGACCCGACTCTCGTGAGTCTGATTCTTACGGCCATCTGCGGCGGCTCAGGTTAGCTGCTGCGGCGAAATACCCGCCATTCGCCCCAGCATCACCGCATGCCCTTCAGCAGCTGCTGCGGATCCGGCATCTTGCCGCTCGCCATCTGGGCCATCATCTTGCGCATCTGGCCGAACTGCTTGACGAGCTGGTTCACGGCCTGCACCGTGGTCCCGGATCCGCGCGCGATCCGCTTGCGCCGTGAGCCGTCGATCATGTCCGGGCGCGCTCGCTCGGCCGGCGTCATCGACAGGATGATCGCCTCGAGGCGGTCGAGCTCGCCCTCGTCCATGTTCACCTCGCGCAGCTGCTTCATCGTCTTGCCCATGCCGGGCATCATCCCCAGCACGTTCGAGAGCGGCCCCATCTTCCGCACCTGCTTCATCTGGGAGAGGAAGTCCTCGAGCGTGAACTCCTGGCGACGCATCTTGCGCGCAAGGTCCTCCGCCTGCTTCTCATCGGAGACCTCCTCCGCCTTCTCGATCAGCGACATGACGTCACCCATGCCGAGGATCCGGCTCGCCATCCGCTCCGGGTGGAAGCGCTCGAGCTCGTCGAGCTTCTCGCCGGTCGACGCGTAGAGGATCGGCTTTCCGGTCACAGCCCTAACGGACAGCGCCGCGCCGCCGCGGGCGTCGCCGTCGAGCTTCGTCATCACGACGCCGTCGAACTCGACCCGCGACGCGAACTCCTCGGCGACGTTGACCGCGTCCTGGCCCGTCATCGCGTCGAGCACCAACAGCACGTCGTGCGGCTTCGTCCGCTTGCGGATGGCGACGAGCTGGTCCATCAGCTCCTCGTCGATGTGAAGTCGTCCGGCCGTGTCGACGATCAGCACGTCCTCCCCCGCCGCCCTCGCCTGGCCGAGCGCCCACTCGGCGATCTCGGTCGGGTCGCGGCTGGTCCCCTGCTCGTAGACCTTCGCCCCGGCCCGCTGGCCCATGGTCACGAGCTGCTCTACGGCCGCGGGCCGCTGCGTGTCGCATGCGACCAGCGCGGACTTCTTTCCCTGCTTGGCGAGCAGCTTCGCGAGCTTCGCGCAGGCGGTCGTCTTGCCCGAGCCCTGCAGGCCGGCGATGAGGATCACTGTCGGGCCGCGTGCTCGCGAACGCGATGTCGCGGCTCGCGCCGCCCATCAGCGCGGCGAGCTCCTCGTTGACGATCTTCACGACCTGCTGGCCGGGATTGAGGCTGTCCAGCACCCCCTCGCCGATGCAGCGCTCGCGCACCTGGGAGGTGAACTGCTTGACTACCTTGAAGTTGACGTCGGCCTCCAGCAGCGCCAGCCGGATCTCGCGCATCGCGCGATCGACATCGGCCTCGCTGAGCTTGCCGCGCGAGCGAACGCCGGAGAGCGTGTCCTGGAGACGGTCCGCAAGCTGATCGAACATGGATGTCGAGCTTACGGGCTCGCCTCGCGCGCATACTCGATGAACGCCCGCGCGGCCGGCGACAGGCGCCGGTCGCGCCGCCACAGAAGCGCCACCGGCAGTCGAACCGCCGGGCGCAGTGGGCGGACGTCGACCGGAGGTCCCACGCGCTCCGTCAGCGACCGGGGCAGCACCGCGGTGCCGAACCCCGCCGATGCAAGGCACCAGAGCATCAGGGGGTCGGCGCTCTCACACGAGACGTGGAGTGGCGCATCGGCGGCCCCGAAGAATTCCTCGACCGCCGCCATCGTCGCCGAACCCGATCGCGTGGTCATGATCACGTGGTCGGCGAGCGTCCCCGCGCCAACGGCTCCCCGCCCCGGCGCCGTGCCGGGCGGGAAGAAGGCCACGAACTCCTCGACGCTGACGGGCTCCGCCACGAGGCCCTCCGGTGGCTCTGAGGCGAGCATCGAGAACGCCGCGTCGATCTCATCGCGGGAGAGATGGCGCAGCATGTCCCCCGCGGTGCCCTCTTGGAGGGCGACGTCGACCCCGGGATGGTCGTGGCTGAATCGCGCCAGGAGTGCGGGGACGTCAATGGCCCCGGCCGGCAGCAGCGCGCCGATCGAGATCCTGCCCTTGACCAGCCCCTGGAGGTCGTCCACCTCCTCGCGGACGCCATCCACCTCGGCGAGGACGCGGCGCGCGCGTTCCGCGACCGCCTCCCCGGCCTCCGTGGGCACCACCGTCCTGCTGGTCCGCGAGAAGAGCTCGGTTCCGAGCTCGGCTCTCAAGGCGGCGGATCTGGTGCGAGAGCGCCGATTGGGCGACGTGGAGCTCCTCCGCGGCGCGGGTGAAGTGGCGGTGCCGGGCGACGGCCTCCGCGTATCGCAGCTGACGAAGCTCCATTCATCAATCGTAAATCCACGATCAATCCGTTGACAACTATGTGTTGCAGAGATTCAGCGGTCGGGAACAATGTGCCCCATGACGGCGCCCTCCATCCGACGAGAGCTCCGCCCCGGCGACCTCGGGGCGATCATCGAGCATCATGGCCGCACCTATGCGCCGGGAATATGGCCTCGACATCGGGATGGAGGCGCACGTGGCCGCGGCGGTCGCCCAGGCCGCGCTCCGCGGCTTCCCTCGAGACACGGAGGCGATCTGGATCGTCGAGCTCGACGGCAGGCACGCTGGCAGCCTCGCGATGACGGACGAGGGCGAAGGCGTTGCCTGCATCCGTTTCTTCCTTCTCGATTCCGATCTGCGAGGCAGCGGCCTGGGGCGCCGCCTACTCGTGAGCTCCTGGACACCGCGCAGGCCAGGGGATTCGGGCGAGTAGTGCTGGAGACGTTCAGCGAGCTGACGGCGGCAGCTCACCTCTATCGAGAGCATGGGTTCGAGGTCGTGAGCGCTGAGACGGGCCCGCGTTGGGGCAGTGCGGAGCTCACCTACCAGCGCTACGAGGCGAGCCTGACGGAGTCGGGGAACCCCGCCCCGCGGGAGCGCGCCACCAAGCCGATCGTCTAGTCACCCAACAGCGCCGCGGCGAAGTCGCGGGGGTCGAACGGCCGCAGGTCCTCCAGGGCCTCCCCCACCCCGATCAGCTTCACGGGAAGGTCGAGCTCGGAGGCGATCGCCAGGGCGATTCCGCCCTTCGCCGTCCCGTCGAGCTTGGTGAGGACGACGCCCGTGAGATCGACGGCCCGCGCGAACGCCTGCGCCTGCCGGAGCCCGTTCTGCCCGGTGGTCGCGTCGATGACGATCAGCGACTCGTGCGGGGCGCCGTCGAGGCGTTTCTCGGCGACGCGACGGACCTTCGCCAGCTCCTCCATCAGGTTCGTCTTGGTGTGGAGCCGCCCGGCCGTGTCCGCGATGACCACGTCGACTCCTCGCGACTCGGCGGCGGAGATCGCGTCGAAGACCACCGCGCCCGGGTCGCCGCCGGAGGACCCGCGGACGATCTCGACGCCGGCGCGCTCGGCCCAGGTTTCGAGCTGCTCGATCGCCGCCGCGCGATAGGTGTCGGCCGCCGCGACGATCACCGACAGCCCGAGCTCCTGCTTGAGGTGCCACGCCAGCTTGCCGATCGTCGTCGTCTTGCCGGTGCCGTTGACGCCCACGATCATCAGCAGGGTCGGCCGCGCCGAGACGTCGATCCTTCCGTCGCCGTCGTCGCTCACCGCCACCTCGGCGAGCAGCTCGACCAAGCGCTCGCGGAGCGCCTCACCGTCGGTCACCGTGCCCGCCTCGTACTCGTGCTCCAGCCGCCCGACCACGTCGGCAGTCGTCTTCGCGCCCACGTCGGCCAGGATCAGCGCCTCCTCCAGGCGCTCCCAGGTCTCGTCGTCCAGCTTGTCGAACAGGCTCGAGCTGAGCTCGGCCTGCAGCGCCTGACGGCTCTTCGACAGCGACTCGCGGAGCCTCTTGAAGACACCTGTACCGGCCGCGCGCTCTGGTTCGCGTTCGCGCGCGGCCGTGTCGGCGGCGGCCCCACCCTGCCCGTCGCCCAAATCGAACGCTTCGCCCCAGCTGCGCGGCATCGCGCCGCAGGTTAGCCGCGGCGGGTCAGGCGGCTTCGGCTTCCTCGGCCGCGTCCTCGAGCGTCTCCTGCTCGAGGCGGCGCGAGATCACCTTCGTGATCCCGCCCTTCCCCATGCTCACGCCATAGAGGACGTCCGCGGCGTCCATCGTCCGCTTCTGGTGGGTGACGATCACGAACTGGGCCCGGTCGGAGAAGCGCCGGACCAGCTGCAGGAAGCGATCGATGTTGGCGTCGTCGAGCGCCGCCTCAACCTCGTCGAGGATGTAGAACGGCGACGGTCGGGCGAGGAACACGGCGAAGACGAACGCCAGCGCCACCAGCGCCTTCTCGCCGCCGGAGAGCAGCGAGAGCCGGCGAGTCGCCTTGCCGGCCGGAGTGACCTCGATCTCAATGCCTGCGGCGTCCTCCGCTTCGCGTCCTGGTGCCTCAGGGTCCTCGTCGCTTCGGTCTCCTCCCGCTGCGTCTTCGGACTCACCCCCGAGCACCAGCCGTGGACCTGCGCGGTGGATCAGGCGCAGACGTCCGCGGCCGCCCGGGAAAAGGTGCTCGACCAGCTCCTCGAAGTTCCGCTGGGTCGCCTCGAAGGTCTCCTCGAACGCCGTCGTGATCTTCCGGTCGGTGTCGCGGATCAGGCCGTCGAGCTCCGCGAGCGCAGCCTCGAGGTCGGCGCGCTGCTCGGCCAGCTGCTCGACGTGCTCGATGGCCTCCTCGTACTCGCGCTCCGCCAGCGGGTTCACGGGACCGAGGGCCTCGCGCCGCCGGGCGAGCCGCTCCAGCTTGCGCTCGATCTCCACGCGCTCCGCCGCATCCAGGGTCTCCGTCGCCGCCTCGACCTCATGGCCGAGCACCTTCGCGACGCGCTCGAGCTCGGCGGCTGCCTCGTCGCGCCGATCGCGCAGGTGGGCCGCGCCGACCTCGGCCTCGGTGAGCGTTTCAGCGGTGGCGTGAAGGCGGGATTGAAGACCCGCCTCCGCCTGCGAGCACTCGCGAAGCTGGGAGGTGAAGTCCCCGGCGTCGCCCTGGGCGAGCATCCGGCGCTCAAGGGCCGCCGCGCGCTCGCCGACGGCGTCGCGCGCGCCGGCGGCAGCCTCGAGCAGCACATCGATCCGCTCGAGGACTCGCGTCGCGGCGACGATGCGGCCCTCCAGCGAGTCCTGGCGGCGCTTGCCGAGCAACCCCTCGACCCGGCGGGCGCCGCTCGCGGCGCGCTCGGCCGCGTCCCGAACGCGGGCGACATCGCCCGCCCGATCCGAGTTGCTCACCGCAGCGCTCGCGCTGCGGTGGGCCTCGATCGCCTCCTCCAGCGCAGCTCCGATCCGCCGCAGGCCCGAGCCCACCGGATTCCCGCCGTCATCCGCCTGCGTGGCCTCCTCGACCAGGGCGCCCAGGGCAGCGCGCTCACGCTCGAGCTCGGCGGCCAGCTCTCCACGTCGCACGGCGAGGGCCTCCGCCCGGACACTCAGGCGCTCGTGGGCGGCCCGGGTTGCGGTAAGCCTCCCCCACTCAGCGGTCCGCTCACGATCCCGGTCGGCCAGCCGCTCCTCGATCTCGGTACGCCGCTTGGCGACCGTGGCCAGCTCCGCCTCCACCTCCTGGCGCGCCTCACGCGCCTTGGCTGCGGCGGACTCGGCGCCGGAGAGCTCGATTCCATGGGCATGAAGCTCGCTGGCGAGCAGACCGCCGCGCAGCTCGGCGGAATCCCGCTCGAGGCGAGCGTGGATGTCCGCGGCCTGGGCCTGGCGCTTCAGCGGGCGCAGACGGCTGCGCGCCTCACGCTCCACGTCGAGCGCTCGGTCGAGGTTATCCTGCGTCCGCTCCAGCTTGAGCTGGGCGCGGCGGCGGCGCTTGCGGTGCTTGCCGAGGCCCGCCGCCTCCTCCACGAGCAGCCGCCGCTCCCGCGGGCGGGAGTGGACGATCTCCTCGACGCGACCCTGGCTGATGACGGAGTGCATCTCGTTGCCGAGGTTCGCGTCGGCGAGCGCCTCGATCACATCCACCAGCCGGCACCTCGCGCCGTTCAGCCGGTACTCGCCATCACCGTTTCGGTCTAGCCGGCGCCGGATGGAAATCTCGGAGAAGTCGCCGCCGTCGCCGTCGCCGTTGTCCAGAACGACCTCGACTTCGGCGTAGCGGCGGGGCGACTCGCCGTCGCCGCCCGCGAAGATCATGTCCTGCATCGACTGGCCGCGGACCGCCAACGGGCTCTGCTCTCCCATCGACCAGAGGACGGCGTCGGTGATGTTGGACTTGCCGCAGCCGTTGGGCCCGACGATGACGCTGACGCCAGGCGCGAACTCCAGCCTGGTGCGCTCGGGGAACGACTTGAACCCCTTGATGGTGATCGAGCTCAGATGCATGGGTTCGGGAAGGCTCTCGGTCTCGTCGGACGGGATTTCGGCGCCTGGCTTGAGTTTCGCCGCGACAGGGGTGCTTCCTACCGGTTCAGACGCTCCAGCGCCGCGGCCGCAGCCGCTTGTTCGGCGGCTTTCTTACTCCGGCCCTCGCCGGTGCCGATCACCTCGGAGTCGAGGCGAGCCGCGACCTCGAAGCGCCGGTCGTGCGCCGGGCCCGCCTCTCGCGTCACCGCATAGGTTACGCGGGCGCCCTCCCGCGCAAGCCGCTCCTGTAGGGCCGACTTGAAGTCGAGCAGCGTCTCCAGGGCCAGCGCGATCTCATCGGCGAAGGCCGCCACCGTCGCCTCGGCCGTCGGCGGGTAGCCGTACTGGAGGTAGCACGCGCCGATCACCGCCTCGCACACCGAGGCCATCGCTCGCTCGCTGGCCAGCAGCGAGTCGGCGTCGATGCCGCCCTCCTGCGTGGAGGGCGCGACCTCCTTCAGCATCGCCGGCAGGCCGAGCCCGCGGGCCACCTCGGCGCACGCGCGGCCGCTGACGGCCTGCCCGTGAACCTTGGTGAGGCGGCCGATGTCGGCGCGCGGGAAGCGGCGAAACAGGTGCTCGGCGACCGCGAGGCCCAGCACGCCGTCGCCCAGGAACGCCAGCCGCCCGTAGGAGTCGGCGCGATGGCCCGTCCATGACGAATGCGTCACGGCCTGGCGGCGAAGCTCGTCGGGCAGGTCCGAGATCAGCTCAGCGAGGCTCCCGTCCCGCCGCCGGGAGCGACCCAGGCTGCGGATGCGTCTCGCCACGTGACCGGTTCGCTAGGCGGCTGCGCCCAGTCGGCCCGCGACGAAGTCCACTGCCTGGGCGACCGTCTCGATCTCGGCCGCCTCCTCCTCGGAGACGCTGATCCCGTAGGTGTCCTCGAGCTCCATCACGAGCTCGTAGAGGTCCAGGGAGTCCGCGTCGAGGTCCTCCCTCATGCGGGTCGACTCCGCGATCTGGTCGAGCGGGATCTCCAGCTCGGTCGACAGGTGCTCGCGCACCTTCTCGAGTACATCGGCACGGCTCAGCGCGTCGTTCACGACACCTTCCTATCACGCATGCTCCCGCGAGTCATGCCGGAGCTCTCCAGGAGCTCCGCCGTGCGATCCAAGGCGCGCTCCTCCACGGCGCGAGCGGCAAGCCTGATCGCATTGGCGATTCCCCCGGGGCCCGAGCTCCCGTGGCCGACGACCGCGAGCCCGCGCAGGCCGAGCAGAATCGCTCCACCCGTGGTGTCCGGGTCCATCTGGTGCCGGAGCGTGCCCAGCGCCGGGCGCAGCAGCATCCCGCCGGCGGCCGCCCGCGGGCCGGACCGCGCCGCCTGCCGAACGGCGTCGCCCACCGCCCGGGCCGTTCCCTCGATCGTCTTCAGCACGACGTTGCCCGTGAAGCCGTCGGTGACGACGACGTCGGCGTCGCCGCCCATCAGGTCGCGGCCCTCGACGTTGCCGAGGAAATCGATGCCATCCGCCTCACTCAGTCTCTCGTTCGCCTCAACGACCTCCGCGGAGCCCTTGCTCTGCTCCTCACCCACCGAGAGGAGCCCGATCCGCGGCCGGTCGATGCCGAGGACCGCGGCGGCGAACGCGGAGCCGAGGTAGGCGAACTGGACGAGGTCCACCGCCCGCGCCTCGGCGTTGGCACCGACGTCCAGGAACAGCAGCGGACGGTCCGTGCGCCCCGGGACGAGCAGTTGAAGCGCGAGCGCCGGGCGGCGAACGCCCTGCATGCGGCGCAGGGCGAACAGCGCCGCGGTCATCGTCGCTCCGGTCGGGCCGGCGCTGACGAGCGCCTGCGAGTTGCCCTCCGCGACGTCGGCGGCGGCACGGACCACCGAGGCCTGCGGGCGGGAGCGAACCGCGGCGACCGGCTCGTCGGAGTTCGTGATCTCCTGCTCCGCGGCCACGAGCTCCACGCCGTCGATGTGATCCGGCGTCGCGAAGCGCATCGAGGTCGCCGAAGACCCGCAGCCGGATGCCGTCGGCCGAAGCCGCGCGCGCACCGTCGATCACCGCCTCGGTCCCCCGCTCGGCGCCACGGCCGTCGAGGGCCACGGTGACGGGCAAGCGCTACTCCTCCGTGTCGGCGGCCGTCTCGCTCCGGCCCGGCTCGGCGATCTCGTGCTTGATCACCTCGCGCCCGGCGTAGGTGCCGCAGACCGGGCAGACGCGATGCGGCAGCCGCGGGCTATGGCACCGCGGGCACTCGTTGAGGCGCGGCGCGCTGATCTTGTGCGTCGCACGACGCTTGTCGCGGCGCGTGCGAGAGGTTCTCTTCTTCGGGACCGCCATTGAGCCAGGTGATGCTAGCGGCCGGACGCGGAGGTCACTGGTCGAGCTTCAGCTCGCGCAGCTTCTCCCAGCGCGGGTCCGGGCTCGGTCCCGTGCTCGTGCTCGGCCGGATCCGCGTCGTTCAGCGACGCGCCGCACACCGGGCACAGGCCCTTGCAGTCGGGGCGGCACAGAAGCTGGAACGGCAAGCGCGAGCGCCAGCGCGTCGTGGGCCCAGCGGGCGAGGTCGAGCTCGTCGTCGATGATGTACGGGCTGGTCAGCTCCTCGTCGGCCGTCCGCGGCTGGTCCACCTCGCGGGCATCGACCTCCACCGCGACGTCGGCGTCGTCGAGGCAGCGCATGCAGGGCCCGTCGACGTGGGCGACGAAGCGCATCCGCACCGCATAACCGGCCGCGGTGCGCGAGAGGTCGAGGCGGGCCGAGACCGTGTCGCCGCGGATGACGTAGCGCTGTCCGCCCAAATCGAGCTCGCCCGGATCGACGTCCAGCTCGAGCTTGCGGCCCTCTCCGGGACGCAGGGCAAACCGCGACAGATCGACGCTGTGATATCCCGCTGCCATCCTCGATCGAGAGTAGCGGCGTGAGCGCCCAATTCCACATGGATCCGGAGACCTACCTGGACGAGATCCGGGCGGACATCCCTCGCTACGACGAGCTCCAGGAGGCGACGATCGATGCGATCCCCTTCCCCCCCCGCCGGGTCCTCGAGCTCGGCGTCGGCACCGGCGAAACGACCCGCCGGTTGCTGGAGCGCTATCCCGAGGCCGAGGTGACCGGGCTCGACGCCCAGCCGGAGATGGTGTTCAAGGCGCGCGAGCACGGGATCTCCGTGCGGCTGGCGCGGATGCAGGACCCGCTGCCCGACGGCCCCTGGGACCTGGTGATCTCCGTGCTCTCCGTCCACCACCTCGACGCCGAGGGCAAGCGCGACCTGTTCCGGCGAGTGCGCGAGCAGTCCAGAGCGTTCGTGATGGGCGACGTCGTCGTGGCCCAGCCGCAGGTGACCGCCCTCGAGGAGGGTGTCGACCTGCCATCCCCGGCCGAGGACATGGCCGAGTGGTGCGGCGGCGAGATCGTGTGGCGAGGCGACGACCTGGCTGTCATCCGGGCGGTATACGACTAGCCACGGCGTAGACGTTCTCGACCAGGTCCATCCGCTCGCCGGTGCCCTTGAGCAGGGTGGTGTGGTCGATCGAGGGTCCGGAGGCGCCGTTTCGGGCAACGAGCTCGCGGTGCGAGCCCGGCGGCGGCTGCGGTGAGTTGGCAAGGAGCTTGCCGCGCGGGTCCCTGAAGGCGAGCGTCTCGTTGGCGTTGCCGGTGAGCGAGTAGCCGCCCTCGTGGACCAGCCGGTGGTGGCGGCGGCAAAGGAGCACCAGGTTTTCGGGTTCGGTTCGCCCCCCCAACGCCCAGGGGAGGATGTGGTGGGCGTCGACCCAGCGTCTGTTCGTGCAGCCGGGGAAACGACAGCCGGCGTCCCGCTCGCGCAAAGCGAGGCTTAGTGCCGGCGGTATCGCTCTCGTTCTTCGGCCCACATAGAGCATCCGCTTGCCGCGTTTCACCAGTACCTGGAGCTCGGCGTCGCAGCCGAGGCGCTGGGCGGTGTCGGGCGCTATTGGCGGCCCGTTTACGAGCTCGGCCCGTCCGGGTTTGCCCTCAAGGACGCCGGCGTCGATGTGGACGACCAGCCGGTTGCGCTCAGGGCCGGCACGCTCCTTCGGACCGGCGGCGAGGAAGGACTCGGCGATCGCCGACAGAGCGCAGGCGTTGGTTCGGACGTCACCGAGGAGTGGCCGCGCCGGCGGTTCCGCGGAACCGTCTTCCGCACTCGTCGCGCGCCCTTTCTCGCAAATTCGTGACCTGGCAGCCTCAAGAGCGTCGAGGAAGGCCCTGCCCTCGTCCGGGGAGAGGCGGGCGTTGACCGCGAGGGTGCCATCTCGGTTCCAGTGCCAGGTGAGCCTCCGGCTCGGGGGGCGGGGGGTCGTCAGCGGCGACGGTTCGAACGTACGCGGACAGCATGCGGTCCAGCTGAGACGCCGTCGCGTAGGTCGCCTGGTGAAGTAGGAACTGCTCCGATTCCGGCGTCGCGACTCGGGTTAGGGCGCGGACCTTGGCGTATGACAGGGTGCCGCGGGCGAACGCCGCCCGTGTCAGCGGCAGCTCGCGAAGCGCACGGGCGACGCGGACGTGGTCGCGGGCGGTGCGAACCGAACAGGCGCACTGCCACGAGATCCAATGGGCGGTTGAGAAGACTCCACCCCACCTGCCCCAGCCCTCGCGGCGGTCGTATTCGTCGACGAGCTCGATCCAGCGCGCCATCCCCGCGGAGAGATGGGACGCGAGCGAGCAGAGATCCGCCCCAAGGCTCGGTCGAGAGCTCCGAAAGCTCGTGGTGGGGCTCGGAGGAGATTCGACGGTGCAGGACCCCCGCCGAGGTGAACATCCCGCCCGGTTCGCCTCCCCGATCCGTTCCAGCAGGCGCGCCGGGTCGCTCTCGAGGTGAGCCGCTGAGGGCCGAGGTCGAGGTCGATGAGTTCTTCCTCGGGGGCGTCGAGGAGGGCACGCACGGGGCACGCCAGCGCGGCGAGAAGGCGCTTTGCGGGGTCGCGATCGAGGTCCGGGGAGCCGGGTCGGGGCGCCTGCGCCTCGTGACCCTCACCGATGCCGCCGAGCCGACCCTGACCGCCTTCGTCAAGGTGACGACCGCGTCGGGCGCGATCGTCCGCAGGGACGGCTCGAAGGGCTATACCGGCCTCACCGAGGCCGGCTACGACCATCGCCCCCGCAGCCAGCGGCAAGCGCCTGCGGGCTCGGAGCCCTACCTGCCCCGCGCCCACCGCGCGATCTCGAACCTGAAGGCCTGGATGCACGGCACCCACCGGGGCGTTGGCGATCCCCACCTGCGGGTCTACCTCGACGAGTACGTCTTTCGCCACAACCGCCGCCGCACGCCGATGGCGGCGTTCCAGACGTTGCTCGGACTCGGCGCCCGGCACGAGCCCACGACCTACCACGAGATCGTGCGGCGGGCTGCCTAAGCCTCACTTGGAGTCACCGGATACGCACTTGGTCGCTATTCGTCGTGCTCAGTCGTGAACGGCAGCGGCCACTTCCCGACAGAACTCCCGCAGGGCTTCGGCGAAGGCTGGGCTCACGCTCGGCTCCTCCCGGGCAGGACACCTGCATCGAGTCAGGGAAGGCCGCGACGGCTGCCTCGTAACCCTCCTTCGTGAAGAGCAAGCAGGGATCGTGCTCGGCGAGGAGCAACGGCTTCCCCAGATCCCGAATGACCTCCTCGATCCAGTCGCCGGGGTCCGCCAGGTTGTCGCAGACGTAGGCTGCGCTACGCCGGGGGGATTCGCTCCAGCATCTGGTCGGAAGGTCAGTAGCCGGAGACGGAAAGAGCCCGCCGGGGCGGGCTCTTTCGAGGCTGCGCGTCGGCAGCACTCGCCTGTTGGGTCGAAGCATACGATCCGCCGGCCCGCCCGCGTCCAAGGAGGAAGTCCATGTCGAAGGTGCTCTACGAGAAGCGCGACCGGATCGCCTACGTGACGATCAACCGCCCCGAGGCCCGGAACGCGATCGACCCGGACGTCCACCGCCTGATGATCGAGACGTGGGCCGACTTCGCCGACGATGACTCGGTCGACGTCGCGATCCTGACCGGCGCGGGCGAGGCGTTCTGCGCCGGCGCCGACCTGAAGACCTACATCCCGCCGATCATGGCCGACGCGACCCCGCACGACATCCGCGAGATCGTCGAGCTCGGGCTGAACGGGTTCACGCGCGGGATGCACCGGATCGAAAAGCCGATCATCGGGGCCGTGAACGGCTGGGCGCTGGCGGGCGGGCTCGAGACCGCCCTCGCCTGCGACATCCGAATCGCGTCGGAGCGGGCGATGTTCGGCTCCTTCGAGGCGCGTCGCGGCTTCCATCACGGCGACGGAGGGCTGGTGCGGCTGGTCAACACCTGCGGCGTCGGGCGTGGCGATGCAGATGCTGCTCACGGCCGAGCCGGTGGACGCGCAGCAGGCACTCCAGTGGAACATGGTCGGCAAGGTCGTCCCCCACGACGACCTGATGGACGAGGCCGAGCTGGTGGCCCACCAGATCCTTCGCAACTCTCAGGCGGCGGTGAGGTCGGCAAAGCAGACGATCCTCGACGTGATCGGCCAGCCCCTCGACTTCCAGCTCCGCACGGAGGCCTGGAACGCCTACACGTGCGCGGACCCGGACGAGACCATGGGGCTCCTGGGCCGGTTCTACGAGAAGACGGACGCCGGGCGCGCCGGGAAGCACGAGACGGAGCTGTGAGCCGCCGCGCCCTCGTCACCGGGGCCCGCAGAGGGATCGGCGCGGCGATCGTCGAGCGGCTGCGGGCGGACGGCCTCGAGGTGACCGGCGCGGACCGCGACGAGGGCTGCGAGCTGCAGTTCGACGTGGCCGGCGATGAGCTGCCGGACCTGAGCGGCTTCGACGTCTGCGTGTCGAACGCCGGCATCACCGACACGATCGCCCCCGCCCACAAGATGACCGACGAGCAGTGGGCGCGCGACATCGACGTCAACCTCACGGGCGCCTTCCGGGTGGTCGGGGCTTGCCTCTCGGGAATGCAGGAGCGCGGCTACGGCCGGATCGTCTTCATCTCCAGCGGCGCGGCGGTCGAGGGCCTTCCGGGGCAGGCGGCCTACGCGGCATCCAAGGCGGGGCTCCTCGGGCTCATGCGGACCGTCGCCGGCGAGAACGTGCGCCACGGGATCACCGCGAACGCGGTCCTGCCGGGCATGGTCGGCACGGAGAAGGTGGAGGCGATGCCGGCCGAGATCCACGACCGGCTGCGAGATGCGATCCCGATGGGCCGCTTCGCCGAGCCGAGCGAGGTTGCCGGCCTCGTCGCCTACCTGGCCTCGGAGGAGGCCGGATACGTCACCGGCCAGGCAATCGGCATCGACGGCGGCAACGCACTGAACTCCTTCTCCCTCACACGTCGCCAGCGCTGACCGCATAGCCGGGCCGGGCGACCTCGAGCTTTCGCGCGACGTGCTCGCGCAGGCCGGCGATCGCCTCGGGCAGCCTCTCGTCGAGCTCGCCGCGCCTGATCGCCACCGCCAGTGCGGCGGCCGCGTCGCGCACGTCGTCGGCGGGTGAGCCGCTCAGCACGGTGAAGAGCTCGAGGTCCTGCCGCGACGGCTCCTCCCCCGCCCGCAGCTCTCGCGCGATGACCGCGCACAGGTTGGCGAGCACGAGCACCCGGAAGCGCCGCTCGCGCGGCACCCACTCGCGGACCTCCGAGTAGAGATCGGCTGCCATCGCGTCGAGCAGCTCGGGTGCCGTGGGCCGATCCTGCATCAGCCGGCCGCCTCCTCTGTTCGCGTCCGGGGCGGCCGGGTTCGGAGAGGGACGCAGACCAGCTGAAGGAGGTCCCACTCCGGCTCAGCAGATCCGGCGTCCCAGCGACGCGAGCTCCGCCGACGGTCGGGAGCCGGTCAGGTGGTCGTGCGCCTGGCGGGCGCAGATCACGGCCCACTTGACGTTTCCCATCGCCTCCCACCAGCGGATCCGCTCCATCGACGGGCGGCTCGCCCCCGGCGGCCTCATAGGCGGCGAGCAGCTCATCCAGGGTCCCAACCCCCGCGACGGGCAGGTCGTCGTTGCCGAAGCGCCACGAGCGGACGCAGAGCCAGCCGATGTCCTCGGCGGGATCTCCGGAATGGCAGAGCTCCCAGTCGATCACCGCCGCCAGGCCCGACTCGTCGACGATCAGGTTGCCGAGCCGGAAGTCGCCGTGGACGAGGCACTCCCTCGCCGGCCGGGGCGGCGGGTTGAGCCGCAGCCAGCGCAGCCCCGCCTCCACGGCCGGCAGCGGCTCGCCAATCTCGTCGATCGTCGCCTCCCACAGCGCGCAGGCGGCGAGCGCGGGATCGGCGTCCGGAGACGGCGACGCCGTCTATTGCTCGGGCGTCGATCGAGTGGATTCGCGCGAGCGCCTCCCCGAGCTGTGCGGGCAGCGCGGAGCGGGCCACCTCCAGCTCCTCGCGCCGCAGCACGCGAGGCGCGACCGAGGTCCCCTCGACGTGGTCCATCACGAAGCCGGCGCTCTCCAGGCGCCCGCCTGCCGGCTCGAAGGCGAGGCCGTTCGCCACCGGGACCCCGGCGGCAGCCGCCGCCTGCACCACTCGAAACTCGGTCTCGAGGGGCGCAAACGAGTCCTGCGCGCCCACCGGATCGCGGCGGAGCACCCAGCGCCCGCCCTCGGACTCGGCGAGGAACGTCTCCCGCGAGGCCCCGCCGGGGATCGTGCGACAGCTCAGCGCACCCGGGTCGGAGCCCGTCGCCTCGGCGATCAGCTCGCGAACGCCGGCCGAGAGCGCGTCCTCAGGCGGCGGCGTCACGGTCGAGCCCGTACCGCGCCCAGTGGCGGTCCGGGATGTCCGCCGGGTCCTTGTACCAGTACCAGGTGCACGGATCCCGGTCGAAGTCCTCCGGCGGATCGGACGGATAGACCGGGTAGCCGATCCACCTGATCGGGAGCGTCTCGTTCATGAAGGCGCAGTGCGTGCAGTACAGCGGGAAGCCCTCGCGGCCGTAGCTCCAATCGTGCGCCTCGTCGGTCACGCCGAAGCCCTCGGGGCCGTAGCGGCGATTACGCCACAGCCGCTGCCCCGATCCGCACGGGTTCATCGTGAACGTGAGCTTCTCGTCGTCCTCGGAGATCTCGAACGCCCCCGGGCTCGGGCCGACGCCGCTGGTCGAGTGCGCGCGCCAGGTGGCCGCCAGGGCCTCGGCGATCATCTTGCGATCGCTCTCGGAGATCTTCTCGACGGGCTTGCGCCAGCTGCGCTCGAGCGAGTCGCTCCACGCCTCCTCCACCCCCTCGTCGCCCAGCCTGTCCTTGACGAACGAGATCAGCCCGGCCACCCCGTCCACCAGCAGGTCGTGCATGAACTGCGACTCCCACTTCATCGCCTCGCACAGGGCCTTCGCCTGCTCGAGGTCGCCCGCCTCGATCGCCTCGACCGCGCGCTCCATCGTCGGCCGCGACATCTCGCGGAGCTCGTCGTCGCTGAACCACCTGTCGCTCATCTCTCCACCTCCGGTCGGTCCGCGTCGGACACTAATCGCCGGCGGCAAGCAGCTCGTCCAGGACGTCGCCGTAGCGGTGACGCGACAGCGAGATGTGTCCCTCGCCCTCGACCAAGTGGGAGCGGGCGCCCGGGACGTGCGCGGCGAGCCACTCGCCGTGCGCGAGCGGGACGAAGCGGTCCTCGCGCCCGTGCCAGACCGAGACCGGCACGCGGATCGTCGTCGAGGCCGAAGCCCCACGGGCGGACGAACGCCAGGTCGTCGTCGAGCCAGCCCGAGATGCCGGTGCTCACCGAGCCGAGGAGGCTGGCGTGGGACTCCACCGCGTACTCGCGTGGTGAGCACCGCGCGGTCGGGCTCGGAGACGAGGTCGCCCAGGATCGCGACCAGGTCCTCGGGCGTGGACTCGCGGACCTCCTCGGCCTCGCGTTCCAGGTACGGCGCGAGCGCCTCGGCGCCGCGCTCGGCCAGGCCCATCTCCTCGATGTTCTCCTCGCCCATGCCGGCGCCCCAGTCGAGCCCGTCCCGTCGTGCGGCGCGGCGCCGGCGATCGTCGCCGCAGCGATCACCCGCTCTCCGAGAAGCGCCGCGCAGGCGAGCGTGTGCGGGCCGCCGCCCGACCAGCCCACGGTGTGGAAGCGCTCGATCCCGAGGGCGTCGGCGATGGCCTCGACGTCCGCGGCGCAGTCGGCCACCGACCGCCCCTCGTGACGGTCCGACCCGGCGTACCCGGGACGCGCGTAGCTCACCTGCCTCAGGCCGCGCCGGCGCCCATCCTCGAGCGTCTCGCGGCGAAGCGAGCCGTCGTCCGGGGTGCCGCCATGGGCGATCAGCGCCGGGCCGTCCTCGGGCCCCGTCACGTGCACGGCGAGCGTGCGCCCGTCGCGCGCCCTGGATCGTCTCCGTGACCGTCTCCACGCAGGCCCAGCCTAGCACGCGGCGGGCATGCTGCGCCTGTCGGCGTCGCGCCACATGAGCCAGACGGGCGGGCCGCCTCGCGGCAGGTTCAGCTCGCCGGTGACCTCGAACCCGTTGCGCTCGTACAGCGCGCGGCTGCGAGGCGTGGAGGACTCCAGGTAGGCCGGAAGCGACGCCGCGTCGATCTCGTCGAGGCCCGGCCGCATGAGCGCGGTACCGAGGCCCTTGCCCTGCCACTCGGGGGCGACGCCCATCACGGCGAGGTACCAGTGCGGCGGGCGCTTGGGATGCTTGGCGTCCATGCGAATGCGCGACCACAGCGCCAAGGGGCAGCCGGCTCCCGAACGCCCGGAGCATCGCGGGACCCTCGCGCAGGCTCGCCGTGATCGGCACGCGCCACCCGTCCGGAGGACCCCACACCGCGGCGCCCACCAGCTCGTCGGTCGTCCACACGAGGCCACGCGGCAGCGCGACGGAGCGAAGCTCGGTCTCGAAGAAGATCCGCAGGCGCTCGGTGCGGTCCTCGTCGTCAGGCAGCACGTGCGAGAAGCCGGGGTCGTCGGCGAATGCGCGCGCCAGGGCGTCGCCCAGCGCCTCGGCGTCGTCGGGCAGCGCACGGCGGATCTCGCCGGCGGCGGGAGCTCTATGCGGTGGGAGGTCGGGCGAGGCGGCTAGCCGACCTCGGCCGGCTCTTCCTCTTGACGGCCGGCGAGGCGATCGCGACCGCGGCGAACCGCGGCGAGGAACTTCTCGAGGTTGACCTCGAGCGTGGAGAGGATCTCGTCGGCGTAGTCCTCCGCTCCGAGTCGGATCTGGCGCTCCGTCTCGCGCGCGTCCTCGATGATCTCCTCGGCCGCGCGCTCAGCCTGCTTGTAGACCTCCTCGTCGGAGATCAGACGGGCCTGCTGATCGCGGGCCTCCTTGACCACGCGCTCCGCTTCGCGCTTGGCCTCGGCGAGCATCTCCTGCCGTTCCTTGACGATCCAACGCGCCTGCTTGATCTCCTCGGGAATCGTCGCCCGCATCTGATCGAGCAGGTCGTAGATCTCCTCACGATCCACGCGTACCTGATCCGTGAGCGGCACTGGCCGCGCGTTGTGGATCAGGTCGTCGAGCTTGTCGATTAGGACCAGGACGTCCATGGAAGTGCGGAAAGCTTACGCGGAGCGGCGGAAACGTTGACCGACGGCCTGGATTTCGCCATGAAGTTGCAAGCTCCTGCCCATGTACCCTAACGCTCGACTAACGCTTTAGACGGTCGGCGAGAGCCTCCGCGACGCCGGCCGGCACGAGGTCCGAGACGTCGCCGCCGAAGGTCGCCATCTCCTTGACGCCGGTCGAGGACAGGAAGCTGTAGTCGGGCGAGGCGATGATGTAGACGGACTCGATGTCGGGCGCCAGCTTGCGGTTCAGCTGGTTCATCTCGAACTCGTACTCGAAGTCGGAGATCGCGCGCAGGCCCTTGACGATCGCTCCCGCGCCCTGCTCGCGGGCCATCTCGACGAGCAGGTTCGAGAACACGACCACGTCGACGTTGTCGACGCCGTTCCCTGCGACGGCGTCGTCGATGAACGCCTTGCGCTCCTCGGCCGTGAACAGCGTCGTCTGCTTGCGCACGGGCTGGTTGACCACGCCGACGACGACGCGGTCGAACACACGCGCCGCCCGCCCGATGATGTCCAGGTGGCCGTTGGTCACCGGGTCGTAGGTGCCAGGGCAGACCGCGATGCGGCCGTTGCTCATTTTCCGCCCCCGGAGTGAATGCGGATGAGAGTGTCGCCGTAGCGCCGCTCGAGCTCGAGCGGCAGGTCGAGATCCAGACGGCCGCCGCGCGGATCCCTCGAGGATCAAGCGTCCTCCCTGCGCGAGCCGGCTGCCGATGAGTGAGTCGAGTTCCCCCTCAAGACGGTCGGCGAGTCTATACGGCGGGTCGCAGAAGATCAGGTCGAACGATCGGCGCGTCCGCCGCAGGTAGGCGCGGGCGTCGGCACGGACCACCTCGCAACGATCGCCCAGCTCGAGGTCGGAGACGTTGCGACGCGCGAGCGTCGTGTGCGTATCGACGAGGGTCGCCCCGGCGGCGCCCCGCGAAACGGCCTCGATCCCCAGGGCTCCGGTGCCACAGTAGAGGTCGAGGACGGCTGCGCCCTCGACGTCGCCCAGGATCGAGAAGAGCGCCTCCCGCACGCGGTCCGTGGTCGGCCGCACCGCCGCCGAGCGACGCGGCGGGCTGTGGAGGCGGCGCCCTCCCAGCTCGCCGGCGACGACCCTCAAGGCGCGATCGCCTCGTCGCCGAACCGCCCGCGCGCCGCGTCGAGCAGCGGCCCGAGCTCCGGCGCCTCGAGCGATCCATGGCGATCGAGCAGCGCGACCACCTCGCGGCGGGCCTCGGTGAGCACGGCGATGTCGTCGGGGAGCACGGCGACGCGGAAACGCGGCAGTCCATGCTGGCGAGTTCCCAGGATCTCCCCCTCTCCCCGCAGCGCCAGGTCGACCTCGGCCAGCTTGAACCCGTCTCTTTCCTTGGCGATCGCCTCCAAACGGCGGCTCGCGAGCTCGGACCCGGCATCTGCGAACAGGATGCACTGCGAGGCGTGCTCGCCGCGACCGACCCGCCCGCGCAGCTGGTGGAGCTGAGACAGCCCGTAGCGCTCCGCGCCCTCGATCAGCATCACCGTCGCGTTCGCGACATCGATCCCCACCTCGATCACGCTGGTGGCCACGAGCACGTCGGTCTCCCCGGCCGCGAACGCACGCATCGCCGCCTGCTTCTCGCGCAGCGGGCATCTGGCCGTGGAGGAGCCCAACCTCGAAGTCCGCGAACTCCGTCGCGGCGAGGCGCTCGGCCTCCTCGGTCGCCGCCTTCGCCTCGAGCTTTGCGGAGCCCTCGACGAGCGGGCAGACGACGTAGGCCTGGCGGCCCTCGCGCAACCGGTCGCGAATGTACGTGTAGGCGCCCGCCCGCTTCTCCTCCCCGACCACCCACGTGTCGACGGGCTTGCGGCCGGCCGGCAGCTCGTGCAGGACCGTCGCGTCCAGGTCACCGTAGGCGGTCAGGGACAGCGTGCGTGGGATCGGAGTGGCCGTCATGTGAAGCGCGTGCGGCGCACTTTCCCCGGGTCCCTTGCCGTCCAGCACGGCGCGCTGGCGCACGCCGAAGCGATGCTGCTCGTCGACGATGCAGACCGCCAGGCGCCGGAACTCGACGTCGGGCTCGATCAGCGCGTGCGTCCCGACGACCATCGCGAGCTCGCCGGACGCGAGCTGAGCTAGCGCCTCGCGCCGCCGCGCCGCGGGCGTCGCGCTGGTCAAGAGCGTGAACGGCACCGACTCCGCCGCTAGCAGCGAGTCGAGCGTCGCCGCATGCTGCTCGGCGAGGGTCTCCGTCGGCGCCATCAGCGCCGCCTGGTAGCCCGCCTCGACGGCGCGGAGCATCGCGTAGAGCGGCGACGACGGTCTTGCCGGAGCCGACCTCGCCCATGAGCAGCCGCTGCATGGGCCGCTCGGCAGCGAGATCGCAGTCGATCTCGCCCAGCGCAGCTCGCTGGTCGCCGGTCAGTTCGAACGGCAGCGAGCCAAGCCACCTCTCCACCACCTCGCCCGGGCCCGTCAGCGCGATCCCAGGGTGGCTCGCCCGCCGCTCGGAGCGGCGCGCCGCGAGCGCCACCTGATGCAGGAAGAGCTCCTCGAACCCGAGGCGACGCCGGGCCTCCTCCGCCGCCTCTAGGCTCTCCGGGAACTGGGCCTCGGTCAGCGCGTCGGCGGCCAGGGCAAGGCCACGCCGGGCGCGCAGCTCCGCCGGAAGCGGCTCGATCGCGTTGCGGGCCAGTGGGCGGGCCTGCCACGCCCACTCCCGAAGCCGCTGCGCGCGCAGCCCCTCGGATGCCGGGTGGACGGGAACGATCCCCGTGGTGTGGATTCCCGCGGCGGGCACGTTCCCACCGCCGCCAAGCACCTCGTGGGCCTCGACCCGGAAGCCGGAGCGGTCGAGCTTGCCGAACAGGAACAGGCGCGCGCCCTCGGTCAGCCGATCGACGAGCCACGCCTGGTTGAACCAGACCGCCTTCGCCGGCCCGGAGTCGTCGGCTACGGACGCCTCCACGATCACCAACCCCCGCCGGCGGGTGGGCCGCACTCTCGCCGAGCGGACGGTCACCTCGACCGTCGCCTCCTCGCCGATCCGCAGCTCGGCGAGCTTTCGCGGCGTCGCCCGGTCCCGGTAGGAGTGCGGGACGTGGAGGAGGACGTCGCCGACAGAGTCTGAGGCCCATGTCGGCGGCCGCCGCCGCCAGCTTCGGCCCGGCGCCCTTGAGCGTCTGGACGCTCGCGGCGAGGATGCTCGGGCGCGGCGCCGAGCGGAGGTCCGCCGCCCGCAGCTCGTCGCGGTCCTGCGCGGAGCCGGTGGCGAACGCGGCTGGCGGCGCGGGATCGGCCTCAGTCCCCTCATCGCGCGGCGGCGCCATGGTCATGCTCATCGTCTCAAGGCTAGGACCGGGCGAGGCCGGAACGACGGAGAGCACTAAGGTTCGCGCGTGGGCGCCATCGAGGAGAGGCTCGGCGAGCTCGGGCTGACGCTTCCGCGACCGTTCGCGCCGCCCCCGGGCGTCGAGTTCAAGTTCGACCTAGTCCGCGTCTGCGACGGACTCGCCTATGTTTCGGGCCACCTGCCGATGGACGGCGGGGATGTCCTGGCGCAGGGCAAGGTGGATGCCGACGTCTCGCTAGAGAAGGCCAACGAGGCGGCCCGCCTGACCGGCCTCTCCATGTTCGCGTCGCTGAAGCAGGAGCTGGGCGACCTGGACCGCGTCACCGGCTGGGTTAAGGCCCTGGGGCTCGTCAACTGCTCGCCCGGCTTCAGCAAGACGCCCGCCGTGATCAACGGCTTCTCGGAGCTCGTCCTCGAGGTGTGGGGAGAGGCCGGACACCACGCGCGCTCGGCGATCGGAGCTGCGGAGCTCCCCTTCGACGTCCCGGTCGAGGTCGAAGCGATCGTGGAGATCGCGTAGCCGCCGCTAAGCGCTGATCGGCTCGGCCACGGCTGCCGGCCGGCGATGGCGACGGTATATCTCCGCGAGCCACCGGTATCCCGGGCGATCCGTCGAGCGGCTCCCTGAAGCGCTGGAATCCCTCCGGTGGATCGCCGACCTCCGGGCCCTCGGGCGGCAGCACGAGCGGATAGAAGAGCGCGGCCGCGGTCAGGTCGGCGACGCTGAACCGGTCACCCACCAGATATTCGTTGCCGTCGAGCTCGGCCTCCAGTCGGTCGAGCGCGGCCAGCACCGCCTGCCGAGCCCGCTCGGCCCGGTCCTCGCTCTTGACGCCGTATCGCAGGGCGGTGAACCCCGAAGCGAACCGTGCCGTGACATCCCGCGCCACCTGCTTGCCGCGAAGCTCGGCCGGGAGAAACTGGTCCATCAGGCTGGCGAGCCTGCCGGGATCGCGGGTCAACTCGTGCCAGGCGAGCAGGCGCATCGACGCGCCGAACTCCTCGTCGAACCAGTCCTCCAAGTCCAGGGCGCGGCGGCGCTCCACCGGATCCTCCGGGTACAGCGACGGCTCGGGCCAGCGCTGCTCGAGGGCGCCGATGATCGCCGTGGAATCCGAGATCGCCTCGCCATCGAGCACCAGGATCGGGAACATGTAGCCCCCGCCCCTGGTCAGCGCCAGCGCGGCCAGCATGTGGAAGCCACCCGGGATGGCACGCCGCCGGTGGGGGATCCGCTTGTGGTCCAGCGCCCAGCGCGCCTTCTCGTTGTAGTGCGAGATGGAGATGTGCCAGAGGACGGGCTCTGCGGCACCCACGCGGCAAACCTACCCGGTCTCGATCCGCAGGTCCGCCAGCTCGATCCAGACCATGGTCGGAACCGGCGCCGGGCGGTTTCCCGGGCCAATCGGCCGCACCCAGCGGCGGGCCGGGAAGACGAGCCCGTCCGCTGTCACGTGGTCCGCGCACAGATGCGCCGCCCTCGCCCAACGGCCCACGACGTCGGCGACATAGTCGTGCCGGACCAGGAGCCCGCCGGAGTCGAAGTAGAAGGCCTGCCGAGCCGAGTGGGTGTCGAGGCCCCTCTCGAAGTCGGCCTCGAGCCTGCGAAGCCCCCGCCAGGGCTCGATCTCCCGGACGGTCACGTCCGGACGAGTCAGGAGCAACGGGAAGCTCAGGTAGTTCCACATCGCGTAGCCGGCGAAGTAGGTGGAATCCAGCGCGTCCCACCGGACGCTGCGGCGTAACCCGGACCGGCCGAAGAACAGCGGACGGGGCTCGACACGCGAGGCGACCACCTCGCCGTCGCCGTGCTCCAGCCGCACCGCGCCGCGTTCGAAGACACCTCGAACGCCCGGCTCGGGAAACGGATCGAAGACGGTCCGCCGCTCGTCGAGATCGACGGTCAGCCGGTAGTCGGCGAAGCGGGTGCCCGGCACGCGCGTGCGCAGGAGAAGGCCGCCCGAGCGGGCGCGGGCGTGAACGCGCCGCGCCGCGTTCCACCGCGCAGCGCCTCCGTGAGCCTCGAGGACCTCGTCGAGCAGGCTCACTGCGCGGCGATCAGCCACCAGTAATGGGGCTGCCCGCCGTGCTGGAGCTCGAGCTCGAGGCCTTCCGGCAGCTCGAGCGGGAGCTGGCTCAGGGGGATCGGGGCCGAGTCGCCCGCGATCACGGTGACGATCTCAGCGCCCTCGGCGACGCGCTCGATCGTCGCCGACAGCGTCGATCCGGCGCCGCCCCAGGCGACCACCGCGTCGCCGGCGAACCCCACCGCGTCGCCGCGGACGAACCGCCCCTGGGAGTCGTCGCGCGCCGCCGGGGCCACCGCGCCCGACCGGATCTCGGCGAGCGCGGCCTCGAGTCGCTCCGCGTTCGCCGCCGCGTTCTCGTCGGGTGCCATCTCGACGAGCGCCGCGAGCGCCGCCTGCTGCGAGCGGCTGGCCACGACCCGGGCCGGCTTCTCGGAGAGCTTGGCTGCCTCCTCGGCCGCCAGGATCACGTTCTGGGAGTTCGGCAGCACGACCACCTCCTCGGAGGTCACCTCGTGAATGCCGGCCAGGATCTCGTAGGTCGACGGGTTGAGGGTCGGGCCACCGTCCACCACGTGGGCCCCAAGCCCCTCGAACAGCGAGCGCATGCCGTCGCCCGCCGCGACCACCACGGCTCCGGACTTGGTCGGGTGCAGGCGCGACTCCCGCGCGGCGATCTGCTCGCGCATGTCGGCCACGTCGAGCCGCTGCACGTCCCCGGCCTCCTCGAAGACGGCGACCGCCACCTCGGGCTCGTCGGTGTGCACGTGGATCTTCAGCGTCGCCTCGTCGCCGACGACCAGCACGGAGTCGCCGATCTCCTCGAGCCGGGGGACGAAGGACCGGGAGTCGAGGCCCGTTCCGGTGACGATGAAGTTGGTGCAGTAGCGGAACCGGCTGTCGAAGTGGTGCGGCCGCGTCGTGCGCGCAGGCTCGTGGTGCGGGAGCTCCGGCAGCGCCTCGGAGTCGTCCCGCAGGCCCGCGACGATCCCGGCGAGGATCACCACCAGGCCGTGCGCCCCGGCGTCCACCACGCCGGCCTCGGCCAGCACGTCGAGCTGTCCCGGCGTTCGCTCCACCGCGCGCTCGCCGGCCTTCGTGGCCACCTCGAGCACGTCCGCCAGCAGCTGGTCCTGCTCCGTGTCGCCGACCGCGCCGGAGAGGCGCTGGCGGTCCATGTGGGCGAGGTGCGTGGAAACCGCGTGGGCCATCTCGCGGATGACCGTGAGCATCGTGCCCTCGGCGGGGTCGCGCACGGACTCGTACGCCGCATCGGCGGCGCGGGCGAACGCCGCCGCGACCAGCACCGGATCGACGAGCTCTCCCGGCCGGCTGGCGAGCTCCTCCGCCGCGCCGCGGACGATCTGACTGAGGATCACGCCGGAGTTCCCACGCGCGCCCATGAGCGCCGCGCGGGCGACGGCGTGCACGAGCTCGTCTCGATCGGCCGGAGATCGGCTGGCCGTCGAGCTGGTCGAGCTCCTTCATCACGGCCTGCATCGTCAGCGCCATGTTGTCCCCCGTATCGCCGTCGGCGACCGGGAAGACGTTGAGGTCGTTGACCTCCTGCCGGCGAGATGCGAGTTGCGCGTACGCGGCCTGGACGACCCGGCGAAAGCGCTCGATGGAGGTGTCGGCCGCCACCGGAGGGGGATTATCCCGCCGAAGCGGTTATGCGGCCTTGACGACCTTGTTGGACTTCAGACAACGGGTGCAGACATAGACCCGCCGGGTGCGTCCGCCGTCGTTGATCTTCACCTTCTGCAGGTTGGGGTCGAAGCGGCGCCGCGTGGCGACCATCGAGTGGCTCCGGGAGTTGCCGAACGCGGGCCCCTTGCCGCAGCTGTGACAGACCTTGGCCATTGCGACGGGTGATGGTAGCGGCCGCCCGCTAGCCCTGACCGAGCGCGTCGCGCAGCAACGCCATGCGCATCACGGTGTGCGCGGCGTGCTTGCCCTGGTCCCGCTCGTCGCCGCCGGCACGGGCCAGCGCCTGCTCCATCGTCTCGCAGGTGAGGACGCCGAACGCGCACGGGATCCCCGTCTCGAGCTGGACGTCCTGGATCCCGCGTGCGGCCTCGCTGCAGACGTAGTCGTAGTGGTTCGTCTCGCCGCGGATGACGGCCCCGAGGCACGCGACGCCCGCGAAGCGGCCCGAGTCCGCGCACCACCTCGCGGCGGGCGGCAGCTCGAACGCACCGGGCACCTCGAAGGTGTGGACCGACGCCGGCGTGACGCCGCCGTCCTCGAAGCCCTCGACGGCACCGTTGGTCAGCCGCTCCGCCAGCTCCGCGTAGAAAATGCCGACGCAGATCGCGAACTCCCAGCCCTCCAGCTGGTCGCGTTCCGACCCGGTGAACGGCTGATCGCCGGACCCCTCAGCCATCCTCCCGCTCGCGCTGCTGCTCCGAGTGGATGAGCTCCTCGTCGAGCGGCAGGCCCTGGTGGTGGAGCGTGTGTCCGAGGCGCTCGCGCTTGGTGCGCAGGTAATCCTCGTTGTGCGGGTTGGGGATCGCCTGGATCGGGAGCTGGTCTGAAACCGAGAGCCCGTAGCCCTCGAGGCTGTGGATCTTCTTCGGGTTGTTGGTGAGGATGCGAATGCTCGTCAGGCCCAGGTCGACCAGGATCTGGGCGCCGATGCCGTAGTCGCGCAGGTCGGCCGGCAGGCCGAGCTTGAGATTGGCGTCCACGGTGTCGAGCCCCTCCTCCTGCAGGCGGTAGGCCCGCAGCTTGTTGAGCAGCCCGATCCCGCGCCCCTCCTGGGAGAGATACAGCAGGACTCCGGCGCCCTCGCGCTCGATCATCGCCAGCGCTGCCTCGAGCTGCTCCCCGCAGTCGCAGCGGAGCGAGTGGAAGACATCGCCGGTGAGGCACTCGGAGTGGACCCGCACCAGGACGTCGTCCATGTCCCGCACCTCCCCCTTCACCATCGCGAGATGGTGCTTTTCGTCCACGAGCGACCGGTAGCCGACGGCCGTGAACTCGCCGAACGCGGTCGGAAGCCGCGTGGACACCACGCGCTCGACCAGCCGCTCGGTCCGCCGCCTGTAGGCGATCAGGTCGGCGACCGTGATCATCGTCAGGCCGTGCTCCTCGCAGTACGGCACCAGGTCCGGGACGCGGGCCATCGTGCCGTCCTCGTTCATGATCTCGCAGATCACGCCGGCCGGGATGAGGCCGGCAAGGCGCGCCAGGTCCACCGCGGCCTCGGTCTGTCCGGCCCGCTCCAGCACGCCGCCGTCCTTGGCCTTCAGCGGGAACACATGCCCCGGCTGCACGAGGTCCTCCGGGCCGGAATGCGGGTCGATCGCGACCTGGATCGTCCGGGCGCGATCCGCCGCCGAGATCCCGGTCGTGACGCCGTCGCGCGCCTCGACCGAGATCGTGAAGGCCGTGTTGAAGGGCGACTCGTTCTTCGCGGCCATCAGGTCGAGCCCGAGCTCGTCGCACCGCTCGCCCGAGTCAGCGAAAGGCAGATCAGGCCCCGGCCGTTCTTGGCCATGAAGTTGACCGCCTCCGGGGTCGCGAACTGGGCCGCCATCGTCAGATCGCCCTCGTTCTCGCGGTTCTCGTCGTCGCAGACGACGACCATCCGCCCGCGGCGGATCTCCTCAATCGCCTCCTCGATGGGCGAGAAAACCCTTGTCGCTTCGCTAGCCATCAGCCTTCCTTTCTTCATGTAAGCCTTGCATGAGACGTTCCGCGTAGCGGGCGACCACGTCCACCTCGAGGTTCACCTCGCTGCCCTCGCCGAGGTCGCCGAGCGTGGTGCGCTCGAGCGTCTCCGGGATCAGCGAGACCTCGAGCCCGTCGGGCGCGAGCGCCGCGACGGTCAGGCTGACCCCGTCGATCGCCACCGACCCATGCTCCGCCACGTAGCGCCGCAGGCCCTCGGGCGCCGCGATGCGCAGCCGGCGCGCGAACCCGTCCGCCGCTGCTGAACTCACCCGCGCCGGTGCCGTCGACGTGGCCCTGCACCAGATGGCCGCCGAGCGGCTCGCCGGCCCGCAGGGCGGGCTCGAGATTGACCCGCGCGCCCGGCTCGAGGTCGCCGAGCGTGGTCACGGACAGCGTCTGGTTCATCACGTCGGCCTCGAAGCTGGCCTCGCCGGCCAACGCGACCGTCAGACAGACGCCGTCGATCGAAACCGAGTCGCCGGCGCCGAGGCCGCTCGCGACGCCGGCGCCCACCCGGACGCGAGCGCCGCCGGAGGTGCGCTCCACCTCCTCGACGGTGCCGATCTCGCGGATGATGCCGGTGAACACGCTGTCACCACTCCCGCAGCCGCGCTCGGATGAGGAGGTCCTCGCCGGAGCGCTCCCAGTCCATCGCGGTCGCCGCGGTGGCGTCCGAAAGCATCATCGCCCCGCTACCCGCGATCAGGGGGCGGGCCAGCATGCCGCCGACCACGATCGGGGCGACGAACAGGCGCAATTCGTCGATCTCGCCCGCGTCGCGGAACGCTCCGGCGAGGGTCGGCCCGCCCTCCAGCAGGACGCTCGTGATCTCGCGGGCACCCAGCTCCCCCAGGCCGGCCTTGACGCGATCGGCGGCGGCACCCCCCACGACCACGACCTCGGCGCCGGCATCCCGGAGCGCGCTCATCCGCTCCTCGGGCGCTGCCGGTGAGGAGACGATCACGAGCGGCGCCTCCGGAATCGTCTCGACCAGCCGTGAGTCGATCGGGAGCCGGGCTTCCGAGTCGAACACGACGCGGGTCGGCTGACGGAGCGTCCCGACCTCCCGGGCGGTGAGGCGGGGGTCGTCCGCCAGCGCCGTGCCGATGCCCACGCACACGGCGTCCGACTCGGCGCGCCACCGGTGGGCCAGCCGGCGGCTGTCCTCGCTCGAGATCCACTGGGAGTCTCCGCCGGCCGTGGCGACGCGGCCGTCGAGCGTGATCGCGGACTTCATGACCACCAACGGCCGGCCCGTCCGGGCGTGCTTTCGAAACGGCTGGTTGAGCAGTCGAGCCGCTTCCGCATCCTCGCCGTCGACGAGCTCGACCTCGACGCCCGCCTCGCGAAGGATCTCAGGGCCCCTCCCGCTCGCCTTCTCGCTCGGGTCGTCAGAGGCCACCACAACCCGCGCGATGCCGGCGTCGCGGATCGCGTCGACGCATGGGGGCTGGCGACCCTGGTGCGCGCACGGCTCGAGGGTCACGAGCAGGGTCGCTCCGGCGGGGTCGATGCCGCGGGCGCGGGAGTCCTCAATCGCCTCGACCTCCGCGTGGCGGCCGCCGAGCTCGGCATGAAATCCCTCGCCGAGGACCTGCCCATCGCGCACAAGGACGGCTCCGACCATCGGATTCGGGCTCACCCGGCCGTGCCCGCCCGCCGCCAGCTCCAGCGCGCGACGGAGGTGGGTCCGATCCTGGTCTGTGGCCACGGCTAGGCCTCCCGATTGACTGGTCAGTCAACCAGATGATACGCCCCCTGCCGCCCGCGTTGCGGGTGGGCGGCCACCAGCGCGCGGATCGGGAGTAGGTCATCCAGGTAGCGTCCCCGCGCTATGGCGCGCGAGGTGGCGGCGGCGGAGACGAGGCGGTTCGGGCGATCGGCGGCGATGCTGTCGGTCGGAGTCGGGTCGGCGGGGCTCCTCACGTACGTCTACTTCTCGCTCGCGTCGCACAATCTGAGCAAGACGTCGTACGGCGAGATCGTCGTCCTCTGGTCCGCCGTCTTCGTGACGATCTCGGTTCTCTTCCGGCCGGTCGAGCAGCTGCTGTCGCGCACGATCGCCGACCGGCAGGCCCGGGGGGAGACGATCGGCGGGACGTTGCGGGTCGCCGCAACGATCCAGCTGGGGCTGGCGCTGGCGTTCGCCGCGACGGCCCTCCTGCTGCGGGACCCGATCCAGAACGACCTGCTTTCCGGGAACTCGACGCTCTACTGGATCCTCGTCGCCGCGGTCCTGGCGTTCGCCGCGAGCTTCTTCGCCCGGGGCTTCCTGGCCGGTAGCCGGCGGTTCGTCCTCTACGGCTCGCTGCTCCTCGCGGAGTCCACGGCTCGCATGGCCTTCGCGCTCGCGGTCGCCGTCGGCATCGCAAGCGGCCAGACCGCCGTAGCCCTCGGAATAGTGGCGGCGCCAGTGCTCAGCCTGACCGTCGTGCCGCTCGCGTTCGCCGGGCGGGCGGTCTCCCAGCGAACGGCGCCTCCGCCGCGGGCTCGTGGCGACGAGACGCAGTTCACGCTGGCGCGCGGCGGGGGCTTCGCGGCCGCGGTGTTCCTGATCATGGTCAGCGAGCAGAGCCTCCTCAACGCCGGCCCGCTCATCGTTCGAGCGTCGGAGGGCGCCGCGGCAGCGGGCTTCATCTTCAACGTGCTGATGATCGCGCGGGCGCCGCTGGTGCTCTTCCAGGCCGTCGCCACGAGCCTGCTCCCCCACCTCACGCGGCTGCGGTCAAGCGACGCTGCCGACGACGCGGACGCCTTCAGGATGTCGGTGCGGGTCACGGTGAGCGCGATCGCGGGCTTCGCCGCGCTGGTCGGGCTGGTCGTCGCCATCGCGGGCCCGGAGCTCATGCGGATCGCCTTCGGCAACAAGTTCAGCTACGACAGGCTGGGGCTCCTGATCGTCACCGCCGGCATGGGCTTCTACCTTGCCTCCGGCACGCTCAACCAGGCCGCCCTCGCCCAGGGGCAGGCTCGGGCTGCTGCCGCCAGGTGGGTGATCTGCGCGGCCGGCTTCATCGTCTGGAACCTGCTCCCGGTGCTGAGCGAGTTCAGGCGGGTCGAGGTCGGCTTCGCCGGTGCCGCGGCGCTGCTTTGCACGCTCCTCTACGCCCTCTACCGCTACCCGCCGAAGAAGCCACGCCCGGGGGACGTCATGGAGCCCGGGTCGCCAGAGGAGATCGAGGCGCGGCTGGCCGCCGCGGACGAGGCGAGCTAGCCGACGTCGGCAGCGGACCGGCGTTGGAAGATCGCCTCGAGACGATCCATGGCCTCTCGCGTGCCCATGGCCACGAGGACGTCCCCGGCCGCGAGCTGGCGCTGGCCGCTCGGCTGCGGCTCGACCTTGCCGTCGGTGCGACGGAGGGCCACGATCGTCGCGGTTCCGCGAACATCGCCGATCCGCTTCCCGACGCCGCCGCAATCCTCGGAGACCTGTATTTCCTCCATCCGGTACTCCGGGGCAACGTCGACTACCCCGGCGACCTGCGGATGGAGTGCCAGGCGGGCCATCTCGGCTCCGCTGGCCTTGTAGGGCGAGATGACCCTGTCCGCGCCCGCCCGTTTCAGCTTCTTCTCCGAATCCTCAACGCTCGCCCGCGCGACGATGGTGATGTCCGGACGAAGCTCCCTCCCGGTCAACGTCGCGAAGATGTTCTCGGCATCCGAATCCATGCATGCGAGCAGGGATCGGGCGCGCTCGATGCCGGCCCGGCGGAGAACGTCGTCATCGGACGGTCGACCGTCGAGGTATGGGGCTCCGAGCTCCTCCGCGATCTCCCTGTTCTCGGGATTGTCGTCGACGATGACGTAGGTCTGACCCGCCACGCGAAGGTCGCGAGATACCTGACGGCCCACGCGGCCGAAGCCGCAGATCAGGTGGTGGTCTGAGAGGTCGTCGATCATCCGCTGGGTGCGGCGCTCGGCGAGGAGCCCTGTGAGCCTGCCGGCCACGAAGAACTCAGTCACCGTGACCAGCGCGTAGAAGAGAGTACCGACGCCGAAGACGATCAAGAAGACGGTCAGGATCCGGCCACCCGTGTCCTCGGGGAGGCCGATCGACCCGATCGTTGCGATCGTATCCAGCGTCCAGACGAAGGAGAACCCGATCGACGTCCCCTCCGTGAGGGCCAACCCCACGGTGCCGACCGCAAGCAGCGCGAGGATCAGTGCACCCAGAAGCGCGAGTCGTCGCAGAAACAGGCGAATCTCCGCGGGAGCCTGCGCGAGCGTGGATGCCATGCCGAACCGCCCGAGGCCGGGTTCCCCCGCTGGCATCGCTATGCCTAGCCGGCGTCCGCGGCCGCGGCGATGCGCTGAAACGCCTCGCCAGGGTCTGAGGCGCCGAACACGGCCGTGCCGGCGACGAACAGGGTCGCCCCGGCCTCGGCGACGCTTCCAACGGTGTCGACCTCGATCCCGCCGTCCATCTCGATCACCGGCGTCGGGGCGGCCTCGTGGATCCGCCGCACCTTGTCCGGCGACGCCTCGATGAACGACTGGCCGCCCCATCCCGGGTTGACCGACATGCAGAGGACCAGGTCCGCCGACGCATCCAGCTCGCGGACCGCGTCCGCGGGGGTCCCCGGGTTGATCGCGACCCCGGCCAGACAACCCGCATCGCGGGTGTGGCCCAGGGTGCGGTGGATGTGTGGATCGGCCTCGAAGTGGGCGGTGATGCAGTCGGCCCCGGCGCGCGCGAACTCCTCCACGTGATCCGCCGGGCGGTCGACCATCAGGTGGACGTCGATGGCGCCGCCTGCGTCGTGAACCTGGTCGGCGATCGCCGACGCCACGAGCGGTCCCATCGTTATCGGAGGCACGAAGTGGCCGTCCATCACGTCGACGTGGATCACCCGCGCGCCCGCGTCCATGACCTCGGCGACCTGCGCGCCGAGCCGCGAGAAGTCGGACGCGAGGATCGACGGCGCGACGTGGCGCGCCCCGAAGAGCTCGCGGGCGGTCACACCGGGGCGAGCATCGAGTGGCCGCAGTTCTGGCAGCGCATGTCCTGCGAAGTGCTCATCCGGACGATCGTCTGGTGCTCGCCGCAATTCGGGCACTGCGAGACCAGCTCGTAGCGCCGCAGGCAGTAGACGCACCGGTAGCGGCCCGGAAGCTGCGTTGGCCGCAGCCAAGGCTCGCCGCAGCCAGGGCAGGTGGGCCGCTTGAGGGTCGCATCGCCGGCCCCCACCTAGGCTGACTCCAGGCGCGCGATGAAGAAGCCGTCGGTGCCGTCGCGGTCGGGCCTCGTCTGCAGAAACCGCCGGTCGTGGGGCGAGGCGAGCTCCGGCGCCGTGGCGCCGAGGTCGGCCGCCTCCACCCCGCCGGCCGCCAGGAGCTCGGCCACGCGGTCCTCGCCCTCGCGCCGCGAGATCGTGCAGGTGGAGTAGAGGAGCGTGCCGACGGCGCCGAGGGCACCGACGGCCCGCTCGGCGATGGCGTCCTGCACCGCTGACACTCGCTCGATCAGCTCGGGCGACTTGCGCCACCGCGCATCTGGGCGCGAGGCGAGGGTTCCGAGGTCTGAGCAGGGCGGATCCACGAGTACGCGATCGTAGCCGCCGCCCAGGTCGAGCTCCGTGGCATCGCCCTCGACCACGGTGACGTTGGTGGCGCCGACCCGGGCGCAGAGGTCCCCCAGCTGCCCGGCCCGGCCTGAGTCGCGCTCAACGGCGACCACGTTTCCGCGATTACCCATCCTGGCGGCGATGGCGGTGGTCTTCATCCCCGGGGCGGCGCAGAGGTCCAGCACCTGCTCGCCCGGCTGCGGATCGAGCACGGCGACGACCGCCTGCGAGGAGCGCGACTGCGGGACCAGCTCGCCGTCCTCCATCCGTCGTGCCAGCTCGTCGGTGAGCCCTTCACGGGCCACGATCGCCTCCGGCGGGCCGAGCGGCCCGGACCCTGGGCGCTCGACGCCCTGGTCGCTCAGCTCCTCGACGAGCGCCTCGGGGTCCGCCTTCAGGGTGTTGACTCGGAGCGCGGTCTCGGGCGGCTCGTTGATCGCCGCCAGCAGGGAGCGTGCGCCGCGCTCGCCCAGCTCCTCCCACCACATTCGCGCGAGCCACTCGGGGCAGGAGTGGAGCACCGCGGCGCGCTCCGGGGTCGAGTCGTCCAGGTCGGCGAGCAGGTCATCGCTCGCCGCGGCGCGGCGCAGGACGGCGTTGACGAGCCCGGCGCCCGCCTTCCGGCGCCGGCCGCCCGAGCCCTTCGCCAGCTCGACCGCCTCGTCCACCGCGGCGTGGTCCGGGGTCGCGTCGGAGAACGCCAGCTCGTAGAGGCCCAGCCGGAGCGCGGCCAGGACGGGCGGGTCGAGCCGCTTCAGCGGACGCTCCGCGAGCTCGGCGATCAGGTGGTCGGTGGTGCCGCGGCGCTGGACGGATCCGTACGCCAGGCGCTGGGCCTGAGCGCGCTCGCGGCGGTCGAGCCCGTGGCGCTCGGCGGCGGCCGGGAGGGCGCGATCCGCCCAGGCGTCGTGCTCGAACACGCGCCGCAGTACCTCATAGGCCGCCCGGCGCTGGGGCGCCACCTCTGGGCTGTTGCTCATCCCGCCAGCGACGGCAGCGAGTGACCGCGGAGGTACGCGTCGGCGGGCATCGGCTTCCGGCCCGCCGGCTGCACCACATCGAGGTCAAGCGCGCCCTCGGCGCACCCGAGGCGCATGCCGCCGTCGCCCACGATGCGGCCGGGCTCGAGCTCGCCGCCCGGCGCGGCCCGCGCCGCGCGAACGCCGAGCCGCTCGCCACCGTCGAGCTCCAGGTAGCAGCCGATGTGTGGATTGAGCGCCCTGACCGTCAACTCCAGCTCCCGCGCCGGCCGGGAGGGATCCAGGCGCCGCTCCTCCGGAGAGATCTTGTTCGCATAGGCCGCCTCCGAATCATCCTGGTCGGTGAGCTCGAGCGGGCCCGCCGCCCGCCGGTCGAGCGCCCGGACGATCAGCTCGCCCCCGAGCTCGGCGAGGCGGCCGGAGAGCGACCCGTAGTCCTCCCGCTCGCCGATATCGAGCGCCTCCTGGAGGGCGACGGGCCCGGAGTCCAGGCCCGCGGTGACCCTGATGATCGAGACCCCGGTCTCGCCGTCGCCGGCCATGATCGCCCGCTCGATCGGCGCCGCCCCGCGCCAGCGCGGGAGCAGCGACGGATGCACGTTCAACAGCTCGAGCTCCGAGATCAGCGGGTCCTTGATCAGCTGGCCGAAGGCGCACACGACGCCCAGGTCCGGGCTCGCCGCCTGGATCGCACCGGCGGCGTCCGGCAGGTTGACGCTCTCGGTCTGCAGCAGGTCGAGTCCGAGCTCGGACGCGGCGTCGGCCACCGGCGGAGAGGCCATCCGGCGGCCCCTGCCGCGGGGGCGATCGGGCGGCGTGACGACGAGCGCGGGCCGGTGGGGCGAGTCCGCCAGGCGGCGCAGCACCGCCACGGCGAACTCCGTCGTGCCCAGGTACGCGACCCTCAACTCGTCGCGGCGGGCGTCGGGTCCTCCTCCTCGGACTCCTCTGCGCTGGGGCTGTAGGAACCGCCCTCACGCAGCGCCCGCAGGGCTGCCTTGCGCTGATCCCGGGCGGTCCGGTCGAGCATCAGCACGCCGTCGAGGTGGTCGATCTCATGCTGTAGCACGCGGGCTTCGAGTCCGGACGCCTCGATCTCCAGCGGCGCGCCGGTGACGTCGACGCCGCTGACGCGCGCGAAGAGCGGCCTCTCCACGTCAACCGATACGCGCGGGAGGCTCAGGCAGCCCTCCTCCGCCAGACACGACCTCGTCGGAGAGCCAGTCGATCCGGGGATTGGCGATGGCCGTGGGCGTCGCGTCGGGTCCGGCCGCAAAGACGAGGAGCCGGTGCATCACGCCCAGCTGGGTGGCCGCGAGGCCGACCCCGATGGCATCGCGCATGATCGCGACCATCCGCTCGGCCTCGCGGGCGAGCTCGGGGCCGAACGAGCGGATCTCGGAGGCGCGCGACTTGAGGACCGGGTCGCCGAACTTGCGGATGTGCTGGAGCGCCGCCTCGCGGCGCCGAAGCGCCTCCTCGGCCAGCGCCTGGGCTCGCTCGTCGCTCGGGCCCTCAGGCTCGATCGGCTCGCCGCCGCGGACCGTGGCGGTTTCCGCGTGCTCACTCATGGTTTTCCGAGTCTAGACGCCTGCGACGGGAGCGCTATTGCGGGTCCACGTCCACGCTCAGCGAGATTCCGCGCAGGTTCCGGCCGGCCGCGAGCTCCTCGACCACGCCCCGGACGGCCGCCACGGCGCCGTCGCGCTGCGGTGCCTTGAGGAGGAGCTGGCGGCGGTGCTTGCCGCGAAGCCGGAATCGCGGCGCCGGCCCCAGCATCCGGACATCGGACGGAAGGGCTCCGGCGAGGCGGTCGCCCGCGAGCTCGGCGATCCGCTGAGCGCGATCGCCGTCGGCCGCGCTGAACTCGAGCCGAACCAGGTGCGAGAACGGCGGGTAGGCCAGCGCGCGGCGGCGCTCGAGCTCGGTCGCGAGGAACCCGGCGGTGTCGTGCTGCGCCGCGTGGCGGATCGCGGGGGCGTCGGGAGCCAGGGTCTGGACGAGCACCCGACCGCCCCGCGGCCCGCGTCCGCTCCGCCCGGCGAGCTGCGCGACGAGCGCGAAGGTGCGCTCCTCGGAGCGGAAGTCGGGAAACCGCAGCGTTGCGTCCGCGTCGAGGACGACGCTCAGCAGGACGTCCGGGAAGTCGTGGCCCTTGCCGACCATCTGGGTGCCCACCAGGACGCCGGCGTCCGACGCCTCGAACCGGCGCAGGATGTCGAGGTGGGCGCCGGCCGGAGCGGCGCTGTCGGAGTCCAGGCGGAACACCGGGAGCGGCGCCACGGCCTCGCCGATCAGCTCGGCGACGCGCTCCGTGCCGGCGCCGTGGCGGGCGAGGGTGACCGAGCCGCAATCGGGACAGGATTCCGGCAGGGCCTCCGAGTGGCCGCAGTGGTGGCAGCGAAGGCGGCCGGAGCCCTTGTGGACGACGAGGGAGACATCGCACTCGGGGCAGCCCCATCCGCGGCCGCACGACCGGCAGCTCACGAACGGGGACCAGCCGCGGCGGTTCAGCATCACGATCGCCTTTCCGCCGAGGTCGCGGATCTCGCTGAGCGCCTCGAGCCGTCTGCGCGTGCAGCGGACCGCTCTCGCCCGAGGCCGTCCGCATGTCCAGCACGTCCACCGCGGGCAACGGGGCCCCGTCGGCGCGCTCCGGCAGCTCCAGCCGAGGCAGGCGGTCCCAGCTCTCGGGCCGTGGCGTCGCGCTGCCGCACACGAGCACCGCACCCGCCTCGTGCGCGCGCCGAACCGCCACCTCACGGGCGTCGTAGCGGGGGTCCCCCTCCTGCTTGTAGGAGGGATCGTGCTCCTCGTCGACCACGATCAGGCCCGGATCCGGAACGGGAGCGAAGACCGCCGATCGGGGGCCGACGCAGACGGTCGCCTCGCCGGATCGCAGGCGGTGCCACTCGTCGCGGCGCTCGCCCGCCGAGAGCCTGGAATGAAGCAGCGCCACGCGGTCGCCGAACCGCGAGGCGAATCTGGAGACGGTCTGCGGCGCGAGCGCGATCTCGGGGACCAGCACAATCGCGCCGCGGCCGCGGGCCAGCGCCGCTTCGGCCGCTGCCAGGTAGACCTCGGTCTTGCCGGATCCGGTGACGCCCAGAGCAGGAGCTCGGCGTGCTCGGACCGGTCGATGGCGTCGGTGATCGTGCCGAGCGCCGCCGACTGGGCGGCGTTGAGCTCCGGGCGGCTGGAGCGGGCCCCCACGTCGACGATGACGGGGCGCCGCGCGCGCTGCGTCGCCCGCAGCTCCACGAGCCCGCGCGCCTCCATCCTGCGAAGCGCCGCGGTATCGGCGCCGGCGCCCTGCAGCTCACGCGCCGTGAGCTCGCCACCGCCCGCCGCGTCGGCCTCCGCGAGAGCGGTGATCACGGCGCGCTGGATCGAACCGAGACGTGCGCCGTCCTCCAGCGCGGCCCGGCCCGCATCAGTCAGCTTCGCGCGGAGCTCGGTGCGCGCCGCCGGGCCGCGGCCGGAGCGCCCGACGCCCGGAGGGAGCACCAGCTCGAGGCCGCGTGCCGGCGTGGAGCAGTACTCGCGCGCGACCCACTGCCCCAGCCGTACGAGCTCCGGAGTGGCCCCGGCCTCCAGCGCCTCGAGCGGCTCGGCGAGGCGCTCGGGAGGCAGGTCGCTCGACTCGGCCACCTCCACGACCACGCCCACGACGCGCTGGCGCCCGAACGGCACGAGAAGCACCGATCCCACCCCCACGCCGGCGAGGCGCTCGGGGAGCGCGTAGTCGAACGGGCCGCGCAGCGCGCGGGCTGTCAGGAGGGGCTCGACCTTGGCGACCGCCATGTGCTTCCACGCTAGTGGTCGGTCCGGCGGTGGTCGCAGAGACGATCGGGCCGCCGCGACTATGCTTCCGCCAATGGCACCGCGCCTGGCACCCGGGGAGCAGGTCATGTTCCAGGGCCACCCCTCGTGGCGCGCCATCCTCGAGCTTCTACATCAAGGGTCTGCTGGGGGTGCTGGTGATCGCATTCCTCGTCGGCGTGGTGACGAACATCGCCAACGGCGACACGGATACCGGGCTCGTGATCCTGATCGCCGTGGTGGGCGTCGCCGTGGTCGTGCTCGCCGGCTTCATCAAGCGAGTCACGACGCACTACACGATCACCAACCGCCGCCTCCACATCCAGCGGGGGATCATCTCGCGCGACATCCAGGAGACGCGCCTGGAGCGGGTCCAGAACGTGAACTACAACCAGTCGCCCCTGGAGCGGCTCCTCCAGGTGGGCGACGTGGACTTCGACACCGCCGCCGGCGACGACTACAACTTCATCTTCTTCGGCGTGGCCAACCCGGCCGACGTCGTCGAGCGGGTCGACCGCGCGACCCATGCGACCTCACCGACCGGCCTTGGCGACCAGTCCGACGGCGGCGCAGCCGCAGGGCCCGCAGGTCTAGGACTTCGAAGCGCGATCGCCGGCGGTCGCACCGGGTGCCGCGGCGACGCGAGCGTGATCTGGGCAATGAAGGGCGGCCCTCGCGTCGAGTGAGTCGTTGGGCGTGCATATTCCCGTCAATCACTCACTCGATTTCGGTCATCGAGATCGAGTGTGGGATTCGACCACGTATACGTGGTGAATCCGGATCTCGAACCGTTCACGCCCCGCGAGCGAACGAGAGGCTCTAGGGGCAGATCCTCTCCCCCTACTTGCCCGTATGCGCCAGCGCCACCGGGACGCCGGGCGGTTCGCCTGCTCCGAGCTGGAGACGCTCGCGCCCACGCCCGCCTCGGTAGTCGGAGGTGGCCAGGCCCGCGGCGGAGCGCAGCGCGTCCACGCGGTCGGTGCGCTCCCAGGTGAAGTCGTGGTCCTCGCGGCCGAAGTGGCCGTACGCGGCGGTCTTCTGGAAGATCGGGCGGTGGAGGTCCAGGTAGCGCCGGAAGGCGGCCGGGCGAAGGTCGAAGACCTCGTTGACGGCGCGGACGATGTCCGCGTCGGCGACCTTGCCGGTGCCGAAGGTCTGCGGCCATCAGCGAGACGGGGTGAGCGACGCCGATCGCGTAGGCGACCTGGATCTCGCAGCGGTCGGCGAGGCCCGCCGCGACCACGTTCTTGGCGACGTAGCGCGCCGCATACGCCGCTGAGCGGTCGACCTTCGAGGGGTCCTTGCCCGAGAACGCGCCGCCGCCGTGGCGCGCCGCGCCCCCGTAGGTGTCGACGATGATCTTGCGGCCCGTGAGCCCGGCGTCGCCGACCGGTCCGCCGATGACGAACTTGCCGGTCGGGTTGACGAGGAAGTTCGAGAGCAGCTCCTCCTCGGTGAAGAGCTCCTTGTACTCGGTGTGGAGCACCGGCTCGAGGACGTGCTCCCAGAGATCGTTGCGGATCATCTGCTCGCCCGCCTCCTCCCGATGCTGGGTCGAGATCAGGACCTTCTGGATCTCGGCCGGGCGATCGTTCTCGTAGCGGACCGTGACCTGGGTCTTGCCATCGGGACCGAGGTAGCCGATCACGCCCGCCTTGCGAACCTCGGAGAGCTGGCGCGCGATCTGATGCGCCAGCTGGATCGGCATCGGCATCAGCGCCTTGGTCTCGCGGGTCGCGTACCCGAACATCATCCCCTGGTCTCCGGCCCCGGCGGCATCGAGCTCGTCGGCCGACTCGCCCTCGCGCTGCTCGAGCCCGGCGTCCACGCCCTGGGCGATGTCGGGCGACTGCTCGTCGATCGCCGTGAGGACGGCGCAGGCCTGATGGTCGAACCCGTAGCGCGGGTCGTCGTACCCGATCTGGCGGATCGTCTCGCGCGCGATCTTCGGGATGTCGACGTAGGTCTCGGTGGTGATCTCCCCCGACACGACCACGAGCCCGGTGTTGACCAGGCACTCGCAGGCGACGCGTCCGGCGGGATCGTCGGTCATCACCGCGTCGAGCACGCCGTCGGAGATCTGGTCGCAGATCTTGTCCGGGTGCCCCTCGGTGACCGACTCGGAGGTGAACAGATGCTCGTTTTCGGAAAGTCTCTCCATGATCGTCGCGCAACGGTAGCGGACGAACGGCCGGCGGTCGTTACTAGTCCTTCGGGACTGACGATCAGCCTCAGGTCGGTCGCCAGCTGGGTCGGGCTCTCCTGGACGGAGAGGCCCAGGGCCTGGAGCTTGCGGATCTCGGGCGCGAACGTCTGATACGCCGGGTCCTGGGCCAGGCCGGCCTGCTCGCCGAGCGTGATCAACCCGCCCAGGTTGAGGTAGGCGAGGAGCGAGACCGAGGTCGGCAGGCCGTCCGTCGCCTCCTGGAAGGTCTCGTCGTCCGCGAGCGGGGGCTGATCGCCGGCGAGTTGCTTGACGGCGGCGGGATCGGTCGCGATCAGGAGGACCGCGTCCGCAATGGCGTAGGTCAGGTTGACCGTCGGGGAGACCTGCACGCTGTGCGCGGTCACGCCGTCCACCTTGCTCTGGCTGAAGTTGGGCGCCTGACCCGTCGAGGCGTTGAGCGCATCGGCGATCGGGCCCTGGAGGCTCGCCAGCGCGCTATCCGCCCGCTCGCGCGTCGATGCCGCTGCTCAGAAACTCCAGGTACGGGATGCCGTTCCCGGACGCCCCCGGTTGAAGCGCGAACGCCGCCTCGTCGCCGAGCGACGGAAGCAGCTCGGTCTCCAGGTCCACGTTGCCGAGCTGCTTCACCCGCTGGACCAGCGCCGCCACGCCCGCGGCCAGGCCCGGCTGGTTGGCGCTGGCCTGCGCGAGGAGCGAGGCCAGCGCATGGCCGGGATCCGCGACGCCGGCATAGGCCAGCGACCCGGCGGGCAGCGAGTCCGTCAAGGTCGGCTCGAACTGCGGGAAGGCGGCGAAGAACCCGGGCTGGGCCTTGGCGCGCGCCTCGTTCAGCTCGGAGCGGATGTCCACGTCGATCCCCTGCGCCGTCGGCGACGAGCGCCATCGCGACCCCGTCACTGGCGGTGGGATCGACCGCCGCGTCGAGCGTCGCCAGCGGCCCCCGAGGGTTGCCGACGAGCTTCGCGATGCCGTCCGGCGACAGGTAGGCGTCGGCCAGCCGCGCCGCCGGCAGCGCGTCGCGGGCGGCGCGCGCCTTCGCGTCGTCCGCCAGCGACCCTGTCCCCTGCGCGCCGCTCTGCGCGTCGATCACGGCCCGGACGCCGCTGTCGCGCCCGATCACCAGGAAGCCGTCGACGATCGCCGTGGCGAGCCCGTGCCTGTCGACGCTCACCGGGATGTCGCGGTAGTCCGAGGTCTTAGGTGTCCCGCTCGCGACCGAGGCGGCGAACTTCTTGGCCGCTGCGTCGTCCTTTGCCTGAAGCAGCTGCACCTCCTCCGCCGCCTTCGCGCCGGCCGGGACGACGGCCAGCGCCGCCTGCCCGCCGAACCAGGGGGCGATGTCTCGCTGGAAGTCCGGCGGCGACCCGTTGGGCCCCGGCACGCGAGACAGGAGCAGCCGATCGGTCGCCTGACCGGCGAGCGTCGGGATCCGCGCGGCGACGTCGCGGGCCTCCTTGTACTGCTCCGTATCGGGATTCACGTTGACGTGCACGTACGCGAGGGCGTCGTCGGGCACGAGATGGATCGCGTCATCCGACGGCGGGCAGACGTCCCCGCCGGGGAACTGGCAGGGGAGCGCCGGCACGGCGACGAACGCGACCAGGAGGAGCGCGGCGAGGACGCCAAGCGCGACGCCCAGCCGCCGCCGGGTGTAGACGGACATGCTGAGCCAGAACCGGCGGGCGCCCCGGCCGGCCGACACCGGGACTCGCCCCACGCGACGGGCAGCGCTCGCCGACCGCGGCCCCGGCGGAGCGAAGCGACCCGCCGTCCCCACCCTCCTTGCCGGGGGCTCGGGGTCGGCGGTCGAGGCTCGGGAGCCGGCGCGTGGCGGGGCCGCAGCGGCGCGTGGGTGGGGCGGCGGCGGCGGCGGCGGACTTGGCGCCGCGCGCTCGCGCACGAACCACCGCAGGATCGCGGCGGGCGCCTGGAGGACGGTTCTCCTCGGCCAGCGGCTCCTGCACCGCGGGCGGAGGAGGCGGGGCGAGGGAGGAGGCGGCGGCGCGGCGCGCGCGCGCCTCAGGCGTGGAAGTCGGAACCGGGCCACGGGAGGCTCTTATACCGATCGGGCCTGGTCGGCCGGGCGGGGGCGCTGGCGCCGCGAATGGGGGATGAAGTCGATGACCAGCGGGATGCCCTCGAGGGCGTAGGCATCGCGCAGCCGGTTCTCGAAGTGGTAGGCCCAGTCCCTCGAGATGAGCCTGCGGTCGTTCACCTGCACCGCGAACCGGGGCGGTCGGCGGCCCACCTGGGCCGCGTAGTAGAGACGTAGCCGCTTGCCGTGCCTCGCCGGCGGCGGCGTGCTGGCGATGACGTCGGCCACGAACCGGTTGAGCTCTGAGGTGGGGATGCGGGACGCGCGCTTGTCGGCAAGCTCCACCGCGCGCTCGAGGAGCTTGGTGACGTTGCGTCCCGTGAGGGCCGAGCAGGTCATCACGGGCGGGCGCTGGCGAAGCCGCTTGGCGAGCCTCGCGGCTCGCGTCCTCCAGATCGGTCTCCCCGACGTCCCACTTATTGAGGGCGACGAGCGTCGCGCATCCGGTCCTTCATCGCGAGCTCGGCGATCCGGAGGTCCTCGGACGTGACGCCCTCGGAGGCGTCGCAGACGACGAGCGCTACGTCGGCGCGCTCGGCGGCGCGCTCGGAACGGAGCTGGGCGTAGTAGGCGACCGTCCCCGCGACCTTCGTGCGCCGCCGCAGCCCCGCGGTGTCGACGAGCACCAACCGCCGGCCGCCGAACTCGAGCTCGGTATCGATCGCGTCGCGCGTCGTCCCCGCGAGGTCGGAGACGATCACGCGCTCGGACCCGAGAAACGCGTTGACGAGCGACGACTTGCCCACGTTCGGCCGTCCGATGACCGCGATCCGGGCGACCTCCGCCTCGGCGTCAGGGACCGCCTCGTCTTCGTGCGCCGCTCGGGCCCACTCCGCCAGGCGGTCCAGGAGATCGCCCGTGCCGTGGCCCTGCGCCGCCGACACCGGCGACGGATCGCCGAGCCCAAGGCGGTGGAACTCCGCGCCCAGGTAGTCGTCGCCGGGCTCGTCGATCTTGTTGGCGACCACGACCACCGGAACGGACCCGCGCCTCAGGATCTCGGCGACCTCCGCATCGCCCTCGCGCAGGCCGGCGCGGGCGTCGACGACGAGCACCGCCGCATCGGCGTCGTCGATCGCCTCGCGCGCCTGCCGCTGGACGGCCCGCGACAGCGAATCCTCGGCCTCGAGGTCCACGCCCCCGGTGTCGACCAGCTCGAAGCGAACCCCGTTCCACTCGCAGGGGACGGCCTTGCGGTCGCGCGTGACGCCCGCCTCCTCGTGCACCACGGCCTCCCGGCCTCCGGCGAGGCGGTTCACCAGGGTGGACTTGCCGACGTTCGGGAACCCGACCACGGCGATCTGCGGCGTGCGGCTCACGCCCGCGCGAGCCCCCGCTCGCGGGCCAGGCCGACCACTCGCTCGACCACCTCGTCCACGTCGAGCCCGGTGGTGTCGAGCTCGATCGAATCGTCGGCCGGGCGCAGTGCCCCGTGCGCCCGGTCGCGGTCGCGCGCGTCCCTCGCGGACTGCGCGGCCCGGACCGCCTCGACGTCCTCGCCGGATTCGGCGGCGCGCCGGCGGGCCCGCTCGGCGTCCGTCGCGGTCAGGAAGACCTTGAGCGGGGCACCGGGGCTGACCACCGTGCCGATGTCCCGTCCCTCGGCGACGTAGTCGCCCTCGTCGATCAGCGCGCGCTGGCGGGCGACCATCGCCTCGCGCACCTCGGGGTGCACCGAGACCCGCGACGAGGCGGCCGATACCTCGGGGCTCCGGATCGCGTCGGTGACGTCCTCGGAGTCGAGGACGACGCGGCCGTCGATCGAGCTCGATCTCGATCCGCCTGGCTACGTCGCCCATCTCCCCGGGGTCGTCGAGGTCGGCGCCGGCGCGAAGCGCGGCGAGCGCCACGCTGCGGTACATGGCCCCGGAGTCGAGGTACGTAAGCCCAAGCGCGCGGGCGACCCCCCGCGCCACGGTTGACTTTCCGGCACCCGCCGGCCCATCGATGGCGATGACCATGATCGGCCGCTGAGGATAGAGTTGCGCCGCCCGCCGGACCTCGGGAGGAAGAGAATGCGGAACTGGGACATTTCGACGCTCGACGTGCAGCCCCACAACCCGACCGTGCTCGACTCCGAGCAGGAGGGTCGGGCGATCGTCATCCACCTGCCGTCCGGTGAGCGCCTTTCCGAACACCAGGTCCACGAGCGGGCGTGGCTCCTCGTGGTCAGCGGTGCGATCGAGATCTCCGACTCAGACGGGGAATCGATCAAGGGCGGCCCGGGCCTGCTCGCCGAGTTCGACCCCAACGAGCGGCGCGAGGTCCTCGCGAGCGACGACGCCCGCATCCTGCTTCTGCTCTCGCCGTGGCCCGGCGAGGGCCACCCGAGCCAGCGGTAGCCGCCGGCCGGCGCGGCGAAAAAGGCAGCGAGGGAGGGCTCGGGTGATCCCGTCGATGCAATCTGCGTCCGGTTGGACGTGGATGCGTTGACCCGCCATGGACGCCGTCTCCTGCCCTCCCCTGCTCACATATTTATTGATCGTTTGATTAAATACTCCTCCGCCTCGCACGCGACGGAAGGAGAGGAGCCATGGGCTCAAACGGGAGTCGGGCGGACGGAAACGGCGAGCTGCACACGGAGGACGAGGCGCTCAGCGTCCTGCTCGACGGCGACATCGACAAGGTCATGTCCGGCCTCGACCGAATCGTCGAAGCCGCGCCGAGCTACGAGAAGCTGTTCGCGCGCTGGCAGCGGCAGCACTGGTCGACCGAGGACTTCGACTTCACCGAGGACGCCCGCCAGTGGGCCGATCCGGACATGTTCACCGAGGAGGAGCGCAAGTTCCTGACCTTTGGCTTCTCCGAGTTCTTCATCGCCGAGGACCGGGTCACCGTCGAGCTTCTCCCCTTCGCCCTGGCGGCGCCGCAGAAGGAGGCCCAGCTCTTCCTCACGACCCAGATCTCCGACGAGGCGAAGCACGTGGTCTTCTGGGATCGCTTCTACCGCGAGGTGTTCGGCTCCACCGTGAGCGGGATCAGCGAGCAGCTCGGAGCAACACCGCTCGGTCGTGAACGACGACTGGAAGACGATGTTCGACGGCATCCTCCACGAGGCGGCCGAGCGGCTACGCAAGGACCCCAGCGATTTCGGTTCGCTGGTGCGCGGCGTCACGGTGTACATGGTCGTGATCGAAGGGATGCTCGCGCTCACCGCGGCGCGGTTCATGATCAAGTCGCTGAAGGAGCGCGACTGGTTCCCGGGCTTCGTCCAGGGCTTCACCGCGGTGAACCGCGACGAATCGCGGCACGTCGGCTTCGGGGTCAAGTTCCTGGCCGACGCGATCAAGGACGACGAGGCGAACGCGCGCATCGTCGAGGAGACGCTCAAGGAGTGCCTGCCGGTGGCGCCGCTTGTGTTCGTCCCGCCGTGGGTCGACGACCCGTACGACTTCGACACGCCGTTCTACCACTCGTCGGAGATCTTCGAGTACGCAGCCAAGTCGCTACAGAAGAAGCTCGCCGCGATGGGGCTCGACCCGGCGATGCTGGCCGCGGCTTGAGCGAGGCGGCCACCCTGCGGGCCCGCCCCGGCCGGCCCTCAAGCGGCGCTCGCGACCGCCTGCTCGAGGCTGGCCTGGAGGTGATGAAGGCCGACGGCTACGCCGGCCTCACGATCGCCAAGGTCGCGGCGCGGGCGGGCGAGAACAAGGCCTTGATCGCCTACCACTTCGGCTCCAAGCAGGGCCTGGTGGCGGCCGTCGCCTCCGAGCTCGGCGAGCTCATCACGTCCGCGGTCGTCGAGGCCGTCGGCCGGCGTCACACCGTCGAGGGCATCGTCCGCGGCGCCCTCGAGGGCGTGTGGGATCTGATGGACAGCGACGAGCGCCTGGCGCGCCTTTACTTCGATCTCGGCGGCGTGTCCGTCGTCGAGGAGGACGTCCGAAAGGTGATGCGGGCCGAGCGCGCCCGCTGGCGCTCAGTCCTGATGGACCTGCTCGGCGATGCGAACCCCGAGGTCCCGTCGCGGCGGATCGAGCCGCTCGCGGTGCTCATCGGCGCCGGCATCGAGGGCCTCGCCTTGGAGCGCATACAGGTCGGCGAGACCCCGGCGCTGGGGAGGGCGCGCGAGCTGTTCGTCGCAGCGATGGTCGGCGCAGCATCCGTCTGACGATCGAGTGCGGGATTCACCGGACATGCTCCGGTCAGTGCATATCCGGTCCGATCAGGCACTCCGCCTCCGCCGAAGCAGAACCGGACTCACATCCGCGACCGGCAGCAAATCCACCTCTGCGGTGGAAAATCGGCCGCTCGCGCGATGGAAGCGAGGCCGGCGTCTGTCCTAGAGGTCGGGACCCGTTAGCGCCGTTACGAACGATTGCTTCGCGATCGGGGACGCTGGCGCCTTGCCTTCGGTGCCGAGCGACTCAGGGGTCAGTCTGAGCGAATCGGATACGCACTGCGCGGTCAATCACTCACTCGATGCGATTGAACGCCCTCACTGCCTCATCAGTGCTCGCAGGTCCGCCTCGAAGCCCGGGTAACTCACCCCGGCCGCGTCCATCCCCACGACCTCCACGCCATCGCGCGAGGCGAGGCCCGCGATCGCGCCCAGCATCGCCAGGCGGTGGTCGCCGTGCGCGTCCAGGCGACCACCCGCGAGCCCGCCGGTACCGGTGACCGCGAAGCCGTCCTCGCTGGCCTCGATGTCGGCGCCGATCCCGCGCAGGCCCTCGACCACCGTCGCGATGCGGTCCGACTCCTTGTGGCGCAGCTCTTCGGCGCCCGACACGACGGTCGTTCCGTCGGCGAAGCATCCGAGCAGCGCGACGAGGGGCAGCTCGTCGATCGCGAGCGGCACCTCCTCGGCATGGACACGCGTCGCCTGCAGCGGTCCGTGCCGGGCATGAATCGCGCCGATCGGCTCCAATGCCTCGCGAGCCGCTCCTCCACCTCGAGAGGGGCGCCCATGCGATTGAGGATTCCGAGCAGGCCGATCCGGGTGTCGTTGAGGCCCACCCCGGTCAGTCGAACTCGGCTGCCCTCGACGATCGTGGCGGCGACGAGGAAGAAAGCGGCCGATGAGAAGTCGCCCGGGACGACGATGCGCTCGCCGTGCAAGCCTCGGCCGGGCTGACGGTGAGGCGACGCGTCGGGCCGCCGCCACCGTGTCGGCATCGTCCGCAGCTCCTCGGCCTCGACCTTCGCTCCCCACGCGACGAGCAGGCGCTCGGTGTGATCGCGCGTGGTCGCGCGGCTCGGTGACCTGCGGTTCTCCCGTCGGCAAGGAGCCCGGCGAGCAAGACACACGACTTGACCTGGGCGCTCGCCACCGGCATCCGGTAGGAGATCCCGTGAAGCGCGCGCCCGGCGAATCGAGCGGGGGCAGCCGGCCATCGCGGCACGCGACCTCGGCGCCCATCTGGAGCAGCGGCTCCGCGATCCGGTCCACCGGCCGTCGGCGGATCGACTCGTCGCCGTCGAGCGTCCACTCCCCTCTCCCCTGCCCCGCGAGCCAGCCCGGGAGGAGCCGCAGCAGCGTTCCGGCGTTGCCGACGTCGATGCCCTGGGTGCCTTCTCCGGCCCGCTCGCCGGGACCGCGGAGCCCGATGCCACGCGATCCGGAGATTGAGCGCGCCAGGATGAGCCGCCTCCCTCACGGCGACGTCAGCCCCGAGTTGCTGGACCGCACGACGGGTCGACTGCGTGTCGGCCGAGTCCAGGTAGCCCTCCACCTCGACCTCGCCGTCGCTCATCGCGCCGATCAGGGCCGCGCGGTGGCTGATCGACTTGTCCGGCGGTGGGCGGAGCTCGCCCCGGAGCGGTCCCGAGGGCGCGAACCTCGTCATCTCGAGATCGAAACCGTGTGGCCGAGGCCGCGGACGATCTCGGCTGCGCGCTCGGACTCCGCCTCGCCCGCGACCCAGAGGGAGACGGCGCCGGTCCGCATGTCCGGGGCCGGGTAGAGCGCCATGTCCTCGATGTTGACGCCCGCGCGGCCGAGGGCGAGCGCGATCTCGGCCACGGTTCCCGGCCGGTTCTCGACGCTCAGCCGCAGCTCGTAGAGCTCGCCGCCGACGAGATCCGCCTCCAGGAGCCGGCGGCGATCGTCGCGAGCGGCCCCGTGCCAGGCGGCGACGCGCTCGCCGTCGCCCGAGCGGATGACCTCCGCGGCCTCCCGCAGCCGCTCGGCGGCCGCGTCGATCTCGCGGGCGACGGCCTCGCTGTTGGTGGCGAAGATGTCGCCCCAGATCACCGGATTCGCGCCGGCGACCCGGGTCGTGTCGCGAAAGCTCGGGCCGACCTCCGGCAGGCGCTCGGACTCCTCCATCGCCGCGGCGGCGGCCTGCTGCACGAGGACGTTCGCGATCACGTGGGGGAGGTGGCTCACCGTGGCCATCAGGCGGTCGTGGGTCTCGGGGTCGATCGCCTGCGGGCGCGCGCCGAGGTCTGCGACCGCCCGCTGGAGGCGGTCGTAGTGCATCCCGCTCGAGCGCTCGGTCGGCGTCAGGTACCAGCGCGCGCCCTCGAACAGGTCGTCGCGGGCGTTCTCCACGCCGGCGCTCTCGGCTCCGGCAATCGGATGGCCGCCGATGAACCGCTCCAGCCGTTCGACGTCGGGCAGGCTCGCGATCAGCTCGCGCTTGGTGGAGCCGACGTCCGTGACGACCGCATCGGGGCCGCTCGCATCGAGCGCCTCGGCCGCCAGGGCCGGCAGCGCTCCAACCGGCCCCGCGCAAAACACGACCTCGGCGCCCTCGAGCGCCTCGGGGATCGTCTCGCCGAAGCGATCGAGCGCGCCGACCTCGACGCCCCGGCCGGCGTTGGCGGGCTCGGCGTCGTAGCCGACGACCTCGGCCCCAAGCCTGCGCTTCGCCGCGAGCCCGATCGACCCGCCGATCAGCCCGACGCCCAGGACCGCTATGCGCATCGGGCGCCGATCGCTTACGAGACGGCCGTCAGCTGCTTGCCCGCCACCTCGGCGACCCGCCGGACCTGCTCGGCATATTCCGAGAACCCCTCGGTCGCCAGGCACTGCGGGCCGTCGCAGATGGCCTGCTCGGGCTCGTTGTGAACCTCGACGATGATCCCGTCAGCGCCGGAGGCAGCCGCCGCGAGCGACATCGGGCCGACCCAGTCGCGGCGCCCGGCCGCGTGGGAGGGATCGATGATCACCGGGAGGTGGCTCAACTCCTGAAGAGCAGGCACCGCGAGCAGGTCGAGTGTGAACCGGTACGCCGTCTCGAACGTCCGGATCCCGCGCTCGCAGAGCATGACCTGATCGTTGCCCTCCTTGAGGACGTACTCGGCCGCCATCAGGAGCTCCTCCAGGGTCGCCGAGAGGCCGCGCTTGATCAGCACGGGAATCTCCGTTCGGCCGACCTCCGCCAGGAGCGCGTAGTTCTGCATGTTGCGGGCGCCAATCTGGATGACGTCGGCGACCTCGGCAACGTCCTCGACGTCGCGGGCGTCCATCAGCTCGGTGACCACCGGCAGCCCAGTCTCCTCGCGCGCCTCAGCGAGCAGCCGGAGACCCTCGACGCCGAGTCCCTGGAACGAATACGGCGAGGTACGCGGCTTGTACGCGCCGCCCCGCATCATCGTCGCGCCACCGTCGGCGACCGTCCGGGCAACCTCCAGCATCTGCGTCCGGCTCTCCACGGTGCAGGGGCCGGCGATCAGGGCGAAGCTCTCGCCGCCGACCTTGCGCCCGTCCACGTCGATGACCGTTCTCTCGCCCTTGCGGAACTGCGCCGAGGCCAGCTTGTACGGCTTCAGGATCGGCACCAGGTGGTCGACGCCGGGGGCGCCCTCGAGGCCCAGGGCGGCGACGCGGTCGCGATCGCCGATGGCGCCGATGACGGTCAGGAGCTCTCCGGGGGACACGTGAGCGGAGCAGCCGACCGACTCGACGCGGTCGACGACGGCCTGGATCTCCTCCTCCGTCGCCCCCTCTTTCATCACGATCATCATGGTCTTCGTAAGCCTTTCAGAGTCAAACGGGAATACCAGCGCGGTACGGCGTCCGGCGGAAGTCTCCTGCTAGGTGGGGCCGTGACAGCCCAGCCGGACGCCTAGCTAAATCGCCAGTAGTAGAACCATGCACGCGGCCGCGCGCCCTGAGGAGCGGTGAGGTAAGCCGACGTGCTCGCGCGGTTCATTGACGGAAGTTTTTAGCAGGTGCGGCGGAAATAGTCCAGCGATCTGGCGCTCATGACACCGCGGCCTCGAGCGCCTCGAGGAAGCGCTCGTTCTCGGCGCGGGTCCCGTAGGTGACCCGGATGTGTCCCGGTCCGCCGAGGCTGGTGCCGCCGCGGACCACTACGCCGCGCTCGCCGAGGCTCTGGATCACCTCGGCCTCGTCATTGTCGCCGAGGGGTATCCACGAGAAGTTCGCCTGCGACGCCGGCGGGTCGAGGCCGAGGTCCCTCGCCCCCTCCTCGACGAATACCCGCTCGACGATCGTTCGCTCGACCCTGTCGAGGACGTCATCGCCGTGCAGCATCGCCTCCGCGGCCGCCACCTGGGCGAGCTCGTTGACGCTGAACGGCTGCCGGACGGCGTCGGCGGCGGCGCGGAACTTCGCCGAGCCGAGCGCGTAGCCGCAGCGCGCGCCGGCGAGGCCGTAGACCTTGCTGAAGGTCCGCAGGAGGACGACGTTTCCGAACCGCTTGAGGAAGTCGACCGTCTCGTCGGGGTCGTCGTTCGTCTGGAACTCGATGTATGCCTCGTCGAGCGCGACGGTCACATGACGTGGGACCTGCTCGAGGAACGCCGCGATCCGGGAGGCGGGCAGGTGGGTGCCGGTGGGGTTGTTCGGGTTGTTGACGCAGACGAGCTGGGTGGCCGCGGTGATCTCGGTGAGCATCGCGTCGAGGTCATGGACGTAGCCTTCGGCGAGCGGAACGCGGACCTCGCGGGCACCGGTCAGCGCCGCCAGGTGCGGGTAGATCGAAAACGACGGCCACGCGAACACGATCTCGTCACCGGGCTCGCACAGTGCCTCGGCGGCGGCCAGCAGGATCTCGCACGACCCGTTGCCGATTGCAACCTGGGACGGCTCGACCTCGAACCGCTCGGCGATTCGCCGACGGAGGTGCCTGGAGTACTGGTCGGGGTAGCGGTTGAGGCCGGTAGCGGCGGCAGCGATCGCCTCCACCACCGTGGGGTGCGGGCCCCACGGCGACTCGTTGGAGGCCAGCTTGACGATGTCCTCCGCGCCGAACGCCTCGCGGGCCGCGTCCTCGTGCAGCCCCGCCTCGTAGTGGGGCATCCGCTCGAGCTTCTGCGCGAACGTGATCGCCATGATCTCACCATTGTGCCTTGGCGAGGGCCAGTTGGCTCCTCAGGGTCTAACTTGGGCTCTGAAAATGGCCGATTCGACGAGAGCGTCGTCGGAGGAAGCAGCCGCCGCGACGGAGCAGCTCGTCCGTCTGGGCAGGCGGTACATGACCTGGCCGGAGCTGTGCAGCCGGGCCGGCGTGGAGCACGAAATCGCCGACCGTCTCTGGAGGGCCCTTGGTTTCCCGGACGTGCCGCCCGACCAACCTGCCTACGCCGACGATGACGTGAAGGCGCTCCGCCTCGCCGCCCAGGGCCTCGACCAACTCGAGGGCAAGAAGCGCGAGGAGGCGGTCGACCTCCTGGTTCGCGAGGCGCGCGCCGTCAGCGCCTACCTGACCCGCATCAGCGAAATTCAGGTCGACGCCCTGTTCTACCTTCGCGAGTACGGCCTTCGCGGGCACGCCATCGCCGACGCGTTCGAACACGGCCTGCAGGACTCGGAGCTCGGGTGGCTGCTCCTCTACGGCCTCCGCCGGCGCCTCGACGACACCCTGCGCCGGCGCGCCACCTCCGCGCCGGGGAATCAGCCGGTGCTCGCCGTAGGGTTCGTGGACCTGGTCGACTTCACCGGTACCAGCGGGTCCCTGGACGTGGAGGGGTTCGGCCACCTCTTGAACAGCTTCGAATCGCTCGTGTGGGACGTCGTGACCGAATCCGGGGGACAGGTCGTCAAGCTGATCGGCGACGAGGCGATGTTCGTATGCCCTTCGGCCGCCGAGGCGGCCCGTGCCGCGTTGGAGGTGATCGGCGCATGTGGCCGCGCCGATCTTCCGCCCTCCCGCGGTGGCCTCGCGGCCGGGCCGTTGCTGCTTCGTGGCGGCGACTACTTCGGGCGGGCGGTCAATCTGGCGAGCCGCCTGGTGGATCGGGCGGAGGCGGGCACCGTCCTGGTGGACCAGGCGTTCCGGAGCGAGCTTGACTCACGCGGCGAGCTGGAGCTGCGCGAAGTGGGACCGGTCCGCCTGAAGGGCATCGGCGAGGTGCCCGTTTGGCGGCTCGGCCCGAGCCCCGCGGATTGACCCCCTGTGCCCTCTCGGCCTACTGGGCGGAATGCAGATCCGTTCGGAGCTCTTGCGCCTCGCCTAGGTACGCGTGCACCGGCGTGTGTCGTTCGGGCGCGTAGTAGTGGAGCAGCACGCGGAGCACGCCGCGCATCGCCCCGGGGACGTCGAGCTCGCGGGTGCACAGCAGCGGCACCTGGTCGAGCCCGAGGCGGCGGGCCGCGACGGCCGGGAACTCGGCGTTCAGGTCGTCGGTGGCCGTGAACAGGCAGCTGACCATCTGCTCGGGCTCGAGCTCGTTGCGCGACATCAGCTCTCGCAGCAGCTCCTCGGTGGCGTCGAGGATCGAGTCGACGTCGTTGCTGTCGGCCTTGATCGCCCCACGGACCGCATACAGGCGCTCGCTCATTGCGCGGCATCCTTCCAGAGGCGCCTGACCTCCGGCGTTCGCAGCCTCCGCGCCTTGCCCTCGGGCAGCGTGCCGAGCGCCAGCGGGCCGAACCGGATGCGGGCCAGCGCCACCACCTGGTTGCCAACCGCCTCGACCATCCGGCGAACCTGACGGTTGCGCCCCTCGGCGATGGTCATCTCCAATACGCGCGGAGACGTCTTGCGAATCTTCGCCGGACGGGTCGGGCCGTCATCGAGCTCAACGCCGCGACGCAGCCGCCGGAGCTGCGACTCGGTCACCTGGCGTCGCAGCCGGACCTTGTAGGTGCGCTCGACGCCGTAGCGGGGATGCGTTAGCCGGTTCGCGAGCTCGCCGTCGTTGGTCAGGAGGATGAGCCCCGTCGAGTCCACGTCGAGCCGCCCCACCGGGTAGAGCCGCCGTTCTGAGTCCACGAGCTCGACGACAGCGCGCCGTCGCCCCGGCTCCCTGGCGGTGGACACAACGCCAGCGGGCTTGTTGAGCATCCAGATCTCGTGCGGCTCCGGGCGCACAGGCCGGCCGCCCAGGGCGACGCCGCTGGTGTGGTCGACATCCCGCGCCGGATCGGTGACCTTCTCGCCCGCCACCGTCACGCGCCCGGCGGCGATCACCTCGTCGGCACGCCGCCGCGAAGCGACGCCGCAGTGGGCCAGGTACTTCGCGAGGCGCATCGAGTGAACCTAGCGGCGGCCCGTCGTCAGGGCGCAACTGCATCTACCCGGCGAGCCGGGCGGCTTCAAGCGCTTCCTGCTTCGTCTGGTAAAGCGTGAGCGACGTCTGCCGGCCATCCAGGAACGTGACAAGCCAGGCTGATCTGGCCTGTGTCTCGATGCCATCGCGCCCGCGGAGATAGGTGACGTTCTCCACGACCAGGCGGTCGTCCCCGAGCTCTGTCGGGTCATCAATCTGCATACGAACGCTGTCCCACGCCGTGAGGAACCCGTGCACAAAATCCCGGATCTGATCATGCCCCCGGTACACACCTGCCTCGGGGCCCCGGGAGCGCGACCAATCCAGCACCGCGTCGGGCGCCCAGTTCTCCAAGATCCCGTCGAGGTCACGGCGGTTGTACGCATCCGTGGACCGGCGCACGAGCTCGACGTTCGCTTGCGACATCGCCCGAGGGAGTATCTCGCTCCGCGCTTGACTGGTGGGTGGACGAGAAGCGAAGCGGGTTAGGGCAACGGCTGCCAGCTTGGATAGATGGCGTTCCTGAACAGTCGACCCGAGGCCGGACAGCGAGAACCTCGCGTGTACAAGTCTCTGGTGCTTGCCCCCTGGACGGTGCCGAACAGGCACCCTCCCGCCGGCGCCACCTGTGCGTCGCTGTCGATGGGCTCCGTGTCGATCGGATGCGGGTTACGGCCCCCACCACCCATCAGCATCGTGGTGCCGTTCAACTCGAACAGGATCGAGTTGCTTGGCGTGTAGTGGGGAGACTCGCCGCTGGAAGACAGCTGGCGAGGATGGGAGCCGTCCTGGCGCACCCTCCAGATGCCGGGATAGACCTGGTAGACGATGTGCTTTCCGTTCGGCGCCCACTCCGCGCAACAGGTGTCCGAATCATGGATCAGCAGATGCCTATGTGAGCCGTCCACGTTGATCACGTAGAGTCCGCCAGGACGTCCGTGCATCGGCCATTCAGACGATCCAGCGGCCGTTTGCCGACCAACTCGCGCCATCGTTCTCGTCAACTGCCTCAAGAGAAGGCGAGGCGGGGTTCGAGTCTGCGGACGTCATTGCCGTCGGGCGCCATCGTGAACACTCCGTACCGCGGCGAGAAGCGCTCGAAGAGGATCCGGCCGTTGCCACCGGGAAAGGTGGCCGATGCCGTGGGAGTCAGCGTCGCCGCCACGGCGGCGATCGCGACAACGTTCACGGCGATCGTGCCGACCCATAGACCTCGTGCCCGAGCCATCACCCTCACGAACACCACCCCACGCCCAAAGTACCGGTGAGAGCGTGCCGTGGAAGCGGCGGCCAGACGGGGATGATCGTCATTTCCGCGGCGCCTTCCGGCTCAGTTCGCGACCAGTCTCGCCAAGGAAGGTGAAGCGTCCGACGAGTCGCTTTCGCTGCGTGGCGGTCAGCCGGTGCGAGAGGGGGCCCCGCAGGTACGAAATATCGCATCGATGAGCCTTGAAGTCGATGAAGGCATTACGTGCACCTGTGAAATACACGTCGTTCAGGGATGTGGGGCTGGGAGCGAGGAACCTGACCGCGTTATGGGTGATCCCCTTCGCGTCGAGGCGGCACCGCGCGGGCGATCCCTTCGTGATCGGTACGGTGACGGCGGGAAAGCTGCCGTAAGCCGGGATGGTCAGCTGCTTCTTCACCGTCGTGGCTTGATCGGACGAGCCACCGCAGCCCGCGAGCACCAGGACCGTGATCAGGCAGACCAAGGATCCACGATGAGCTGCCGTCATGGCCAACGGCTCGCTAGCTCGCGCGCTGCTCGCCAGCCTTCAGCAGGCGCTCGCGGAGCTCGCGCTCGTCCTCCGGGGTCGGGTCGAAGCGCGATGGATCGGGCAGCTCGTCCAGGCCGGAGAGGCCGAAGAGCTTCTCGAACAGCGGCGTGGTCTTATAGACCATCGCCCCGAAGCGGGAGCGGCCCGACTCCTCGATCAGGCCGCGCTCGGTGAGTGTCGCCACGGCCGATTCCGACGACACGCCGCGAATGCGAGCGATCTCCGGCCGCGAGACCGGCTGGAGGTAGGAGACGATCGCCAGGGTCTCGGCCTGAGCCTGGGTGAGCGGGGGCGTGCGGGGGGTCGAGAGCAGGCGACGGGCCGCGTCCTCGGCGATCGGGTCCGCGGCCAGCGTGTAGCCGCCGGCGACCTCGCGCAGCACGACGCCCCGCGAGCCCTCGGCGAGCTGGCCCTCGAGCGCGTCGAGCGCGCGATCGACCTCGGCCTCGCTCGCGTCGCATGCCTGGGCGAGCTCGGCCGTCGACACGGGCTGCGGCGACAGGAACAGCAGCGCCTCCACCGTGCGCTCGAGAACAGTCATTGCACCTCCACCTCGATGGGTCCGAACAGGTCCTTTTGCTTCCACGTCGCCTCGCCTCGCTTGTGCATCTCGAGCAGGGCGAAGAGCGTCACCGCCTGGGTCAGACGGTCCTCGTCGGCAAACACCTCGTCGAAATCGAAACGGCCGCGCCGCGAGAGCAGCTCGCGAAGCACTTCGAGTCGGCGCTCGAGCGAGACCGTGGGGCGGATGTGGCTCGTGTCCGGCTCCGGCGGTATGCGCAGCAGGTCGCCGAGGGCTTCCCCAAGGCGAGTCGGGTCGTAGACCTGGCTCGCCGCCTCGAGTGACGCCCGGCGCAGCTCCGGCGGCAGCGGCGCGGCCCGGTAGAGGTAACGACGTCCGTCGACGAACAGCCCTGAGAGGTGGGCGGCCGCCTCGCGGTAGCGCCGGTACTCGAGCATCCGGGCCAGGAGCTCGTCGGCGGCCTCCTCCGGGCCGAGCTCGATCTGCTCGGAGTCCTCGGTCGGGAGCAGCAGGCGCGACTTCAATTCCAAGAGCGAGGCGATCAGCACCAGGAACTCGGTGGCCGAGTCCAGGTCGAGCTCGCCGGTGGTTTCGAGGTGCTCGAGGTAGGCGACGACGATGTCGCCGAGGGACACCTCCGCCAGGGGAATCTCCTCGCGAAGGACGACCGCCATCAGGAGGTCGAACGGCCCGGCGAAGACGTCGAGGTCGAGGTCGAGCTCGGCTGCCCGCATCTACGGCAGCGTAGAACCTGCCTCGGACCCGGCGAGGCGAAGCGCGAGATAGCGACGTCGGAAGCGCCGCCTTGCCGGCTATTTGTGCGGGCCGATGCCCATGACGTCGCGAACGTCCGCGAGCGTGTCCGATGCGATCGCCCGCGCCTTCTCCGCCCCCGCGGCGAGCGCGGACTCGATCGCTGCCTCGTCCGGGCGAAGCTCCGCGTAACGCTCACGCGTAGGTGCCAGGTAGTCGACCACCGCCTCGGCAACGGCGCCCTTGAAGTCCCCGTAGCCGGAGCCCTCGAACTCGCGCTCGATCTCGGCGGGATCGGCCTCGCGCGCCACCGAGAGGATCTCGATCAGGTTGGTGATCCCCTCCTTGTCGGGCGCCCTGCGGACCTCCGTGCCGGAGTCGGTGACCGCGCTGCGCACCTTCTTGCGCACGATGTCGGCCTCGTCGAGGATGTAGACCGTCCCCTGCTCGGAGCCGTAGGTCGTCGACATCCGCGAGGTGGGCTCCTGGAGGTTCATGATCCGTGCGCCCACCTCGGGGTAGCGGCCCTCCGGCACGAGGAGGGTGTCCCCGAAGCGGGCGTTGAAGCGCTCGGCGACGTCGCGCATGAGCTCGACGTGCTGGCGCTGGTCGTCTCCGACCGGGACCACGCCCGCCCGGTAGGCGAGGACGTCGGCCGCCATCAGCACCGGGTAGAAGAAGAGCCCGGCCGAGACCAGCTCGCGCTGCTGCTCGGACTTCTCCTTGAATTGGTGCATGCGGTTGAGGTCGCCCCAGGCGGTTACCGCGCTGAGCAGCCAAGTGAGCTCAGTGTGCTCCTTGACGTCGGATTGGCGGAACAGGATGCAGCGGTCGGGCTCGAGCCCCGCGGCAAGCAGGATCGCGGTCGTGTCGTAGAGGCGCTCGCGGAGCTCCGCCGGCTCGTACGGAACCGTGGTCGCGTGCAGGTCGACGATGCAGTAAATGGCCTCGCCGCGATCCTGCCACTCGACGTACTGGCGGATGGCGCCGATGTAGTTCCCCAGGTGCTTGCGCCCCGTCGGCTGGATGCCGCTGAAGATCCGCTCGGGGTCGGCCATGGCGGGCGCGGACTATAGGGTGCCGGGTATGGCGAAGGCGAAGAAGGACGCGGCGCGCGCGGTCGTTCGGGAGTACTTCGACGCTTTGGCGGCGAAGGACCTCGACCGAGCGGTCGCGACCTGGAAGCCGGGCAGCCAGGACCGGCTCTACGGCTTCGCCGAGATGGTCGCCCCGCACGGCATCAGCGACTACTTCGCGAGCATCTTCGCCGCGATCCCGGACTTCACTCTCGAGGTCGATTCGATGGTCGCGGAGGGCGACGCGGTCGCGGTGCGCTGGCATGCCGCCGGCACCTTCGACGGGACGCAGAAGTTCCAGGGCCTCGTGCCAAACGGGCGGCGAGTGGAGCTCGAGGGACTCGACCTGCTCACGGTCTCCGACGACAAGATCGTCTCCAACCACGCCTACACGAACGGCATGGAGTTCGCGCGCCAGGTCGGCGCGCTGCCTCCTCAGGACTCCGGTCCGGAGCGGGCCATGGCCGCCGCCTTCAACGCGAAGACCGCGATCGAGAAGAAGATCCGGAACCGCTGATCGCCCGCCGGTCGGCTACGGCTCCGGCTGCTCGCGAAGCTGGTGCGCCGGCGTGAAGAAGTTCCGGTAGGCGAGCGTCACCGCGATCAGCCCCGCGAGGGCCACGCTGCCGAGCAGGGTCCACAGGAGAATCAGCTGCAGCCGCACGGCGTCGGTCGGGCTGGCGCCGGCGAGCAGCATCCCCACCATCGTCCCGGGGAAGAAGATCAGCCCGGTGGTCTTGGTCGAGTCGACCAGCGTGATCATCCCGGAGCGCAGGCTCCGCCGGACGATCGGCGCCGCCGCCTGGGTCGAGGTCGCTCCCAACGCCAGCGTCGCCTCGACCTCCCGCGCGTGGTGGGTCATGTCGTCGCCGAGCCGGTTCAGCGTCACCGCGGCGGCGGTCATCGCGTTACCGACGACCATGCCGCCGACCGGGACCAGATACCGGGGCTGCGCCTTGAAGATCCCCAGTGCGATGACGAGGCCGAGCGTCGCGGCGCCGGCGACGCCCAGCGCAATGAGCAGCGGCCAGAACGCGTTCGGAACCAGCTTCGCCCGCTGCTTCGCGGTGAACGCGCCGAACACGACCATGATCGCAATCAGCAGAAAGACGAACCACAGGCTGTCCTGGTCGAAGATGAACTTGATGACGTAGCCGATCGCGGTCAGCTGAATCGCCGAGCGCACGACCGCGATGCCGATGTCCTGCTCCAGGTCTGCCTTGCGCCAGAACGACACAGCGACCGCGATCCCGACGAGTACGAGCGTCGCGGCGACCTCGCCGAGGGTGACGTGGATGGAGGTGCTCATCCTCAGACCGCCAGGTGCTCCTGGACGCGCCCCTCCCCCACCATCCGGCCCTCGTCGAGCCGAACGACCCAATCGGCCATCCGCCGAGCCTGAGCGAGGTCGTGGGTCACGAGGACCGTCGAAGCGTTCACCCGCTCGCGCAGGTGAAGCAGCGTGGCCTCCACGGCCCCGCGAGCCTCCGCATCTAGGGCCGAGGTGGGCTCGTCCAGAAGGAGAACCCGCGGCTCCAGCGCCAGGGATCGCGCCAACATCACGCGCTGCTGCTCGCCCACCGAGAGCTTGCTCGCGGGCCGCTCGGCGAACGACGCGTTGAGGCCGGCGAGGTCGAGCAGGCGGGGAACGTCAGGGTCGAGCCCGGCCAGATCCGCTGCGAAGCGGATGTTGTCCTCCACCGTCCCCTCCAGCAGCGCGGGCAGCTGCGGGACCAGGCACACCTCACGCCGCAGCTCGAGCGGGTCGCGCTCGCGCACGTCGGCGCCGTCGTAGCGAACCGTTCCCGACGCCGGGTCGGCCAGCCGGTTGAGGAGACGGAGCAGCGTCGACTTCCCGCTCCCGGACGGCCCGGCGACGCAGCTCGCGCCCTTGGGCAGCGAGGCGGTGACGTCCTGCAAGACCGTCTTGCCGCCCCGGTCCAGGGTCACCCGGTCGAGCTCGAAGAGCATCGAGCGGATTATCGCGGGACCTCTGACCGGGGCGTGCGCGTATTCCGGCTACACGACCTCGGGAGGACCTGTGAAACGCCGAATAAGCCTCATCTCAGCACTGGCAGCCATCGGAATTCCGCTTCTCGCCGCCGCCCCGACCTTGGCCAAGGACGGTGGCTATCTGGACGCAAAGGGCGTCGTGGCAGCAAGCAGCATGCATACGCCGCCTCGCGCGATCGTGGGACCGCCCGGGTCCGGCTCGATCTACGTCGCCCAGCCCAGCGCCGAGGGCGTCAATCTCGCGCGCGTGGACACGGCCGGCAGCGGGACTGTCACTGCCCACTCGAACTACGGCAGCTTCACCATCCCGACGGTCGCGCTCGACAAGTCGACGAGCGGGCTCTCCGCCGACGGGAACACGCTGGTGCTCGCCGAGCCGTTGGCCGGCCTCGGGGAGGCAAGCAGCCGGTTCGAGGTCCTCAATGCGAAGTCGTTGCGGGTTCGGGAAAGCATCACCCTGCGCGGCAGCTACAGCTTCGACGCGATCTCACCGGGCGGCAACCTGATCTACCTGATCGAGTACACGAACCCCGCGAACCCGAGCCAGTACCTGGTTCGGGCGTACGACATTCAGGCGGGGCACCTGCTGCGGAAGCCGGTGATCGATCCCAGCGAGGCGGGTCAGCCCATGACCGGACGGCCGGTGACCCGTGTGATGAGCCCCAACGGGCAATGGGCGTACACCCTCTACCAGGGGTCCGACGAGGGGCCGTTCGTCCACGCGCTCGACACGTCCGGAGGCAGCGCGAAATGCGTCGACCTCGAGGAGCTCAACCTCCCGAAGAAGCTCTCGGGATCGCGGCTCGTGGTGAGTGGTGATGGAGGCCAGCTGACGATCGACCGCCGCGGCAACGAGCTCGGAACGATCGACACGCACACGTTCGCGGTCAGCCCGCCTCCCGCGCCCTCGGATGGTGACGGGTTCCCCTGGCCCGTGATTGCAATCCTGGCGCTTGTCGCAGCCGTCGGGATGGGAATCACGTCTCGCGTTCTGCGCCGCCGGCGGGGGCTCGCATCGGGTTAGCGACCAGTCTCGTGGTAGGCCTGCTCGCGGTCGGCGCCCTCGGGGCGCCGCCGTGGCTCGCGGGAACGGCGCCGAACTGGCAGAACCACCAGTTCGGAGGAAGCGCGTCGTTCGTAGTCGAGTTGCCGCCTGTGCCACTGCCCAGATTCGATGCCCGCATGATCGCCGGCGCGGTCGCGAGGATGGCCGGTTAGGGACCTCTAAGGGCTCGCATTCCGTATTGCACGGATGTCGCGATTCGCGGCGGATCGAGGGATGATGGTCGTGCCCGGCGCGCGGTTGGCCGCCGCGGGCACACGGGAGGAGATCCAACTGGCAGCCGACGGGAGCACGGAGAGCGTCGCGGTACCGCTTCGGGCGACGCGCGCCGCCTCGCCGTCGAAGTCGCTCGATCGGCGCCGCGAGCGGCGCTGGGTCAGGGCCGCGCAGGGAGGCTCGGAGCAGGCACTGGAGCAGCTTTACCGGCGCCACTGGCCGTGGGCGCACCGCGCCGCCTACCTGGTCGTCCACGACGCGGCGGCGGCCGAGGACATCGCGCAGGAGGCGTTCCTGTCAGCGATCAGGTCGCTCGATCGCTTTGACCGCCGGCGTCCGTTCGGCCCCTGGCTCAACCGGATCGTCGTCAACCGCGCCATTGACTGGGCTCGCACGCGGTCGCTTCGGGGCGAAACCGGCGCCGATCCGCAAGTGGAGTCGTCGATGTCCAGCCGGCCCGATCCACCCGAGCCCGGCTCCGCCGTCTACTCCGACGAGACCGTGGCGGCCCTGCGGACGCTCTCGCCCGAGCAGCGGGCGCTGATCGTCCTTCGCTATCTCCTGGAGTACACGCCGGGTGAGATCGCCGAGGCCCTCGGGCTGCCGCGGGGCACGGTGAACTCCAGGCTGCGACGCGGCCTCGATCGACTGGCGATGGAGATGGAGGCCAGCTGATGGCGCGCGACCTTCAAGAGCGGCTCCGCGATGCGCCGATCCCCGACGAGCACGGGGCGCGAGAGCGCGGATGGCGCCTCGTGAGCGCCGCGTACGCTGATCGCCGTCCGGTGACGCAGCCGGCGCGCACCCCCGTGCGGGTCGCCATCGCAGCCGGCCTGGCCGCCCTCATCCTGGCGCTGGTGCTGACGCCTGCCGGGGCGAAGGTCGTCGACCTGGTGCGCGACGTCGTCAAGCCGAACGCGAAGGAAGCGACCCCGCTCACCTCCCTGCCCGCCGGGGGAGACCTCCTCGTCGCTTCTTCCCAGGGCGCATGGGTGGTGCACCGGGACGGGTCGCAGCGTCTGCTGGGCGACTACGAAGGGGCGAGCTGGTCGCCGCACGGCTACTTCGTCGCGGTCACGAACGCGCACCAGCTCCTCGCTGTGGAGCCGGACGGCACCGTGCGGTGGTCACTCAACCGGCCGCATCCTCGCGATCCCCGGTGGCTGCCGGACACCGGGTACCGCATCGCCTACCGAACCGGAACGTCGATGCGGGTCGTGGGTGGCGATGGTGCCGGAGATCACCTCGTCGATCCCAACGTGGCTCCGACGCCCCCGGCCTGGGCGCTGCCCCTTCCGGCGGCGAAGATGACGAACGGAGCCGGCCAGTACGTGCTCGCGCTCGCGAAGCCGGACGGCCGCGTCGAGGAGGTCAACGCGGCATCGAGACAGGTGTTGTGGCGCTCTGCCCCCGGACCGGTGCCCAAGGTCCTCGACTGGTCGGCAGACGGCTCATGGCTCGCCGCTCTGTCGGCGACCCGGCTGCGGGTGTTCCGGGCGGACGGCGAGCTCGTTCGCACCGTCAGCCTGCCGCGGGGAATGCGCGCGACCGACGGCGCCTTCGCACGGACGGGCAGGTCGTTCGCCGTCACGGCGACCAAGCAAACCGCGCGCGGCCGTCGCAGCGAGGCGCTCGTCGTCCCGCTGGGCACCCGGAGCCCGGAGCCAAGGGCCCTTCTGGCCGATCCGGGAACCTTCTCCAGCCTCGCGTGGTCCCCGGACGGCGGCTGGCTGCTCGTCGCCTGGCCGGACGCGAACGCCTGGCTCTTCGTGCGACCCCAGCACCCGGGGCACGTCGACACGGTCGGGAACATCACCCAACAGTTCGACCCAAACGCCGGTGCCACCCGGTCTGCGGAGTTCCCGCGGCCCGCCGGATGGTGCTGCACCGTGGCCGGCGGCGGCTAGCCTGGCGCGCAAGATTCGTTCCGCCGCACGGCGGGTACCGAGGAAGTGGCGCTAAGTTGGGAAACTGGTTAGAGCGATGAGTTTTGCCACCCACCGCGGTCTGATGGTTGAGGACGATGCCTAGAGCAATTTGGAGTGGATCGATCAGCTTCGGGCTCTTGAACGTGCCCGTGAAGCTGTACAGCGCCGTCTCACGCAAGAACGTGAGCTTTCGCGAGCTGCGCGAGAAGGACGGCTCGCGCATCCGGCACAAGCGGGTGGCCGAAGCCGACGGCAACGAGGTTCCCTACGAGGACATCGTCAAGGGCTACGAGGTCGCGCCCGAGCAGTACGTCGTGATCACCCGGGACGAGCTCGAGGAGATCGACCCGAAGAGGACGCGGGCGATCGAGATCCAGGACTTCGTCGACCTCGACGACATCGACCCGATCTACTTCGACCATCCCTACTACCTCGGTCCGGACAAGGGCGCCGAGAAGGCCTACGCGCTGCTGGTCAAGGCGATGGGCGACGCGAAGAAGGTCGCGGTAGCGCGCTTCGTGCTGCGAAACCGCGAGCACCTCGCCGCGATCCGGCCGGCGGACAACGTGCTGACGATGGCCACGATGCGCTTCGCCGACGAGGTCGTCGCGCCCGACGAGCTCGGCGAGGACGTGGTCCCGGAGAATGGCCGCAAGCTCGACAAGCGCGAGGTCGATATGGCCAAGCAGCTGATCGACTCGCTCACCGCGGACTTCGATCCGAGCAAGTACCGCGACGAGTACCGCGAGCAGCTCCTGGCCCTGATCGACCGCAAGGCGCAGGGCAAGGCGGTGGTCGAGCCCGTCTCGGAGGCGCCCAAGCCCACCAAGGCACCGGATCTGATGGCCGCCCTCGAGGAGAGCCTCGCGTCCGTGCGCGGCGAGCCGCTCGCCGGTAGCGACGGGGACGGCGCGGCCAAGAAGCCCAAGCCCAAGCGCTCGACGGCGAAGAAGTCGTCCTCTCGCTCGAAGACCTCCCAGTCCAAGTCGAGATCGCGAAGCAAGGCCAAAGCCGCGAAGTAGACGTCGACGGGCACCAGCTCGAGCTGACGAATCTCGACAAGGTGCTCTGGCCCGAGGTCGGCTTCACCAAGGGCGAGATGATCGACTACTACGCGCGGATCGCCGACGCGATCCTGCCGCACATCCGCGGCCGCCCGATGACGCTCAAGCGCTACCCCAACGGCGTCGCCGAGAAGTAGCTTCTACGAGAAGCGTTGCCCGAAGCATCGGCCCGACTGGGTCGAGACGGCCGCGATCTGGAGCGGGCGAAACGAGGGTGACATCGACTACTGCGTCTGCGACGACCGCGCGACCCTGATCTGGATGGCGCAGCTCGCGTCCCTGGAGCTCCACCCGTCGCTCTCACATGCGAAGGAGATCGAGCGGCCCACGGTGCTGGCGTTCGACCTCGATCCCGGGCCCCCGGCGACGATCATCGAGTGCTGCACGATCGCGCTGCGCCTGCGAGAGCTGTTCGGCGACCTCGGCCTGGAGAGCTTCCCCAAGACCTCGGGGTCGAAGGGCATCCAGGTCTACGTCCCGCTGAACACGAAGGTCGACCTACGACGAGACGAAGCCGTTCGCGCACGCCGTCGCGCAGCTCTTGGAGCGTCAGGAGCCGGATCTCGTCGTCTCGCGGATGGCGAAGAACCTCCGCAAGGGCAAGGTGCTCGTCGATTGGAGCCAGAACGACCAGCACAAGACGACCGTCGCCGTCTACTCGCTGCGGGCAAAGGAGCGCCCGACCGTCTCGACCCCCGTCGAGTGGAAGGAGGTCGAGCGGGCGCTGAGGCGCGAGGACCCGGACCTCCTGAGCTTCGAGGCCGGCGACGTCCTGAAGCGCGTGAAGAAGTCAGGGCGACCTGTTCGAGCCGGTGCCTCGAGCTCAAGCAGAAGCTGCCGGACCTGAACGCGGCGACCGAGTCCGAGGACTAGGTGATCGGCATCGCCTCGCGCCTTGGGCGCGGGCGCACGGCGCGGACCGCGACAGCGAGGCGGCGCACGCCCTCGGCCAGCTCGTCCGGGTCGAGGTAACCGAACGAGAGCCGGATGTGGGTGGCGCGGGGGCGCTCGGCCATCATCGCGCCGCCGGGAAGGAAGGTCACTCCCTGGCGAACGGCCTCGTCGTAGAGGTCGCGCTCGTCGAGCGGGTCGCGGAACGTGACCCATAGGTGGCCGCCGCCCAGCGGGTGAACGAACGTCGCGGCTCGGTCCAGGTGACGCGCGACGGCATCGATCAGGGCGTCGCGGCGTCACGGTAGAAGCCGACAGCCCGTTCAATCTGGTCTCCGTAGCTGCCCTGGGCGAGAAATCTCGCGGCGATGAGCTGCGTCATGGTCGCGCTGTGCATGTCGTCGTTGCGCTTCTCGCGAACGATCGCATCGAGCACTGGCCCGCTCGCCGAGATCCAGCCCGTGCGCATCCCTGGGCTGACCTCCTTCGACAGCGACGACAGGTAGATGACGTGGCCCGGGAGCGTCGCCCGAAGCGGCCTCTTCGCTTGCCCTTCGAATCGCAGGGATCTGTAGACGTCGTCCTCGAGGATGAAGAAGCCGTAGCGCTGGGCGAGCTCGCACAGGTGCTCGCGGCGCTCCGGCACCAAGTCGCGCCCCGTCGGGTTTTGGAGTCGCGGCTGGGTCGCCACCATCCGAACGTCGCGGCGGCGAAGCAGGCTCTCGAGCGCGCGTGTGTCCAGGCCGTCGTCGTCGATCGCCACTGGAAGGACTGAGGCACCGGCGTTCCGGATGGCCTCGATCAAACCGGGGAAGGTCGGTGACTCGCATGCAGCCGCGTCGCCCGGGCGGAGGATCGCTCGCGTCGCCAGGGTCAACGCCTGCCGTGCACCAGTCGTGACCACGATCTGGTCCGGTGCGTCGTCGATCCCTTCGGCGCGATGCATGCGCGCGATCTGCTCGCGCAGCTCGGGGGCGCCCTCGATGTCCGTGTACTGGTGCACCCTGGCGCCATGCTCCTCGAGCGTCTCCGCCGTCACCCTGGCCAGGAGGTCCGCGGGAAGAAGCTTGTCGGCGGGATAGCCGACCATCAGCGGGATCACGTCGTCCCGGCCGGACTGCCTGAACATCTCGGCGAGGATTCGGTCGCCGTAGGTCTCGAGCTGCTCCGGCAGAGCGTAGAGCTGCCAGTCGGTGTTCTCGCGATCGGCCGGTCCCGGCGCACCGTCGCCTGCGGCGGCGACGCCCACTCGCACGAAGGTGCCCTGCCCAACGCGCGCGGTGACCAGACCCGCCTCGGCGAGCCGGCGGTAGGCACGGGCCGCCGTCAGGTGGTTGACGCCCGCGAGCTCGGCCAGCGCGCGCGTCGGCGGCAGCTTGTCCTCGGGCGCCAACTCTCCCGAGGAAATCGCTTCGGCGATCACGTCAACGATCTGGCTCGTGACCGACGCAGCTCCTTCACGTTCCAGGTCAGACAATCTGTCGGTGTATGACATTGACAATCGCCGTGACGTGCGTATCGTGTTCCCGCGAGCGATCGATTGTACGACATAAGGCGCCGCTTGTGTGACTGAAGTCACGCGACACCAGCAAACAGGATTTGATAGTGTTTCAGGCCGAAGATCACGTTTCAGCCGGCACCGGCGTTTGAGGGAGTAGAGATGTCAGAGAATCGCGATAGCCCAAGGAACCTCAGGCCTGACGCAGTGACCATCCGCAGTGCAGGCTCAGGCGACGAGGGCGCCCTCAGGCGGCTTGCCGACCTCGACTCCACTCGCGTCCCCGATGGTCCTGTGCTGATGGCCGAGATCGAAGGTCGGGCGGTCGCGGCGATCTCGGTCCTCTCGGGTGCGTCTTTCGCCGATCCCTTCATTCGCACCCTGGAGCTGCGGCGCCTGCTCGAACTGCGGGCGTCGCAGCTCCTCCTCTCCTCCGACGAGCCGCGCAGCCGCGGGCTGACGAAGCCGGACTACAGCGCCTGGCGCACGACGGGCCGCCGGCTGGCGCTCGCCTCGTCGAGCCGCCGCACCGGCGTCGTATAGGGCGCGTTGCGGGCGATCTCCGGATCGCTCTCGGCCTCGGCCAGGATCTCGTCGAACGCGTCCGCGAGCGCGTCGAGCGCCTCGCGCGTCTCGGTCTCCGTTGGCTCGACCATCAGCGCCTCGTCGACCAGCAGCGGGAAGTAGATCGTCGGCGGGTGGAAGCCGAAGTCGAGCAGGCGCTTGGCGACGTCGAGTGTCTTGACGCCGAGCTCGCGCTTCGCGGGCGCGCCTGAGAGGACGAACTCGTGCATGCAGGTCCGGTCGAAGGCAAGCGGCAGGTAGCGCCCGGCGCGCCCCTCCCGCAGCTTCGCGAGCAGGTAGTTGGCGTTCAGCACCGCGGTCTCGGAGGCCTCGGCGAGGCCGTCGCCGCCCAAGCTCCGGATGTACGCATAGGAGCGCACGAAGACGCCGAAGTTCCCCGCGAAGCCACGCAGGCGACCGATCGACTTGGGCTGTGAGTAGTCGAAGTCGTACGCCGGCGAGGCTCCGTTGCCGCCGTCGGAGCGCACGACGCGCGGCACCGGCAGGTAGGGCTCGATGCGGTCCGACACGGCGATGGGGCCGGCGCCTGGGCCGCCGCCGCCGTGCGGCTGCGAGAACGACTTGTGGAGGTTCACGTGGACGATGTCGAACCCCATGTCGCCGGGGCGGCTGCGGCCCATGATCGCGTTCAGGTTGGCGCCGTCGTAGTAGAGGGTTGCGCCGGTCGCGTGGACCAGCTCGGCGATCTCGGTGATGTTCTCGTCGAAGACTCCGAGCGTGTTGGGGTTCGTGAGCATCAGGCAGGCGACGTGCTCGTCGATCTTCTGTCGCAGGTCGTCGAGGTCCACCCCGCCCCGCTCGTCGGTCGCGACCTTGACGACCTCGTAGCCGGCCATCGTCACCGAGGCGGGGTTGGTCCCGTGTGAGGTGTCCGGCGTCAGCACGCGCGTGCGCTCCTCGCCGCGGTCGTCGTGGTAGGCGCGGGTGAGGAGGAGCCCCGCGAGCTCGCCGTGCGACCCGGCCGAGGGCTGAAGGCTCACGTGCGGCAGGCCGCAGATCTCGGACAGCGAGCGCTCCAGGCGCCACATGAGCTCGAGCGCGCCCTGGGCTCGCTTCGGCGACTGGGCGGGGTGCAGGCGGGCGTGGCCGGGGAGAGCGGCGACCCGCTCGTTCAGCCGCGGGTTGTGCTTCATCGTGCACGAGCCGAGCGGATACGGCCCGGTGTCGAGGTCGAAGTTACGGCGCGAGAGGCGGTTGTAGTGGCGGACGATCTCCGGCTCCGAGACCTCCGGGAGCTGCGGCGGCCGCTCCCGGCGCATGTTGGCCGGGATCAGCTCGTCGAGCGGGCGCTCGGGGACGTCCGTGTCCGGCACCGATCCGGCACGGCGGCCTTCGACGGATCGCTCGAAGATCGTGGTGGCCGTTTCCCTTTGCTGCGCCGTGGGGGTATCGGCCGTCGTCGGCGGCGAGGCCTGATTCATGCCGGCACCTCCGCCCGCTCCCGCCCCCTACCCGCCGCCGTGAGCGCTCGCGCGAGCGAGTCCGCCAGGCGGTCGATGTCCTCCTTCGAGCGCCGCTCGGTGATCGCCACCAGCAGCCCGTCCTCGTACTCGGGGTACTCGCGGCCGAGCGGATAGCCGGCGGCGATGCCGTCCTCGGCCACACCGGTCGAGCACCTCGTCCACGGGAGCGTCGAGCCGCACGGCGAACTCGCGCACGACCGGCGCGTCGTGGAGCAGCTCCACGCCGTCGACGCCGGCGAGGCGCTCCCGTGCGTAGGCGGTGCGCCGAGCCATCAGCTCGCCGAGCTCGACGATGCCCTGCCTGCCGAGCCATGCCAGGTAGATCACGCCGCCGAGCGCGTTCAGCGCCTGCGACGTGCAGATGTTGTGGGTCGCCTTCTCGCGGCGGATGTGCTGCTCGCGGGTCTGCAGCGCGAGCACGAAGCCGCGGCGGCCGTCGGCGTCGGTGGTCTCGCCCGCGATCCGGCCGGGCATCCGGCGCAGGTGATCCTCCGTGGCGGCGAAGAAGCCGAACGACGGGCCGCCGAAGTCGAGCCTGCCCCCCATCGACTGCCCCTCGCCGAGCGCGATGTCGACGCCGCACTCGCCGGGAGGCCGCAGGACGCCCGAGGGTGAGCGGATCGACGGCGGCGACGGTGAGCGCGCCGGCCTCGTTCGCGGCCGCCGCCAGCGCCTCGAGGTCCTCGACGGCGCCCAGGAAGTTCGGGTTGGAGACGAACACCGCGCGCGGTGTCGGAGTCGACGGCCTCGCTCAGCTCGGCCGCGTCGGTGAGGCCGCCATCGAGCCCCACCTCGACCACCTCGGCGCCGAACCCCTTGGCGTAGGTGCGCAGCGTCTCGCGGCTGTGCGGGTGAAGGCCTCGCGAGACGACCAGCTTGCGGCGCCCCTTGGCCGCCCCGATCGCCAGGTAGGCGGCGGAGGCCACCGAGGACGGCCCCTCGTACAGCGAGGCGTTGGAGACCGGGAGCGCGGTGAGCTCAGAGATCGCGGTCTGAAACTCGAACATCACCTGCAGGCCGCCCTGGGAGACCTCGGGCTGGTACGGCGTGTACGGCGTGAGGAACTCGGAGCGCTGGGTGATCGCGTCGACGATCGCCGGCACGTAGTGGTCGTACATCCCCGCGCCCAGGAAGCAGACCTCGGCGTCGGCGTCGGCGTTGCGCGCCGCCAGGCCGGCCAGGTGGTCGAAGCACTCGGTCTCGGTCAGGCCGTCGGGCAGGTCGAGCGCCCTCTCTGCGCGCACCTCGGCCGGAATCTGGTCGAAGAGCTCGTCGATGGACCCGGCGCCGATGGCGTCGAGCATCGCCCGACGGTCCGAATCCGTGGCTGACGTGTACCTCGTCATGCCCGACGGAGCTTAGAGAGGCGTCCCGACTCCTACTCGTCGGAGAGCAGCTCGCGGTAGGCGGCCACGTCGAGCAGGTCGTCGACCTCCGAGGGATTCGTGAGCTTCACGCGGACCAGCCATCCCTCGCCGTACGGGTCCTCGTTCACGAGCTCGGGGCTGTCGGAGACCGCGTCGTTGACGGCAGTGATCTCGCCGGAGAGCGGCGCGTAGACGTCGGACACGGCCTTGACGGACTCCACCTCGGCGTAGGCCTGGTCCTTGGTCGTCTCCGATCCCACCTCGGGCGGCTCGTAGAAGACGACCTCGCCAAGTGCGTCCTGCGCGTACCACGTGACGCCGAAGGTCGCCTCGTCTCCGTCGATCCGGGCCCAGTCGTGCTCGGGGTGGTAGCGCAGCTCCTCCGGGTAGCTCTCGTCGGCCATCTGTTACTCGCTCTCCTTCCGGTAGAGGGGCTTCGATTCGATGCGGGCGGGGCGGCGCTTGCCGCGGACGTCGATCTCCAGCTCGGTTCCCGGCTCGGACAGCTCGGCGGCGACGTAGCCCATGCCGATCCCGATGTCGAGACACGGCGACAGCGTGCCGCTCGTGACCACGCCCACCTCCCGGTCGTCGCTGACCACCGCGTTCCCCTGGCGGGGGATTCCGGCTCCGGTGAGCACGAACGGTGCCAGCTTCTGCTCGGTGCCGGCCTCGCGGGCAGCGGCCACCGCGTCGGCGCCGATGAATCCCGTTGCCTCCTTGCAGCACCAGCCGAGTCCCGCCTCGATCGCGTTCCGGCTGGAGTCCATGTCGTTGCCGTAGAGGTGAAAGCAGACCTCGAGCCGCAGCGTGTCGCGCGCGCCGAGGCCAGCGGGCACAGCGCCGGCGGCGAGCAGCGCGTCCCATGCGGCCGCCGCGCCATCGGCCGGCGGCAGGAGCTCGACCCCGTCCTCGCCGGTGTAGCCGGTGCCGCAGACGAGCGTCTCGGCGCCGGCGACGTCCATGACGGCGGTGTGCATGCGGGCGGGCAGCTCCGCGGAGGCGAGACCGGCGACGATCCCGCGCGCGTCGGGCCCCTGAACGGCCAGCATCGCGTAGCGGTCGATCGCGTCGATGACGTCGGCATCGAATTCGCCGGCGTGCTCGGCGAACCAGGCGAAGTCCTTGTCGTGGTTGGCGGCGTTGGTGACCGTCAGGTAGCGGTCGTCCTCCAGCCGGTAGGTGAAGAGGTCGTCGAGGATCCCGCCGTCCTCGCGGCAGAGCACCGAGTACTGCGCGCCGCCTACCTCCAGCTTCGAGACGTCGTTGGAGAGCAGGCGCTGGAGCAGGTCTGCCGCGCCCGGTCCCGAGGTCTCGATCTCGCCCATGTGCGAGACGTCGAAGACGCCGCAGGAGGTTCGAACGGCGACGTGCTCCAGGCGAACTCCCTCGTAGGAAACCGGCATCTCCCAGCCCGCGAAGGGCACGAGCTTCGCCCCCGCGGCCTCGTGGGCCTCGAAAGGGGGGTGCGCTTGAGAGCCGTGGTGCTCGGCCACGACCTGAGGCTATTCGCTCGGGCGCGGTGGAGCTAGTTGCCGCGGAGGAAGTCCGGGACGTCGATATCGCCCTCGGAGACCTGGAGCTCGCGCCGCTCGCGATCCTCGAGACCGCTGACGCCGCGGCGGCGCGCCCGGTCGCGCACCTGGATCGGCCGGCGCGCGAGGGTCTCGAAGCCCTCGAAGCCGGTGGCGATGACGGTGACCCTGACCTCGTCGCCCATCGTCGGGTCGATCACGGTCCCGAAGATGATGTTCGCGCCCTTATCGGCCGTGCCGACGACGATGTCGGCCGCCTCGTGGACCTCGAACAGGTTGAGGTCCTCGGAGCCCGTGAAGTTGAGAAGCATCCCGGTGGCGCCCTCGATCGACTCCTCCATGAGCGGCGAGGACACGGCCATCTTGGCCGCCTCGGCCGCCCGGTTCTCCCCGGACGCGGAGCCGACGCCCATCATCGCCGAGCCCGCCTCGGACATAACGGCGCGGACGTCCGCGAAGTCGAGGTTGATCTGCCCCGGCGTCGTGATCAGGTCGGTGATGCCCTGGACGCCCTGGCGCAGGATGTCGTCGGCCATGCGGAAGGCCTCGCTGATCGAGGTGCGCCGCTCGACGACCTCCAAGAGCTTCTGGTTGGGAACCACGATGAGCGTGTCGACCTGCGAGCGGAGCTTGTCGATGCCGTCGAGCGCCTGCTGCATGCGGCGCCCGCCCTCGAACTCGAAGGGCTTGGTGACGACGCCGACGGTGAGCGCGCCGATCTCCTCCTTGGCGATCTCGGCGATCACCGGCGCCGCACCGGTTCCGGTGCCACCGCCCTCGCCGGCGGTGACGAACACCATGTCGGCGCCCTTCAGCGCCTCCTTGATCTCGTCGCGGCTCTCGGCCGCCGCCCCACCGCCGATGTCGGGGTTGGCACCGGCGCCGAGGCCCTTGGTGAGCTCGTGGCCGATGGAAAGCTTGATGTCGGCCTCGCATGCCTGCAGAGCCTGGACGTCGGTGTTGATCGCGATGAACTCGACGCCGCGCAGACCGGCATCGACCATCCGGCTGACCGCGTTCGTTCCACCGCCGCCGGCGCCGACGACCTTGATGACCGCGAGATACGACGATTCGACCATTGGCTTTCGCCTCTTGTCTCCCGTTGATCTGACCCGCTCGAGGCTAAAGCGGTAGTTGAACGTTTCCGCTCGGTTTCAGCCTCAAGCCCTACACGAAGGTAAGGCATCCGAGATCTTGTGTCAACGCACGCTAGGATGAATAGCACGGAATCATGCAAACGCCATCTCTCGACCACGGATCGAGGGTTGATAGTTTCCGCCGAGTCTCAGGTTGCGGTTGAGAGACGCGGCAAATGGATGGTTTCAGCCGCCGATCGCGGGCCGCGAGGGCACACGCACGTCCACGTAGCCGAGGCTGGTGACCTTCGGGTCGGCGAGGACCGCCGCCGCGGCGGCCCATTTCTGCGTCGACCTCGATGCCGGACCGAATCTGAGATCGATGCCACGGTGAAGCGTGATCACGACGCCGTAGCTGTGCGTGGTCCCGATCCCCTCGATCAGCGGCCTCAGCGGCTTGGGCGCGGCGGAGATCGCGTGAGCCTCGTCGAGGGCCTCGCCCCCCAGACGCCCCGCGCTGGGGATCTGATCGACCTTGAGCACGGGCAGGTTGGCGCCCTTGAGTGTCGACCCCAGGCAGTAGCGAACCGTCGGCGGCGACCGGAACCTGACGGTCGCCGTCGCTCGCCACGAGCACGGGGCTCCGCTCGGTCACGTGCACGGTCAGGCCGTGCGGGAAGCTCGGGTCCGCGGTGACGGACGCCACCGTCGGAAACCCGCTCGACGGCGCTGGCGAGCTTGCCCGCGTCCACGTCGAGGGTCGACATGCCCTTGGCGGCGCCGGTGAGGGCGGCCGTCACCTGATCCCGGTCCGCCGAGGTCACCCCCTCGACCTTCAGGTTCTCGACGGCGACGAACGACGAATGCCGGAACCACGCGAAGTAGGTGATCGCCAGCGCTCCGGCGACGATCGCAACCAGGATCAACCGGGCTCGCCACGAGCCCAGCGAGAGAGAATGCGCGAGATCGCGCCGTGGGCCCGCCGCGCGGGGATCGCTTGGCCGGCGGCTTGCGGGATGACTTGGGCCGTGCCGGCGACCGGCTCGACCCAGCGCCGGCGCGCCGCCTGCCCGCGGCCGTTGCGGCGGGGGTGCTCATCGGCGACATATTCGCCCCCGCACAGGACGGCTCCTGCCTGGAGGGCTGGTGGGCGCTCAGTCTTCGGGCTCGAGATCCCAGCCGTCGGGCCACTCGACATCGCCCAGGATCTGCACCTCCGGCTCCAGGACGACGCCGAACGCCTCGTGGACCCGCCGCCTGCCCTCAGCCATCAGAGCCACGATGTCCGCGGTCGTCGCGTCCCCGGCGTTCTCCACGAAGTTCGCGTGCTTGGGCGAGAAGCGCGCCCCGCCGACCTGAAGCCCCTGGCAGCCCGCTGCCTCGAGCAGCTGCCCCGCCGTGCGGCCGCCGGCGCGCTCGTCGTCGGCTGGGTTCTTGAACGTGGAGCCGAAGGTCTTGATCCCCGAGGGCTGCGCCTCGCGCCGCTGGCCCGCGCATCGTGGCCAGGGTGGCCTTGATCTCCTCGACGTCGCCCTCGGCCAGGCCGAACGAGGCGCGGGACACCACCTCCCCTGACTTCAGGTTGGAGCGCCGGTAGGAGAAGCCGAGGTCCTCCGGGGCCCGCCGGTGGGTGCCGCCCGCGGTGGACACGTCGACCCATTCGAGGACCCGGCCGCAGCTCGCCGCCGTAGGCGTTCGCGTTCATGCGCACCGCGCCCCCGACGGTCCCCGGGATGTTGATGCCGAACTCGAGGCCCGTCAGCCCCCACCGCGCGACCTTCGCGGTCGCTGACGGCAGGCGGGCGCCGCCGCCGCAGACGACGTGCGTCCCCTCCCGCTCGACCGAGCCGAGCTCCCCGTCGAGCTTGAGCACCAGCCCGCGCACCCCGTCGTCGGAGACGAGGAGATTCGACCCCGAGCCCACGACCTCCAGCGGAAGCCCCTGGCCATCCGCCCAGCGCAGGAGCTCGATCAGCTCGGCCTCGCTCGCGGGACGGGCGAAGAGGTCGGCGGCACCGCCGGCGCGAACGGTCGTGAGCCGCGAGAGCGGGTAGTCGGCCTGGACGTTTTCGGGGACGCTCACGGTCTAGAGCATGTAGGAGCCGCCCCGGATCCGCACTGCGGCGAGGGACCGCCAACCAGACGATCGATGGATTTCGGCGATATAGGTGCCGCAATCGCACCATCGTCCGCGGGAGATTCGGGCGGCCCCCTAATTGCCGGCCGTTTCTCCGACCAACCGATCCGCCAGGCGGTAGATGTCGCCGGCGCCGATGGTGACGAGCACGTCGCCGTCGCGCAGCCGCGGGCCGAGGGCCTGCTCCGCGCGCTCGGCGTCCACGAGCCACCACACCGGCCTGCCTCCGGCGTGGTCGGCCGCAGCGCGGGCGACGTCGAGGCCGCTGACGCCGGCCAGCGGACCGACCGGCTCCTCGCGCGCCGGGTAGACGTCGAGGACGGCGATCTCGTCAGCTGCGGCGAGCGCGCGCCCAAAGCCGGGGGCGAGCGCCTTGGTCCGGGAGTAGAGGTGCGGCTGGAAGACGGCGATCAGCCGCCGCGGCTCGAGCTCGCGCAGCGCCGCGAGGGTCGCGGCGACCTCGGTGGGATGGTGGGCGTAGTCGTCGTAGACCGTCGCTCCGTCGCGGCGGCCCTTGAGCTCCAGGCGGCGGAGCATGCCGGGAAAGGACGCGAGCGCCTCGCTCACGCCCTCGACGTCGAGCCCCGCAAGCTCGATCGCGGCGAGCGCCGCGCGGGCGTTCAGCAGATTGTGGCGGCCGGGCACGCGAAGCTCGAGCGGCGGACCGGGACGGTCGGCGTCGAAGCCAGCCACCCGCTGTCCCTCGGCCAGGGCGTCGAGGGTACCGTCGGCCGGCAGCGCAAGCCCCGTGGCGGGAGCGCAGAAGCGACCGAACGCGTCGATCAGCTCGGCGCGCGATGACCAGTGCGAGTGGTGGTCGAGCTCCACGTTGGTGACCACGGCGACCTCGGGGCGAGGCGCAGGAAGCTCGCGTCGGACTCATCGGCCTCGGCCACGATCCACTCTCCCTCGCCCCACGCCGCGTTCCCAGCCGCTCCCGCCTCGCCGGCACCCGGCAGGTCGCCGCCGAGGAGGAAGGCGGGATCGGCGCCGGTCGCCACCAGCGCGTGGGCGAGCATCCCGGCCGTCGTCGTCTTTCCGTGCGTGCCGGCGACGGCGATCAGCCTCTTCATCGAGCAGAGCTCGGCGAGTAGCTCGCCGCGGTGCATGACCCGCTGGCCTCGCTCGCGCGCGATCGCGAGCTCCGGGTTGTCCGGCCCGACGGCCGTCGAGACGACCACGTCGGCGTCCGGCGGCACGGCGTCGGCCTCGTGCCCGACGCGCGGGTCGAGGCCGGCCGCTCGCAGATGCTCCATGTAGGGGCCGTCGGCGCGGTCGGAGCCGCTGACGGACGCGCCAAGCTGCTGGCAGGCCAGGGCGAGCCCGCTCATGCCGGCGCCCCCGATCGCGATGAAGTGGAGTCTTCGCCCGCGCCAGTCGGTCATGACCTGGAAGCCTCGGCGATCTCCGCCGCGATGCGCTCCGCGGCGTCGGGGCGGGCCAGCGACAGCGAGGCCGCGGACATGTCGCGCAGGCGCTCGGCATCGGCGAGGAGCTCTCCCACCTCGCGGGCGAGCGCCGCCGGGTCGAGTGCGTCGTCCTCGATCACGAGCGCCGCCCCCGTCTCCGCCATCCACGCCGCGTTCGCGTGCTGGTGGCGCGCCGTGGCGTACGGGTACGGGACGAGGATCGCCGGCCGCCCGGCCGCCGCCAGCTCGAAGACGGACCCGCCGGCCCGCGCCAGCACCAGGTCCGACGCGGCGAGGGAGTCGGCCAGGTTCGGCTCGTATTCGAGGAGCGTGTAGCGGTCGACCCGGGAGGCGCCGTCGACGCGCTCGCGGGCGAGCGGGTAGTCGCGACTGCCGGCGATATGGAGCACGTGGTAGCCGCGGTCCATTGCCGCCGTCCCGTCCCCGGTGAAGGCGTCCAGCGCGCAGAGGTTGATCGAGCGAGCGCCCTGGCTGCCGCCGAAGACGAGCAGGCAGCGCTCGTCGGCCGCGATCCCGAATCGCTCCCTTGCGGCATCGCGGTCCGCCGCCCCGACCGCGGCCGGGACGGGCCGGCCGGTCACGAGGTACCTCGCCCCCTCCCTCCCTGGGATCGGAAAGGCGAGGCACACACGATGCGCCCTCCCGGCCAGCAGACGATTCGCGAGCCCGAGGTGGCGGTCCGCCTCGGTGAGCACCAGCGGCATCCTCAGCGACAGCGCCGCCACGCCCGCCGGTCCGGCCACGTAGCCGCCGCCTCCCATGACCACGTCGGCCTCCCGCCGGCGAAGCGCCCTGCGCGCCGTCCCCGTCGCCATCACCGCGAGTGCTCCCGCGCCGATCGCCTTCAACGGCGAGCGGCGCTCGATGCCCCGCACGTGCAGGTAGTCGATCTCATAACCGGCGTCGGGCACCATCCGCGCCTCCGGGCCCTCACGCGTCCCGAGAAACGAGACCTCGGCGCCGCTAGCGCGAAGCGCGTCGGCGACGGCCAGCGCTGGAACGACGTGTCCCGCGGTTCCCCCCGCGGCTATCACGGCCCTTGGCACCGCTCGAGGCGCTCCTTCCTGCGGCGGTGCTCGCGCCGCTGCGAGCAGCCCGACCGCCGTCGACGACCCGCAGTCTCGCAGCGCCGCTTCCCTTACGCGCGGGAGCGGCGGCCGTCCCGCCCTTCGCGATGTTGAGCAGCAGGCCGGTCGAGGCGAGCATCACCAGGAGGCTCGAGTTCCCGTACGAGACGAACGGAAGCGGAACGCCGGTCAGCGGGGCGAGCCCCATGACGGCGAAGAGGTTGACGATCGCCTGGATCAGCACCATCGACGTGAGGCCAGCCGCGAGCAGCTTGGTGTAGCGGTCGCGGGCCCGCTGTGCGGTCCGCAGCCCCGCGTAGCCGTACAGGCCGAAGAGCGCGAGGAGCGCCCCGATGCCGACGAACCCCAGCTCCTCCCCGATCACCGCGGCGATCATGTCCGTGTGCGCCTCCGGCAGGTAGAAGGCCTTCTGCAGGCTCTGGCCGAGGCCGACGCCGAAGAGCCCGCCCGAACCCATCGCGATCTTGGCCTGGATGGCCTGGAAGCCGGCCCCGCTCGGGTCGCCCGTCGGATTGAGGAAGCCGGTCAGGCGCTGCATCCGGTAGGGCTCGATCACGATCAAAAGCAGCACGATCGCCGCGAGGCCGGCGGCCAGGAGCAGGAGGTACCTGATCTTCACCCCCGACGCGACCAGCAGGGCCGCGGTGCTCAGTGCCACGACGATCGCGGTACCCAGATCGGGCTCGACCATCATCAGCAGGCAGCCCATCCCGACCACCGCCAGGTACGGCACCATCGTCCGGATGCTGCGGGTCAGCTGCGGCCGGACCGCGAGCAGGTTCGCGCCGTAGAGGATCAGCGCGAGCTTCGCGAGCTCGGAGGGCTGAATCTGAAGCGGCCCCGCCCCGATCCAGCGCTGGGCCCCGTTTGCGGAGCTCCCGATGCCCGGCAGCATCACCGCGACCAGGAGCCCGAACGAGACGATCAGCAGGAGGCCGGTGAGCGGGCGCATCACCTTGGCGCCGCGCGCCGACATCAGGCGCATCAGCACCAGGCCGATCGCCCCCACGACCAGGGTCCGCTTCAGGTAGTAGGCGCTGTCCCCGCTCTGCCCCAGAAGCGCGGTCGTGGAGCTTGCGCTGAACACCATCACGACGCCGAACGCGAGCAGGCACAGCGTCGCGGTGAGCAGGAGGTTGTACTCGATCGGCTGCGCGCCGGACTTGGTGCGGCTCCGCGGGCCGATCCGGCCCAGCGAGAAGGCGCTCACCGGTCCAGCTCCTCGACAAGGGACCGGAAGTGCTCGCCCCGCTCCTCGTAGTCGCGGTAGGCGTCGAAGCTCGCGCACGCCGGGGCGAGCAGCACGACCTCGCCTCTGCCGGCGTCCGCGGCTGCGTCGCTGACCGCCGTCGCCAGGTCGCCGCTGCGCCGCAGCTCGACGCCGGCGCCCGCGAGCTCGGTCGCGAGCTGATCGGCCGCCTCGCCGATCAGGTAGCAGGCGACGCAGCGCTGGGTCACCGGCTCGGCCAGGCCCTCGAAGCCGCCGCCCTTCAGCGAGCCGCCGAGAATCGCCCGCACCCCGCCCTCGAACGAGCGCATCGCCGCCGTGGTGGCCGCCACGTTGGTGGCCTTGGAGTCATTCACGTAGAGGACGCCGGCGATCTCGGCCACTCGCTCGAGCCTGTGCGGGACGCCGGGAAAGGTGCGAAGCGCCTCGCGGATCGCGCCGCGCTCGATCGCCATCGCAGTAGCGGCCGCGGCAGCCGCCATCGAGTTTTCGGCGTTATGCGGGCCGGGCAGCGATAGGTCCGCGACCTCCATCAGCGGCTCGGACGCGATGAAGATCGCCCCCTCGTTCAACGAGACCGCGCAGTCCGGATCCGCGCCGCGACAGTAGGGAACGCGGCGGGCGCAGCCGCCGAGATCCACGTTCTCAAGGGCGCCCTCGTCCGCGTTGAAGACGGCGACGTCGTCGTTTCCCTGGTTGACGAAGATGCGCAGCTTCGCTCGCAGGTAGTCGTCGAAGTCGTGGTGGCGGTCCAGGTGATCGGGGGAGACGTTGAGGAGCACGGCGCACTCGGGGGCGAAGGCCTCGGAGTCCTCGAGCTGGAAGCTGGAGCACTCGCAGACGACGGTGACGTCGTCGCGAACCTCGCCGGCGAGCGAGGCCAGCGGGGTGCCCACGTTGCCCGCGACCGCGACGGGCTCGCCCGCAGCGCGCCACACGTGGCCGAGCAGCTCGGTCACGGTGGTCTTGCCGTTGGTCCCGGTCACCGCAACGAATTGGTTGGGGAGGACTCGCCAGGCCAGCTCGAGCTCGCCGAGCACGGGCATCCCACGCTCGCGGGCCAGCCGGACCACCGGCGCCTCGCGGGGGACGCCGGGGCTCTTGACGAGGCAGCGGGCGCGTTCGAGCAGGGGCATTCCATCCGTATCCAGGTGAACTTCGACGCCGGCCTGTAGAAGCCCTTCCAGGTCCGCCGGTGAGCCCGAATCGCAGCCGATCACCTCCTCGCCATGCAAGGCCAGCAGGCGGGCGGCCGCCTGGCCCGAGCGAGCGAGCCCGACGACCAGATACGGCCCGGGCGGCACGCCCGGCCTGGGCCTCGGAGAGGTACTCGAACTCATGGCCATAGATTCGGGAACAGCGGTGTGGGAACCTTCGTGGGCGCCTTACGGTGGCGGATAGCGAGGACAGCACACCGGAGAGGGATCGCGGCCATGGCATTCGGCTGGCGATCGCGATCGTGCTCGCACTCGGCGTCGGCCTGGCGGTACCGCTGCTGTGGGTCTGGATCGGCTCGAAGCTTCAGGGCAGCGGCGCCGACACCGTCAACAGCAGTACGGCGGCGATCATCTTCGCGGGGATCGTCCTCACCTACCTCGGCCTGCTGTTCTGTGCCGGCTGATCGTCGCCCGCGGCGAGGCGAAGGAGACCGAGCGCCGACCGCCGCAGCGCTACCCCTGGAACCGCAGCATGCGCGACGAGCGCTACCGGCCCGGCGAGAAGCGGCTCAGCCCGATCGAGTCGGCTTTCGTGTTCACCACGGTGGTGGTGACCGCGGCGTTCATGCTGTGGTTCTTCGTCTTCGCTGGGTCGCCGCTGCCGAACCAGTGAGGGCGAACGTCAGGATGCGTCCTTCAGGCTGGCAAGTACCTCATCGTCGAGGACGAGATCGGCCGCGGCGAGGCGCTCCGCCGTGGCGCGAATCGCCGGGTGCTCGAGAACTCGCGTGCGGGAATCGAATGCGGAGCCGAGCGGGAAGAAGGGCACGAACGGAATTAGCTGATCGAGTGCTGGTACAGCGTGAAGCCGATGCCCGCGCAGACCGCCGCGATGATCCAGAAGCGCAGCATGATCTTCGTCTCCGACCAGGCCATCATCTCGAAGTGGTGATGGACGGGGGCCATCAGCAGGACGCGGCGCCGGAACAGCTTGAAGCTCAACACCTGGATCGCGACCGAGAGGGCCTCGATCACGAAGATCCCGCCGAGGATGATCAGCAGGAGCTCCGTCTGGGTCATCACCGCCAAGGCGCCGATCGCCGCCCCCATTCCCAGGGAGCCCGTGTCGCCCATGAATATCGACGCGGGGAACGAGTTGAACCATAAGAAGCCCACCGAGGCGCCCACCAGGCAGGCCGACAGCAGCGCCAGGCCCTTCTGGCCGCTGATGATCGTGATCGCCGTGTAGGCGAGGAGGACGATCGCGCAGGAGCCGGCCGCCAGGCCGTCGAGGCCGTCGGTCAGGTTGACGGCGTTCGACGCGCCCGCGATCACCAGGAACACCAGGATCACGTAGAGGACCGGGCCGATGTAGAGCTGGGCGTCGAAGATCCGCACCTGGAGGCGCGGGTCGAGGCCCACCTGCTCGGTGGCGACCCACCAAAGCGCGACCGCCAGGCCGATCTGGACGAGCAGCTTCCAGCGAGCGGGCAGGCCGAGCGAGCGCTTCTTGGTGACCTTGATGAAGTCGTCCGCGAAGCCCAGGGCCGCGGCGCCGATCGCAACGCCGAAAACGGCGAGGCTCTGAGTATCGCGGGGCCCGAGCACGAGGTAGGGGACCGCGATCGCGATGAACAGGATCAGGCCGCCCATCGTCGGGGTCCCAGCCTTGGCGTGGTGCTCCTGCGGGCCCTCCTCGCGGATCTGCTGGCCGAACTCGCGCTCGCGGAGGAACTCGATGAACTTGGGCCCGAGGAAGATCGTGATCAGCATCGCCGCGATGCCGGCGATCAGGATCTGCCCACGGTCCACCGCGGAGGAGGCGAGCGCGAGGGTGGTCATTCGCCGGCGGTCCCTCGGTGGGCGACCAGCTCGTCCGTGACCAGCTCGAGGCCGACGGCCCGCGAGCCCTTGACCAGGACGGCGTCCCCGGACTCCACCATCGTCTCGGCGAGCGGGATCGCCGCCTCGGCTTCGGGGGCCCAGGCGTCGGGCGCGTAGTCGCGGGCGAGCTCGCCCACGCCGAGGATCGGCTCGACGCCCAGCTGGCGCGCGTGCGAGCCGATCTCGCGGTGGTAGCCCTCGGCATTCTCTCCAAGCTCGCGCATCTCACCGAGCACGGCCACGTGGCGACCGGGCGCGTCGAGTGATGCCAAGTGCTCCAGGGCAGCGCGCATCGAGATGGGATTGGCGTTGTAGCAGTCGTTCACGACGAGGATTTCCCCGGCGAGCTCGATCAGCTCGCCGCGAAGGCGCGAGAAGGTTATCCGCGACGTCCGCTGCGACATCTCGCCGGGCGGGACGTCCAGGGCCATCCCGATGGCGATCGCCGCGAGCGCGTTCTGCAGGTTGTGCGCCTCCCCGAATCCGAAGCTTGAACCGCTCCTCCCCGTCGGGTGTGCCGATAACGGCATCGATCGAGCGACCGTCGCCGGTCTGGCTGACGCAAAAGACGTCGCCACCGGGGCCGAAGGTGACCGTCACGAGCTGATCGTGGAGATGGGGTTCCAGGGCCTCCTCGTCGGCCGGGATCACCGCCCGGCCACGGTCGCGCAGTCCCATCAGGATCTCCGCTTTTGCTTCGACGATCGCCTCCATCGTCCCCAAGAGCTCGAGATGGACGGGACCGATGTTGGTGATCGCGGCCACGTCGGGCTCCGCGATCCGGCACAGCTCGGCGATCTGCCCGCGGCCACGCATGGCCATCTCGAGAACGAGTGCCTCGGTCTCCGGCGGCGCCTCGAGTAGCGCCAGGGGCAGGCCGATCTCGGTGTTGAAGTTCTCCCTGCTCGCGTGGACGCGCATCGGCAGGATCGCCCTGGCGATGTCCTTGACCGACGTCTTACCCACCGAGCCGGTGATCCCCACCACCCGGCAACCCAGCTCGCGACGCCACGCCGTCGCCAGGCGCTGAAGGGCGGCCAACGGGTCCTCGACAGCCAGGACCCAGCCCTTGGCGCTCTCGCGGTCAGCGGTGAGGAGCCGCGCACGGGCACGATCCACCACCACCCCCCAGGCTCCCGCTTCGAGCGCCTGGGCGGCGAACTCGCCCCCGTCGGCGCGCTCGCCCTGCAGCGCGAAGAAGAGGTCCCCCTCTCCAACCTCGCGGGAATCGATGACCGCGCGCTCGGGTCGCCCGCCCTCCCCCGCGGCGGCGATCTCCGCGGCGGCGCCCTCGGCGATCCGCTCGGGGGACAGCTCGATCATCGGAGCCGGCCCGCGGCCTCGCCGAGGAGCTCGGTCGCCACGGTGCGGTCGTCGAAGGGGATCTTCCGGCCGTCCTCGAACTCCTGGCCCTGCTCGTGGCCCTTGCCGGCGATCACGACGGTGTCGCCCGGCTCCGCCTCGCCGAGTGCGAGGGCGATGGCCGCGCGGCGGTCCGGCTCGACCGTCACGTCCTCGCGCCCATCTCGGTTGTCGAAGCCCGCGACCCCGCCGAGGATGTCCGCGATGATCGCCTCGGGATCCTCGGAGCGCGGGTTGTCCGAGGTGACCACGGTCCGGTCGGCGAGGCGGGCGGCGATCTCGCCCATCTTGGGGCGCTTGTCGCGATCGCGGTCGCCGCCGCAGCCGAACACGCAGACGAGCCGGTTCTCGGTGAGCAAGCGCGCCGCGCGCAGCACGTTCTCGAGCGAGTCGGGCGTGTGGGCGTAGTCCACCAGCACCGCGAAGGGCTGGTCGGACTCCACCGGCTCGAAGCGCCCGGGGGCGCGATCGGCGTCGGCAAGGGCCGCCGCGGCGGCGTCCACGGGCACACCTAGCGCTTCGCAGGCGGCGATCGCGGCCAGGGCGTTCTCCACGTTGAAGTGGCCCGCCAGCGGCGTGCGGACATCGGCCTCTCCCCCGGGCCACTCGCAGCGAAAGCGCGATTCGGAGGCGTCGAAGGAGGCGTCCAGCGCCCGGTAGTCGGCCTCCTCCGACCCCGACGGCGAGAACGTCAGCAACGGCGGCTCGGAGGCCTCGCGGAGGTCGGCGGCGAGGCGGGCGCCGTACGGATCGTCCACGTTCACCGCGGCGACCGCCGGTGTCGTCTGGTCGCCGTCATCCGGGACGAAGAGGAGGCGCTTCGCCCGGAAGTAGTCCTCCATGTCCGCGTGGAAGTCCAGGTGATCCTGGGTGAGGTTGGTGAACACCGCCACCGCGAAGCGGACCCCGTCCGTGCGGTGCTGAGCGAGCGCGTGAGAGGAGACCTCCATCGCGCACGCGGTATCGCCGGCGTCGAGCATCCTCCGGAAGGTCGCCTGCAGGTCGATCGCCTCCGGGGTCGTCCGCTCGACCTCCTCCTCGGCGCCGCCGACGATGCTCTTCACCGTGCCCAGAAGCCCGGCCTGAGTCCCCTGCGCTTCCAGGATGTGCCGAATCAGGAACGCTGTGGTCGTCTTGCCGTTCGTGCCGGTGATACCGGCGACCCGGAGGGTGGCGGTCGGATCGCGCCAGAACCGCACCGCGATCGGCGCCATCGCCGCGCGCGCGTCGGCCACCGTCACCTGGGGCACGGGCAGCTCGAGTGGGCGCTCGACGACGAGCGCCGCCGCCCCGCTCTCGACCGCCGCGGGGGCGAAGTCGTGGCCGTCGGCCCGCTGCCCGCGAACGCAGAAGAAGAGTGCGCCCGGGCCAACCCGAGCGCTGTCGTAGGCGAGCGAGGCGATGTCCGTGTCCGCGTCTCCCTCGACGCCGGCGAAGTCGGTGCCGACGAAGAGCTCCCGGAGCTTCATCGCCGCGATTGTATGGACGTCAGGGGCTGGTTCCCTGGTCCGGCGGGATGTGTAGGTAGGGCAGCGCGAACTTCGCGATCTGGCCGAACGCCGGGGCCGCGACCGTGCCGCCGTAGTAGCTCCCCTGCGTCGGCTGGTTCACCACAACGGCGACCAACAGCCTCGGGTCCTTGGCCGGCGCGAATCCGACGAAGGACGCGACGAACTTTGTGTCCGAGTAGGTGCCGTTCTCGGCCACTTGGGCGGTTCCCGTCTTGCCGGCGAGCGTGTAGCCCGGAACGCTGACCTCCGAGGCGGTGCCGCCGGGTGCGAGGACGCCCTCGAGCATGGTTGCGGATCTGCGAAGCCGTCTTCGAGCTGATCACGCGGTGCCCCTTCGGCTCCGCGACGCGATGGCCGTCCTCGCTGAGGACCAGCTGCGGCGAGCGCAGGACGCCACCGTTCGCGATCGCCGAATAGGCGGCCGCCATCTGCATGGGCGTCACGGAGAGGCCCTGCCCGATCGGCAGGTTGCCCATCGTCGAACCCGAGAACTGGGACGGCTTGGGCACGATGCCCTGCTCCTCGCCGGGGAAGGCAACCTTGGTCGGCGCGCCAAAGCCGAACTTCCTCACCCAGTCGTAGAAGTGTTGGGCGCCAACCCTCAACCCGATCTCCACCGCGCCGACGTTGGAGGACTGCGCCAGGATCTGCGCGACGGTGAGGCTCTCCGGCCCCCGGAGCTCGGCGTCGGAGATCGTCCGGTCGGCCACCTGGAGCTCCACCGGCAGGTCGAACACCGTGCTCGGGGTGACGAGGTGCTCCATCAACGCCCCGGCGACGGTGAAGGCCTTGAAGGTCGAGCCGGGTTCATACGTGAAGCCCGTGGCCATGTTCTGCAGGGCCTGTGGGCTCGCGCCCGCGGGGTTGCTCGGGTCGACCGTCGGCCAGTTGGCCATCGCGAGGATCTGCGAGTTCTGCGGGTTCATGACGATCGCGGTCGCCCCCGCGGGCTGGTACGTCCTGGCGACGTTTGCAAGGACGTCCTCCGTGCGCGCCTGGATCGCGGCGTCGAGGGTCAGCTTGATGTTCTGGCCGTCGGTCGCGGTCGAGATGGTGTTGCGCTCGATCGCCTTCCCGAGCCCGTCGAGCACCACGCGCTGCTCGCCGTTCGTGGCGCCGAGCATTGTGTTGTCGGAAGCCTCGAGACCCGTCAGGCCCTGGCCGTCGACTCCAACCGTTCCGATCACCTGGCCGGCGAGCTTGCCCTCGGGATAGACCCGGCGGCTCGCGGGGACGGTCGTCACACCCGTCAGCCCGAGCTTGCGGATCCGGCCCGCGGCCGACAGGTCGACGTCGCGCGCCAGATACGCGAACCCCGACGAGCCGCTGCCGAGGTTATGGAGGATTTCGTGCTTGGAGCTGTGGACGATCGGCGCGAGCTTTCGGGCCATCCGCGGCGGATTCTTGACCTGATACGGGGTGGCAACGACGTCGACGGCGTCCTCGGAGACCGCGAGCTCGTGGCCCTTGCGGTCGAGGATCGATCCACGGAGCCCGGGGACCGGGACGGTCTCCATCTGCTGGCTGTGAGCGTCGGCGCTGAGCCCGCCGCCCTGGACCCCCTGCACCCAGGCGGCGCGTCCGACCGCGAGCACGAGCAGCAACAGGAAGCTCGCGAACAGGAGCCCGATCCGGCGCTCGATCATGGCCTACCTACGGGGTTACGGCGCCGGTGGCGGTTCCGGACGCCGAATCGGTGGTCTGGGTGGGCGTGGTGGTCGCCGGCGTCGTCGTGGCGACCGGTGTGGTCGTGGTCGGTGTGGCGACCGGTGTGGTCGTGGTCGGAGTCGTCGTCGTCGGGAGGGCCGTCGCGTCGGTCGTCGTCGTGGTCTCCGTGGTCGCGGTCGTCGAGCTCGTGGCCGCGGATGCACCGGCGGCGGGCGCGCCCGCGGTGATGGCGCCGGATTCGAGCCGCTTGGCGGCCAGGGCGGCGTCCTTGGGGCTCGCTTCGACGTAGCCGATCGCGCCCGGCTGGGGGACGGTCATGCCGAGCTTCCCCGCGAGCGCCTGGACGCGGTCGCTCGAGACGCCGGCGGCGGCGATCTGCCCTTGGAGGGCGGAGTTCTGGCGCTGGAGGACGTCCGTCTGGCGGGTCGTCTTGCTCGAGGAGGCGTTGAAGCTGAGCGCGAAGACGTTGAGGGCGACGATGCCGACGAGGAGGGTCGTGAGCGCACCGATCCACAGGCGTCCGCGCGTGAGGCGGTGGACCAGCCCGGACTCGGCGAGCCCCGAGACGGCGCCCGCTGTGGTGCCGACCGCGAGCGGGACGAGGCGCGCGGGCATCGGCGTGCCAGCGTAGGGGCGCGAGGTGCGCGGGCGGCGCTGCCGCTGGGTCTGAGTTCTTGGCGATGCCGGACGCCGGCCGGGCGCTCGCCGTGCCGGTGCTCTCACGGGTGCTGCGGCGCTGCGGGCTGCTTGCGTGGCGGCCGGAGTCATCGGGCGAGGTTCCTTTCGTCGTCGGTGTCCCTACCCCTGGGCAGCTTGCGGGCCCCGCGCAGCCGCGCCGAGTGCGAGCGCGGGTTGCGCTCGATCTCCTCGGGGGTCGCGGCGAGCGCACGCCTGGTGAGCGGCTCGGCCTCCGGCTCGCGGCCGCACACGCACACCGGAAGCTCGGGCGGGCACACGCAGCCGCGCGCGCGGTCGGCGAGGAAGCGCTTCACGCGGCGGTCCTCGAGCGAGTGGAAGGAGATGACTGCCAGTCGGCCGCGATCACGCAGGAGGTCCCACGCCGCCGGGAGCACCCGGTCGAGCGAATCGAGCTCGTCGTTCACGGCGATGCGAAGGGCCTGGAAGGTGCGCTTGGCCGGATGGCCGCGCCCGAACCGGTAGGCGGGCGGGACGGCCGCGCGGATCGCATCCACCAGCTCCGCCGTCGTGTGGAGCGGGCGGCGCCGAACGATCTCGCCGGCGATCGAGCGCGCATGGCGCTCCTCGCCGTAGTCGCGAAGCACGGTCGCGATTCGCTCCTCGGGCCAATCGTTCACGAGGTCCGCCGCGGAGGGTCTGCCCTCGGGGTCCATCCGCATGTCGAGCGGGGCGTCGTACGAGTAGGAGAATCCGCGCTCGGCGGTATCGAGCTGCAGCGAGGAGACCCCGAGGTCCAGGTAGATGACGTGGGCGCGCACGCCCTCGGAGCCCAGCGCCACGAGCGCGTCGGCGAAGTCGGCTCGCACGAACCTCGTCTCCGGCTCCAGCTCGTCCTCGAGCTCGGCGAACCGCCGCTCGGCGGTCGGATCGCGGTCGATGGCGATCAGGCTTCCGCGCGAGCCGAGACGCTCGGCGACCTCCTGCGCGTGGCCGCCGCCGCCGAAGGTGCAGTCGATGGCCGTCTCGCCGGGATGCGGGTCGAGGACGTCGAGCAGCTCGGTGGCCAGGACTGGGACGTGCACCGTGGGCATGAGTGTCAGTGTGACCATGGGCCGCCCAAGCTCCTCAGCCGGGGCCCGGCCCGCCGGCGAGCTCCTCGGCGATCTCGGTCGCGGTCTCGTCGATCTCGGCGTCGTGCTCGTTCCAGGCCTCGGTGTTCCAGATCTCCAGGTGGTCGGCGACGCCGATCACGACGCACGGCCCCTCGGTGAGCTGCGCGTGCTCGATCAGGTGCTTCGGGATCCGAACCCGGCCCGCGGAGTCGAGGGTCTCGTCGTGCGAGCGGCCGTGGAAGCGGCGGCGCATCATCCGGCCCTTGCGGCTGAGCGGGTTGAGCTCGCCGAGGACCTGCTCCTCGAACTTGGTGTACTCGGCCGTCGGGTAGACCTCGATGCAGGGATCGAGGCCGGCGGAGAGAACGGCTCCGTTCGCGAGCTCGGCGCGGAAGCGCGCCGGGACCGTGATCCGTTCCTTGGAGTCGAGACTGTGCTCGTAGTGGCCTCGAAACGCCAACCCCTGATCCTCTTCCGTGTCGGTGCCGTGGCTCCGGCGGCGGTCGCCGCCGGAGAAAGCTTTGGACCGGGGTGGCGAGGTGGGAGGAACCTCACCACCCCGGTCCTTGGGTCAGATCGAATCGCCACGTTATCCCACTGAGCCCCACTTTGCAACACAATCTGGGCACAGATGGGACACGATCCGTCGGACGGAATTGCTATCGGCGGGGAGGAATCGGCGGAACTGGCTTGATCAAGCGGATTCTCGGGCACCAACCGCCGACCGGCAGTGGGGGAAAACGGGTCTGAATCTGCAACCGGGGTTGCACGATGGAGGGAAGGGCAACGAGGGCCGGGGCCGATCCGGGCGCCCTTCGCCGGCGACAACCCTTCAGCCGTCCCCACACGGACGGACGGTTGAAGACTTGACCGCCCAGAGGACGGTCAACCCTTCAATCGCTCCCTCGCGGTGCGGTCATTGAAGGGTTATCGACGCCGGCGGGGCGACCCGTGGGGTGGGCGCGTGGGGCGAGTAGGGGTATCCGGTTCCGCCGGGACGCCCTCCCTGGGTGCCCAGTTGTTCGAGCGCCGCTGCGGCGCGAGCTAGAGGGCGCCGAACAACGCGTCCGAGTTCGCCACCAGCCCCGCCACGATCATGAGGAGCACCGACGGCACCAGGACCAGCGCGACCACCAGCTGGATCTTCGGGGCCGCCCGCGCCGCTCGCTCCTCGATCCTCCGCCGCGCGTCGCGGCGCAACGATGAGGCCTGCTCGTGGAGCTGCTCGGCCAGGGGCGAGCCGAAGAGCCTCGACCGCTCCAGGGCGGAGGCCAGCGCGCCGAGTCCGGCGCCCGGCACGCGGTCGCGAAGGCGCGCGATCGCGTCGCGCTGCGGCGTTCCGCACTCGATCTCGGTGACGGCGACCGCGAGCTCGGCGGCGAGCGGCTCGCCCGGTGTGGCGGCGCTCGAGATCTCGCCCAGCACCCGCTGAGGGCTGCGGCCCGCCGCCGTTCCCACCGCGAGCAGGTCCAGCGCGTCCGGCAGCGCGGCGCGCAGCCGGCCGGCGCGCCGGCGCGCCGCGCGCTCTAGGAGCGCCTCGGGCGCCAGGAATCCCGCCGCCGGGAGGGCGAGCATCACGACGATTCCGAGCCGGCCGGGCGCCGCCGGGGCCGCGATCACTCCCAGGACGGCGCCCAACGCCGCCCCGCCCAGCTTCCCGGCGAACACCGCGCCGATCGAGACCCGTCCCGCGAGTCCAGCACGTTCCAGCCGCTCTCCGATCCGGAGCCACAGCGCCGCCTCGGCAAGGGTCCGCAGCCGGCCACCGCTCACCGACGACGCCGTGGACCTCAAGGCCTTGCCGACCTCCTCCCCCCTGCTCCCCGCGAGCTCCCACAGCCCCGCGGCGCCCAGCAGGACGGCGATCGCAATCAGGATGCCGCCGCCCCGCACGCTAGCCGTCCTCGATCCTGCTGAGACGCCGGATCGCGGCAAAGCCGCCCGCTTGAAGCGCGACCGCGACAGCCAGGAGAGCGAGCGAGGCGCCGTTGGCGAGCAGGGCGCCGACGAACCCCGGCTGGATCAGCTCGGCGAAGAGCGCCGCGCCGGTCGGCATCGCGACGACGAGGAGGCCCGTGAACCGGGCCTGTGCGGTGGCCGAGCGCGCGTCCGCGGCGACCCGGTCGCGCTCGGCCGCGGAGGCCGCGAACCGCCGGAGCAGACCGGCGAGATCGCCCCCGCCGAGCTGCTGGGAGAGCAGCGCGGCCGCGAACGAATCGACCCGCGTCGCGCGGAGCCGCGCCTGCAGCACGCCCAGGGCATCGGCCGTCGAGGTGCCCAGCTCGAAGTCCGCCCGGACGCGGGCCAGCTCCGCCCCGGCCGGACCCTCGACCGACGCCGCCGCCGACGTGAGCGCGGCACGCACCGAGCGCCCGCCCGCGAGCGCGTCGGCGACGGCGGTGGCGATCTGCGGCATCCCGCGCTCGACCGCGAGTCGGTAGCGCGTCCGCCGCCGGGACAGCGCCCAGGCCGCGGCGCCGGGGCCTGCGAGCGCCAGGAACGGAGCCGGTCCCGGCCCGGTGACCATGAACCCCGCGATCAAGAGAGCAACCGTCCCGAGCGCGGCGAGCCGCCGCCGTTCCGCGTCGGTGGGCGCGTAGCCCTCGCGGCCCGCGCGGCGCAGCGGCTCCACCGTCGCCGCGATCCAGCGGCCCAGGGCCGGGCTGGCGACGATGGCCTCACGGACGGTGACCGCGGCCATACCTCCCGCGGCGGCCGCAAGGAGCACGGGCGTTCCCAGGATCCCGCTGCTCACCGCGTCCAGACCTCCCGGATGCCGATACCGCCGGCCGCCGACACCAGCTCGCCGGCCGCGACCACCCTCCGCACGCCGTCGGCGCCCCGCGCGAGATGGACGACAATCTGGATCCCCCGGTGAACCTGCTCGCGGACCGCCTCGTGCGGCAACCCGATCCCGGCCATGAGGGCAAGTGTCTCGATCCGCCGAAGGGCATCCTCCGGCGAGTTCGCGTGGACGGTGGAGAGCGCGCCGTCGTGCCCCGTGTTGAGCGCCGTGAGTAGATCGAGGGCTTCGATCCCGCGCACCTCACCGATCACGATCCGGTCGGGACGCATCCGGAGCGCATTCCGCAGCAGGTCGCGAATGGTCACCTCCCCCCTGCCCTCCACGCTGGGCGGCCGGCTCTCGAGCCGAACGACGTGCGGCTGGCGCAGCCGCAGCTCCGCCGCGTCCTCGATCGTCACCACCCGCTCGGCCGGGTCGATGTACGCGGACAGGGCATTGAGCAGCGTGGTCTTGCCCGATCCGGTGCCGCCCGAGATCAGCATGCTCCGCCGCTCGCGCACCGCGGTTGCCAGAAGGTCGCGGAGCTCCGCGGTCAGGGTGCCCAAGGCCACCAGCTCGTCGGGGTTGGGACGGGCGCCCTCGAAGCGGCGGATCGACAGCGCGGGCCCGTCCACCGATAGCGGCGGGATGATCACGTTGACGCGCGAGCCGTCGCCGAGGCGCGCGTCCGCCATCGGGCTGAGCTCGTCGACCCGGCGGCCGAGCGGCGCGAGGATCCGCTCGATCGCGTCGCGGAGCGCGCCCTCGGACTCGAACCTCACCTCGGCGCGCTCGATCCGCCCCTGCCGCTCCACATAGACGTCGTCGGGCCCGTTGACCATCACCTCCTCGACCGCCGGATCGGCGAGCAGCTCCTCGAGCGGGCCGAGGCCGACGGTGTCGCGCAGAATCAGCTCCCGGACCTGCTCCCGCCGGGCATCGGAGAGCGCCGCCGCGTGATCGTCGACCAGCTCTGCCACAGCTGCCTCCAGCTCCTCGCCGCTGGGGTGCCCGGCCGCGGCCTCGGCGCGACGTCGTTCCAGCAGTCGGCGGCGAAGGTCCGCGGCCAGCGACTCGGCGTGACGTTCCACGACCCCCACATCGGGGTCAACCCCCGCCGGCGGTGAAGCGCCCCGGGGTCTGGATCGGGCTACCCTGCGGCGATGGCGGAGATCGAGGCGCGCCAGGCCGACATCACCAAGCTCGACGTCGACGCGATCTCGAACGCGGCGAACACCGACCTGCGCCACGGGGGCGGCGTCGCCGGGGCGATCGTCCGCGCCGGCGGCCGGAGCATCCAGGACTCCAGCGACCGGGTGGCCCCGATCGAGCTCGGCGAGGCGGTGGCGACCGACGCCGGCGAGCTGCCCGCGCGTTGGGTCATCCACGCGGCGACCATGAGGCTCGGCGGCGCGACCTCCGCCGAGGCCATCCGATCCGCCACCGCGAGCACGCTCCGCCTCGCCGATGAGCTCGGCGCGCGCTCCCTCGGGCTGGTCGCCTTCGGCACCGGGATTGGGGGCTTCTCGATCGAGCAAGCCGCTCGCATCGAGGTCGAGGAGGTCCGCCGGCACCTGGAGGCGGGTAGCGGCCTGGAGCGCATCGTGTTCTGCGTCTTCGGTGATGACGCCCAGCTGGCGTTCGACCGGGCGCTGGCGACGTAACCAGGTCGGCGCGTCAACTCGCGATCAGCCGCACGCCCCGGGCGAAGTTCTCCGCCTGGATCAGACGGAGCGCCTGTGTCCTGGTGAGCGCGAGGGTGGCCGTCCAAGAATTCGAGGTCGGGGCCGAGTAATCGGAGCCGTCGCGGCCGTCGACCTGCGACAGGGCAAGGAGCCTCACCCCGGTCGCGGCGACGTAGGTCCGCCCGTGACCACCCCCGGGCCCGGGCTCGGTGGTCACGATCACGTCGACGCGGGCGCCGGTCGGATTGCCTCCGCCCGCCCCGAGGGCCTCGGCGCCCGTAACCGAGATCTCGACCGGCTTGCGCCCCGGGCCGAGCCGGGCGGGCCGGTCGTGGTGATCACTCCTCCTCGGCTCGCGGAGCTGTCCGGCAAGCACGTAGGAGCCGGCAGGGATGGCCGTCGCCGGCGCGTGGCCGGCCGCCTGCTGCGGGATTGCGAGCGCTCCGACCGGAGCGAACCGCTCCGGAATCCGCCTGACCTCAAGCAGGTTCTCCGCCTCCTTGGGCGCGATCGGGCGTCGGGCGGGAATGCGAGCGGTGGCGACGACGACCGGACGCAACGGCCCCAGCTCGCTCTGGATGTCCTCCCGATAGCCGCCGATCATCGCCGCGGCGAGACCGGCACAGAGGAGCGCCGCGCATCCGAACGCGATCGCCCGAGCGCGACGCTTCATGCGGCGGCCCGGAGCGGCGGCGCCTCGGCGTCGGCCGGGGCCTGCCGGCGGCTGAACGACGGCTTGGCGACCGGGATCGCCCTCGGAGCGAGCGGCAGCTCCAGCGTGGCGGACGCGCCCGCGGCCGTGCGCAGCATCTGGAATCGACCGCCGTGCTCCGCCGCGACGCGCGAGACGATCGCGAGGCCGTGGCCGTGGCGCCTGTCGCGCGGGCGGCGGCTCGGTGTCGCCGACCCGCCGACGTCCCGGACCGCGATCCGCACGCCGGCCGCGCAGAGCTCGGCGTCGACGTACACCCGCAGGCCGCCGTGGCGCAGAGCGTTGTCGATCAGGTTGTCGAGTGCCTGCGCGACCCGGTCGGGATCGGCGAGCACGGACGCTGAGCCTGCCCGCCACCGGAGGGTCAGCGTGCGGCGCGTGGCCGCGGCAACCCCCGCCCATCTCTCAACGGCCGGCTGGACCAGGGCACGGCAGTCCACGGGCCGCAGCTCGACCCGGCGCTCGCCCCCGTTGACCTCACGGTCGAGGTCGCCGAGCGCGGTGAGCGCCACTCGCAGGGCGTGGGACCCAGGCCCGCACTCCCCGCCCGAGGCGAGCACCAGGGCCTGAAGCGGCCGCCGCAGCTCATGGATCGCGCGGTTGAGGGCACCTCGGCGGCGCGACTCGCGCACACGCGCGACCGCGAGCATGACCGCAACCGCGAAGCCCGCGCCCCAGCTCGCCAGCGCCAGCTCGGACACCGTCCGGCTCACCCGTCCAGGAGCCGGTAGCCGACGCCCCAGCAGTTGATGACGTATCGGCCGGTCTCCGGATCGAGCTTCCTGCGCAGTCGGCTCGCATGCGAGTCCAGGGTCCGGGTCCTGCCCATGGAGCGAAAACCCCAGACGTCGCGCAGGAGCTCCTCCTTGGTGAAGACCCGGTGCGGATCCGTCGCCAGCGCGCACAGGAGGGTGAACTCCTTGTTGGCGAGCGCGACCTCTCGGTCCCCGACCTGCACCTCGCGCCGCGAGGGGTCGATGAACAGGTCCCCAATTCGCCGCGGGCCCTCCCGCCGCGAGTCACGTCGCCGCAGCACGGCCCGGATGCGCGCCGCGACCTCCTGATAGTGGAAGGGCTTGACGATGTAGTCGTCGGCCCCCTCGGCCAGGCCGCGGACGCGGTCGACGTCGGTTGACCTGCCCGAGAGGACGATCACCGGCAGCACCGGGTCGAACCGCCCCGTCGGGCCAGCGGAGGCCCGGATCTCGCGGAGCACGTTGAGCCCGGAGGCATCGGGTAGCCGCAGGTCGAGGAGCAGGAGGTCGGGATCGTTGTAGTGACAAAGGCGGAGCGCGTCCTGAGCGCTCGGCGCGGCGAGCGCCTCGAAGCGGTCCGCGTGCAGGTGATCGCACAGCAGGTCGAGCGTCGGCGGGTCGTCCTCGCAGACGACGAGCGTGGCCTCCGGCTCCGCGCTCGGGAGCATCACGCCGCGCCTCCGGCGGGAAGCTCGAGCACCGACCGGGCGCGACGCTCGAGGGCGACTCGCCGCGGCGGGACTCGCCGGCGAACCGAGACGGGCGCCATAGCGCCGTCGAGGAAGACCAGGTCCAGGCCGAAACGCATGCCGAAGGTGTGGACGCTGCGACACCCCGGAATCAGGAGCCCCGCACCCGCGGCGTCGCGGTCCAGGAGCGCCAACCCGAGCAGCCTGGACCTCCGTGTCGAGGCCACAGGGACCCGGCGGCCGACGAGCTCGACCGTGGGGAGTCGCGAGAGCCGACGCGCGAGGATCGTCTTTCGTCCGCCGTCCTTCACGCCACCTACAACCCCGGCCTTCCGAAGCCCGCCCCCGAGAGGTGAACCTGAACCCGCCTTTCGCACGTACCATGGACAAGTGGCCACGCTGCCCAAGCTCGATCCAATTGCGGTAGCGGAGACCGGCGCCAGGCTGCAGGCGAACGTCCAGCGGGCGGTGAAGGTTCGTGACGAAGTGGTGAGGGACCTGCTCGTCGCGCTACTCGCCGAGGGCCACGTCCTGATCGAGGACTACCCGGGGGTCGGGAAGACCGCGCTCGCCCGCGCGCTCGCTCGCTCCCTCGGCGCCGAGTACGCCCGGGTCCAGTGCACGGTCGACCTGCTGCCGGCCGACGTCATCGGCACCAACCTGTTCAACCAGCGGGAGGCGCGGTTCGAGTTCCACCCCGGCCCGGTGTTCGCGAACGTCGTCCTGGTGGATGAGATCAACCGGACCTCGCCGAAGACCCAGTCGGGGCTGCTCGAGTGCATGCAGGAGCGGCACGTGACCGTCGACAAGCAGGTGCACGAGCTGGCCCGCCCGTTCATGGTCATCGCGACCCAGAACCCGATCGAGTACGAGGGCACCTATCCACTGCCCGAGGCGCAACTCGATCGGTTCATGAGCCAGCTCGCGCTCGGGTATCCGGGCGCCGACGACGAGGCGGACATGCTCGCCGCGCACGGTGGCCGTGACGTCGTCGACGACCTCGAGTCGATCGCCGACGTCGGCACCATCCTGGCGGCGCAGGCGGCCGTCGCCGAGGTCCACGGGTCCGAGGCGCTGCGGCGCTACGTCGTCGCGCTGTGCGCAGCCACGCGCGAGGACTTCAGGGTCGAGCTCGGAGCAAGCCCTCGCGCGGCGCTCCTCCTGTTTCGGGCCGCCAAAGCGCTGGCCGCCCTCAACGGACGCGACCACGCCCTCCCCGACGATGTCCAGGCCCTCGCTCACTCGGTGCTGGAGCACCGTCTGCTGCTGACCCCCGGCGCCACCATGGATGATCGCCGCGCGGTCGTCGCCGACGCGCTGGAGCGAGTCCCGGCCCTCTGATCGCATGACCGCCCGCGCCACGCTCGCCCTCGCCGTGGCCCTCGTACTCGCGGCTGTGATCTTCGACACGACGCCGCTGTACGTCCCCGGGATCGGCCTGCTCATCGCCTACGCGGCGGCGCGCCTGTGGGTATGGCTCGCTGCTCGTGGCGCGCGCATCGAGCAGCGGCCGGTGCCCCGGGCCCTGATCGAGGGCGAGGAGCATCCGCTCGACGTCGTCGTGCGCACCGCGCTGCCGATCCCCGCCGGCGTGGTCACGCATCCGCTGGCGGCGTCCCCGGTACCGGCGGGCCAGAGGCCTTCGACCCGGGTCCGGATGCCGGTGCGGCTCCCGCGGCGCGGCTGGCACTTCATCGATCCGGTGACGCTACTTATCAAGGACCCGCTGCGGCTCGCGGCCGCAGAGGTCCGGACGAGCGAACCGCAGCGCGTGCTGGTGCTGCCGCGGATCGAGCCGCGTACTCGCCACGCGCGACTCGCCTGACGGCGCCGAGGCGCGCACCCGCATGGGTGCCGGCACGCCTCGCGGCGACGGCGTGGGCAACCGAACCGTGCCCTCCGAGATGGACGGCCTGCGCGCATACCGCACCGGCAGTCCCGCATCACGGATCCACTGGCCGATCCTGGCCCGGACGGGCGAGCTGGTCGAGCGCCGGCTGGTGGGAGGCGCGGATGCCTCCCCGCTGGTCGTGCTGGACGCTGCATGCCCCGAGGACCCCGAGGCACTGGATCGCGCCGTTCGGGCGGCGGCCTCCCTGTGCCGCCACCTCGCGCCGGCGGCGGGCTGCCTACTCGTGCTTCCGGGCGAGCGGGTTCCATACCGGATCGATCCGGCGCTCCGCCTGTGGCCGCGGGCCCACGCACACCTGGCCGTGGTCGAAGCGGGCGGCAAGCCGCCCGACCCCCGCGCGGTCTCGCGCGACGCCGCCGTCTTCTGGGTGAGCGCGAGCAGGCGGGTCCCTGCACTCGCATCAGGCCTCGCCGGCGGGATTGGCTACGTCGTGACTCCGTATCCGGCGAATATCGGCGAGCCGGCGTTCACCGTCGCGGGCTGCACCGGCAACCGGGTCGTAACCGAGAGCCGCGCCGCGGTAGCGGAGCAGGCGGCATGAACGCGCCCGGGGCCCGCCTGCCGCTACCGCTAGGAGTGGCGAGGGGGTGGCCTGCCGCCCGGCCGTCCCCGCGCGCTGTCGAAGCAAGCTGTCCGGCTGCTGGCCTTCGCGGCGCTCGCGGCGTATGTCGCGGCCGCGTGGCTCGGCGTGATCATCAATCCGCCCACGGGCCGGGCGGTGCTGATGGTGATCGCGGTGGTTTCGGGCGCCGCGGCGCTCGTGGCGCTCGCGGGCAACCGGGTGCCCAGGCGGCTGCGGTGGGCCCTTGCCCCGCTCGTCGCCCTGCTCACGATCGCCGTGGGCGCGATGGCAATGGGGCTGCCGGCTCGCCTGGTCCTGCCATGGAACTGGGACGAGCTCGCAACGAACCTCGGCGGCGGATGGGGCGTGCTCTGGAACGTCGACTATCCGTACGACGGCACGCTGGTGTGGACGCGCTTGGTGATCCTCCTCGGGCTGCCGCTCACCCTCGGGGTGGCGGGCGCTCTCGCATTCTGGCCGGCAGCGCCGCGCCGCGCCGGCTCTGCGAGCCATTGCGCTGGCCGTACTCGTCGCCGCCTACGGCCTCGCCACCACCATCAGCTCGCCCAGCGCTCCGCTCCTTCACGGCGTACTGCTGCTGGCGCTCGTCTGGGCGTGGCTCTGGCTCCCCGGCAGAGGGGCGCTGGAGGTGCTGGCGGGGGGAGTGGTCATCGCCGTGGCGGCGCTCCTCGCGCTGCCGATCGCAGGTTCGCTCAGCGGCGGTGGCCCGCTGGTCGATTACCGGAGCTGGGGGTCGGACTCCCCGGCGGTCGGGCACACGGAATCGTTCGTCTGGGACCAGAGCTACGGTCCGCTCACCTGGCCTCGGGTCGGGCAGACCATGTTCGAGGTCCGCAGCGACGGCCCGTACTACTGGCGGACCGCCGTGCTCGACCGGTTCGACGGCTCGAGCTGGGTTCAGTCCGACCAGCCCGGCAACGCCGCGATTCAACTTCCCCAGCGCCGGCCCGGCTCCGCTGGACCCCGTCTGAACCCCGCCTGGATCCACCAGCTCGAATACTCCATCCACGGCCTCAACAGCAACGTCGTCGTGGGGGCGGGAACGCCACTCGGCTTCCCGACGATCAACGGCGTGACCGTCATGGACCGCGGCCTGCGTCCTGCCCACAAGCGAGCCGCTGAGTACGGGTGAGTCGTACGTGATGCGCAGCTACGTCCCGGATCCGAGCGCGGCCCAGATGCGCAACGCGCCGAAGCAGTATCCGGCGTCGGTCGCACGCGATGAGACGCTCACGCTTCCGGGCGGGGAGACGATCCGCATTCCCTTCTGGGGAGGGCCCAAGAACAACGAAGCTGAGCAGATCCTCGCCAACTCCGCCTACGGAGGGGTCTACCGGCTCGCCCGCCGCGTCACGGCTGGAGCCCGCACCCCGTACGACGCCGTCAGCGCGATCGAGACCTACCTCAGCAGCCGCTACACATACAGCGAGTTCGCCCCGATCCGCCACCTCGCGCTGCGGACGTTCCTGCTGGGCGCCCGGCGCGGGTACTGCCAGCACTTCTCAGGCGCGATGGCACTCATGCTTCGAATGGTCGGCGTGCCCGCCCGCGTCGCCGCCGGGTTCAGCCCCGGGAAGCCGAGCTCGGACGGCGACTACCTCGTCACCGACTTCGACGCGCACGCGTGGGTCGAGACGTACTTCCCCGGAATCGGCTGGGTCACCTTCGACCCCACGCCGGCCGGCGCCCCGGCGCAATCGCGCGTGAGCGGGCTGGGCTCGTCGATCGCGTCCTCGACTGATCCCAACAAGTCCGCCGGCTCCTCGGACTCGACCAGCAATCTGCACAAAGGCTCGGTGGACGTGCCCAACGCGGGCTCGCCTGGATCCGGCTCTGGCCAGTCCCTGCCGCTCCTACCGATCGCCTGCGCGCTCGCGCTCCTGGCCATCTTCGGAGCCGCCGCGGCGGCGATCGACCGCTGGCGCCGCCGAGCGCTGCGGACCGAGTACCTCGCCGATGCTCAGCTGCGGGAGGTCGCCACGGCGCTCGAGCGCCTGCGGTCGTGGAGGACGCGGGGCACGACTCTCCTCGGGCTGGAGCGGCGGCTCGCCGCCGAGGTCGGACCCGGATCGGCCGCCTACGTCGCGCGGATCCGGGCGGCGCAGTACGCGCCCGGGGACAACCCGCCACCGGGAATGTCGCTGCGCGGCGTGCTGCGGCGCGAGCTGGCCTCGGGCCGCGGCATCCGCGGTCGGCTGCGCAGCCTGCTGGCCATCCCGCCCGGTGGACCTTCGGCGGCGCATGCAAACCACCGTTCAGGCCATCCCTTGGGGACCACGGAGCGGGCCGCATCGTGAAAGATTCGGGCGGTCCGGGCGGCCGCGGACATTGGGTCAGATCGGGGCCGGGATACGAAGGCTGTGGAGAAAGCAACTCGCAGAGGGAACTACGACTCGGGCTCCGACTACGTCCTCGAGTACGGGGAGCTGCGGTTTTCGTTCAACGAGGAGGATTTCGCGCAGCGCGTCGAACAGGCGGCGGTCAAGCTCGACTTCGTCGACCAGGGGCTGGGGGGCGATGAGCTCACCGACCTCCTGGAGCTGGCCGTCAACGGCGAGATCCGCGAGCCGACCTCCTCCCTGGGCGAGCACATAAACGAGCACTGGACCGAGCTTGTCGGCCCGGCCAGCCGGAGCCTCGTCCACTGGATCCGCCGCCTGGTCTTCCGGGGCGCCTGGCTGGACCAGCGTGTGAAGGAGGGCGAGCTCGACATCGTCTTCGACCCGGAGACGCAGAGCTTTGGGTACGTGCAGCCGGAGCGCGACTCCGAGCCGATCGAGCTCTCACGCGAGCCCTCGTGGGCTCGCCTGGCCTACCGCCGCTAGAGGCTGCTCAGCAGCTCGGCGTTCGACGCCGAGCCCTCGATGCGCTCGCGCAGGAGCTTCGCGGCCGCGAGCGGGTCCAGGTCGCCAAGGAGGGAGCGGAGGCGGCGGATCGCATCCAGTTCATCTGCCTCGCGGAGCTCGTCCTCGTTCGAGACCCGGCAGTCGGCAACGCGCAGCGCCGGGAACACGCCGGTTGCCGCCAGTTCGGGGTCCAACGCGATCAGCGAGCTCTCGGTGGTGATCACGGCTCGTTCCGCCGCGCCGTCGTCCTCAGCCCCCTCGACCACGGTCGCGATGACCGTCATCGAGCCGGCGGAGTCCTCGGCCAGCTCGCGACCGGAGCCGAAGAGGCTCTTCACCTCGGCGACGTCGCTGCCGCGGCCGCCGGCCGAGCTCGACGCGACAGCGAGGCGCGAGAGAGAGTCGACGACGAGGCAGACGTCCGTTCCGGACTCCGCCAGACGCCGCGCGCGCTCTAGCGCGAGCTCCGCCACCCGCACCTGGTCCTCCGGGGGCAGGTCGGCCGTCGCGCCGACGACCTCGGATCCGGGCAGCGCTTCGCGCCAGGCCGTCGCCTCCTCGGGGCGCTCATCGATCAGGAGGACGATCAACTCCAGTCCCTCCTGCGCCGCGATCGCGCCTGCGATGGCGCGCAGCAGGGTCGTGCGTCCTGATCGCGGAGCCGTGGTCACCAGGATCCGCTGACCGAGGGCCAGCGGGGTCAAGAGGTCGACGGCCCGCATCAGCACGTCGCTCGACTCGCCCAGCGCCACGCGGCGCTTCGGCAGGACGGCCGTCAAATCGTCGAACCCGGGGCGCTCCTCGGTCGGTGGGGCGCCTCCGTTGACACGGTCCACGTGAACGAGAGCGCGATGGCGCTCGCCGCGTCGCGGGGCCCGGGCCGGCCCCGCGACCTCGTCCCCCGAGCGAAGCTCGCAACGCCGGATCTGGGACGCCGAGACGTAGACGTCGTCGGACTCGGCCTCGAGTCCCCCGAACCGCAGGAACCCGTATCGCTGCGGCGTGATCTCGAGCACTCCGACCACGTCCTCGGTCTCGGCGTCCTCGAGCCGCTCTCGGTCCTTCGGCTCCCGCCTTCGCCGCGCGCGCTCGCCGCGCTCGGGCTTGTCCTCCGGTTCCGCCGGTGCGTCACCGTCGCGCTTGGAGATCTCCGCCACGAGCTGGTCGCGGCGCAGCATCCGGTACCGGGGCACCCCGAGCTCCGCCGCCCGCGTGTGCAGGTCAGCGAGATGAAGGTCTTCGAACCTCTCCGCCATGGGGGCGGCAGGATATCCAGCGGGGGGCCAGCTCAACCCCCACCCGGCTCAAGCCCGTGCCGGATCGATCCCTTCGGCCGCGGCCACCTCCAGCCAGGCCTCGGCCTCGCGGCGCACGCGCCGGCCGTCCCAGCCAAGCTCGCCCGCCATGGCCTCGGCGATCCGGGTCACGGACTCCGCCGTCCGGAGCTGCGGCGCGGCCACGAGGCCGAGGCGAGTCCTGCGAAGAAGGACATCCGCGACCGAGCGCGCCTGCTCCAGGCGCGCGGCGACCACGGCCTCCGCCAGTAGATCGGGGTGGCCCGGCACGATCGGCCCGGCGAGCTCGGGCCGCTCGGCGGCGAGCTCGAGGACTCGGCGGCCGGCATGGCCGTAACGGAACGCCAGGAGATCGCGCCATCCGTCCGGAAGGTCGGTCTTCGCGAGGCCCTCGGGCGGCGTCAGGTCCTCCTCGCCGGCGGGCATGCCGAGCGGGATGTCAGCCGTCTGGCAGGGCGCCTCGCGGCCCTGGCGCTCGACCATCCGATCGACGACCTGCTTCGCCATCCGGCGCCAGGTGGTGAGCTTGCCGCCGGTGATCGTGAGCAGCCCCGACGATGTCTCATACAGCTCGGCCCGCCGCGAGATGTCCACCGACTTGCGCGGATCGCCGGTCGAGATCAGCGGCCGTACGCCGGCATAGGCACCGGTGAGGTCATCCGGCGCGATGTCGGTGCCGAAGAACGCGTTGGCCGCGTCCAGCAGGTACTCGATGTCCTCGCCGGAGGGCTGCACGCGACCGATCTCCCCGTCGTAGTCGCGGTCGGTGGTGCCGACGAGCGCGCGCCCGTACCAGGGCAGGGCGAAGATCGTGCGCTCCTCGCCAGCAGGGACGATGCACGCCGCCCCACCAACCGGCAACAGCTCCTGGGAGATCGTGACGTGGGTTCCACGACTCGGCGAGATGCGCGGGACCTCTTCCTCGGTGAGGATCTCCTCGGGCCGGATCCGGTCGGCCCAGACGCCCGTCGCGTTCACGACGTTGTCGGCACGGACCTCGAACCGGTCGCGGCTTTCCGCATCGACACAGACGACGCCCGCAGCTCTGTCCCCGTTCGAGATCAATTCGACCACCTCGGCGCCGTTGGCGAACACGGCCCCGAACCGCTCGGCCTCGCCGAGCACGGTCAGCACCAGGCGCACGTCGTCGGTCTGGCAGTCGTAGAAGAGGTAGGCCTGCTTGGGATCGCGCGCGGCCAGCGCGGGAACGAGATCCGCTGCCTCCTCGCCGGGAATCGTGCGATGCCGGTCCGGCGCCCACTCCTCCTCGGCCACCAACTCCGCGCCCTCGCGCTGGCGGGAGCGCTCCCGAGCCTGACGCTCGCGGCGTCCCTGCCCGACCCGCGTCGTCGCCATGACGTCGTACATGTTGAGACCGATCCCGAGCGTCCGGCTGCGGCGGGCCTCCCCGATGGTCGGCACCAGGAAGGGCGTGGGATAGACGAGGTGGGGCGCGAGCTGCACCATCAGCTGGCGTTCAAGGAGCGCCTCGCGGACGAGCCCGAGGTCGAAGTTCTGGAGGTAGCGGAGACCGCCGTGGACCATCTTCGACGATCGGCTCGAGGTCCCCACCGCGTAGTCGTCGCGCTCGACGAGCGCCACGGAGTAGCCGCGCGAGGCGGCGTCGAGCGCCACGCCCGCACCCGTGATCCCGCCGCCGATGACGACGACGTCGAACGGGTCCGCGCTCAGCGCGTCGAGTGCCACGGACGCGGGAGAGCATCTCAATCCAGGTAGGTGACGACCGCACCCAGGGGAGCCCGGCCGGGCGGCTCCTTCGCTTGTACGGGTGGCCGAGGTGGAGCAGGCTGACGAACCGCTCGCCGTCTTCGAGGCCCACCGCGGCGCGACCGGCGAGCGTACGCATCACGGCCGGCGTGCGCCAGTACCCGGCGAGTCCCCGGGCGTGCGCGGCGAGCAGGACTATGTAGGCGGCGCAGGCGGTCGCATGGAGATCCTCCTCGTCCTGCACCTCGTCACCACCCAGCACGCACGAGCACACGACCAGGGTGGGCGCACGATCGAGCTTCCCCGCGGACTCGGGTCCAGCCGCCTCCTTCAGGCGCTCGAGCGCCTGCGGCCCGATCACCCGAAAGCGCCACGGATTGGTGAGGTTGTGGTTCGGCGCCCAGCGTGCGAGCTCGAACAGCTCGTCGAGCACCTCCCGCTCGACCGGCTCGGGCTTGAACGCCTTGTGCGTCCGCCGGGTGCGAATCGCTTCGGAGACCTCCATCGCCGACACGGTATCCAGCCATCGAGAATGCAGTTAGTCCCGCCTGGCGTACTAAGTGCATACTCGGCGCCGGGCAGAGCCGTCAGGGGAGGCGGCGGCGGTACCAGAGGAAGCCCCCGGCCAGAGCGAGCGCCAGGGCCGCCAGCCCGCCCGCCACATAGGCGGCGGTGTGGGAGCTCCCGTCCGCCCGTGGCGCGGCGGCCGGGTCGACCGGGGCGCTCACCGGCTGCGCGGTCGCACCGATGGCCCGGGGCGCTGTGCCCGTGGGCGCCGGCGCGATCGCTAGCCGCCCGAGGCCTGCCCGCCCGGTCTCCCCCACCTGCCCCGGCCGGCCTGGTGCCTCGAGCCGGCCCCGGGTGACGAGCCGACGCCCCCGCTGGAATCGCGCTTGCTGCCGATCGGAAGCCGCCAAGCCGACGACCCGGGCGTCGCGCCGGATCCCCCGAGATCCGCCGCCACCTTGCCCGGACGACGCGCGGTGGCGCGCCGGCCGCGCGACCGGCCGCACCGGGAACGCCTCGCGCCTGACCGCGACCAGCGCCTGGCCGGTGACCCAGACCGGAGTCTGGTCGCTCGATGCCGAGTAGGTGTAGTGGCCGTCGCCCCGCTGGCGCTTGGAGAGGTAGTCGAACGGCGAGTGGCGGTGCTCCCGCACCCCCGACGGGCTCACGCCCGCCGCGACCAGCCCCTGGATCGCCCACGCGGTGGACTGGGCGTTGGAGACCGTGGTGCCGGCCAGGGCAAAGCCGCCGTCGCGGTCCTGCGTGCGGCGCAGGAACGCGGCGCCGGAATGCATGGTGTGGCGCGCTCGCGCCGGCGGCTGCCATGCCCTGAAGCGCCGCCCCGGTGCTGTCCGCGTCGCTGGTGGCGCTCGGCTGAAAGCCCCAGCCCCCGTCTCGATTCTCGGCGCGGTGCAGCCACTTCGCCGATTTGCCGGACCGAGGACTGCGAGGCACCCGCGGAGCGCAGGGCGAGGATCCCGAACGCGGTGAGGTTGACCTGCCCCTGCACCGAGCCGCCGCCGGAGATGTGGCGGCGAAGCTCGGCGGGCAGGTTTCGGCCGCCGAAGTGCCGCGAGCTCACCCCCGCGCCCTCGAGGGCCAGGATCGTGCGCTCCAGGTCGCCCGCGGCGCTCAGGCCGCCGGCCTTGCGCCGCAGGTAGGCGATCGGAGTCGCGCCACCGTTCCTGACGGCGAACGGGCTGCGGCCCGGCGGCCTCGAGGCCCAGAACCGCCCACCCGGTCATCGTGGCGCTCGACGAGGTCCCGGGCGCCGGGCCGAAGCCTCCGTCGGAGTTCTGAGTTCCCTCGAGCCACCCCACCGCCGACGCGGCATGCGCGCGGGCGGGAACGGCGACGGCGATCGCCAGGGCGGCCAGAAGCACGAGCGGCGCCGCGCCGGCGGGTCGCCATCGGAACTCGAAGCGGTCCCGATAGCGGGCGATCATCCGGACGAGCGCGGGCCCGGCGGCGAGCGCGAGCACGACGTTGCCCGCGGCGTGCGCCACGTTGAACGGCACGCCGCGGGCCGAGATCGCGAGGTAGCGGTCCAGGGACTGCTCGCCGCCGTAGCTCACCATCACCGAGTAGTCGAGGAGGGCCCCGTAGGCGAACCCGGCGAAGCCGCAGGCGACCGCGAGGCCGTAGCGGCCGATGCGCCGGCCGGTGGCCGCGCCCAGAGCGGCGCCGCCCAGCCCGACCACGCCCCAGCCCGCCATCTCCCACGGCGTCCACGGTCCCTGGCCGAGCCAGAGGTTCGAGATCGCCGCCGCGAGCGCGCCGACCGCGAACCCCGGCGCCGCGCCCACCGCGAATCCGGTGATCAGAACGATGTCGGTGGTGGCGACGACGTTCGGGATCGGGGTGAGGACGAGCCGGCCGGCGACGGCGAGAGCCGCCAGCGCCGCGACCAGAGCGACCATGCGGGCGGGCGGGCGCGAGCGCTCGTACCAGGCGAACCCACCGACGAGAACGGCGGCGAGCAACGCCCAAGCCTAGGCCTCCCAGCTCACGGCGCCTCCGTCGCGACCGGTCCGCGCGCCGCCGCCATCCACTCGCGGATCAGCTCGGCCCCCCGCTCGGGCAGGATCGCCCCGCCGGCGCCGAGGATGCGCGCGACCTCGGTGGCGAAGTACCAGCCGCCCGAGAGCACGTCAGCCGCCGGCCCGTCGGCGATCACCTCGCCGCTCCCCAGCAGGACCACGCGCTCGGCGAAGGACGCGGCGAATTCGACGTCGTGGGTCGCGATCACCACCGCGGCGCCGCGGGCGGCGAGGCTCGCGCCCCAGTCGGCCAGCTCTGCCTTGCGGGCTCGGTCCAGGCCCCGGGTCGGCTCGTCCAGGCACACCAACCCCGGAAGCGCGCCGTCGTCCTCGCCGCGGCCCGCCATCACGATGGCGAGGGCGAGCCGCTGGCGCTCGCCGCCCGACAGGTCTCGCGGGTCGGCCTCCTCGGCCCAGTCGAGCCCGACGCGCTCGAGCGCGGCGCGGCCGGCCTCGCCCGGGAGCTCGTCGCCCACCCGCTCGCGGACGAGCAGGTCGCCGGGGCTCTGAGGGGACAGCGCGCAGCCGCCCGGCGCCGAGGCCTTCCCGCGCACGGTGTCGAGCCTTCCGGCCACGGCGCGGAGCAGCGTCGTCTTGCCGGCGCCGTTTCGGCCCATCAGGGCAACTCGCTCGCCGCGGCGGATCTGCAGGTCGATACCCCGCAGGACGTCGCGCGGCCCGGAGCCGTCGTCCAGCTCGACCCAAGCATTCCGCACCTCCAGCGCCGCTGGGCCGCTCGTGGGCCCGGTGCCGTTCGCGGTCGCGGCGGCCGTGGTCGCGGCGGCCGGCTCGAATCCGCGAGCCCGAAGCACGCGGCGCGCGTCCTTCACTCCCACCGGGGGCTCGCCGAGCCCGGCGAGCTCGAACAGCCGCGCGCCCGGCGTGGCGAGAGCTGGATCGTGCTCGAGGGCCCACCGCAGGAGGTCGGGCGGGCTGCCGTCGAACGCGATGCGTCCTCCCGGCCATCGCAATGGCGCGGTCGGCGGCGCCGAGGCAGCGCTCCAGGCGGTGCTCGGCGAGGACGATCGCCATCCCCCACTCTTCGTTCAGCCGGCGCAGGAGGCCGACGAGCTCGTCGCCCGCGACAGGATCGAGCTGCGACGTGGGCTCGTCGAGCAGCACCAGCTGCGGGCGCCCGACCAGCGCGGCCGCGAGCGCGACACGCTGGAGCTCCCCGCCGGAGAGGGTGTCCACGGGCCGATCGAGCAACTGGGGCATCGCCAGGGCGAGGGAAACCTCCTCCACGGCCCGCGCCCGCGCGGCCGGCGCCTCGCCGCGGATCTCGAGCGGGAGCTCCAGCTCGGCGCGCACCGTGGTCGAGACGACCTGGGTCTCAGGGTCCTGGGCCACGAGGCCCACGGCGCCGCCGAGCTCCGCCGGGCCGTGGTCGCGGACGTCTAGACCGGCCACCTGCAGCTCACCGCGCACGTCCCCGCCGTGGTAATGAGGGACGAGGCCGCAGCAGGCCCGAAGCAGCGTCGTCTTCCCCGACCCCGATCGCCCCGCGAGCACGATGAGCTCCCCGGGCTCGATCCCGAGGTCCACGTCGACGAGCGACTCGCCCCGGCCTCCGGGTACCGGTAGCCGAATCCTCTGATGCTCACCAGGGGCTCAGCCACGGCGCCTCCATCCTCGGACCGCGGTGGCGAACGGCAGCGCAGCGAGCAGGGGGATGACCGCTGCAAGGGCCAGCGTGGCCGGGCCCGTGTCGAGGCTCACCGTCGGATAGGAGTCGTAGGCGCCGATGCCGGCGACGCGTCGCGGCGATCGTGATCGCAGCGACCGCGATCCCGGCCGCTCCGAACCTTCCGGCGTAGCGGGCCGGAGGCCGCCCGCGGGCCGATCCGGGTGCGCCGCGGGCGTATCCGCGGAGCTCCAGCGTCGCGGCGACATCGACCGCACGATCGAGCGAGCCCGCCACCAGGCGCCGCGCCATGGCCGCACGGCCGACCGGCGCGGCCGCCGGGCCGCGGAGGGCCGCGGCCTCGGTGAGCCGCCCGTAGTCGGCGGCGGCCAGCGGCACGAGGCGGGCGATGAGGGTGGCGGTCAGGGCGGAGCGGCGCGCCACCGGGCGCAGCAGCCGCAGGACCCGGTCGGGGTCCACGCACGCGGCATGGACGGCGAAGGCCATGAGTCACGACGAGGATCCGGAGCGCGAGCACCCCGCCCTCGGCCAGCGCCTCGGCGCTCACGTCGGTGTGGCCCAGGAGCGGCAGCCAGAGGCCGTAGAGGACGATCGTCTCCCCTCGCTGCGCGACCAGCCCGTTGACGATCACGACGAATACACCGAGGCTCAGCCCCCAGCGCGCCGACGCGGACAGCGCGCTCCCGGCCCTCGCGCAGAGCCCGGCGATCACGACCCCGAGTCCGGCGGCGGCGAGGACGATCGGGTTCGCATAGACGAACGCGACCACGGCGAACGACCCGAGGTAGATGCTGGCGGCCAGCGCCCCGGCCCCCGCGATCGGGGTACGCCGCGGGACGTACGCGATCGGCGACCTCATGACCCGTCCCCACGGACGATTGGGAGCGGGACCACTCCGTGGCCGGTCGCCGCGATCGCGTATCGATGCGCGAGCGAGCGCGAGTCGAGTGCGTCCGCGGCCCGGCGGACCGCCGGGCCGCTCGAGCCGGTGACGGCCCAAGTGGGCTCACCGGCCTGACCAAGAGCGGCGACGAGCCCGGCCTCCGGCCCGAGACCGCGGGCCGGGCGCCCGCCCGCGTCGAGGCCGACCAGGTGCCAGCCGTCGTGGGTCGGACCCTTGAAGGTCGCGAACACGCCCGTTCCCTGCGGGCTGCTCCGGAGCTCGTCCACTGCGGTGTCGCTACGGACCCGGCTCCAAGGCCCAACCAGAAGCCTCATCGTCCCGGAGCCCGAACCGGCACTGGGCCCGGAGGTGACCTTCGCCTTCACCCCGTTGGCGGTCAGGCGGCTGGCGGTGGTCCTGCAGGCGGGCCGAACCCCCAGGCACACCACTTGGACCGGCTTCGGATGGTCTGTCGAGGCCTGCGCGAAGGGCTCGGGCCACGAGCCCACCACCGCGGGAACGCTCATCGCGGCACTCCAGTTCCGGTAGTCCCACCAGATCCTCTCGCCGCCCTTGACCTGCACGTCGGCGGAGCCCACAGGCGACTCGATGCCGTCGACGTAGAAGAACCAATCGCTCGAACCGGTGCCGGCGAGCCCGTTGATCGACTGCACGAAGCCGCCGCCGTAGCGGGTGCTGATATCGGCGTGGCTGTCCAGGAAACGGATCACCGTCTCGGATGAGGGCGGGTCGGAGTCCGTCGCCTCCACCAGTGTCCTCGAGCCGTACTCACGGGTGACGGTCAAGGTCGCCGTGCCGGTGGAAGACGGGCCTGCCCCGAACCCGCAGGCGGCCACCGCGACAGCGCACGCGAGCACCGCCGCGGTCACCACTCCTGCGGGAACGGGCCTCATCCCATCAGCGCCTCTTGATGCGCTCGCAGCTCGAGGCGATGTGGTCGTTGCGGTCGCCGGAGTAGACGATCACCTCGTCGCGCCCGCCGCCGCAGTTGACGCGGTCCTTTCCACCCGAGCGGATGTTGACCACGTCGGAGCCGCCCCTCGCGGCGATGCGGTCCGGCCCGCGCGTCCCCTTGATCCTGTCGGCGTGCTTGGAGCCGAAGATCGTTCTCCCATGGGCCTTCGAGCACCCCTCGGAGCCGACACAGACCCGGACGCGATTCGACGGAATGTCGTTTGCGGTGCCGTCCGCCTGCAGCGTGGCCGAGGCCGGCATCGTCGCCTCGAGCTCGCCGCCGGATCCCGTCTTGCCGATCGACTTGCCGTCGGCGGTGACGGTGACACCCGCGGCGGCGTGCGCCTTGCCGGCGCTGGTGTAGCGGATCGCCTTGACCGTGAACGGCTTGCCGGGCGCAGCTTGTGCCGGCGCCTTCAGCACCAGCTCCCGGGGACCGGACACGGGCTCGTTTCCCGAGGTGAAGTACCAGAGGATCTGGTCTCGGTTGCGGACCGGCGTCAGGCTCGCGCCGGTCGAGGACGTCACATGGTTGACGACCAGGTCCCAGTAGCTGGACCCGACCGTTGTGAAGCCGCCGATCGTGCAGACGCCGAGGCCGAAGCCGTCGTCGACGAACGCGTCGCTGAGCACGAGCGGGCGAAGCGCCTTGTCGGACTCGAGCGCGTCCTTGACGATCCCGAGTGCGTTGGCGCCGCGCATCTTGTAGCGCTTGTTCTTGCTCGGGCTGCCGAAGCAGTCGCGCCTTGGTGCTGGAGCGCACCGTCGTCGATCCCGTGTACTGCCGGAACTCGGCGAGCGTGCGGCCGGTGTGCGTAACGACACGCAGGTCCGCCCACTTCGTGCTCGCCGCGGCGGACGCCGCGAGTGCCATGAGCGCGACCAGGGCAGCCGCGATCGCGGCGCCGAGGCCAGGACGAGATACATGCATTGGAGCCACCCCTTCCTCGAGGGTCGAATGGGCTGGCCGATGGACAGGTCTCCTGGCTCCCGGGTGATCTCGGCGCCTCGCCTTCCCAGGGTCGCTGTGGCGTCCCCAGTGGCTGGCCGCGTTGGCCTCGCGGCGCCTCGTTAACCCGGTCACAGTGGCGGGACCGCGCCGGCTTTCAACCGGACTTCCCTTGACCACCGGCCCGTATGTGGGCGGCAGTCTATTCCGAGCTCTGAGCTCAAGTCAGGGCTACGGGGCTACTCGCGCTCTTCGACCTTGCGCTGGAGCTCCTCGACGACCTCGGGCATCGTCTTGCGCATCCTGGAGAGCTCCCAGTGCTCGATCTTGATCACCCGCAGGCGTGAGGTGGCGGTCACGGTGGCGGAGCGCTCCTGCTTCTCCAGCAGGCCCTGCTCGCCGAAGACGTCGCCCGGCCCGAGGTCGGCGATGTGCTGGCCCTCGCGCTCGACCTTCGCCGTTCCCTCCTCGATCGCGAAGAAGTGATTGGAGTACCCGCCCTCCTTGACGACCACCTGACCCTCGGCGAACTCGTCGGTCTCCGCGAACGGCGCGATCTTGCGGAGCTGCTCGTCGGGGACGTCTGCGAACAGCGGAATGGTCTTCAGCAGGCTTACGTCCAAAGCTCCCTCCTCGTCGTTGGCGCAGAACCTAACCGATGGATTCGGTTGGCGTCGCGGCTACCGCGACTCCGCCTGGACGTCCAAGCTGAACCGCACGTCGTCGCCCGATACGTCCGCATCGAGCAGCTTGTCCTCGAGCAGCTCGACGGCATCGGGATCCACGAAGACCCTCTCCTCCTCCAGCACCTCGTCACCCTCCTGGGGCTCGGCAACCACGGAGAGCCGCAGATCGGTGCGCGGCTCGCCGCTCTCGTCGGCGTTCACCTCACGCGTGATTCGCAGGCCCGCACCCTCGGGTATGCCCGGCGCCGCGACGATTCCCCTGATTGCCGTGGCCGCGTCCTCGCTGATCGCAAGCACGGAGCGACCTTAACCGACTTCGGGAGGCTCCTCCATGCCGCCGAGAGCGACGGGACCCTCCACGGGCTCGAGCACGAAGATCTCGACCGCGAGGTCCGGGTCTTGGTGGATCTGGCTCATGTAGGCGATCACCTTGCGGCCGGTCGCCTCCTCGACGACAGCCGTGAAGTGCTGCTCCATCGCCATCTGGAAGCTGCGGCGCATCGAATACACGGCATCGACATTGCCCTCGTCGATGAGCGTTCGCTCCACCGTCGTGAACCCGCCGCGCAGGATCGAGATCACGGTGTCGTTGACAATGTGCGTCTTCGCCTTCGTTGGCCCCTTGCCGTAGTAGCGGCTGTGGAGCTGCACGAGGCCGGTCGAGATCTGGGCCAGGGTCTCACCGCTCGCCGAGCCGTGCTGGGTGCTCTCCACGGTGGTTGCGTCTCCGTTCGCGTCGCTGGGTATTGCTCCGCCCCCCTTGATCGACGACGCGCGAAGGGCAGAGTTGCGGCAAGACCCAACGAGCGCAGGCAGTCTATTTCGAAGGGCGGCCCGCCTCGGATCCGTCCTCGACCTCTACCTCGAACTCGGCAACGACCGGCTCGCTCGCCGGCTCCAGGACGAACAGCTCGACCGCCATATCGGGACCGGTGTGAATCTGGCTCATATAGGCGATCACATTCCGCCCGGTGGCCTCCTCGACCACCGCGCGAAAGCGATCCTCCATGGCCATCTGAAAGCTGCGGCGCATGCCGTGCACGGCGTCGGACTGACCATCGTCGATCAAGGTGGCCTCGACGGTGGTGAACCCTCCCTCGAGGATCGAGATCAGCGTGTCGCTGATCATGTAGCTGCGCGCCTTGGTCGGCCCCTTGCCGTAGTACTCGCTATGCAGGCGCTCTAGGCCTCGCGTGACCTCCGACAGGGCCCCTGCCTCGGTTGTGTCCGTTGCGCTCAACGCGCGAACTTCCTGACGTCTCTGTGGAAATTCGCCCGAGAGGCAGAGCCGCCTGAGATCCAACGAGCGCCTGACGTTCAGGGTACCAGTGGTGTCCGGGATCTGTTGACGGTGGCTTCTTCTCGGCGCCGCAAAGGAGTATCGTGGTCGTGCGGCTTCCCGCGGCGCGACACGAGGCGGGTGGCCGCCCTGCATCGAGTTCACGGGCGTTCTGCGCACGCGCGACGAGCGGCCGGACCCTCGAGACCCAGCCGATCGAGCGAGGAGGAGTCTTGGAGGATCCGGAGCGCCAAGCGGGGCCCGCTGACCCTGACCCACGCCCGAGGGAGACACTGAGCCCACCGGTGGCGGATGTCGCAAACGCCATCTCCAGGGACATGCTCGAAATCCAGCGCAGCTCCTACGGGCGCGGCGCCGGGAGCGCCAAGACGCACGTGATGGACGACACCGTCGTCGTCATCCTGGAGGACCTCGAGCTGCTGCCCAACGAGGAGTTCATGATCGACCATGGCCGCGCCGATGCGGTCCGTGAGCTGCGCGAGCACTTCCAGCAGGCGATCGGGTCGACCTTCAGGGCGGCGGTGGAACGGGCCACCGGCAGGCGGGTCGTCGGATTTGCGAGCCACGTGGAGGTCGACGAGCACCCGTTCGCAGTCGAGATCTTCCGCCTCGCCCCCGCCGCCTCACAGCCGTAGACGGTGACGCTCCTCCTGCCGGTCGGCTCTCGGCGACTGAAACAACCGCCTGCTAGGCGTGCGAGAAGCCGTGGCGCCGGGCGATCCCCTTCGCCGCACGCCACGCGAGCGCTTCGATGGTCAGGGTCGGGTTGTAGCCGCCGGACGTCGGAAACACCGAGCCGTCGATCGCATAGAGGTTGGGGATGCCCCAGAAGCGCTGGTCGGCATTCACCACGCTCGTGTCGGGGTCGGTTCCCATCCGCATCGTCCCCATCTGGTGGTTGACGGTCCCCCCGACCGGGTCGGGCGCCGAGCGGCCAACGCTCCGCGCCGCCTCGTGGGTCTTGGTCACCTGCGGCAGGGAGGTCGTGGCCGCGAACGGCGTCACCGTGGTCATCGACTCGGCTCCCATCTCGGTCATCAGCGCCTCGAGCCTCGGGATCACCTTGGCCGCCACCGCGTAGTCGTTCGGGTGATGGCTGTAGGTGACCCGCGAGACGGGAAAGCCGTAGACGTCCTTGATCGTCGGGTCGAGGTCGACCATGTTGGTGGGGACCGGCGGGTCCTGCCCGTTCATTGTGAGCCACTGGGTGTGGCCGAAGATCGCCCCCATCTTCTCCTTGTGGCCAGGGCCCCAGCCGGTGAACTTCGCGGCCGAGATCATGCCGCCGGCGCCGAGTGGATAACCGGATGACGGGCCGACGGTCTGGATATTCCCCATCCCGAACATCGGCCCGGTCTCGTCGCCCAGGTAGAGGTCGTCCAGGCACCGCATGCTCCAGAACCCTCGGTAGTAGTCGATCCGCTCACCGAAGAAGCCGATACCGCCCGGATAGTGGTGGACCATCAGGTGGCGCCCGACGACGTCGTGGTTGACGAGGTGGGTCGGCAGCTCCGACAGAAGCACCAGGCGCGGCGTGTCAACGGCGGAGCAGGCGATCACGATGACCTTCGCCGAGATCGACCGCGTGCGGCCCTTGTGGTCGATGTAGAGCACCCGCTTCGCCCGGCCCTTCTGGAGCTCCACCCGGAACGCGTAGGAGTTCGGCTTGATCTCGAGCCGCCCGGTCGAAAGCCCCTTCGCGAGCGCGGTGACGCGCAGGTCGCCCTTGGCGCCGATCGGGCAGCCGTGGCTCGAGCAGAAGCCGCAGTAGGAGCAGCCGGCGCGGCCCTTATAGCCCATGTTGGTGATGGCGACGGGCGTCGGGTACGGGTGCATGCCCAGGCGCCGGGCGGCGTCCTCGAAGAGCTTCGCGCCGTAGTTCGGCGGGTGGCCGGGCATCGGGTACGGGTCGTCGCGCCACTCGGCGCCGGGCACGGGATACGCCGGGCGGCGGTCCTCGCGCATCTGCCCCCCCGCCACACCGATCAGCCGCTCGACCTTCTCGTAGTACCGGCGCATCTCGTCGTAGGTGAAGGGCCAGTCGACGATGTCCGCGCCGGGCAGCGAGCCCCAGTAGGAGCGCGCGCGGAAGTCCTGCGGCCGGTACCGGAACGACACGGCCCCGTAGTGGACGGTCCCACCGCCGACGCAACGGCTGATCCCGAGCACCTTGCCCACATGAAGGTGCTCGCCGTCCTCGGGCCGGTTGCGAAATGTCCGCGGCTCGATGTGGGAGTCCTGGTCGAAGAACCGGCGCTCGCCGAAGCGCAGCTCGTCGTCGCCGTAGTTGCGCTTGTCAAGCCACGGCCCCTTCTCGAGCACGCAGACCCGCGCGCCCTTCTTCGCCAGCACGTAGGCCGCGATGCCGCCGCCGGCGCCGGAGCCGACGATCACGACGTCGAAGTCGTGATCCGCCATCTCAGCTGTCGGCGAACGGGTCGATCGTGTTCGAGCTCATGCCCCACCAGTCGAAGCACCCGGCGTAGAAGGAGTCGTCGTCGGTCGGGCAGACGCCCCCGCTGTTGAAGCCCGCGATGTAGCCGATCGCGTTCAGCTGCGGATTCGGCCACCGCGTCGCGTCGGCCACATCCACGTCCATGTAGACGCCGTGAATGCGCCGGTGATTCCGGTTCAGGTACCACGGGCCGACGTAGTAGCGGGCCCTGGGAGGCGGTGTGGATGAAGTTGCGAGTGTCGGTCACGTACTCGATCGCGTGGAGGTCCCAGGCCCCGATCACCTGCACCTGAGGGGAGCCGTTCGGCGCGATGAGCTTGTCGTTGGTGAAGTTCTTGGTGTTCGGACTGTGGGCTTTGGCGTCGACCGTGTAGGTGTTGTTGATCGAGTCGAGGTGGTAGTACGCGTGGCCCTGCGCGTGGCCGTTGCCATTGGCCGCCGTCTTCGGGATCTTCGAGAAGTCGATGAAGAACCGGCGGCAGCCCGTGCAGAGGCTGGGCGTGCGGACGTGCACCTTCACGAGACCCCTGGCGCGCCGCGGAAAGCCGGAACGCCTGCACGCCCGGTCCTTGCCGGTGGCCGTCGCACCGTCGCCGCCGGGCGTGTAGGTCGTCGCGCTCGGCTTGATGCAGAAGAGCCCGGCCGGCTGGTAGTGGCGCCAGTGCCCGGTGACGTCCCGCAGGCGGCCCATCGGGTCGTTCTGGAAGGGGCCGCTGTCGGCATGGGCGAGGCTCGGCAGCGCGGTCAGCGCGAGCGCGCCGGCCAGCACCAGGGCGTTTCGAATCCGACAGATCATCGGCATCACGGCCCCTTTCCGGGCTCGACCATCTCCTGCGGCGCGTAGCCGCCGTATACGTTCCAGGGCGCATCCGCCGGGCCCACGCCAGGGAACCGCACGCCGTGCACGTCCCCCTGGTACGCGAACGCCTTCCAAGCCCCGTAGTCGCGATTGCCCCCGTAGACGGGGTGCGCGTAGACGCCCTCCAGGGTGTGGTTGTAGAGGGCGGTGAAGAACGCCGTGCCTTCGGCATCCAGCGTCGTGAGGATCACGTCCTGCGCCACCCCGGGCAGGGCGGCGAAATCGCCGCCGGCGCGCTTGTCCAGGTCGGCGAGGCCGTCGCGGTAGACCCTCCGCACCTTGCGCACGTAGCGGCGCCAGCCGATCCGCTTCACCCGCCACATGCCCTGGAAGCGCTTGAAACGACGGCGGACCGGTCCACCTGCGTAGATGCGGTCGATGCCCGCGAGCAGGCCGAGGATGTAGCGGTCCGCGCCGACGTCGGCGGCCGACCAGTCTCCGGGGTGCTCGGCGGGCACGATCCTGGCCACCGCGGCGCGGAGCGTGCGCTGCTGCGCGGCGGTCAGCACACCCTTTGCGGCCGCGGGCGGCGCCAGCAGGCTCCAGGGAAGGACTGGGCGACCGCGCCGGCGGCCCCCGCCTTGCCGGCGCCGACCACGAAGTCGCGCCGGGTGTATCCGCGCTGCCCCGTCATCGAGACGGGGCAGCGGCGGCCATGATGAAGAGCCTCCTCCGCACTGGTCGCTTGATTTGTTACCAGTTACGGTCGGCGCCGGTCGCAGTCCGGCTGGCCGCTAGGCGACGGTCAGTGCGAACAGTGCGACGACCGAGACGGCGACCATCCCGAGCACGACCGCGGTGAGGGCCCTGTCCCAGCCGCTCAGCGCGTGCGCGCCCATGACCTCCCGATCGCGCGCGATCCTGCGCATGAAGGGCAGCAGAACGAGCAGGAGCACCGCATTCAGTGCCTGCGACAGGAACAGGATCGGGATCAGCGGCGCCCCCGGGATCAGCACGACCGCGGCCGCGCAGAGCACCAGCGAACCGAAGCTCAGGTAGAACAGCGGCGCCTGGCTGTAGGTGTCGTCGATGTCCGCCCTCCTTCCGAACGCCTCAGACACCGAGTACGCCGTCGACAGCGGCACCACCGCGGCCGCCAGGAGCGCGGCGCCGAGGAACCCGAGGCCAAACAGCGTCGCGGCGGCGCCCCCGGCCAGGGGCTCGAGCGCCGTGGCGGCGTCGCTGGCCTCGTTGATCGTGATGCCCCGCGGATGCAGCGTCGCCGCGCAGGCGACCACGATGAACAGCCCGATGACCCCGGTCATGACCGCTCCGACGATCACGTCGATCCGCTCGTAGCGCAGCTCGGAGACGTCCAGGCGCTTGTCGACGGCGTACGACTGGATGAAGGCGAGGCCCCACGGCGCGAGCGTTGTCCCCAGCGTCGCGACCGCGACCAGCGTGGCGTCCCGGGTGAGCGGCATGTTCGGGACCACGAGGCCGTGCGCGGTGGCCCCCCAGTCGGGGTGGGCGAGGAACCCCGAGACGATGTAGGCGACGAACACCGCGCTGAGCGCGAGCAGGACGTGCTCGACCCTGTGAAAGGACCCGCGCAGCACCAGCGCGGAGACGCCGACGGCCGCGATCGGCACGCTGATGTAGCGACTGACTCCGGCAAGCAGGTCCATGCCGGCAGCCACCCCCGCGAACTCTGCGCAGAGCGTCCCGAAGTTCGCGACGACCAGGGCCGCCAGGGCCACGCCCGCACCCCGCGCGCCGTAGCGCTCCCGCACCAGCGCGAGCAGGCCCTTCCCGGTCACGATGCCCATCCGCGCGCCCAGCTCGTGGAAGACGATCAGCGCCGCGGTGGACAGCGCCAGCACCCACAGCATCTCGTAGCCGTACTTGGCACCGAGGATCGAGTAAGTCGTGATCCCGGCCGGGTCGTCGTCGGAGAACCCCGCGAGGATGCCCGGGCCGACGACCGCGAGCAGGACGGCGGCACTCCCACCGGCCAGAAGCCTTCGGCGCCGCTTGAGCAGATGATGGTGGAGGTGACGTCCGGCCGGCGCGCGGCGCGGCGAGGTTCGCTTTGAAACTCCCTCCGCGATGCCATCAGCGTGACGCGGCGGACGGACGGGGCGCGCCTAAGATCTGCGGCGTGCATATCCTGGTCGTCGAGGACGAGCCGGCGATCGCCGACTTCCTCCAGCGTGGCCTCACGGCCGAGGGCTACTCCGTCACCACCGCGGCCGACGGAGTGGACGCCGGGCGGCTGGCGCGGTCGGGGGACGTGGACCTGATGATCCTCGACCTAATGCTGCCGGGCCGCGACGGCACCGACGTGCTCGCCGAGGTCAGGGAGGCGAGGCCCCAGCTTCCGGTGATCGTCCTCACCGCGCGCACCGAGACCGACAGCAAGGTCGAGGTGCTGGATCTGGGCGCGACCGACTACGTGACCAAGCCGTTCTCGTTCTCAGAGCTTGCCGCCCGGGTCCGCGCCCACCTCCGCGACCGAGACGAGGCGAGCTCCACCCGGCTCGAGCTCGGCGACATCCGCATGGACCTCGTCGGCCGCAGGGTCGAGCGGGCCGGGAGTACCGATTCGCCTCACGACCACCGAATTCGACCTGCTCGCGTTCCTCATGCGGCACCCAGGCCAGGTCCTGACACGCGGCGAGCTGCTGCGAGCGGTTTGGGGCTACCCGGACGACGTGGATTCCGGCGTCGTGGGCGTCTACGTCGGGATACCTGCGGCGAAAGCTCGCCGTCGGCTCAGAGCCCGCGCCGATCGAGACGATCAGGTCGGTGGGGTATCGGCTCCAGAGTCGATGGCTGAGCGCCTCGCACGCCGGCTTCGCGGGACGAGCACGCGCAGCCGACTCACGATCGCGATCGCGGGCATCGTCCTGGCGGCCCTGGTGGGGACGTTCTTCGCCGTCTACGCGCGCACCGGCTCGGACCTTCGCGGCCAGGTCGATCGAGACCTGAGCGAGGACGTCTCCGGGCTGGCTCAGCACATCGGAACCGCCCACGGAGCCTCGGCCGCCGAGATCTCCCGGCGCGCGCAGCGCTACATCAACTCGCAGCCGACCTTCGGGCCGGCTTCGGAGCTCCTGGTCGTCAAGGTCGGTGGCGCCGCTCTCGCGACCAACGAGCCGGAGCTCCTGGGCGTCGGCAAGGAGCCCGGCGAGAAGAGCGGCGAGGCAAGCGCGGAGGCGCGCCAGTCGAAGCAGATTCTCGCGGCTCCCGACGGCTACTCGACCATCGACCTCGCCGAGGCCGGAAACGTGCGGCTGCTCACCCGTCCGCTGTTCACCGGCGATCGCGGGGCGGGCCAGATCACCGTCGGGCAGCCGCTGTCATCCGTGGAGGCGGCCCAGTCGGGCGTGGCCCGCGCCTTCGGTGTGGCCGGCTCCGTCGCGTTCATCGCGGCGCTGATCGCCGTCGTCGTCGTCGCGGGCCGAAGCACCCGGCCGGTACGCCGGATGGCCACGGTCGCCGGGGCGGTCGACGCCGGCGAGCTCTCCACCAGGATGGAGCCCGAGGGGCCCGTCGAGGCGCGGCGGCTGGCGGAGTCGTTCAACCACATGCTGGACCGTCTGGAGGAGGCGTTCGCGCGCCAGCGCGCGTTCACCTCCGACGCCTCTCATGAGCTCCGCACCCCGCTGACCGCGATCCGCGGTCAGATCGAGGTCCTCTCGCGATCGAGCCAGGACGCGTCACCGGAGGATGTCGCCGCCACCGCGGCGGTGGTGACCCGGGAGGTCGATCGCATGGAGCGACTGGTGGACGACATGCTCCTTCTCGCGCAGCTCGACGAGGGGCTCGCCCACGACCCGAGGCCCACGGCCGTCGAGACCCTCCTGGCCGACGCCGTCTCGGGGCTGGCAAACGGCCTCGACCGCGACCTCGAGGTGCGGACGGCGCCGCCCGGGACGGTCCCCGCCGATCGCGATCGCATCACCCAGGTGATCCGGAACCTCATCCGAAACTCGGTCGAGCACACCGCCCCGGGCGGCGTCATCAACATCGCCGCCTCTCCGGGCGACAACGGCGCCGTCGAGATCAGCGTTTCCGACGACGGCCCGGGGATCCCAGCCGCGGATCGCGAGCGGATCTTCGTCCGCTTCCATCGGGTGGAGCGCGCCCGAGATCGCCAGACCGGCGGGACCGGGCTCGGCCTAGCGATCGCCAGGGCGATCGTCGAGGCGCACGGCGGGCGCATCTGGGCCGAGGATGCGCCGGAGGGCGGCGCCCGAATCACGTTCCGGCTGCCGGGATACAGGCGCGGCGACGCCTAGAGGCCCCCTGCCTCGCTCAGAGGTCCGATCAGGCCTCACCCGGCACCCACGCTCAGGCTTCCCAGCCCTTTCGCAGAGTTTTCTTACATTGAGCTAACCGGCGCCTAAGGGTCGGACGCCAGATTCCCGTCCATGGACTCTCGGCAGGTCTCCCGATCGCACGGCGGCACGGCGCGAGATGCGGCACTGCGCCGCGCGTCCAATCTCACGAAGTGGGTCTGCGTCGGCGCCGTCGCCCTCGTCGGCGCGTTGGCCGGCTACGTCGCGCAGGCGAAGCCGGGGCACTCGACGAACACCGGCGGCTCCGGGTCGCGGCGCGGCTCCGGCAACTCCGAGCCGACCCAGGCGAGCGCCAACAACGGGGGCGGCGGCGGCGCGAGCGCCGCATCCTCCCCGTCCCTCTCTCCGCCGGCGGCGGCACCGACGCCGGCTCCGGCTCCGGCACCCGCTCCGGCGCCGGCCCCCAGCGTCTCCGGCGGCTCCTGAGAATGATCACCTCGTCGCGCTGGAGGGCGCTCGGGACGACGGCATCCGTTTTCGTCACCGATACAGGCGCGATCGTCGGCGCCCGCGAGCTGCTCGAGGCCGAGCTCGACCGGATCGACCTGGCCTGCAGCCGCTTCCGCTCCGACTCCGAGCTGACGCGGGTCAACGGGGCAGCCGGCGAGCCGGTCGAGGTCGGCGACCTGCTGATCGAGGCGATCGATGTCGCGCTGCGCGTCGCGCGCGCGACCGACGGCGCCGTCGACCCGACGGTCGGACGGGCGATCCGGAACCTCGGCTACGACCGCGACTTCGACGAGCTCATCTCCGACGGCGCGCCGCCGGCCCAGCTGCAGCCACCTCCTGGCTGGCGGAGCGTGAGCCTGGACCGGCGGGCCAGAACGGTTCGAGTCCCGGCAGGCGTCGAGCTCGACTTGGGCGCGAGCGCGAAGGCGCTGGCCGCTGACCGGGCCGCAAGGCGGATAGCCGAGTCGGTCGCCTGCGGAACCATGGTCAACCTCGGCGGGGACATCGCGGTCGCCGGGCCGCCTCCGGAAGGAGGCTGGCGCGTGACCGTGTGCGACGACCACGGCGACCCGACCTCGGGGCCCTCGCACACCGTCTCGATCTCATCCGGAGGCCTCGCTACGTCGAGCACCACCGTTCGCCGGTGGTCGGCGGGCGGGCGACCGTTTCATCACATCGTCGATCCCGGCACCGGCAGCAGCGCGCCGATCACCTGGCGGACCGTCACCGTGGCGGCGGGCTCGTGCGTCGACGCGAATGCCGCGAGCACCGCGTCCATCGTGCGAGGCCGTCTCGCCCCACCGTGGCTCACCGGCCTCGGGCTGCCGAGCCGGCTGGTCTCTGCCGACGGCGATGTCCTCACGATCGGCGGTTGGCCGGAGGCGCCGCTCGGATGAGCATCCTCGCTGCCGGCCCGACCCCCTTCTGGTACCTGACCCGAAGCGCCGGGGTGGTCGCCATGGTCCTCCTGACGGCGAGCGTGGTGCTCGGCATCATCGACTTCAGCCGCTGGAGCTCCCGGGAATGGCCGCGCTTCCTCACCGACACACTTCACCGCAACGTCTCCATGCTGGCCCTGGTGATGGTCGTCCTGCACGTGGTCACGACCGTCGCGGACGGCTTCGCCCCGATCGGGTTCCAGGACGCGTTCATCCCGTTCCTCTCTCCCTATCGCCCGTTCTGGCTCGGCCTGGGTGCGCTGTCGTTCGACCTGCTCCTCGCGGTCACGGTCACCAGCCTGATGCGCAAGCGGCTCGGCTACCGAACCTGGCGCGGCGTGCACTGGGCGGCGTATGCGTGCTGGCCGCTGGCCATGTTCCACGGGCTGGGAACCGGAACGGACGCGTCGTCCACCTGGATGCTGCTGCTGAGCGCCATGTGCCTCGCCGGGGTGGTCATCGCGCTCGGCTGGCGCGTGCTTGCGGCGACGCCGCAGGGCGTTGGGCGCACCCTTGCGGCGAGCGCACTGGGGATAGCCTCGATCGCGCTGATCGTTTTCTCCGCCGCGGGACCGCTCGGATCCAACTGGGCCGCCCGGGCGGGGACTCCGGCGAACCTCCTGCCCTCCACCGGCACCACGGCCGCCACCGCGTCCGGCGCGCAGAGCTCGGGGCTGGCCGCCCCCTTCAATGCCCGGCTGAGCGGCTCGCTCAAGCAGGACTCATCGGCCGGGTCCGGCCTCGCGAGCGTGGAGATGCGGATGGACATGAGCCATGGTGCATCGGGGACGCTCGACGTCACGATCACGGGCCAGCCGCTCGAGGGAGGCGGCGTCGCCATGACGCAGGGCTCCGTCTCGCTCGGGCCGCGCGGTGAGCCGAGTCTCTACAGGGGCCGGGTCGTCGGGCTACAGGGGTCTCGAATCGTCGCCGCGGCGCAGAGCAGCGACGGCTCGGCGATGAAGCTGGCGATCGACGTGTCGATCGATCAGGCGAACGGCAGCGTGAACGGGACGGTGCAGGCGCAGCGGGGTGGCTCCAATGAGTGACGGTGTCCCGGCGGCCGGCGAGACGACGCCCGCGAAGCTTCCCCGGCTGCTGGCCGGCCTGCGGCGAGGCCGGCCCATCACGCTCGACGAGCACCTCGAGCGGCTCGGCTCCATGCCGCCGACCGGCTCGGAACGAGAGCACTCCGATCTGCTCACCGAGGTCGAGCGAAGCGGCCTGCGCGGTCGTGGCGGCGCCGGCTTTCCAGCGGCGGTGAAGCTGCGAGCCGTCGGGGCGCGCAGCGCCCCGCGGATCCTCGTGGCGAACGGATCCGAGGGAGAACCCGCCAGCCGCAAGGACGCGCTCCTGATGGCCCGGGCCCCGCACCTGGTCCTGGACGGCGCGACGCTCGCGGCCGAGCTCGTCCGCGCCGACGAGGCGATCGTGTGCGTGAAGGAGAGCTCCAAGGAGGCGGCCGCCTCCCTGCTCACGGCGGTCCAGGAGCGCGCGGACGCCGGGATGGAAGAGGTCGCGGTTGCCGTTCGCGTGGTCTCCAGCGAATACGTGGCCGGAGAGGAGAGCGCTCTCGTCCACCAGCTGAACGGCGGCGGCGCGAAGCCCACCTTCATCCCGCCCCGCCCGTTCGAGGCCGGGGTTGGCGAGCGGCCCACCCTGCTCCAGAACGTCGAGACGCTGTCGCACCTGGCGCTCGTCGCCCGCTTCGGAGCGGAGTGGTTCCGCGAGGTCGGAACGCCTGACGATCCGGGCTCGGTGCTGATCACCGTATCCGGCGGCGTGACGCGGCCCGGCGTCTACGAGATCGCCGCGGGCACTCGCCTCGGCGACCTGATCAAGGCGGCTGGAGGCCCAACCGACCCGCTTCAGGCATTTCTGATCGGCGGCTACGCCGGAACGTGGTTCGACGTCGAGACCGCGCTCGACGTCTCGCTGGACCACCAGACGCTGCGCGCGCTCGGCGGCACGCTCGGCCCGGGGATCGTGATCGCGCTCCCTCAGGGCGCCTGCGGGGTCGCTGAGACGGCCGCCGTCGCGGAGTACATGGCGCAGGCGTCGTCGGGCCAGTGTGGGCCGTGCGTCCACGGCCTCGCGGCGATCGCCGACGCCCTCCGCGAGATCGCGTCGGGCCGCGCCGCGCCGGGCACCCACGAGTGGGTGGCGCGCTGGAGCGAGGACGTCAAGGGCCGCGGCGCCTGCCATCACCCCGACGGGGCGGCGCGCCTCGTGTCCAGCTGCCTCGACGTCTTCGGCGCGGAGATCGACCGCCACGAGCGGAGCCGGCCGTGTGTTCCGCCCCCGAGCATGCGAGGCCTGCTCCCGACGCCCATCCGCCCACCGTGAGCCGGCGGCGGTCGGCTGTTGAGCGTGCGGCTCCGAGTCAATCCGATCGCCTGCGAGGCACACGGCATGTGCGCCGAGCTGCTGCCCGAGTGGATCGAGCTCGACGATTGGGGCTATCCCATCGTCGCGGGCGAGCCCGTCCCCGCCGAGCTCCTCGAGCACGCACGGCGCGCGGCCGACGCCTGCCCGACGCTGGCCCTGCTGCTCGAGCGCTCGCCGTCGGAGCGCGACGCCGCGACGTGATCGCGCGCTGGTGGCCGGCGCTGACGGTCGCAGCGGTCGGCGGCGTCATCGTCGTGCTCCTGATCGCCCGCTTACCGACGGTGGCTCTGCGACCGCCCCGCGCATGAGCCGCGAACACCAGCCCGACGCGGACGAAGCTGGTCGCTCACACCATGAGCCGGCCGCTCGACGCGCCGGTCTCCGGCGAGGCGGCCGCCACCGTCGGCACGGAGGTCTGGTTGATCGGGGGACTGGACTCCGCCAACGAGCTCGACCGACGGGGTGTTCGCGATGAATCCCCATTCGGGAGCGCTGGCATCAATTGGGACGATGCCGCAGGCCCTGCACGACGAGGCGGCGGCCTCGAGCGGCCAGTCGGTGCTCGTGCTCGGGCGGCGGATCGACGGCCAGTACCGACGCGGTCGAGTCCGTCTCGAGGGCGGCTCGGCGCAGCGCCGCGGGCCGGCTTCCGAAGCCCCGCTCGGACCTGGTCGCCGCCACGCTGGGCGGCCGGACCTACGTGCTCGGCGGCTACGACGGGAGCACTCCCGACTCGAGCGTGCTGGAGACGACCGACGGCAGCGCCTTCAAGAGCGTCGCGAGCCTTCCGGTGCCCGTCCGCTATCCGGCCGTTGCCGTCGCGGGGAATGCGATCTATCTCTTCGGGGGCGAAACCGCGTCCGGCCGGCCGACCGACGCCGTTCAGCAGATCGATCCGGCGGCCGGGAGCGCCCGCGTCGTGGCCCACCTCCCCCAGCCCGTCGCCCACGCGTCGGCGGTCGACACTCGGCGGCCGGATCTACGTGCTCGGCGGGACGGCGGGCGGTTCGCCGACCGACCGCATCGTCGCCTTCGACCCGGGAACCCGAGCATTGCACGCGGCGGGTGCGCTCCCGTCGCCCACCTCGAACGCAGCGGCGGCCACCGTCGGCGGCTCGGGGTATCTCATCGGGGGCCTCGGCAAGGGCGGGGCTCCGCTCGACTCCGTGGTCCGGCTCACGCTGAAGAGCCTCCAGGCGCCCGCGCCGCCTCCCGCCCCGTCCACCATCGCGACGACGACCGCCTCGACGAGCACGACGAGCACCTCCCAGGCCGACGCCAAGGGACGTCCGGCATTCCGGGGCCGGATGCTGATCGCGGACCGGGGCAACAACCGCCTGCTCGTCGTCAACGCCCGCAAGCGCGTGCTCTGGCGCTACCCCGGCCCGGGGCGGCCCGCCCCGCCTGGCGGCTTCTACTTCCCCGACGACGCCTTCTTCACCCACGGCGGCACGGGAATCATCTCCAATGAGGAGGAGAACGAGCGCATCGTGCAGCTTGCCTTCCCCTCGGGCAAGCTGACGTGGTCGTACGGTCATCCTGGCGTCATCGGCTCCAGTCCCCCGGCTACCTGCACGAGCCCGACGACGCCTACCTGCTCAAGAACGGAACGGTCACGGTCGCGGACGCTCAAAACTGCCGCATCCTCATCATCGGCCCGCAGGGCCACGCGCGTCAGATCGGGCAGTCCGGCGCCTGCGCGCACAACCCGCCCCAGACCCTCGCCTCGCCGAACGGGGATACGCCGCTCGCCAACGGAGACATCCTCGTGTCCGAGGTGAACGGTTCCTACGTCGACGAGATCACTCCGAAGGGCCACCTCGTCTGGAGCACCCACCTGCCGATCGCCTATCCGTCGGACCCGCAGCAGCTCGGCCCGAATCGCTACCTGGTCGCCGACTACTCCCGGCCCGGGGGCATCTATGAGTTCAACCGCACGGGGCGGATCCTGTGGTCATACCACCCGCCTTCGGGCCCTGGCATGCTCGACCACCCGAGCCTCGCCGAGCGCCTGCCGAACGGCCTCATCGCCACCAACGACGACTACCGCGACCGGGTGGTGATCATCAACCCGCTCACCAAGCGAATCGTGTGGCAGTACGGCCACACTGACTCGCCGGGGACGGGCCCGGACCAGCTGAGGATCCCGGACGGGTTCGACCTGCTCACGCACGGCGGCGTCACGCCGACGCACCCCTACACGGGCTGAGCCCGTTTCGGGGCACCGCGTTGCGGGCATGCCCTCCTATATGCCTGATCCCGGGCCCCTACGACGGCTCGCGCGGTCGTTCCCGCGCCCGCTCGACGGCTTTGCCGAGATCGCCGCGAACGTCACTCACGAGTGGCTGGAGCTCACGCACGGCCTGCCGGGCGACGACCTGGACGCCTGGGATCCCGAGTACATCCGCCGTACCCTGCCGATCATCGGCAGGTTCTTTCGCACCTACTTCCGCGGCCAGGTGAGCCGTCTGGATCGCATTCCCGACGGCCCGGCGCTCCTGGTCGGCAACCACTCGGGCGGCACGATGATCGCCGACACGTTCGTGTTCACGGCCTGCTTCTACGAGCGCTTCGGGCCCGACCGGCGGTTCCACCAGCTCGCGCACGACGTCGCCGCACGCCTGCCGGGGCTCGGAATCCGCCCCTGGGGCACGCTCCGCGCGTCGCACGAGAACGCAAGCAAGGCATTCGCTCGAGGAGCGCCCGTGCTCGTTTACCCCGGCGGCGACTGGGAGACCTTCCGGCCCAGCTGGCAGACCGATCGGATCGACCTCGCCGACCGGAAGGGCTTCATCCACCTGGCGTGTGACGAAAACGTGCCCATCGTCCCCGTGGTCTCGATCGGCGGCCAGGAGACCGCGCTCTTCCTCACCCGCGGCGAGCGGGCGGCACGGCTCATCGGCCTCGACCGCGCGGCGCGAATCAAGGTCCTGCCGGTCTCGATCGGCCCGCCGTTCGGGATCAGCGTGCTCGACCTTCCACCGCGGATGCCTCTGCCGGCGAAGATCGAGATCGAGGTTCTGCCGCCGATCGATGTCCGGGAGCGCTTCGGTGCCCATCCCGATCCCGACGAGGTCTACGACGGCGTGGTGGCCGAGATGCAGAGCACCCTGGACGACCTGGCGGCCGACCGGACGGTGCCATTCGTCGGCTGAGCCTCGGCTGGCCGCCTAGCGCCCGATGCCGTCCAGGAACGGGATCAGGTGCTTCACGAAGGCGTTGCGGTCGGGCGACGCGGCGCTGGGGTCGTTGTGCGCGTAGGTCTCGGCCTTGTTGATGATCGTCACGTCGCGCTTCGGCAGGTGCGACTGCCGCGCGAGCGCCTTGGTCGCCTGCACGACCCGGTCGTCGCCGAGCGCGGCGGCGAACGCGTAGACGGGGACGTTGATGTCGTCGCCATGCGTCGCCTCTACGTCGAGGACCTTTTGCGCCGGGTTGCGGTTGCCGTCCGCCACGGCGCCCGAGTCGATCGTCAGCCGCATCGGGTGGTACCAGGCCGTGCCGTCCACGTTCGGCAGACGCCAGCCGGAGATCATCGTCGCGTAGCGCTGGATCGGCGTGATCGCGTTGCCTCGGACCCAGCCGCACGGGTCGCAGTTGCCCCCCTGCACGTGGCCGGCGTGGACCTGGAACGCGACGAGCGAGGAGGGCGACGTGTTGACGTCGGCGGCGAACCCGAACTGCGCCTCGTTGGTCACCGGGACCGGTGGCTTCAGGTCGCTCGGCAGCCCGGGCCAGTTCTGAGCCAGCGAGGGAGCGTTGGGGACCATCTTCGTCGACGAGCCGCCCCCGTCGCCAAAGAGACCGGCGTACGGCGCCGGGATCCCGCCGAACGACAGCCACGGGGACGCTCCACCGTTGAGGTCGTCGAGGGACTGTTGAGCCTGAGCCTTCGTCACCGCCTCCGGGCTCGAGCCGCCGTCGATGTAGACGAGGCCCGACAGGCCCCTGACGCCGGGCTTGCCGTTGAAGTCCCAGGTGGCGTAGGCGGTGGTGATGGAGCCGCCGAGCGAATGGCCGCCGACGACGACGTGGCGGCCCTGGCGCTTCGCCGCCCTGACGACCTTGCGCAGGTCGTGGATCTCGACGTTCATCCCCCACTTCTTGGCGAACTGGACGTCCGTGTCGGGGACCGGCTGGACGTGATGCTTGATGCTGTGGTCCGTGAGCCAGCGCAGGTAGTAGTCGAAGACCTTCTCCGGCGTGGCCTTGCCGCGCTTCGCCTTGTTGAACACCGACTGGTCCTCGAGCAGGTTCTCCCGGCGCTCCACCGACCAGACCTGCCAGCCCTTGGTGTTCTTCACGATGGTGCGCGCCAGCGGTGCGAAGTAGGCCGACCCGGCCGAGGTCCCCGGATTCAGGATCAGGATGTTGGGCGCATCGGTGGGGCCGAACCGCAGGACCCCGACCATGTTCAGGCTGTTCGGGGTTCCTGGGGCCCGGAAGCCCTGCATCCAATGAACCTGCGGCTTCGCGGAGGTCGCCGGCGCCGCCGCGAGCATCGCCACGACGATCGCGGTCAGCGTGAGCGCTCCGAGCACCTTCCGTGGCAACCTGCCCTCTCCACCCATTTGCGACAGAGCCTACATGATGACTCTTTCGCGTCGCCGCCGGTCGCGGCGGTCGATCGACGTGCCCGCCGTTCGTCTCGAACGTGACGAGACTCACGGGCGGGACCCCTCGCCTTTTGTACGGTGCCTCTCGTACTAAGGACTCACGTTTTGGGGCCCGCTGCTCGTTTACCCGGTACCGGACCCGATCGATCACATGTTTGACTCAACGGCGACAGCGATCCGGACGAAGGTGCGCCCAACGGTGGGCCGCAAGGCGGCGTTCTGGCTCCTGGCCCTGACCCTCGGACTGCTCCTCTTCGCCTCCAGCGCCCCCTCCCCGCTTTACGTCGTCTATCAGTCGAGCTGGGGGTTCTCGGCGATCACCCTGACCAGCGTGTTCGCCGTCTACGCGCTCGCCCTGCTCGCTACGCTGATCACCGCCGGGTCGCTCTCCGACCACGTCGGTCGCCGCCCGGCACTTCTGGTCGCGCTCGCGATCGAGATGGTCGGCATGCTCCTCTTCGCCGAGGCACGGGATGTCGAGTGGCTGTTCGCGGCGCGCATCCTGCAGGGGATCGCGACCGGCGTCGCGATGGGCGCGATCAGCGCCGCCCTCCTGGATCTGCAGCCCTCCGACAATCCGAAGCTCGGGGCGCTGATGGGCGTCGCGGCACCGCTGTCGGGGCTCGCGGCGGGTGCGCTGGTCTCCGGCTTGCTCGTCCAGTACGCCCCGGAGCCGACCCGGCTCGTGTACTGGCTGCTCCTCGGCGGCTTCGCGCTCGCGATCGCGATCGCCATGGCCGTCCCGGAGACCGTCCGCGGCGACGGCTCGTGGGCACGCGCCATGCGACCCACGGTGGCCGTGCCGGCCGCACTCCGGACGCCGTTCATAGCCGCGATCCCGTGCCTCGTCGCCACCTGGGCGCTGGGCGGCCTGGTGCTCTCGCTCGGACCGTCCCTGACGGCCGGCGTCCTCGGCGACACGAGCCATGTGGCCGGCGGCCTGCCGATCTTCGTCATGGCGGGAATCAGCGCGGTGGCGTCCGTCTGGCTTCGTGACTCCCATGCACGGGCCACCGCCCGCGGCGGCCTCGTCGCCTTGATCACCGGGGTCGGACTGGCGCTCGCCAGTCTGCACTTCTGCTCGACCGCGCTCTTTTTTGCGGGCGCCGCAATCGCCGGGCTGGGGTTCGGGCCAGCGTTCGCGGGCGCGTTCCGGGCGCTCACGACGCGGGCGCCGTCGGATCAGAGGGCCGCGTTCGTCTCGTCGGTTCTCATGGTCGCTTACCTGTCGTTCAGCCTCCCGGCCGTTGCCGCGGGCGTCGCAGTGACCCAGATCGGCCTCCACGAGACGGCCAAGATCTACGGCATCGGGCTGATCGGCCTGGCCGCCGTCGCGCTCCTGCTCACGCGGGAGCTCAGCGATCCGCAGTCGCCGGGGGTCGATCTGAGGGCCTCCCGTTCGTCTTAGGGGACACAATGTCCTGAGACCCAAGGAGGTCAGTGAATGAAGTACATGCTGCTCATCTACGGCACCGAGGCCCGTCAGGAGTTCGATGCGCTCCCCGAGTCCGAGCAGAACGCGATCTTCGGTGAGTACGTGGCGATTCAGAACGAGCCGGACGTGCTGGGCGGTGACCAGCTCCAGCCCACCGACACGGCCACGACCGTCCGCGTCGCCGACGGCGAGGTGCTCACCACCGACGGCCCGTTCTCGGAGACCAAGGAGGTCCTCGGCGGCTACTACATGCTCGAGGCGGACAACCTCGACCGCGCGCTCGAGGTCGCGGCGCGGATTCCCGCGGCCCGCATGGGCGGGGCAATCGAGGTCCGCCCGCTGGTGGAGCGCTGAGCGAGCTCGAGCGCGTCTGGCGCGAGGAGCGACCGCGCGTCCTCGCCACCCTGATCGGCTTCGTCGGCGACTTCGACCTCGCCGAGGACGCCGTTCAGGAGGCGTTCGCGCTGGCAGCCGAACGGTGGCCGCGAGACGGCACGCCCCGTAACCCGCGGGCGTGGCTCGTCACGACCGCCCGAAACCGGGCGATCGATCGGCTCCGCCGCGACCGCACCCTCGCCGAGAAGACGAAGCTCCTGGAGGTCCCGGAGCACGTGGAGGACATCACCGACGACTCGACCATCCCCGACGAGCGGCTCGAGCTGCTCTTCACCTGCTGCCACCCCGCCCTCGCCCTCGATTCGCAGGTGGCGCTCACGCTGCGAACTCTGGGCGGGCTCACCACCGAGCGGCTGGCGCGGGCGTTCCTCGTTCCGGAGAAGACCATGGCCCAGCGGCTCGTGCGCGCCAAGCGCAAGATCAGATCGGCGGGCATCCCCTTCCGCGTCCCGCCGGACCATCTGCTTCCGGACCGGCTGTCCGCGGTGCTCGCGGTGATCTACTTGATCTTCAACGAGGGCTTCGGCGGCCGGGCGGACCTCGCCACCGAGGCGATCCGCCTGGGAGGCGCACTGGTCGAGCTGATGCCGGATGAGCCCGAGGCGAACGGGCTCCTCGCGCTCATGCTTCTCCAGGACGCGAGGCGCGAGGCTCGCTTCGCCGGCGGGGAGCTGGTCCTGCTGGCCGACCAGGACCGATCGCTCTGGGACCACGCCAAGATCGCGGACGGACGCGTAGCGCTCGAGCGGGCGATCTCGCTCGGTGGGCGCGGGCCCTATGTGGTCCAGGGGGCGATCGCCGCGCTCCACGCCGAGGAGTCCAGCGACTGGCAGGAGATCGCCGCTCTCTACGGGCAGCTCGCGGACCTCACCCGCTCGCCGGTGGTCGAGCTGAACCGGGCGGTGGCCGTCGCGGAGGCAGGCGCGCCTGCCGAGGCACTCGCCCTGGTCGATGAGCTGGATCTCGACACCTACCACTACTTCCACTCCACCCGTGCCGAGCTGCTCCGGCGCCTCGACCGAAACGACGAGGCCCGCGCGGCGTATCGGCGCGCGCTGGAGCTCGTCGACGCGGACACGGAGCGACGCCTGCTCGAGCGGCGGCTGGCCGCGCTGGACACCTAGGTGGTTGAGTCCATCATCCGGGTGCGCAGGGATTGGGAATCAGCCATCTAGCCCGGGCGCCAGGCGCGCCAGTAGGCGTGCATGCGCTTGCCGAACGCCTTCGGCGACTCGGCGTAGAGGCGCTCCCCGACGGGGACCGCCGCCTCCAGCAGCTCCTCCTGGCGCCCCTCGATCGCGCTCATGATCGCGGCGACCTCCTCGTCGCCCTCGGCGGCAAGGGACTCGCGGCCGCGCACGTCGGCGGCCAACACCGTCAGGTCGTGGTGGTCGCCGAGCAGGTCCGACAGCTCGTGGGCCACGTCGCCCATCTCGCCCATGACGTCCGGCCAGCTGTCGCGCAGGAGACGCAGGTGGTACCAGAGGTCCTTGACCCGCTTGCGCCACTCGTGGATGTTCTCGGGAGTCGGATCGCGGCGAACGTCGCGGAAGCGGTTGCGGCCGCGGCGATAGCTGCGCTCGATGCCCGGCCCGACCAGTTTCCACCCGGTCTTCGAGAACGACCACGAGTCGATCGACTCGCGGGTCGCGGCGATCGCCTCACGCGCTTCGCGAGCGGCGGCACGAAGCTCGGAGCCCTCGGCGGCCAGGCCCAGCTCATCGCGCTCCGCGGAGAGCTCCCGGCTGAGCGCCTCCACCGCCGCGGGAAGCTCGTCGCCGAACCGCTCCTCGAGCGCCTCGATCGTCCCCACCTTGACCTCGGCATCTCGTGAGCCGCCGAGCGACAGGCCCGCCTCGCGAAGCCGCGCGTTCTCCCGGACGAAGACGTCGTCGTGCATTCGGTGGCGAACCATGCGGAGCACCGCGCGCGCCTTCTTCAGGTCCTTCCTGGCCTCGTGGACCGCGACGGCAACCTCGTCGTCGAGCCGCTCGCCGAGCTGCTCCAGCGCGTCGTCGAGCCGGCCGGCGACGATCCGCCCCACCGCATCGGCCGGCTTCTCGTCGCGCCCGATCCGGTAGGCGCGGGCGGGATCCGTACCGTCTGCATCGTCGTCGCGCGACAGCAGCTCGCGGGCCACGCCGGCGGCGAGAGCCGCCCCCGCGGTCGCCGCGGCGGCCCCTGCCAGGACCCGCTTGTCGCCGGCGGCACGGGCGATCGTGCGCTGTGCGCGCCGGCTCGACCGGTACGGGGTGATCGGCGTCGTCATCGGTTCACGTCTCACCTTCCCCAGAGCGCGCACCCTCGCAGAGCGCGTCCCGAAATTGGTGAACGAACCGTGAACGGGGAGGCGGTCTCCTTAAGGGTGATACCCGGGATCGCTAGGGGACATTCCCAATAGACGGGCGCAGGTCGCGGTGCGAGCCTCGACCTGCAAGCAAGCAATCGAACCAGGAGGACACCGCGATGAACGACGACACTCCCCTTATGCCGGGACCAGAGGAAGACGAGCCCACCGCTCACGAGGAGCCACGCGAGCCGGCGCCGGACGAGGCGCCAACCACCGAGCCGCCGGGCGGCGACAGCAATCGGCCCCGGCGCCTCCTTCGCTCCTCGAGCGACCGGGTGATCGCCGGAGTATCCGGCGGCCTCGGCGGCTACTTCGGCGTCGACCCGGTCATCTTCCGGATCGGGTTCGCGCTGTCGATCCTGTTCGGCGGCCTCGGGGCGCTCGCGTACCTGCTGCTCGCGCTCTTCGTCCCCACTGACGGCAAGGCGGATGCAGCGCAGCGCCTCGGCCGGCGCCTTCAGGGGACGGGGTTCTGGCGCGCGGCGGGGCTCGTCGTCATCGGGATCCTCGCGATCGGCGGGCTCGTCGGCCTGGCCGGCGGTGCGGCGTTCGCGGTGGCCCTCGGCTGGGGCGTTCCCACAGCGATCCTGATCATCGTGATCGGCGCGCTGCTCGCCCTGGCGGCGTTCCGGGGCGGGGCGCGCTGGCTGATCCCCCCGGCGGTCGCGCTGGCCATCGGCGGTGGAGTCGCCGCCGCGGCGGACCTCGATTTCCGAGGCGGCATCGGCGAGCGGACTTACAACCCGACCTCGGTCGCATCAATTCCCGCTGACGGGTACCGGCTCGGGGTCGGCCGGCTGGTCGTCGACCTGCGCGACCTGAACTGGGCGAAGCGCCGCGTCGTCGATCTTTCGACCTCGCTCGGCGCCGGCCAGTCGAACGTGTTCGTGCCGAGGCGGGTCTGCGTGGTGGCGACCACGCACGTCGGGGCCGGCGAGAGCGAGGTCGCCGGCGACCTCAACGACGGCGTCGACGTGAACCACTCGGTCGGCACGGGGACGCAGGCCACCCCGCGCCTGGTGCTCGACTCCAGGGTCGACATGGGCCAGCTCCGGGTGATCAACAGCGACAATGCGGACATCGACACGCCGGGCTACGGCCCCGGGCCGCTGCACGTGGACACGGCCCCGTTGCGGGCGGCGGAGGCGAGGGCGTGCGCCGCGAAGTGAGGTTCGACCCGATATCGCTCGCGTCGGGGCTGGTGATCGCCGGCCTCGGGGCGCTGCTCCTGCTCGACTCCGTGGGCACGCTGCAGCTTCCGCTCGGCTGGATGGCGGTCGTGCTCACCGCCGCGGTGGGTGCGATCTTCATGCTGAGCGGCCTCGTGCGCGGCAACGGAGGCAAGGACCCGCGGGGAGACTGAGCTCATGAGCACCGAGCCGCTGACCCGCGATACCCGCCAGGCATGGGTCGCCGGCGTCCTGGCGGGGATCGGCGACCGGACGGGAATCGACCCGCTGGTGTTGCGGGTGGCCTTCGTCATCGCGGCCATCGCGACCGGGGGGCTCCTTCTGCTCGCCTACCTCGTCGCCTGGGCTGGGCTCCCGGCGGCCGAGCGGCAGGGCGGCGCCGATGGCCTGGTTCGGGCGTAACGCAAGCGGCCGCGGCGACTGGCGCGTCGCGGTCGGCGCCGGGCTGCTGACGCTCTCGGCGCTGCTCGCGTTCCGGCAGCTCGGCATCTGGTGGAGCGATGCCATTGCCTGGCCGCTCGCGCTCGCGGCGTTCGGCGTGGCGCTCCTCTGGGTCCGCTCCGCACGCCGGGCCGCCCTGCCGGCCGACCCGCAGGCCGCCGAGGCCGCGCCCCCGCGACCCAGCCCGGAGGAACGGCCGCGGCGGGTCGGGTCGAAGCTGGCGGAGGAATACAGCGGCGCGTTCGGCGTGCTGCTGGTGGTCGGCGCCGCGCTGCTCTTCCTCACCTCCAACCACGTCCTCGGCGGGGTTCGCGACGCGGCGCTGACGGCGGTCGTGGTGATCGTGGCGCTCGGCCTCATCCTGGCGCCGTTCCTGTGGCGGCTCGGCAGGAACCTGGCAGCGGAGCGGGCCGAGCGGATTCGCTCGGAGGAGCGCGCCCAGGTGGCGGCCCACCTCCACGACTCGGTGCTCCAGACGCTCACCCTGATGCAGAAGCGGGCCGACGACCCCCGCGAGGTCGCTGCGCTCGCCCGCAGGCAGGAGCGCGAGCTCCGCGACTGGCTCGCGGGCGGCGGGCCGAGCGAGAACGGCGGACGGAGCCTCGCCTCCGAGCTGCGCTCGGCCGCCGAGGCCGTCGAGGACGACCACCGGGTCGCGATCGAGTCGGTCGTCGTCGGGCGACTGCGAGCTCGACCCGCGCGCCGAGGCGGTACTCGGGGCGGCGCGCGAGGCGCTCCTCAACGCGGCCAGGCACTCGCGCGATTCCGGTCCGATCCGGCGTCTACGCCGAGATCGACGATGCCGGGATCGCGCTGTTCGTTCGCGACCGCGGCGCCGGCTTCGATCCCGGCGCCGTCGCGGAGGACCGCCGCGGCGTCCGGGAGTCGATCGTCGGGCGCATGGAGCGGGCCGGAGGACGCGCCGACATCCGCTCCAGCCCCGGGGGCGGCACCGAGGTTGCGATCGAGATCGCCCGCGAGGGCGCCGCGGCGAAGGACGATGCATGAGCACGCAACTCCCCACCGTGGTGCTGGTGGACGACCACGAGCTGTTCCGCGCCGGGGTGCGCGCCGAGCTCGAGGGCCTCGTGGACGTCCGCGCCGAGGCGGGCAACGTCGAGGAGGCGGCGCGCGCCACCTTGCGCGAGCGGCCCGACGTCGTCCTGCTCGACGTCCACATGCCGGGCGGCGGCGGGGTCGAGGTGATCCGCCACGTGGCGCGGGAGCTGCCCAGCCCAGCGCTTCCTGGCCCTGTCCGTCTCCGACGCAGCCGAGGACGTCATCGCCGTGATCCGCGCCGGCGCCCGCGGCTACGTCACCAAGTCGATCTCGGGCGAGGAGCTCGCCGACGCCATCAAGCGGGTGCGCGACGGCGACGCCGTCTTCTCGCCCCGGCTCGCGGGCTTCGTCCTCGACGCATTCCAGGGCGAGATCCCGGAGGCCGAGGTCGACCCGGAGCTCGACCGGCTGACGCTTCGCGAGCGCGAGGTGCTGCGACTGATCGCCCGCGGCTACCAGTACAAGGAGATCGCGCTTCGCCTGAGCATCTCCCACAAGACGGTCGAGGCCCACGTGAGCGCGGTACTGCGCAAGCTCCAGCTATCGAACCGCCACGAGCTGAGCCGCTGGGCGGTCGAACGGCGCCTGGTCGACTGAGCTACCCGCAGCGCCGGCCGCGCCGAGGCCCTCAGGCGGCCCAGGCGAACTCCGACGCCGAGATTCCAGTCTTGCCCTCGTACTCGATCCCGAACGCGTTGATCTTCGAGCGCTTTGCCTCCGCGGCATTGAACTCCGAGCCGGCCGGGTGGACCATGCCGACGAGCCGGACGGGCTGGCCGTCTCGGCGCCGAACGGGACGATGTCCTCGATCTCGAAGTCGATGGCGTCGCCGATCTTGACGCTGTGGGTGAGGCCATCCTCGACGACCTCGAACGGCGCGCGCTCGACCCCGGCCACCTCGCCGATGAGCGCCGCCGCATTCTCCATCGGGCCGCCCTTCTGGCCCGAGAAGACCGCCGTGAGCTTCTCCACCTGCTCGTCCGAGGCCCCATCGTCGATGAAGAAGCCGAGGCGCCAGTTCCCCTCGGTCATGACCTTGGGGGTGTCCGCGATCACGGCGACGCTCGCGCCCGCGACGTCGGTGCCCTCGATCTCGCCCTGCTTGATGTTGAAGACGAGCGTGACCCGGCAGTAGTCGTGGGTCGCGCCGTGGTCCATGGACATGTTGCACGGACACATGAGGTCGCACGAACACGTCTCGAAATAGCTACCCGTCAGGCTCCAGGACATTTGGACCTCCTTAAGCAGTGGACGAGTGCGATTCTCTCCTGGGGACGCAACCACGTCAAGCACGGCGCCTTCACACGCCAGTCACCGGGTCGCGGCCAATCGCGGCACACTTCATCCGTGGGGGGAAGCACCCGACCCGGAGGGCCTCGGCTTCGGGGATGACCTGCCGCTGACGCAGGCCGCAATCGAGTTCGCCAGCGAGCGCCACGCGGGCCAGCGGCGCCGCGCGGACGAGGCTCCGTTCGTCCTCCATCCCATCGAGGCCGGCTCGATCCTCGAGCGCGCCGGCTACCCGGACCACGTCATCGCGGCCGCGGTCCTGCACGACGTGCTGGAGGACACGGAGGCGGAGCGATCCGAGCTCGAGGAGCGGTTCGGAGGAGAGGTCGCGGAGCTCGTGGTGACGGTCAGCGACGACCCGTCGATCTTGGACCCGAGGCGCAGAAGGACGACATGCGCGAGCGGGTGCGCCGGGCGGGTGGCTACGCCCAGGCGGTGTACGCGGCGGACAAGATCTCGAAGGTCCGGGAGCTTCGGATCATGATGGCCCGGGGCGTTGCCGGCGACTTGGTGGCGATGCGGCGCGAGCGCTACCTGAAGGCTCTGAACATGCTGGAGGAGAGATCCCCGGCAGCCGGCTGGTCGAGCTCCTTCGATTCGAGCTCGAGGCGCTCGAGGCGCTTCCCCCGGAAGCGGGCGAGTCGGGTACGGATTCGACCCGTTAGCCGATCCGCCCGCTCAGCTCGCGCCCGAGGTCGGCGGCAGCCTCCGCGAGCGTCGGCGGCCGTCGACGCCTCACGGATCGAGGCGAGCCCGAGCGCACGCCGGTCGGTCGGCGTCGTGGCGTCCTGCCCCACGACCGCGTGCACGGGCACCCCGGCGTCGTGCCCTCGGCGCGACACCCGGCTGACGACCTTGCCTGCGACCGTGGTCGCGTCGAGCCTCCCCTCCCCCGTCACCACGGCGCCCGCCGCGCCCGAGCCGCTCATCGAAGCCAACGGCCTCGAGGACGACCTCCGCGCCCTCCGCGAGCTCCGCCCCGCACGCCGCCCACAGCGCACCCGCCAGGCCACCGGCTCCGCCGCTCATGGGGATCCCGCGCGGATCCCGCGGAAGAGTCGGGGCGAGGTCGTCCAGGCGCCGCGCGAGCCTCATCACCGTGTCCGGGTCGGCGCCCTTCTGAGGCCCGAACGTCTCGGCGGCCGACTCCCACGGGGTGCGGACGTCGCACAGGCAGACGACTCGCGCGCCGCCGAGCCCGCCCGCCGCCGCGATCGCCTCCAGCGCTCCCGCGCCGCCGTCGGTGGTCGCGCTCCCGCCGATGCCCACGAGCACCCGCGGCGCGCGGGCGGCGGCCGCGGCGATGAGCTCGCCCGTCCCGAACGTGGATGCCGCCTCGGGGTCGCGCTCATCGGCCGCCACCAAACCCAGCCCGCTCGCCGCCGCCGTATCGACCACGGCCGAGCCATCGCTGAGGAGCACGAAGGAGGAGTCGATCGGGCGCCCGAGCGGATCGTGGGCCTCGGCCCGGACGCGCTCCCCGCCCAGCGCCCCGCGCAGGGCCTCCGCGGTGCCCTCGCCTCCGTCGGCGAGCGGGCAGCGATCCACCGCGAGGCCGCTCCGTTCCAGCGGCGTCGCCAGGGTCGCCGCGACCTCGGGCGCGCTGAAGGTTCCCTTGAAGGAATCCGGCGCGAGGAGAACCGGCGTAGGCTTCCCGCGGCCCCGCGATCGGTGGGATTCAGCCATCGTCGCGACCATCATCGCCATGAAGCGTCTGTTCCTGCTGCGCCACGCGAAGTCGAGCCGGAAGGACTCGAGTCTCCCGGATCACGACCGGCCGCTTGCGGGCCGTGGAAGGCGCGCCTCGAAGGCGATGGCGCGTACATGCGCGAGCACGGGATCGAGCCCGCGCTGGTGCTCTGCTCGTCGGCCACCCGCGCCCGCCAGACGCTGGACGGCGTCGCCCCGGGTCTCGGTGGCTCGCCCGAGGTTCGGATCGAGTCCGAGCTCTACGAGGCCTCGGCGGCGGGGCTGCTTGTCGCGGCTCCAGCGCGTCCAAGACTCGGTGCCGTCGGTGATGCTCGTCGGCCATAACCCGTCCATGGAGCGGCTCGCCCTCGACCTCGCCAACGGCGGCCCGGAGCTCGCGGAGCTCGCCGACAAGTACCCCACGGGTGCGCTCGCCACCCTCGAGTTCGACGGCACCTGGAGCGCGCTCGAGCCCGACGCGGCCCGGCTCGTCGGCTTCGTCAAGCCGCGAGATCTGGACTGAGGCCACCCGCCGCCGCCGCTCGCGGCCGAGGCGTAGTAGCCGCGATCGCCGTCCGTGGGAGGATGGGCGTATGGAATCGGGAGTGCCGGGCTCTATGCGCGCGGCGCTGGCTTCAGGCCATCGACGAGGATCCGCGGAACTACGCGCTGAAGCTGCTGGTCCTCGCGGCCGTCTACTACGGCGCCGCGAAGCTCGGGCTGAGCCTCGCGTTCATGAACTCGAGCATCAGCGCGGTGTGGCCGCCCACCGGAATCGCGCTGGCGGCCATCGTCTTCTGGGGATACCGCATGTGGCCGGGCATCGCGCTTGGGGCCCTGCTCGCGAACAGCTGGACCGGGATCCCGTTCTACGCCACCCTGGGGATCACGATCGGCAACACGGGCGAGGCGCTCGTCGGCGCGATCCTGCTGCGCAAGGTGGCGGACTTCCGCCCGTCGCTGGAGCGCGTTCGCGACGTGATCGCGCTGCTCGTCTTCGGCGCCATCCTCAGCACCATGGTGAGCGCCTCGATCGGCGTTGGCAGCCTCGTGGCCTCGGGCGACGTCTCGGGCGACGCCGTCTGGAGCGCGTGGCGCACCTGGTGGCTGGGGGATGCGGGCGGCGACCTGCTGGTGGCCCCGGCGATCATGGTGGCGATCACGCGCTTGGCCGTACCGCCGCGCTCCGGGACGGGCCCTCGAGTGGCTCGTGCTCGCCCTGGCGCTCGGCGGGGTCTCCTTCTTCGTCTTCTACGACCAGAGCGCCGCGCGCGTTCCTGGTGTTCCCGCTGATGATCTGGGCGGCGCTTCGCTTCTGGCAGCCCGGCGCGGTCGGCCGCCAGCCTGATCATGGCCTCGTTCGCCATCCCGCTCACCGCAAACGATCACGGCTCCTTCGCGGGCTTCGACCTGGATCAGCGCCTGCAGCTGGCGCAGACGTTCATCGGCGTGGCGTCGATGTCGGCGCTCGTGCTGGCCGCCGTCATGACCGAGCGCCAGCGGATCGAGGACGCCGCGAGGTACATCTCCGAGACCCTCCAGGAGGGCCTCTTGCCGAGGCACCTCCCGGAGATCCCCGGCGTCGAGACGGCGGTCGACTCGCGGCCCGCCGGCGAGGGCGAGCTCGTCGGCGGCGACTTCTACGACTGGTTCGAGAGCGGGTTTCGCAGCTGGGACGTCATGCTCGGCGACATCGGCGGCAAGGGCGCGGCCGCCGCGCGAACCACCGCGCTGGCGCGCTACACGCTTCGCGCGGACGCCGTGCACGAGGACCGGCCCAGCCGCATCCTGGAGCTCCTGAACGGAGCGATCATGCGACAGGCGCCCGGTGAGACCTGCACGGTGGCCTATAGCCGGATCGCCCCCCGGCGAGACGGCGGCGTGGCCGTGACCCTCTCGATCGCCGGCCACCCGCTCCCGCTCGTGGTCAGGGCCCGCGGGACGGTGGAGGAGCTCGGCGCCGCCGGGACCCTGCTGGGAGCGGTGCAGAACCCGATGCTCTCGGACTACCGGGCCGACCTGGAGCCGGGCGACGCGGTGCTCCTCTACACGGACGGCCTCACGGACGCGTACGCCCCGGAACGGATCGTCAGCCAGGACGAGCTCGTCGCGGCGCTCCGGCCGCTCGCGGGCCGGAACGCCGCGGGGATCGCGGCCGAGATGCAGAGCATCGCGCTTGACGGGCGCGACCGCGCCCCCCGGGACGACATCACGATCCTCGTGCTCCGCGTCCCGGAGACCGTCTAGTGGCGGATCAGCGCGCCGGCAGCACGACCTCGAAGACCGCCCCGCCCCCTGCGGCATCGCGCGCAACCGCGCGGCCGCCATGCGCCTCCGCGATCGCGGCGACGATCGCGAGCCCGAGCCCGGCTCCGCCGTCCTCGGCGCGTTGCGATCGCTCGTGACGCCAGAAGCGCTCGAAGGCATGCTCCGCGGCGCCGGGCGGCAGGCCCTCGCCGTGGTCGCGGACCGCGAGCGTGACCTCGTCTCCGCTCGCCGAGACCGAGACGTCGATCGGGGTGCCCGTGGGCGTGTGCTCGGCGGCGTTGCGAAGCAGGTTGGCCGCCACCTGGTGAAGCTGGCCCTCGTCGCCGACCACCTCCGCCGCCTGGAGCCCGCGATCAGCTCGATCCGGCGATCGGGGTTCGCCGCCCGGGCATCGGCGCAGGCGTCGGCGACCACCGTCGGCAGGTCGACGGGCCGGCGCACGCTCTCGCGCACCTCGTCGAGCCGCGCGAGAGTCAGGAGCTCGCCGACCAGCACGCCCATGCGGGCCGCCTCGTCCTCGATCCGGCTCATCGCCTTCTCCAGCTTCGTCCGGGTCGCGGGCCGGACCGAGCCTGAACGCCTCCGCGTAGCCGCGGATCGAGGTGAGCGGGGTGCGCAGCTCGTGCGACGCGTCGGCGAGGAAGCGGCGCAGACGCTCCTCGCTCGCCTCCCGCTCGGCGAATGCGCGCTCGATCTGGCCCAGCATCGAGTTGAGCGCCGCACCGAGGCGGCCGACCTCCGTGCGCTCGTCGGTCGTCTGCACCCGGGCCGACATGTCGCCCGCGGCGATCGCGTTCGCGGTCTGCTCCATCCGCTCGAGCGGCCGCAGCCCGACGCGGATGACCCACCAGGCGAGCGCGGCCAGCGCCGCGAGTACCGCCGCTGTCACGATGCCGCCGATCAGGCGCAGGTGCGACAGCGTCTGGTTCACGTCCTGAAGCGAGACGGCGGCGACGACGGTGCCGGGCCCGGATCCGGCGAGAGGCGGCGGCGCGGAACTCGGACGACGCCGGTTCCGGGCCACGGTGAGCACGTGGAGCGACTCCGGGGAGGGCGAGACCGGGAGTCTGGGAGGGGCGCACTGGGCTTGGGCTTGACCCTGCCGAACAGTCGGCGGTTGGTCGCCTGCACCTTCCCGTTCGGCTTCCGCAGCTCGTGCGATAGAAGCCCGGGTGGCAGCTGCGGGGGCCCGCGGTGCGACTGCCCGCGCCAGGTGGCGGCAGCGGAACGGCACCACCCGCGGCGCCCGCCGATCCGCGCTGGAAGAACATCAGGCCCACCCAGGCGCTGTCCCACGATCGGCACGCGCGGACTCGAACCTGCTGGTCGGCGCGATTGAAGAGGTAGTCGCGAAGCGCCGTGTAGGAGACGGCGTCGACGACCAGCAGCCCGACGGCGGCCAGCGCCAGGAGGCCGAGCATCAGCCTTGCGCGCAGCGACATCTCAGCTCCTGGGCCGGCGCAGCGCGTAGCCCACGCCCCGAACCGTGTGGATCAGCCGCGGGCCCTGCGCGTCCACCTTCTTGCGGAGGTAGCTGATGTACGTCTCGAGCACGCGGGCGTCGCCGCCGAAGTCGTACTGCCAGACGTGGTCGAGGATCTGCGCGCGGCTCAGGACGCGGCGCGGGTTGAGCATCAGGTAGCGGAGCAGGCGGTACTCGGTGTCGGTGAGGTCGATCGGCCGTCCGCCGCGGTGCACCTCCCGGGTCTCGTCGTCGAGCTCGAGGTCCTCGAATGCGAGCCTGCTCGCGTCGCCGTCGACGCCCGCGCGCCGCAGGATCGCCCGCACCCGGGCGATCAGCTCCTCGACGCTGAACGGCTTGGTGACGTAGTCGTCGCCGCCGAGGGTGAGGCCGCGGACCTTGTCCTGGGTCGTGTCGCGGGCGGTGAGGAAGAGGATCGGCACCTCCCGCCCGCCGGCGCTGAGGCGCCGCGCGACCTCGAAGCCGTCGAAGTCGGGCAGCATCACGTCGAGGACCATCATCTGGGGGCGAAACTCCTCGACCCGCTCGAGCGCCTCACGGCCTGTCCCCGCCGTCGAGACCTCGAAGCCCGCATAGCGCAGCGCCATCGACACGAGTTCGGCGATGTTGAGCTCGTCGTCGACGACGAGGACGCGCGCGCCCGTCGTGATTTGGCGCTTCCGCCATCACGAGGCCATGATCGCCCAGAAACCTTGGAGTTTCCTGAGAATCTCGGGCGCCTCCGCCGATCGGAGACAATCGGGGGGCGAGTGTCGACGCTCTTTCGCCAGATCATCAACGAGGACCTCGGGTGCGGCTCGTACGTCGTGGGCGATACCTCCGCCGGGGTCGCGGCGGTGGTCGATCCCCAGTGGGACATCGACCCCTACCTGCGGCTGAGCCGCCTGCACGGCGTGCGCGATCGAGCACGTGCTCGAGACCCACAACCACGCCGACCACGTGTCCGGGCACGGCCGGCTGGCACGCGCCACCGGCGCGACCATCCACATCCACGGGCTCGCCGAGGCCGAGTACCCGCACGACCCGATCGACGACGGGTGGACGCTGCGCCTGGGCGACGGTCGAGATCGAGGCCATCCACACGCCGGGCCACCGGCCGGAGCACACCTCGTTCGCCGTCCGTGATGCCCCAGAGCGGCCGCGTCTGGGCGGTGCTCACGGGCGACTCGCTCTTCATCGGGGACGTGGCGCGGCCGGACCTCGCGATCGAGCCGCGGGAGGGCGCGAGCGAGATCTATCGCTCCCTGCACGAGCGGCTGCTGAGCCTCGACGACGAGGTCGCCGTGTTCCCGGGGCACCTCGGCGGCTCGCTCTGCGGGTCATCGGGGATCGAGAACGCGGCCGCGTCGACGATCGGCGCCGAGCGCCACCACAACCACGGCGCTGGCCTACGGGAGCGAGGATGCCTTCGTCGACGCCTCGCTGGCCTCGATCGGCGAGCGGCCGCCCCACGTCGAGCACATCGTGTCCCTGAACAAGGGGCCGCTGATCGAGGAGCTTGGCGCACCGGCCCTTCTCTCCCCCAGGGCGGTGGAGGTGGCGATCGCCGGTGGAGCGATCCTGGTCGACGCCCGCACCAACGAGCAGTTCGACGAGGCGCACATACCCGGGCGCCATCAGCGTGTCGGCGTACGACACGGGATTCGCCACCAAGGTCGCGCGAGTTGCCGACCCCGGCCTCGAGCTGATCGTCGTCGCGGCCTCCGATGGCTACGAGCTCGAGGCCGCCGAGCTGCTCGCCTCCGTCGGCCTCCACGTGCGCGGCTACCTCCAGGGCGGGATGACAGCCTGGCGCTCGGAGGAGCGACCGGTCGCGAGGATCGAGATGGTGGACCCCGCCGCGCTCGCCGAGCGCCTCGAGGGATCCAATGGCGTCGTCGTCCTCGACGTCCGCGATCCGGACGAGTTCGAGTCCGCGCCACATCCCTGGCGCGATCCACATCCCGTACGGCCAGCTGATGGATCGCCTGTCGGAGCTTCCCCGGGACCGGCCGATCGCCGCCGTCTGCAGCGGCGGCAAGCGCAGCGGCCTGGCCGCCTCACTTCTCCAGCGCGATGGCTTCGAGGATGTGCTCCACGTGGCCCACGGCGGCATCGGGACCTGGCGGGAGATCGGGCACCGGGTCGAGTCCGGGCCCCCGCCGAGCTAGCTCGCTCGGACCGCCGCCGCGGTCACCCTCGAATCCGCCAAGCCGCGCCACGTTGGAGAGGGTCTCGATGTCGTACGGGCCGTAGTGCCGGCGGCCGTTGATGAAGAAGGTCGGCGTCCCGGACACGCCGCTGAGGTCGGCGCTGTCCACGTCGCGCGCAACGCGGGACGCGACCCTGTGGTTTCGCAGGTCGTCCGCGAACCGCTCGGTGTCGAGGCCGAGCTCGCCGGCGTAGCGCAGGAGGTCGCGCGGCCGCAGTTCACCCTGGTGCTCCAGCAGGAGGTCGTGCATCTCCCAGAAGCTCCCCTGGAGGTGCGCCGCCTCCGATGCCTCGGATGCGAGCTGCGCGTGGGAATGGACGTCGTTCAGTGGAAGGTGGCGCCACACGTACCGAATGTCCCCGCTGTCGGCCAACAGCTCTCGGATCACCGACTCGGCACGGCCGCAGTAGGGACACTCGAAGTCCCCGTATTCGAGGAGCGTGACGGGTGCCTCCGCCGGCCCGCGGATGTGGTCGACCTCGGGATCGACCGCCACCGCCAGATCCACCACCGTCTCCGGTGGACCGAACATGGCGCGCAACCGCAGGCGCTCGGGCAGGGCCAGCGTGACCCGGTAGACGGTGGCGCTGGCGAGGGTCGCGCCCAGCGCCGCAACGACGATCCCGATCTTCGCCTCCTCCAGGTCCTGGCCGCTGAACGCAAGCGACGCGATCAGCAGCGAGATCGTAAACCCGATGCCCGCTGCCGCCCCGGCGCCGATGACTCCGGCCCAACCGACCGGAGGCCGCACCCGCCCCCTCGTCAGCCCGCGTGAGGACCCACGACGTCGCGCCGATCCCGAGCGGCTTGCCGACGACGTACCCGACGACTATCCCCAGCGCGATCGGTGACGAGAAGGCCCGCGACAACGAGTCGCCGTTGATCACGACACCCGCGTTGGCGAGCGCGAAGAGCGGCACGATCACGTAGCTGGTCCACGGGTGGTAGAGGTGCTGGAGGCGCTCGTTCGGCGAGACGGCCGACTCGAGCCCCAGGCGCGCGGATCGCGCGAGCTCCGGGGTCGGTTGCTCCCGGAACCGCCGGAAGAGGTCGCTGGCCCGCTCCAGGTCTCCCCGCTCGGCGGGGGCGGCCCAGGTCAGGAGCCCCATCGCGAGCCCGATGATGATCGGGTCCACCCCGGACTCGAACAGCGCGACCCATGCGACCACGCCCAGGACGAAGTAGAGCGCTCCGCCCCGGATCCGCGCCCGCGACGCGGTGACGATCAGCGCGAAGACGCCGACGGCGACCAGTAACGCGGCCAGGTCGACCGAGTCGGTGTAGACGACGGCGATCACCGCCAGCGCGAGCAGGTCGTCGATCACGGCAACCGTGAGCAGGAACGCCCGCAGGCGGTCGGAGAAGCGGGGGCCGACGAGGGCGAGCGCCCCGAGCGCGAACGCCGTGTCGGTGGACATCGCGACCCCCCATCCCTGAGCCGACCCGTGCCCCGCGTTGATCGCCAGGAAGATCGCCGCGGTGACCGCCATGCCGCCGAGACCGGCCAGCACCGGGAGCGCGACGAGCTCGCGGTCCCGAAGCTCGCCGAGGTCGAACTCCCGCCGCGCCTCGAGCCCGATGACGAAGAAGAAGAACGTCATCAGGCCGCTGTTCACCCAGTGCCCGACGCTCTGCGAGATCCCCGCGTCGCCGATCTGGATCGACAGGGTCGTCCCCCAGACGCTGCCGTACGAGGACGCGTCGATGTTCGCCCAGGCGAGCGCCGCGATCGTCGCCCCCAGCAGGATCGTGGCGCTCCCGGTCTCGGTGCGCAGGAAGGAGCTGAGCGGCGTCTCGAGGCTGCGCGCCCACGCGGTCCGTCCCGAGAATCGAGTTGCGTCGGCCGCGGCCATGCGCTGGCGGCCCGCGGCTCCTACGGACTCAGTGCGACGGCGGCCTCGGGCGTCGCGATGCGGAAGCTGAAGCTCTCCTCCAGATACAGGCGGACGGCCTCGGTGTCGTGGTCGAGGTAGCCGATCGAGAGGTCCTCGCCCGACTCGAACAGGAAGTGGCCGCCTCCGACGCGCATGACGACCGCCCCGTCAACACCGGGCGCCCACACCAGCGGCCCGCCGGCGATCTCGCGAAGGTGCTCCAGCAGCGGGTAGCCGCCGTGCTGGCTGGTCTCGAGCACGTTCGTGTGCGCCTCGGGTCCCAGCGCAAGCCCATAGGGACCGTCGATCCCCACGCCGCGGAGCGCGTCCACGGCCTTCGCGACGTGGCGCGGGTAGCGCTCGCAGTCCTCGCCGAGCGCGATGGGATCGTGTGGCGAGGCCTCGGCGATGCCGGCGATGCCGACGGCTCCCCAGCCGTTGAAGACCGCGGCGTTCTCGGCGACCGCGATCCGGTGAGCGGCCTGATCGAGCTCGGCGAGGTCAACGTCCTCGGCCCCGCGGTCGGCGTCGGCGAGCTCCGACCGCGCGACGGAGAAGGGCGCGCGGACCTCCACGAGCGGCAGCACGCGGCGCTGCGCGGCCTCGACGCCCTCCGGCGAGTCATCGACCCGCTCGACCCGGCCGAGATTCGTGGCCGAGTGCTCCCAGCCCGTGCGGTCCGGCGAAATCGACGAGCTTGCGGGCGGCGAGCGCGGGCGCGAGCCGCTCGCGCGCCTCGGCGTCCAGAAGGCTCCAGGCGGCCTCGGTGATCGGCGCCCGCTCGCGCAGCAGGTGGCTCATGACGCGGGCTCCCTCAGGGCGCCGATGCCGAGCGACTCGCTGCCGGGAGCCGACCCTCCGCGGGAGGCCTCAGCCTTCCACGGCCTCCTCCTCGGCCTCCTCCCCGTGCTCGACGATGTCGCCGTCGGTGAAGAGGATCCCCTCGGCGATCTCGCGCCAGAGCGGGGTGCGGCGCAGGAGGAACTCGAGGTCCATGCAGAAGTGCTTGAACTCCTCGCCCTGGGCGTCCCGCATGATCGCCAGCGCGTCGCGGTCGGGCTCCACGGCCATGCGCTGCTCGTACCAGCCGATCGCCTCGGCCTCCTCGGTCAGGGAGGCGCAGAGCCGGGCGAAGGTACGAGTCCGATCCGGGAGCTCCGCCGGCGGCTCGTGGTACTGATCGAAGCCCACGGCCACATCTTTTCAGGCTTCGGATCTGGATTGAAGCTAGTGCCCGACCGCTGCCTCGAGCTGGCGTCGGGCCTTCACCACCGCCGGGACCGAGCAGCCCAGGGACTTCGCGATCTCGCCGTTGGTCCGCTCCGGATCGCGCCGGATCTCGAAGTCGATGCGACCCCTCGCACGGAGCTTGGCACGATCCTCCCGACTCAGGTCGGGAGCGGCACGGTGGTACGCCGCCTCAGCCGCCAGGTCCCGACGGCAGGTGAGGCAATGCGTATCGCCGTCCTCGATCTTCCAACCGGTCGGCGGTCCGCCCGGCTCGTGACCGGGGAGGTAACGGATCGACACGCCGCAGCGGTCGCAGATCCAGCTCGGAGCCGAGCTCGTGCTCGTGGGGGTCATCGATTCCTCCTGCGTCCGTTCGAGTGTCGTTGATGTCGACGTCGTGGGGGCCGGCGGTCTGGGGCACCGGGCGAGCCGGTCGACGTGCGCGGGACGCCCGTGGTCGAACTCGCTGGACAGCCCGAGGCTCTTGGCGATCCTCCTCATCTCGACGGTCTGGTCCGGCAGCACGAAGCTGACACCCGTTCCGTCGCGGCCGGCGCGCGCGGTGCGCCCGACGCGGTGCACGTACGCGTCGCGGTCACCCGGGGCGTCGAAGTTGACGACGTGGGTGATGTCCTCGACGTCGATTCCGCGGGCAGCGACGTCCGTCGCCACCAGCGTGTCGATGTCGCCCCGCGCGAACCGGGCCAGGGCCTTCTGACGCTGCGGCTGCGACTTGTTGCCGTGCATTGCGACAGCGGTCAGGCTGTGCTTCCGTAGCCGCTTCACCAGTCGATCGGCGCCCCGCTTGGTGCGAACGAAGACGAGCGTTCGGCCCCTTTCTGCGTCCCGGAGCTCGTCGACCAGGGCATCCACCTTCGCCTGATGGGCGAGGTGGACGAAGCGATGGTTCACCTCGCCCACGTCCTCGGCTCGGTGCTCGTGAACATGGCGGCGTGCATCGCGCGTGTATGCTCGCGCCTGCTTGCCCGCGGCGCCCTCGAGCGTCGCCGACGCGAACAGCGTCTGACGGTCCTTGGGGGTGCGGGCGACGATCCGGTCGACGGCGGGCTTGAAGCCCATGTCGAGCATCCGGTCGGCCTCGTCGAGTACGAGCACGCCCACGTGCTCGAGGGTCAGCGCGCCGCGGTTCAGCAGGTCCTCGAGGCGGCCCGGCGTGGCGACGACGATATGCGCGCGACCGGCAAGCCGGGACTGCTTTTCGATTCCAACGCCGCCGTAGACCTCAGCGATGCCGAGCGATCGGCTGGTGGCGAGGGCACGGAGCTCGGAGACGATCTGAATCGCGAGCTCGCGAGTTGGGACCAAGACCAGAGCCGCCGGACGCCGAGCGTCGGCCTTCACGCAGATCGACGAGCGGCACGCCGAAGGCAAGTGTCTTGCCCGAACCGGTCGGCGACTGAACGAGCACGTCGCGGCCGGTGAGGACGTCCTCGATGACCAGCTTTTGGATGGGAAATGGCGCGGTGATGCCGCGCTTCGTAAGCGCGCCCACAACGGGACGCGACACGCCGAGATCGGCGAAGGACATGTGGTGCAACTCCTTTGTGAGTGGTGGGAATCCAGAAACCCGGACGCACTCGGAGTGCACGGAAAGACGGAACTCCTCGGGGCAAACAGTGGCTCCCGACGCCAATGACGGTAGCAGGGTCGGGGGCGCGGCCATCACGGCGACATCGCATCTGAGCCCCGAAACCGCCTGCTAATCGGTCGATTCGTTGTCCCCCGGTAAACTCGTTGCACACGCCGGTTTGGGCCTCCGCCTCCTCCTCCGCCCTCCTCTGACCCGGCTCCGCGCGAGGAGAGGGAGAGGGGTACGAATGAGTGATCCGCACGAGCACGGCGACGGAGGACCCGGTGGGGATGAGACCTCCGACCAGATCGCGCGGTCGCTTGGCTCGGTCTGGCAGCGCTTCTCGGGGCAGCGTCCCAAGTCCACGAGCGTCAAGATCGAGACGAACGTCGTGAGATGCGTGATCGAGGAAGGGACGACCGAGCCCGTTGCCGAGGAGGGCGCCGGCACCGGAGCCGTCGAAGCCGGCCTGTCCACCGACTCGCCGAGCTTCGCCTACAACGCGACGGCGGTGATCGCGCGAGCGACCGGCCGCCAGGTCGTCGCCTACATCCCGAAACGCGACAAGAAGGCGCAGACCTCCTCACAGACGTTCATCCTGGATCAGCCGCGACAGCGCTTCTGAGCTGCAGATATTCGGCTCGGGCCCTGAACGTGTCGCGCATCTCCGCGGTCAGGCCGTCCAGGAACTCCCGGCGGTAGACCTCGTCGGTGAGCATCGAGATCGCGAAGTAGAGGCCGGTGAAGGCGGCGATCGCCCCCGAGACGCGCAGCAGCTCCTCGGTGACGATTCCCTGGTGCCCGAACGCGTCGATGGTGATCAGGACGTGCCCGCTCGAGCCGATCCACGACTCGAGCACCCCGGCGTCGACCAGCAGCGTGCCGAGCACGACGAAGAAGACACCCACCGCCAGGCTGACCAGCAGGACCTGAAGCGCCTGGCTGACGAACAGCACGAGTCCCACGTTCAGGCGCTGGCGCCGGTCGAGCTCGGGGCTCACCCCGCCCGCGTCGCGCTCCAGGGACCTCACCTCCCCCGGCAGCCGGGCAACGAGGAATGACGTCCCCAGCGCGATAAAGAGCACGGCGAGAGTGACGAGCGACGCAACCGAGGCCTGGGAGAACACCTGCCACATCTCCGTGGTCAGGAAGAGCACCACGGAGAAGATCATCAGCAGCGGTATCGCCCGGGTCAGGAGCGCCAGCGACGAGATGAGCTGGGTCAGGAGGCGAGCGAGCGCCCAGCGCACGATAGACACCAAGCCGTAGCCGACGATCGCATAGATCAGCGCCAGGAGCGCGGCGTTGGCGGCGGCGGTGACCAGCGCGCTTCGCCATTGCCCGCCGAAGGCCAGCGGCAGGAGCGCCGGCAGGAGCACGAAGGCGCCGAGCTCGACGCGGCCGACGTCATCCGGCAGCGCGAAGGCGGGCCGTCCCCGGATCCGATTGACGATCAGGCCGGCACACAGAAGGATCGCGAGCCCGCCGAGCGCGCCGCCGACGTTCGCGGCGAAGGACCAGTCGAGGCTGGTCGCGCCGAGCATCTCGCCGAAGAACACGAGCACCAACAGCGGGACGGCGCGGTTGAACACGTTCGTCGACGCCGAATAGTCCTCGATCAGGAGCGGCAGGCCGGCACGGCGAAAGCGGCGCTCGTACGCATTGCGGCGCGCCTCGTTGGTCACGCCTCCATTTCAACGGCGGAGGCGGACGTCAGGCGGGACTGCCCAGGCGCCGCACCACCTCGCCGGCCTTGCGGCAGAAGTTGTCGGAGCCCTCCGCCGTGCGGATCAGGTTGCCCTGGATCGGGCGCCAGACGAGCACGTCACGGCCGCTTACCTCGAGCTGATAGTCCTCGGGCAGGCCAGCTGCCTGGATGGCGTCGCCGCCCGGCTCCGCCGGCACCCGGGCCAGGAGGCCGCTCGCGGCGAGCGGCCGGTCCGCGGTCAGGGCGATCTCCTGCCCGAGGGAGCGCATCTCGGGGGCTGTGCCGAACATCACGAAGCGCCCGTCGAGCTCGGTGCCGGGCAGCCTCCCGGCGAGGACGTGGTCGGCGATCCCCGGAAGTCGAAAGCCCCGCATCTCCGAGTGGAAGGCCCAGCGGTCGCGCAGCTCGAGCCCGCGCGCTCTCGCGTACTCCCGGATGAACGCCTCCATTGCGACGCGCTGCATCCGCACCCGCCCGAACCGGTAGCGGATCGAGCCGATCAGGCGGGCCAGGTAGAAGGCGATCCCGAAGGCAAGGCCGGCAGCCATGACGGCCGCGATCGGTCCCGCGACGAGCGCGGCGAGCCCGCCTCCCGCGGCAGCGGCGAGGAGGCCCCAGAGGGCGGCAACACCGAGCACCCAGGGCCGGCGAGCAGCGACCTGCCGGTACGCGTAAACCGCCTCGTTCACGCTTGCCGGAGCGCGCGCCCAGGTCACGGTCGAGATCCCGCGGTCGAGGTCACGCCGCACCTCCTCCTCGCGAAAGAGCTGCGAGCCCGGCAGCTCCTCCATCGCCTCCCGGCGGATCCGATCCGCGAGCGACGCCGCGAGCGAACACAGCTGCTCGAGCTCGGCGGGGTCCTCGAGGTGGCCCGGGAGGAAGGCGGCGAGGTTCCCATCGTTCAGCTCGAACCCGAAGCCCGGCGGGACGCTGGAGCAGAGCCACGAGATGAGCGCCGGCGAGAACAGCTCGTAGAGGAAAACCGGGTCCTCTCCGACGAGGGTGAAGAGCTGGTAGCGCTGGTTGAACTCGGCGCTCTCGAACTCGGCTCGCCGCCACCGCTCGGCCGGAAGCTCGGCGAAGTCCGCGTCGCCGATCGTTGACCGATCGCGGCACGCGAGCGCCCTCACGAACGCGACGATATCCGGGACCGGCGCGACGACCACGCTCGAGTCGCGCCCACCTCGCCCATCGGAGAAGACATGGTGGGTGATCGTGCCGTCGAGGCCGTCGGCGAGCCTGCCCTCGGCGACGTCGTCGCCGCCCTCCGAGCCCCTCAGCAGCGCCGGCGTGAGCGCTCGGAGCTCCATCGCGCCCCGGTAGTCGAGGCCGCGGCGCGCGGCGAGATCCCTGATCCCCGCTCCGATTGATCAGTCCTTCGCGACGCAGACCGGACGATCCGCCATCGGCACCTGACCCTTGGGGCAGGGATTGCCGCTGGGGTTCGTGTTGACACAGGTGTGGCTGACCTGCGAGAAGGCCTGGTTGGGGCCGCAAGCCGACGGCCCGGCCGCGGTCGTCGTGCTGCCGGTGGTGCTCGTGGTGGAGGTCGTCGTCGTGCTGGACGTGGTCGGCGTCGTCGTCGTGGGCGCCGTCGTCTGGGTCGGCTGCGCCTGTTCGGTGATGGTCGTGGCCGTGCTGCCCCCGCCACAGGCGGAGACGGCGAGCACGAGCGCGATGCCGAGCGTCAGCGCGACCGCTGGGTATTTGACTGATCTCAATGGGTTCCTTCCCTTGCCGACGACTGGATCGCCCCGATCCTAAGCGAAGCCCAGGTCAGCGCTTCTCGAGCACGATTCGATAGTGATCCAGGAGCTCGCGCTGGAAGCAAACGCTGTTGGCGCTCACGCCCGACGTGAACGCAAGCCGGAAGTCGGCACTTCGAAGCCACCGCGGCAGGAGGCGGAGCTTGAGCAGCGTCTTGCGGGCGCTGGGCGCCGCGAAGCGCCGCCGCCACTGGCGGATCGTCTCGATGTAGTCGAGCCGGCCACTCGTACTCGAGACCAGGCGGAACCGCGGCTCGGCGTTCCGAACGACCTGCTCGGACCCGAACGGCAGCCAGGAGCCGGGAAACTGTCGTCCCATGAGCGCCACGTACCACCCGTCCGAATCTCGCGGGGCGTCGATGTCGATCTCGTCGATCGGAACCATGTTGCGGCCGAACACCATCGTCTGAAGGTACAGCCGCCCACCTTCCGGCAGCACGCTCGCGATCCGCTCGAACAGATCGCGATAGATCTGCTCCTGCCGCCCGGCGCGGAAGTCCTCAGGTGAGCAGAAATGCTCGAAGGCTCCGAGGCTGGCCACCGCATCGAACGGGCCGAACGTATCGCGGGTGACATCCCTGGCGTCTCGAATGTGGACGTCGAGCTCGTGGCTGCGGCAGGCCGCAGCCTGCGCGGACGACAGGGTGACACCCACGCCGACCCCGCCGCGGCGGCGAATGAAGTCGAGGAGCGCGCCCCATCCGCAACCCAGGTCGAGCACTCGCCGGCCGGGGGCGATCCCGATCTGCTCGGCCACGTATTCGTGCTTACGCCGCTGAGCCTCCTCCAGGCTCATCGAGAAGTTACCGTCGTACTTGGCGCCGCTGAAATCGGCGAGCTCCCCCATGCTCGCCCTGAAGACGCGGTCGATCAGCGAGTAGGTGAACTCGAGGTCTTCGCGATCGGCCACCTTGGATCAGCGAAGGGGCGTGCCCGATGAAAGCGCCGCGGATGCCGGGTTGGGCGCGCGCGCTTCCGCGAAGGTGACCAGGCGCCCGCGGTCCTCGTCCCAAAGCTTCAGACGCACGGCGCGCACGCCGTCCCACAAGGAAAGAGTCGGCACATCGCGGAAGACCTCGTTCTCGTCGTGCGCGCGCTGGAGGTTGTAGTTGGGGATGCGCGTGCTCATGTGGTGGACGTGATGGAGGCCGATGTTGCCGGTGAAGAACTGCAGGACCTTGGGCAGCTTCAGGTAAGAGCTCCCGCGGAGGGCGGCGTCCGCGTAGGCCCAGCCCTCGGAGGACTGCCAGTAGGTGTCCTCGAACTGATGTTGAACGTAGAAGAGCCAGACACCTGCGGCACCGGCAAGCCAGAGGGTCGGTGCCTGCACGAGCAGGTATTCGCGCCAGCCCATCAGCCAGCAGAGTCCGGCAATCAGGACCACGAGGGCGGCGTCCGTGGCGATGATGCTGCGCCGGATGCGCTTGCGAGCGTCGCGCGACGGCCATCGCGGCGAGAGGATCATCGCGTAGATCGGGCCGAGGCCGAACATCACCAGAGGGGTTCGGAACAGGCGGTACTTGAGGCGTCCCAGCCAGGGCAGCGCCCGGTACTCGGCGACCGTGAGGGTGGCGACGTCACCCACCCCCCGGCGATCGAGATCTCCGGCGGTGGCGTGGTGGACGGCGTGCTCGTGCCGCCAGGCCTGGAATGGGGTGAACACGAGTAGCCCACAGGACGCGCCAATCCAGGCGTTGGCGCGGCGGGATCTCATGAACGAGCCGTGCCCGCAGTCGTGAAACACGATGTAGGTCCGGACGAGGAACCCGGCGGCGGGCACCGATAGGGCGAGCACGATCAGATAGGAGACGTCCAGCGCGAAGTACATCAGCGCCGAGAGCGCCAGGTACGGGACGACGGACGTCGCCAGGTCGAGGAGACTTCGGCCGCGGTGCGGTCGCCCGTATCGAGCTACTTCGGCTCGTCCGAAGGGATTCGGTGAATCGTCGCCGGGCGCTGGGCTTGCTGCGGTCCGGCTCGCGGGTTCGCTCATGCTCCTCCTGCCATTTCGGGCCCTCCGGGAGGGGGCCGTTGGTCAGGCGGAGGCCAAGCAAACTGGCGAGTCAGTGCTGGGCTGTCTAGTCAGGCCGTTTCAGCGCCCGTCTGACTATCCAACTCGAACGAGACTACACGGTGCGCCGCTCAGACTCAGGCCGGCCTCCAGGGGCGCTCAGATATGCACCGCGGCCATGCCGGCCTCGTCGTAGCGGTCGCCGGCGGGCTCGGGGAGCTCGGCGTCAATGCGGGCGAGGTCGGAGGGGGTGAGCTCCACGTCGGCGGCGGCGGCATTCTGCTCTAGATAGGACCGGCGCTTGGTGCCCGGGATCGGAATCAGGTCCTCCCCTTGCGCCAGGACCCAGGCGAGCGCCAGCTGTGCCGGCGTGATGCCCTTGTCGTTCGCGATCGCCTTGACCTTCGCGGCCAGATCGAGGTTCGCGTCGAGGTTCTCGCCGGTGAACCTCGGTCCCGTGCGGCGGAAGTCGTCCTCGTCCAGCTCGTCCGGGGACGTGAAGCGCCCGGAGAGGAAGCCGCGGCCCAGCGGCGAGTAGGGCACGAAGGCGATCCCGAGCTCACGGCACGCTGGGATCACCTCCGATTCGGCGAAGCGGGTCCAGAGCGAGTACTCGGTCTGCACCGCCGCGATCGGATGCACCGCGTGGGCGCAGCGGATGGTCTCGGGTGCCGCCTCGCTCAGGCCGATGTGACGCACCTTGCCCTGCTCGACGAGCTCGGCCATCGCGCCCACCGTCTCCTCGATCGGCACGTTGGGGTCGACGCGGTGCTGGTAGTAGAGGTCGACGTGGTCGGTGCCGAGCCTCCGGAGCGAGCCGTCGATCGAGCTTCGCACGTGCTCGGGCGAGCCGTCTGGTGGGCCGACGGTTGACATGTCACCGGGGGTCGCGTCGTCCATCCGGCGGGCGAACTTGGTCGCGATCACGTACTCGTCGCGGTGCTCTTTGATCGCGCGCCCCACGAGCTCCTCGTTGGTCAGCGGCCCGTAGAGCTGGGCGGTGTCGAGGAAGTTGATGCCGAGTTCCAGCGCCCGCTGGATCGTCGCCGCGGACTCGTCCTCGTCGGTGGTCCCGTAGAAGGCCGACATCCCCATGCAACCGAGCCCGATCGCCGACACCTCCAGGTCTGCGAGCTTCCTGTTCTTCATCTGCCTCCAGCCTTTCGGGTAGTGGTTGACCCTCCTCACCCCCGTTTCCCCAATTCGATGCCCTCGAACACCTACCGGGCCGCGGAGTCTCTCCCCCAGGCGGGACTGGCAGAGCTCACCCCGGACACCACTTGCGGCGAGCGGTCCGGGAGCGGGTGCTCCGGGATGAGCTCGGCGTCCGGTCGCCGGACTGGCTCCGGGCAAACGCCTACCTCGGCCCCTGATCGGGCTGATGGCGAATGGCCGCCCGCGCCGCCCAAAAGCCGCACATGCCGTGCACCCCGCCGCCTGGCGGGGTCGAGGACGAGCAGAGATAGACGCCGTCGAGCGGCGTGGAGTAGGGGATCGGACGGACGACGGGGCGCGTGAACAGCTGCCGGACGTCCTGGGCACCGCCGTTGATGTCGCCACCCATGAAGTTCGGGTTGCGCGCCTCGATCTCGGCGGGCCCGAGCGCCGAGCGCTCGCGCACCAGATCGCGAAAACCGGGGGCGAAGCGCTCGACTTGGGCTTCGATCGCCTCGGTCATGTCGCGGGTGGAGCCGTTCGGAACGTGGCAGTAGGCCCAGGCGACGTGCTTTCCCAGTGGCGCGCGGGTCGGATCGAAGAGCGTGGGCTGGACGAGCAGCACGTAGGGACGGTTGGTCTGGTGCCCGGAGCTGGCGGCGTGCTCCGAGGCCGCAAGCTCCTCGAGCGTGCCGCCTAGATGCACGGTCCCGGCTCGGCCCACCGCCTCGGCGCGCCACGGGATCGGTCCGTCGAGCGCCCAGTCGAGCTTGAACACCCCGGGGCCATAGCGAAAACGCGCCAGCCGGCGCCCGTATGAACCCGAGAGCCGAGCGCCGGCGAGCGCCCGTAGCCCACGCGGGCCCACGTCGGCGAGCACGGGACGGACGCCGTCGAGCTCGTCGAGCGAGCGCACCCAGCGGCCCGTCTCCACGCTGCCGCCGAGCGCGCGCAGCCTGCCGAGCAGCGCCTCAGTGAGTTGCTGCGAGCCGCCCCTCGCCACCGGCCAGCCGTACGCGTGCGCCGACGCCCCGAGCACCAGTCCGAAGGCGGCGCTGACCGGCGCCCGCAACGAGAGCATCGAGTGCGCGCTCAGCCCGCCCAGCAGCGCCCGGGCGCGCTCTCCCTCAAATCGCGACCGCGCCAGCGCCCGAGCCGAGCGCAGGCCATGAAGTCCGAACCGGGCGAGCAGCAACGGGTGGCGCGGTGGCCGCAGCGGGCCGAGCACCTCGCCCATCAGCGCATCGGCGTCATCGACCAGCGGCCGCATCAGCGCCCGGTAGGCACCGGAGTCGGCGCCCAATCCGGCCGCGGTCTGCTCGACCGAGCGCTCGAGGATCACCGCCGTGCCGTCGTCGAGTGGGTGCGCGAGCGGTGCCTCGGGGTGAACGAGCTCGAGGCCGTGCTCGGCGAGTGGCTGCCGGCTCAAGAACGGCGAGGCGAGCGCGAGCGCGTGCACGGTGGAGCAGGTGTCGTGGACGAACCCGGGCAGGGTCAGCTCCTCCGAGCGACAGCCGCCGCCGGGAAGCTCGGCACCCTCGATTACCGTCACCGCGAGTCCGGCCTCGGCGAGCAGGATCGCGGCCGCCAGGCCGTTCGGGCCCGAGCCGATGACGGCGGCGTCGCGCTCAGGCAATCGCGAGTCGCGAAGCCGCACGCTTCGATGACCCGGTGCGGTCGCTGGCGGTCTACCGGATGGTCTTCGGCCAGCCTCGGCAGGACGAGCTAGTCGAGTTATCGCTCGCGCAGCGACTGGCCTTCCTGGTGCTGGCCTGCCAGAAAGGGTGGCCTGTTCAGGGGGCGGATGCACGCAGCGTTTCGGCCCGCTGTTTCACGTCGAGCAGCATGCGGCGGGTCATGATGAACGCCGCCGGCTCCATGATGCGCATCCCCAGCCACCAGTCCAGTTTCTTCGGTACGCGCTCCGTGCCGCGCGTAACGAGTCGCGTTCGTCGATCGTCGAGTGGATACGTGCGTCCCAACAGCATCTTGTCGCCCACGGCGAGCTGCTGAAACTCAGGCAGGATCCGAGTCGCGCTCGGACGATCGAGAAAGCCAAACAGGCGGTCAAGCCAGTCGTAGCTGTACAGCCCGCCACGCTGGGAGCCGATCTGCACCAACCACGGCCAGATGTCCTCCGGAGGCGCATTTACGGTGACCGCCTGCATCGACATCTCCCCCGAATTGGGGTTCAGCGCGTCGCCGGGCATCGCACGCGCCCACTCCTCAGGCGTCGTGCCCCACCGGCTGAACCAACGCCTGATCGGAAACGAGTAGACGACAACCGCGAGCGTAAGGAGTCCGAGAAGCCTGAGGAGTCGTTGCGTTGTCTTCATCGGTTGCCTCCACCTCCTCGAGTTCGTCTTGCCAGCGGTCGCGGTCGCGTGCGCGAGCGGCGACCAGTGTGATCAGAGCACGTTGCGCTGGGGGTTGCGGACGTAACCGGTGCGAACGCGGTGATCGGATGAGCCAGAAGCTGCGGCTCAAGCAATGCGAAGCCCGGCCGAACCGTCGGCCGGGCTTCGCCTAGTTGGGGGCGGGCACGCCGGACGCCCCCTATGTGGGCTGCCGTCAACCGGGCTGCGCTTGAGGCTGGGTTGCGTCGGGCCTTCTCTGCATGTCGAGCCACGCCCCCGCCTGCTCCAGGGTGGAGAACAGCGGCACCGTGCGATCGATCGCGGTCAGCGTGAAGAGCCTGCGAGTAGGGGACTCGCCGATGACGATCGCCATCGCCACCGGGGGTCGGCCGCCGTCGCTTAGCTCCTTATGGATGTGAAGGATCAGGCCAAGGCCGCGTGAGTCGATGAAGGCACAATCCGATAGGTCCAAGATCAACGGCTGAATACCGACGATGGCGGCATCGGCAGCGCGCCTCAGTCGCTCGCTCGAGGCGATGTCGAGCTCGCCGTGGACCGCCACGCGCAGCGCGTCACCGTTGCCGATCGGCGAAGAGTCAACCTCGAAGCGCACAGCTCTCCTTCCCTTGACGATCCTTCCGGGAAGCCCGGGCGCGACCGGTGGGGAAGCGTTCGTTCTTCGAGGTGTGAGGCAAGCGCCCAAGCGCCGGAAGAGCTCCGATTCCTGTCCGCGTGCCGGCACCACGCTATCGAGCCGCGCCGCCACCGGTACCTCCGAGGTGGTCGGCGAACTGGCCGGATTCCCGCTAATTCCGGCGATTTCAAGGCCCCACACCGGCTCGCCGGCGGGCTGTTCCTCCCGCGGGCCGGGACCCATTTGCTTCGGCGGTGGTCACCGAAGGACGGGAAGGCGGAACGGAATCGTCCACGGTGTGTCGCGTGCGCTAAGCCGAAATGCCAGACGAGAGGGCAACCGACTGCATGCAGTAGATGCCAGCGGCTACTGCGGCTTATAGGCCCAGCCGGCGCCGGTGACCGCCTCGATCACCGGGTCGTGCAGTTGCGACCATGAGAACTTAAAGCCGGATTCGTCGGCGCCGCCCTCGGTGCGGTGCGGGCCGCCCCAGCTGAGGACGCGCTCGCCCTGCGTGCCCCATTGCTTGCCGCTCTTCCAGCTCTTCGAGGCGGAAAGGCCGCCCGGTCCGCCTCCCGCCTCGCTGGAGCGATCGATCGACCTAGCCCTCGCCACTCGCTCCTCTTCGTTCAGCGACAGGCGCACCGCCCGATAGAGCGACTCCTTGCCGACGCCGGCCGCGCCTGCGCTCTCCAACTTGGCTGACCAGGAGACGACGATCTCGTCGCCCTCCGAGCTCGTCTCGATGCCGTGCCCCGTTATCGCGAGTAGGCGCCGGCGGACCTGCTCGGCCGGCTCGGGATCGACCCCGGACTGCGGCGGGACAGCCGATGCGCCGCCGCCGGCCTTCTCCTTCAGCTTGTCGAGCAAACCCATTGCGCTTTAACCCTACGCCATCGCCGGCTGGCGTTGGCGCGAGCGTGAGTGCACGCCTTATAGACGTGGCCCGCTCCCTCGACCTGTCTGTGGATTGCGGAAGACCACTCCACTTCGGGATGTGTCGGCGCGAGCCAACCATCGCGGTCGCCCCGATTCCAGGCGCGAGCGCAGCCCTCAACGATCTCGACGTTCTCCTGCGCACCTGTCTCTGTCTCGGCCGCCGTTGACCTCGTCCACGCCCGTCCCTCCAACAAGCCGGTCAGGCCCGGCGTTGCCGCGGTGTACCGAAACCGCCCGGCCCTGTCAGCGCCGGCGCCTCACATGGCGAAAGTGCCTTCGCACACCCTGGCCGAAGCCACTCGGGTGGCCCGAGTAGTACGCCGAGAGGCTGGGGCCCAGAAGAGCGTTCCCACAGCCTCCGTAATCGGCCTCGGTGTTCCACGTCCAGGCCAAGTAGGAGATCCCGTGGTGGTCGGCGAACCGCATCAGGGCGGTGCTGAAGTCCGAGTTGCAGTCCGTGTCGCCAAAGCCACCCACGACGATCGGATGCCGCTTCGCGAGCCGCCGCAGATCGGGCTTCGAGGGGCCGAAGTTGTGCGAGTAGTCGAAGCTGTTCCAGCCGGCGATCAGCGAGTGGCGACGATCCTTGGGCTTGAACCGCTCCCAGCCACCGAGATCGCCGGCGAAGTCGATCCCCGAGACGATGATCGGCTGTCGCGCGCCGGTCGAGCGGATTGCATCGACGATCGCCTGATGGCCGACGGCCTGGTACGGGCCGAACTTGGGCTCGCCCTCCGAGCCGTTGGCGACCGTGCGGCAACCGTCGCGCGCGCACGCCCAATTGATCTTGTGCGGCTCGTCGTAGGCGTGGAAGAGGACGGCGTGGTTCTTGCGAAAGCTGACGGCCACCGACCGCCAGAAGTCGAGCGAGTGATCGGCGTCCGCCATCGGCAGCTCCGAATCGCCCGGCGCTGCACCGTAGACGTGTTGACCCGGCCCGGAGCCGGAAAGGCGGAGGACGACGTAGATCCCGTGGGCGTTCAGGCGCCTGACGTATTGCTTGATCGCCTTGCGGTACGCCCGCCCGCTGAAGCGGGGCTTGAGCCCGCCGTAGCCGCCGAGCCAGCACGCCTCGTTGAGCGGCAGCGCGACCGCGTTCACTCTCCAGGTCTTCATCGCCTTGATCGCGCGATCGTTGACGGGGCCCTGGAAGATCCCGTACCCGTGCCCTCCCTGGCCGTCGTCGCCGGAGCACGCGAACTCGGAGCCGGAGCGGTTGACGCCGATCAGCCGGACCGTCTTGCCCTTGCCGTTCACCAGGCGGTGTCCGGAGACGCGGATGCTGAGACCCTGGGCCGGCGCTGCGGCGAGCGTCGCGGCGGCAGCAATGGACAGTGCCCAGGCGGCCACGATCGCGAGTCCGGCCCGCGTGCTCACTGGCCTCCTACCTGATCCTGAACTTCTTCTTCGCGGGGCTCGGGTCCGGCCCATCGCTTCCGACGGCGCGGACCTTGAACGTGTACTTGCCGCGCTTCAGGTGCTTGTAGGTCTTCGGGGAGCCGCAGCCCATGAATCTCGCCTTCTTGTGCGCATGCTTTCGCTTCAGCTGGCACTCAAAGCCGCTCGCCTCGCCCTTCGCCTTGAACTTGAAGGTGGCCTTGCGCTTCTCGGAGCTGATCTTCGCCTTCTTGATCCTCGTGTTCGGCGCCGGCTGCTCGGGGGCGATCGCGATCCCGACCGGATCCGTCCCGACCGGGATCGCCGCCCCCACGGTCGCGTTCGCGGCAGTGTCGATCACCGAGACGTTGTCGGAGCCGACGTTGGCGACGTAGGCGCGGCTGCCGTCGGGGGTGATCGCCACCGTGACCGGTCGCGCCCCGACCCCGATCGGCCGGCGCATGGCCCTGTTCGCGGCGGTGTCGATCACCGAGACGCTGTTGGAGTCTATGTTGGTGACGTAGGCGCGGCTGCCGTCGGGGGTGATCGCGATCCCGCCCGGGCCGGCGCCGACCACGATCGGCGAGCCCACGGTCGTGTTGCTGGCGGTGTCGATCACCGAGACGGTGTTGGACTGGGAGTTGGCCACATAGGCGCGGCGCCCGTCGGGGGTGATTGCGATCCCGACCGGGCCGTCGCCGACCGCGATCGGCGAGCCCACGGTCGCGTTGGTGGCGGTGTCGATCACCGAGACGGTGTCGGAGCCTTCGTTGGCGACGTAGGCGCGGCCGCCGCCGGGGGTGATCGCGATGCCCTGCGGGCCGTTGCCGACCGCGATCGGCGAGCCCACGGTCGTGTTGCTGTCGGTGTCGATCACCGAGACGTTGCCGGAGAGGGCGTTGGCGACGTAGGCGCGGCCGCCGTCGGGCGTGATCGCGATCGCAAACGGGAGGAGGCCGACGTCGATCGGCGAACCGACCAGCGTGTTCGTGGCGGTGTCGATCACCCTGACGTCGCCGGGGCCGGTGTTGGCGACGTAGGCGCGGCTGCCGTCGGGGGTGATCGCGATCGCCCTCGGCTCGTTCCTGAGGGCGATCGGCGCCCCCACGGTCGCGTTCGTGGCGGTGTCGATAACCGAGACATTGTCGGACTCGTTGTTGGCGACGTAGGCGGTGGCTGCGAGGGCCGGCGGGGCGAGCGCCAGCGAGGCGACAAGCGCCCAAAGCGCCAGGCCACCACGCAAGCCGACGCGACGGTGGGTCATGGACGGCGAAGGCAACCCGCGAAACCTGCTCAGCATTGTGGACCCCCTCGAATAAACGCGCCGATCGTACCCTGCTCCGCTGGGTCGCGCATCGTGCACCCCACGTGGTGTCATTTCATCATCCGCCGACGGCGGCTAGGATCAGGCCATATCGGCAGGACGCCGAGCGGCTGACCTGGATGGTGTTTCTGCCTCGCCATCTGCTCGGTTTCTCACGGGAACTTCCGAGGAGGGAGAGCAGATGAAGAAGCTCAGCTTTCGTCCGAGTCCGGCGATGGTGGTCGCCGGCGTAGCGCTGTTCGTGGCGCTCGGAGGCACCGGACTCGCCGCCACCTACGTCGTCTCCTCCAACCGCCAGGTCGGCCCGGGGACGATCTCCGGCCACCGCCCGCCGGCGGGCGATCACGCGAACGTGATCACCGGCTCGCTGAACGCCCTCGACCTCGCCACCGGCGCCGTCGGCCCCAGGAAGCTGACAACGAACGCTGTCACCACCGCGAAGGTCGCCAACGGCGCGGTCACCGCGCCGAAGCTCGCCGCGAGCGCGATCGGCGCCCGCGCATACGGGAGGATCGTCGAAACGACGGTGACGCGGTCGAAGAACATCACCGGCGTCACCAACCCGAGTCCGGGCGAGTTCTGCATCACGCTCGCCCCCTCGATCAACCCGGCGAGCACCGGGGTCGTGGTGACGCCCGACTTCAACGGGGATTCGACGGGCTTCGGCACCAACTCGGCCCAGAGCATCGCCGAATGGTCCAGCTCGGCGTCTGGGTGCCCGGCGGGCCGGCTCGAGGTTCGGACCGGCGCCCGCCTACCACAGGGCGGCGGCGACAGCGTCAACCAGGCGTCGAACCAAGCGTTCTTCGTCGTCGTGCCGTAGCCGGCATCGCCGACCGGATTCCGCCCCCAACCAGGGGCGGCCCGCGCGAGCCCACGCGATCAGCGGGCATCGCAGGTCCTGGGCTCGGCCGGAAGGGTCCGCCTTGACGTGACTCTTTCGCCGTGGCCAGATCCCGCAGGCCGACCCGCGAATCCGTTCCACTCGCGGCGGACCAGGTCGGGCGCGTCGCGACGCCCGCTACGCGGATCGTCGTCTTGCCCCGCTTGCGCCTGACGAGGTCCGAGAGGCGCTCTTTGCACATCGGCCGCCGCTCACCGATGAATCCGAACATCTCGTGCATCTGCTGCACGGCAAGCGCTACCGTGGGCCAATGACGCAGGTGATCCGCTTCTGCACCTCCGCGGACGGAACCCGCCTCGCCTACGCGGTTCATGGAACGGGCCCGCCGCTGGTGAGGGTTGCGACCTGGCTCACCCACCTCGAGTACGACTGGGACAGCCCCGTCTGGCGCCACTGGCTCGAGGCCCTTGGCGATCGCCATACGGTCATTCGCTACGACGAGCGAGGGTGCGGGCTCTCGGCGTCCGAGGTGGGCGACCTGTCACTTGACACCTGGATTGAGGATCTGGAGGCGGTGGTCGACGCGGCCGGATTGGAGCGCTTCGTGCTGCTCGGCGCGTCGCAGGGCGCGGCGATCGCGGTCGGCTACGCCGCGGCGCATCCCGAGCGAGTGACGGACCTGATGCTCTACGGGGGTTTCGCTCGCGGCCGCAAGCTGCGCGGCCAGACCGAGGAGGAGTGCGCCATGGTTGCCGCGATCCCGGCGGGCTGGACAAAGGGAGATCCGGCCTTTCGGCACCTTTTCAGCATGCTCTTCCTTCCACACGGCACACCCGAGCAGATGGCCTGGTACGAGAACCTGCTGGTGAGGTCGACGACTGCCGAGACAGCCGTCCGCCTGTTCGAAGCGCGGGGGACGCTTGACGTTCGCGAGCTGGCGGCGGAGGTACGTGCGCGAACCTTGATCATTCATGCCCGAGACGACCGCGTCGTTCCCGTCGAAGAGGGCCGCCTTCTCGCCGAGCTGATCCCAGACGCCCGCCTGATTCTGCTCGAGTCGTCAAATCACATCCTGCTGGCCGATGAGCCGGCGTGGGATTACTTCGTCTCGGAGTTCCACGCGTTCCTCGGCACCCGGCCAGTCGGCCTCCCGCGCCTGGAGCCGTCCGACTTCAGCGCGCGCGAGCTGGAGGTGCTCGAGCTGGTGGCTCGCGGGCTCGCCAACGAGGCCATCGCCGAGCGGCTCTCGATCAGCGTTCGAACCGTCGAGCGCCACCTCTCAAACGTCTACGCGAAGCTCGGCGTTTCCGGGAAGGCGGGACGGGCCGCAGCGGCGGTGCGCTACGCCCAGCTGTCGCAGCAGGTGGCTTCGGCGCCGTAGCGCCCTGCGTCTACGCCGCCACCAACGTCGGCGAAATTTGGGTGCTTGCGCCGATGTTGGCTCGATCGTCCCCGCATACGGTCGGTCAACACCGACGACGAAGGGGGAGAGGTTTGGAGAGCGAGCTTGAGACTGAGACGGGGACGGCAGCCGTGGCGATGCCGATCGCGACGTACGAGATCCGGGGCGGCGAGGGGCTGAGGCTCCACGCCCGGGAATGGGGAGATCCGGATGGTCCCGAACTCCTCTTCATCCATGGCTGGTCGCAGAGCGACCTCTGCTGGAGCAGGCAGATCGGCGGTGATCTCGCCTCCCGATTTCGGATCGTCACCTTCGACCTGCGCGGACACGGACTGTCCGAAAAGCGGGCGGAGCCGCAGCACTACACCGACGAGCGACTGTGGGCCGACGACGTCGCGGCGGTGATCGACCAGACCCGGCTGCAGCGACCGGTCGTGGTCGCGTGGTCCTACGGAGGCTTCGTGGTCACGGACTATGTTCGGGCGTACGGCGACGGGGCGCTGGCCGGGATCAACCTGGTCGGGGGAGCCGTGATCCTGAAGCCGCCTGCCTTCGACCACATCGGGCCTGGATTTCTCGAGAACGCCGCCGACGCCTCCGCATCGGACTTGGCGACGAATATCGCCGCGATCCAGCGGTTCCTTCGCGCATGTACCGCCAAGAAGCTCGACGCGCGGGGGTGGACGACGGCGCTGTGCTGGAACATGGTCGTGCCGTCGGCCGTCCGCGGTGCGCTGATCTCCCGTGAGATCGACGGCAGCGACGCACTCGCCCAGGTGTCGGTGCCTGTCCTCGTCACGCACGGGCACGGGGACGCGATCGTCCTGCCGTCGATGGCCGAGCACGTTCTCGCTACCTGCGGAACGGCGGTTTCCTCGTGGTACGACGATGTCGGCCACATGCCGTTCTGGGAGGCGACGGAGCGGTTTGACCGCGAGCTCGCCGAGTTCAGCGAGCGCGCTACCGCTTCGCCTGAAAGCGGCGATGGCGACCGGACCTAATTATCTTCGGCTACGGGAATCGTCCTCAAACAAGTAATGCAACGGCAAGGCGCCTCAGTGCTCCGTTTCGCGTGGAGCGGGAGCGGGCTCGACCGCTCAAATCGTTCCGCTTTGCATTGATGCGCGCATTCCGCTTGGGGGATACTTCGACCGTGTCGCAGCAGAACGTCGAGTTCGTCAAGGGGCTCTATGGCGCCGCCGAGACGATGGATAAGGAACAGCTCCTAGCGGCATTGCCCGCATTGATCGAGCAGGCCTGCGATCCGGAGATCGAGTGGGTCGAGGACCCTCAGCGCGCCGACTCCCAGGTGTATCGCGGGTACGCGGGAGTCCTTCGCTCTTTCGAGCAGTGGCTTGAGGGATTCGAGGAGTACGGGTTCGTCGTCGAAGACGTGATCGACTGCGACCACGACGTGTTCGTTGCCGGGCGCGAGGAGGGTCGCGGAGCTGCGAGTGGCGCAACGGTGAGTTCCGCGATCTATCAAGTACTCACGTTTCGCGACGGCAAGGTTCTGCGCTTCCGCGAGTTCTACGATCGTGAGGCGGCCCGGGCTGCGGCAGGGCTGACCGACTGAGCCGCCCCCGCGCTCTCGCAACCGCGTGCAGGCGGAAGCGCGGTAGCGAGAAACCGAAAACGGCCCGCTACTGAAGCCGGGCCGCTACCCCCGCGGCCGGATGCCCGCCTTGCCGCTGGTCTGATGCGAAGAGGCTGTGAACGAGCTGGATCGCGATCGACCCCTCGCCTACCGCGGCGGCCACGCGCTTGACGGATCCATGCCGAACGTCGCCCGCTGCAAAGACCCCCGGCATGCTCGTTTCGAGCAGCGACGGGGGGCGCACGAGCGACCACGTGTGATCGTCTGCCAGATCCGTTCCCGTGAGCAGGAACCCCTCTCCGTCTCTCGCGATCGGTTCGGGCAGCCAACCGGTCCGAGGCCGAGCCCCGATCAGCACGAACAGCACGTCCGCGGCGACCGTCTCGGATTCTCCAGTCGCGTCGGCGCGGAGCTCCAGGTACTGCAGTCGCCCGTCGCCTCCGCCGCCGACGACATCAGTGCCCAACCTGACGTCCACGTTCGCCGTCCCCTCCAGTTCGTGCACCAGATAGTGCGACATCGCGGCGCTGAGGGACTGACCTCGCACCACGAGCGTGACCCGGCGCGCATAGTTTGCGAGGTGCAACGCTGCTTGCCCCGCCGAGTTGGCGCCGCCGACGATGTAAACGTCCCTTCCGGCCGTAGCGTGGGCCTCCGAGGCTGGGCCGCCGTAGAAGACCCCGGCGCCGTTGAGGGCTTCGAGTGCTGGGACGCCCAAGCGACGGTAGTCGGCCCCCGTGGCGAGGATCACCGCTCGGGCGCGGACGCGGCGGTCGTCGAAGAGGGTCACCAGCAGCCTGTCACGGACACGGCTTAGACCGGTCACCCTATGCATGAAGGCGAAGTTCGCTCCGAGGACCCAGGCCTGCTGGTAGGCCTGCTGAGCGAGCTGACTCCCGCTGACGCCGCGCGGGAAGCCGAGGTAGTTGCGGATTAGCGGACTCGACGTGGCCTGCCCGCCGATTCCGCCCTCATCGACCACCAGGGTCCCCAGGCCTTCGGAGGCTCCATAGACCGCTGCCGAGAGGCCGGCCGGTCCGGCGCCGACGATGACCACGTCGAAGTCGTCGTGCTCAGGTTCGATCGAGGATCCGGTGGCGTCTGCGATCTCCCTGTTCGTGGGATCGCTTAGGACCTGACCGTCAGGAAGGATCATGAGGGGGAGCCTGGTCCCCGGGCGCGCCTTGGCAAGCACGCCCTGCCCTTCCTTCGACTCACTCAGATAGAAGGCGTGCGGGATCGCGCATCGTTGAAGGGCATCCCTCAGCTCGTGCGCTCTGCCTTCCCAGGCCTCGCCCACGACGCGTACGGTCTGCGGAGCGATGCGCCGAGCCTGGCTCCATTCGAGCAGGAAGCTGGAGATGGCCTGGTGAAACAGCTCGTCCGGGGAGACCGCCGGCCTGAGCACGTAGTAGTCGATCCGCCCCAGCGCCATCGAATCGAAGATCGCCTCTGCGGTTGGCCGATGGCCCCACTCGCCCCAAGCAACCAGCAGCGCCCGCTTGGCGTGGGGGTGGAGCCGGTGCGCCCGGTCGAGAAGCTCGCCTCCGGTCGTTTCTGGGAGCCATTGTCCAGCCAGAATCAAGGCGACCTCTTCACCGGCATCCGACAGCTGGGTGAGAATCGCATCCGCCTCGTCCGGCGAGGGGGTGCAGATCACCCGGTAGTCACCTTCGTAGCGGTTTCGCAGCTCGCGCTCGATGTGGCCGAGGTCAGATTCAGCGTCGACGGCTAAGAGCGCAGGGGCGGACATGGGGCTCACACTCTAGGGACGAAGCGCGGCGCCGCTCGCTGACTCCACCGGCGTTCTCGCAACTCGGGGTCGTCTGAAGGACGCGACGACTGGTGCCTGCGGGACGCCGGGGAGTGGTTCGCCTTGCTGACGCATCTATTTGTTTGGGGATGATCCCCATTTGTTTGACGCAATTCCCGTAGGCGACGGCGACTAGCTCGCGAACCTGCCCCTGCACGGAGACCGGAAACCGACATCCGTGGTCTGCCGACTCGCGGGCCCGGCTCATTGACACCGCCCTCGCGCAAGAGACTCGCCGGTCTCACTGGCACCGTCCGGCATCACGGAACGGCGGTGCCGTCCGACCGAGCCGTTGGTTCTCGGACGGCGGCGAGGATCGCCGGCGTGACCTGATAGGAGCGATGCGGCTGTCTTTCGCCCGCCGGGGTGAGCCTAGAGCCGAGGGAGAGCCCTCTTCGCGATTCCCAATGCGATACCTGCGCGCGTGCGTGTGCTAGTCGGCCGCCTGGCATCCGCTGTTCGGCGCGCCGGCTAGTGCGCAGGTGATTTCGCCTGGGCGCGCCTAACCCCAGCATCCTCGACGTTCGTTAGGGTCCTCGTCGGGTGCCGGACTCGACCACCAGACGGCTCATGCAGACTCCTGAAGACGTTCGCAGCGGCGCGATGGCGAGGTGCTTGACGGCGTTCGCGATGTGCGGCATCGCGGCGGTTGGGGCCGGCTGTTCCTTTTCGCTTTCGTTGGGGGGCGACACGAAGGCGGTCGACCACTCGGCCGAGGTCTCGCAGGTGAAGAAGATCCTGGACGGACTGCCGGCTCTTCCGGCGGCGTACGCGATCTATTGCCCGTTCGACGTCGAGGCGAAGGTCCGCAAAGCCTACGAGTGCCAGGTGATTCTCAGCAACGGGCAGGAGGTGAGCATCCCCTTCCGCGTCACCTCCGTGAACGGCGACCGCGTCGAGGTTGACCAGCGCCCTGATCAGGTGGACCAGGCGCTCGCCCTGAGCATCGTCTACAAGAGTGCCGACACTGCGCCGAAGTCGGTCGATTGCCCCACCGATGTTCCGGCGAAGGTCGGAAAGACCTTCGACTGTCGGCTGACCTCGAAAGACGGGTCGCGTGACACAGTCACCCTCAAGGTCGAAAAGGCGACCTCAACCGATCAGAACCTGCGCATCGTCGCTGCTCGCCAGGGCTGACGCCGACGCCATCAGTACCAAGCAGCACGGCGACTCGATCCAGGTCAACGTCGGGGTCGGGGAGATTCGGCTCGGCAGGCTGGGCGAACTTCGCCTGGACGCCGCCGAGTTCACGCAAAACGGACCGGCCGACTCACTCGCGGCGCAAGCGGTAGAAGTGCTCGTCGAACTTGAAGAGCCGCGCGATCGGATCTGGCTCGGTGTCCGCCGCCACCACGTCTGTGATCAGCCAGCCGGAAAAGGCTCGCTCGACATCGACCCGGCTTGCGCCACGCGGCAGCGGTCCCCTCCGCCGCGGAGCGAAGCAGTCGAGGATCAATGTTGCATCGCGGTCGGCGATCGCACTGACCTCCCTGCCCATCGCCTTCCGCTGAGCGTCGCCCAGGCCATGGAAGGTCCCAGTGTCGAGCAGCAGCCGAAAGCCCGAGCCGACCACCTCGCTCAACGCGGTCACATCACCGCGCACGATGTGCATCTCGACTCCGACCTGGTCGGCGCGCTCGCGAGCGCGGCCGAGGGCCTTCTCGACGATGTCGACCCCGGTCACCGTCCAGCCCCGTTTCGCCAATCGCACCCCCCAGACCGCACTGCCCGTGCCGATGTCCAGAGCCTTGCCATAGGGGGCATCGCGCCCGTCCTCCTCGCGAGCGACCAGCTCGATCAGCCTGTCGGCGTACGGCGGATGCTCGGCCAGGCTCTCCCAGGGGTGAAAGCCGAGCGCGTAGGCGAGCCTGTAGTTCATCGGTCTTCCTCCTCGGGGTCGGCGATCGCGACGCGCAGCGCCCCGAGGAACGCATCCGGCTGCTCGATCGGGGGATCGTCGCCGGCGTGCTCGATCACGTGCAGCGGCCAGCGGTAGCGCTCGCTCGCGGCTTCGGCAACCCGCAGCCGGTTGACCGGATCGTGCCGTCCCCAGATCAGGCTCGTGGGGACGGCGATCCGACCCAGGTCGTCCGGCGGGATCGCCGGCACGGCCAGGTCCCGCATGAGCACGCGCAGCGCGGCCTTCCCGCTCGGGGCGCGGGCACGGTCGAGGGTGTACGCCGCGAACGGCTCCCAGCGCTCGCCCATTCCCGCGCGCACGCCGGCGTAGTCGACCATGCAGCGCTGCATCAGCCCGTCGTAGGTCCGCTCGGTCGGACGGGCGACGTACCTGAACAGGGCGAGGGCGAACCCCGGCGAGGGCCGGAACTTGCCGAGCCCGAAGGAGTCGACGAGGACCAGCGAGCGGAGCCGCTCGCTGTGCTCGACGGCGAACCGGGCCGCGATCGAGCCGCTGCCCAGGTGGCCGACCAGGGCCGGCGGTGAGGCGCAGGTGCGCTCGATCAGCTCGCCGAGCCAGGCCAGCACCCGCTCGCCGTCCAGCTCGCCCTCCGTCACCTCGGATGCGCCGTGGCCCGGGAGGTCCGGGGCGATCACCCGATGGGTCGCTACCAGGTCGGGGATCACCCGCATCCAATGGCCCGCGAACGCCCCTGGCTCGTGTAGGAGGAGGACCTCTCGCCCCTCGCCCGCCCTCCAAAACCGCGGTGGAGATTCCGGCGAGCTCCAGCCGTCGCTCAGCGACCGGGGCGCCGGCGAGGAAGCGCTCGCGCGCCTGCTCGGCGCCTCCCGCATCCTCGTGTTCCTCCCGCTGAGCCTCTGTTTCGACTGCCATTTCTTCCTCCTCGGTCGGCGCTTTGACTGCGCGACCGACGGTATGGCGGGCCGGCTGGCGTCGCATCGGCTGAATCACCCAACTTCCGCGACGGCGAGAAATGGGTGATTTCGCCGAGCGGTGTCAGACGAGGCCGTGCTCGTGCGCGTAGGCGGTGGCCGCCGCCCGAGAGGAGACGCCGAGCTTCGCGTAGATGTTGCTCACGTGGCGGTCCACCGTCCTCACGCTCACCACCAGGCGGGCGGCGATCGCCTTGTTGGTCTCGCCGGCCGAGAGGTGGCGGAGTACCTCGAGCTCGCGCCCGGTGAGCCCATGGCTATCGACGGCCGCGGCGATCTCGGCCAGCATCCCGACCCTCGCGAGGTCGGTCCTCGCGCCGAGCCTCGCGAACGCGTCCCGCGCCGCTTCGAGCTCGAGCGTCGCGGTGTCCTCGTCTCCGAGCTCGCGGCAGGCGAGCCCGATGAGCTCGCGGACCCGCGCCAGGTCGTAGGGCGCGTCCAGCCGCCGCCACTGCTCCGCCGCCCGGCGGAGCGAGGGAAGCGCGGCTTCCGGGTCGCCCTCGGCCAGCCGTAGAGCACCCCGGGCCTGGGCGGCCATCCCCTGTAGGGCGCCGCTCTCCTGCCGGCGCGCGATCGAGGAGAGCTCATCGCAGCCGGCGCCCGCGGCGTCCCGGTCCTCCACCGCCAGCATGATCTCGACGAACGCCGGCAGCAGGCCGCGCCCGCTTGCCCGGCTCGGAGGTCTCCGCTTCGACCCTTCGAATCGCGGCCTCGGCGGCGTCGGGCTTTCCCTGGGAGAGGCGCATCAGGGCGAGGCCCGGCTGCGGCTCCGAGCCATGGCCGCTCGCCTCCAGGTAGGCCTCCTCGGCCGCGCGGTAGTCGCCGCGGAGCCGGTGGATCTCCCCGAGCTCGTAACAGGCCTCACCGGCGGCGGCCGGATTCTCCCCCCGGAGGCATCGCTCGGCGGCGCGCCGCGCCTCCTCGATCGCCTCCGGCCAGTCGCCGTGCACCTGCATGATCTGGGCGCGATGGACGAGGCAGCGGCCCGTGAAGGCGACGAGGTCAGGCTGGCGCTCGCACCACGCGCTGAGGGCCGCGGTCCACTCCTGGGCGCGGTTCAGCTCATAAGCGTCCCGGCAGGCCAGGATCACGCCGCAGTAGACAATCCCAGTGGGGATCGGGGAGAGCTCGCCCGCGGTGACGGCGACCATCGACTCGTCCAGCAGCGCCAGGCCCTCCCTGATCCGGCCGAGCCGGATCAGGATGTGGCCTCGCTCGTGGGCGGCGAGGGCGAGCAGGTCCGCATCATCGAAGCGCTCGGCGATCGCCGCGGCCTCGGCGGCGGTCGCTGCGGCCGCCTCCAGCTCGCCGCCTGCCTCCTGCTGGAAGACGAGCGGCAGCAGCAGGTAGCCCCGCTCCACCCGATCTCCCCCCTCCTGCTCCAGCAGCCGCTGGGCGCGGCCGAGCCAGCCGCCCGCCTGGCCCATCTCGCCGCGTTGGGCGAGGTTGACCCCGATCCAGAAGGCGCACCGCAGCGCCGACAGAGCCTGGCCGGCGTCGAGGTGGGCGCGGTAGGCGCGCTCCAGGGTGCCGAAGTAGTCCCCCTCCCGGCCGAGCATGTAGGCCGAGTTGGCGAGCAACTCCAGGTCGCCCGCTCCGAGCCCCGCCGAACGGTCGGCGGCCGCCGAGCGACGCGTAGGCGTCGTTCCAGGCCTCGTCCCGATAGCACTCGCGCCCCCGTTGGAGCTCTGCGATGGCCTCCGCCACGGAACGATTATCGTCGCCGGGCAGGAGTTACGCTCGCGACCTCTCCGGCCCTCCCTAGCCCAATAAGGAGCACTACACCGGGTTGCCGACGCATTATTTGTTTGAGGTGATTCCGCTCGGGAGAACCGGCTAGTTTCGCGGAGCCCCGGCGGCCCTCAATGCAGCGACCCCCGCTCGGCCGAGCGCAAGCGCTCGGCCAACACCCGCATGATCTTGCGAGCCACGGAGGGGACGTCCTCGATTAGGGCGAAGAAGCTTCGTGAATCGAGCACCAGCAGGTGCATGTCTGTGTCGGCTGTGACGGTCGCGGAGCGCGGCCCCTGGTCGAGCAGGGACATCTCTCCGAACGAATCTCCCGCTCGCAGTCGCTGGCTCTTCCTGCCCCGCACGCTTGCCCTAGCGCGCCCGTCGACCACGACGAAGAACTCCCGGCCCACGTCGCCCTGGCGAGTCAGCACCCGGCCCTCGGGTACGTCGATCTCGTCGGCGAGCGAGGCGATCCGGGAAAGCTCGCGGTTCGAGCACGCCGAGAACAAGGAGACACCCCGGAGCAAGTCGATCTTGGCGTCCTTACCCTTGCGCAGTCGCAACGCCACGCATACATTCTGTCACGGGCTTCCCCGCCCGAACAAGGTATCCACCGCCTCACGCATTAAGTACGAACGGTTTCCTTCGAGATGATTGCGAGCGCGCTCTGCTGGTGAGGCGCGCGGCGGCAGCTAGCTCGAATCGCCGGGCCAGCTCACACGAGTACAGAGACGGAGGGGTTGGGCTGTGCGATCGCTGGCGAGCGGTCAGCGGGCGGCGTCTGCGAGCACATCGGGTAGCTGTCGCCGCGACGAGATGTCGAGCTTGCGGAACGTCCTACCCAGGTGGCTCTCCACCGTCTTCTCGGTGACGAACAGAGTTTGCGCGATCTCCCGGTTGGTGCCACCCGCCGCGGCGAGCTCGGCTACCCGCCGCTCACTGGGAGTGAGGGAGTCCTCCCCCGCGCGTTCGGTGGACCGAGGCCGGACGCCGATTGCCGCGAGCTCGGCCCGCGCCCGCCGCTCCAGCTTGCGGGCGCCGCATCGGGCGGCCAGCGTGAGGCCCTCGAGCAGTGGGTCCTTGGCTGCAGTGCGTTGTCCGGCGGCGCGCAGGGTCGCGCCGAGGTCGACCAGCACACGCGCATGCTCGAGCCGTGCAGGCGAGGATTTCAGCACCGCGAGTGCAGCGGTCAGCTTTTCTGACCGCTCCGCCGGCGGGCCGACGAGCGCCTGCGCGCGCAGCGCGACGCCAATCGCGCGCGGTGCGCCGAACGACTCGGCGCGCCGTAGCTCGTCGGCGGCCAGGCCGCGAGCCTCGTCGTGGCGGCCGAGCTCGGCCAGCGAAAGCGCCGCCGCCGAGCGCCACGGGACGAACGCCGGATTCTCGCTGCCGAACATCCGATGGTCGAGCCCGCAGCCGAGCAGTTCCTCGAGCGCCGCTTCGTGGTTACCGGCGGCGGCTCGGACCACTCCCGAGGCATGGCGAAACAGACCGCGAGCGAGAAACTCGGTATCGCTCTCAATGCCGGTATTGTCGAGAACCCGGCGCAGGGACTCGGGGGTTGCGTCACGCTCGAGGCCCGCCAACACGGCCTCCGGCGCGGCCAGGACCACCACGAACTCCGAGCCCATGAGGTCGGACGCAAGCGCGATCGCCCCCTGCGCATCCGACTCGGCAGCGGTCAGGTCTCCTCGACGGACGTCGATCAACGCTCGATGCGCCAAGACGGTGGCGACCGTTAACGCAGCGCCCCGCTTCCTGGCCTCGTCGAGGATCTCGTCCGCGCGCCCCCGAGCCACGTCAAGGCAGTCTGCGACTGCTAGGACGGCGAGCGCCATGCCTGTCCAGGCGTGATGGGGCTCGACCGGGAGTCCGGCCCCGACCCCCCGCTCAGCAAGCTCGCCGGCCCTGTCCGCCGAGCCCAGGTCCATCACCTCATCCATCGCGAGAGTGACGAGCGTTGCCGCCGGCAGCAGGCCGCGCGCCGAGCGGTCCGGCTCGCGGCGCTCGACAATCGCCGGCTCGGCCTCGCTGGCAGCCGACGCCGAGGTGTAGTAGATGCCCAGCAGCGTGACCCTGAGCTGCTCCCGCGCAGGATCTCCGGGGGGATCCGAGTTTGGGCGCGGCGCAAAGTCGCGGCAGCTTCGGCGGCGCGGCCGCCGAAGAAGAGCATGCTGCTGAGCTCGATCGCCGCCGCGGCGATCGCGGCTGCGTCTTCGCCGCGCTCGACGATCTCGGTGAGCGGAGGGATCGCCTCCGGTGAGCCGGCGCGGGCAAGCGCCTGGCCGAGCTCGAGCAGAACCGCGGCGCGCTCGCCCTCGGCCGGAGGCTCGTCGAGAGCCCGCGCGAGCAGCGCGGCGGCGCCGGCCGCGTCGCCCAGCCAGAGCGCAGAGCATGCCGCGTCCCGCAGCAGCTCGACCGCCCCGGGATCGGCGGCCGGTTCAGTGTGCATCACCTGCGCCGCGACCCGGCCGGGGGACGCTCCGCGTTCGCGCAAGATCTGAGCGGCGGCGTGGTGCAATCGCTCGCGCTCGGCGGGCGAGAGGTCGTCGTGGATCGCCGTGCGCAGGATCGGGTGCGTGAAGCGGACGCTGCCGCCCGACTCGACGATACCTGCGGAGACCAGCGCGCCCGTCGCCGCCTCGAGGTCGGAGTCGGCGAGGCCAGCCAGCTGCCCAGCGTCGCCCACCTGCGCCCCGTCGCCTAGCGCGCTGAGGGCGCGGGCAAGCACGCCGGCTGCTGGTGGAAGCCGCGCCAGGCGGAGCAGCACCGCGTTGGCGACGCCGCGGGGGACGATCGCGCCGAGCTCGACGGCGGTGGCGGCCGTTGGGTCAAGGCCACGAGCCGCCACCTCGTCGAGAAGCTCGCCGACGAGGAACGGGTTGCCGCCGGTCACCTCGAGACAGGCGCGGACGAACCGATCCTCGGGCTGGTCGGATAGTCGAGCGGCGATCAGCGCGGCGATCGCCGCGGGCGAGAGCGCCGATGGACGCAGCAGCTCGGCGTCCGAATCGGCGACCAGCGCCGCCGCCGCGGGCGCCTGCTCGGGATCGAGCGGCCGGGTGGCAGCGATGAGGGCCAGTGGCTGGCCCTCGAGGCGGCGCGCGATGAACGCCAGCGTTCGCGCCGACGGACCGTCACACCACTGGAGGTCATCAACCACCAGCACAAGCGGTGAATCGGCGGCAAGGTTGGCGGCGAGCCAGTAGAGCCCGTGCTGAACCGCGTAGCCGCGATCGCCGGCGGAGGTGTCGGGTCGTCTGTGCGAGGTCGATGGCGACGTTTCGGTGAGCACGTCGGAGGCCACCGCCGCAGCTCCAGACAGCCATCGGTCACGCTCAGCGGGGTCGGCTTCGAGCACCGGGCGCTCGAAGAGCTGTCGCACGACCCCGAATGGAAATCCCTGCTCGAGATCCGTGCCCCGCGCGCTGAGCACGCTGACGCCGTGGTCTGGTGCCCATTCGCGTGCCTCCTCGAGTAGCCGCGACTTTCCCATCCCGGCGGCGCCCTCGATGACGAGAGCTCCCCCTGCCCGCTGCCCGGCGGCGCGCAGCGTGGCGCGCACGCGCTCGAGCTCATCCTCGCGCTCGAGCAGCGCGGTCGGCCGCAAAACGGCGGGCTGATCCATGCGGAGTGATCGTAGGCCGCGCGAGCGGCCGCGCAATGTTCGGGGATCGATGTCAGGGGATCTGCCCGATGTGCGGGGTGCCGATCGGGCGGAGCATGGCTGTCACAGAAACCCACCCTCGAAAGGAGCAAGCGTGTCTCTCATCCAGGTCAAGGTCATCGCGGGGGTCTTCACGGCCCCCCAGAAGCGCGAGATCGTCGAACGCCTCAGCGACGCGATGGTCCAGATCGAGGGTGAGGGCATGCGTCAGAGGACGTGGTGCGTTATCGAGGACGTCGCCAGCGGTGAATGGGGAATCGGCGGCCAGACCCTCTGTGCCGACGACGTCAAGGCGCTCGCACGCGGCGAGGCCCCGCGATGAAGACCACGGTCGTTCAAGGCACGCGGCGCTGTGGCCATCCCCCGGCCCCGGCTCGCCCCCACGCCACAACTTCCAGCCTCGCGGCGCTCGTTCTCGCTGACCCGCCGGAGGCGGGCTGGCGGATGCGGACCCGCTCGAACGAGCAGGCCACGGGCGAGGCCGAACTGCTCGCCGCGCCACGGGTGCAAGGGCGCCCTGAGCCTTCTGTGCGCAGGTGCACTCAACCCCGCGCCGGCGCAGCAGTAACCCGGACCAGCAGAACAACGACAACTACCCACCGAAAGTGAGCAGAAATGATGTCTCCAGACCCAACTCCCACCATCGACTTCGGCGCCGACGACAGGCCATCGGCAGCCGAGCGTAACCACCGCCGGAACAACGGTTCAGGACCCAAACGACGTTTTCGCATCATTGCGACGGCCGGCGTACTCGCGCTGACGGCGCTGGCCGTTCCAGCTCTCGCGAGCGCGAACAACGAGCGGGTCGACGGCGTGCGGGCGGAGATCAAGCGCGGTACGCTCGCGGTCAAGGGCAACGATCGGGCCAACGCGGTCGCGCTTCGCCTGAAGGCCGGCGATCCAAGCCAGATCCAGGTCGACGTCGGCGACGACGGCTCGGCCGACTTCTCGTTCGCGCGCGGTGAAGTTGGGACCATCAAGGTCAAGATGGGCGACGGGAACGATTCCGCCCGCATCGATGATGCGAGCGGCGCGTTCACCAATTCGATCCCGACCACGATCGACGGCGGCGACGGCAACGACTCGCTAGAAGGCGGGCAGACACAGGTCGCCGCGGAGAACGAGACGTTCAGGGGCGGCGACGGCAACGACGCCGTCGACGGCGGCAAGGGCAACGACACCGCCTTCCTCGGTGCCGGAAACGACACCTTCCGCTGGGATAACGGCGAGGGCAGCGATGTGATCGAGGGCCAGGACGGCACCGACACGATGCTGTTCAACGGTGCCGCAGTGGCCGAGAACGTCACGTTGACCGCTAACGGAGGAAGGCTGACCTTCTTCCGCGTCCAGGGCAACGTCACGATGGACACCGCGGGCGTCGAGATCGTCGACGACAACACCCTCGGCGGCGCCGACAGTGTCACCGTCAATGACCTCACCGGCACCGACGTGACCCAGACAAACATCGATCTCGCCGGGACGCTCGGCGGCAGCGCCGGTGACGGCGCCGTCGACAACGTGGTCGTCAAGGGCACGGACGGTGACGACACGATCAACATCGACGGCAACGGGTCGGGAGCCGACGTGACCGGCCTGGCGACGGCCGTCTCGGTCCAGACCGCGGACCAGGGCGACAGCCTCTCCGTCGACACCCTCGCGGGCACCGACAGCGTGGTCGCGAACGGCGTCTTCGGAGCGCTGCAGGTGCTGGTCGACGGAGCCCCCGTCTAGGCCACTCGGAGCTAGCGGGCCCCGGCTCATGCGGCCGGGGCCCGCCTCCCCAGGCTTTAGCTCAGCGATGAGGCTCCCGCCGAATTCCGGCGGGGGCAGACCCCCAAGCAAAGGAGCAATCATGACTCGCAAGAGACTCACCACCCTCCTCGCGGGCGCGGCGGCTGTAGCGCTGATCGCGCTGATCGTCGCCGGCTGTGGCGGCGGCGGCAACGGCGCCACCGCGGCGACTGCGCCCGCGAGCGCCGGCGGAGATCACGCGACGGTCGGCACCGCGGACAACGGCGGCCTCGGCACGATCCTCGTCGACTCGAAGGGCCGCACGCTCTACCTGTTCCAGCAGGACGAGGGGACGAAGAGCGAGTGCACCGGCCCCTGCGCCGCCACATGGCCGCCGCTCACATCAAACGGCAAGCCGACCGCCGGCAACGGCGCGAGTGCCTCGCTGATCGGAACGAGCGCCCGGTCAGACGGCAAGCCGCAGGTCACCTACAACGGCCACCCGCTCTACCTCTACGCGGGCGACCAAGAGGCCGGCGACACCAACGGCCAAGGGCTGACCGACTTCGGCGGCGGCTGGTACGCGCTGTCCGCGGCCGGGAATCAGATCTCCGGCCAGGCCTCGGGCTCGGGCGGCAGCGTCTACTGATATCAGAGGAGCGATCGCCTGAGGAGACCCTCGCCGCTCTCGGCGGGGGTCTTTCTCATTGCTCTCGAATGAGCCGCTCGCGCTTCGCGCCGTCCTCAAACAAGAGTACGCCTTCCCCAACTAATGAAACGATCTCTATGCGAGAAGCCGAGCAATAGGGTCGGGTCGTGCTTGCCCTGACGACAACCTCCGCCGCCCCGCACGTCGCGCTGACCGAGGTCCCCGACCCGAGGCCGCTGCCAGGTGAGGCCCTGGTCGAGGTCCGGGCGTTCTCGCTCAACCGCGGCGAGGTCGTCCGCCTACCGGACATGCCCGAGGGTTCGGTAACCGGTTGGGACGTCGCGGGCGTCGTCGAACGGCCTGCGGCCGACTCGAGCGGACCGCCCGCGGCGACCCGCGTGGTGGGGCTGGTTCGCGCCGGGGCCTGGGCGCAGCTCGCTGCGATCCCGACCAGCACGCTGGCACCGATTCCGGACGAGCTCTCCGACGCGCAGGCCGCGACGCTTCCGACGGCCGGGATGACGGCGCTGCGGGCACTCGAGGTAGCAGGCCTGGTGCTCGCGAAGCGGGTGCTGATCACGGGAGCGACCGGAGGCGTCGGGCGGATCGCCATCCAGCTGGCGCGCGAGAGCGGCGCTCAGGTCACCGCTCTGGTCCGCGATGCCGCTGCATCGGGCGAGCCCCTGCGGCGCCTGGGTGCCCGTGACGTGGTCGAGCACCCCTCGGGCGACTACGACCTGATCATCGAAGGTGTGGGCGGTACGACATTCGGGATCGCGATCGAGCACCTCGCTCCTCGCGGCGCGGTGGTCAACATCGCGACCGGGAGCCCAGACGAAACGGTCACATTTCGCGCCTCCCAGTTCGACCGCGCCCACGGCGGGACGATCCACACGCTTGACCTCATTAAGGAACTCGACTCAAGCGGCGGCGGAACCACCGACCTCACCCGTCTGTGCACGCTGATGGCCGAGGGACGACTGGACGGCCAGATCGGACTCGAGCGCTCGTGGCGCGATCCCGCGCCCGCGCTCGACGCCCTGCTCCACCGCAGCATCGGCGGGAAGGCCGTGCTCCACGTCGACTGACCGGTTCGCCCGGACCGCGGGCTTTGCATTACGGCTATCGTCGGGGGGCAAATGGACTCGTGCCGCCGCATGACCGAGCCGTGGAGATCCGGGCCTGGTCTCAGAGGGATGGGAGGCTGTAGTCGTTGAAGTACCAGAGCGCGCTCGTGTACCAAAGTACGGCGACCACAACGACCACCATGCCCCCTGCGAGCGGCAGCGCCCAGCCCGGCAGCCGGCGGGAGCGCACGACCACGAGCTTGGCGACGATCGCGCCGTAGAGGAAGCAGCCCGCCAGCGAGTGCACGACGACGCGGGAGTCGAGCTTCGTCTGCACCCCGTAGGCGAACGCACAGTGGTAGGCGATCGGCAACGTGACCAGGATGGCCGCGACTCCGACCGCGCGATGGATATTGCCTGTCCGCGGCCCGGCGACGCCGATACCCGGAAGCCGGCCGTAGAGCCACAGCGCCAATCCGAGCTGCACTGCCGCGAGCGCCAGCACGCCCGTCGCCAGCCAGGACTTGAGCGGCAGCGTGTCGGTGGCGGTTTGGCCGAATAGAGCCGTGCCCGAATAGTCGGGGGTGTGCTGGGTGCCGAAGGCGTATAGGCCCGCCGCGATCGCCAGGCCAAGCCCGAACGGGAGAAGCAGCCAAGCGGGCGACTCGAGCTTCGCGGTGCCCACCTCCTCCCCTCCACGACCCCGCCCCTCGCCACTCGGCGAAGGGAAGTCGGACATGTTGCTCTACCTCCTGTGTGGCCCGTCCCGTGCCCCCATGAACGACGGTCCGCTCCACATCGAAGTGCGGGCCGGCTACTCGACGGACTTGCCCTGACGAAGCGGAACCGCGAAACGGCCGGCGTGTGGCCACCCTACACCCAATGCCTGGACCCAGCCATGATTTGCATCGCGTGAGCCGTCGCACACACCCTCCCCTTGACCCGAGCTGCTTAGAGTGAGAGGTGACGCATTCGCGGGCCTCCCCTGCCTCGACCGTCCGCCGCGTTGGCCCGGTCAGTCTGCTTCCTACATGTGACATGCAGTCCTGCGCCCCGGTGAAAACGACACTCGCAACCATCGGCCAACTCACCTGCATCGGGGAGTGCTACGCCAATTACCCCGAGCCGCCGTACCCCACGCAGTGGGTCAAGCTCAAGATCAAGAGCTCCGCCAATCACGCCGCCTACGCAGATCTCACCCAGGAAGGTGCAGGGACGACCAACGGCAGCGGTGACATGGTCGCGGGAACGGAGTATCCCCTCGCCGGCACCATGCAGATCCCCGCCCAAGTGGTCTTCACCCCCGTCACCGGCGAAGGGCTCAGCGCGGATGGCCACGAGGTCTTCTACAACCTTTACATGGGCCAGAACGTGGGTGGGGTGCCGCCTGGTGCTGCTGGCTTCGGGAGGTGTGTGTTCGGCGGGTCCTTGGTCGTGAGGTAGCGACGATCATTGTCGCGCCACGGATCGAAGCACCTCTGGTAGGCGGTCGTCGCGGCTCGTTCGCCTCGACGAATCCGCCTAACGCGCCGCCTGGCCGACGTATTGTTTGTTTGGCACGATTCAGCGGTCGACTACCACTAGCGTCACGGCGCGCTGCCGCTGCCGCACGAGGAAACGTCAAGCCCTCGGGCCTCCTCGCCCACGGTACTTGGCCGTAGCGGCAGCGGCCACCCCCCTATACGAAATCTATACGCGGCCCTGCGAACTCTCTGCGCGGCGTTAACGCCCGGCGCTCAAAGCTGATGGCATGGCGAATTCCGCTGTTATTGGATCCGCAGGTCAGGCGCCCCCGAGTCCCGCCATCCTCGCGCGCACCCAAGGGGGCATCCTTCTGCGCCTTTGCACCTGGCTGCGGCGCCCGTGGCTCGACCGCGTAATCGCTCATGGGCTGACGCGACCCGACGATTGCGCGCTGGCGCTACGCGAGGCTCAACTCGTCGACCGGCGCGAGCGGATCAGGCTCGCTGTTGGGCTCGAGAGGGTTCTCACCGCGCCGTCCCGGCCTCCGGCGGCGAGCAGCGCGGCGCCGGTCGATCGGGAGGCCGTGGACCTCGCAAGGCCGATTCTCACGGAGCTCGTACTCAACCTCCGGTCCTCGGAGGCCGTCGAGCCGTGTGGCGTCGTGCTCGGATGGCGGTTGCTGACCGACCCGGCGAGCCCCATCTATGCGACTCCACGGGCCGAGGACGCGTGGGGCGACCGTCTTCGCCACGAGTCACTCATGGTGCTCTTCGCGCTTCGACCCCTGGCTCCGGCGTCGACCTCGACAGTGTCGTGACCACGAAGGCCGTCGCCAAGCGACGGCGGGCCCTGAATGAGGCCGCGCACAAGCTTGGTTACTTCAAGCCGCCTGCGAGCGCAGCGCAGGAGCGGCAGGCGGCCGTTCGCAGGCGCTTCGACGCTCTCGCCGACAGTCAACGTGACGTCGTCGCCGATGCCAGCAAGGCGGTCCTGGCGCTCGGGGCCCTGGGCGTCGTGTACGGCGATATCGGCACGAGTCCGCTCTACACCGAGCAGGTCATCTTCACCAGCCACAGCGCCGCCGCCCAGTCCACGCCGGCCGGCGTCTACGGGGTTGTCTCGCTGATCTTCTGGGCCTTGATGATCGTCGTCTCGATCAAGTACGCGGGCTTCATCATGCGCGCCCACAACCGCGGCGACGGCGGGATCATGGCGCTCGCGTCGCTGCTCCAGCGCCATCGGGTCGCCCGCGGGGCGGCGCTGGTGACGCTGGGCATCTTCGGCGCAGCGCTCTTCTTCGGCGACGGGATGATCACTCCGGCGATCTCGGTCCTTGGCTCACTCCAGGGGCTCAAGGTCGCCGCACCGGAGCTCGCGCACCTGATCGTTCCGCTGTCGGTCGGCATCCTCGTCGCGCTGTTCTTCATACAGCGGTGGGGGTCGGGCACGATCGGATTCCTGTTCGGCCCCGTGATCCTGGTCTGGTTTACGGCGATCGGTTTGCTCGGCCTGAGCTGGGTGGTCAAGGATCCGTCCGTCTTGCAGGGCCTCTCGCCGACCTGGGGTGCACGGTTTCTGGTCGACCACGGGATTGCCGGCTACCTGACGCTCGGTGGAGTCGTCCTCGCCGTGACCGGCGCCGAAACCCTTTACGCGGACCGGGGCCATTTTGGCGCCGCACCGATCCGGCTCGGCTGGTTTGCGGTGGCTCTGCCTGCCCTGATGCTCAACTATCTCGGTCAGGCCGCGCTCATCCTCCACCACCCGGGTGCGGCGAGAAACCCCTTCTACCTGCTAGCCCCCGACTGGGCTCGGTATCCGCTTCTCTTCCTGGCCACCGCGGCGACGATCATCGCTTCGCAGGCCGCGATCTCGGGCTCGTTCTCGGTGGCGCGGCAGGCGGTGCAGCTCGGCTTCCTCCCGCGTCTCGCGATCCGCCACCCCTCAAAGCTCGAGGGCCAGATCTACGTCCCGGTCATCAACTGGGGGCTGTGCTTCGGCGTTGTCGCGTTGACGCTGATCTTCCAGTCCGCGGACAGGCTGGGCGACATCTACGGCGTCGCCGTGACCGGGACCTTCATCCTCAACACGCTGCTTTTCCTCGCCGTCGCCCGGTTCCTCTGGGGAACCACGAAGCGCAGGCTCGCTCCCATCGCGGTCCTGTTCTTGACTGTTGAGATCGCCTTCTTCGGCGCGAACATCGCGAAGATCGAGCACGGCGCCTGGCTGCCGCTTGTGATCGGGCTCGCGCTGTCGATCGTGATGATCACCTGGCGGCGCGGGCGGGAGATCGTCACCCGCAACCGCACCGCACAGGAGGGCCCCCTGGTCGCGTTCCTCGACGGGCTTCCGGACAAGGACCCTCCCGTGGTGCGGTCACCGGGGGTCGGGGTCTTCCTCAACCCCACCAAGGAGACCACGCCGCTTGCTCTCCGCGCAGAGGTCGAGTACTCGAACGCGTTCCCCGAGCGGGTACTGAGCGTCTGCGTCGACCAGGTCAGCATCCCGAGCGTCGACGATGAAGACAGGTTCACCGTCGAGCGGATCGGCGGCCTGTTCACGGTCTGGCACGTGACGCTCAGGGTCGGCTACCACGAGAAGCTGAACGTCCCGGCGCTGCTGAAGCTCTGTCGCAAGCAGGGCCTGCTCGAGAAGTCGCTGGACCTGGAGCACGCCAAGTACTTCCTCTCGCGGATCACGATCACGCCGACCGATGCGCCGCTCCTCCGGCGCCTGGGAAAGCGGCTGTTTATCGCCATGGCGCGCAACGCGGCGAGCCCCGTCGAGGCGTTCAGGCTGCCCAGGGACCGCACCGTGATCGTCGGCTCGCAGGTCGCGCTCTGATCGCCGAGCGCTACGCCTCGTCGCGCAGGCGGTAGCCCACGCCGGGCTCGGTGACGAGATATCTGGGCCGTGAGGGGTCCGGCTCGATCTTCGCGCGGATATGCGCAACGTGGACACGCAGGTAGTGGGTCTCGGTCTCGAATGGCGGCCCCCAGACCTCGTGCAAGAGCTGGCGATGCGTGACGAGCTTGCCGCGATGCTGAGCGAGCACGCGAAGCAGGTCGAACTCGATTGGCGTGAGGTGCACGATCCCACCGTCGCTCGAGACCTGGCGTGCTTCCAGATCGATGACCAGGTCCCCGATCTCGATCCGCGGCTCAGGTTCGTCGCCCACGCGGCGCAGCACGGCGCGCAGGCGGGCGAGGAGCTCATCGGTCCCGAACGGCTTCGTGATGTAGTCGTCGGCGCCGGCGTCGAGTGCCCGTACCTTCTCGCGCTCGTCGCCGACGGCTGACAGCACGATGATCGGCAGGGCGCTCCAGCTGCGAACCTCCTCGCACACCTCGACGCCGGAGCCGTCGGGCAGGACCAGGTCGAGCACCATCGCGTCGGGCGGGCGGATCGACACCGTGTCCAGCGCTTCGCGCTTGCTTTCGGCCTGCTGCGTCACGTACCCGGCTCCACGCAGGATCACCTTGAGCGCTCGGACGATCTGCGGCTCGTCATCCACGACGAGGATCCGCTGCTGCCCGGCGGTCAGGCCTGGGCCTCCACCGGCTGCTGAACCAGCGGAAAGGAGACCGCAAAGGTCGTCCCGCTGCCGGTTCCGCCCTGGAGGGTGATCTCGCCGCCGTTCGCCTCCACCAGGCCGCGCGATATCGCGAGCCCAAGGCCAGATCCCTGCCGGTTCCCGGCGCGTACGAACGGCTCGAAGATCTCGCTGCGGCGCGAGCTCGGGATGCCGGGGCCCGCGTCGGTGACGCGGACCGTGACCCTGCCGCCCCCCACCCGCCGGTGACCTTGACGGGCGCGTCCGGCGGCGAGAACTTCACTGCGTTCTCGAGGAGATTCGAGAAGACCCGCTCGAGCTGCGCGGCGTCGGCGCGAACGAGTGGGAGGTCGGGAGGGAGGTCGAGCCCGATCGGGCGCTCGCCGAACCGTGCGAGAACGTCCTGGGAGCCGCGAGCCACGACGTCCACCAGGTCGCACCAGTCGGTCCGCGGGTTGACGGCGCCGGCCTCGATGCGCGACAGGTCGAGCAGGTCCTCGACCATCCGCGCGAGGCGGTCCGATTCGGCCTCGATCGCGCCGAGCAGACCCTCGCGGTCCTCCTCGGAGAGGCTCGGCTGGCGCAGTCCGCTGGCCGCCGTCGTGATCGCCGTGAGCGGCGAGCGCAGGTCGTGGGAGATGGCCTGCAACAGCGCGGTCTTCGCTGCGTCGGCGCGACGCGCCGCCTCCGCGGCGGCCGAACGGGCGGCGACGCGCTCGCGCTCGCGGGCCAGGTCGATCAGCCGGGCCAGCGCTTGGGCGAGCCGTTCGAGGCTGTTGCGATCCCAGCCGCCGCCGGGTCGCCCGTAGAGCCACCCGGGGCGAGCCGACGGAATCCGAACGGCGATCTCGCCCTGGGTCGCCGCCGGTGCCGCTGCGAGGGCGGCCCGGACCGGGCGGGGGCCGGACGGCCCCTCGCCGATCCGCTCGAGCTGAGCCTCGATGCCTTCGCCCGCGAGCATCGCCGACGCCGCCTGGGCCACGATCATCGCCTCCCGCTCGCGCGCGGAGGCGAGCAGGGCGCGGTGCTCGGCCTCGGCGGCCTGCTGTCGCGCGGACGCGGCGAGCCGTCCCACCACAAGCGCCGCGATCAGAAACACAGCGAGCGCGACGACGTTTCGTGAGTCCGCGATGGTCAGCCGGTAGAGCGGCTGGATGAAGAGGAAGTTGAGCGCGGTCACGCTGACGATCGCGGCTGCCACCGCCGCAACCTGACCGCGCCGGATGGCGATGAAGAGGACCGCCAGCAGGTAGACGACGCCGAGGCTCGTCACCGGCGCCACCTCGTCCAGCAGCGCCACTAGCCCCGTGGCGACCGCAACGGACCCGATTATCTCGGCGGCGTCCACGGCGACCCGTGCCGCGTCGATGCGATGTGGACGTCCGGAGTCCATCGCCGCCTCTGAGTGTAAGTCCGGCCTCACCTTGCGCCCGCGTGACGAGCACTGCGCCGCCTTGCCGTTGCCTTATTTGTTTGGCGCGATTTCCGTCCCCGGTAATGACCAGGTTCGGGCGTGTGCTGTCCTTCAGAGCGCGAAGGCGGAGAGCACCGCTTCGGCAAGAAAGCGTCACCGCTCTCGCTAGTAGTTGAGCGGCACGCGCGCGGTTGGGCTGGAATTCGGTACCCCGTAGGTATTTGTTAGCCGCATGGCTGTTCACCGGCAGCTTCTCGTCCACCTCGACGTTGCGCGAGCACTGCCCTCCAGGGGCCACACGCCCGCTTGCAAGTCCGAGCGTCCAGATATAGGGTCGAGCTTGCTCGTTCGCACTTTCGCATTCAGGAGAGGAGGCCGGATGTCAGAGGGCACGGATCCGACGTTCTATCGCTCGCCCCAGGCCGCGATTGCGGCCCCACCGGAGAAGCTCGCCTACGTCGCGGCATTCGACCCGGCCGGCGAGCAGCACGACGCGATGGCGGTCGTTGACTGCGACGCCGAGTCGTCCAGCTGCGGAGAGGTCGTGGGCTGGGCGGAGCTGCCTAGCGCGGGCAACGAGCTCCACCACTTCGGCTGGAACGCCTGCTCCAGCGCACTGTGCCACGAGGGTCATGAGGGCGCACTCGAGCGCCGCTACCTGATCGTCCCCGGCATCCGCTCATCGCGCACCTACGTCCTCGACACCGGTGAGGATCCACGCCAGCCGCGGGTCGTGCGCACGATCGAGCCCGAGGAGCTCGCCGAGAAGGCGGGTTACTCACGGCCCCACACCGTCCATTGCGGCCCCGGCGGCATCTTCATGTCCAACCTCGGGAGCGCCAACGGAGGCGGGGGCCCGGGCGGCGTGGCGCTGATCGACCACGACACGTTCGAGGTCACCGGCGCCTGGGAGACGGACCGCGGCGATCAACACTTTGCCTACGACGTCTGGTGGCACCTGAACGACGACGTCGCGATCACGTCCGAGTGGGCTACTCCTTCGATGATCGAGGACGGCCTCAACCCCGAGGATCTGCTGGGGAAGCGGTTCGGACACCACCTCGACTTTTGGCGCCTCTCGGAAGGCAAGCTGATCCAGCGAGTCGATCTGGGGGAGGAGCACCAGATGGTGCTCGAGGTGAGACCCGCGCACGACCCACGCAAGACGTGGGGCTTCGTCGGCGTCGTGATCAGCGTCGAGGATCTGTCGGCGTCGGTGTGGCTGTGGCACCGCGAGGACGACCGCTGGGAAGTGAAGAAGGTGATCACGATCCCCGCCGAGCCGGCGGATGCAGACCAGCTGCCGCCCGCGCTTCAGCCCTTCGGGGCCGTTCCACCCCTGGTCACCGACATCGACCTATCGGTGGACGATCGCTGGCTCTACGTCTCGTGTTGGGGGACCGGCGAGCTGAAGCAGTACGACGTCAGCGACCCCCACAACCCGAGGGAGACCGGCTCGGTCAAGCTTGGCGGCATCGTCCGCCGCACGCCACACCCGGCGGCGCCCGAGCTGGAGCTCCGGGGGGCCCCGCAGATGGTGGAGGTGAGCCGCGACGGCCGCCGCATCTACGCCACCAACTCGCTCTATGCCTCCTGGGACGAGATCTTCTACCCGGAGGGCGTCGGCGCCTGGATGGCTCGGATCGACGCGGACATGGAATCCGGCGGGATGTCACTGGACGAGCGCTTCTTTCCGCACGGCGACGATTTCCGAGGGTTGCGCGTGCACCAGACGCGGCTTCAGGCCGGGGATGCCTCGAGCGACTCCTACTGCTTCGTCGACTGACCGATGAAGGGCATCAACTGACGCCCTTCGCCCATCTCGGTCCGCTCCCGGTCGAGGAGTTGCTGCCGGCTGGCGTGATCGCGCTGGCGGTGGGGGTCCCTGCTCTGCGAGCGAAGGCGAAAGCCCGGTTGTCGCGCAGGGAGCGACGCGGAAGCTCCAGGCCCGCGGAGTGAGCTGGCGTGCCGCTCCAGCGGGAATGCGGTTCCGGGCGTTGTCGCACCCGGCAGCCTGGGTCCCGTCGCCGTCGATCGTGTGGTAGTTCAGGTCAAGGGTGATGTTTGTCGGTGCCGATGGGCGGAAATACGTAGCTCAGTGCGCTTCCGCGCATGAGCGGAAGGAGGCGTCAGCTCACCACGCGTAGCTACTGCCCCTCGTCCACAACGAGCGTCCGCTGATCGCCGCCGCAGGCGCTCGGATTTTGTGCAAAGCGAGAGCATGGATGCCGCTCCTCCCCGCGGGACCGGACTGCGTCCCGCTGGGCCCGGCTCACTGGCGCCGTCATCCGGCGGCCGTGGGACACTCGCGACGTCCTTAACCCCTCGTAGGAGGTTCCTCGATGTCCGGTTCCCGCTGGGAGCGCCTCGCCCCGCTCACCGGGGTCGTCTTCTTCGTTTTGATCGCGGTCACCTTCGCGCTCAGCAACGACACTCCCGATGCCAATGACTCGACCGGCGACGTCGTCTCCTATCTGGTCGGCCCATGACTCGCGGCTGATCATCGCCTCGGTCCTCGGAACGCTCGCCGTGATCTTTCTCGTCTGGTTCGGCGGCAGCCTGCGAAGCGCGCTGCTGCGCGCGGAGGCGGGCGAGGGGCGGCTCTCGATGCTCGCCTTCGCCGGCATCCTCGTCATCGCGATCACGGGGGGCATCGGGAGCAGCCTCCAGTTCGCGGTCGCAGACTCCGTCGGGGACGTACCCGCCGGGGTGACGCAGGCCCTCTCGGTGCTCAGCTCAGACTTCTTCCTGCCGTTCCTCGCGGGTGTTGCAATCGTCATGTTCGCGAGCGGGTTTTGCGTGCTTCGCTTCGGAGGGTTGCCGAGGTGGCTCGGGTGGGCCGCGATCGTGATCGGGATCGCGTCCGTTGCCGGGCCGGTCGCCTTCTTCGGCTTCATCGCGTCGTTCGTCTGGGTCCTCGTCGTGAGCGTGACGCTCTACATCCGGGGCGCGCAGGCGACGACGCCCGGGGCGCCCAGCAGCACATAGAGCTCGATCGCCTGGCATCCGGCGTAGACGCGAGTCCGGTTCGGTCGAGCGCTGCAATAACGGTGCGCTCCTTGGCGAAAGGAATCAGTGGCCGAACATTGGTTCGACTTCCGGTTGCATTATTTGTTTGCGGCGATTCCGCTCAGCGCCACTGACGAGCCGGGTGGCGTGCCGTTTTCATTGATCGGGCACAGCCGTGGCCGCGCCGGAGCGGAGCTGAACGCCCGCCTCGGATGGCTAGCGCTGGTCCGCGTAGCGGCGGCGGAAGCCATACGGGGCCGTCGTTGACCAGCGGGGGTCGCCACTCAATCCCTGGCGGGCTAGACCCTCGCCCCCGTCAGGGGCGAAGCACGACCGCTCCGCCGGCGCCGCGCCCGATTGCTGCCGCCAAGGCCTCGGCGGCCTCCTCGAGCGGGAACGTCGCCGCGGTCGAGACCTCGAGCTTCCCGGTTGCGACCAGCTCGGCGAGCTCGCCGAGCGCGCGGCCGTCGGGCTGCACGATCACCGACGAGACCTCGATGCCCCGCTGCTCGTCCGGTGGGTCCAGGGTGATCGTCGCAAGGTGACCGCCGTCGCGCACGGTGCCGATCGCTACGGCTGAGCCGTTGGGCACCGCGTTCGCGACGGCGGTCACGCCCAACCCGTCGCCAATGGCGCGCGCCTTAACCGGCCAGTCGGGGTCGTGATAGTCGAGCAGATGGGCCGCTCCCAGCCGGCGCAGGCGCTCATCGCTGGCCGGTCCCGCGGTCGCGATCACCTCGGCGCCGCGCGCCGCGGCCAGCCCAACGAGCAGCGTGCCGGTCACCCCGCTTCCACCATTGACGAGGACCAGGTCGTCAGGGCGCACGGCCAGGGCTCCGTCGATCACCTGCGTGGCGGTCAGGGCCGGAACCGGAAACGCTGCGGCGGCCTCCCACGAGAGGGAAGCAGGCTTCCGCGCGAGCACCGTCGCCGAGGCGATCAGGAAGGGCGTCCAGGTTCCCTGGTCTCGCAGCGGGAGAGGGTGGCTGAGCACCTCATCACCCGGCTCCCAGTCCTCGACGGAATCTCCGATCGCCGTGATGGTCCCGGCGGCCTCGACGCCGAGCGCCATTGGAGGGGTGCGGCCGACATCCCACTCGCCCGTGCGGACGAACTCCTCCCAGTTGCCGACGCCCGCGGCCCGGATTTCGATCAGGGCCTCGTCGTTCGCGAGGGGGCGCGGATCTGGGAGGTCGATCCGTCCGACAGCACCGCAGAACTCGCTGATACCGGCGGCTCGCATCAAAGAGGCGCTGTCTGAGCGTGGGCCGGCTCGGCGATGAAGGGCCGGCGGATGAAACCTTCGAGATCCTCCGACATCACCTGCCGAGTATCTCCTATGCGGGGGCTTTCTGAGGGGGTTGAGCGACCTGCTTCGAACCGGCGATCATCGCGCGGCAGCGTAACTCGGAGGGCTTGCCGACGCATTATTTGTTGACGCGATTCCGGTGGCCGGCAACACGTAGCTCAGTGCCCCTCCGCGTCGAGTGCAGTAGCCCTCGGAGGAGCGCATACTGGTCAAGCGATGTCGCAGGAGAACGTCGAGATCGTGCGATCCATCTACGAGGCGTTCAACCGCCGCGACTGGGATGCGGCCTTTCGCGACCAGCACCCAGAGGTCGAATTGACGACACCACCTGGGGGACCCAACTCCGGGACGTATCGGGGACGACTGGAATGTCAGGGGTACCTTCAAGAACTACTGACGCCTTTTGAGGCGGGGACCGTCGAGCCCGAGGAGCTATTCGAAAGCGGCGAGCAGATCGCTGTTGTCCTCAAGGTTCGGGCGCGACGCAAGGGCAGCAGCGCGGAGATCGAGATCCGCAACGAGCACCTGTGGGCGTTCCGGGACGGTATGGCTCAGTCCTTGCGGATCTTCCCCGAACCAGAGCGGGCCCTCGAAGCCGCCGGGCTGCGGGGCTAGCCTCCGGAACTACCGCTTTGGACGCGGAGGAGGTCGCCGCGACCTCGTACGGCTCACGCCCGCTTCGCGCGACAGGAGCACTGACTTGGCTTGCCCTTGCATTATTTGTTCGGCGGGATTCCCGTGGCCGGGAATGACTAGGTCGGACGGCCCCTTTCGGGCTTGCTCGACCTGGGAGCGATCTACGTCATGGGTGTCAACGCGCGAGTGGGGTCCAGGCCAGCGCTGCCGCTCCGACGATTAGGAGCACGGGGCGGGCTCGCCGGCCCGCAGGCAAATTCGCCTAGACCTCGGCGTCACGCGGTCGCACCAGACCCGACTACGTAGGCGAGCACGACCCCCTGGACGCGGGGCTGCACGAGCGTCGAGACGCTCGAACGATTGGACGAAGCAATCGGTACCAAAGCGGCTGGGGCCCCTCAGAGCGTGGCGCGGGATCAATGCCCGCCCGGGGCGCTAGGTGTAGTTCCTAAGCACCTTCGTCAGTGACCTAAGACATCCGGGCCTCGCTGGAGGCTGGAGCTGCCAAGCCACCAGCTACCAGGAGGTCACCGGATGCAGGTCCACGCTAGAGCACGCCTCACCCCGAAAGGCAGGCTGTTCGTCGTCAAGAGGGTTCTCGAGCAGGGGTGGTCGGTGACGGCGGCGGCCGAGGCCGCCGGCGTCACCGAGCGCACCGTCTGGCGCTGGCTCGCCCGCTATCGCTCAGAGGGGGAGCGGGGCCTTTGCGATCGCCCCTCGATTCCACGGTCGATTCCTCACCGAACCCCGCAGGAGCGCGTCCGGGCCCTGCTCGCGCTGCGGCGGCTGCGGATGACCTCTTCAGAGATCGCCGAGCTGCTCTCGATGCCGCTCTCCACCGTCTCCGCCGTACTAAAGCGCGAAGGGCTGGGCAGGCTTTCTCGACTCTCACCGCCCGAGCCCCCGAACCGCTACGAGCGCTCAAGGCCCGGTGAGCTGATCCACGTCGACGTCAAGAAGCTGGGCCGGATCCGGAAGCCAGGACACCGGGTGACGGGCAACCGTCGCGGCCAGGCCCACACCCATCGCGATGGCAGGTCGGTGAGGCTCGCCGGCTGGGAGTTCGTCCACATCGCGATCGACGATCACTCACGGCTCGCCTACGCCGAGGTGCTCGCCGACGAGCGCGGCGAGACCGCGGTCGGCTTCCTGCGCCGAGCGCTTGGCTTCTTTGCCTCGCATGGGATCGCGGTCGAGCGGGTGATGAGCGATAACGGCTCCCCCTACGTCTCCAAGGTGCACGCGATCGCCTGCCGCGAGCTCGGCCTTCGTCACCTTCGAACCCAGCCCTACCGGCCGCGAACCAACGGCAAGGCCGAGCGCTTCATCCAAACGATGCTCAGGGAGTGGGCCTATGGCCGCATCTACGCGACGAGCGCCGAGCGCACCGGGGCGCTTCCCCTCTGGCTCGACCGCTACAACTGGCGAAGACCACACGGCAGCCTCGGCCACCGACCACCCGGATCAAGGCTGACGAACGTTGCTGGGATCTACAGCTAGGACGGGCGCTGGGGTGCGTCAGCGCCGCACCGTGGCATTGAACTGGAACTCGCTGGTGCTGTTGAAGCTCGGCTTCGAAGCGTTCGCAAACTCAACAGCGGGACTGAACCCGAGGCCTAGCGCCTTGCCGCGTTCGATGCCCTGCACGCTGTCGCCGTTGAGGCCGATGTAGTCGCCCTTGCGGATTGAAAGCTGAGCAGAGAAGAACCTGAAAACGCCCGGCCCGTTCGCCGACTCGGGCGATGATTGCCCAACGTTCTTGAACTTGCCGTTGCGCTTCTTGTGCATGACCACGAGCTGGTAGTCCTCGGGTCCGGCGGGAACCACCACGCGCCACTTGCGGATGTCCCCGGAGAACGGCGCGCGGAGCTTGGCCCCGGGCAGGCGCTTCTGCAAGAACGTGCACGGGCATCCGAACGAGACACTGAAGTCCGTCTTCGCTGGATCGAGGTTGGTACTGCCAAGCGTCACCGCCCCGGCGGACGCCGGCGACAAACCGACGGCTCCGATCGCAAATAGACAGAGACATCCGGACAGACGAGCAATCAACCTCACTGGCGACCTCCATGTCGGGGTGAGCCTGCCTTTAACCGCTCACCGCTATGCAGCCGATCCTACCCGAACGCACCTCGGATAGTCGGGGCGGGCTTGACACCCGATTCGTTTCTCGCTACGACGCGCGGATCGTCGAACGGGTGCGCCTCTGCGCGTGACTCCTGCTTTTCGCGGAGGGTGTCGCATAAAGGGTCCCGCGAAGAGGGACCACTCCGGACACTCAGACGGCGACTGCGCTGAGCAACGGGCCGACTGGCAGGACGAGCGCTGGCTTGTCAGGGCTGACCTTTGGCCCGATTGTTAACGGGGGTCGAAACGGGCTCTCAACAGGCCATCAGGGGTTTGTGCGACAGCCTCCGCGCAAAGCAGAAGTCTTGGCTACTCCCGCAGCCCGGCGGCTTCGCTCATCGGATCGACTTGTCGCGCTCAGTTCGTCGGCGAGCTCACGCAGCGGTAGCCAATGCGGTTGTCGGGGATATCTCTGATTCCGCCCTGATAGATCAACTGACGAGAGTCGTTCTCGGAGACGATGCCGGCCACCTCTGCGATCCCGTTCTGGCTGGCGTCATTCCACCAGGTCGAGACCCATTCATCATCCTGGGGAGCGCCCAGGTGTTCGAAGACGAGCGCGAGCTCATCGGCGTCGGGCAGGTGTCGTCCCGCGGCGGCACAGGTCTGGATCGCGGTGGGCCAATTGTCGTGCCGCAGCTGGGTCTCGTAACAGAGGTCGCCCGCCCGTAGCATGCCGGCCGGGCACCGAAGCGCGAACGAAATCTTGGTCGCGGCGGACAGGTCGGTGCGGTTGACCGATCCCGCGATCAGGTTCGAGTGCTTGCCGCTCGGCGGGCTGTGGCCGGAGACCGTGCCGGGGCCGATCTGGCTGTTCGAGGAAACGACGAAGGCGGCCATCGCAGTGCCGCCGCCGAGGACTACGAACGCGAGGATCGTGACCATCACGTTCGCGTATGTGAGGTGGGAACGAATCCGTTGACGCATGTGTGACCTCCCTGTCCGGTCGCTGAACAGCTGCCCATGGGCTCGCAGCTTATGCCAGGGCGCTGACGGGGCGCATTTTCCCGAGGCCCCCGAGCAAGCGTCTCGTCCCAGAGGTGGCAAGCCAGTGCAGTGCTCCTCGGGCATGACAGACAAAGCGCAAGGCCGCGCGGTTGGGTTTATGCGACAGCCTCACGTGGAAGCAGAAGCGACGCATTATTTGTTTGACGCGATTCCGGTGACCGGCAACACGTAGCTCAGCGCACTTCCGCTCTTGCGCGCACCGGTCCTACGGTTCTGGGCCCCGGTGGTCAGAGCGGGGATACTCCGTGGCGATGTCGCAGGAGCAGGTCGAGATCGTGCGCGAGCACATCGAGGCGGTCCGGAGCCGAGACTTCCCGCACGCTCTTTCGTTCTTGGATCCTCACGTCGTGGATATGGCACGCATCGGCGGGCCTGAGGAGGATGCGGCGTTTGGCCCAGAGGGGGTTGCGGACCACATGCGCCGCTACGCGGGGACGTTCGAGGACTATCACTACGAGGTGGAACACCTGACCGACCTCGGCTCCGGGGCGATACTGGCCGCTGTGACCGAGACCGGGCGCAGCAAGGGCAGCGGCGTCCCGGTAACCAGTTCCTTCGCCGCCCTCTACACGGTGATCGACGGAAAGATCGCCCGAAGCACGCTGTTCGGCACCGAACAGGAGGCCCTCGAAGCCGCCGGGCTGCGGGAGTAGGCGATGTCGCAGGAGAACGTCGAGATCGCACTCGCGGCCGTCGACGCGTGGAATCGCGGCGACCGCGAAGCCTGGATGGCCCTCTGGGACGAGGAGGCGGAGTTCTATCCCCTGCGCGCCCAGTTGGAGGGCGAGTCCTATTGGGGTCATGAGGGGCTGGAGCGGTTCCTGGCCGAGATGACGAAGGAGTGGGCAGAGGTGCGGTTTGAGATCGACGAGACCCGAGACGCCGGAGAGCAGGTCGTCGGCATTGGCCGGTTCCGGGCTCGCGGGCGAGCGAGCGGCGTTGACCTCAACGTCCCGCTCGGCGTATTCACGAGGTTGCGGCGAGGCAAGATCGTCTACACGCGCTTCTTCTCGGAGCCAGCGGAAGCCCTCGAAGCCGCCGGGCTGCAGGAGTAGGGCGCTGCCGCTTCGCGAAACGGAGCACCGCGCCGGCTTGCCGTTGAATTGCTTGTTTGACGCGATTCCGCTCGGTAGAAGTGAGTAGGTTCGGCCCCCACCTCTGCTTTCACGCGCGAAAACAGCAGTCCGGGCGAGCAAGCATTGGTGGCGGCAGCGCAAGTCCGTGCTACGTTCGCTCGGTCCAAAGGATTGGACGGACGCTCGACGGCTGATCAGCCGCTAGACCATCTGCCTGCCTCCGCCTGACCCTCAGCCCCAGCACCCGGAGGTACACAGATGAGTCGCTCCCGCCCAACGCAGCGCTTCGCTGGTTTCGCCGCCAACCATCTTCGGGACGCGTTGGCCTTGGTCGTGGCCCTGGCGGCGACGGCACTAATGGTCCTCACCATCAGTGCCGCCGCGCAAGCTTCCTCGCGCGATCAGCTGGCGCCTCTTCACGCGGCCCGCAGCGCAGGCGTCAAACATCGGTACATCGTGGTCCTCAAGGGCGCGTTGCCGAACAACCCGACCAAGCGATCCGAGCGAAAAGCGAGAGCAGAGGCTAAGAGGGTCGCCTCCTCGGTGAACGCGAAACCGCTCTTCGTGTACGACGCAGACATAAAGGGATTTGCCGCGCATCTAACCCACGGCCAGCTTCGCCGCCTGAGGCATCACCCGAAAGTGAAGTACGTCGAGCAGGATGCTCGCGTCAAGGAAACGGCTACGCAGACCGCCGCCCCCTGGAATCTTGACCGTATCGACCAGCGGTCTCTGCCCCTCAATGGCACCTACGACTATTCGTCGGAGGGTGCTGGCGTCCACGCCTACATAATCGATACAGGATTACAAGCGAACCACACTGATTTCGGCTCCCGGGCGCACAACGGCTTTGATGTATTCGGCGGAAACGGTTCAGACTGCAACGGGCACGGCACTCACGTCGCAGGAACCGTCGGCGGCACGAAGTACGGAGTGGCCAAGCTCGCGAGGCTTGTCGGTGTGAAGGTTCTCAATTGCTCCGGATCCGGGACCACTGCAGGCGTGATCGATGGTGTGAATTGGGTCACGGAACATCATGTCGCCGATAAGTCGGTGGCGAACATGTCGCTTGGCGCGGGTGCCAGCGCTGCAGTCGACGCGGCCGTGAGCGGGATGATTCACTCGGGCGTGTTCGTAAGCGTCGCAGCGGGCAATTCAAATGCGAATGCTTGTAACTATTCGCCGGCGCGCGCGCCGGCGGCGTTCACGGTCGCCGCAAGTGACTCGGCCGACAAGAAGGCGTCGTTCTCGAATTGGGGCCAATGCATTGACGCCTATGCACCCGGGGTATCAATCACCAGCGATTGGATCGGGAGCCTAACCGCCACGAACACGATCAGCGGCACCTCGATGGCCGCGCCAGCAGTCGCAGGAACCGCGGCGCTGTATCTCGCGGATCATGCGAGCACACCGGCCGCTACCAGCACCTGGCTCGTCGAGCATGCCACCCCCGGCGTGATCCAGAACAACCCCTCTGGTACAGCGAACCGCCTGCTCTACAAGGGCGGCCTTTAAGGAGCATTCGTCGCCTAGAGGCTTGATGTGGGTCTAACGACCGTCAAAGGCGACCAGGGAACGGAGCGGCCGCCCGATCTGGGCGTTGATGAACATGCCGAGGGTGAGCGCGAGCAGTCGCTGGGCGATCCGCTGGGCGAGGCCAGCGAGCGTCTTGGCCAAGTGGCGGCGCAGGCCCATCTGCTCCTTGAGGTTGGCGAACACCGATTCGATGACCAGGCGGATCCCGGCTTTGGCGACCTCCTCCGGAGGCCGGGAGCCGAGCCGGTGGCGAGCCGGAGTGACGATCTCGACCCCGCAGAGCCGGAGGGTTTCGGCGAACTCGCGCCCCCAGAGCCCCTTGTCGGCGAGAAGAACGGTGTCGGGATGGGCGCTTGCGAGCCGGAAGGTGGGCTCGTATTCGCGCTCGTTGGCGGGCTCGAGGTCATAGCCGAGCGGCACCCCGGCCGAGTCGGTGACCAAGACCAGGCGCATCCCCCAGACCCACTCGGACTTCGAGGCGCAGTAGCCGTAGGCGCCGTGGCCGGCGAACTCGCTCTTCGTCGCGCAGCCGGCGTAGTTGGCGACCGAGATCAGGGTGCCATCGACGAGCCGCGCCCGGCCGGTGGCGATCAGCTCGGCGATCGCCAGCTGCGTGGAGCTGATCTGCGGCACCAGCCGGCGCAGCCTGCGGTTGTATTGGGTTTGGTCGGGCAGGTGGGGAAACCAGCCCGGAAGCCGGTAGTCGATCATCCCCAGGAACTTGCGATCCGAGCACTCGCCGGTCGCCGCCTGGGCAACCGCGAGCGCGATCAGCTCGGCGTCGGTGATCTTGCCTTCGGGACCCGAGCGAGGAATCGAAAGCGAGTGCGCGAACACGTAGGCTGCAACCACGAGGGTCTCCAGCGATGCTGTCATCTCGTGCTCCAATCACGAGGGGGCAGGGCTGGAGGCCCTTTTCCTTGCTCACGACCGGGTTCCTTGCGATGAGCGGCGAACCCACATCAAGCCTCTAGAGGTAGGTACTCACAACGTTGTTCCAGCTCGGCGAGCCGACCGCGGGCGGTCGGTGGCGAGGGAGCCGTGTCGTCGTTTGAAGTTGTAGGGGGAAAGCCATCCGGGCAGCGCCCTGGTCCGCTCCGCGGAGCTGCCGTAGATGGCGCCATAGGCCCAGCGGTTTCGAAGCGTCTGGATGAAGCGCTCGGCCTTGCCGTTGGTCCGTGGCCTATAGGGCTTGGTGGTGAGGTGCTTTAGCCCCAGCTCGCGCGCTCATCGGCGAGGACCTCGGCACAGGCGAGCCGGGTGGCGTCGTCGACGCAGACGTGGACGAGCTCCCAGCCGGTGACCTTGCGCCCGCCCTCCCAGCGCCTGAAGGCCTTCTGGCGGCGATTGCCGGTCACCCGGTGACCCGGGTACCTGGATCCGCCCCAGCTTCTTGACGTCGACGTGGACGAGCTTTGTTTGACGCGATCCCCGTCAGGGGGAATACCTAGATCACCGCGCTTCTGCCTTCACGTGCGACCTCAGAAGCGCCAGTCCTACGCTCGAATCAGAACGGAGGCGATCTCGCAATGGCCCGTGCTGCGGCGGTTCCTTGACTCCGCCCGGATCGGGTGTAGGCTCGCACCCGTACTAGAGGGGTCGGCGAATGCCGCTTGCCCACGGAAGGGAAGACGGCATGGGTAAGCGATTCGCGATCGTGATTGGCGTGGCCGCGGCTGGGGCGATGGCGTTCGCCGCGCCTGCATCGGCGACCACCGACACCTTCGACACCGTCGGCACACACACCTGGACCGTCCCCGCCGGGGTCACCAGCGCGACCTTCGACCTCTACGGGGCGCGGGGTGGCGGAACTGTCGGCGACTCCCTATTTGCCCCCGGGCTCGGCGGCGAAGCCACGGCGACGATCGCCGTCACCCCCGGCGACTCGATCGAGGTCAACGTCGGCGGGCAAGGAGGTAGCCCTGCGGGAGGCTTCAACGGCGGCGGCGCCGGCGGCCGCGGCGGCGGCGGCGCCTCCGACATCCGCATCGGCGGCACGGCGTTCGCAGACCGTATGCTCGTCGCCGGCGGCGGCGGCGGGGGCGGGGAGGTTTCCTGTCCTAGCCAACCGGTGTTTGGCGGTGATGGTGGCGGGGAGAGCGGCGACGCCGGACTCGCCTCGACTGCCGGCATTTGCAGCGGTTCCGTGGCCGGCGGCGGCGGCAAGCAGGACACCGGGGGAACCGCCACCGCGCCCGCGACACCGGGCGGCGTCGGCGTCGGTGGTGACGGCGGCACGGGTATCGCGGCCGGTGGTGGTGGTGGTGGTGGTGGCTGGTACGGCGGCGGCGGCGGCCTCAACGCCGCCGGTGGCGGCGGCGGCTCGGGCCACGGACCCGTGGGCACCACCTTTCAGACCGGGGTTCGCGATGGCAACGGCCTCGTCACCGTCACCTACACCGGGCCGGCGACGATCGCCGACCTGATCGACTCGGTCGAGGCGCTCAACCTGTCGAGCAAGGTCGAGGACGGCCTGGTGAAGACGCTCACCGGGGCGCAGAACCAGCTCGACGCCGGCGATACCCACAAGGCGTGCAAGAAGCTCACGGACTTCATCGGCGAGGTCAGCAAGCAGAGCGGCAAGGCGATCGCCACCGCCGACGCCAACGACCTGATCGACGAGGCCGAGGCGGTGCGCGAGTCGCTGGGCTGCGCGTAGAAGCGAGGCGGCTCGACGGGCGTTCCTCCCAGTGAAGCCGCCGGGCCGCGGGAGTAACCGACAGTTCCGCTTTGCGCGACGTATGAAAGTCAAGTCCGGACTGGACGCATCACCTCCAATTTGGGAGAGTGCCTGCTAAGGGCGTCGGTGACGACGAGCTAAAGAGCAGGCTCTGGGGCTTGGTCCTGCCGCGCTGCTTGGCCGCTTGACGGCCCACTAGATGCGCGCCCCGGTGTCGCGCCGGCGCCCCTTTTCTTCTGGGCCCGCTCCCAGTCGGCGACCGTGCGCCTGTAGGCGACCTCGGCCTGGAGGGCGAGCTCGTGCTCCGCGTGGCGGATCGCCGCGTTCGCCGCCCAGGTGCCGCGCCTTACCCCTTGCGCTTCGGAGCGCCGGCGCGGATCTCCGCCCGGCGGATCTTCTTCTGAGTCAGCGATGGCTGCGCGTAGGCGTAGTCCTCGCCTCGGGTCAGCATGCACCAGCAAAGGCAGGCCAGCCTTCTCGCCACCGCGACGATCGCCGCCTGGTGTCCTCGGCGGGCGCGGATGCGCTCAAAGGAAGGCGTGCATCGGGCCGGGGGCCAAGATCACCGACCAGGCAGCCTCGACCAGCGCGTAGCGCCCCGATGAGGAGCCCTGCTTTGAGATCCGCGCCCGCGACGCCGGCGTGGTTCCCGATTCGCGCACCTTCGGATCGAGGCCCAGGTAACCGACCAGCTTCTTTCGGTCTCCGAACCTGCCGATGTCGCCGATCGCGGCCATGAACGCCGACGCCGTGATCACGTTCATCCCCGGGATCGTCATCAGGCGGCGGATCTGCGGTGAGGCGAGGGCTTCGGTGGCGACGACGCGCTCGATCTCGGCGATCTCTGCTCGCAGAAGTCGAGCTGGCGCAGGCAGCCGTCGACGGTCTCGCGTTCGTAGGCCGGCAGCTCGACCTCCTTAAGCCAGCGGCGGCCCGCAAGCCGAAGAGATCGTCACCTTGGGCTTTGCGACGAGCCTGCGCATGAGCGCGGCGTGGATCTCATTCTTTGCCTTCGTCCTCACCCGCACCAGCTGCGCTCTGCGCCCGAGCCGGCGACGCATGGCTCGGGTCTTCTCGTCGGGCACCCAGACCCCATCGAGCTGGCCTCGCCGCGAGGAGCTTCGCCAGCGCTCGGGCGTCGAGGCGGTCGGTCTTCGCCCGCGCGGCGCGGATCCCGGTGTCGGCGGGAGAGACACACGACCAGCTTGGCGACATGGGGGCGGATGCTCCGCGCCACCTCCCAGGCGTTGCCGGAAACCTCGAGCGCCACCCGGTCGTCCGCTCCGAGGCTTTGGGCAAATAGCTCCAACGCCTGGGGCGTCATCTCGATCCGCGGCGCCGAGCGGACCTCGCCGCCCTCGGCGATCGCGACCTCGGCGAAGTCGCGGTGGATATCGAGACCGATCGATCTCGTCTCTGCACCTCCTGGTTGTGGTTGATCTCGGAGGGCAGGTGGACAACGACAGCGACGTATCCGTGCTCAAAGCACAACCGGGCCGGTCGCAGGGGCGGCCACTGAAAAGCCGGGCTCTGGGCCCATCGCGCAAGAAACGGCCTGTCCAGCCTGCGTTCTCCAGCAAGCCCCTGTCCCAGTCAGCGGGGCGCGATTCCGCTTGGCAGGGCTAGCCTCGACGGATCGCTGCGGTTCCCACACGAACAGGAACTGGCGCCTCCATCGACTTGACCCGCTCGACCCTCGGATGAGAGGGTTGTCCCACATGGGCGGGTGGCCCACTGCCGATTAGCCCGAACGGACTCGCCGGCGCGCCGGGCCTCCGTCTCGAATAACAAGGAGGTCGCGAAGTGCGTCAGTCTGGTTCGACCCACAGCCTGCGGATCGCACTCACCAAACGGCGCGCTGAGCGCGTGCTTACAGTGAGCGTTGCCTTGCTGGGCGTGCTGGCGGTGGCTGCGGCTCCGACGAGCGCAAAGCCAGGATCGAGAATCGTCTGGACGCGGTTCGAGCGCGGCGGCGCGAATAGCGCCCGACTCATGTCCGCGCGGGCGAACGGTAGTGATCTGCGAAGGCTGACCTTTCCGGGGGCTCACACTCAGGACGTCAACGCCGCGATCTCGCCGGACGGCAGGCAAATCGCATTTGAGCGCGACCTCAACGACGGCGACAGTTCGAAGATCGTCCTCAAGGGAGCTGGAGGCGATCACCGGCGGGTCCCCGACCTCGGCTGCACCGACCCGTGCGTGATCCTTGACGCGCCGACCTGGCTCAACAGCGGCCAACGGATCGCGTATACGCCCGTCATCGGCCCGTTCGACCAAGTCAATAACTCGGCCCGTTCGGCGGTGCTTCACACCGCGCGTACCGATGGCTCCGACATCCGGCGGCTCTCTCAGCCCGGAATCGACGGCAAGTTCGAGGACTACCACGCTCGGTTCTCGCCCGGCGGCAGCTACGTCGTTTTCGACCGGGTCCGTAACGCGGACGTTCATGAGGCTTTGTTTCGGATGGACGCCGACGGGAGCGACCTGCGCCGCCTGACCCCGTGGAGGCTCGATGCCGCCGACCCAGACCTGTCCCCTGCGCGAAGCGGTCCGACCAAGGATCGGATCGTCTTCCAGACCTACGGCCAGGGGCCGCCAAGCGGGAAGAGCCAGAACATCGCGACCGTGCCCGCGAAGTGTGCTCCCGTAAGCGAGTGCCGCGCGAAGATCCGCTACGTGACCCACCACACCGGCGGTGAGGTCCAGAGCTTCACGCCCTCGTGGTCGCCCCACGGCCGCAGGATCGCCTACGTGAGGTTCAAGGCGGGCGACCGTCACCATCCGTTTGTCGGCGACATCTGGACCTCGCGACCGGACGGAAGCCACCGTCGGTCCGTCACGACCTCGCCCCTATTCGACTTCGGTCCGGAATGGGGTCCCGCCCCGCGAGGCTGAACGCGCCCTCGAAGCCGTTGGGCTGCGTCAGTCCGGGGTGGTGCATTGACCCCTTGAGGTCGCACGCGAAAGCGGGAGCTCGAGCGACGCGTTCATTCGCGAAAGCGCCAGGTTGTCTGGCTGAACGTATCGCCCTTGCGGAAGCCGAGGCCGCGCAGAGGCCGCACGCGGAAAGCGATGGCGCGTCCGCCCGTATCGTGCAGGCTGAACGCGCCGTCGCGGACGACGAAGTGCCAGGTCTCGGTGCCGTACTTCGCCGCGAACGCGTCGGCGATCGGCTGTAGCTCGGCCTCGTCGGTGATCTGCTCAGCCGCGCCCTCGAGCACGACGTCGAGACCGCCTTCCACGAGGTCGCTGCGTCCGGTGGTCAGGACACAAGATGAGTTCTCGGCGAGGTTCTTCGCCTTTCGCTCGTCCGGACCGGTGGTAAACCAGATCGCGTCGCCGTGCCACACGGCGATCAGTGGCGTGACGTGCGGCCTGCCGTCGGGGCGGACCGTCGCCAGCCAGAACGTGTCAGCGTCGATGACATGTTGAAGCCCCACCGCCCACGGCGTCGGCGTAGCGTCGGGATGGCTGAAGCCATGGATCTCAGCGGTTACGTGCGCGGTCATGATGCGTCATCGTCTCCTCTGCTGTGTGGTCGCGTTCCACTGCGAGAACAGACCGCGCGGAGGCCGCGACCTCATCGGTCCAATCCGTGGGGGTGCCCGGTACAGCCGCATCCCGCTGTGACGATAAATGCGACCGGCCGCTCAGGTTTGCTGCCGCAATGCGCGACAAGCAGCGGCACTCATGCCGTCATATGGAACGATCGCCTCGGCCGCGGTGGAGACTGGCCTTGACTGAGGCCGTTTATGGAAGAGCGCGACCCGCTCGATCGCGAGCTGCCCGACTGCCAGCAGCCTGCAGCAACGACCAGCACGACACGGTCGCTATGGCTGGGATGCCAGCGTCTCGTCGAGCCAGTCGTATGCGCGCTGGTGGAAGAGGCGGCGTCCGCTCGCCTCGCAATGGTCTCCCGCGCCCTCGGCCGCGGTGAACTTGATCAGGGTCTTGCGCTCGACGGTCAGCGCGTCGTAGAGCTTCGGGGCGGCCGCGCTGACGGGATCGTTCTCTGCCTGGGTCAGAAGCGTCGGGCAGGCGATCCGGTCGGCCACGTCGGACAGCCGGAACCGAGCGAGCTCGGCCAGTGTCTCGAACAGCGTGGGCTTGGCGTGCACCCACTTGCCCCGCCGGAGCAAGGCCCAGCGGAGCATCGGGTCGCCTTTTGGCCCGACAAGCCACTCCTCCATCTCGTCCAGCGCATGCGGGTCGATGTCCGGGAAGTCTTCCTTCTGTTCGTCGGTGAGCGGGAGTATGGGGGCGATCGCGTCGCGCTGATCCCACTGCCCCGGGTCGGCGATCAGGGCGGCGAGCCGGGGCTGGAAGGCGGCGGCACGCGGCGCGAGGAAGCCGCCGAAGCTCCAGCCGGCGAGGACGATGCGATCGGGGTCGACACCCGGCTGCTCGACGACCCACTCGATGACGGGACCGACGACGGCCTCCCAGTCATGCCGGATCGGCTTGGCGTCGCGGATGAGGTTGCGGCCCTGGCCCGGGCCGTCGAAGAGCAGGATCCGATAGCCGCGCTCGATCGCCGCCGGGACGTGCGCGACGTACATCTCGCTCAGGTCGGAGTCGTAGCCGTTGGTGTGCAGGATGGTCCCCCGCACCGCACCGTTGCCGGCCGGCTGCGCGAGCATGCCGGGCAGGCTCCCGTCCTCGAAGGGAATCTCGACCATCTCGACCGGGGGGTCGGCCAGCCGGGCCGCCGCGGCAAGCGCCTCCCACTCCTTGTCAAAGGCAGCGCGCAGCCGCGGGTCCACGGGCGCGCCGAACAGCGGCTGGTAGCTCGTGCGGTAGTAGCCGGCCGCGCGCACGTATGCCTCGCGGGCGCTGACGGCGTGGCCGCCGGCCTCGCTCGCCGCGGCGGTCTGCGCGAGCTGGTCAGCGGTGGCGAGCCATTCGCGGTACCAGGCGTCGCCGTCGCCGTCGTCGCCGATCCGTAGCATCGTCGCCTGGCACTCGCCGAAGTCGGCCCCTCCGTAGGACGCCGAGAACAGCGCCCGCGTCGCGAAGTTCTCCCACATCGGGTTGGCGCTCAGCAGCGGCATCGTCCGATTCTATGTTGTGCCACGGGACGCGTCCCGAGGCGTGAGGTCAGGTAGAAAGGCGACAGCGGCCGTCGTCGACATCGTTTCTGACTAGCCGACGTACCATCCATCGATGGCCGAACCGCGCCACGTGGCGGTTGAGCTCGACCAGGTCGTCGAGGCGGCACGCGCCGCAGGCGATCGGTGGCGCGAGTTCCTGCGCGCGGGGGTATTCAGCGCCGGCGTCTACCGGCTCTCCGCGGGAGAAGTCGATCGGCAGACGCCGCACGCCGAGGACGAGATCTACTACGTGCTCGCGGGACGCGCCGAGCTCGAAGTCGAGGGAGAGCGACAGGCGGTCGAGCCCGGGTCGGTCGCCTTCGTAGCGAGGCTTGCCGAGCACCGGTTCATCGACATCGTCGAGGACCTCGAGCTCCTGGTGGTCTTTGCGCCGCCCGAGACGGAGCTTTAGGACCGGCGACGGCTCGTGCTTTGCGCAAGAGCAGGAGGCACGCTCAGAAAGGGTCGGGGGCGAACCGCCTAGAGGCTTGATGTGGGTTCGCCGCTCATCGCAAGGAACCCGGTCGTGAGCAAGGAAAAGGGCCTCCAGCCCTGCCCCCTCGTGATTGGAGCACGAGATGACAGCATCGCTGGAGACCCTCGTGGTTGCAGCCTACGTGTTCGCGCACTCGCTTTCGATTCCTCGCTCGGGTCCCGAAGGCAAGATCACCGACGCCGAGCTGATCGCGCTCGCGGTTGCCCAGGCGGCGACCGGCGAGTGCTCGGATCGCAAGTTCCTGGGGATGATCGACTACCGGCTTCCGGGCTGGTTTCCCCACCTGCCCGACCAAACCCAATACAACCGCAGGCTGCGCCGGCTGGTGCCGCAGATCAGCTCCACGCAGCTGGCGATCGCCGAGCTGATCGCCACCGGCCGGGCGCGGCTCGTCGATGGCACCCTGATCTCGGTCGCCAACTACGCCGGCTGCGCGACGAAGAGCGAGTTCGCCGGCCACGGCGCCTACGGCTACTGCGCCTCGAAGTCCGAGTGGGTCTGGGGGATGCGCCTGGTCTTGGTCACCGACTCGGCCGGGGTGCCGCTCGGCTATGACCTCGAGCCCGCCAACGAGCGCGAATACGAGCCCACCTTCCGGCTCGCAAGCGCCCATCCCGACACCATTCTTCTCGCCGACAAGGGGCTCTGGGGGCGCGAGTTCGCCGAAACCCTCCGGCTCTGCGGGGTCGAGATCGTCACTCCGGCTCGCCACCGGCTCGGCTCCCGGCCTCCCGAGGAGGTCGCCAAAGCCGGGATCCGCCTGGTCATCGAATCGGTGTTCGCCAACCTCAAGGAGCAGATGGGCCTGCGCCGCCACTTGGCCAAGACGCTCGCTGGCCTCGCCCAGCGGATCGCCCAGCGACTGCTCGCGCTCACCCTCGGCATGTTCATCAACGCCCAGATCGGGCGGCCGCTCCGTTCCCTGGTCGCCTTTGACGGTCGTTAGACCCACATCAAGCCTCTAGGCGGCCTCGATCGGGCATCCTGGCACCCGATGACGACGATCGACCCGCACGAGCGCTGGAAACCTTACGGACGTCCCGACTACGCCGGCCTGCAGTCGTTCGGGGCCCGTCCCTACACCGAGTCGGTGAACGACCTCGACGGGGTCGATGTGGCCATTGTCGGCGCGCCCCTAGACGAGCTTGTCACGGACCTTCCAGGCACGCGCCTCGGTCCGCTGGCAATCCGGATCGCGAGCAACGGCTTCGGCGGCGTGCACCTCGACGCCGGGGTCGATCCGTTCGAGGCGCTGAGGGTGGTGGACTTCGGCGACGCGGCGGTGATCCCGGCCGACCCAGTCGCCTCGCATGCGGCGATCGAGCGCATCGTCGGCGACGTTGTCGACGCCGGGGCGATCCCGCTGGTGCTCGGCGGAGACCACTCGATCGCCGAGCCCGACATCCGCGCCTGTGCCGAGCGCCACGGCCCGCTCGGGCTGATCCATTTCGACGCCCACACCGACACCGGCCGCGAGCTCTGGGGGGTCGAGCGCTCGCACGGAAGCCCGATGTACAGGCTGGTCGAGCAACGGCACGTCAGCGGAGACCGCTACGCCCAGGTCGGCCTGCGCGGTTACTGGCCCGGTGAGGTGGAGTTCGCCTGGCAGCACGAGCGCGGGATCACAGCGCTGCGCATGCGCGAGGTTCTGGAGCGCGGCATCGCCGACGTGCTTGCCGAAGCGATCGATGCGGTTGGGCCCGGACCGGCGTTCGCCTCGATCGACATCGACGTCCTCGACCCGGCGTTCGCGCCCGGTACCGGCACCCCGGAGCCGGGGGGTATGACCAGCGCCGACCTGCTGTGGGCATGTCGCGAGCTCGCAGCACAGCTTGAGCTCGTCGGCGCCGATGTGGTCGAGGTGATCCCGTCGGCGCCGCTCGGGGCCACTGACATCACCGCGTCGGTCGCCGCCGGGACCGTGCACGAGCTGCTCACCGGGCTCGCCCTCCACCGATAGGGAGCGCTAACTCCCCTTGCCGTGATCGGCGGCGGGGACGCGGGGGTGCGATGGTTCACGATGAGCTGGGCCCGTCTCCGGCGCCGTCGCCCGCTCAGGGAACTAGCGTGACGGTGATCCGAGCCTTGCCCGCGCCCACCTCCGTCACCGAGGCCGTTCCACCAGCCCCGTCGTAGCCGCCGGTACCCCCGGTGACCGCGATCGGCAACTGATTGGCCCGCCCGAGTGGGCGCAGGCCCTGCAGGCTCAGATTCCCCTGCGAGAGGTGCGCCTGGATGTTGCAGAGCGCCCGGTTGCCGATCACCGTGCACACCCCCCGGAGGCCGCCGGTGTCATCGCCCCTGACCTTGTCGCCGAAGCCGAGCCGAGAACCCTGGTGCAGCTTGTGATTGGGAAAGAAGCCGACCGCCTTCTGGTTCGTGGCGACGAGATGCAGCGTGTGCGGCGGACCCTGCGCCGATCCGGCGCTGGCGATCACCGCCGCGGCGATCACGGCCGCGACCGCGGCGCGCAGCGCGACGGCGACGCGAGCCCGGCCGAAAACGCGGGCTCTGTCCTTCTCGCCGATCGAATGTTTCATGTCGACTTACCCCTTCCTGGTGGTTGACGGTGCCAACCTAGGCCGGCGGGGGCCGGCTGTCGTCGGCCCCGAGATCGATTCGGCGTCCGCAGCGAGGACGATCTCGAGTCATTCGCAAAGACGATGCGCGCGAGGCCCCGTGGCGATACCTTCGACCGGTGACGCGGCTTCGAGCTGTGACCAGGCGGAACGAGACGCTCGACCTCGTGCTGGTGGCCGCGATCGTGATCGTGACCCAGCTCGAGGTGTGGGCGCCGAACGCCCTCCTCACCCCCACCCATATGACCGGTCCCCACCTCGCCGTCTCGGTCGCCTACCTTCTCGCCGCCCTGGCCCTGGTGTTTCGCCGGCGCTTCCCGCTCGCGAGCGCGGTGATGGTGTGTGTCCCGCTCGCCGTCGAGTGGCTCGCCTTCGGCGCACCCGAGAGCTTCGGCAGCTTCGCCCTGCCGATCATCGCCGCCTACTCGGTCGCCGCACACGCCGATCGGCGCCGCGCGCTCGTCGGACTCGGCGCCCTGGTCGCCACCGCGACGATCTGGAGCCTCCGCGACCCGATGCAGACGAGCGTCGCCAAGCACCTCGGCGCGCTGCTTTGGCTCTCTCCGATCGCGATCGCGTGGCTCCTCGGCTCCTACCTTCGCCGGCGCCGGCTCGCGGAGCGACACGAACGCGCGCTGCGATCCCGGCGGGAGCGGGAGGAGCGGGCGCGAATCGCGGTCGCGGAAGAGCGCGCCCGGATCGCGCGCGAGCTTCACGACGCCGTCGGACACAGCGTCAGCGTCATGACCGTTCAGACCTCGGCGGTGCGGCGTCTCCTGCAGCCCGAGCAGGAGCGGGAGCACCAGGCGCTCGGCGCGGTCGAGCGGACAGGCCGTGAGGCGCTCGCGGAGATGCGGCGGATGGTCGGCGTCCTGCGCGATCCGGAGGAGGCGCCGATGCTCGCGCCCCAGCCGGGTCTCAGCGAGCTTGACCGCGTGGTCGAGCAGACCCGCGCGGCCGGGCTCGAAGTCGAGTTTCGCGCCGAGGGCGCGGCCGCGCCGCTCCCGCCCGGGGTCGCACTCACCGCGTACCGGCTCGTGCAGGAGGGCCTCACGAACGCGCTCAAGCATGCCCATGCTCGACGGGCCGAGGTGCTCCTTCGCTACGCGGTGGGGGCGATCGAGATCGTGGTGAGCGACGACGGCCGCGGCGGCACCGCCGAAAGCGACGAGGGCCACGGCCTGATCGGGCTGCGCGAGCGCGTATCGATCTACGGCGGCGAGCTCGCGGCCGGGCCGCGGCCCGAGGGCGGGTTCGAGCTGCGGGCGCGCCTGCCGGTCGCGGCAGCATGACGATCGGCGTCCTGATCGCCGACGACGAGGCGCTCGTTCGCGCCGGCTTCCGGATGATCCTCGACGCCGAGCCCGATCTCGAGGTTGCCGGCGAGGCCTCTGATGGAGAGCAGGCGGTCGCCGCGGCGCGCCGCCTTCGCCCCGACGTGGTGCTGATGGACGTGCGAATGCCCCGGCTCGATGGGATCGAGGCGACCCGGCGGCTGCTCGACGCGAGCGGCCGCTCGACGAAGGTCGTGATGCTGACCACCTTCGACATGGACGAGTACGTATACGGCGCGCTGCGCGCCGGGGCGAGCGGGTTCGTGCTCAAGGACCTGCCGCCCGAGCAGCTGGTAGCCGGGATCCGGGCGGTTGCGAGCGGTGACGCGTTGCTCGCTCCGTCGGTGACCAGGCGCCTGATCGCTGAATTCGTCCGCCGCCCACCAGCGTCGCCCGAGAGCGCCGTCCCGGAGCTCGAACAGCTGACCCCGCGCGAGCTCGAGGTGCTCAAGCTGCTCGCCGCTGGGCTCTCGAACGCCGAGATCGCAACGAAGCTATTCGTGAGTACGACAACCGTGAAGACGCACGTTGCTCGCGTACTGATGAAGCTCGAGCTGCGTGATCGCGTGCAGGCCGTCGTCCTTGCGTACGAGTCCGGCCTCGTCCAGCCGAGCCGGGGCTAAAGGCCGCGCCTCGCCCGCACACGGTGACTCAACGCCTCAGGATTCGCGTTCGCATTGGACTCAGATACCGCTACCGGTGAGGCGGCGGGGGCCGTCAGATTGGTCACGCTCCTCGCTGCGGCGCTTGTCCTGCGCGGGCCGTCGTGCACGAGCGGCGGCAGCTCGGGTTGCGGCCGACACGCCTGATCGAGCTGCTCAGCCTGCTCGTGTTCCGCGCGAACCCGCTTGGAGATCACGCCGCCTCTCCTCGGCACTGCGACCGCACCTGAGGTTGCCGTTGCATTATTTGTTTGGGGATGATCCCCATTTGTTTGGCGCGATTCCGGTGGGCCCCAGGGATTAGCCTCGGGCGCCGGCTTCTGCTTCCACGCAGTGGCACGTCCGTCTGCGGGCCTATGCGGTGCGGTGGCGCAGCCAGAAGCCGAGCGCGACCAGCAGGCCGGCCAGCAGTGCGGCCCCGAAAGCGATGGCAGCGATCCCCGCCGCTCCGATGCCGTCGCCGCTATCCGTTGAGGAGGACGGTGCGGCCGGGCCAGGACCATAGCCCTGGCCGTACATCATCCCCGGGCCCATCTCTGATTGGCCTGGGCCGCCGTAGCCGTAGCGGCTCATCATCCCGAGCATCGGGGCCACCCATCCCGATGCCGACCCAGAGGCGCAGCCGGAGTACCGCTGGCCGAGAACGGCATGCATCCGCTGCTCACCTGAGTGGCCCATCATCGCGACCATGTGCTGATTCATCGCCTCGCGCGCGGTCGTGCTCGGCAGGTAGGTGTCCATCGCGTACTCGCCGATCAGCTCGAACTGATCTGTTGAGAGGTCCGAGCACATCGTCTGTCCCGACTTGACCGAGTCGGCGAGCTGCTGGCCCTGTTGGACCTCGGAGCTCAGGTCGGCACTAGCCGAGGCCGGGGCGATGAGGAGGATCGAGGCAAGCGCGAGAGCGGCGCAGGCCAGGAATCTCCTGGGAGAGACGCCGACGCTCTGCATCGTCACATCATCATTCCGCCCCGACCCCATGGGGCGATCCGTCGGGCGATCCAGCCTCCGCCGCTGCGGTGGTGAGCACGTACGGTCACGTGGCGACCCCGGTGCATCCAGTCCCAGTCACAGCCGCTCCACATCGTGCCGTGGTCACGGATAGGAAGGCTCCTCTTCTCGGGTGGCTCATGGTCTTCTCCTAGGGGGATCGGCGATTGAAGGCCATGATCGCCGACCTCGCCGGTCGCCCGCTTCCGATGAAACCACGCGATCGCGATGCGGGAAACCGCTGAATGCGCCAGCTTGACGGGAGGGCGATCGTCCGTCAGCAAGCGCACGACTCGCCGTGCCAAGCCTCCCGACCCTCCCGCAAGGCGAGCGCGGCGATCCCCAGGGCGACGACGGGGTCGAGCCACCACAGGCCGAACAAGGTGTTTGCCAACAGTCCAACGAGAACGCCCGCGGCCAGGTACGCGCAAAGGATGTTCTGGGTTCCCTCGCCCGCCGTTGCCGAGGAACCGAGCTGGGCTCCCAGGCGATGCTTGGCGACGCCGAGGATCGGCATCAGGACGAGGCTGGTGGCAGTGAGGACGATTCCGATCACGCTGAGCGCGGGGTGCTCGGTGAGGGTGAGCGACCTGATCGCCTCGAACGCCACGTATGGAGCGAGCAGGAAGAAGCTCACGGCGACGAGCTTCTGCGCACGATCCTCGGCCTCGTCCGAGAGAACGCGGTGCTCGGCGAAGCGCCAGATGATGATCACGCTCGCCAGGCCCTCGATTGCGCTGTCGAGGCCGAAGCCGATCAAGGCCGGCGAGGAGGCAACCACACCGGCGACCACGCCCACTCCGCCCTCGATCGTCATCCAGCCGAGGCTGAGCCGGGCAAGTGCACGCGCCCGCCGAGCTAAGCGATGTCGCTTCGAGTCCAGAAGAGGCCTTGGGACTGCGGCGTGGGCGTCCATCTATCGAGACTCTAGGCCCGGTACGCCCCTGGCGCGCCGAGCCGCCCAATCCGCGCTTCCATTTGCGCGAAGAGGAGAAGTGCGCGAGCTTGCCGTTGCATTATTTGGTTGGCGCGATAGCGCTCGGCGGGATTGACTAGGTCCAACGGTCCGTGCCGCTTTCGCGCGAAGCGAGACGCCAGATCACCGTGCCCTGCCCCGCTCCCAGCGCTCGAACAGCGACAGCGCCGCCTAGGTGTAATACCTGAGCCCGTTGTTTCATCCGGGCCTCCTTGAAGGCTGGGGGTGTCAAGCCACCCAGCATCAAGGAGGTAGTCCGGATGAAGCTCCACGCTGATATGGAACCCGGGTTTGTCAAGCGGCCAGTGTCGAATGGGCCGCAATCTGCGGGCGAAAATGCAACCCAGGAACGGCGCTCCCGGGGCGCCGCGAGCCGAAGAACCAGCTTGGTCGACTGCCGTGAGTCAGGCTGATATTCGAGGACTGGCTACCTCATGACCCTTGTTCGTCGCGGACCTGCCCTCTAACGACGGGCGCCACCGCCGAGACGGCTGCCCATAGCGTGGATCGCAGGCCCTCAGCGCGACGAGACCGGTCTTCGAGCTGCTCGCCGGCGCCCCGGCAACGCCGGGACGGGCTCTTTTGGTTTCAGTCGATCGTCGCCGCCTCCCAGACGAAACAGGCGAGCTCGCGGGCGCAGGCAACCGCCACCGTTCCGGCCGGCTTGCGCCGTCTCCCGCGCAGATGCGCCCATCGTGCATGCAGCCGCTCCTGGGCTCGCCACGAGATTTCGCAGACGCGGGGGTCTTGACCGTCCTGGCGACGCCGCAGCTCGCTGCTGAGCTTTGGCGTGCGTGCGTAGTGATGAGCGGCCTCGACCAGCAGGCGCCGGGCGTGCTTGGAGCCCGCCTTGGTGATCCCGCCCTGGCGACGCCTCTCGTCGGAGGTCCGCTCGGACGGGGTGATGCCCAGGTGGCCAGCGAGCAGCTTCGGTTTGCGAAAGCGCGCGAAATCGCCGACCTCAGCGCAGATTCCCGCCGCCGAGAGCGTGTCGATGCCTCGAAAGCAGCGGAGGCGCGCGATCAGCTCGGCATAGGGGCTCTCGGGCACCAGCTCGCCGATCGTTCGATCGAGCACTCCGCGTCGCTGCGCGAGGCCGTCGACGGCGACCAGGTAGTCGACAAAGCTCGCTTGGGCCGCGAGATCCGAGAAGTGCAGGCGCTCAAGCCAGCGGTGATGCGCCACGGTCCAGTTTCGTCCCGGCCCCGGAAAGCGAAGCCCATGACGGAGCAGGAACTTGGAGAGGCGGTGGCGGGCGCGCATGAGATCGCCGCGCAGGTCCTCGCGGCAGCGCAGCAGGTCACGGAAGCGTTCCTCGGCGATTGTCGGCACGTGGACGAAGCGCAGCTCGCCGGCGGCGAGCAGTCGCGCCAAGCGCTCGGCGTCTCGACGGTCGGTCTTGACTCGATCGGCTGGCGCTTTGGGGATCAAGCCCGGCGCGGCGACCCGAAGATCGATCCCGCGCTCCGCCGCGGTCCGCGCGAGGCCAAAGCCGGTCGGTCCTGCCTCATAGACCGCGATCAGCTCCTCACCGATTCGCTCGAGGTGGGGAAGCACCGCCTCCGGTGGGCCCTCGATCCGCCTGCGAATGGCCTCGCCGGTGGCGAGGTCGAGCGAGAACAAATGGGTCTGCTTCGCATGGACGTCGAGACCCACGCGCGGCATAGTGTTGGACACGGTCGGCACCTCCCAAAGTTGGGGTGTCGGCCGGAGGCCCGTCCTCCGGCCCAGTCCCCGCACTTCTTTGCGCGGGGTGCCGGCCTGTCTATCTGGCTCCGAAGACGTCGCTTAGTGACCGGCCGCGTTCCATAGGGTCTAGCGCCGCTCTCAGCCTGAAAAAGCGCCAGCTCCTCGTTCAGAGGATCGTCAAGGAGGGATGGTCGCTGACGAAGGCGGCCGAGGCCGCCGAAGTGAGCGAGCCGACCGCCCGCAAGTGGGCGCAGCGTTATCGCTCCGAGGGCGAGCTCGGGCTGCTCGATCGCCCCTCGGCCGCCAACCACGTCCACAATCGCACGCCCGAGGATCGCGTCCAGGTGATCTGCGCGCTTCGCCGGCTGCGGATGACCGGCGCCGAGATCGCCGAGATCCTCGAGATGGCACCGACCACGGTCTCGGGCATGCTCACCCGCTCCGGCCTCGGCCGGCTCGGCCGGCTGGGGATGGAGCCGGCGCAACGCTATGAGCGCTCTCGTCCCGGCGAGCTGCTTCACATCGACGTCAAGAAGCTCGGGCGGATCGAGCGTGGCGCCGGACATCGCGCCACCGGCCGACGGCGCCGCAACCCTCGCAAGATCGACGGCTCGGGAATCCGCCGCTCCCAGGTCGGCTGGGAGGCCGTCCACGTCTGCGTCGACGACGCCACCCGACTCGCCTACGTCGAGGTGCTGAAAGACGAGAAGGCAATCACCGCGGTTGGCTTTCTGCGCCGCGCGGTTCGCTTCTACCGCCGCCACGGGGTCTCGGTCGAGGCGGTGATGACCGATAACGGCTCCGCCTACGTCTCGGCGGTTCACTCGATCGCCTGCCGGGCGCTCGGCATCCGTCACCTGAAGACCAGGCCCTATCGGCCGCAGACCAACGGCAAGGCCGAGCGCTTCATCCGCACCATGCTCGGCGGCTGGGCCTACGGCGCGATCTACCGGAACTCGGCCGAGAGAACCGCGGCGCTTGAGGGCTGGCTATGGCGCTACAACTTCAAACGTCCACACGGTTCCCTCGGCCGCAGGCCGCCCGCAGCTCGCTTAGCCGAGCTGAACAACCTGCTCGGGTCTTACACCTAGGCGTTCGAGGGGCCGCTTGCCGAGCACGCACAGCGAGGGCCACCCCAACGGGACGAATCTCGCTCGCAATGGGCGCAGCCCTGCGGTCTCGAACTCGCGGGCTGGATCCAGCGCACGCAGGCCCGATGACCCCTCCTGAGGGGGTCAGGACAGCGGGCAGCCGGCCCCATTGAGGCTCCTGCAGGTCGCTCGCCGCGGGCGAGCATCGTCGCCCGCAGGGCGCTTGGCGAAGGCATCGTTTCCCTCGGCGATCACCTGGGCGGTGCTCAGCGGGTACTCGACGTCGGGATCGGCGGCGTTGAGGCGCGCCGCGACCGCGGCTAGCCTTTGAGGAGGATCCGCTCCGCGCCGTCGGCGTCGTGCCCGGCCTCGAAGCCAAGCGCCTGAAGGAGCGTCCCATCCGCGTAGGGGCGGTGTGCTCGAAGACGGTCTTCAGCTTCTGGCGCGGCCGACAGGCGGCCGGCCAGCTCGCGGTCGCGTTCCTCCGGTATCCGGCCCCCGCAGCCCGCCGCTGCTGCGGGCGTGGGCCCCACCGCGATCCCGTCGGCGAGCTGCCGGCGCCGACCGGTGCGAGCAGCGACCCGGAGCACCGCCAGGGCCCTCAGCGCCCGGCGATCGTAAAGCGGGCGGGTCGCCCTCGCCCTCCGGCCCTACTTGGTGAACCTGAACAGCGCCTCGTGAGAGCTGCCGTCGTTTAGCTTCACGTTCAGCCTCCGGCAGCTGTTCGCCCAGGTCTTCTTCTCGGTCTGCCAGTGGTAGGTGTAGCGGTCGGTCTTCGAGGTGTAGGTGAGCCCGTGCTTGTCGGGGCTGGTCGGCTCCTCGGCGCCCACCGGATCGCCGCTCTCGCAGTCGATCTGGCGCGACCTCGGATAGCCGGGGGCGAGGATGTCGAGGCCCTGGTCGCCGTCGAGGCTGAAGATCGCCTGGACCACGGTTCCCGCCTTCACCGTGTTGATCGTGGGCGGGTTTGCGACCTTGCCGAAGAAGCCCGAGAAGTCGTAGATCGTTGGGTCGGCGATCCCGAGCTCGAACGCACCGATGTCGTCGGCCGCTCCCTGGGGCCGGGTCACGCCGCGCTGATCGGTGGCGAGCGCCGTCTGGCCTGCATCGAACGCGGGACTCGTGGCGCTGATCGCGTGGGTCGGCGTGAGGCCGCCGTTGTGGGCAAGCGGCTGGAGCAGCGGATCGGTGGTGAGCGGTGCACCCTGGATAGTGCCCGACCCCAACGCAGAGCGCGACACGACGAGGTTGGACGCCGACGCGTCGACGGCTGCGGGGACCGTATTGGCGGACCCGTTGACGACCGTCGAGGGCGCATTGGAGACGACGTCGGGCCCGCCGGTCGAGTTGGAGAGGATCGAGTTCGCGAGCGTGGCACCCGCCGTGTACGCGTGGCCCGCCGGGTCGCCTGTGTCGGTTGCGAGGTAGCCCAGGTCGTAGACGGCGCCGCCCGCGTCGGCGGAGTTGAACGCGACCGTAGCCGAGTCCATGTCGATCTGGCCATTGAAATTGAAGATCGCGCCGCCGAGGCCCTGACCGCTCGCCGCACCGGTGCCACCGAGCGCCGCGTTGCCGGAGAGCGTCGAGTTCTGGATCTGGAGCTCGCCCTGGTGGTTGAAGATCGCACCGCCCATGCCGGCGCCGCCACCGCCGGTGCTGGGGACATTGTCGGAGCCTGCGCCGCCGCCGAAGCCGCCCGCGCCGCCACCGCCGGAGCCGCCTGCGCCACCACCACCGCCACCGCCGAAGCCGCCTGCGCCGCCAAAGCCGTCGCCGCCCGCGCCGCCTCCGCCGCCGCCGAAGCCGCCTCCACCGCCTCCCTCGGAGCCGCCTCCGCCGCCGCCTCCGACGCCACCACCTCCACCACCACCGGAGGAGCCGCCTCCGCCGCCGCCCTGGCCGAAGCCGCCGCCGGCCCCGCTGAATGGGCTCAACCCACTGCCGCCGCCCCCACTGCCGTTCCCTCCGCTGCCCCCCGGAGCGATCCCGCCGATGTCACCGCCGTGGCCACCGACCCCGGTCGGCGAGCCGCCGCCGGATCCGTCGCCGGTTCCTGATCCGCCGTTTTCGGAGGAGCGAAATCCGCCGCCGCCGCCGCCCCTGCTGTCGCCGACGCCACCGCTGCTGCCGGAGGAAATGAAGCCGGCGCCGAAGCCGGCCCCGGACGTACTTGTCGCATCGGCGCCGACGCCGCCACCCCCGCCGCCGCCTCCCGTGACGCCGCCGTTACCGCCGCGCGCCGTGTTGGCGACCAGCGTCACCCGATTGAGCGTGAGCGCGCCCTGGCTGAAGATCCCCCCGCCCAAGCCGGCGCCACCACCACCGCTGCCGCTGTCTCCGCCCTTGGCGAGGCCACCTTTCAGCGTCAGGTCGCGCAGCGTCAGATTCCCCGGCCCGGGCGTCACGTAGTTCGATGTATCGGGATCCGTTTGGTCAGCTCCGACGAACAGCAGACGGAACGGCACGGTGGCCGATGCATCGCGCTCGATCGTCGCGCCGTTGCCCTCGATCGTGATCTGGGACGCGATCGCCGGCAGCGCCGATGGGCCGTACCAGGAGGCGTAACCCGACGATAGCGAGGCATACGGAATGGTGAATGAGTAGACGCAGCCGGACGCGAGGCTGATCGTGTCGGGGCCGGGAGCGGCGTTGGCGTCTTCGATGGCGGTGACCAAGGCGGTCCCCTGGCATGCGACTGAGGCCGCCGAGGACGGCGTCGCGTTGAACGCCGCGACGAGCGCGACGAGCGCGACGAGCGGCAGGCGCCAGCGTGTTGCCTTCGCCCGATCTCTCATCCGTTCTCCCTCACCTGCGTCGTGGGTGATCCCTCACCTGCCTTGGGCAAGCCTACACTCGCAGCCGGTGCCTTGAAGGGTTGGTCAGGGTTCTGACGCCGAGGCAGATCGGGTGCTAGTCGCACCAGGAGCAGATCACTCGGTAGGGGGCGGAGTTCTGCTTTGCGCGACGGATGAAAGTCAAGTCCTGACTGGACGCATCACCTCCAATTTGCGAGAGTTAGCTCGGGCGTCGGCGACGACGAGCTAAAGAGCGAGGCCCGGGGCATGGCCCGCCGCGCTGCCTGTCCCCTTCGATGGGTGACTTCAAATTGCGCGCCCCGTTGTCGCGTCGGCGCCCTTTCTCCTTCGCTGCTGCCTGGTCCAGTCGGCGACGGTGCGCTCATAGGCCGCCTCGGCCTGTCGGGCCAGTGCCTGCTCGGCCTCGCGCAGCGCCTTGTTGGTCGACCAGATGCCGGCACCGCCCGCTCCCCTCGGCGCGCCGGCCGCGAGCTCCAGGCGGCGCAGCTTCTTCGCGGTCAGCGAGGGCTGCGCATAGGCGTAGTCCTCGGAGCGGGTGAGCAGGCACCAGAACAGGCAGGCGAGCTTTCGCGAGGTGGCGACGATCGCCACCTGCCCACCTCTGCGAGCGCGGATGCGCTGGTAGTAGGAGTGCATCGGGCCCGGTGCCTTGACGACGCTCCAGCTGGCCTCGACCAGGGCGTGTCGGCCGGAGGCGGAGCCCTGCTTTGAGATCCGCCCCCGGGTCGTCGCGGAAAGGCCCGACTGGCGCACCTTCGGGTCCAACCCCAGGTAGCCGACCAGCTTGCGGCGATCGCCGAAGCGGTGGATGTCGCCGACCGCCGCCATGAAGGTGGCCGCGCAGACGACGTTGACCCCGGGCACCGTCATCAGCCGGCGGATCTCCGGCGAGCGAAGCGCCTCGGTTGCGATCCGCTTGCTCGATCGCCGCGATCTCGGACTCGCAGAAGTCGAGCTGGCGAAGACAGCCCTCGACCGTCTCCTGCTCCTCGGCGCGCAGCTCGAGCGACTCGAGCCAGCGCCGGCCCTGCTTGCCGAAGAGGTCACTGACCGCGGGCTTTCTCACCAACCGTCGCATCAGCGCGGCGTGGATCTCGTTCTTGGCCTTGGTGCGGACCAGCAGCAGCTTGCGGCGGCGCTGAAGGCGCCGGCGCATCGCCCGGGTGCGATCGTCGGGAACCCAGACCGACTGCAGCGACCCGGCCGCCAGCAGCCTCGCCAGCGCCCGGGCGTCGAGGCGGTCGGTCTTCGCCCGCGCGGAGCGGATCCCGGTGTCGGCCGGTGAGACCACCGCGACCCTGGCGACGTGGGGGCGGATGATCCGCGCCACCTCCCAGGCGTTGCCGCGAGACCTCCAGGGCGACCTGGTCTGTGTGGCCGAGGCTCTGGGCGAAGAGCTCCAGGGCCTCGGGGGTCATCTCGATGCGGCCCGGTGAGCGGACCTCACCCGATTCGGCGATCGCGACCTCGGCGAAGTCGCGATGGATGTCGAGACCGATCGATCTCATCTGTCCTCCTGTTCGTCGTCGTTGACTTGGCGGAGAACCGGTAGACGAACGACATCGACGGATACGTGCTCAAAGCACAACCGGGCCGGTCGCAGGGGCGGCCAATGAAAAGCCGGGCTCGAAGCCCATCGCGCATAAAACGGCCTGTCCAGCCTGCGTTCTCCACGGAAGCCCCTGTCCGGTCAGCCGACCGTAGGTCTCGGATCGGACGTCAGCTTCCGGGGTGCATTTTCATGCCCCGAAAGCAGAGGTGGCCGCCGCCGATCCCCGCAGGCACGAAGAGGAGAAGTACACGGGCTTGCCGTTGCATTATTTGTTTGGCGCATCCCGGTCGGGGGCAACAACTAGATTCACGGGCCGCTGCCGCCTTTACGCAAAAGCGACGGCGGGCGGCGTAGAGACGACCTGGCTACTTGTAGGCGATGGCGGCGCTGGTCGGGCCGGCGAGCGGCACGACATCTATCTCTTTGAACCCGGCCTCTTTGCACCATCCAGCGAAGTCGCTGCCTGTGAAATCGAAGGCGTCGCCGAACTCGATCAGCATGTTGAGCGACATGAGTAGCCCGAACGCGTTTTCGCGGCGGGCGTCGTCGATGATGTTCTCGATGACGATGTAAGCGCCGCCCTCTGGGACGGCGTCGTAGGCGGCCTTGACCAAATGCTTCTTCTTCTCGAGGTTCCAGTCGTGAAGGATCAGGCCCATCGTGATGACGTCCGCCTTGGGTAGAGGGTCGGCGAAGAAATCACCACCCACAGCCGTGATCCGCTCGCTCAGTCCGGCGGCTTCAATGGTTCGCTTCGCGATCGGCTCGACAACGGGCAGGTCGAAGGTGGTGCAGCGCATGTGGCGGTGGCGGTTGGCGACGATGATCGAGAGCTGGCCGGTCGCACCACCCACGTCGCAGAGCGTCTCGTACTTCGAGAAATCGAACTTCTCCGCCAACGCCTGGTACGGGCCCAACGAGATCCCGGCCATCGCGTTCATGAACTGCTCGAGCCTGTCCTCGTCGGCATAGAGCTCCTCGAACATCGGCTTGCCGGCCCGCTTGATCTCGTTCTGGGGTGTTCCGGTTCGCAGGGCCTCGGTGAGATCGCCCCAGAACGGATACAGCCGCGCGTTGGCCATCTCGAGGATCCCGCCGATGTAGGCCGGGCTTCCCTTGTCGAGAAAGACGGCGCCCGCCTCCGAATTGCGGTACAGCGCATCGTTCCCCTCACCCTCGCGATCTAGCAGCTCAAGGGCGACGAGTGCATCGGGGAAATCGGGTATCGCGCGCTCGTGGAGCTCCAGTGCCTCGGCGATCTGCGGGCCCGTCATCCCGTTGTGGCCCAGCTTGGTGAACAGCTCGAGCTCGACCGCCGACAGGAGCGCCTTTGAGCCCCAGAACCCCATACCGACCTGCAAGATGTGTGATGGGTCGACTTGCCCCGCCATCAGGTCCTGGTTGGCGCCCACTGGAGCGAGCCTATAGGAGTGTCGGCCGGGGATGATCGACGGCTCCTCGTGACGCTCGTGACGACATCGATCAGAGTGCTGCTTCGCGCGACGGATGAAAGTCAAGTCCTGACTGGACGCATCACCTCCAATTTGCGAGAGTTAGCTCGGGCGTCGGCGACGACGAGCTAAAGAGCGAGGCCCGGGGCATGGCCCGCCGCGCTGCCTGTCCCCTTCGATGGGTGACTTCAAATTGCGCGCCCCGTTGTCGCGTCGGCGCCCTTTCTCCTTCGCTGCTGCCTGGTCCAGTCGGTGACGGTGCGCTCATAGGCCGCCTCGGCCTGTCGGGCCAGTGCCTGCTCGGCCTCGCGCAGCGCCTTGTTGGTCGACCAGATGCCGGCACCGCCCGCTCCCCTCGGCGCGCCGGCCGCGAGCTCCAGGCGGCGCAGCTTCTTCGCGGTCAGCGAGGGCTGCGCATAGGCGTAGTCCTCGGAGCGGGTGAGCAGGCACCAGAACAGGCAGGCGAGCTTTCGCGAGGTGGCGACGATCGCCACCTGCCCACCTCTGCGAGCGCGGATGCGCTGGTAGTAGGAGTGCATCGGCCCCGGCACCTTGACGACGCTCCAGCTGGCCTCGACCAGGGCGTGGCGGCCGGAGGCGGAGCCCTGCTTTGAGATCCGCCCCCGGGTCGTCGCGGAAAGGCCCGACTGGCGCACCTTCGGGTCCAACCCCAGGTAGCCGACCAGCTTGCGGCGATCGCCGAAGCGGTGGATGTCGCCGACCGCCGCCATGAAGGTGGCCGCGCAGACGACGTTGACCCCGGGCACCGTCATCAGCCGGCGGATCTCCGGCGAGCGAAGCGCCTCGGTTGCGATCCGCTTCTCGATCGCCGCGATCTCGGACTCGCAGAAGTCGAGCTGGCGAAGACAGCCCTCGACCGTCTCCTGCTCCTCGGCGCGCAGCTCGAGCGACTCGAGCCATCGCCGGCCCTGCTTGCCGAAGAGGTCACTGACCGCGGGCTTTCTCACCAACCGTCGCATCAGCGCGGCGTGGATCTCGTTCTTGGCCTTGGTGCGGACCAGCAGCAGCTTGCGGCGGCGCTGAAGGCGCCGGCGCATCGCCCGGGTGCGATCGTCGGGAACCCAGACCGACTGCAGCGACCCGGCCGCCAGCAGCCTCGCCAGCGCCCGGGCGTCGAGGCGGTCGGTCTTCGCCCGCGCGGAGCGGATCCCGGTGTCGGCCGGTGAGACCACCGCGACCCTGGCGACGTGGGGGCGGATGATCCGCGCCACCTCCCAGGCGTTGCCCGAGACCTCGAGGGCGACCTGGTCTGTGTGGCCGAGGCTCTGGGCGAAGAGCTCCAGGGCCTCGGGGGTCATCTCGATGCGGCCCGGTGAGCGGACCTCACCCGATTCGGCGATCGCGACCTCGGCGAAGTCGCGATGGATGTCGAGACCGATCGATCTCATCTGTCCTCCTGTTCGTCGTCGTTGACTTGGCGGAGAACCGGTAGACGAACGACATCGACGGATACGTGCTCAAAGCACAACCGGGCCGGTCGCAGGGGCGGCCAATGAAAAGCCGGGCTCGAAGCCCATCGCGCATAAAACGGCCTGTCCAGCCTGCGTTCTCCACGGAAGCCCCTGTCCGGTCAGCCGACCGTAGGTCTCGGATCGGACGTCAGCTTCCGGGGTGCATTTTCATGCCCCGATATGGGGCAGTGCGCCGCCTTGCCGTTGCATTATTTGTTTGGCGCGATTCCGGTGGAGTGGTAAGACCTGACTTCGGCTGGCGTGCCACTTCCACGCGTAGGCAGGCGTCACCTACCGCCCTCGGGCCTGCTCCAGGTTCGACTGGTGGAGGCCGGACATCCAGTCCACATCCAGACGCGCGTCGACCGGCTCCTCTCCTCGCCGCAGCGCATCGATGTAGGCACGATCGGCGGCGAGGCGGGCCGCCACCTCGGGACCCTCGGCAACGGCGCCGTGGCCGGGGACCACGACATCGACGTGGCCGGCGGCTTCATCCAGCCGGTCGAGCGCCGTCTCGTAGGCGCCGATCTGATCGTCTTGGCGTGAGTCGAAGAGCGGGATCAGGACGTCGGAGAGCATGTCGCCGGCGAGCAGGACGCCACGGTCGGCGAGGAGGATCGCGGCGTGGCCGACGGCGTGCGCCTGATGCTCGATGATCTCGCCCGGCACCGGTCCGCCGTCCGCGGGCAGCGGGGTGACGAGCGCGATCAGCTCGAGAGGGACGTCCGACCCGCCGTCCTCCTCCGGCCCTGCCAGCTGCTGCTCTCTGGTTTCAGCGGCGAACCTGGCGCCGGCGGCGGTGGCGTAGCGGGGCACGTCGCCGAACCGGGGATGCCAGAGCAGGTGGTCCCAGTGGGGATGGGTGGAGAACCCGGCGACCACCGGAATGCCGAGCCGGTCGACGTCATCGGCGAGCTGGTTCAGCTCAGGACCATGGATGCCGGGATCGACCAGGATCAACCCGTCCTCCCCGCGCACCGCGATGGAATTGGTCCAGACCCACTCGCTCTGCCGGACCCAGACGCCGTCGGCCACCTGATTCAGCTTGCCCATCTCCACTCCAATCGGTTGGTTACGGGCTGAGACCGCGATCCGCAGCCAAAATCATCGCCTTCGACGGTATCTCGCGCGCCGGACCCCTCTTTTTTCCGAATTCACCGCTGGGCGATGAGTTCAAGCGAGGGAGTAGGTCCCTACCGACATGAGCGATAGAAAGGTGGTTCTCAAAATGGTCCTGTCCCTCGACGGTTTTGCCACCAGCCCCGATGGGACCCATGAGTGGATGTTCGAGTGGTTCGGCGACGACTCGGGTGAGTGGAATCGCCGCGCGCTCGAGGCGGCCGGCGTCCACGCGATGGGGCGCCGCAGCTACGAGATCATGGGGCCGCACTGGGCCGCGTCCGAGGGGCCGATCGCAACCGCGATGAACGAGAAGCCGAAGGCAGTCTTCTCCCAGACTCTGGAGAAGGCGGAATGGGGACCGGCCGAGATCTTCGGCGGGGACCTTGGCGCGGAGATCGCGGAACTGAAGGCTCGGGATGACGAAGGAACGGTCCTGGTCCACGGCGGTCCCGACTTCGCCAAGTCGCTCACCCGCCTGGGTCTGGTCGACGAATACCAGCTGACGACGGTCCCGATTGCGATCGGCGCGGGGCACAGCCCATTCGCCGACCTGGAAGCGCACCTGAAGCTGGACGTCGTCGAAGAGGAACGCTTCCAGAGCGGAGCCCTCGCGCAAATCCTCGTGCCGAAGCGATGAGCGACAGCCCAAACTGAATCCAGCTCCCGCGGCCCCCGCCCGCGCACATCTGCCACGCACGAGGCAGGAGAAGTACACGGGCTTGCCGTTGCATTATTTGTTTGGCTCACTGTCATCGTCGGCGTCAGGTCGACGGCGACGTCCGACCGTAACGGTTGGTTCTCGGGCTGGCGACGAGCTGACTCTTTGTTTGGCTGTCGACCCGCAGGTCTGACCACCATCGCGTTGTGTCGCTCGCCGCCGCCCGAGGATCGCCGGCCTGACTTGATAGGAGCGTGGCTTCGCCCCCAGTGAGGTCTGTCGGCCAGCGGTCCGCCCGTTGGCAGCAAGACCAAACGAAGGGACGAGCCACATGATCGTGATCGGAACGGACACGCACAAGTCAAATCACACCTGCGCCGCCGCCAGGAGCGGGACCGGAGAAGTCGCCGGCGAACTCACCGCTCGGGCCCGAGAGGCCGGGTTTCGCCAGCTGCTCCACTGGGGCCGCTCGCTCGATTGCGAGCGGATCTGGGCGCTCGAGGACTGCCGCCACGTCTCCGGCTCCTTCGAGCGCTTCCTGATGGCGAAGGAGAGCAGGTCGTCCGCGTGCCGCCGAAGCTGATGGGCGAAAGCCGCAAGGCCGAGCGCACCCGCGGCAAGTCCGATCCGATCGACGCCCTGGCGTCGCCCGGGCGGCGCTTCGGGAGGGTCCCGAGACGCTGCCGGCAGCTCACCTCGACCAGCGGGCGCTGGAACTGAAGCTCCTGGCAGACCACCGCGAGGACCTGGTCCGCGCCCGCGGCGAGGACCAACAGCGCCTGCGCTGGCACCTGCACGACCTCTGGCCCGAGCTCAGCCCCGGCGGGCTGTCTGGACCGCGTCGTCTGGCTCGACCGCATCGCCCGCAGGCTCTCCCGGGCCGAGCAGACGGCCCGGGTCCGGATCGCCCGCGAGCTGGTCCGAGCGATCCGCGACCGCACCCGTCGCGCCGCCGAGCTCGAGCGTGAGATCACGGCGCTCGTTCGCGCCCAGGCGCCCGAGCTGCTCGCGCTGCCCGGCTGCGGCGCGCTTTCGCCGCCAAGCTAGTGGCCGAGACCGCCGGTGTCGAGCGCTTCTCATCCGACGCGAAGCTTGCCCGGCTGGCGGGGGTCGCCCCGATTCCCGCCTCCTCGGGCAAGCGAGATCGCCACCGCCTCGATCGCAAGGGCAACCGCCAGCTCAACTGCGCGCTGCACCGGATCGCGGTCACCCAGGGACGGGTGCACCCGCCCGCCCGTGAGTTCCTGGCCCGAAAGCAGGCCGAGGGCAAGTCGCGAATGGAGGCGCTTCGCTGTCTTAAGCGCCACCTCGCCCGAGCGGTCTGGCAGGCTCTTCGCGCCGCCCGCGACCGAGAGTCGATCAACTCCCTCTCCCCCATTGATGAAGTTCCCAAATTGCGGCCAGCTGCGGTGCTCGCCTTGACATAGGAGCAACATTATTTGTTTGGCGCGATTCCGGTGAGTGGCAACCCCTGACTTCATCTGGCGCTGCCGGTTCCGCGGGGAAGCCACGCCGTCGGTCCTGCGATCCCGAAGTGTCTCGCTGCGCACGGAGAGCAGCACACTCGAGTGCGCGAGATACTGGCGGGGCGGTGCCGGCAGGACATGCAAGTCGGGAGGAACTCGTCACGGGTCTGGTCCGCATTGGCGAGCTAGAGCTGATGGGTGAAAACGAAGCGGAAGTCGACTCCTATTTCGCTCCCGACTTCGCCTTCCACGGCCCGGACGGCGCCGAGATGGACTACCAAGGTCTCAAGGCCTACTTCGCATCAATGCGAACGGCATTCGATGACCTGACCATCACCCGCGGGATCATCGTGGTCGAGGGCGACTACGTCGCGTGCCAGACGACGATGACAGGAACCTTCGTGCGTGAATTCACGCACTCACCGGTCGGCCCGATTCCTCCGAATGGCAGTCGGGTCGTGTTCGAGCTCATCAACATCTTCCGATACGACGACCAGGGGCGACTCGCGGAGGAATGGGTCCAGACGGACAATCGAAGCCGGCTGCGTCAAATGGGTGTCGGCGACCGCTGAACGACAGCGCCACGAAGCTGCGCACTTAGTTGAGCGTCACCCTGGCCCGCGCAGGAGCTCGCGTGCGGATTGCTCGTCCTCCGGATTAACCAAGATTTCGTGGGCTCCCGCCGTCGACAGGCCGTCGCCGGCCCCAGCGCCACGGTTGGTCAGTTTCGGCAGGCATTCAATACCGGCACCGCGCAACCGGGAGCAGAGCAGCTCAGCCTCAGGCTCGGTCCCCACGAGCTCGAGGACGACCAGCTCAGCCATCAGCGCAGTGTCCTGAAGGTCGCTCGGAGCTCTTCCGAGAAGATCTGCGGCTGCTCCCAGGCGGCGAAGTGACCGCCTTCGTCCACCTCGTTGAAGTGGATGAGCTTCGGATACGCCTTCTCAGCCCAGCTCCGCGGAGCCGGATAGAGCTCGTCCGGAAACACGGTCACACCGACCGGGATCTCAACGCCCTTCGCGTCGAAGAAGGCCAGCTTGCTCTCCCAGTAGAGGCGTCCGGAGGAGACCCCCGTGTTCGTCAGCCAGTAGTGAGTGACGTTGTCGAGGACGTCGTCTCGCGAGAGGTCGCCCGCGTCGCCGTCGAACGCGCGCGCGATGAGCTGGTAGCTGCGCACGTCGTGATCGAGCATCCAAGCCGCCAGGCCGACCGGTGAGTCCGCGATGCCGTAGAGCGTCTGCGGGCCGTTCGCCATCTCGCTGGCGTAACCGACGCCGGTCTTAAAGAAGTGGTCGAGGATCTCGTACGCCTTCTTCTCGTCGGGCGAGAGACCGTCTGGCTCAGGGCCGCCGGTGGCGAGCGCCGTTGAGACGTCGGGCGGAACCGTCGCCGGCATGTTGGTGTGAATACCAAGCAGTCCCGGAGGCTTCAGCAGAGCCATCTGCTCCGTGACGGTTGATCTTCAGCTGTTCGATGGTCGAGCCGGGCCAGCCGTGCGTGACGATGAGCGGCAGCGCATCCTCGTGATCGGAACGCACGTGGATGAAGTGAATGTCCACGCCGTCGATCTCAGTGACGAAGTGCGGTAGAGCCTTGAACCTCTCCTCGAACTTGCGCCAGTCGTAATCGGTTGCCCAGTACTGAGCGAGGGCCTGAATCGTCGCGAGCTGCACACCCTGGGAGTCATCAGTCTCCCGGTCAGGCCACCTCGTCGCCTTGATGCGGTTGCGCAGGTCGGCGAGCTCCTCCTCCGAGACGTCGATGTTGAAGGAACTGATCTCGCTGGCGCTTTCGACGGCACTACCCCTGGCGATCTCCGTGTCTCGTGTGGCAGATTCTGGTCCGGCGGCCTAGCACGACCCTACTCCTCCCTGTCGCGGCCCAACAAGCAGCGACGCAGACCGATAACAACGGCTCGCCATCGGAAAGCCGGAGTAGCTCATCGGCTTGCCATTGCATTATTTGTTTGGCGCGATTCCGGTGGCGCGAAATGACGACGTGCAGCCCACGCGTCCGCTTTCAACGCGATCGCCATACCCGGCCGCGGAGCGCGGCTCGCGGCTCGCCCTGAGATCTGCGAGGGTGGGAAGCCCTGCCGACGACAAGGACGAGGAGAACGCTGATGGGCACGATCACCACGGGTGACGGCATCGAGATCTTCTACAAGGACTGGGGCTCGGGCCAACCCATCGTTTTCAGCCATGGCTGGCCGCTTTCGGCCGACGACTGGGACACCCAAATGCTGTTCTTCCTCCAGCAGGGCCACCGGGTCATCGCCCATGATCGGCGTGGGCACGGGCGCTCCACGCAGACCGGCGATGGTCACGATATGGACCACTACGCCGACGACCTGGCTGCGCTGACCGGCCATCTCGATCTCCAGGACGCCGTGCACGTTGGACACTCCACCGGCGGCGGCGAGGTCGTCCACTACATCGCCCGCCATGGGGAGAGCCGCGTGGCGAAAGCGGTGCTGATCAGCGCGGTGCCGCCCCTCATGGTGCAGACGGACGCCAATCCTGGCGGCCTGCCGAAGAGCGTCTTCGATGACATCCAGGCCCAACTGGCCGCCAACCGGTCCGAGTTCTACCGAGCCCTACCGTCGGGCCCCTTCTATGGCTTTAACCGAGAGGGCGTGGAACCATCCGAGGCGATCATCGAGAACTGGTGGCGCCAGGGGATGATGGGCGGGGCGAAGGCGCACTACGACGGCGTCGTCGCCTTCTCCCAAACCGATTTCACCGAGGACCTCAAGCAGATCACGGTGCCGGTGCTCGTGATGCACGGCGACGATGACCAGATCGTTCCCTACGCCGACTCCGGACCGCTGTCGGCGGAGCTCCTGCAAAACGGGACGCTAAAGACGTATGAAGGATTCCCGCACGGCATGCCGACTACGCAGGCCGACACGATCAACGCCGACCTGCTCGCCTTCTTGCAGTCCTGACCCGACTCGCGGGGAGGCCGGGCGGTACTACTTCCGCGCGACCAGGAGGGAGTGCGCCGGCTTGCCGTTGCATTATTTGTTTGACGCGATCCCGGTGGGTCGCGCTCACTAGGTCGCGCCTCATACTCGACTTCGGACTCTTCCCAGCCCAGCAATCCGCCGACTTTGACGCTGCGCCGGGTCGCGAGATACTGCGCGGGCGATGTCGCAGGAGACACTCGAACGGGCGGGGCAGGTCATGGACGCCCTGAGTCGGCGAGACCTCTCGCGCCTGCTTGCATTCGCCGATCCAGAAGTCGAATGGCACTCGTTCTTCGCCGACCTGGGCGAGGGAGGCGTTTACCGTGGCCATGACGGGACGCGGGAGTACCTCAGCGACCTCAACGATGCCTGGGAGACAGTTCGGGCGGACGTGGACGACGGCGTGGCGGTCGGCGATGTCGCCGTACTCGTAGGTCGCATTCACTACTGCGGCAAGACCAGCGGCATAGAGAGCGAGTCGGCAGCCGGTTGGATGCTGAAGTTTCGTGGCGGAATGGTCATCCGCTTCCGAGCTTTCCGAGATCCCGAGGAAGCCCTCGAAGCCGCCGGGCTGCGGGAGTAGGCGTCTTCGTCTTGGTTCGCGAGGTTCGGCGCCGGGGCGCACCGCGACTTGCCGCCGCGCGACGTTGGGGATAGGGTCGGACCCGAGAACCGATCCACGACAAAGGAGCTGGAGTGGCACAAGCTGAGGTCAAGAACTTCGACTCGCCGGATGAGACCCGGCCGTTTGAGGGAATGGGAAAGGCTGAGGTCGTCAATATCGGTGGCAAGGTCGTCGGCAAGGCGACATTCGAGCCCGGCTGGAAGTGGTCGAACAACGTCAAGCCGATCGCCGGAACCGACTCCTGCCAGGTCTCGCACCTCGGCTACGTGCTCTCCGGGCGCATGAGGGTCTACATGGACGACGGCTCGGAGTTCGAGGTTGGCCCCGGCGACGTGGCCGCGATTCCCCCCGGTCATGACGCTGAGACGATCGGCGATGAGCCGTGTGTGCAGCTGGACTTCGGCGAGTTTGGGGAGTACGCCAAGCGGGCCTGAAGAACGCCGCCGGGCTGCGGGGGTAGGCCGCGCCGACGCCGCAATCCTTTGGGCTTCCCTTCTCCGGGCCGAGGAGCAGTGCGCCGTCTTGCCGTTGCATTATTTGTTTGCGCCGATCGGTGTCGGCGGCGAAGCGGATGGCGGCCCTCGCTAGGACGCTCGCCTCACGCGAAAGCGGCGCCGCCGGTCCCAAGGGTTCTTGGCCCGGGCGTGAGAGCGGAGATACTGCGTAGGCGATGTCGCAGGAGCAGGTCGAGCTGGTGCGCCGATTCATTGACGCCTTCAACCGGCGCGACCGTGAGACCTTCGCCCACTTGCTCCATCCGGAGGTTGAGTGGCACACATTCATGACCCCCCTCCTCGGGATCCCGGAGACGATTCATGGTCGAGACGAGCTGGTCCGTGTCACCTTCGAGGTGATTCCGGAGGCACTCGACGATTGGCACTCCGTGTCGCTGGAGGTCAAGGAGCTGGCCGGCGGCCAGGTGCTGTCCGTTGCCCGCTACGAAGCCCAAGGCTCGTCCAGCGGAGCCGAGACCACGATGGGATCTACGGCCATCTACCGCTTCGACTCCGGAATGATCGTGCATGTCCGGGAGTTCCGAACCCGGGCTGAAGCGCTCGAAGCCGTGGGGCTGTCGGAGTAGGCGATGTCGCAGGAGAACGTCGAGCTGCAGCACAGGGTGATTGACGACTTCAATCGACGCGACCTCGACGCCTACCTGGCGTTGATCGACCCGGACGTCGAGTTCACCCCCTACGAGGTTTCAGTCCAAGGTGGCGACCCCTATCGTGGCCACGACGGCGTCCGGAACTGGTGGAGGGACTCCTTCGCAGTCCTCCCGGACCTCAGGGCCGAGGTTTACGAGGTACGTGACCTCGGTGCCATCACGCTCGTCAGTGGCTGCCTTCGCGGGCAAGGCGCCGGGAGCGGGGCAGCATTCGAGCGGACGATGTGCCTGGTCGCGGAGTGGCGCACCAAGAAGATCGTCTGGTGGGGCGCCTTTGCAAGCGAGGCCGAGGCCCTCGAAGCCGCCGGGATGCGGGAGTAGGCGATGTCGCAAGAGAACGTCGACATCGTGCGGCGAGCGTGGGAGGCATACCTGCGCCACGACAACGAGGCGCCCTTCGCGCTCTATGACCCCGAGATCGAGATTCCCCCGCACCCGGTTCCGACCGGATACCCAACTAGACCGAGGAGCGCGCGTCCTGCGCCTGATGCGCGAGGACGGGGTGCTGGCGCCGACGCCCGCGGTCAGAAAGCGCGCCACTCGCCTGCACGAGGGCAAGATCACGGTCGATCGACCCGACGAGCTCTGGGCCACCGATGCCACCGAGAGCTGGAGTGATCGCGACGGTCGCTGCGCGGTCTTCGTGATCGTCGACCACGGCTCGGGCGAGGCGTGGGTGGACGCCTCGCCTCGCATGGACCGCTTCGCCGCGGGCGACCTCCTGCGCGAGGTGACGATCGAGCGCTTCGGCTCAGTCGAGGAGGCGGTCGCCGACGGGCTCTCGCTTCGCTACGACGGCGGACCCTGCTTTCGCTCCGCCCACTACCAGTCAGAGATCGACCACCTCGGGATCACGAGATCGCCCGCCTACCACTACGAGCCCGAGACCAACGGCTGCGCCGAGCGCTTCATCCAAACGCTCAAGGAGCAGGTTTCGTGGATCCGGCGCTTCGAGATGCTCGCCGAGCTGCGTAAGGCCGTCAGGGAGTTCGCCCGCCTCTACAACCGCGAGTGGTTGCTCGAGCGCCACGGCCACCGCACCCCGATCGAGGTCCGCGAGCTGATGCTGACCGCAGCGTGAGGGCGAGCTCGAAGACTCGATCGAGGTGAGCGAACACCCACGGCGCCCTCGCCGAGGCCGTCAGATCGCCTCTCATCGCCTCGCTCGCGAGCCGGGGGTCGTCGCCCTGGGCCTCTGAGGCTGACCGGGCCGCGGCGAGACGCGGCGTGGAGGCTAGGCTGCGGGGCGTGAAGGTCGCCTACATCTTCTCCACCTCCGGGCACACTGCGAGCTACAAGCTCGGCAAGATGATCCTGCCGCAGCTCGAGCAGGGAAGCCACGGGGTCGAGGTCGTCGGGATGTTCTTCTTCGACGACAACACCTACGTGCTGCGCGCGGGCGATCCGCTCGGCGAGCGCCTCGCCAAGGTTGCCGAAGAGCAGGGGATCATGCTGATGCTCTGCGACCGGTGCGCAATCGAGCGCTCGCTCGCGGAGGGTGAGCCGGGCGACTGCCGTCCCAGCGGCGCGGTGGCGGGAGTGCGGGTCGGCTGCTTTCCGGACCTCTACGGGGCGCTGTCGGGAAACCCGCCGGACGAAGTGATCACGCTGTAGCTGCGAAGCGCAAGGCGGTCTCAGGGCTCGGTCGAGCCCGCTAAGCGACCGGCGCGCGGCCGGCCGCGGAGGCGAGCTGGATGTCGGTGGGCTCGGCGCAGCAGAACCACGCCTCGGTGAGCCGCGGGCGCGCCTCGACGTCGCCAAGGTCGGCGGGGTCGGCTGAATGTCCCGCGGCATCGGCGACCGCCCGATACAGGGTCCGAAACGTCGACACGCTGTCGACCTCCGCCGCGACATCGGCCTCGACGATTTCGGCGAGCTCGGCATGCAGGCGATCCAGCTGCGGATCCCCGGCTTGCCAGTCATACGTGAGGCGGTCGCGATCGTAGTCCTGCAGGTGCGGTGTGATCTCGGGGCGATCGAGCAGCAGCGAGCCCTTGGGCACGAGCAGACGGATCGTGTACTGGATCGGATCCACGTTCCCCACCATCTGGTTGGCAATCACGAAATCGAGGATCTCGAGGATGTCTTGCGGTGTCGCCCAGGGCGTGAACGGCAGCCACGACGGGCGGATCTCGATCCCGTGCTCGCGCAGCAAGGCGACCGCCTGGGCGGCCTCGTCCGCGGTGTGACCCTTGTCGAGATAGGTGAGGATCTCGGCGTTGAGCGACTCGAATGCCGAGATCACGAAGAGGCACCCATACTCGCTGAGCTCGGGCCAGACCTGACGATGCTCGAGAATGTGCTCGACCTTGGTCGTGCAGTCGAAGGTGACCTCCGGAAAGTGGCGGTGAAGCTCGCGCGCCACTTGCAGGGAATGCTTGACGCCGTTTAGGAAGTCCGGGTCGCCGAAGGTGATATGGCGCGCCCCCGCCGCCACCAACTGGGCGATATCCGCCATCACCACGGAGCTCCCGACGATCCGGATCCGGCCGTCGTAGGCGACGGGCACCGGGCAGTGCCTGCACTTGTGCACGCAGCCGTGGCTGGCCTCGACGTACCCCGCGAGCTGCTCGCTCGCCATCGCGCTCCAACCGCGCATAGCGCTTGAGGGGCGGCAGCTGCCGTCGGCTTGGGGTGTGAAACTCGTGGCGCCCCAGGTCGATCGAGCTGGTTGCCGGTCGCAGCGCCGGCGAGTCGCCGAGCGCCTCAACCCACTCCACCAGCTCCGACTCGTACTCGCCGGCGATCAGCCGGTCGACCAGTCCACCGATCGTCGGGTCGTCACTGACCGCGGCATAGAGACCGTAGAAACAGATCGGCAACCGCGGCCTCATCGCTCGAATTTGCTCGCCGGCGCCAATCGCCAGTCGCATCGCGGTGTGCATCGGGACGGAAACGCCGACGGCCTCGGCCCAGTTGATCTTGTCTCTATCAAGCTGCTCGACGGAGAGATCGATGCACCGAACCCGATGCCCGCCGGCCTCTAGGGCGGCCGTCGGCGAGGCCAGGTGCAACGGCTGATGACCAAGCTCGTAGGTGGAGATCAGCAGGACCCGCACAGCGCCAGGATAGCCTTCGCTTCGCTTCACTCCGACGGCTCGCCGATCACGATCTCGAGGCGGCCGTGGGCGGTGCGCAGTGCCCGCTCGACCTGCTCGGGCATCTCGCCGCGGGCGAAGAGGAAACCGAGGTAGCGGTCGGCCTCGGGCAGCGCCCGCACCGCCTTGCCGCGCGCGATCGAGATCTCGAGCCCGGTCACGCCGGACACCGCCCGCGCCTCGGCCTGCCCGCGCACCTCCTTCAGAACCCCCGCCTTCGGGATCGGGAGCATCATCACCCCGGAGGCGGCGGCCTCGCGGCTCAGGTCGTCGAGCGGCAGCCCGAGGGCGTGGCGCAGGATGAGCTCCTCGAGGCTCACACCGATCCCGAAGCGCAGCGAGCGCGAGCACAGCCCGCCGATCGAGCGGGCGGCGAGCTCGAGCATCCACACGCTCCCGCCGTCGATCCGCAGCTCGGCGTGTATCGGCCCCTCGACCAGGCCGAGCGCGGCGGCCGCCTCGGCCGTGAGCAGGGTGACGGCCTCGAGGGTCTCCGCGGGCAGGCGCGACGGGGTCACGTAAATGGTCTCCTCGAAGTAAGGGCCCTCGAGGGGATCCGGCTTGTCGAACACCGCCAGGATCTCGAGGGCGCCGCCGCGCAAGAGGCCCTCGACGGCCACCTCCACGCCTGGGAGATAGCGCTCGACCAGCAGCGGCGCGTCCGGGTCCTCGCCGGCCTCGGCGAGGATCGCCCTGACTCGCCGGACCGCCGCGTCGGCCGCCGGCGGATCGTCGGCGCGGATTACGCCGCGGCTCGCCGACAGCGAAATGGCCTTGACGACGCAGGGAAGACCGACCTCGCCGGCGAGCTGCGCGACGTCCGCGTCGGGCCCGGCGACCCGGTACTCGGGCTGGCGCAGCCCGGCGGCCGCGAAGGCTCCGCGCATGGCGGTCTTGTCCCTGGTCGCCGCCACCGCCTCGGGCGGGTTGTGCGCGAGCCCCAAGCGCGCGGCGGCCAGCGCGGCCACGAGCACCCCCTGCTCGTCAGCGCCGACCACGGCGTCGAGTGGCTTGTCCTGCGCCCGGGCGACGATGGCCTCGGCGGCGGCCTCCGGCCGCCGCAGGTCCACCACCAGCGCCCGGTCCCCCATCGTCCCGGACATCGCCTGCCGGCGCTCCGAGGCGACCACCACCTCGGCGTCCAGCGCCCGCGACGCGGCGAGGAAATCGCTCGCGCGGTAGGTGGCGGTGGGCAGCAGCAGAAGGACTCGGGCCATGTGCGTATCGTAGGTAGCGACGGGCCGGCGCCACCGGCGAGCGGCTACCAGCCGTACGGGGATACGAGATGACCGCCGAAGACACAGCCGAGCCGACGCTCGCGATCACCGAGCAGGCGATCGAGAAGGTCAGGGGGTTCCGCGCCCAGTCCGAGGATCCCGAGAGCCAGGCGCTGTGGGTGGAGGTGAGCGGCGTTTCGGACGGCGAGTACGTCTACAAGATCTCCCTCAACGCATTGCATGTTGCGCGCCAGGACGACGTGGTGCACCGCCACGGCGACCTGGCGATCGTGGTCCCAGAGTCGAGCGTCGAGAAGCTGCGAGGCGCCACGATCGACTGGTCGCAACGCCTCGAGCAGAGCGGGCTCGCCGTTGTGAACCCGAACAAGCCGCCGGCTCCGGCGGAGCTGCCGATGATGAGCCCGCCGATGGCGCCGCCCGCGAGCCCGCCCATGGACGCTCCTCCGCCCGCCGACCTCAGCGGCGACGTCGCGCAGCGGGTCATCCAGGTGATCGACCAGCAGATCAACCCGGCCATCGCCGCGCACGGGGGGCATGCGGAGCTGGTCGCGGTCGAGGAGGACACCGCCTACCTGCGCCTGGGCGGCGGCTGCCAGGGCTGCGGGATGGCCACCGTTACCCTCGGCCAGGGGATCGAGGTCGCGATCACGGGTGCGGTTCCCGAGATCGCCCGCGTGGTCGACGTCACCGACCACGCCGCCGGCACCAATCCCTACTTCGAGCCCGCCAAGAAGTAGGGCACCCGAAGCGCACCTCAGGTCGGCCGATCGGCAGGCGAGCGGCTCCGCAGAGCCGCCTCAGGCGTCACGTGAGATGATCGGTTTGTTCACCCAGGTGTCCGGTGAACCGGGTGCGCCGCAAGATTGACCTGACCGCTAGTGGATTTCCCGGTGTAGGCGTTTATCACGGACTCGAAGGCGTCAGGTCGTGGAATCGGGATTGGCTCGGCGCGTTCGGTGGCTTCAGCGCGGAGGTGGAGGAGTGGATCGACGCTGGCGACCAGGTGATTGCGATGGTCCGTTGGCACGGACGCGGCAAGCTCAGTGGGGTTCCGGCGCGGATGCTCCGAGCTCATGTCTGGACAGTCCGCGACGGAAAGCTCTTGCGCCTTCGCATCTATGACAACAGGGCGGACGCCCTCAAAGCCGCCGGGCTGTCGGAGTAGTCGGGGCTCCCGCTTGGCGCGATACGCAAAGCCGAGGAGCAGTGCGCCGTCTTGCCGACGCATTATTTGTTTGGCGCGATCCCGGTCGGCGACAACAACTAGGTTCACGGGCCGCTGCCGCCTTCACGCGAAGGGAGCACTTTGCGATCGACTCAGTCAAGCTCCCGCTGCTCGTCCAAACCGGTTAGATCGGAACGTCCAAATACTGCTTCACAATCGGTCAAGAACCGCGCTCCTGCCACCAGGTCCAGACCTCAGCGACGACCTCCTCCTCGGTCGGCCAGCCAAGTCGTTCGGCCGCGATGAAGAGGCTCCAGGCGTAGACGATTAGCGCGCTGCCGAGCAGGACATCGTCTTCTTCCTCCTCCATGCCGACGAGACGGCTCCCATCGGGCTGGAGTGCGGCGAACGCGAGTAGCCCCAGGGTGCTGGTGTGCTCGAAGCCGCTCTGGTGGCGGTAGAAGCTCGCGTACTGACCGATATAGGACATGAACGCCGCCGATGAATGCTCTGGCAGCTTCTCCCCCCAGTCGGCGTCAGCGTCGTGCGCTCGTTGCAGCAGGGACGGCATCTCCTCCGCACCGGCATCACGGACGCTCTCGAAGTGCTCCCGCGTCTCTGCTTCGAGCATCTGGATTCCCAGCTCGTCGCTGTGGTTGCCGAGCTTCAACCGCTCCACGGCGTCCGTGCGCAGAAAACGATCGAGCCGGCCAGCCGGATCAGCGGCTAGCCATGCGAAGGTCGTGGCGTGGTCGTAAAGGCTCCTTCCAAGGACGATCTCGTCGGCGGTACGTCCGAGGGGGCGGAGCTGGACTATCGCCTCGACGCTCGCAGTCATGCGTGCGAGGAGTGCTGGAGCCAGGATCTCCCATTCGGATACGGCCGGTGGCACCCTCATCGGAAGGTGCGGCCGGACCAAGGCGGTTAGGCGCGTGGCCCTGGTGATGAGGTCTGCCTGTGCGCCCACCCACGGGTTGATACACGCCGGCGCGGATTGTGCTCCATCCCGAAGTTCCGGCGTAGCCAGCTGTCGCGATCCTGCGCCATGCCTCTCAGGGTCCCGAGTCTGCTGCTTCCCATGCGAAGGAGCCGTCGCTGGTCTAGTGATCTATTGCGCGAAACCCAGGCGTCGCAGACCCAGGCGGCTTCAGAATACGGTGGCTTGGCGGCGGTTCCAGGGGTGCTGTCGCCACTTGCAAGTCGCAAACTAACCCGAGAGGACGCCGATGCCGGACACCACCTGCCACATGTCGATCTCGCTCGACGGTTTCGTCGCTGGGCCCGACCAGAGCCGGGAGAATCCACTCGGTAAGCGTGGGCGCGAGCTCCATGCCTGGCATCTCGGCGACGAGCGCGCCAACGACGCCGACGCGACGGCGACCGACTGGCTCATGCGCCCGCGCGGCGCGTACGTCATGGGGCGGAACATGTTCGGGCCGATCCGCGGCGAGTGGGATGAGGACTGGCGCGGCTGGTGGGGTCCCGAGCCGCCTTACCACGCGCCGGTCTTTGTGCTCACCCATCACGCTCACGAGCCGATCGAGATGGAAGGCGGGACGACCTTCCACTTCGTCACCGGCGGCTTCGACGCCGCTTACGCACAAGCGCGCGAGACGGCCGGGGAGGGCGGCGTAGACATCGCGGGCGGCGCCTCGACTGTGCGCCAGGCCCTCATTGCCGGGGTCGTCGACGAGCTCACGCTGGACGTCGCGCCGGTCCTGCTCGGCTCCGGCGAGCGGATCTTCGACGGCGTCGAGTCGTTCGGATTTGAGCCCGTTGAGGTCTTGCATTCGCCGCTAGCCACACACATCCGCTACCGGCGGGCGGGATGAGCCGATGAGCGGATAGAGCCCGCGATGACAAGGGCCGCTGGCGCCTACCGGGCGGTCGTGACGTCGCTTCCGCTTCGCGCGCGAAACAGGAGCCCACGCGCCGCTACGACACGAGCAATCCGTATAGAGCGCCGGCGGCGATCGCAAACAGGATCCAGAACCCGACGTAAAAGTAGGTCGCCCGCTTGCCGATGATGCCGCGCGACATCAGCACCGTAGGCACGCAGGTGCCAACCGAACCCATCAGGAACGTGAACGCCGGTCCGGATCCAAGGCCGGTGCCGATCAGGCCGTAGGTCAGCGGAACCTCCTCCCCCTCACAGACGTAGAGGGGGATGCCGACCACCGCCGCCAGCGCGAACGCGGCAAGCCCCGAGGAGCCGCCCAGGAGGCCGGGCAAGGCGTCTTCGGGCACAGCAGTGGTCAGCACCGCGGCGACGAGCATGCCAAGCAGGAAGTAGGGGCTGACCTCTCGCACGATCCGCGTGATGCTGCCCGCGAGCCGCCGGGCGGGCGATTGGTGCGGGATCTCGTCCACCGCTTCATCGCAGCAAGGGTCCTCCGACCCACCGCACGCATCGAGCGCGGGCGATCCTCCGGCGATCGGCGCCAGCCGGCCGGCCTCGAACCACTCCTGCGAGCGGTTGATGATCAGCCCGATCATCGCGCTGCCGACGAGCGCCGCGATCACCCGCCCCACCGTCATCTCCCAGCCGAGTAGCGACCAGGTCAGCGCGATCGTGATCGGGCTGAGAAGCGGCGAGACGAAGATGAACGCGGTCAGCGTTCCGAGCCGCGGTCCGATCATGCCGCGGAGCCCGATCGCTAGCGGCATCGTCGTGCACGAGCAGCCGGGCAGGATCGCCCCCGCCGTGATCGCCAGCGGAAGCCCGCGCCACCCCGAGAGCGCACCGGCAGCCCAGCGGGCGGGGACAAACGTCTGCATCAGCGCGGCAGTCAGGGTTCCGACCGCGAACCAAGGCAAGACCTGCAGCGTGAGGTCGGCGAACGAGCCTGCCGTCTCGCCGACCAGGCCCATCGCTCAGTCAAGCCAGGCGACCAGCTCGGCGAGGGCTGGGCGGGCCACGCGGTAGTTGGACCAGATCCCGTGCCGCTCGAACTCGAGCAGGCCGGCCTCGCGCAGCACCTTCAGGTGATGAGAGATCGTCGGCTGGGAAACGTCGAACAGCGGCACGATCTCGCAGACGCAGAGCATCTCGCCGTGCCTTCGCAGCAGGTCGACGATCTGGACGCGGATCGGGTCCGAGAGCGCCCTGCCCAATTCGGCCATCCGCTCGGCGCGCGCCGCTGAGAGAGGACGCGCCGCGGGGGGGCGGCAGAAGCGATCATCGTGGGGCCTTCGCCCCTCGGTTCGCTCGGGACTCGCAACGGCCATGGCTGAAGTGTTGCACCTTCATAGACAAATGTCTATCAAGATGCTTGCGCGCCGGACTGCTGGTGCTCGTCCGCAGCGAGCGTCTTGACCTTGATGACCCGACGCGCTCGCGTACACGTTCAAGGAGGAGCGGCAGGTTCACGCGAGCCTCCAGCTCCAGGCTACGGTTCAGTCCGATGTCCCATACCGCGACATGCGACGAGGTGCTTGGCCCGCACCATCACGCCTAACCGGTCAGGACGCGATCGATCTCAAACTTCGTCGGCCAAGCGATTGTTTCAGCCGCGACGTACAGGCCCAGGGCGTAGACGATGGTCGCCAGCCCGAACGGCCCGCGCATGTCAGACGGCCGCTCCTCAAGCTGGACTCGCTTGTGTGGTCCATCGAGGTCGACCGTCACGGGGTTGAGCCCGAGGTTGGTCGGATGAGCAATCGCGCTGAAGCGTCGGTAGGCGACTGCATAAAGACCGCGGAACGAGGTTGGAGTCGTTGAGTCGCGGAGGCCGGTGACCCTGCTGACCCAGTGGGCGTCAGCGGCCTCGGCGCGGTCGAGCAAGGCGGGCATGCCGTTGGGAAGGGCGGCGACGGTTTCCTCGAGCTCCTTGCGCCTGTCGTCGTCAAGGATCTTGACGCCGACCTTGCGGCAGTCGTCGTCCGTGCGCAGTCGTGCCTCGCAATCCGACTTCAGCCAGCGCCGCATTCGCTCCTCGCCCGGCTCGGCGGCCAGCCAAGCAAAGGTGGTCACATGCTCGTAAAGGCTGCGCAGGAGCGTGTCCGCGTCGGCCTCCCGCCGGAGCGGTACGAGCGCGAGAATCGCCTCCAGGCTCCCCGTCGCTCGGGCGATCAGCGCCGGACCGACAAGTGGCCAGGCATCAGCTGGCCCGTGAACAAGAACATCCACTGGCAGGTAAGGCCGAACGAGCGCGGTCAAGGCTCGCCCTCGGGCTGCTGCATCGCGGTCGTGCTCTTCCTGGCCCATGTCTGCGGCCAATTGTCCCCCCCTTTGCGGCAACCTAGGAAATCGGAGTAAGGTGGTTGGGCTGGCGCTGGGGCCAGATCATCATCCCCTCCGTGCCCGCGCTTTAACTCGCTCGCTGGGTCATCCCTCTCCCTTCCGTGCGACCCGCTACAGAGGGCACGGAAGGTCTGAGGTCCATGACCGGCAGCAAGCTGTCCCAACGAGCAGCACGCCGGCGCGGCGAGTTGCATCACGCCGACGGCGACCGCCGTGTTGCGCTAACGATCGAGGCACACCGCCACCTGAACACCCCCGGCTCAGGCCGGGCCAGTATCCAGTACCGAGGGGGGAGGCGGTGGCATGACCGAAACGACTTCCCAGCTCTCTGAGATCCTCGAGTCGGAGCGGCCGCGTGCCCGCCAACGCCTCTCGGCGCTGGCAGCCGCAGTTCGTAATCACGAGGACGCGAAGCGCGAGTAGCCCGTCTCCACATTCGATCTATCTAGGGGCACCAGGAGCCGGCATCCTGCTCAGCCAACGGGCGTGGTGATACTGCGGAGGGAAGCTCCTCCGAAGCCAACTGGCGCCGAGCGCGAGGTGGCTGACCTGCTAGCCATCGACGCCGATCCAGCTGCGGCTCGGGCCGTCCTCGATCGCGTCCCGCTGTGGTTCCACACCTTCTCGCTCGACCATTCCGACGAGCTCTACACGCCCGGCGTCGCCCGCGACCACCGCTACCGGATCCCCGCCCTGCCCGAGGACTTCAGCGCCATGAGCGTGCTCGACGTCGGCACCTTTGACGGCTTCTACGCATTCCTCGCCGAGGCGCGCGGCGCGCCGCGGGTCGTCGCGGTGGACAACGAGCAGTACAGGGCGTGGGTCAGGTCGCGCTGGGGGGTCCAGCTTGAGGGGGGTGAGGGGTTCACGGCGATCCGGGAGTTGCTCGGATCGAAGGTCGAGTACCGCCGTCTCGACGCCTTCGATCTCGACCAGCTCGATCAAACGTTCGACGTCATCCTCTGCTTCGGGATCCTGCACCGGGTGGAGAACCCGATCGGCCTGCTCAAGGTTCTTCGACGGCGCCTCTCGGCCGACGGCCGGGTGCTTCTGGAGACGTATGGCTCAGCGGATCGGACGCTCGACGCCTCGGCGGCGATCCACGTCTGTGAGGCGGGTGAGGTCTACGCCCGCGATGACTACGTGTACTGGGGCTTTACCGCCGCGGGCCTGCGCCGCCTGGCCCACCACACCGGCTACACGGGCTTCGAGCTCTTCGACGCCCCGGTCATCGCCGGTCATCCGCGGGTCATCGGAACCCTGCGCGCCTCGCCGGTCTAGATGGATCCGTCGATGCCTCGAAGCCAAACAGAACGCGGGCGCTACCTCGATGTCGAGATGCCTGATCGCTTCATCCTGGGAGGGCTGGTGAGCGACCCTTGAGCCGGGGCGTGCGCGCAGCCACGGCGCCGCCGAACGGTTCCTCAACGTGTGCCGGGAACCGGGAGCTCCGCCCCTGCCGATCGACGGGAGGACGCGATTTCCGAGCTAGCTGAAGGGGTGACACATGAGGCGATGAAGGCCGACATCGAGGTTGAGGTTCCGGCGTGCAACTTCGAGGTCGGCGACAATGTCGTCTACCCGGACCACGGCGCGGGCGTCGTGCTCAAGAAGGAGACCAACGATCTCCTCGGAGAGAACCGCGACTACCTGACGATTCAGATCCTCCACAACAGCATGACCGCGATGGTCCCCTGCGAGAACGCCCACACGGCTGGCCTTCGCCGCGTCATCGATGGGGAGCAGGTCGAGAAGGTGGTCGGCGTCCTCACCGACGAGGTTTCGGAGATGCCGAAGAGCTGGACCCGCCGCTTCAAACACAACCGGGAGAAGATCAAGACCGGGGACGTCTACGAGCTCGCCGAGGTCGTCCGCAACCTGGCGAGCCGCGAATCGGGGACGGGTCTCTCCGCTGGCGAGAAGCAGATGTACATCCGCGCCAAGAAGAACCTCGCGTCAGAGTTCATGTACGCGCTCGATAAGGACGAGGGCGGCGCCGAGTCCTATCTGGACAAGCTGCTGGAGGAGCGCTTCGGCGCCAAGGCTACGGCCTAGGAGTGCCGTGACCGCAACGAATGTCGAACGGGACCGCCGGCTTGTTCCTGCATCTCCGCGACGACTTCTGGGCGAGGGCCCAAGGCGTCGGTCCGCGAACGAAGGTCCGCAACTTCGGCCCGATCACGCGCGTTCTGCGCAGCGAGCGGCGCAGCGCGACTCCCCGGCGCCGGCGTCTGCGATCAGACGTCCGATCGACCAAGTCGAGCCTCAGCACCTTGAGCTGGCGACGATCGACGGGCTGCGGCAGACCGTGCCGGCTTTCGCTTTCCATGGAGGGTGTTGCAAAAGGGTTGCGCGACAGACACCTAAGCGCTGCCGCTTTTTCGCGAGAAGCAGCAGTGGGCCGAGTTGACGACGCATTATTTGTTTGGCGCGATTCCGGTGAGCGGCCGGCGGTAGTTCAGGCACTGCCTGTTTCATGCGAGGGCGTCGCATGCCCGCAAGCAGACGTCCCCGGTCACGCACCATTCGCGCAAGCCGTCTGCTCATCGAGCGGCCCAGAGTTGGACCGGGAGTAGCGGGGCCAGGGCGAAGAAACGACTCGGGAGCTCAAAGACCGCGCGAGAGGAACGTCTCCGCGACCCCGACCGAGAGTGCGGCGGCGAGGCCGAGGTAGGTGGCGCCGACGAGCAGCCTGGTCCGGGTCGGGATCGCGTAGTAGCTGCGGCCCTCGGGCGTCGCCCGCACCTTCCACCGCCTCCAACTCTCCATGCCGCCGAAGATCAGGATCAAGAAGAGGATTGGGCTCGGGTAGAAGATCGTCAGCGCGATCAGCCCCGCGAGACCGACGAGCCAGACCGCCGGGCTCAGCGCCGCCATCGCCCGGCCGCCGTCGAGCGGCACCACCGGCAGCAGGTTGAAGAGGTTGAGGACGAACCCGATGTAGGCGAGAGCCCGCCAGAAGTCACTGCCGGTCAGAAGCCAGATGGCAAGCGGGACGAGCGAGGCGAGCGTCCCCAGGATCGGGCCCGCGAGCCCGACCCGGGCCTCGGCGGCCGCGTCCTTGCCCATCGACTTCGCCGAGATCACCGCACCAAGGAAGGGGATGAACATCGGCGCCGAGGCTTTGATCCCCTCGCGCCTGAGCTGGATCACGTGGCCGATCTCGTGCAGGAGCAAGAGAAGGACGAACCCGAGCGCGAACGGGAGGCCGAAGAAGAGTCCGTAGGCGGCGATCGAGAGCAGCATCGAGCCGAAGGTGGTGAGGAGCTTCAGCTTCGGCAGCAGGAAGATCAGCGCCTTCGCCTTCGCGAGGAGGGCCGCGATTGCCGCCAGGACGCCGGCGATTCGCTTACGAACCGTGGAGCGTCCCGAGCCCGGATGGATCGGCTCGTGGCGTTCGGGGACCGGGCTCGGCGACGGGAGCGCCGGCAGCGGGCGCTTGCTGAGGCTCTTGGACATGCTCGGATGGTCCATCACTTCATTAAATGTAGCCTTGGCGTGGCGCTTCCCCTGGTCGCGTTCCGACCCCGCGATCACGCCATCCCGAACCGCTGACGCCCGCTCAGGCCGGGTGAAGCCGCCGACGTGTCGCGCAGCACGGCGGTACCTGCTACACGCGCCCGCCGAGTCACTGCGCTTTCGCGTTGCGCGACAACCGAAAACCCGAGTAGCCCGCCGCCTTACCGTTGCATTATTTGTTTGGCGCGATTTCGGTTGGCGGGGACGACTAGGTCATCAGGCCGCTTCTGGCTTCACGCGGGGGAGCAGTCCGGAATCGACCGTCGCGCGGTGGGGGCGCGCTCGCTATCCGCAGAAAACGTTCGTGCACTGAAGTGGGTTGCCGTTGCCGCTGGCCGTGTTCCCGCCGCCATCGATGACGCCGGGAACGGCGTCGATCCCAAGGTCGAAGTTGTCGTTCGCGGTGTTCGCAGTCAACGTCGCCGCCGGCCTGCGGATGTCGAAGCCGTCGTCGCCGGAGCCGGTCGCGACGTTCCCTTCGATCAGGGTGCCGCTCACGGTCCCGTCTCCGTTGGTGCCGATCGAAAGTCCGTCGACGGTCGCGTCGCGGACGACGTTGTCGCGGATGACGTTGTCGGCGGTCGGGATCTCAGGAACGAAGGCGTCGATTCGGATGCCGTCGCGCGACGTGCGGCGGACGTCGTTTTGCGCGATCAGGTTGCCCGCGCCGCCCTCCAGGGAGATCCCATATCCGCAGCCCTTCTTACAGCCAGCCGCGTCGGCGACCTGATTGTCCGCCACCGTGTTGGCGTTGCCAAACACGATGATGTTGTCGACGTTGTGGGAGACGTGGTTACCGCTGACCTGATTGGCGTCGGCGTCGTCCAGAAGGACCCCGGCGGCTCCGCTGTGCGCAACCGTGTTCGCAGCGACCTGACTCTCGGACGTTCCTTCGACAAGCGCGATTCCTTCCCCGCCATTTCCTTCTGCCGCGTTTCCCTCGATTGCCACGTGGTCAGCTGCCTGTGCCCAGACACCGGCGCCGCTGTCGGACACGGAGTTCCCCTCGACGCGCACGCCGTGGGAGCGCCACACGAAGATCCCGGCAAAGCGAATGTCGGAGACCGAGTTCTGCTCGATCTGAATCGCACTCGAGTCCTTCAAGTAAACGCCGACATGACGGTTGTGCGACAGCGAGAGCCCTCGGAGCCGGTTGTCGCTCGCGCCCTCGATCGCGACGCTCTCCATGAAGTTGTGGATCGAACCGCCCTCGATCGTGACCCCGTCGTAGCCGGCGATGTTGTTGACGCCGACGCCCTTGCCCTTGCCGGTGATCGTATGGCCGTTGAGATCGAGCGTGATGTCGTCCGCGCCGATGCGGATCCCAGGCCCAGTGCACTTGGTCAGGTCGCTGTCGAGCGTCGTGTCGGCCGTGATCGTGTCATTGCAGCCGACATGGGCAGCGTTCGCCGCCGGCGGGCTCCAGCCGAAGGCGAGCGAGAGTCCCGCAGTCGCAAGACAGGCTCCGAGGACGCGGTTGACCCGCCTCGGCGATGCGCCCTCCCGAGTCGGTGGCGTCCCCTCAAAATCCATCCGCAACTCCTCCCTCAGGCGCCGGCGTTAATGCAGACGTCGGTACCGTTAATGCAGACGTCGGTACGACGGTAGTCCATGCGGCGACATGTCGGGTGTGAGATCCAGCACAAGCGCGTTCTTTGGCTTGAGAGGCCTGTGGTCGGGTTGAGGCCGTGCGGACACTGATGCCTCGATCCCGTTGGAGCTCGCTCGTTGGAGCGCTCCCCGTTCGCGCGACAGGGAGCACTACCTCGGCTTGCCGACGTATTATTTGTTTGGCGCGTTCCCAGTTGGGATCGATACGTGAGCTGGGCCGGCCGCTGTCGCTTTCACGCGAGGGGTGTCGCAGATAGAGGGTCCTCGCGACAAGCACCCCCTAACGAGACTCAGATAGCGACTGGAGCGACTGCACAGGCGGCGTGATGGTCGAGCGCGTGGTGAACCAGCCGAGGTTGTCCCGGGTTGTTAACCGATGCGGAGATCGGCTCCTATCGGCCCTTTGTGCGACAGCACCATGCGAAAGCAGAAGTCAGCTCCAGACCTGGCAGCACTCAGGGGAAGGCGGCTACATCTCGAACCAGCCCGATCTGGTCGTCAAGACCGACCCATGTGATCGAGTGGCTGGGTGCCCGCGCCCGCCAAGCCCCTCAGCCGCCGCCGCGTCCTCGTCGCCACCGCCACCCCGCTCGCCTCGATCTTCGGCTCGGGCTTCCTGATCATCGTCCCGGTCCTCGAGCGCACCCTCGGAGCGCTGTCGGTGCTCGGAGCGATCGGCGTCTGCGCCGTCGCCTGGTTCGTCGGCACCGCGATCCGCCATTGCGTGCGCGTGGTCGAGCCGCTCACCGAGGCCGGCGAGCTAGACCCGTTGACGGGCCGGCTCGAGCGCATCGCCGACGCGGTGATCGTCGTCGCCTACGTGATCTCGGTCGCCCTTTACCTGCGGATCATGGCCGCCTACATCATCGACTACGCGGTCGCGGGCGGATCGACGTCGGCCGAGCGGATCCTCGCCTGCGCGACGGTGGGGCTGATCGCCACCGTCGGCGTCGTACGCGGGTTCTCCGGCCTCGACCGGCTCGAGCGGATCGCGCTTGCGACGGTGCTCGGACTGACCACGGTGCTCGGTATCGCATTCGTGATCGACGACGGTCGGGCACTGCTCGGCGCCGGGCTGACCCTGCCCCCGGTCCCGGGCCTCGGCCTCGGGCGGGTGCTGCTGGTCCTCGGCGGCATCGTCATCACGGTGCAGGGCTTCGAGACCGTGCGCTACCTGGGCGATGAGTACGACGCCGAGACCCGTGTCTGGGCCTCGCGCGTCGCGCAGCTCGTCTCGGCATCGATCTACGTTGCCTTCGTCGCCCTGGCGACGCCGCTGATGGGCCTCGGCACCTCGGCGGGCGCCGACGACACCCTGATCCAGGTGACCGACCGCGTGGCCCCGATCCTCGCGCTCCCGTTGGTGCTCTCCGCGGTGCTGAGCCAGTTCAGCGCCGCGACCGCAGACACGGTCGCCGCCGACGGCAACCTGCGTGGCCTCACCCGCTGGATGCGGAGCCCGCGAACCTACCTGGTGAGCGGCGCCGCCGCGATCGCGCTTGCCGCCACGGTCGGTACCTTCGAGATCATCGCCATCGCCTCTCGGGCCTTTGCGGCCTATTACGCGATCCAGGCGGTGATCGCCCTGCGGACGTCGCGGGGTCTGCCCCGCAAGATCGGCTTCGGGGCCGTGGCGGCGCTGATGGGCGCGATTGCGCTGCTCGCCGAGCCGGCTGGGTAGGCCGACCGCGATGCGGGGGGCGTCCGCCCCGATGGACACCAGATCGCCTACGACCGCAGCGTTGCTGTCGAACGCCAATGGACCAGGGCGATCGGGCGGTCCTCGGCCTCGAGCACAAGCGATCCTTCGCCCTGGACCGCACCGTCGAACCCGGGAAGTCTGGTTTGGCGAGATCCTCGCGCGCTCGCTTCGGACGAGCCGCGAGCGTCTCGGCGGGCGCTGAAGTCACGCTCGCTTCGCCCCGGTAGGAGAAGTGGCTCGGCTTGCCCTTGCATTATTTGTTCGCGCCGATTCTCCTAGTGGGTGGTGTCGAGTAGTCAAGACGCGCGTGGCGCCATAGGCGCGCTCGTGAGAAGAGGAAAACGCTCGCGCTGAAGGCGGGTCATCTGATGACCGCAGCGCCGTTCGGCGCCAGACGGACTGCGGTGGCGGCCCGGGCAAACACCGATGAGCTCCCGAGCTTCGTGACGGGCGAGGAACGGGCGGCCTACGGCCCGCAGATCACGTAGAGCGTCACCGCCATCTTCGGGTCGGCGGCCTTGACCCGCCACCCGGTCGCCGACTGACGCCACCCCGAAGGAGGCGGCGCTGGTGATGATGAAGCCCTGGCTCACGCCGGTGCCGTCGACGTTGGCGCGCCCGATCGTGTCGTTAAGGCCGTAGCCGCTACGGAGGAGGCTCTCGTGAAGAGCACGGATGCTCAACTGGGACGTAAGCCGTAGGTTCGAGCTGTGAACGTCGTGCGCGACAAGGTCCACGACGCCAGCCCCGTCGCCAGGCGATCGCAGGACGAAGACCGGCGTCGCTGGGCAGTGTTGGCCGTGCTCTGCATCGCAGTCCTGGTCGTCAACATCGACAGCACGGTCCTCAACGTCGCGCTGCCGACGCTCGTGCGAAAGCTGCACGCGACCTCCAGTGAGCTGCAATGGATCGTCGACATCTACGCGATGGTTTTCGCGGGGCTCCTGCTCGTCGCGGGCAGCCTGGCTGACCGACTCGGCCGCAAGCGGCTGCTCATCGGCGGCTTCTCCGTGTTCGCCATCGGCTCGCTCGGGGCCGCCTTCTCGGGTTCGGTGGGCCCTCTGATCGCCTGGCGCGGGGTGATGGGAGCCGGCGCAGCGCTTGTAATTCCCGCCGGGCTCTCGATCCTCGACAACGTCTTCCGCGACCCCGCCGAGCGCGCCCGCGCGGTGGGGGTCTGGGGCGGGACGATGGGGGTCGGACTGGCGATTGGCCCGGTGGCCGGCGGGCTGTTGCTGGCCCGTTTTTGGTGGGGGTCGGTGTTCTTTGTCAATGTGCCTGTGGCGATCATCGGCATTCTCGCCGCCTTCGTTCTCGTGCCGGAGTCGAGAAACCGCGCCGCCCCACGGCCCGATCCGGGCGGCGCCCTGCTCTCGATGCTCGGTCTGGGACTGCTGTTGTGGGCGATCATCGAGGCCCCCAATCGCGGCTGGACGTCGGCGACCGTGGTGGCGGCGGGCGTCGCGGGCCTCGCTGCGCTGTGCGCGTTCGCAGCCTGGGAAGCCCGGAGCTCGCATCCGATGCTCAAGCTCTCCTTCTTCCTTTCCCGGCGCTTCTCGGTCGCCGTTGCCGCGGTCGCGCTCGGGCTCTTCTCGCTGTTCGGGGCGGTGTTCGTCCTGACCCAGTTCCTGCAGTTCGACCTCGGCCTCTCGCCACTTCAGGCGGGGGTGCGCATCCTGCCGACGGCGGCGGTGCTCGCGGCCACCGCGCCGCTCTCGACGATCATCGTTCGAGCAGTCGGCAGCAAGCTGACCGCGGCGGGGGGCCTGGTGGCGATCACTTGCGGCATGTGGCAGATCTCGGCCGCCTCGACCGCCTCCGCCGCCTACGCCGATGTGCTGCCGGGGATGCTGCTCCTCGGCCTCGGGGCGGGGCTTCTGATGCCGACCGCCGCCGACTCGGTCCTCGGGTCTTTGCCCCGCCGTGACGCCGGAGTCGGCTCGGCAACCTACGTCGTCGCGATCCAGGTCGGCGGCGCGCTTGGCGTCGCCGTCATCGGCAGCATCCTCAACACCCGCTATCAGCATCACCTCACCGCGCTGCTCAGCGCTCATCGGATCCCGGCCAGCGTGCTTCACACGATCACCGGGTCGATCGGCGGCGCGCTTGGCGTCGCCTCGACGGTGGGCGGCAGCACCGGCGCCCTACTCGCCCAGGCAGCACGCTCATCGTTCATGAGCGGCAGCCACCTCGCGCTCGCGGTTGGCGCGATCGTCGCCGCGGTGGCGGCGCTGATCGTGCTCGCTGCCCTGCCCTCGAGGGCGCCGGCCGGCGGCGAGACAAGAACGACTCGCCTCGCCACGACGAAACGGACTCCACACCGCTTCGCACGTCCGTCACCCTCGGACCCCGGTGCCGCGACTACTCGGTCGTCGGCTCCACCCGCTTCGCGCGCAAATGACGGGTAGCGAGCCGCCTGCCCTTGCACTATTGGTTTGCGCCGATCGCCCTATCGTCAACCGAGGGCGCGCCGGCCACGTCTGACTAATTGCGGGTCGGATCGCCAGCACCACCGCCCTCACGCAAGAGGAAGCGACAGATGAGCCAGTGCCGTTGCGAGGCGGGGCGAGCTCATCAATTGCCGAGGAGCCAGCCCCGGGGCAGAAGGCCGGAGCTCCCCTTTGACTCCAGGGTCGACAAGATCACAGCGTCGCTTGCGCTCAAGCTCGAGCTCTCGGCAAGCGAGGTCGAGTGGTTGGGCTCAGGAACTGCCGACACGGCTCGAACGCGAGCCGTGTCGCCATTCCCCCGGCGGGCTCGTCGGAGAAACGCGCTGTCGCGTGATCATGCGTTCGACCGCGCGCCGAAGCTGTCGCTGGAGATGCTCGGCAAGCTCATTGACCGCTGCTTCCATGGCGAAGGCGTCGACCCGCGCCCGGATCGGCCGCCCCGCGAGGTTGATCTCACCCTCCGCTCGCGCCGGTAGCTCAATCCGCGGGTTGGGCTCCTGGACGAGCACGATCCGGGCTCCGAGTATCTGCCCCTTGACGAAGCGATCGAGCCGTCCGACCTTTGTCCGGGCCGCATCCTTCGCTGCCTCCGAAACGGCACCGCGAACTGTGACCTCGACATTCATCATCATCGACCACGGTACCTTCGGGTGGTCGCCACTACATCCGCAATTTGATGCGGAGACGGCTCCGTAGGAGGCCGCAAGTCCACGCCGCACAGGGGCCCGGCTCTTTACCCCTGTCTCACTCACTCGCTCGCCAGGCTTATCAGTCCGTCGCTGAACCCTCGGGGCCACGCCGCAGCCGCTCGCGCACCCGCTCCAGCGACCACTCAAACGGCGCGGTCTCCTCGATGAAGCTGGTCAGCTCACCGACGATCCGCTCCGGTGCGTCGAGCATCGGCCAGTGGCCCGAGCCCTCGATCTCGACATAGCGGCTATGGGCGACCAACTCGTGGGCGCGGCGGCCGTGCTCGACCGGGATCACCGGGTCCTCGTTGCCCCAGATCAAGAGAAAGGGGATCTGGTCGGCGAGGTAGAGCCGGTCGAGCGCCGAGACCTTCTGGCCGTCGGGGCCGATCACGCTGCGCATCGTGTCGAGGAACGCGTCGCGGGCGCCCTCGTGGACCAGCGACGCATAGCCGCGGGCGAACTCGGCCAGGTCCGGCCCCGCGTCGATTCCGAGCCCGGTCGCCACCGAGCCGACCACCTGCCCGGCCCGCACCGACCACTCGCTCGCCAGCAGCGGCAGCACCCATTCCGAACCCGGCAGGGTCGCCGCGCGGAGCAGGGGGTGGACCTCCTTGCCGAGCCCACCGCTCGCGATCAGCGCCATCCGCTCGACGTACTCGGGGAAGAGGTAGGCGAACTGCATCGCGATCCCGCCGCCCAGTGAGTGGCCGACGACGGTGCCGCGCTCGAAGCCGAGCAGCCCCAGCAGGTCACGGACCCCGGCGGCGTAGGCGCCCAGTGAGTAATCGCCCCTGGGCTTGGCCGAGCGGCCATGGCCGATCATGTCGGGGGCGATCACCGTGTAGCGCTCGGCCAGCGTAGGCATCACCTCGCGCCAGGCATCCGAGGTCGACGTGATCCCGTGCAGCAGCACCAGCAGCGGCCCCTCGCCGGCGGCCTGGAAGCCGACCGTATGGCCATGCAGGGTGACCTCCTCATAGGGCCCGAGAGGCTCATCGGGGGCGCCCCAGCTGGGGGGTTTTCGAAGCGTCGTCTTTTCCATCAGGTTGGGCTCCGTTCGGTCGTATGGATGTATTCCGGACCCTGCTTGTCGAGGTCGGCCGCGTCGAGGGCGAGCTGCACGCAAGCGGCTCGCACCTCCGGGGGGCTGACGGGGAAGGCCTCCGCCACGCCGGGCGCGATCGCGCGCAATCCCACACCTGAGCGGGCAAGATGCAGGACCCCGATCCCCTGCAGGTAAAGCTCGTTGGCGCGCAGGTCGGGGTCGGCCACGCCCAGGTCGCGCAGGACGTCGGCGAGCCATCCGATGCACGCCGCCATCGCCCGGCCCAGACGCAGCCACACGGCGTCGGAGACCTCCGCCCGCAGGTCCTGGGCCGGCTGGCGGAGGAGCGAGAGCGCGCAGTCGAGGAAGGCGGGATGCTCGATTCCGTACTCGGCGAAGGCCTCGAAGCCGTGGCGCAGCCGCTCGGGCGGGTCGCTCATCTCCTCGTCTACGGCCTGAAGCAGGGCGTCGAGCTCGGCCAGATAGCGCGTGATCGTCAGCACGAACAGCTCCTCCTTGGAGGCGAAGTGCCGGTAGATGAGAGCCTTGTTGATGCCTACTCGGCGGGCGATGCGGTCGATGCGGGCGTCCTGCATCCCGCGCTCGTCGAACAGAGCCCGGGTCGCGTCGACGATCTTGCGCTCGCGCGCGCGTCGAACGGCCGCCCGGGGCTGGTGGGTCACGGGCACATTGTAACCAATGGTATAACTGTTGTTTACGCACATGGTTTTTGACTCCCACTTAGTTCGCCTCCACCACCGCGAGATCGCGCATGGCGACGAGGAGTCGACCGTGTGACGTCTTATCCGCCCGCGCTGCAGACTCTGGCCGGCCGCTACGATCGCACGACGTTCGAGCCGCAGGGTGGCCGCGCCCGCGTGCGCCTTGCGGTCGTCGGAGGCGCTGCGTGGGACGCCGCGATCGACGCCGACAAGGCTCGCCTCGTGCCCGCCGAGGGTGACGCCGACGCGACGCTCACCGCCGATCCGAAGACCTGGACGGCGATCGCGGAAGACGTCCGCGGCGGAATGAGCGCCTACTACTCGGGCGGTCTGGTGATCCGCCGCAACCTCCACCTGGGCGTGGGGTTCCTGGCGGCGACCAGCGGCCTGAGAGAGCCGGGGCGCCTGCGGTTCCAAACGGTCGCCACGCGCCGCGCCCGGCTGTCCACTCTGGAGGCGGGCGGCGGCCCACCCATCGTGGCTCTGCACGGACTGGGCGGCACCAAGGGATCCTTCCTCCCCACCGTGGCGGCGCTGGCGGGCCGCTTTCGCGTCATCGCCGTCGATCTCCCGGGGTTCGGCGACTCCGACAAGCCGATCGGCGCGGCCTACGATGCACGCTTCTTTGCCCGAGCGGTGATCGACCTGCTCGACGCTCTCGAGCTAGAGCGAGTGCACGTGATCGGCAACAGCCTCGGCGGGCGGGTCGCGCTGGAGGTTGGGCTGCGTGATCCCGACCGCGTCGACCGTCTGGTCCTGCTCGCCCCATCGCTGGCGTGGCGACGGGGCCGCCCCTGGGCGCCCGTGCTTCGCCTCGTGCGGCCCGAGCTTGGGCTGTTTCAGCTAGCCCCGCCGGCGGTGGTGGATGCGATCGTGCGCCGCCTCATCCCGGGCGCCGATCAAGGCTGGGCGGCCGCAGGCGTAGACGAGTTCTTGCGGGCCTATCTGACGCCGGCAGGTCGAGCCGCGTTCTACGCGGCCGCTCGCCAGGTCTATCTGGAGGAGCCCCACGGTGAAAACGGGTTCTGGTCAAGGCTGCCGGGACTTCAGCCAGAGGCGCTCTTCATCTGGGGCAGTCGCGACAGGCTCGTGCCGGCGGCCTTCGCCCGACACGTCACCGACGCCCTTCCCCGGTCTCGCCACGTCGAGCTCGACTGCGGACACGTGCCGCAGGTCGAGCGTCCGCGACGAACCCACGATGCGGTCCGCGAGTTCCTTGGGCTTCCGCGAGTGCACGATGACATCGCGATATCCCATACGACATGACACCTCCTCGGTCCAAGCGCAAGAAGATCCCGCGCAACCGCGATAACGACTACACGCCCGAGGCCGCGAAGGCGCGCCGGGCGTTCCTCCGTGAAGAGACGAGCGTGAGACTGGAGCACGTCTCCCACTACTCGGTCGATCCGTCAACACTTCCCGGCAACGTCGAGCACTTCACCGGCGTCGCGCAGGTGCCGATCGGCATCGCCGGCCCCATGCTCGTCGACGGGGAGCACGCGCAGGGCGAGTTCTACGTTCCCCTGGCCACCAGCGAGGGCACGCTGGTGGCGAGCTACAACCGCGGCATGAAGACGCTGCGCGAGGCCGGCGGCGTGAAGACGACGATCCTGGACGACGCCATGCAGCGCGCCCCCGCGTTCGTGTTCGGGAGCGCCCGCGAGGCACGGGCGTTCGGGAAGTGGCTCACGGAGCACTTCGCGGAGATCAAGCAGGCGGCAGAGACGACCACCCGTACCGGCCGGCTGCGCGGCATCGAGCAGTACTCCGCCAGCCGGATCCTGTTCACGCGATTTGACTACACGACGGGCGACGCCGCGGGCCAGAACCTCACCGGCAAGGCGACCGCCGCGGCGTGCGCGTGGATCACCTCCAACTACGAGGGCATCACCAACTTCTATCTGGAGTCGAACTTCGCCACCGACAAGAAGAGCTCGCAGGTCAACGTGCTGCGCACGCGGGGCAAGCGCGTGGTCGCCGAGGCGACGATTCCCGCCGCCCTGATCGAGGAGCAAATGCACACGAGCGGCGCCGAGTTGTTCCGGGCGCGCCAGGTGTCGAACCTGGGTGGCTTCATGTCCGGGGTCAACAACAACGGCCTGCAGTCCGCGAACGGAATCGCCGCGCTGTTCATCGCCACCGGCCAGGACGCAGCCAATGTCGCCGAATCCTCAGCGGCGCTGGGCTTCAGTGAGCTGCTCCCCAACGGCGACTACTACGCCTCGATCACGCTCCCATCGCTGATCGTCGCCACCTACGGCGGCGGCACGGGGCTCGCGACCCAGCGTGAATGTCTAGAGCTGCTCGACTGCTACGGGACCGGCAAGGTCCGCAAGCTCGCCGAGATCGTCGCTGCAACGGTGCTCTGCGGCGAGCTCTCACTCGGCTGGGCAATTGTCGTCGCAGAGTGGGTCAGGGCGCACGACCTCTTCGGCCGCAACCGGTCATAGGTCGCAGTAGTCGTCGAGACGTCACCTGCGATCTGATCGCCGTGGCCCCGCGCCCATCCGGGCCGGTCGCCGAGCCTCCCCCAGACGCGGCTGCAGAGCGCCGGTGAAGCTGACGCCGCTCACCTGCAGGGCCGGCCGCATCTGGCCACCCCGGATGCGCTTGCGACGCTCGGCAGGGATCACCCGCGGCCCGCGGCTTCTCCGCGTCGAGCGTGCGGGAAACACCCGATGCCGCGCTGCCCGCAGCGACCTAGGCTCATTCCTGGGCGACCATGTCATGACACTGACGGATCAGAAACGAAGCCCAGGGGCCGCGACGGCGCCGAAGACAACACGCGTCAGCGTCAGCTCCGCCGGGCGCTCGGCTCGGACGGTCGCGGTTTCTGCCCCGGAGGCTTTCCGCACTCCCTCATCGATGGGTGGGGGAAGCGAGTGAGGGAGATCGTCAGCCAGGCGCTCGGCGCCGCCCGCGCAACCGCCTCGGTAATGGTCAGCGACCTGCTCGGCTCCCGCGCCGAGGACCCGCTGGCCGAGCGCGACCCGCGGATCATCCGCGAGACGCTGCCGGCCTACAGCCGCTTGGCGCAGCTCTACTTCCGTCCCAAGCTGCGCGGTCTCGCGCAGATCCCGGCCGAGGGGCCGGTGCTGCTGGTCGGCAACCACTCGGGCGGCACGCTGATCGCCGACACCTTCGCCTTCGCCTACGGCTTCTACAACCACTTCGGCCCCGACCGGTTGTTCCACCAGCTCGCCCACGACCTCGTCTTCCGGGTGCCAGGCCTCGCGCCGCTGCGCAAGTACGGGACGATCCCGGCCAACCACAAGAACGCGACGGCGGCGCTAGGAAAGGGCGCCGCGCTCTTGGTCTACCCCGGCGGGGACCACGAGACCTACCGCCCCTCCTGGCATTCGGGGGAGATCGACTTCGGCCACCGCAGCGGCTTCGTCCGCCTCGCGCTGGCGACCGATGTGCCGATCGTCCCCGTGGTGGCGATCGGCGGCCAGGAGACCGCCCTCTTCCTGACCCGCGGCGAGCGCCTCTCTCACCTCCTTGCCCTCGACCAGCTGCTGCGTCTCAAGGTCGTGCCGATCCAAATCGCGCCTCCCTTCGGCGTGACGGTGCTGGACCTGCCGGGGCGCATCCCGCTGCCCTCCCAGATCACGATCCAGGTCCTGCCGAGGATCGACCTCCGCCGTCGGTTCGGCCCCGATCCCGACGAGGAGGCGGTCTACCACGCGGTCACGGCGATGATGCAGGAAGCGCTCGACGAGCTCTCGGCCGAGCGTGACCTGCCGGTCATCGGCACGCTCGGCTCGCGCCACGAGGAGAGCGAAGTCCTCCAGGAACTGGAGCACGGTGGCCTCGAGCGCGAGGTCGAGGCCGCGATCGAGGCCGAGACTCCCGGGCCTCGGGACGACGGAACACACGGAGATGCTTGATCCGAGCCGGCGGCAACTGTGACGACGTCGTTCAGTGTTCGTGACGTCCCACATTCCCCGCTCGCGTTGCCCTTCTCCGGTCATGCGGGCGTCTGGAGGAGGGCCTACCAGGTGCCTGCTTCGGGCGAATCGCAGACGTGCGCCGCCGGTCTAGCCGCACTCCCGCAATGCGCGCGAAAGGCAATGCGCGCGAAAGGAGTAGTGGCTCGGCTTGCCGTTGCATTATTTGTTTGCGGCGATTCCACTCAGCGGAACTGCGTAGGTCAGCCCGCGCTTCTGCCTTCAACGCGAGCGCAGAAGCTCGCGGGGATGCCAAGCGGGAGCCGTGGATCTACGAGCCCGCAAGCCAGCTCTTGGAGGTATTGACGGTCGGCTTAAGGCCAGGTGTAGGCTGGCCACAGGGGAGAGGTTGCTCGACAGTCGTCCGACAAGCGGAGCCGGGTGGTGGTGCCCTTGGGCGCTGGCTCTGCTCGGCACCACCCTCATCGTCTTGGCGACAGCCGCCGAGTCCCATGCGAGCGAGCTCAAGTACCCGTCGAGGACCAAGGCGGTGCCGAGCACGCTGCCGCGCCAAAACGGACGCGGCGTGGCGGAGGCCGCCTGCCCCGACAGCCACCCGCACCTCACCGGCGGCGGGGTCAAGATCACAGGCGACAACAGCGACTTCGACCTCGAGGTGGGGAGCACGAGTCCGGACAGGGGTGCCGGGTCGGACAAGTGGCTGGGCGAGGCAAACAACAGCTCCGGGTCCGCCGCCCAGATGACCACCACCGCGATCTGCGCGAAGGGCCGCTTCCGCTACCCCCTCGACAGCAAGAGCGTCCCCCCCGGGGACCAGGCCTCGAAACGGGTTCACTGCCCCTCCGGGACCAAGGTCACCGGCGGCGGAGTCTCCACCGAGGGAGACTCCCCCAAGGTGGAGGTCGCCTCCACCGAGCCGTTCGACGGCTCGGACGCAAACTCGACTCCCGACGATGGTTGGCTTGGCAGCGCCAACAACGGCACCAAATCGGGAAAGACCATGAACGTGACCGCCATCTGCGCGAAAACCGGCCATTACAAGTACTTCCCTTCCCCGCCGAGCCCCCTGCCCAACAACAGCACGGCGTCCGCGAGTACGGGCTGCCCCTTGGGAACGGCGGTCACGGGCGGCGGGGTAGACAACTCGGGACTCGGCATCGGCGCCGAGGTCGAGAGCACGTTCCCGTTCCCGGACGAGGACTGGATCGGACGCGCCAACAACGACGCCACGGGCGAGGCCGAGACGATGCAGACCTTCGCGATCTGCAAGGTCACCGAAACCGACTTCATCGGCACCTTCAGCGAGGGCGGGACGGTCACGTTCGCCCTCACCCACAACCGAACGAAGGTGCATCACTGGGCCTGGGTCCACCTGCCGGTCCAGTGCCGCGAGGGGCCCGACGTCAACAGCTCGCATTATCGGATCGACGTCAGCGTCGCCAACCACCACTTCCACGCCCAAGGCGTCAAGAGCCCAGAGGGCTTCAAGACGACGCTCGACGGCACGCTCACCGATCACGACAGCCAGGCCCACGGCACCCTCTCCATGACTGGCCCCGAGCCACCCAACCACACCCACTGCCACGGCACCGGGCACTGGACCGCTCACGGGCTCTAGAGCAGTGCCGGCGAAATACTGGGGTGAGATGTCCCGGGAGAACCTCGTGCGGGCCGCCACGACCGCGTTCCGGGCCGCTGGAGTAGAGCGCTGACTCCTGCTTCGCGATATGGAGCAGTACGCCGCCTTGCCGACGTATTATTTGTTTGGCGCGATTCCGGTGGGCGGGACGGACTAACTTCAGCCGCGCGCTGGCTACGCGACGCAACCCGGAGGCGAGGCTGAGGCCGCATCGAGAAGCTCGCGGCAGCTGTAACCGGGTACGGACCGGCCGCTCAGTCCAGGTGTTCGTCGTCTGCCGAGGTGCCTGGCTCATGCTCGGCCCTGGCCCGATCCAGCCGTCGCTTCGCCAGCTTCGAGCTTCGCTCGAGTTCGCGCAGGCGTCCTGCGCTCGTCAGTCGCGAGCCGTAGGCCCTGGCCTTGTAGAGCTGGTAACGCTCACGGGCATATCGCTCCTCCGCCTCGAGCTCAACGAGCCCGGCGTCTGGTGCTCCAGTCCCTCCCGGCGTCTCAACGCTCATTCGCGGTCCCGTCCGGCCCTCAAACGACGCGCGCCGGGAAGAGCCGGAAGTCCCCTCCCCCTCGCCGGTCGGCGAGCGAGGGTGCTCCCCGGTTGAACGATGGCTCCAGGGTGAATACCTCTGTGGCGACGTCCGTGTCCCGGTCGTGGCTGCTGACGAACGATGCGACGCGCTGGCGCGTCAGCCTCACGACCGCCGCGACGGCGTCCCTCTTGTAGGCCGCAGGGGTGAGCTTCCCGACGCCCCGGACGGTGTCCCCGACCTGCTGAGCGCCCATGCTCCTGTTGTAGTCGCCGACGGCGTCAACGAGCACGCAGGTGACAACGTTGCCCCGGATCTCGGTTCGCGCCCTGCTCGGCGCCTTGCCCGCATATTGGGTCCATAGCGAGATCAGCGACTTGGTGAGCTCCGCTGGCAATCCGCTGGGCAGCCGCGCTGTCGCCGCCATAGCGCCGATCACCGCCCGCTCGCCGTTCGGGCCCCACCCCGGCTCGCGCCGGACCTGGCGCTCGCCGGCTGGTAGGCGCGGACGGCGATCGCGGGTTCCATTGCCCGGCGCTCGTGGTGGACGCGGACGACCTCCTCCACCACCTGGCGGCGGTTCGCGAACTTCCGCTCGTAATCCCGCACCCTCTTGATCGTTGCCAGGTCAGCCTTCTCGAGCGCGGCCACGATCTCCTCGACGCTCATCGCGTCGTAGCCTGGGAATGGCTCGCTCCCGCGGAGGTAACGCAGCTTGTCGAGCACAGCCTCCCGGTCCTTGTGAGAGCGCTCGTAGCTCTCCACCGCCTCGAGCTCGATCTGCGTGTGGTCGGAGAGCTCCCGCTTCAGCTCCCGGACGTTGAGGCTGTCGTAGCCTGCCGGCAGCTGGGCTTCCTGGCCCGACCGTTCCGGGATCGGGGATGCGTCGGGAAGTGGCGACGCTCGCGGGATGGGTGATGCCGCCGGCATCGGAGACGCCGGCGGCAGCTCCGTACGCGGCGGCGGTATCCGCATCGGGGATGGAGCGGCGGTGGATGGTGTGGCCATGGTCGGCCTCCTTGCGATAGCTGTAGAACACAATGTAACATGTATTCATGAATTTGATTTCAAGTAATCAACGGCAGGAGTATCCCCCGGCGGCCCGCTGGGACTTCCTGACCAACCACGCCCACGTCCTTATCTGCGTGGCCGATGATCCGGGTATCCGACTGCGCGACATCGCCGCCGCTGTCGGGATCACCGAACGCGCCGCCCACCGGATCCTCTCCGAGCTGGTCGAGGAGGGCTATGTGCTGCGCGAGCGGCAGGGCCGGCGCAATCGCTACCAGGTGGTGCCAGAGGTTCCCCTTCGTCATCCCCTGGTCCGGGGCCGAGAGGTGGGCGATCTGCTGGAGGTTCTCCTCGGCTCGACCGCTGCCTCGGCGAAAAGCAGCTAGACCGGTTCGCCCGACCCATCCGTTGGCGGGTACAAATGACCGGGTGCGCGCATCCGGTGCTGTGATCAGGCGGACCGTGGTCTCGTTCTACGACGACCAGATGACCCATCACGCGGCCGCGCTGACCTACTACTCGTTGATGTCGCTGTTCCCGGCCACGCTGCTGGGACTGTCCCTGCTCGGACTCCTGGGCCAGTACCCGAGCACCTACAACGCGATCATCGGCTACCTGCGCGACGTCGTTCCCCACTCGGCCCTCGTGCCGCTTGACAGCTCCCTGCGCCAGGCCCTCCAGCACAAGGGAACGGCCGCGACGGCCTTCGTGATCAGCATCGCGCTCACGCTGTATGGCACCACCGGCGTGCTCGAGGCTGCTCGCCGCGCCCTGAACGTGGTCTTCGAGCTCGATGGTCGCGGCCGCAGCTTCCTGCGGCGCAAATCGACCGACATCGTCTTCACGTTCGTGCTCATGGCCCTGGTGCTGGTGAGCCTGATCATGCTCTTCCTCGGCGGCGGGTTCGCCTCCGATCTCTTCGGCTTCATCGGCCTCGGTCCCACCGCCTCGTCGATCTGGAACGTCGCTCGCTGGCCGGGGGCGGTCGCGGTCACGATGCTGATCTTCGCGCTGATCTACTACGTGACCCCCGACGTGGAGCAGCGAGCGTTTCGATGGGTAACGCCGGGGGCGTTCGTCGGCGTGATCATCTGGTTGGCCGCCTCGGTTGGCTTCTCGACCTACATCTCGCGGGTGGCCAACGTGGGCGCCCTCTACGGGGCCTTCGCCGGCGCGATCGTGCTGGTCGCGTGGCTTTGGCTCACCAACGTGGCGCTTCTCTTCGGCGCCGAGCTCAACGCGGAGATCGAGCGTCACAGGGAACTCGGCGAAGGGGTCCCCGAGCGCGAGACGCTCAATCTGCCGACGAGGGCTAGGTAGCTGCAAGCCTTGGCTCGCGCCGGGCGCGAGCCGCGGTCCTCGTGCGCCTTAGCGCATCCCCGCCACTCGAGCCCGAGCGCGTCGCAACGCGCCCCGGCGACTGCGGACCAGAGGCGGTCGGCGCCGGCCCACGCCGCGAAGCACAGTCCGCCGACCGTGCCCGTCACGGTCATCAACACCCCCGCGGCCGCCGCCGCCGCGACCCCGTCCCTTCCGAGGATCAGCACCCCAGCCGCGGTATCGACGCTGGGGCCAAGGGGGAGCTGGCTCAGCGTCACCACGGCGATCAGCACTGCGGTCGCGTCGAAGAAGGAGGCATCGACGCCGACCGCATGCAGCAGCAGCCAATTGCGGAATATCTGGGCGAACACCGCCACCAGCACGAAGCCGATCACCCGGCCCCCGCCGCTGAGGCTGCGGAGCACGGTGAGTCCCCGCCACAGCTCGCGCCCCTTCCGGAGGGCGAGATGCCGCAGGCCGGCGCTGGCCGTGCCGATCACCACCAAGGCGATAAGTGGCAGCCACCATTGGAGGCCGAGCGGCGCCACCAGGGTGAATGACGCAAGCGCGGCCAGCGTCGCCTCGACCGCGAGGATCGGAAACTCGGCGGCAATCAGCGTCGGCACCTGCGGACTGACCGTCGGAGACGAGCGCCGGAGGGCGGCGATCCGTGCGGCGACGCCTACCTGCGCATTCAGCAGGCCGCCGAGAACCTGCATGCTCGAGGCGCGATAGAGGATCCGGCGGTCCACCGTCCCGCCGGCCGCCTGGATGGACAGATGCCACGCCTCACTGCGGGCGAGGAGCGCGACGACCTGCAGCAGCGCCGTCACGACGAGCACCCAGATGGCTGCACCCGAGAGCGCGGCCACGAATTCGTCGCGGCGTCCGAACAGCACGAACAACAGAACCGCCGCCGTAGCCACCGATCCGACGACGGTGATGGGCGTGCGTCGGCGGCGGCCGAAGTCGCGGAGAGCGGCCATCATTCGGCTCAGCCGGCTCGCGCCGTTCGGCGGCTCCATGCCGATCGGTTCGCTACCCACGGCGCCCGCCTTCCGGTTATCGGTCTCGGCCGATGTTCTCTCGCTCCTCCCGGGCGATGTCGCGGTCGTGCTGCCGCTGGGCTCGCGCTGCCGCTTCTTCCACGTCGTGGATGTCACGGTCGCGCTGCCGTTCGGCTCGCCCTGCGGCTTCATCCGCGTCGTTCGGAGTCTCGGCATGCCACTGTGCGCCACGCCCTTGACGGCCTCGCATCAACAAGGTCACGAACAGAGCCACGAGCAACACCGCGAGCGCGACAATGATCACCACGACGCCGGTGGCAACCGCGAGCGCTACAAACGCGGTGCTGATCATGCGCGTCTCCTTCCGAGGACCGCTCCGAGCATATATCCGCGACGATCGTCATGAGAAGCCCTTGCCGATTAGCCCCATCTATGCAAAGCAAGAGCTCCGGTCAGGCCAACACCCAGCGGAGCGCGTCTCGCCCGTGGGCCCATTCGCGTCCCCCAATTGAGCAAAGTGAGCGAACCGAGCGGACCTCGTCCAGCACCACCTGGCCGCCGATGGGGAGGTTCGCCCGGACGGAGGTGCGCCTCGAGACGACCCTCGCCGTCCCCTGTTAGTCCAGGCTGTTCTCGCCGCCTCTTCTTGTAGGCGGGGCCGAGCCGCCAGTACATGCAACCAACAGCCGTTCGAGGCACCGGCGGGACCGAATGGATCCTCTAGCGCCGGCCACAGTTCAGCGGTGAGCGGCCGAACGGTCAGTGTCATAGCAGGGACGAGTAAATGGTCATTCCTGCGGACCGCTGGCACTTGTCAGCTGCCGCTACCGCTGGAGACGGGGAGTAGAGGTGCAGCTTCGGCTCCAAGCGTTTCACGCAACGAGGAGCAGTGCGGCAGCTTGCCGACGCATTATTTGTTTGACGCGATTCCCCTCGGCAGCAACGGCTAGCTTCGCTGCCCGCTTTCGCTTCCACGCGGCGGAAGCGGAAGCGCCCTAGAGGTGGGAGTGCCACGACTCCTGGAAGTCGTGGCTCTGGTGGCACGGCGGCCCAGCGGAGATACTGCAGGGCGATGTCGCAGGAGAACATCGACCGAATCCGCGCCGGCTTCGAGGCGTTCAACCGGACCGGTGAGATCATCGTCGATCATCTCGCCCACGACTTCGAGCTACATCAAGCCTCCTCCATCGTCGACACTGCCGGAGTCTTCCATGGGCCCGATGCATTCCGAGATGTCCTGAGTGAGCTGCGAGGAGCCTTCGAGGAGCTCAGCTTCGAAGCGGAGGAGTTCATCGAGGCGCCGAACGGCGACATCGTCGTCTTCATCCACGCGCGGGGGCGTGGCCGCGGCAGCAGAATAGAGATCGACAACCACATCGCTCAGGTGTGGACTTATCGCGATGACAAAGCCATCCGGATGGTCGCCTACGAGGAGCGGGCCGAAGCCCTCAAAGCCGCCGGGCTCAAGGAGTAGTACACGCTTCTGCATCGCGCGATCAGGAGCAGTCCGTCGCGTTGCCGTTGTAGTCACCGGAGGTGTGATACGGCCGCCGTCGCTCGCCGGATGCAACTATGCGGAAAAGTTGGTGCCCGCTCACATCCGGACGGGCCGAGCCGTCCAAGCGAAAGGTCTGGCATTTGCGGGCCTTTCGCGAGTAGCGGGGCGGGATTTGAACCCGGCCTCCGGGTTATGGGCCGCCTCGATGCCGAACCTCGTGCGGGAAGTCACTCGAGCGGCGCTGAAACGACAGGATCTTCGGATTCAGGACCCTGCCGTCTCTGACCTCGATCGCGCGGCGAATGGTCTCGCTCTTCCGCCAGCCGCCGGGGCCGGACATCAGCGCATCCAGGTGAGGGATCAGGGCCCTGCTGATCTCCCAGGTCGCCGAGTCCCACATGAGCGAGGGGCTGTGGTCGACGCCGTAGTTGAAGCGCCCCCCGCCGACGTCGAAGATCGGCTCCGAGAGGCTCGTCGGCCGCGCCCACTCGAAGCCCATTCCCTCGTCGCAGGCGACGTCGATGAACAGCGTTCCCGGTGCGAACAGGTCGAGCTCGTCGCGCGTGACGAAGATGAGCGGGCGGTCTGTGTCCTGGAGCATGCAGTTGACGATCAGGTCGTGCTCCGCCAGGAACTCGGCGACCGTCTCGTGGGGACCGTCGAGCTCGAGCGGCTGAGAGGGGTGGTCGGGGTCGCGCGCGAAGGTGAGCATCTCGACGCCGTGAATTGGATCCGCGACGGCCTCGACGGGGCGCCTCGTCAGCCCCGAGATTCGGCGCACGCCCATCGCCATCAGGGCGGTCACAGCGCCCCGACCGGTGGCGCCGAAGCTGACGACCGCGGCGCGCAGCTGGCGCCCGTACTCGCCGGTGAGCCCCCGGAGCTGCATCGCGTGGAGAACCGAGCAGTAGCCCGCCAGCTCGTTGTTCTCGTGGAACACGTGTACCTGGAACGAGCCATGGTCCGACCACAGGTTCATCGCCTCCCAGGCGATGACCGTGAGGCGCCGGTCGATCGCGAGCTGGGTGACGGTCGGGTCCTGCACCAGGTGCAGCCAGCCGCACAGGAGCTGGCCTTCGCGCATCGCCGCCAGGTCCTCTGCCGCCGGCTTCGGCAGGATGACTGCGTCCACCTCGTCGAGCAGACGTTCACGGGGCAGCAGCCCGCCGACCCGCTCGGCGAGCTCCTCATCCGAGACCTGGAAGAGTTCCCCATAGCCCTCCTCGAGCACGATCCGGCGCCGCAGCTCCCGGTCGATCTCGGCGAGATGCCGGGGATGCAGAGGGAGTCGCCGCTCGTGCTCCTTCCGCGAGCTCGCGACGACCCCGATCGTCAATTGGTCCACGGGGAGGTTCTACCGGCTCGGCACGGGGAGCACCCGCTCGCCGTCGTCGCCGTTGAGGGGTCGAGCAGGTCGAGGAATCGGCTCGTTGCCCGCCAAGTGCTCGCCCCACCGTCCAGCTGCCCGGACGAGTTATTGGCTCTCGACAACGCTCCGAAACTGGCCTGCGACCGCCTCACCTGCAGCTTGGACGAGCTTGCCGACAACAGGGTGTACCAAGATTCCGGTAACCGAACCCGCAACCCCGGGCAGGTTCTTCAGGAACCACTCCTTCACATACTGCACCGTTGTCAGGTCCGGCGTCTCGGCGGTCACCGCATTCTCCAGCTCCCCGATTCGCTCGACTGCGGACGCTTTGCTCTCGGGCGGAGCCGAGGCCGCAACCTGGGCCTTGAGATCGGCGAAGGCCTGGCGAAGCTCCGCCAACTCCGCCTCGGTGACCTCGACGGTCATGTCCTTGGCCTTCTGGCGCTGCTCGATGTCCTTACCGACCGCCACCTGGCCTTGAACCGGCCCCGTGACATTGGCGCTGATCTGGTCGCCGTGTGCTTCGTCTTCGCTCATGGTCTTGTCCTCTCAGGGGATGGTGTCTGGCGTCGTGGTGCTCGAGATCGTTGTTGTGGTGCTCGAGGTCGTTGTCGTGGTGCTCGAGGTCGTTGTTGTACTCGGGGTCGTCGACACGCTCGTGGTGGGCGGGACCGTGACGGAAATGTCCGTGCTGGGGATGTCCTGGTTGTCTTCGTCGGATTCGACGACTTGACCGCCCTCGTCTGCGTGAGCCTTGATCTTTTTCGCCGCAGGGCAGCGAGTCCGCGAAACGGTTGCCTCTTGCTGATATGCCTGGCCCGGATTCAACACGGGCGAGGGGTCCTGTATCGCGAGCGCGGCAGTGGAAAAGTGGATCCCGGTGATGCTCTGGCCCGCGACGCCTCCCCCTCTGTTCGCGATCGTGTACGTGATCTCACAGGAGGGGGTCCCGCCGTCGCCGACAGGTTGGACGGTGTCGATTGCGACGACGAGATCGGGCTTTGAGCCTTGGGTGGGGATCGGGGGCAAATACTTGCCAGCCGTTGGCCCGGGCGAGGAGTCGTTTGACTGCGACAAGACGAGGGCCGTGGCAGTCCCGGCCACGAGCGCGAGCGCGGCGAGCAGGATGGTCGGGTTCAGCCACCTCCCCCGTCCATGCCCGGCCGACGGCGTGGCCGAGAGCAACTCGAGGTTGTGGCGCGTGATCGCCGCTCCCTGGTGATCGCCGAGCGTCTCACGCAGCTCGAGCGCGGCGCTGAGGCTCGCGCCGGCTGCCGCGGTATCTCCGAGGCAGAGGGCGCGGCTGCCGAGCTGGTGCAAGCTCCAAGCCTCGGCTGCGCGGTCGCCCAGCCCCCTGGCGGCAACCAGCGCCGCCTCAAGCGCTCGCCGCCACGAGCCCCAACGGCCGCCGAGGTTGAAAGTCTTGTCGAGGACCCGGACGAGGCGCAGGGCCTCCGGCCGGCGCTCATCGTCATTCGCCGCCCATTCGAGGAGGGCCAGGGCGGTCGGTCCATCGGCGCTGTCCGGCAGCTCGTCGCCGCGGTCGGCGAAGTGGGCGAGCAGTCGCTCCCGCCATCGCCGCCGCTCCTTTTCGTCGAGGAGCTCGTCCCCGAGGCCGGCGGCCAAGCCGTAGCGCGGACTCTGGCTTTGGACCAGTGCCCGCTCTTCAAGCGCCTTCAGCCGCTTTCGGGCATCACTCAGGCCTGTGAGACGAGCGAGGTCATCGCGATGGAGCGATCCGGCGGGCAAGGCGGCGAGCGGCTCGAGCAGCAGTCGATCCCCCGGCGATAGAGAGCCGACGAGCGAGCTGTCCAGGGTTCCAGGTTCGACGGTGACGGTATCGGCCAGCCGGGCCGCGGCGAGGCCTCGCCGCATCTCGGCGCCTGCCTGCAGCAGGCGCAGGGGGTTGCCAACCACGGCACTCCAGAGGGTGCGGACGGCCTCCCGCTCCTCGCCGGAGAGAGGCCGATCGATCTCGCCCTCGACCAAGGCCAGCGCCTCCCGCTCGTCGAGACCGCCGAGCTCGATCGCCTGCCCCTCCCCCCACAGGTGTCGCTGCGTCGAAGCGGTCAGCAGGGAGCAGGCCGAAAGGACGTCCATCAGCCGCTCGAGGTCGTCGCGCTCCAACTCGACGTCATCGAAGATCAGGAGCGCGCGCCGTTCCTGGAGGTATTCCCGCAGTTGTGCGGGTGTCGGGATAAGGGTCGTCTCGCACTCGTAGAAGCACTCGAACACGAACTGGAGCGAGTCCTCGAGCGGCTCGCCCGCGCTTGCGTGATGGATCGTTCCTTCGGATGGCCGCTGATCGGCGTGATGAGCCAGATGGCGCAGCAATGCGCTCTTGCCGATCCCGGGCTCTCCGAAGAACTCCACCGGCGAGCCGGAGCTAAACGCAGCCTTGGCGATCCCGACCTGCTCCTCGCGGCCGAGGAGCCCCGGGAAATCGCGCGGCAGCCGTTGCACGGGCAGCGGGCGCAGCCGCGGCCGCTGCTGCTCGCGCGGGGCGCTGTAGTTGACGACGGCTCCGGCCTCGGCGTAGAACTGGGTGATGTTCTCGCCGACTGCGACCTGACCACCCTGGATCACCGCGCCGGAGAGATCGGCCGTGATCGTCGCGGCTGCTTCCTTGCTGGCAGTTCGCCTTCGTCGCAACCCGCGCATCAGCGCCTCACTGCCACGCTGGCAGCGCCAGGGAGTGCTGAGCGCCGGCCAGGAGCGCTCTCAAGAGACCGTGAACGTCGTCGCTTGCTCCCGCAGCTGTGCGCCTACTCGACCGAGCGAATCGTCCAAAAATCACTAGAGAGGCTTCCCTGAAGCAGGTAGGGATAGGGCAGGGTGAAGTAACCCCGCAGCCCCCAGCTCGAGCCCCAGGAGTTGCGGACGATGAACCACTGGTTGGCCTCGTCGTAGCCGACGGCGAGCACGGCGTGCCCGCCGAGCTGCTTCTCCTTGGCTCTCGGGAGCTGGGCGTGGCCGCTCTTTGCCACCTCCTGACTCTCGAAGCTCTCGTAGACGACGAATCCGAAGACGAACGGATAGCCATCGGCCAGACAACCCTTGAGCTGGTTGAGAGCCTGGGTCAGGCGCAGATAGCGAATCGCCTGATGCTTTTCGGCCTCGTCGTAACTCTTCTTGGGCGGAGGGTCACGGAACTTGTCGATGTCGTAGGGCCAGGTCTTTTCCTTGCAGGCACCCTGCTGTGCGACGCTCTTGACGCCGTCGCGGATCTGTGCGCCGGAGTCGGAATCGACCGTGCCCTCGATCGTCCGCTCGTTGAAGTAGATGAAGAGCCGCGAAGGCGTGAACGGCCTTCGCTGTCTTTGCTTCATCTGATCGAACTCGAGGGCGCCGCCGATCGCGTTGGCGGTGCAGCTTCCGAGCTGCCCCTGGTCGTAGACATCCGGGCACTGCTTTCGCAGGTCGACCCGCCGCGGCAGCGCCGCGAGCGCCTCGACCGGCGCGGCATAGAGCAGATCTCGTCCGTCGGGAAGATCTGGCGTCCAGCCGTAGCCCTGAATCTTGCGTGGCATGCCTGCCTCCTCTCTGGGCCCGGGCTCACCTTGCTGAGGAGGGCGACCCCGGCCTGATGACCTCTCGGCGCGAGCCTCTCACCACTATTAGGTCCCGTCAAGGGCAATGGCACCTAGAGCACCTAATTTCCTGACCCTCGCCCACCGCTCATCCCTGGCCCGGGTCGATCCCGTTGTTCTTAACGGAGCAGTTGGCGAGATTCCAGCCTCACCGCGCCCCACCGACCTCATTCCGACCTGGTCCGACTCGAAACCTGTGGAGCAGCAGGTAGGAGATGTCTTTGCAGGTGCGACGGCCGGGCCGGTGCATGCGGCATCCGTGAGTATGAAGACGCACCGAGTCTCGCCCGGGAGCCCGTTCTCACCTGATTCGGCATGCGCAAAGGCCGACCCAGGATGGGCCGGGCTACCGATGTGGTGATGGCGTCGCGCAACGGCGGGACGTTCTCGCGAATCCTCGTCCCCGGGCTCTCGGCCTGCACCGGGGGACCACTCGCTGCTCGACGTCATGGCGGTCGTCGGGACCAGTCCCTCGCACCCAGCGACCCCCAACACGACGCAGCAGATCGCGGTCCGGTCCACTGACCGGGGGCGCACGTGGAGCAAGCCGATCACGATCGGGCGCTCGTCCGGGCGAGGAGTCACCGATCCGACCACCAACAACGTCCTGAACACCTTCGACACCTACCCGTCGCAGACGGTCGCGCCGAACGGCGAATGCGATGGTTCTGCGGGGCGGCGGCTGCCCGGTGCCAGCTCAGGGGGCTAGTAGGCCGAACGGACGACTCATGCTGTTGGCGCCAGCCGCCATTCCGAGGTGGCGCAAGCCAAGCAGGTCCTCAGTGGTTCGCAGGAGCGAGTAGTGGTTGAAGCGCTCCGCGGACCGCGCCCCGGGTGGCGTCGACGGACTTACGACGACGGTGGCCACATGGCAGCTCGGCGCACGCGCATGTGCCATGCAATCGGTGGGGGTATTGCCCGTTCCCTCGTCGTAGGTGATGAACACAACCGTATGGCCGGCCCGATACGCACTGCTCTGGACGATCTTTTCGATCTCTCGGGCAAGCCAGTCGTCGCCGGATGACACCGTGCAGTCATGGGTGTCGTTGCAGAGATTTGGCGTGATGAGGGCGAAGGGCGGGAGGGAATCTCGCTCCAGGGCAGCGTCGACACGGTTCATCGGCAAGTCGCTCCGCGTGCATTCCTTGCCGAGCGGGAGGTAATAAGCGGGCGGGTTATGGCGAACTGCATACAGGCCAGCGTCGCGGCGGTCGCACGATCGGGGCATCGACTCCTCATAGGCTCGCCAGCTGGATGCCTGAGCGAAGATGCTTCGCGCCGAGGTCGAACAACTCGCGCTCGGGCTGCAGTCGGTTGCGAATTGACTTAGCGCGTCGGGGCTGAGTCCGGAGGTCGCGGCGATGTAGTTGGGAAGGCTTGGATGCGTGACGCTGTGGTAGTTGGTGGCGAGTCCACACTGACGTCCGAGTGACACGAGGAACGGTGCCGATCGTGAGTCGGTGACTGCGTTGTAGCTCTGGTTCTCCATCCAGATCCAGATGACATGCGAGTACGAGGCGGATCCCGGATCGATCCGACCGCAGGGCGAGTTTCGTTTCGCGATCGACGGGCTCGAGATACTCGCTTGCGAACCGCAGCCAGCAGCCATCAGCGCCAGAACGAGAAGGGGAAACAGCGACCTACCGATTGCCCGCATGCGTGTCCGCGAACAGGTGGATGGAATCATCGTCGCGCAGTGAGGTGCGCCCGAACCAAGAGGATGTCGTGGTCGGAGTGCACCGCGGGAACCACCTCGGCCGACGGCGAGCGCAGCGCGCCCGTTCCGTACACCTGCTGAAGGCCGGGGTCCTGCTCGGCGGACCTGTCGGTACGGATCCAGAAGCCCACAGGAGCACAGGAGGAACGGCGGTTGAGGTCACCCCCGAAGATGACGGTTTTGGCTAGCGCGCGACGTGAGAGGAGCGCCCGGAGCTCGCTGCACTGCGCGTCGTTCGCAGCCACCTCATCGCTGCTGCGGGTGGCGAGGTGCGCGGTACAGACGTCTATGTCCGCTCTGGTGGTCACGCACAGCCATTCACGCCGCTCGATGACCGCTTGTGCTTGGAAGGGCCGGCTCTCCGTGCTCTCGACGGCTGCCTTGGTGAGGACCGCGTCACCGAAGAGCCCGCGGCCACCAGGGCTGGTGCAGGGCAGCGGCTTGCCGAGGTAGATCACCCGCGAGAAGCGCATGTCGTACCCGGTGCGCCGAGCGATCCGCGAGACGTCACCTCCACAGGCCTCGTTCATGGTGATCGCGTCGGGATGTGCTTCGCGGATCCGAGCAACTGCCTCCTTCATCCCCGCCGGGTATGCCACCTCTGGATAGCACGCACCCACACCGGACAGGCACAGGTTCATCTGCATCAACGTGTACATCGAGCCGGTGGGCGCCGGCACGCCAGCGCGCGTGTCCGAAGACTGACCACAGGCCGTCAGGGCGACGATGACGGCACAAGCCACGGGCACGAGCAGCACGGCAGGACTCCGCGAACGGTCGGCCCGGCGGCCGGTCATGCGTCACGCTCCTTCAACGGTACATCCAACCCTTCAAGGACGGTTGAGGAACCGCTATCCATTCAGATGTGCGTATCCATTCAGATGTGCGTCGATCGCCCAGTTGATACCGAATGTCACCCGCAGCGCTTACGCGCGCGACCACCCCGCCTCGTGATCGGTCACTTGAGCCTCACAGCTGGGATACCGGCTCAAGCGCTGCGGCGTTCACGTAATCGACGTGCTGAACGCTTCCGGTCCCCGAGCCGGTATCCGAGACAGTGAACGCGTGGTAACAGGCGGTGCTGCTTGAGGCGAATCCAGGTGGGAGGATGTGCGGATGCTCGCCTCTCTGCGCCACGAATGTCCGATCGCGCGAAGCGTTGACGTCGAGGTCTGGCGAGGTGAGCCACACCCAGGTCGATGCCGACGCGTTCTGGCTACGCGAGCCGGGTCATGGGGAGATCCTCGGGCTCACGCTTCCCGAGCCGGAGCCCGACGACGTGCTGGTGCGCACGCTGCGGTCGGGCATCAGCCGCGGCACCGAGACGTTGGTGTTCAGGGGCGGCGTACCGCCGGGCCAGTACGCGACGATGCGGGCACCGTTTCAGGAGGGTGATTTCCCGGCGCCGGTCAAGTACGGCTACCTCAGCGTCGGCACCGTGGAGCAGGGACCGCCGCGGTTGCGCGGCCACACGGTCTTCTGTCTGTACCCGCACCAGACCGCCTACGTGGTGCCCGCCAGCGCGGTGGCGGTCGTGCCCGAGGACGTGCCTGCCACTCGTGCCGTACTCGCGGGCACCGTCGAGACCGCCGTCAACGCCCTGTGGGACGCCGGACCGCTGCTCGGCGATCGGATCGCCGTGGTCGGGGCGGGAATGGTTGGCTGCTGCGTCGCACGCCTGCTGAGCCGGTTCCCGGGGGCGCAGGTCACGCTCGTGGACGTCGATGCTGAGCGGGCCGATGTCGCGGCCGCACTGGGCGTCGAGTTTGCGCTGCCGGATGCGGCCGCCGACGGTCGCGACCTCGTCGTGCACGCGAGCGCGACATCTGCCGGGCTACAACGCTCGCTCGACCTGCTCGCACCCGAGGGGACGATGATCGAGCTCAGCTGGTACGGCGACGACGAAGTCCGGATTTCGCTCGGCGGTGCGTTCCACTCGCGTCGACTCGCGATCCGCGCCAGCCAGGTCGGCACCATCTCCCCGGCGCGCAGAGGGCGCCGTACGAGGACCGAGCGGCTGGCACTCGCACTAGACCTCCTGCGCGACCCTGTCTTCGACACCCTCATCACCGGTCAGTCCCGATTCGAAGAGCTGCCGGAGGTGATGCCCCGCCTGGCCGCCGGAGAGCTGCCGGCACTGTGCCACGCCATCACTTACGACGAGGAGTAGATCGTGTTCAGCGTGACGGTACGCGACCACATGATGATCGCCCATAGCCTCCGCGGCGAGGTATTCGGGCCTGCGCAGCAGCTTCATGGCGCGACGTACATTGTCGATGCCACGTTCCGGCGAGCCCACCTCGACGCCGACGGAATCGTGGTCGATATCGGCAGCGCGACCGAGCAGCTGCACGCTGTATTGGGCGAGCTCACCTATCGCAATCTGGACGACGACGATGCGTTCGCGAGCATGAACACGTCCACCGAGACGCTCGCCTGGTGGGTCGCGAATCGACTTGCAGAGCGGGTACACGCCGGTGCCCTTGGCGACGCGGCGCGCGAGATCGACGGGCTGATCGTCACGCTCCACGAATCGCACATCGCCCGGGCGAGCTACGAGCGCCCGCTGTGACGGCGGTGCACTTCGTCGTACCCGACGGGATCGACAATCCGGCGCGGCCGAGCGGGGGTAACACCTACGATCGTTACCTCTGCCGCGGACTCAGCTCGATCGGCTGGTCGGTGCGCGAGCATGCCGTCCCAGGTCACTGGCCGCGACCCGACGCGGCGTCTTTCGCTGCTCTCGATCGCGTCGTTCGGCAGCTTCCCGATGACGCCGTGGTGCTTCTCGACGGGCTGGTCGCATCGACGGCCCCCGAGGTGCTGGTGCCGCATGCGGATCGGCTGCGCATGGTCGTGCTGGTACACATGCCGCTGGGCCACCGCCCGGGGGACGACGGCGCCGGCGGTACCCGGGCGCGGGAACGCGCGGTCCTCTCGGCCGCCGCCGCCATGGTCACCACCAGCGCCTGGGCCCGGGGGCGGCTGCTGGAGCTCTATCGATTACCGGCCGACCGGGTGCACGTCGCCGAGCCCGGGGTCGATGCGGCCGACGTCGTACCCGGGACCGCGACCGGAGAGGCGCTTCTCTGCGTGGCGGCGGTCACCTCAGTCAAGGGTCACGATGTCCTGCTCGATGCGCTGGCATCGATGACGGACGTGCCCTGGCGCTGTGTCTGCGTGGGCAGTCTGGAGCGGGATCCGGCGTTCGTGGAAGAGATCCGTCGCCGCTCCGATGACCGCGCACTGGCCGACCGCATTTGCGTTCCGGGACCGCGGACCGGAGCCGATCTCGACCGCACCTATGCCGCCGCGGACGTGGTGGTGCTGCCGTCGCGGGCCGAGACGTTCGGCATGGTCGTCGTCGAGGCTCTGGCGCGCGGCCTGCCGGTAGTTGCCACCGACGTAGGCGGCGTGCCGGAGGCCCTCGGTCACGACAGCGCCGGGATCCGGCCCGGACTCCTGGTCCCGCCGGACGACGCCGCGGCTCTCGGCTCCGCGCTGAGGGCGTGGCTCAGCGACGTCGAGCTGAGAGGGAGGTTGCGCCGGGCCGCCCGCGAGCGGCGCGACAGGCTCCCCAAGTGGTCCGCCACGACGTCGCTGATCGCGGCTGTGCTGGCCAGGACGTCGCGATGAGGATCGAAGGTCCCAGCCGCGCGCGAGCAGGGTTGGAACTCGGCTCAGCCCGCTGACAGGCCTTCGAGCGTGTGGGCGCCGCTTCCCGCCTTCGTCATTAGATAGCGGGCATTCGCGGCGGACAAATGCACGCCCGTCGGCACCTGGGTGGTCACTGTCATCCCGAATCGGCGCAGCTGCCGTGCCTTGTCCGGGTTGTTGCTGAGGAGCGCGATTCGCGAGACCCCCAGCGCCTCCAGCATCTGCGCGGCGACCAAATAGTTCCGTTCATCCTCGCGGTGACCGAGCGCGAGGTTCGCCTCATAGGTGTCCAGCCCCTCTTCCTGCAGCCTGTACGCGTCGAGCTTCGCGTACAGGCCGATCCCACGCCCTTCCTGTCGCAGATACAACAGAAAGCCATCGGCGTCGGCGATGCGCTCGACTGCTTCGCGGAGCTGCGGACCGCAGTCGCACCGCTGACTGCCGAACACATCCCCGGTGAGGCACTCGCTGTGCGGCCGGACCAGCGGCGCTGGCCCGCGTTCACTAGACGTCAGAGGCGCCGCCCGATGGCCGAGGCCGAAGGCGAGACTCTCCTCGCCCTCGACGAGCCCGTCGAAGCTGAACGCGCGCGCGGTCGTCGTGTACCCGTCGACGAACCGCAGGGGCAGGGACACCTCGGTGCGGATCGTCGCAGTGGGCAGCGGCATTGGGATCTTTCGTTGGTCAGTCAATCCGAAACCGCTGGGAGAGCGCGTAGCGCAGCAACACAACGTCGCCGATCTGGTGGACCTCGGCGAGTCTCGCGTGCCGGTCGGGGTTCCAGGGGAACCGACCGTCGCTCACGAAGCGCGGGGCCCGGGAATCGCCGACGAAGAAGGGAGCAACGACCAGCTGCAGCTCGTCGGCGAGGTTGTGGGTCAGGAACTGCGTGTGCACCTTGCCGCCGCCCTCGACCATCAGCCGCCGCACGCCGCGGGCGCCCAGGTCCTCGCTGATCCTGCGCATCTTCACCGGCTGGCCACCATCGACGACAGTCGCGACCGCTCCGAGTCGCGAGCGGGCGCCGACCACCCGCTCGCTCGCGCAGTAGACGAGCTTCTCCGTGTCGCCGGCGGTGAAGAAGTCGGCGCCCGCGTCCAAGTCGACCCGCTCGGTGACCGTGACCTTGATCGGCGACGGCGCGAGCCCACGACTCACCCGCTCGTCGCGGCGGGCCTTCGAGCGCACCAGCAGCCGTGGGTTGTCGTTCCGCACGGTGGCCGCGCCAACCAGGATCGCGTCGCAGGAGGCGCGCACGGCATCGACCCGGTCGAAGTCGGCGTCGTTTGAGAGCTCGAGGCGCCGCGGCGTCGCCGCGCCGAGATAGCCGTCGATCGACAGCGCGCAGCTCAACAGGGTGTAGGGGGGGTCAAGCATGTGCGGCTCCCTTCGAGACCGGCGGGTCGCTCCGTCGCGGGGGCACGGTACGACGGAACCATGTCACCGCGAGGACGGCGGCACCCGGCAGGCTGGCGACGAGCACCATGATGCCGTAGACCACGGCGGTGGCGACCCCCTGCTGCGCACCGAGACCGGCCGCGCCGAACGCCCACGCCAACGCGCCCTCGCGCGGCCCCCAACCAGCGACGCTGGGCAGCACCATGACCAGCATCACGAGCAGGGCGAGCGGCAGCATCCGGGATGGGGGCGCGGCGACGCCCGCCGTCCGCGCAGCGATCAGAAAGATGACCGCGTGGCCGCAGACGAACAGCACAGATGCGAGCGCGATCGGCAGCCACGCTCTCCGGGCGAGCAGCCCGTCGCGGATATCCCCGGCCGCTGCCCCCCAGGCCCGCGCAAAGCGACCGCCACCGCGTCGCGCGCGAGCCACGAGCACGACGCAGAGCACGGCCGCCACGACCGCAATCGCCACCAGCGGCATGAACGAGCGCACGGGCGACGGCAGCGCGAAGAAAACGGCCAGGGCCAGGACGAACTGGACGAACTGCCCGGCGAAGCGCTCCCAGGCGACGGCCCGCAACGCGCGGCCCACATCGCTCACGTCGCGACCGTGGCTGACCCCGCGGTGGATGTCGCCAACGATCCCGCCGGGCAGCGTGAGGTTGAGGAACAGCGCTCGGTAGTACGCGGCCACGGCGGCGGGCAACGGCAGGTCGACGCCGAGACCACCGGCCACGATCTTCCACCGCCAAGCACAGCACACGGTCGTCAGCACTCCCAGGCCCACCGCTGCCGAAAGCGCTCCGGCATCGACCGTGCGGACGCCCTCGAGGAACGGGCTCGCGCCCAGACGCCAGATGAGGACGGCGAGGATCACGGCGGAGCCCAGCAAGCGCCCCCATGTCCACATGGTCCGGCTCATGGCGAGCCACCGGATCGCGGGTGCGGCCCGAATGCGGTCAGGAAGCGGTTACGGAAGGCGCTCATCGGCCAGACCGGGGCCTGGGGGCTGGGCCGCAAGCCGTTGCTCCAGCCCCATCCGGCTATCCGGTGCAGGACCGCGGGGTCGTGGGCGATGACCGAGATCGGCACGTCGTGACTGGGGCCGAGGCCGCTGACGATCGACCAGGGCTGATGGTCACCCAGGACGACGAGCACGAGGTTGGGATTGCGAGCGTGCCGCACGAACGAGACCAGGGCTCTCAGCGAGTACTTGATCGACTGGGCGTACGCCGTGCGTACGCCCGCGGGGTCGCTCCAAAGCTCATCCGCCGGCGTGTGGTGGGCCGCATCAAGCCGGTTGAAGACGGCGCCGTGGCCCACCCGACTCCACTTGATCATTCCCGGGATTCGGCTCCAGGGGGCGTGGCTCGACACCGTGTCGACCTCCGCGAAGATGGGAGGACGGCCGGACTTGGCGAGCTCCCGGCGCTGCAGGGCCGAGTAGGTGTACTGGTCGGGCATCGATGCGTAGGCGTAAGACGGGCCCTGATACCCGACGTTGTCCCGGTTGTAGAGCTTGTCGAAGTGGTAGAACGACCTGCCCTCGAGCCAGCCAGGGTCGTTCGACGGCACGTCGTCGACGGTCCGCCATCCGGCCCGCTTGAACGCGTCGCTGAGCGTGAAGCGATTGGAAGCGACGAGCTGGTTGTAGCGGTCAGGGCTGTTGACCTCGAGGCCCGACTGCAGGGTGGAGTGCGCCAGCCAGCTGATGCCGCCGAACGTCGGCGAGGTGAGGAAGCCGCTCCGAGCCGAGAAGCCCGCGGCATGCAGCCGCTTGGTCCCCTTGGCGAGAACGGAATCGACCTGCGGCGAGAAATCAGAGCCCTGGACCGCGACCTGGCCGTAGCTCTCGACAAAATCGACGATCACGTCGTTGCCGCGCAGGCCGGTCAGCAGCTGGTTCGCGGGAGTGCCGCGGAAGCGGTCGTGGCCGATCTCCTGCGCGAAGACCCCTTGGTCCGCGATGTCGGCTCGCAGCGCGCTCACCTGGTCCACGACCACGCTCGCCGCGCTCGTGGAGGCGATGGGCGTCTGGGCGACGACCTGCGCGCCGAATGCCCAACAGAGCACCCAGGCGACGCCGAGCGCCGCGACGGCACGGAGCGACCACCGGCGGTGACCGGCCGCGACCCGGGTCAGCCGAAAAACGGCCAGTGTCATGAGGACGAAAAGGGCGACGGTGAGTACGGCCACCCCGACGATGACCAGGGTCGCGGATGAGGCACCGATCGATTTGCTCAGCGTCTGGCTCCCGATCCCCGCGTAGCTCAAGTCCTGATAGGGATCGAATGCCCGGTCGAAGGTCACGAAGAACCCGATGTCGAGGATCTTCAGGAGGATCACCAAGGCGAGAACCGGGCCGACCACGGCGGCCACGACGCGTCGGCCTGTGACGGGCAGGACGATGGCCAGGGTGATGAGGACGAGGCCCTCGAGCGGGAGTCTCAGGAACGCGCTCAGGCCGAAATGAAACGGGTTGTCCGGAGCGACGAGTGCACCCCACACGAGCAGGACGGCGAGGGTCGTGAGCGCCGCGGCGATTCCTGTTCGCACGCGTCGACGTCCCGGGCCGGCGGGAGTTTCTGCTTTGAGAGCGAGGCTGGAATCCGCGCCCGCCGCCGGTCGGGTTCGGGTGTATCCGGCTTGCCTTTGTCTCCAAAGCCACCACACGTCGCGGCCGAACGACTCGGAAAGCAGGACGAGCGCCGCGACGAGCGCGGCCACGTTCAAGGCCGGCGGCAGGACGCTTGCGGCCGCGATGGTCAGCACGATCCCTTCCGTCGCGGCGACGACCTTGCGCCAATAGCGTGGCGGAACCGGCTCACGCAGCCACGGAAGCGCCAACCCGGCCGCTCCGAACGCGTAGCGCGCCGCGCCGATCGCGAGCACCCACGCGCCGACCGAGTGGGCGACGTACACGCTGAGGATGAGGATCAGGAACGCATCGACCTCAGCGTCGAAGCGCGCGCCCAGTGCGTTCGTCGTCCTCGTGCGTCGCGCGACCCATCCGTCGACCGCGTCCAGGGCCAGCGCGACAACCGCGAGTGAGACCAGCAGCGCGACCGACACGGGCTGGGCGAACGAGTCCGCGATCAGTGCCGCGATGCCGACAGCGACGGTTGCGCGAGCGAGGGTCACCCAGTCGGCCGGGCCCAGCTGGTCGGAGCGGTAGCTCGACAGGCCGCGCGCGAGTGCGGCATTCGTGATCAGTCCGCACATGATCCCGACGACCCAACCGGCGCCGCTGAGGCCGACGCCGCTGAGGCCGACGATCCCCGCTAGCGCCGCGAGCAGCAGCAGCTGGGCGATCATCCCGGTCACCGGGCCTGCCATAGCAGCCCGCATCGTGCCGTCCGTGATCGGCGTGGCGCCCCTGGTTGCCATCGCTGGGTATACGGACAGCGGCGACGTAAGGTTCGCCCCATTAGGCGGAAGATCGTCAGCTGTATGGCCATGGAGCTGCCGTGAAGCAGGACGAACGCGCTCCGTTCGTCCGGGCCCTACGACGAGCGCGCATGTCGGCGTACGCCCCTGGCGAGTTCGTCGAGCAGGAGAGCTTCATGCGCGCGACGGAGATCCGGGCACTGGCGGATCAGGCCGGTATCGCATCGGGAGTCTCCGTGCTCGACCTGTGCTGCGGAATCGCCGGACCCGGACGCCTCATCGCGCGTGAGCTGGGGTGCACTTATCTGGGGGTGGACCTCAGCTCCAGTGCCATCGAAATCGCACGTGAGCGCGCGGGCGACCTTCCCTGTCGCTTCGAGGTCTCGCGGATCCCGCCGATCCCGCCGGGCCAGTTCGACGTGGTGCTGCTGTTCGAGACGCTGCTCGCCTTTCCCAAGAAGGAAACGCTCCTCCAGGAGATAGCCGGAGCCCTGGTGACCGGAGGGCGGTTCGCCTTCACCATGGAAGCGGGTCCACCCCTCACCGAGGCAGAACGGGAGCGCATGCCCGACTCCGACACGGTCTGGCTCACCCCGCTCCACGACGTCCTCACCTGCCTGGAGCGGGTCGGGCTGGTTGTCCGCTGGCAGGAGGACTTCACCCTGTCCCACCGTGCCGTGGCGGATTCGTTGACCGAGGCGTTTGCCGTCGACGCCGCTGACATCACGGCGCAGATCGGACGCCGGGCGCTGGAGGAGCTGGTGGCCGCCCACCGGCTGTGGAGCGAGTGGCTGCGAGAAGGACGGGTCCGCAAGATCGCTCTGGTTGCGGAGAAGGCTAGACCCCGGGCGCGACGGTCCTAGGGCCGCGGGACCCGACGGCGAGGTATGAGGTCCCAAAGAGCAAATCGGTCCAGGAGAGATCAGCCAGCGTGTCCTGCATAGCGACGCGAATCTCCTCCCACGGACGGCGCACGATCCACTCATCCAGGGAGCCGAACCGTCCCACAGTTGCGATTCCGAGCTCTGCCAGCCAGCGAGGCGCGTTGTCGGGAACCTTGAGATCCAGCACAACCCAACGGCCACCAGCGGAGAGGGCCGCGGCGCCGTGGGCGATGACCTGGCGGCACTCCGGCAAGAGCGAGTGCGCGTAGGTGGCGAGGATCGCGTCGACCCCGGTCGGGAACTCGAACTCGGCCGCGTCAGCTTGCACGAGGCTGATGTTGCTCCAGCCGTTGGTCTCGATCCGATGCTGAGCTTGGGCGAGCATCGCGTCTGTCAGGTCAACGCCGACGATCCGGCCCTCGGGACCGATTTCCTGCTCGATCGACGGGAAGTTGAGGCCCGTGCCGCAGCCGATCTCGACCACGCTGTCACCCGGGCGAAGCCGGAGCGCCTGTACGGCCCTGCGGCGGTGGGCCCGCTGAGGGTAGTAGAGCCGTGAGGTGAGGTCGTAGTGCCGGGCACTCTTGCGGTATGTCTCGATGAGGTGGTCTCGCGTACTGTCGATCTGGCTCATGATGTGCTCCGTTGCGGGTGGACCAGTTTTCAATCGGGCTTGACAGTCGTCCCGCTCGGGACATACGAAAAGCCCTGATCTACAGGGCTTTTCCGAGCACCGCTACCGGGATTCGAACCCGGGTTTCCGGACTGAGAATCCGGCGTCCTAGTCCCCTAGACGATAGCGGCGGGTAGGCGGGCGAGGATACCAACGGGACCCCGATTCTCCGCTTGGAATCTGGGGCTGTGAGGTGCGGCTGGTGGGATTCGAACCCACACGCCCTTTCGGGCACGGCCACCTGAAGACCGCGAGTCTGCCGTTCCTCCACAGCCGCGTGGAGGGCTCAAATCTAGCGTCTTACCGCTTAACCCCAACGTGCCCGAGCATCAGGGCCACGCTGGCTCCGTCGATTGATCCTGACCTTCCATGCGCGCCGATGGGAGGTGACTCGGTAGTCCGCAACCCCGACCGACTCGCACGCGGCGGTGAATAGATCGATGATGTCCTTTGAGTAGTTCGTGAAGTCGTAGCTCAGGTACTCATAGGGGCCCGGTGCGGTTGGGTCTGCGTGATCACGTTGGGTGCACTCCCGGAATTTGCAGGAAAAGTCCGCCAGGGCGGCTAACGTTTGTGCCGAGAGTGGAACAGGTAGGTGACGGATGAGGGTCGGGCTCGTACTCGGCGCCGGAGGAATCCAGGGCGGTGCCTGGCTCACGGGCGGGCTCGACGCGCTCGCCGAGGAGACCGGCTGGGACCCCGCCACCGCGGACTACGTCGTCGGGACCTCCGCGGGCTCGATGATCGGCGCGCTCTGCGCCTCCGGCATCCCGCCCTGGTTCATGGTGGCGCACTCGCGCGGCGAGACGTTCGAGGGCGTTCGGGACGCGCGCGGGCGGGACGCGTCCGAGGCCGACCGCTCCGCCGGTGCCGGCTTTCGCCTCGAGCGCGCCTGGCCTCGGATCGGTCCGGGTTCGTGGCGCCTCGCCGTTCGCACGCTGACGCAGCCCCATCGCTACACGCCGGCGACCGTCGCCACCGGCTGGCTCCCGCGGGGGATCTTCTCCGTTGAGGGCCTCAAGGACACGATCAGCGCCGTCGTCCCCAGCGGTTGGAGCCCCCACCCGAACCTGTGGATCGTCGCCTGCGACTACTCGACCGGGCGCCGCGTCGCGTTCGGCCGTGAGGGCTCCCCAACCGCCGACCTCGCCGACGCCGTCGCCGCCTCATGCGCGATCCCCGGGCTCTACCACCCAGTCACCATCGACGGTCGCCGCTACGTGGACGGCGGCATCTACTCCGCCTCCAACGCCGACATCCTGCGCAACGAGGAGCTGGACCTCGTCATCTGCCTGAATCCGACCTCCACCCTCCACCCCATCCGGGCGGTCAACCCCCGCGACGCCTTCAACATCGTCTTCCAGCGCGCCTCCGGTCACCGCCTCGGCCGCGAGGCGAAGAAGCTCCGCTCGGCCGGCACCGAGGTCGTGCTCATCCAACCGCTCCACGAGGACCTGCAGGCGATGGGGCCGAACCTGATGCGGACCGGCAATCGCAACGAGGTGATCGAGGTCGCGCGCGAGACGGTCGCGCGCCAGCTCGCCGAGCCCGAGATCCGCGATCTCCTCGCCGGACTTCCCGAGGGCCGGCCCGAGATGGTCCGCCGGCCGGCCGGGTCCTCGTCCGAGTGGCCGCCTCTCCCCGAGCTCCAGCGCCGGCGGGCGGCGTAGCGCCTAGAGCTCGAACCGCTCTCCGGTCAGCTCCTCGCTGAGCTCCCACAGCCGCCGCCGCGCGTCCGCGTCGTAGGCCTGAGCCTCCGCCGTCCCCTCCTCCAGCTGGTCGAAGTAGGTCCCGCTGACCCCGTCCAGCGCCGGGTCCTCGACCAGCCGCGAGAGCGACTCGACCCCCTCGGCCACCTCGCTGCGACCCGGCCGGCCCAGGCCCTCGCGCAGCATCTTGGTGTCCATGAACGTGGCCGGATGCAGCGCGTTCACGGTCACCCCCTCCTCACCCGCAGCGCGCAGCCGGTCCGCAAGTTCGATCGTGAACATGATCTGCGCCAGCTTGCTCTGGACGTAGGCACGGAATCCCTCGTAGTCCCGCTCGGCCATCGGATCGTCGAAGTCGACCGGGGCCTGGCCGATCGAGGCCACGCTCACGATTCGCGCAGGCGCCGACTCGCGGAGGAGCGGCATCAGCTCGGCCGTGAGCAGGAAGTGCGACAGGTAGTTGACCGCGAACGTCAGCTCGAATCCGTCGCGGCTCTCGCGCCGGCCGCCCATGACGACGACGCCCGCGTTGTTAACCAGGGCGTCGAGCCGGTCGACGCGCTTCTCGACGTCGCGCGCGAGGCGCCGCGTCTGCTCGAGCGAGCTCAGGTCCGCGAGCAGCCCGCGGACGCGCGCTCCCCGGTCGGCGCCCATCTTCGCCAATGCCCGCTCGAGCTTCTGCTCCGAGCGCCCGTGCACGAGCACGTCAGCTCCACATCGGGCGAACCTCTCGGCGGTGGCCTCGCCCAGCCCGTCGGTGGATCCCGTGATCAGGATCGTCTGCTCGTCGAGCGGCCGCACCGTGGAACGTCAGGGCTTGGTGGCTCGGCAGGCGCTGCCGTACGCGCAGACCTCGGTCCAGCTGGTGCCGAGCTCCGAGGTGTCGTAGCGGAAGGCGATGATCGCGTTCGCACCCTTCTCCTCCGCCTCCTCCACCAGTCGCTGGGTGGCATGCTCGCGGCCCTCGGCGAGCATCTTCGTCATCCCCTTCACTCGCCGCCCGCGAGCGACTTCAGCCCGGCGCCGATCTGCGAGCCGATGTTCCGCGAGCGGACGGTCAGCCCGAACACCTCGCCCAGCACCTCGTCGATCCGGTATCCAGGCAGGTCGTTCATGGTCGTGATCAGCATCGAACCTCCTGCTCGGTAGTCAGGGGATCTCGCGCCCCAGCCAGCCCCGGTAGAAGCCCTCGATGTCGGGCAGGAACTCGTGGAGCACCGGGTAGCCCGGCGGCACGGCCTCGACCTCGAGCTGCCGGGCGCAGGACGGGCAGTAGAACTCGCGCAGCTCCGACCACTCGGTATCGGGCCCCGCGAAGCCCGGATAGATCTCGCCCATCGTCTCCGGGTCGTCGCGCACGAACACGAGCGCCTCCATCCTCCAGTTCCGGTTCGGCGGGCAGAAGTCGTGGCCGCAGTCGCAGCGTACGACCAGGTCCCCGTCCGAGTCTCGACCGCGTTCAGGCCCTCCCCCATCGGCAGCACGATCGGATCGTCGTACTGGACCCGCTCCTGCAGGACGGCGAGCCACTTCTCGAACCGGTCCGGGTCCTTGTAGCCGGACTGGATGTCCTTGACCTCGCGCCGGGTGAGCTTCTCGTCGAGCATCGCGGCGAGCGTCTCCCGGTCGAGCGTGCCGCCTGCGGCGCGGGGCATCTCCACCGAGTCCACCTGCGACGCGGCGAGGTAGGCGTCGGCCGACTCCTCCGGCGTGATCTTGCCGGGCTTCTCGGTCACCTCGGCGGGCACCGTGGGCGTGGCGATCGCGAACGTGAAGTCCTCCGGCAGGTCCCAGAAGCCGCGGAACTCGGCGGCGAATCGCTCCGAGAGCTTCATCGACTCCGCGTAGCCCGCCTTCACCGCGTCGATGAAGTCGCCGGCGAGGACCCGCTCCCGCTCGGTGGCCCACCATTCGCGCGCGGGCTGGCCGCGCTCCAAGCGCCTGCGCCGGTAGGCGTCGCGGTCCGAGACGCCGTAGATCGACTCGGCGAAGCGCGGCAGCAGGTGCCCCTCCTCCACGTCGCGCTCGACCTGCTCGACCGGGCGCAGGAGCGGATCGCCGAGCCCGGGCCCGCCCTTCATCACCGACAGGTAGAGATCGCCCTCGGCGAACGGCTCGAGCGTCGTGAAGTTGTCCTGCTTGTAGGTGCGCTCGCCCTCGATCCCCATCAGGGCCGGGTCGTCGAAGCTCCCGTCGCAGAGCGGATACGCCTCGCCGCGCTGCGCCCGCTCGATCAGGTCCGCCCCCTTGATGTTGTGCACGTACGACGCCGACCCGGGGTAGCCGCCGAAGAGCCCGGAGGCGAGGATCCGCGTCGAGCCGAGGTTCTGGAGCTCCCAGAACTCGGTGCCGTGGACGACGAGGAGCGACTCGAAGCTCGAGCCGCCTCGGTGGCGCCCCGCCCCGCCCGTGTTCGCCTTGATCCGCCGCGACAGGTAGGTCATCGGGCAGATCAGCTCCCACATCTCCACGTCGCCGGCGTCCCCCTCGGGGTTGAACATCGCCGCGCACGTGTCGGTCCCGTCGAGCACGTACTTGCCCCCCATGCCCTGGGCGGCGATCTCGAAGTTCATGATCGCCGAGGAGTTCCCGTACTGGTCGATGCCGCCGCCCTGGATCACGTTCCCCGACGTCGAGTAGGGAGCGATCACCTCCTCGATGAACCCGCGCGCCTGGAGCGCACGCGAGAGCGTTCGCGGGAAGCCGGTGAACGCCGGCTGCAGGAACGCCCAGGCGATCCCGGTCGAGCCCTCGGCGTCGCCAAGGTTGGCGATCGTCCCCTCCGGGAAGTTCGTCTCGATCGCCAGGTAGGCGCCGTCGTTCACCTTGTCGTTGCAGATCAGCGTCTGCGTGAACTGCACCCAGATCGCGCCCTGCATCCCCGAGGGCGTGCAGTTCATCGAGTGCCATCCCCACGACGACGCGCCGTCCATGTCGAGCGCGTAGTCGCCGTCGCCGCCGATCCGCACCTCGAACGGGGCGTGCATCAGAAAGTCGCGCCGCGCCCGCGCCGGCAGCTGCTGCCTTGTCGGCGAAGGTGACGTCGAAGCCGGTCGCGGAGCGGTAGCGCCCGGGAACGGTCATCTCGCGGATCCGCGACTTGAACGAGCGCCGGCCCTCCTCGATCACCTCGCGCGAGAACTGCTTGAAGCGGTCGATTCCCTCCTCGAGGATCACCCGCTCCACCGCCTCGCGGATCATGTGGCAGCCCGCGAGCCGGGTGCGCTCGTCGAGCAGGTAGTACATCGGCGCGCGAGTCTGCTTCTGGCAGCGCAGCAGGTGCCACTGGGCGAGCTCGTCGTTCTCGCCGATCTTCATGCACGGGAGGTCGATCCCGTCGTCGAGCCGGTTCGTCGGGCCCACGGGCACCCCGCCGGGCGTCGACGCGCCGATGTCGAGGACATGAGTGACGCCGCCTGCCCAGGCGACCAGCTCGTCCTCCCAGAAGATCGGCACGAACGTCTGGACGTCGGCGTTGTGGACGTCGCCGATCGTCGGATCGTCGTTGGCGAAGATGTCGCCCGGCCGGATGCCCGGGTTGTCCTCCCAGCCGTGCCGGACCATGAACTTGATCGCGTCCGACATCGTGTGGACGTGGACGATGATCCCGGTCGAGAGGGCGACCGAGTCCCCCTCCGGCGTGTAGAGCGCGAAGCAGAGCTCGCCGAGCTCGCGAACGATCGGCGAGGCGGAGATGTTGAGCGCGGTCTCGCGCGCCGAGACCAGCCCGCCGCGCAGGCGGGCGAAGAGCTTCTCGTAGCCGATCGGGTCGGAGTCCTTCATCTCCAGCTCGCCGGTCAGCCCGGCGTACGACCCGGTCTCGGCGAACACGCGGTCCGAGGCGGTGAGCATCTCGTCGAGCCGCTGTCCCTCCCAGCCGATCGGCTCGCCGTCGCGCGGCTCGAGCTCGCGTGTGGCGTCGACGATCGCGATGCTGCGACTCTAACGCCGCCGGCTCGCCGGCGTTAGCGCGGAGCACGCGTTCACTCTATGGCTGATCGTCCGTGAGCCGGCGGTCTTCCGTCCGAGCCGCGCCGTAGCCTACGAACACATGTTCGAAGCAGCTTCTCCAGCTCCCAGCCGTGCCCGACTGGTTGCGCTCGCCAGTGGCGATGACATGTCATGTGACGATGTCATGGCGGCTCCGCGGGGCCGTGATAGTCACGATGACATGTCATCGGTGCTCAATCGGATCGAGCGTCGGATCGAGGAGGTCGAGGACGAGATCGCCTCGATTGCCCCGCTCGTCCGCGAGCGCAGCCGGTTGCTCCGCGCACGGGCGCTGGTCCGGGGTGAACCCGCGCCCACGCTTCGCGGACCGATTCTGCGCCCGCGTATTACGCGTGAGGATGTTTTCGAGTACCTGACCCGCAACCCAGGATCCCGTGCCGGCGAGATCGCTGCCGCTCTCGAGGGCGGCCAAGTGGCCGTCTCCGCACACCTCCAGCGCGGCAAGGGCCACCGGTTCGTCTGCCGCGAGGGCGCTGGTATCCAGTCCCCAGCGCCGACGTCCACGCGGCCCGTCGCTGAGCCTCAGGCCGCCGAGAGGTGGAAGATGTGGTGGCGGTCGAGCCGCGCCTCGCGCCCCGGCGGGATCGCGAAGGTCGTGGCCACGGACTCCACGATCGCCGGCGCCGCTGATCGAGTTGCCGGCCTCCACCTCGGTCAGCTCGTAGATGTCGGTCTCCGCGTAGTCGTCGCCCCAGCGCACTCGGCGCGTGCCCTTGACCGGCGGCGAGCCCTCGCGCTCGGGGAAGTCTGGGAGCGCGGGCTTCTCGACCTCGACGGAGCCGAGCACGATCGCCTGCGTGACGAGGTATCCGAGCTCCGGGGAGCGGGCGGACCGCGCATAGACCTTGCCGTAGGCCTCCTCGAACTCCGCGATCAGGTCGGCGACCCCCTCGGCGTCCTCGAGCTCCATGTGCGGCGAGACGATCTCGATGTCGTTGAGCTGGCCGTAGTACTGCATCCGCACGGCGTGGGTGAAGCGGATCGCGTCGCGCTCCACCCCGGACTTCGCGAACTCATCGGCCACCTTCTCCTGCAGCCCCAGCCAGGCGCCCGTGATCATCATCCCGACCCCGGCGCGCTCCATGTCGTCGGCGGTCGGGAGGATCGGCATGTCGATGGTTTGGTCGTAGCGGTACTCGAAGTCCGCGCACGCGCAGCCGTAGGCGGAGAAGCCCGCCGCCCACGCGGGCACCATCACGTCGCGGTACGCGACGCCCTCCGTGTAGCCGGCGACGTGCAGCGGCCCGCCGCCGCCGTAGCAGAGAAGCGCGTAGTCGGCGGGCGAGTATCCCTTGCCGAGGATCCGCCCGATCGCCTCGTTCTTGAGCGTCTGCTCGAACAGGCCGACCACGCCGGCCGCCGCGTCGTCGACCTCGAGCCCGAGGGGCTCGGCGAGCTGTCGCTTGACCTCCGCATGCGCCCGCTCTGGATCGAGCCTCACGTCCCCGCCCAGGAAGTAGTCGGGGTTGACCCGGCCCAGCACGAGGTTGAGGTCCGTGACCGAGATCGTCTCGAGGCCGCCCTCGGGCCAGCAGACGCCGATGCGCGCGCCGGCCGAGTCGGGGCCCAGCTCCGGCCGCCCCGAGTTCGGGTTCACGCGGACGAACGAGCCCGTGCCGGCGCCGATCGAGTCGATCCGGACCAGCGGCATGTTGAGCATGAAGCGGGCGATGTCGGGGGTCGGGGTGATCTCGAAGCGACCGTCGGTGATCAGCGCGATGTCGAAGGAGGTGCCGCCGATGTCGGTGCAGAGCACGTTCGGCAGCCCGAGTCGATCCGCGATCCCCTGACCGCCGACGACGCCGCCGATCGGCCCGGAGACGAGGGTCCTCGCCAGCTCGCGGGCCTCGATCGAGATCGTCCCGCCGTGCGAGGCCATCACCCGCAGCTCGAAGCCGGCGCCCGCCTCCTTGGTCTGGTCGCGAACCGCCTTGAGGCTTCCCCGCGAGGGCTCGGCGGCGTAGGCCTCGATCAGGGTGGAGTTGAGGCGAGGCAGGTCGCGGCGCTGCGGGTAGAGCTCGGACGAGAGGAAGACCGGGCACCTCGCCATCGGCGCCTCGCCGTGCCTTCTCCTCCTCGATGATCTCGCCGACCCTGAGCTCGTGCTCGGCATTGCGGTAGGAGAACATCAGGCAGACGCAGATCCCGTCGACACCCGCGTCCAGGAGCTCGGCGGCCGCCTCGCGCGCGTCCTCCTCGCGGAGCGGCGCGACCTCCTGCCCGAAGACGTCCACCCGGCCCCGCACGCCCTTCATCCGCTCCCGGGGGACGAGCGGCGGGTTGTGGTAGTGCGTCGCGAGGTGCAGGCGGTCTGAGTAGGAATAGCCGAGGTAGGTCTGGATGCCGCGCTCGATCCGCAGGTAGTCCTCCTGGCCGGCCGTCACGATGGCGCCGATCTCGAGGCCCTCGCGGGAGAGGAGGCGGTTCAGCATCGCGGTGCCGCTGTAGATGCCCGACGCCACCTTCGCGAAGGCGCCCTCGGGCGTCGAGTCCCACTGGGCCAGCGCGTCGCGCGCGGACTCCATGAAGCCGATCGACTCGTCCTCGGGCGTCGTCTGCGCCTTGCCGACGACGAACGAGCCCGACTCGTCGACGATGAACGTGTCCGTCATCGTCCCCCCGGCGTCGATCGCCAGGACGCGCGGGCTACGGTCGCGACCATCGCTCATGGCTTTCGGCCACTCTATCCCGGGCCCGGGGCTGCGAACCTTCCCGGTCATGGCCCGCCGGATCGGCATCGTCGCGCTCGTGCTCCTAGCCCTCCTGGGGATCAGCCAGCTGGTGATCCCGCCGATCATGGAGAGCCGCATCTCCGATCGGCTTACCGCGGGCGGCGGCACCGCGCACGTCTCGGTCTCGTCCGCTGCCCGCGCTGACCCTCCTGTTCGGCGAGGGCAGCCGGATCGAGGTCACCGGAAGCGGGCTGAACCTGACCCCACAGAGCCAGAGCGGCGACGTCTTCTAACCAGCTCGACGGCTACGACAACGTCGACGTCAACCTCACCGACTTCAGCGCGGGGCCCGTTCCAGATGAAGAGCTTCGAGCTCACCCGCACCGGTTCGGCCGCCAGCTATCACCTCGCCGCCCACGGGCAGACGACCCCCTCCGACCTCGCGTCGTACGGCGCATCCAGCTTGGGGCTTCCGGGCGGGCCGCTGCTCAGCTACTTCGGCAGCAAGGTCCTCGGGCCAGGACTCCATCCCGATCGCGCTCGACATGCAGCTCGTTAGCGACGGTGGCCGCGTGCTGGTCACGTCCGGGGGCGGGACGATCGCGGGCATCCCCACCGGCCCGCTCGCCGAGCTGATCACGTCGGTGGTGGTCGTGAAGCTCTAGGCGGGGGAGCTCGAGCCGCTCGTAGCCGGCGACGCCGCCGCGTCCCGCGCCTTGAAGTACTCCTCGCCCTCGATCCCGACGCGAGGCATGCGCCGGAGCCAGCGCGGCAGCCACCAGTTGCGCTTCCCGAGCAGCACCATCGCCGCCGGGACGAGGACGCAGCGTACGATCGTCGCGTCGATCGCGATCGCCGCCGCCAGCCCGAGTCCGAACTCCTTGACCACCGGCTGTCCGTTGAGGATGAAGCTCGTGTAGACGGCGACCATGATCAGCGCCGCGGATGTGATGACGCGCGCGCTGACCGCCAGCCCGTCCACCACCGCCTCGTGGTTGTCGCCGGTCTGCTCGAAGTGCTCGCGCATTCGGCTCATCAGGAACACCTGGTAGTCCATCGAGAGCCCGAACAGGATCGCGAACATCATCAACGGCACGTAGCTGACGATCGGTGTCGCCCCTCCATCGACCCCGATCAGGCTCGCCCCGTGCCCCTCCTGGAACACGAAGGTGAGCACGCCGTAGGCGGCGCCGACGGACAGCAGGTTCATCAGCGCCGACGTCAGCGGCACGACGATCGAGCGGAACGCGATCAGCAGGAGGATGATGCTCAGGGCGATCACCACCGCGATCACGAGCGCCAGCTTGTCGCTGATGCGGGAGGCGAGATCGATGTACGAAGCGGTCTGGCCGCCGACGTAGGTGGCGAGCGTGGTCCCCTTGTCGGCCTTGGGAATCACGCTGTCACGCAGGTGATTCACGAGGTCGGTCGTCGCATCCGCGGATGGCGCGGTGGTCGGGATCACGCTGAAGGAGGCGGCGATGCCGGATCCGTCGACGACCGACGCCGAGACGTCCTTGACGCCCTTGGTCTTCTTGATCTGGTTCTGGAGGTGGACCAGGCGCGGATCGCTCTCCTTGGTCTTCAGGAACTGCTCCTGCTGGTCCGCCTGCTCCTGCTTCTTGGTCGGCGGTTGCGAGGACACCTGCTGCTCGGCCTCGGAGGAGGCCTGGTCCGGGGGAACCCCCTGCGCTTCGAGCTGCGCGGTGGTCTGCTGCACCGCCTGCTGCTCCTGCTTCTGCTGCTGCGACTTGAGCTGGTTGAGCTTCTTCTGGTCGTTGTGGGCCTTGTCCTTGCCGAAGTCGACGGCGATCAGGAACGGGCCATTTGTGCCCGGACCGAACCCCTTGTCGATGAGGTCGTACGCCTGGCGGACGGTCGTGTTCGTCGGCATCTGCCCGTTGTTCTGCTGGCCCAGCTGCAGATTGAGCACGGGGATGGCCAGCACGAGCAGGATCGCAACCGCGATCAGCATCGCCGGGATCGGATGGCTCCCGATGAAACGGGCCCAGCGCGCCCAGCCGTGCGGGCGGTGATCGTGTGGAGGCGGTTTGAGGAACGGGACCCGAAGCGAGTCGATCCGCTTGCCCATGATCGCCAGCAGGGCAGGGATCAGCGTGATGGCGGTCAGGATCGCGATCACCACAACGACTGCGGCCGAGTAACCGAGCGCGCTCACGAGCGGGATCTGCGCCACCGCGAGCGACACCAGCGCGATCACGACCGTTCCGCCCGCAAATACCACGGCGCCGCCGGCGGTTGCCACCGAGCGCGCGGCCGCCTCGTCGGTGTCGAAGCCCTGCTCCATGAAGCCCTTGTGGCGGCTGACGATGAATAACGCGTAGTCGATGCCGACGCCCAGGCCGAGCATCGTGCCAAGGGTCGGACCGACGGTCGGCACGGAGATGCCGTGCCCCAGCAGGCCGATCAGCGCGAGGCCGGTGCCGACGCCGACGAGGGCGGTGAGGATCGGCAGCGACATCGCGGTCAGCGTGCCGAACATGAAGATCAGGATGATCACGGCGGCGATCAGGCCGACGACCTCGCTCTTCTCGACGTCCGGCTTCGAGACGGCGTTGCCCAGGTAGCCGCCTTCCGCCACCTGGAAGCCCGCGTCGGTGGCCGGTGAGGTCGTGGTCGATGATGTCCTGCGCCTGCTCCTCGGTGAGGTCGCTCTGGCTCAAGCCGACCGTGACCGAGATGTATCCGATCTTCTTGTCCTTGCTGAGGAACGAGGCGCCCTGCTTGCTCAGCGGGCTCACCGCCTCGGTGACGTGCGGCGCCTTCTTCAGGGACTTGACGGTGTCGTTGACGACCTTGGAGTTCGCGGACGACGTGAGCTTGCCGTTCGGCGCCTCCATGACCACCGGGTTGGTGCCGTTGGCCTGCTTGGGGAGGTGGGCGTCGAGCAGGTTCTGCGCGTTGGTCGAGCCCGTGCCGGGGAGGGTCAGGTCGTTGCTCGTGTTCCTGCCGAAGTGGTTCGCAAGCAGGACCGTCGCGATCAGCACAACGATCCAGGCCGGCAGCACGATCCACCGGAAGCGAACGCAGTGTCGGCCGATGGAGTAGAGGGCAGCGCTCATCGATGAGCTCGTCTATGGCGGCTGGTTACCACGGCGGTCACTGGACTCACTCCCACTGCGACGCCTCCTTGCAATCAGCCGATCCTATCCCGGTCAGCGGCTGCGAACTCGGCATTTCAGGTCCAGTCCGAACTCTCTCTCCAAAGCAATACTCAGTATCGCTTCGGCCACTGTACCATATTGAATATGGCTTCAGGACCTGCCCGCGAGGGGACGAGCTTCGTCGGCTACGGGAGCGGGACGAGCCAATCGCCACTCCCCGCGCCGCCCACCCAGGCCCGCGGTGTCGAGAAGCGGGACCGCCTCTACGCGGCCGCGATGGCTCGCTATCGCGAGGCGGGCGTCGCCGACACCAGGGTGGAGGACGTGATCGCCGATGCCGAGGTGAGCTGGGCGACGTTCTTCAGGTACTTCCCCCGCAAGGAGGACGTCCTGCTCGAGGGCGCCGCTCGCCACTTCCGGGATCGGGTGCGCGCAGTCGCCGAGCAGGGCCTCGAGGACGGCCGGCTCAGGATCCGAACGGTGGTCGAGCGGACCTTCGCCGCGCTGCTCGAGCCCGCGGACATGGCCCGGGCGCTCCACAATGCCGCTCTGCTCGAGGTGTTCGCCAGCCCGTCGCGCTTCGCCGCGCTGGTGGGCGACCAGCCGCAGCCGGTCATCGGGCTGGTGGCGGAGCTTCTCGCCGAGGGGCAGCGGCGTGGCGAGGTGCAGGGCGGACGTCGACGCGGGCGCCGCCGCGGTGGCGCTGACCGCCGGGTGCATGTTCCTGGCGGTCCAGGCGGCCGCCGCCGGGGCCGATGGCGCCGAGAGCGCCACGCTGGCGATCGACATCTTGTGGGGCGGGCTGGAATGAGGCGCCCGCATCCAGGGGCCCTTGCGTCCTGCTCCGGCGTACTGGCTATCGCGAGCGGGTTCGGCGCCGGCCAGGCCCTCGCCGCGTCGAACGGAAAGCTGATGGTCTCGCCCGCAAAGGGCACTCCCGACGCCTCGCCGCAGACTCAGATCAGCGTCCTCGGCGTTGCGCCGCGGCGAATCCGCTCGGTGAAGGTCACCGGGTCGGTGACCGGTGAGCACCGCGGATCGCTTCATGACTACTCGAGCTCGCGCGGCGCAAGCTTCGTCCCGGACCAGCCGTTCGCTCAGGGCGAGCGGGTCAAGCTGGTCGTTCGGGTCCGCCACCGCAAGCCCGTCCGGCGCACCTTCACCATCGCGCAGCTCGGCCCGGTGCAGCCCGTTCTCAACCTCAAGCAGCAACAGCCGGACAAGCTCCAGCACTTCGTCTCGAAGCCCGAGCTCCTGCCGCCGCGCATCGACATCAACAAGGACACGGGCGGCACCCGGGGCCGCGTCTTCCTCACTCCCCTCCCCTCCCCCGTCGTCCACCCGGACAGTCACAACACGATCGAGATCCATCCGGTCGGGCCCGGCGGGCCGATGATCACGGACGGCAACGGAAAGCTCGTCTGGTTCAAGCAGCTCGACCCGCCGGAGGTCGCCGCGAACCTCCGGATCCAGAAGTTCGGCGGCCGCAAGGTGCTCACCTGGTGGCAGGGCGGCGTCACCCCCTCGGCGTTCGGGATCGGCAAGGGCGTGATCGCCAACCGGTCCTACAAGACGATCCGCACGGTCCACGCCGGCAACGGCTACGACATGGACATCCACGAGTTCACCCTGACCCCCGGCGGCAACGCGCTCCTCACCGTCTACGTGCCGATCATGGTCCACCTGCCGGGCTCGCCCTCCGGCACCCTCTCCCCGCTGCTGGACTCGCTCGTGCAGGAGGTGGACGTGCGCACCGGGCTCGTCGTCTGGGAGTGGCACTCATACGGGCACATCCCCCTGGCGGACTCTTACGCGACCCCCGAGAACAGCGCCTCCTACGACGCGTACCACATCAACTCGATCCAGCACCTCAAGCACGGCTGCGTGCTGGTCTCCGAACGCGACACCTCCGCCGTCTACAAGATCGACCGGGCAACGGGACGAATCCGATGGACGCTCGGCGGCAAGGCGAACGACTTCCAGCACCGTCATGACGCGCGGTTCTGGCTCCAGCACGACGCTCAGCTCCTGCCCGGCCACCGCATCGGCCTGTTCGACGACGAGGCCGGCCCGCCGAAGAAGGGGCCGTACTCGCGCGGCCTCATCCTCGACCTCAATATGCGGCAGCGCTCCGCCAAGGTGGCCCGTCAGTACTACCGCTCGACGACGACCTCCGCGCAGAGCGAGGGGAGCCTGCAGACCCGGGGCAGCGGGAACGTCTTCGTCGGTTTCGGCTCCGAGCCGTTCTTCTCCCAGTTCTCGCAGGGTGGCCGGCTGCTCTACGACGGCAGCCTGCCCAAGGACGACGGCAGCTACCGCACCTTCCGATACCGCTGGCACGGCGACCCGCGGACGCGGCCGACGCTCGCCGTGCAGCTCATCAGCTCCTCGAAGGTGGCCGCGTTCGCAAGCTGGAACGGCGCGACCGCGGTGCGGCGCTGGCAGCTGCTCGCAGGCCCGGATGAGGACAAGCTGCGCCCGATCGGGTCGGGTAGCTCCACCGGCTTCGAGACCGAGATCGACGCCAACCGGGCGGGGCAGGTCTTCGCCGTCCGCGCGATCGACTCCCACGGGCACGTTCTCGCCAGCTCGAACGCGGTCTCCCCTTCGTGAGTGCGGGCCTCACTCCGCGCGTACGGGAATGGGGCCAGGGGGGGCGGGGCGAGCGCTTTCGCGAGCGGCGCATTCACGTGTTCCAGCGCGAGGGGTCCGGAATCCCGCTGGTCCTGCTCCACGGGTTTCCCTCCAGCTCGTTCGACTGGCGCGGCGTGCTGGATGTCGCCGACGCCCATCCGGCCCTCGCTTTCGACTTCCTCGGCTTCGGGCTCTCCGAGAAACCAAGGGAGCACACCTACACGCTTGGATGGCAGGCGGACCTGACCGAGGACCTCGTGCAGCGTCACCTCGGCGGGGGACCCGTCTTCGTGGTCGCCCACGACATGGGGACGTCGGTGGCGACGGAGCTCCTCGCCCGCGATCTCGACGGGACCCTCGGGATCCAGATCGCCGGAGCGCTGCTCTTCAATGGGAGCATCGTGCTCGAGCGGGCGACCCTCACGCGCGGGCAGAAGCTCCTCCGCGGGCCGCTCGGCCCGCTTGCGTCGGTGCTGACCAACGAACGGATGTTTCGCCGCGAGTTCGGCGCGCTGTTCAGCCCCGCGCATCCGCTGAGCGACGCCGAGGCAGCGGACCAGTGGGCGCTGATCGCGCACGGGGGCGGACGCACGCTCGGCCACAAGCTCATCCACTACCTGGACGAGCGCGTGCGCTATGCGGACCGGTGGCACGGAGCCATGCAGCGATTGGGACCGGCCCGCTGTCCTTCGCATGGGGGCTCCACGACCCGGTGGCGACCGTCTCGGTGCTCGACGCGCTCGTCGAGCTGCGGCCGGAGGCTCCGGTCGACCGTCTTGCGGAGCTCGGCCACTACCCGCAGATCGAGGACCCGGCGGCCATCGCCGCCTCCATCGGGGACGCCGTTGCCCGCGCCGGGGTGGCCGCCTGATGCCCGAATCAGAGGGCCGGGGGCGGCGCCCCAACATCCTGCTGGTGATCACCGACCAGCAGCGCTACCCCCGCCACTGGCCGCAGGATCCGGGCTGGCTCGCGGAGCTGATGCCGAACGAGGCCGAGCTCGCCCGCACCGGCCTCACCTTCACGAACGCCTTCTGCAACACGGCGATGTGCTCGCCGAGCCGCGCGACGCTGCTCACCGGGCGCTATCCCGCGGAGCACGGAGTCACCCTGACGCTCACGGCGGCCGACCTGAATCCGGACCCGCGCAACGCCCCGGCCGTCACCGCGACGATGGCCAAGATCCTGCGCCGCCGGGAGGCTCCCGCGAGGCGGGTCCTGCGCCAGTACGCGCGCGGCGCGCTGCGCCTCGGGCCGCACTCCGGAGACGAGACGGTGCTGCCGGCAGGGATGAGCAACCTCGCCACCATGCTTCGCGAGGCCGGGTACGAGGTGGCCTACAAGGGCAAGTGGCACCTCACCCACCCGTCCGGGGACGGCGCCCTCCTCAGCGGCTGGCACGAGCGCGACGCGGCTCGAATCGCCGCTGACTACGGGTTCGCCGACTGGGAGGCACCGGACGCGGGCGAGAACGCCAAGGCGGAGAACTTCGGCGGCGGCAACGCTGGACACGGCGAGGGGTGGGACGAGGTGTACACGCCGCCAGGCGGAGGAGTGGCTCGGCCGGCCCGACCTGCCGGAGCCGTTCTGCCTGGTCGTCTCGCTCGTCAACCCCCACGACGTGCTCGGCTATCCCGCCTCGTACCTGCGCGGCGGCTACGCGGCCGACGAGTTCCGCGGGCTCGGCGTCGAGCTCCCGCCGACCGTGGACGAGGACCTCGGGACCAAGCCCGGCGTTCACTCCCTGACGCGGATGGGGATGAACGCCTACCTGGGCCCGCTTCGCAACCGGCGCGCCCAGCTGGACTACGTCAACTTCTACGCCCACCTGCATCGCGTGGTGGACCGCAAGCTGGGCCGCCTCCTCGCAGCGCTCGGCAGCGCCGATGACCCGGGCTCGCTCCGCGCTCGCACGATGGTGGTGCGGTGCGCCGACCACGGCGAGATGGGCCTCTCCCACGGCGGCCTGCGCCAGAAGATGTTCAACGCCTACGAGGAGACGATCAACGTGCCGCTCGTCTTCTCCAATCCGGCCCTGTTCGCCGCTCCCGCCGAGACCGACGCCTTCGCTTCGCTGATCGACATCGGTGCCGACGGTGCTGTCGCTCGCCGGCGCGAACGCCTAACGGGCGATCTGCGCGGCCGCGACCTGACGCCGGTCATGGCCGCGAGGGCAAAGCCCGACACCGAGTTGGCGGGGCGTGCGGAGGTCGCCCTCTCCCCCGTGCTCGAGCACCCGGCCCCGGCGCAGTCGGTCCAGGACGCCATCCACTTCACCTATGACGACCACCAGGCCGCCACCGCGATGCAGGACGCTCCCGGCCAGCCGAACCGGATCCGCGCGATCCGCACCCGCCACGCGAAGTACGCGTTCTACTTCGACCCGAACGGGCGCGAGCAGACGGAATACGAGCTCTACGACCTGGACCGCGACCCGTTGGAGAGTCAGAACCTCGTCGGCGTTCGCACCGGCAAGCCGCGCTCAGCGGCGGCGCGGAAGCTGCACTCGGAGCTCAGCGAGCGCCTCGACGAAGCGATGAATGACTGCAACACCCAGCCTCGCGACGGGTAGTGAAGGCACCGAGGACGGACCAGGCGCCGAGACTCCTATGCGCGTCTGGCGATGACCGTGGTCGCGATGACGATCGACACCGCCACGAGTGCGCCGAGGGCACCGAGCCAGTTGACGCCCGTGCTCTGCTTGACATGGTCTGCGTAGGCGACGAAGGCAATCGGGATCGCGATCGAGACCACCAGGAGCCCGGCCCGGAGGAGGTCGCGCTTGGTGCGGCCACCGTCTTTACCATCGTCCAAGGAGCCCGCCGCGGCTTCGGCTGCCGCGCTCTCACCGCCGTAAAAGCTCAGCGTGCGGCTACCCAGGCTTCGGGCATGGCTCTCGCAGGCCCAGGCCATGACGATCATGAAGCTGACGGGCAGGACCCAGGTCATGATCCAGATGACGGCCCCGACCACGAAGCCCACCGCAGCCTTTAGCCGCCAGTGCCTCGCCTTGTCGGCATCCTCGCTCGGCGCGGAGATGAAACCGCCGAAGATCAACATGACGTAGACGCTATGCACCCAGGTGCGCAGGGGCCGTCTCGTTGTCGGCTTCTCGGGCAGCGGGGTCTCCGCGACCGCATGGACGGCTTTGCGAGCGGCCTCGATCGTCGGATGGACACCACGCAGCACCAACGTCCTCGCGCAGGTCTCAATCTCGCGAGGGTCGGACCCATAAAGAGCGGCAATGCGACGCTCCATCACGGCCTCCTGCCAGAGGTAGGCGAGGTAGCCGGGGACGAGGGCGATAAGGAATGGTGTGCCCGAGACCGCGCCGTCTATGCGCGCCACCTGCGCGGTCTGGATGCGGACCTCCTCGGCTATCTCCGCGTTCGGAGCCTCCGGCCGGGCGTCTCGGACGCGACCTGCCCATTCGAGCGAAGGGTCGCCGAGACGCTCCGATCCAAACAGGGCCAGGCGCTCGGCGACATGCTCTGGGTCGCGGTAGGCGATCCGCCCCAGCCGGCGCCACTCAGCCCACCGCTGTCTGATTCGCCCCCCCGACTTTTCGGTCCCCTCACTGTCCGAGGCCAGATCCACCCCGCCATGGGCCGAAGTCATGCATCCAACCTACCCGAGGACGGTGGGGAGGCTCGTGCAAGGGAAGGAGCCGCACGGGTGCGCCCGAACGTCGAGGGGTGCCGGACGAGCCCGCAAAGCCTGGCCGCCGACTTGGCGGCTTTCGGCGCCCGCGCGAGACGCGCCTGGAGCTCGTCGAGCGGATCGGCGAGGCCTACGGCGTCGTCCTCCTTCTGATCCTCGTCACCTTCGCGGTGATGATGACCCTGCCGCCAGAGGGATGGGGCGGCCGTGTAGCGGCTGTCGCGGTTGCCGGTCTGACTGCCGTGATCGCCCTCACGAGCTCCGACGTGCGCGAGGCGCGGGTGCGTCTTGCGGTCGTCGTGGTGATCGCGGCGGTCGCCGCGGCTCTCATCGCGCAGGCGGTCTCCTCGGTCCGATTGACCGGGGTCGCCTTCGGCGCCGACGCGATCCTCTTGGCAATCGCCGCCCTGACCATCCTTCGCCGCGTCATCCTTGGTGCTAGCGAGGTCGAGTTTCGCACCATCCTGGGAGCGATCAGCGTCTTTACGCTGCTCGGCCTGCTCTTCGCGTTCCTATTCGTCGGGTTCGCCAACGCGAGCCACACGGAGTTCTTCACCGGAGTCCCCGGCCCGCGTTCCAGCGACTACCTTTTCTTCAGCTACACGACGCTGACGACGACCGGCTACGGCAACCTGGTCCCGGCCGGCACCGTGGGCCAATCCTTCGCGGTCCTCGAGATGCTCGTCGGGCAGGTCTTCCTCGTCACGCTCGTCGCCGGGCTAGTCAGTCTCTGGCGGCCCGGCAGGGCGGCAAAGCCTCCGGTCACTCGCCCCGGCCCCGGGGTGGGTGAGGGCTCCGGGCACGGGTGAGCCGAGTTCCTCGCCGCTCTCGACCCAGGAGGCAAGCACGATTGGGTGCGCGCCGCCGTGCTTGGATCCGATGCCGGCGACCCTCCGCCGCCAGCGTGAGCTAGCCCGGTTCGCTCTTCAGCCAGTCGGCGATCAGGCCGCCAATTTGTTCGCCCGCGTCCTCCTGGAGGAAGTGCGAAGCGTTCTCGATCTTGATCGGCGCGGGAGCGCCCATCAGATTCGAGTAGGCCTCCCCCACCTTGAACGGCAACACGGGGTCCGAGTCGGCCCACATCACCAGCATCGGCCGGTCGTCGGCCTGGAGCGCCTCCTGGGCGCGCTTGCCCTCGGCGCCGCCGGGCATCTCCGGTGAGGTCGGGAGGATCAGCGGAAAGGATCGCGGACCGGCCTTCGACTGCGGCGCCGGGAACGGCGCGTCGTAGGCGGTGGCGACTTCGTCGTCCATGCCGCGGGCGACCGCGTTTCGGACCAGCATCGCGACCGGGAGGTCCTCCGTCCGCTCGACGAAGTCGTGAAAGGCCCACCAGGCGTCCGACATCGGCTGCTCGCCGGTGAACAGGCCCGTCTCCATGACCACCATCCGCGCGATGCGGTCGGGGTTCTCGGCGGCGAGCCGCAGGCCGATCGGCCCGCCCCAGTCGTGAACGACGACCGTTGCGTCGTTCAGGTCGAGATCGTCGAGGAGGGTGCCCATCAGCTCGACGTGGCGGTCGTACGTGTACCAGTCGAGGTCGGTGGGCTTGTCGGAACGGCCGAACCCCGCGTAGTCCGGCGCGATGCACCGGTAGCCAGCGTCGCGGACTGGCGGGATCACCTTGCGCCACAGGTACGACCAGGTCGGCTCACCGTGGAAGAACACCACGGGCGGACCGTCCCCCTCGTCGAGGTGGCACAGCCGCAGCCCGTCGACCTCGCGGTAGTGGGCCTCGAACGGGAAGTCCGGCAACCCCTCGAAGCGCTCGTCCGGAGTGCGGTAGGCCTCGGTCATGCGGCGGCGATCGCCCCAGCGGTCCGGTGAGCAAGGGCCATGATCGTGACCATCGGGTTGACCCCGGAGGCCGTCGGGAAGGCGCTCGCGTCGCCGATCCAGACACCCGGTGTGTCGTGGAGCTCTCCGAGCGGGTTCGCGACGCTGGTCTCGGGGTCCGAGCCCATCCGGCAGCTCCCCATCTGGTGGGCGGTGAAAATGCCGAACTCACGCGGGGCCAGCGAGTGCATGGTGACGGCGTCGATGAACGAGTCGAGGTCGTCCCCGCGCTCCCAGATCGGGGCGCTGCGCCCGATGCTGACGATCCGCCGGGCGCCGGCCGCCTCGTGCAGGCGGATCAGCTCCGCGAGGCCGCGGCGGAAGTTGCGGATGTCGAGCTCGTCCGTCGAGCAGGTAGCTCACCGCAGGATTCCCCGCGGCGTCGACCTCGACCCGCCCGTGGCCGCGGTCCCGCGTGAGGTTGATGAACGGCGCGCAGAGGCTCCAATCGAGCATCTTCTCCTTGTGGTCGCGACCGGAGACCCAGGGCGTGGCGGCCGCGTAGAGGCCCGGTCGTGGACTGCGCGGATTCGATCAGGAAGCCGTAGCCGTCCTCGAGGTCGGCGAACTGGTGCGACATCGCGGCCTGCGGCGGGCCCCACCACCAGCGCTGGTCGTCGTCGTAGACGCCGGTGACCGCGCTGGTGGGATGCAGCCGCAGGTACTGCCCGACCGCCGGCCCGCCGATCCCGGATCGAAGCAGGAGGGCCGGCGACTCGATCGACCCGCCGGCCACCACGATCACCGGCGCCCGGACGGTCACCGGCACGGGCGCGCCGTTCGCCGCGGGCCCGGCCGGATCGATCCAGAGGCCCTCCACGCCGGCGGCGCGGCCGCCCTCGGTGATGATCCGCTGCGCGCGGCAATTGACGACGAAGTCGGCGTGCTTCGCCGCCGCGTCGGCGAGATAGGTCTTCTGCGTGGAGAGCTTGGAGCCGGAGGGGTCGCCGAAACCCATGTAGCCGGCGAGCTGCGGGTCATAGGTCGCGCGGTCGGCGTTTCGCACGATCAGGCGGAAGTCGTAGCCGAGCTTCTCGCACGCCTCGCGGAGCCGCTCGTGCGGGCCGTTCAAGTCGCTGCACTCGTCGTTGGCGCCCATGCGCTCGAGCACCGCGTCGAGATGGCCGTCGTAGTCGGCGCCATCGAGCCCCTCCAGGCCGAAGTCGCGGGCCCATTCCTCCCTGACCCATGGATGCGTGCGCAGGCTGTTGGTCCAGTTGATGACCGTGCCGCCGCCGAGCCCGGATCCCGCCTGAATCGTGATCTGGCCGTCCACCGACGGGAACGGCCCCGCGTTCAGGTAGCTGCGCTGGTACGCGGGGAGCTCGAGCTGGTCGAAGTCGGCCTCGTTGGAGTAGCTCCCCATCTCGAGCACGCAGACCTGCTTGCCGGCGCCCGCGAGCTCGCCGGCGATCACCGACCCGCCGGCACCCGATCCGATCACGCAGACGTCGGCCTCGATCACCTCGCCGGCGGCGCTGGGGCGGCGCACCGGGAGCGGCTTTGGCACGTCCGGCGGGGGCGACTGCGGCCCCGGATAGCCCATCGGCTCCCAGTTCGGGTTGCGGCCGGTGCCGAGATCGGGGAGCGCGTAGTGGAGCGTCGTGGTGAGGCCGCGAAGCGCGTTGATGCCGGCGAGCGTGTCCGGCCCCGAGGCGCCGAACGCGTGGATCAGCTCCTCGCGCTGGGCGAGGGGCGTCTCCGGCGTCATGCCGTTCTCGGCGAGCGAGTCCAGCAGCTGGCGCAGCCCCTCGATCTGCTCGGCCGGAGGATTCGCCTGAAGCAGCGATACCTCGATTCCCTCCGGGACCCCGAGGTGCGATGCGGCGCGGGCCCAGAAGCCCGTGGGGTCGGACTCCCCCTCCGGCGGCTCGAGCGAGGGGACGAAGGTGTCGCAGACCACCGCCAGTGTCTGCCGCTGCGCGTCGTTGAAGAGATCGCTCGCCAGCCAGCGCGCTCACGGTCTGGCCGATCGTCTGGGTGACCTGCGCGGAGTAGGGGAACATGTGCGCGTCGCGCGAGGGCGCGTACCCAGGGGTGATCATCAGCGACTGGCGCTTCGTGTACTTGCGGATCCCGTCCGGTCCGTGGCGGGACCCGAGGCCGGAGGCCTTCCACCCGCCCATCGGGAGCTCGAGGGCCGCGTAGTTCACCTGCGCGTCGTTGACACACGCGACCCCCGCCTCGACGCGGCGCGCCACCGCCTCGCCCTTGTCGGTGTCGCGGGTCCACACCGACGCCTGGAGTCCGTAGGGACCGTCGTTGGCGAGCTCGATCGCCTGCTCGGCGTCGGCGACCCGCATCACTGGGAGCGTCGGGCCGAAGGTCTCCTCGACCATGCAGCTCATCGAGTGATCGACGTCGGCCAGGACCGTGGGCTCGTAGAAGAGCCCGGCGGCGCCCTCGCCGCGCTTGCCGCCGGTGACCACCCGCGCGCCCTTCTGCACCGCGTCGCCGACGTGCGCCTCGATCCGCTCGATCTGCGGCGGGAAGATGATCGCCCCGACGTCGACGGAGCCGGGGGCGCCGGGCGGGCCCTGGCGCAGCGCGCTGACCTTGTCGGTGACCCGCTGGAGGAAGTCGTCGTACACCGGCTCCTCCACGTAGATGCGCTCGACCGAGATGCAGACCTGGCCCGAGTTGTTCATCCCGTAGCTGACGGCGGCGTTGGCGGCTCGCTCGAGGTCGGCGTCGGCGAGCACGATCATCGGGTCCTTGCCGCCGAGCTCGAGGCTCACCGGGGTCAGGGTCTCGGCCGCCTTGGCCATGACCTTCTTGCCGGTCGCGATCGAGCCCGTGAACATGATCATGTCGACCTGGTCGACCAGCGCCGCGCCGGTCGCGCCACGGCCTGTCGCCACCTGGAAGACCCCCTCCGGCAGGCCGCACTCGCTGAGCATCTCCGCCATCAGCAGCGAGGTCAGCGGGGTGATCTCCGAGGGCTTCAGCACGACGGCGTTGCCGGCCGCGAGCGCCGGGATGCAGTCCCCGAACGAGTTGTTGAGCGGGTAGTTCCACGGCCCGATCACGCCGATCACGCCGAGCGGCTCATAGCGGACGACGAGCCGCCGGCCGCGCAGGAACGGCGACGCCGAGGCAATCTCCTCGTCGCCCAGGTAGTGCGGGGCCATCTTCGGCCAGAACTCGAGGGCGGAGAGGCCGTACGCGAGCTCGGCGAACTGGGTCTCGTCGGCGGGTCGTCCGGTCTCCCCGACGATCGTGGTCACGACGCGCTCGGCGTTCTGCGCCATCCAGTCCCGGGCCGCCAGCAGGACCTCGGCCCTGCCTTCGAATCCGATCGCCGCCCAGGTGGGCTGCGCCTCGCGGGCGGCGGCGACCATCCGGACCACATCGTCTGTGCCGAGCTCGGGGACGGTCGCGACGACCTCCCCCGTCGCCGGGTTTTCGACCGGGATCGCGGTCTCGGTCGGAGCCTCCGTCACTGGGCTCGCCTGCATCGCAGGCCGCAGCCTATCCCTATCTCTGGCGGCATCCGCCCGGCCGGGGCGCGAGGATGTCGGCATGTCGACCGTCGTGCTCTCGGACATCCACCTCGCATCGAGCGGCGGGATCGATCTGCTACGCCGGCCGGAGTTCCGGGAGAAGCTGTGGGCCGCCCTCCACGACGCCGACGAGGTGGTCCTGCTGGGCGACGTCGTCGAGCTCCGCGACATGCCGCTGGCGGCCGGCGATCGAGGCCGGGCGCCCGTTCTTCGACGAGCTCGGCGAAGCGATCGGAGACGCGCGGGTCGTGGTCGTCCCCGGCAACCACGACCATCACCTGCTCGACGACTGGCTCGAGCGCCGTCGCATGGACGGCGCCGCCCCGCTGGAGCTCGAGCAGCGGATCCCGGTGGATGGCGGCCCGCTGGCCGAGCTCACCAGGGGCATGGGACGGGACCAGGTCGAGCTCGCCTATCCCGGCGTGTGGCTCCGTCCCGGCGTGTACGCGACGCACGGGCACTACCTGGACCGCCACCTCACGGTCCCGAGCTTCGAGCGCCTTGCGGTCGCGGCGGTCGAGCGCGTCCTCAGCGGCTCCCGCGACTCGTCCGACGACGAGCTTCCCGACCACGGCGAGCCGGGGTCGGAGTCACCGGACGACTACGAGCGCATCCAGGCACCGCTCTACGCGTTCCTGTTCACGCTCGCGCAGAGCGGCGGCTCTCCGAAGGACCGGCTCGGCGGGGCAAACCCGTCGGCCCGCGTGTGGCAGGCCGTGGGCGGCGGCTACGGGCGGGCGGCCCGCATCCGCGGTCGGCTGCTGGGCTCCGTCGCACTGCCGGGAGCGGTGGGGGTCGCGAATCGGCTCGGGCTCGGCCCGGTGAAGTCCGATCTCTCCCCGGGCGCGATCACGCGCGCGGGGCTCGCCGCGATGGGCGAGGTGGTGCGCCGGCTCGGAGTCGAGGCGGACCACGTGATCTTCGGGCACACCCACCGCCGCGGCCCGTTGCGGGCGGAGGTCGGGTGGCGCCTCGAGGACGGGACCCGCCTCCACAACACCGGCAGCTGGATCCACTCGCCCTGGCTGCTCGGGCGCACCGCGGCCGACAGCCCCTACTGGCCGGGCACCATCGTCGTAGTCGAGGATGATCGCGAGCCGCGCGCGGTCAACCTCCTCGAGGATCTGAGCAAGGAGGAGCTGCGCGGAGGCGAATGAACCTCCGCGCCGCACCCGCTGTTTCTCAGAGACTCAGGCGACGGTCTTGACGTTGACCGCCTTGGGGCCCTTCGGCCCATCCTCGGCCTCGAACTCGACCTTGGTGCCGTCCGGAAGCCCTCGCGCGCCATCCGCGATCCCCGTCTGGTGGACGAACAGATCCTGTCCGCCTTCGTCGGGGGTGATGAAGCCGAATCGCTTCTCCTCGTTGAACCACTTCACTGTGCCAGTTGCCATACGTCCTCCGCGTTGCTCTGTCCTTGAATGCCGCGGAACTGCCTGGTGCTACACCCGTTCAGCTACCGCTTCATCGATTGTTGTGTTTGCCCACAAGGGCTGTCATCAAGGTAACACTCGGGACCCCGGCCGTGGGCGATCTCGGCAACCGGCGCATCGCCTGATCAGGGGACCTACGATCCCGCTTCGCAGGGATGCTCCAGCCTGGAATGACTCCATGACCCACATCGTCCAGGAGGTTCATCTTGAGTCAGGGGTTGTCTTCGAAGCGCGTGGCGCTCGCCGGCGCTCTCGTGCTGTGCATCGCCGGTCTGCTCGCCGCCGTTCCCGCCGCGCAGGCCGCGAGCTTCGCCTCGCCCGTGGTCGTCACCGGTGACGATCTCGGCGAGCCCGGCATCGACGTCGCCAACGACGGGACCATCTACGTCAATGCCCCCACCGGGCTGCTGTCGAATCCTCCCCGGCTCCCCGAGCGACGTCTTCCGCTCCGCCGACGGCGGCGCGACCTGGGTGAACACCCCGGCCGGCGCCCGCAGCAACCTCCCGGGCGGGGGCGACTCCGACATCTCGCTCGATCCCACCACGGGCAAGATCTACATGACCGATCTGTGGCTTGGAAGCGCCACCGTCTCGACGTCCTCCGACAAGGGTCAGACGTGGACCGCGAACCCGTTCGAGGGGACCGCGATCCAGGATCGGCAGTGGATCTCGACAGCGGGCGGCGACATCGCCTATCACCTGACCCACCAGATTCCCGCCGGGCCTGGTGGTCTCGAAGTCGGTCGACGGCGGCGTCACCTTCCCGATCAGGACCGTGGCGGCTACGCCCGCCGACCAGACCGGCTGCATCTGCCCGTCCGGCAACCTCATCTCGCAGGCCGGCACGGGAGCGCTCGGCACCGGCGACAAGGTCGGGTTCGTCTACGCGACGTCCACCGGCGGCATCAACTTCGCCCGGTCGACGAACGGCGCGATCGACGTTCAGCCAGAGCAGCGTCTCGCCCGCCAGCGATGCGGATACGACGCAGGCGTTCCCGGTCGTCGCGGACGGCGGCGGCGATCACCTCGTCGCCGTCTGGCTGGAGAACATCGGCAACTCGAGCCGCATCCGCTACTCCGACAGCACCAACTGGGGCTCCTCGTGGTCGGCTCCGCGCACGCTGGTGAGCGCCGGGGCGTCCGTGTACCCGTGGGTCGCGGCGTCCGGCTCCCACGTGGCGGTCTCGCTCTACCACACCGACGCGAGCGGCACCTCGGAGTCGGTGCCCGAGAGCGCGCAGTGGTTCGAGACCTACCTGGAGAGCACCGACGGCGGCGCCACGTTCTCGGCTCCGCAAACGGTGGATCCGACCGCGGTCAAGAGCGGGCCGATCTGCACCGAGGGCACCGGGTGCAGCGGCGACCGCGAGCTCCTGGACTTCCAGTCCGTGGCGCTCGACAACTCGAACCTCGCCGACGTCGCCTACACGCGGTCGATCGACGGCAACTCGAATACCGAGCTGCGGTTCGCGCACGAGACGGGCGCGGCCGCTGCGGCGCCGCTGAAGGCGAAGCACCGCAAGAAGTGAGCTGACGGCACGGCCCCTCCGCCGCGCGGAGGGGCCGTGCCTGCCGTTCAGTACCGGGAGGGCCCTGCGATCGCCCGCACGATGAGCAGGAGGATCACCGCGCCGCCGATCGCGATCAGCCACGTCCCGAGGTCGAAGAAGTCGCCCAGGTGGCCGATGTCGAGCGCGCTCGCGATGAAGCCGCCGATCAGCGCGCCGAGGATCCCGATGGCGAGCGTGCCGAAGCAGCCGCTCGGCTCGGTGCGGCCGGGCACGATCGCACGCGCGATCACGCCGACGAGGAGCCCGAGGACGATCCAGCCGATGATGCCCATCGGCCCGGCAGCCTAACCGTCCGTCCGCCAGCCCGTGGAGACTCCTGCGCCCGTGGACGAGCATCCCGCCTCTCCTCGCACCGCCGCCGTGGAGCAGGCACCGGAGGAGCTCAAGCGGACCCTGAACAGCCGCGAGATCCGGATGATCGCGATCGGCGGAGCGATCGGGGTCGGGCTGTTCCTCGGGTCCGCGAAAGCGATCCATTTCGCGGGCCCTGGGCTGATCCTCTGCTACGCCGTCGCCGGGGCGGTGATCTTCCTGATCATGCGCGCGCTCGGCGAGCTCACCCTCTACCGGCCGGTGGCCGGCGCCTTCGCCAGCTACGCTGCCGAGTTCCTCGGCCCGCGGATCGGGTTCATCACCGGCTGGACCTACTGGCTCACCTGGGTCGTGACCGCGATGGCGGAGATCACCGCCGCCGGCATCTACATGCAGTACTGGTTCCCGGGCCTCCCGCAGTGGGTGACGGCGCTGGTGATGGTGTTCTTCCTCTACGCGGCCAACCTGATCGCGGTCAAGCTGTTCGGCGAGTTCGAGTTCTGGTTCTCGATGATCAAGATCGTCACGATCGTCGGACTGATCCTCGTCGGCCTGGCGGTGATCGTCTTCTCGATCGGCGCCCTGGGCGACACCGCGAGCTTCTCCAACCTCTGGAGCCATGGCGGCTTCCTCCCGAAGGGCATGGGCGGCGTGCTCACGGCCCTCCAGGTCGTTGTGTTCGCGTTCGTCGGGGTCGAGTTCGTCGGCGTCACCGCGGGCGAGGCCCGTGACCCCGAGCGCACCCTGCCCGAAGGCGGTCAACAGCATCGTGGTCCGGATCCTGCTCTTCTACATCGGCGCGCTGGTGGTGATCATGGCGCTCGTCCCGTGGAACCAGCTGCCGCCCGACGAGAGCCCGTTCGTAACCGTGTTCAGCAAGATCGGCATCGCCACGGCCGCGGGAATCGTCAACTTCGTCGTCCTCACCGCGGCGCTCTCCTCGTGCAACAGCGGCATCTTCAGCACCGGGCGGATGCTCTACACGCTGTCCGGCGTCGGACAGGCACCGCGAACGCTGCACCGGGTGAGCTCCAGGAAGATCCCGGCGCATGCGATCACGGTCTCGGCCGCGGTGATGCTGCTGGGCGTCGCGATCAACTTCGTCGTCCCCAACCGGGCCTTCATCTACATCACCAGCACCGCGACCGCGGGGGCGATGTGGACCTGGGGCGTAATCGTCATCTCGCACCTCGTCTACAGGCGCCGGGTCGCGGAGGGAAAGGTCGCGGCGAGCCCCTTCCGCATGCCGGGCTCGCCGGTCACGAACTGGATCGTGGTGGCGTTCCTGGCGTTCGTCGCAGTGCTCCTGGCGCTCTACCCGAGCCAGCGCGTGGCGCTCTACGCCGGCGCCGCATGGGCGGTGTTGATCCTCGTCGCCTACGCGATCCACATGCGCCGGAGCGCACGGCCGCCGGGTAGGGCGCCAGCTGGGAAATCTACCGCGTTGGCACACTGAGGCGATGCGTGCCCTCGCCATCGTCCACCAGCCGGATGCCGGCCCCGGGGTCTTCGCCGAGGCGCTATCCGCGAAGGGCGTCGAGCTCGACCGCTGGCTGATCGCCGATGGCCCACCGCCCGCTGAGCCCGCCGGCTACGACGCGGTCCTCACGTTCGGCGGCGCGATGCACACGGACCACGAGGCGGACCACCCGTGGCTCATCGACGAGAAGGCGATCCTCGCCGAGCTCATCGAGCGCCGTGTCCCGCTGCTCGGGATGTGCCTCGGGTCACAGCTCCTCGCCGAGGCCGCAGGCGCCGAGCCAAGGCGGGCGTCGGCCCCCGAGATCGGCTGGCACGAGGTTGAGCTGACTGGAGAGGCGGCCGGCGATCCGCTGCTCGGCGCCCTCCCGGCCCGCTTCGGCGCCTTCGAGTGGCACAGCTACGAGTCCCCCCTTCCGCCCGGGGCCACGGCGCTCGCGCGGAGCCCCGTCTGCCTGCAGGCCTACCGGCTCGAGGGCCCCGCGTGGGGCATTCAGTTCCACGCCGGGGTCAGCGCGGACGACGCCGACCACTGGACCACCGACTACCGTAGCGATCCGGACGCGGTGCGGATCGGGCTCGACCCGGAGGCCCTGCGGGCGGAGACGCGCGCGGCCATCGGCGCCTGGAACGACCTCGGCCGCGCGCTGTGCGAGCGCTTCGTCGACGCTATTCGGGCGTGAGGTAGGCCCGCAAGTGCCCAAGATCGAACCCGGCGGCCGGCGACGCGGGGGCGGGCGGCGATAAGTTGCGGCAATGGCCAGTGCCTTCGACGCCTGGCAGGTCGAGCTGCACGGCCACCGGGTCATCTACCGGATCGCCGGCAGCGGCCCTCCGGTGGTTCTGATCCACGGGATGGTCAACTCCTCCCGCCACTGGGAGGAGGTGGCGCTCCGGCTCGCCGACCGCTACACGGTCGTCGCCCCGGACCTGATCGGCCACGGCGATTCGGCGACGCCGCGCGGCGACTACTCGCTCGGGGCGCACGCCGCCAGCATCCGCGACCTGCTCACGGTCATCGGGATCGACCACGCGACCATCGTCGGCCACTCGCTCGGCGGGGGCGTCGCGATGCAGTTCTTCTACCAATTCCCCCAGCGCAGCGATCGCCTGGTCCTGGTCTCCAGCGGCGGCCTCGGCCGGGAGGTCAGCCCGCTGCTCCGCGGGGCGGCACTGCCCGGCGCGTCGATGCTCCTGCGGGCCGCAGCGCATCCGCTTGTTCTGGACGCCCTGTCGGAGTCGGGCGAGCGGCTGCGCGCCCGAGGCTCCGGCAAGGGCGTGTACCTGCAGGCGATCGCCCGCGCGCTGCGGCCGCTCGAGCGGGCCGGCGCGCGCAAGGCGTTCATCCAGACCCTGCGGTCGGTCATCGACGTGCACGGCCAGCGGGTCAGCGCGCGCGACCGCCTGTACCTCCTGCGGGAATTCCCCACCCTGATCGTCTGGGGCGAGCGGGACAACACGATCCCCATGGATCACGGCCTCGCGGCCCATCAGGCGATCCCCGGCAGCCGGTTCGTCAGCCTCCCCCGGGCCGCCCACTTCCCGCACCTGGAGGATCCAGGCGGGCTGGCGGCCGCGCTGGACGAGTTCATCTCGGCGACCGAGCCCGCCCCCATCCAGGACGCCGACTGGGGCGGGCTGATCAGCCCCCGCGCCCGCCGCCGGCGCCACGACGCCGAACGGGCCGCCGCTTAGACCGGCTTAGACACCGCACAACCCGCCCTTAGCTTCGGTTGAGGAAGCGGGATTTAGATTCGGTCGACAGACCGAGCCCCTCGATCTCTCCAGAGCGATGAATCCTCGCGGCGCGGACGCCGAGCTGACCCAGGCGACTGAGCTCAGCAACACGCCTGCGATCGAGCTCGGTCGGGTTCCGCAGCTGCTGCGACGAGCGGGCGGACGTCGTCGCGCTCGTGATCATCACGGCGGTGGCGGCGGGCGTGCGGTTCGCCACGCTGGGCATTCAGGGCCTCGACCACGACGAGGCGGTCACCGCGTCGGGCGTGCTGCAGCCGACGATCGGCGGAACGCTCTCCGCGGTCGCGCACCTGGAGCGAACGCCTCCGCTCTACTACGTCCTCGAGTGGCTCTGGACGCAAGGCCTCGGGTTCGGGAAGGACGCGGCGAGACCTCCGGTTCCTGTCGGCGGTCTTCGGAACGTTCACGGTGCCGGTCGACCTACCTCGCGGCGAGGGAGCTGTCGTCGCGCGGCGCGCGGGCGTGTTCGCGGCGGCGCTCGTGGTGCTCAACCCGTTCTTATCTGGTACTCGCAGGAGGCCCGGGCCTACGCCCTTCTCATGCTGTTCGTCGCGCTCGGGCTGTACGTCTTTGCGCGGGCGCTGCGAAACCCGACGGGACGGAGGCTGGGCGATGTGGGCGGGCGTCTCGATTCTCGCCGTCTTCACCCACTACTTCGCGGTCTTCACGGTCATGCCCGAGGCCGCCTGGCTGTTGTGGGCATCCGGCCGCGCCGCCGCCCTCTGGCGGCGGTGGCCGCCGTCGGCGTCGCCGGTGTCGCGCTCCTCCCGCTCGCCGCCACCCAGCAGGGCTCGGGCCAGACGGAGTGGTTCAAGCGACGCCTCGATGCTGACGCGGGCGTGGCAGATCGCCGGTTCATTTCGCCAGCATCGTCAAGCCAGAGATCCCGTCGCCGCAGGCGTGGATCTCGCACCTGCAGATCGGCGCGGCCATGTTCGCGACCGCCATCGCTGCTCGCGGGCGCCGCGGCGCTCGCTCGATGCGGCGCGGCCGCCGGGGCGAGCAGCGCGCCGCGCTGATGGTCGCTTCGCGCTCGCGGCCGCCTCGTTCGCGATCCCGATCGCGGTCGCGGCTGGCCGGCTTCGATTTCGTGGACGCGCGCAACCTGATCGGCGCGCTGGTCCTGGTGCATCGTCGCCGCCGGAATCGTGTTCGGCGCGGCGCGAGCGCCGGATTCGCGGGGACCGTCGCGATGGCGGCGATCTGCGCGCTGTTCGCGGGCCTGCTCGTCGCTGCCGGCCTCGACCTCCGCCATGCAGCGGCCGCACTGGCACGGGCGACGCGAGCGCGATCGGCAGTGTCGCGGGTGAAGCGGATCGTGGTCGTTCCCCGCACAGCCGAGGCCCCGCTCTCCTACTACCTCGGCGCCCAGCGATGCGGAGGGCACGGGACGGCCCGTCTGGGTTCGCGAGATCGAGCTCTACTCGGCCGCGCCGACGACACGACGCGCCCCCGGCGCCGTTCCGGCTTGTCGGCAAGCGGTCGGGGCCGCCAACGGCATGTGGGTGACCCGGTACGGGTCGGCCCGCACCCGGTCCGCGTCTGGCTCAGCGCCGACCACGCCACGCACATGGTCGGCCAGGGCGCGGGCGCCCTGGTGACCGCTCCCCCCGCCGGAGCCGCAGCGTCCTAGCGCCCGGCGTGGTAGTACCTGCGGCCGTGAGCGGCCCCGAGCGCGTAGCGGCGATCTACCTCCGTGGCGTCGGCGGGCGCCGCCCGCGCGTCCCGATCGAGATCGACAAGCTCGAGGAGGCCGCCGAGCGCTCGATGTCCCCGCAGGCGTTCGCGTACGTCGCGGCCGGAGCCGGCAACGAGTCCACCAAGCGCGCGAACACCGACGCGTTCGAGCGCTGGCGGATCGTGCCGCGCATGCTGCGCGACGTCTCCCGCAGGGACACGAGCGTCGAGCTGTTCGGGCGGCGCGTCGCCAGCCCGTTGATGCTCTCCCCCGTCGGCGTGCTCGAGATGGCGCACCGCGACGCCGACGCGGCGGCGGCCCGCGCCGCCGCGGCCGAGGGCGTGCCGATGATCTTCTCCAACCAGGCGTCGGTGCCGATGGAGGTCTGCGCCGAGGCGATGGGCGACGGCCTGCGCTGGTTCCAGCTCTACTGGAGCACCTCCGACGAGCTGGTCGAGAGCCTGGTCCATCGCGCCGAGGCCTGCGGGTGCGAGGCGATCGTGGTCACCCTCGACACGACCATGCTCGGCTGGCGCTCGCGCGACCTCGCGACCGCCTACCTGCCCTTCCTCCGCGGGCAAGGGCATCGCCCAGTACGTGAGCGACCCCGTCTTCCAGCGCCTGATCGCCGACGCCCCGGACGGTGGCGGGAGCCCGACGCCGCGCCCCAACCTGGCCGCCCTCTCGACTCTGATTCAGCTCGTGCGCCGCTACCCGGATCGCTTCTGGCCCGCCCTGCGGTCCGGCAAGGCTCGGCGGGCGGTCGAGCGCTTCGTCCAGATCTACTCCCGCCCCTCCCTGACCTGGGACGACCTGCCGTTCCTTCGCGAGCGAACCAAGCTGCCGATCGTGCTCAAGGGCATCCTGCACCCGGACGACGCGCGCCGGGCGGTGGACGCGGGAATGGACGGGATCATGGTCTCCAACCACGGCGGCCGCCAGGTCGACGGGGCGATCCCGACGATCGAGGCGCTGCCCGCGGTGGTCGAGGCGGTGGACGGCCGGGTTCCCGTGCTCCTGGACAGCGGCGTGCGCGGGGGCGCCGACATGTTCAAGGCGGTGGCGCTCGGCGCGACCGCGGTCTGCATCGGCCGTCCCTACCTCTGGGGGCTCGCGGTCGCCGGCGAGGCCGGGGTGCGCGAGGTCCTCGCGAACTTCATCGCCGACTTCGACCTGACCATGGGCCTGGCCGGCTGCCGCTCGGTCGCGGAGATCGGTCCGGAGGCATTGGTGGAGGCGCCGGGTTGACGCCGCGGGCACATGGGTACGAGACTTAGAACATGCGGCAGCTGACCAGCCTCGACGCGCAGTTCCTGGCGCTCGAGACGCCGCGCCAGAGCGGGCACGTCGGCGCTCTCGCGATCCTCGACGATTCCGAGCGGCCGGGCGGCAAGCTGGAGATCGAGGACATCTGCAATCTGATGTCCGAGCGGCTCTCGCTGCTCCCGCCGCTTCGATGGCGCTTGACCGAGGTGCCGTTCGGGCTCGACTACCCGTACTGGATCGAGGACCCCGACTTCGACCTGGACTTCCACGTGCGCGAGCTCGCGCTTCCGAGCCCCGGGACCGACGCGAAGCTCGCGGAGCAGGTGGCCCGGATCATCGCCCGCCCGCTCGACCGCTCGCGGCCGCTCTGGGAGCTCTACCTGATCCACGGCCTCGAGAGCGGCGGCGTCGGGATGCTCACCAAGATCCACCACGCGCTCATCGACGGCCTCTCCGGCGCCGAGATCATGGGCGTCCTCTTCGACCTCGCTCCCGAGGGCCGTGATCTCGATGAGGTGCGGCCAGTGCGCCCGGATCGCGAGCCGAGCGATCTGGAGATGCTCGCGCGGGGCCTCGCTGGGGTGCCGCGCTATCCGGTGCGGATGCTGCGCTCGCTCCCCGCCGCCCTGCCGAACCTCACCGAGACGCCGTTCGGGACCCTCCCGGGGACGGGCGTCGTCTCACGAGTCGCCGACCGGGTGCAGCGCGCCGTCGGCGGCGACGGAAGCGTCAGGGACCGCAACACGTTGCGCGCGCCCAAGACCTCGTTCAACCGGCGGGTGTCGGCCCACCGGCGCTTCGCCTTCGGCCAGCTCTCGCTCGACGAGGTGAAGGCGATCAAGAACGAGCACGGCTGCACCGTCAACGACGTCGTGGTGGCGATCTGCACCGGCGCCGTCCGCCGCTGGCTGATCGAGCACGGCGAGCTCCCGTCCGAGCCGCTCGTCGCTCAGATCCCGGTCTCGGTGCGGAACGAGCGAGCAGGCCGGCACCTACGGGAACCGGATCATGCTGATGAGCGCACCACTCTTCACCAACCTGCCGGACCCGGTCGTGAGGCTCCGGCGGACCCACGAGGCGCTGGCGGTCATGAAGGAGCGTCACAGGGCACTCCCGGCGGAATTGCTCCAGGACGCGAACCACTTCATTCCGCCCGCGGTGTTCGCGCGCGCCGCGCGCGCGACCTTCGCGCTGTCGACGAGCTCGCCGGGGCGGCCGACATGGAACCTCGTGATCTCGAACGTGCCGGGGCCGCAGATCCCGCTCTACTGCGCCGGCGCGCGCCTCGACGCGAACTACCCGGTCTCGGTCATCACGGACGGGATGGGCCTGAACATGACCGTCATGAGCTACTGCGGCCACCTGGACTTCGGCCTCGTCGCCGACCGCGACCAGATGCCCGACCTGTGGTCGATGATCGAATGGCTCTCGGAGTCGCTCGAGGAGCTGCGGCCCAAGAAGCGGACCCGGCGGTCGTCGCGGGCGAAGGGCTCTAACGGGCAGCGCGCCAGCCGCTCCAGCGCGAAATCTTGATCACGATCGCGGGGCCGTCGGGCCGCCGCTCCGCGTACTGCGGGTAGCGCGCGGCGAGCGCCGCTACCGCCCGCTCGTGCTTCCCGGCACCCGGCTCGACGATTCGCGCACGACCGTCCCCGCGGACCCACCACAGCCTCGACCAGTCGTCCTCGTAGTGATCGGCGAGCACGGCTACGCGCGGATTCGCCTCGACGTTGGCGAGGCGGCGCAGGCGGGTGGTGCGCTTGGGCTTGTGGTCCACCGCGGTGACCAGGTCGTCGCCGTCGAGCGCGAAGGTGATCGGCACGAGATGCGGGCGGCCCTCGGCGTCGACGCTGGCCAGTCGCGCCACGCCGGCCGACGCGAACAGCGCGCGGGCCTCGCCGGCGTCCACTAGGAACCCGCGGCTTGGTACTCCTCGATCACGCCGGCCAGGTGGTCCAGGCGCGCCTCGGCCTCGGGGCCTGGAACCGGCGGGACGAACAGCACGTAGCGGCTGATGCCGATCGCTTCGTAGCTCGCCATCTCGGCGGCCTCCGCCGGTGCGGCGTAGAGGCCCACCTTCGGCGCCTGGCGCCCGGCCTCCGCCGCCATCTCCGTGAGCTGGCCCATCCGAACCCGGAGCTCGTCCACCGACTCGATCCGGTTGGGCATCCACTCGTCGCCGTAGGCGACGACGCGTTCCAGCACCCGCTCGCCGTTGCCACCGACGATGATCGGCGGGTGTGGCTGCTGAACCGGCTTCGGCCACGACCAGATGCGGTCGAAATCGACATGGCGGCCGTGGTAGGACGCCTCGTCTTGGGTCCAGATCACCTTCATCGCGTCGATCCTCTCGCGCATCACCCCGAAGCGCCGGCCCGGGTCGGTTCCGTGATCGGCCATCTCCTCGCGGTTCCACCCCGCCCCGACCCCGAAGAGGAACCGGCCGCCGGAGAGACGGTCGAGGGAGGCGACCTCCTTGGCGGTGATGATCGGGTCGCGCTGGATGACGAGGCAGATGCCGGTGCCCACCAGCAGCCGCTCCGTCGCCGCGGCCGCCGCGGTGAGCGCCACGAACGGGTCGTACGTGTGCGAGTACATCGCCGGGAGCTCGCCCCCGCCGGGGTAGGGGCTCTCCCGCGAAGCCGGGATGTGAGTGTGCTCGGGTAAGAACAGCGACTCGAAGTCACGCTCCTCGGCCATCCGCGCAAGCTCGTCCGGGGCGACCGCGTCGTCGGTGGAAAACATCATCACCCCGAAGTCCATGGGCGCAGCGTATCTACCGGCGGCAGGGCGCCATGGGAGACTCCCACGCGTGCTCGACAAGCGCCTGGTGCGCGCCCTTCACGTCCAGTCCCTCCACGAGGAGGAGCTTCACGCGGAGCACGACCCGCACGTTCTGTTTCAGGCATCGACCATCGGCGCGCTCCTCGATGGGGCTTACGAGGGCGACGTGACGTTCGCCGAGCTCGCCGAGCATGGTGACCTCGGGCTCGGCACGCTGAATGGCCTCGACGGCGAGATGATCGCGGTCGACGGCGGCTTCTACCGCGCCGACATCGAGGGCGCGGTCAACGAGATCGACCCGGAGACCGGTACGCCCTTCGCCGTGCTGACCTGGTTCACCCCGACGGTCGAGGTGCGGATCGACGAGCCGGTGTCCCACGAGGAGCTGATGGCCCTGCTCGACGAGCACCTGGCCGAGGGGACGGTCGCCTGCGCGGTGCGAGTCGACGGCTCCTTCGAGCGTGTGCACGCCAGGTCGGTGCCGAGGCAGTCTCCCCCCTTTCGCGGCCTCGCCGAGGTGGTCGCGGATCAGCGCGTGTTCGACCTCACCGACGTCGAGGGGACGATGGTCGGCTTCCGCTTTCCGGACTACAGCGAGGGCATCGAGGTGAGCGGGTACCACCTGCACTTCATCACCGCCGACCGGAGTCGGGGAGGGCACGTCCTGGAGTGCCACCCGCGCCGCGCGGTGGCGCAAGATCGACGCGTCCACCGACCTGCACGTCGAGCTGCCGCCGGGGATCGACCTCGGCTCGCCGCAGATCAGCCGCGAGACGCACGAGGCGCTCAACCGCGCCGAGCACTGAGGCTAGCCGAGAGCGCCCCGAGAGTCACCTCCCATACGGCGAGTTGAAATGGTAGCCGGATGAGCGACGGCGAGATGATCCTCATCGCCGGCGCCCTGATGGCCGCGGGGCTCGTGGCGTCCTTCGCGGCGGACCGGCTGCGGGTCCCGGGCCTGCTGCTGTTCCTGGGCCTGGGAATGGCGATCGGCTCCGACGGCACCGGGTGGATCCAGTTCAGCGACTACGAGCTCGCGCGGACGATCGGGATCGTCGCGCTCGCCCTGATCCTGTTCGAGGGCGGCCTCACGGCGAGCTTCGGCGAGATCCGCTCGGTGTTGGGCTCGGCGCTCTCGCTCGCGTTCATCGGAACGCTCGTGACGGCCGCGATCGCCGGGTTGGCGGCCTGGTGGATCTTCGACCTCACGCTGCTCGAGGGGCTGCTGCTCGGATCGATCGTCGCGGCCACGGACGGCGCCGCGATCTTCGCCCTGCTCCGCGGCTCAACGCTGCGCCGGAAGGTCGCGCTCACGCTCGAGGGCGAGTCGGGGCTCAACGATCCCCTTGCGGTCCTGCTCGTCATCGGGTTCATCGACTGGATCCAGAAGCCGGGCTACGGCTTCCTGGACATGGGCCTCCTGCTGCTCAGGGAGCTCGCGGTCGGGTTGGCCGTCGGGTTGGCCGTCGGCTGGCTGGCGATCGAGGGGCTGAGGAGGGTGCGGCTCGGTGCCGAGGCCGCGTATCCGATCGCGAGCCTCAGCGTCGCCGCGCTCGCCTACGGCGGGGCCGCGGCGTTGCACGGATCGGGATTCCTCGCCGTCTACCTGGTCGGCCTGGCGCTGGGCAGCCGGCCGATCCCGGCGAGGCGGGCGGTGACGGTCTTCCATCAGGGCCTCGCCGGGCTGGCGCAGGTGACGATGTTCCTGGTCCTGGGCCTGCTCGTCTTCCCCTCCCAGCTCTGGGGCGTGGTGCTGGAGGGAACCGTGCTCGCACTGATCCTCGTCTTCGTCGCGCGCCCGGTCGCGACGTTCGTGGCGACGGCGACCAGCTCGTTCGACCTTCGGGAGCGGGTCGCCCTCTCCTGGGCCGGCCTGCGGGGGGCGGTTCCGGTCGTGCTGGCGACGTTCCCGGTCATCGCCGCGGTCTCCGAGGGCTTCGAGTTCTTCAACATCGTCTTCTTCGCGGTGCTCCTCTCGACCCTGCTCCAGGGCTCGACCTTCGAGCCGCTCGCGCGGCGTCTCCGGCTGACCCGTCCGGAAGGAGAGGTGACTCCACCGCCGCTCATGGGCAGGCTCCGGAGCACCGCGCAGATCTCCACGTCCCGGCGATGGGACGCCACCGACGGCGACCCGAGCTACCCCAGGGAGATCGAGGGCGTGGCGGTCGAGACCCAGATGCTCACCCGGGTGGATCGGGCGGGCGCGCTGGTCAGCCTCGAGGACGGCCGCTACGCGTTCACCGGGCCGATCGTCGCCGTCGGTTCGGCCACGGGCCTGCAGGCATCGGCCAGACGCCGTCTCGCGGCGGCGAGAACCGAGGCCGACCGCGACTGGTGGCGGGAGGTGATCGGCGCCCTCGCGCGCGGGTCGGAGTGAGCCGGCTGGATGGCTAGTGGCTGGCGAGCGGGCTGGGCGGCTCCTGCTCTCCCGCGCGCTCCCTGATGCCTCGGGCGATCCGTCCGCCGAGCGCGCCGAGCAGCATCCCGATGATCGCCGTCACGACGGCGAGCAACGGTGGAAAGCTCCCGAGCGAGACGGTCGCGTCGGTGCCGGCGACGACGTGCGCGAGCAGCAGCCCGATGCCGTAGAGGGCGCCACCAACGACGCCGCGGTCCGCCCCTCCCCAGCCGTCGCGGTGCTCGAGGCCGGCCAGGACCCCGCCGACGGCGGCAAGCACACCGACGGCCCAATAGGCGCCCGCGGAGACCCCCACCATGACCCCCGCCAGCGCGCCGATGGCGAAGGGGATGACCCCGCCGAGGATCACCTGAACCGGTCGCGGCCGATCGCGAAACAGTGGGGGTAGATGCATCCCGTCTCCTCTCCTCGGCGGCTGCGTCCGGGCGGCCTTCGCGAATGCTCCCGTGCGGATCCGCACGATACCCCCCTCGCGACCGGAACGCGGCCGGTAATGCACCATGATGCGCGCGGTCGAATGCCCGACGACGCCACGATGAGACCGGCGACGCCGCTCCAGACCAAGCTCGGAATCGCGACCCTCGCGCTTCTCGTCGCCGCGATCGCGCTGTGCTTGAACCGCGACCTGAACGGCGATCTCTACCTGCTCCTGTTCAGCGGCCGCTACATCGCCCACCACGGGCCGGTCGGCACCGACCCCTTCCCGACGATCGAGCACGGCCGGCAGTGGCTCAACCAGCAATGGCTGGCCGAGGTCGGCTTCTACGGCACCGAGCGAGTGGTCGGCACCACCGGCGTCACGATCCTCTACGCACTGCTGATCGGGCTGCCCCTGGCGCTCCTGCTCGCCGCTATCCGGCGTAAGGGGACGATCCCGATGCTGGTGGTCGCAGCGCTGTACGTGCCCGGGATCCTGGCGATCATCCACCCGCGCGCCGCCGGGTTCACGCTGCTTCTGTTCGCCGTCCTCGTCCTTGCGTTGCTGGGCGGCCTGCGCCTCGACCCGCAGGCACGCTCCCGAGCGGCGCCCCCGCTGTGGATGCTCGTGGCGATCCCGCTGCTCTTCGCACTGTGGGCGAACCTCCATGGCGGCTTCATCGCCGGCCTGCTGCTGATCGGCGCGGTGACCGTCGGGCTCTGGATTGACGGCCGCCGCGGGCAGGCGTGCGTTCCGGGCGTACACCTCGCCGTTCTCGGGGGCGCGGGGCTGCTGGGAGCCATCGCCGCCACGTTCGCGACGCCGCTCGGCACGGACATCTGGAGCTACATCCTCAGCTTCCGCAATCCGGCGCTCAAGCTGGCTTCCACGGAGTGGGAGCCAGTGACCGACTCGGCGCCGGCGGCGGTGTTCGTGGTGATCGCGGCCGGTGTCGCCGTGTGGACCTGGTGGAGGGCTCCCAGCCCCCGGAGGGTGATGCCCGCGCTCGTGGCGGCGGGATTCGTGCTGTTCGCGGCGAGCTCGATGCGGAACCTGATCTTCGTCGCCCCCGCGCTCGCGTTCCAGATCGCGTGCTCGCTTCCGGATCGCGCCCAGGCTCCGAGCCGGGCCGTGGTTGCGCTCGCCGGGTCGGCCGCGGCGACTGCGGTGATCGTCTACGGCGTCGCCCTCGGACCCCCGAACTCCAACCGGGTCGGCAATCCGGCGGTCCAGTACGCGATCCAGCACCCGCCTAACCGCGGCCGGATCGTCGCCTACGCGGGCCCCAGCTCGTACATGCTCTGGCGCGCCCCGGAGACGCCGGTCGTCATCGACGGCTGGCTCGAGCACTTCACCGAGGACGAGCTGCGCGACAACTTCGGCCTGTTGCATGGCTCGTTCGCCGATCCCACCCTCGCCGTCAGGCGCCTGAACGCCGGCGCGGTGATCGCCTACATCCCGGAGGCGATCGACCGCCTGAAGTCCCACGGGTTCGCACCGAAGGTGTCCGGGCCCTATGGGACATACCTGGTGCGCAAGGGAAAGTCCCGGCGGTAAAGCACCTTCAGCCGTAGCTTTCGGCAACCAGCTCGGCCGCGCTACGCCCCGCCAATCTCCGGACCGAGCCGGTATGCAGTTGGACGACCGGGAATAGCCCGCATGTCGAGAACACCGAACTTATGGCGGTTCGCGCAGATCACCACGTTGGGTTTCTCGGCCGCTTGCGGGCTGGCGCTGGGCTGGCCAACGGTGCCAACCCAAGGCGCATCACAGTCCGTCCTGCCACACGTCGAAGTGAATCCGGACCCGTGGCTGCCCCCTAGTAGCTCCTCTTGAACGGCAGCTTGGTGGTCCTCACATGTGTAGCGCCAGCGTTCGCCCATCCAGATGCGCTCGCGAGTCTTGTTCCCGCACCCCGCTGTCTCGCACGTCTGCGTATCACTGAACCGGACTACGTCCCCGATCCGATGTTGCTGCTGCGCCACGAGACGACCTTATCTCGACCCGTGCGCGGGCGATGGGGGGCGGAACGCCCCGGGGCCGGCTCAGTCTGAGGTCTGGCCGCCTCTGAGCGCCGCCACGTGGGCCGGATTGATGCCGATGGGCTCGGTGGTGCCGCGCTCCTTGAACCAGGCCAAACGAGCCTGACCCGATCGAGCGGCATCCGAGAGGCCCCGCTCGACCTCGTCCAAGGTCCCTTCCACGGTATAGACGTCACCGTTTCCGAGCCTGATCTCTGCGTGAGGCATCCGCAGCAACGATGACAGACGGCCGGCCCAACCGAGCGCTCCTTTCGCTGTGGGAGCAGGAGGCTGGGCGAGCCTGCCAAGGAGAGGAGAATCCGATCGATGCCACGGAATGATCCGATAAGGCGCCCGCGCCGGGAAGCCGAACATGGCAACGCCCTCCACCGACAGGCTGTGCCCGTCGCGGGGGTGTTGCAGGATGCGATCGTCGGGATCACATGCTTCCCTGATCCGCTGCCGAGGAGCGGCAAGCGGCGATGGCGGCGCCGCTCAACGCGTCCGTGACGTGAGCAGGCGTGGCGTGGCCAACGGACCCGCTGCTTCTGATTTGCGCGAGAGGCAGAAGCGCCCTAGCCGGGACGCTCGCTCCGATAGCGGTTGAGTGCTTCTTCGGCGAAGCGTTCGCAGTCAACCTCCGAGCGAGTGCCCCCATGGCGGTACTGGTGGATGTGCCATGCCTCGTGTGCGGCCGCTGAGACCAGCCACTCGCGCCAGTCGGCGTAGGTGAAGAACGGAAAGCGATTGCGCGGGCCCACCTCATCGGGGGTCTTGCCGTTGCGGTTGTAGGGGCCCACCGGGAACCGGACGCCGTTGCCGATCTTGATCGTCACCAGGTAGCGGGCACTACGAGGTGCATTGGAGATCGAAGGAACGCCGTCGTACGCACGGGCACTGAGCCCACGCCCACCCTTGACGTTCACGCACACTCGGTTCATGTCGACACCTCGAGTGGCGGAGCGGACGAGCCTGCGGACCTCGTCGTCGAGGTACGGGCTCGTGTTGCGGATCAAGGGCCACGCGGTCCTGCTCATGACCGCCATTCTGCGGCCTCAGATCCGCGCCGGCGGCTCCGGGGGAGGCTGTCCCTCGAGTGCCGCCAGGATGGGCGCGCTGTCGTAGTAGAGCTGCGCCCGCGAGGCGACGCCGTCGGTGAGGGTCCAGACGTGGGCGAAGCCCACCTCGAAGTCCTGCCTACTCCCCCGCGCCTGTCCTCGGAGGCGCCCGAGCACGATGATCCTGTCGCCGGCGTCGAGGAAGTCGTCGGCGTCCGCCCAGGCGCCGTCGACGTGGTCGCGGAAGATCTGTACGAACGAGCGCACGCCGTCGGGGCCGTGGTGGGTTCCGCCCCAGGGGAGCGGGCCGGGCAGGGTCCACTCGATGTCGTGGGTGACGTCGGCGACCAGGTCGTCGACGTCCCACCGGGTCAGCGCCGTGTAGATGCGCTTCACTGCGTCGACGTCGCTATCGCCCATGCCGCCAACATACCCACAGCGGGGAAGCCCTCGGTAGGGTTCGCGCCCGTGGGGATCCTGGAGGCGAGTTGGACGGTGGAGATCGAGGCGCCGCGAGAGCGATGCTACGAGATCGCCGCGGACATCGAGGGCGCCCCGGAGTGGCAGGGAACACTCGAGGAGGTCGATGTGGTCAAGCGCGATCGCGAGGGCCGGCCGCAGGTCGTGGAGACGATCTCGGACGCAAGCGTGAAGAAGGTGCGCGCGCGCCTCCGGTTCTCCTACGACCCCCCGGGCGCCATCGCATGGGAGCAGGAGGAGGGCGACGCCAAGTCACTCACCGGCTCCTGGGAGTTCGAGGAGGACGGCGAGGACCGGACCAGGGCCACCTACGGGCTGCGCTCGGACCCAGGGCGCATCCTCGGGCTGCTCCTGCGCGGCCCGATCGAGAGCAAAGTCAAGGAGCTCTTGACCAAGAGCGCCGCGGAGGGCCTGCAGCGCCGGGCCGAGAGCTCCTCGTAGGTCCCAATCAGCTTCGCCTTCATCCGGTTGAACTCCTCGTCGGAGATCGCACCCTTCTCCTTCAGGCCTCCTAGATTCGAGGTGAGAGGGGTGTCGTCACCCCCGACCCTCTCACAATGTGCGGAGGCCATGCCGTCATTTGCCGTCTCGATCGTTTTCCTGACCCTGGTGCAGGCCGCGGTTGTCGTCGTGCCGGGCGCTCCGTCGCGCGGTCTCCTCGAACGGCTGCGGAGCCGGTGGTGGGCGCTGGTGCCGCCCGCGTCGATCGTGGTCGTGATCGGGCTGATTGCCCTGTACGCGGACTCGGCGGATGCGCTGTCCTATCTGGCGCTGGTCGCGGTTCCCCCGCTCGCCGCGGTGGCGCTCGGCCTCGTGATGCGGGGTGCGCGGCCTCCGGTTGCCCTGGCGGTCGTCCCGCTGTTCGCGCTGGCCTGGGCCGTGTCCGGCTCCCTCGTCGGAGAGACGGCCGCGCTGGCGCTCTCGGCCCTCGCCTGCGTGACCCTCGGGGTGTTCCTCGCCGCGGTCGTCTCGTCGAGGTTGCTGCGATGGGGGGTCTACGCGATGGCGGTCCTCGACACGGTCCTGGTGGTCGCCGACCTCCTCCAGGGGCCCAACTCGACGCTCGTCGCCGCCGGGCCCCCCGCCGGCCTGCCGCGCCTTCAGGCCGTGTACTTCGGGTCGGCGACGATGGGCTTCGGGGACCTGTTCATCGCGGCGACGGTCGGGGCGCTGCTGGCTCGTGACCGGCGCACCCAGGTGGAGGCGGCGGTCCTCGCCGCGATCCTCGGCCTCGGCTTCGACCTCCTGTTCTTCGCGGTGGACCTGCTGCCGACCACCGTCCCGATCGCGGTGACGCTGGCGCTGCTTTCGGTGCGCGATCGCCGCCGGGCGGTCAGCCCCGAGCCAGCAGCCTCGGCATATGGCGGGCGATCGGCTGCACGAGTCGCGGGGAGAGACGATGCAGGAGATAGAGCGCCAGCACCTGCCGCCGTGGAACCGGAACGATAGGGGTCGGTTTCTCCACGACCCGGAGGACCGCCTCCGCCACCTCGTCGGGCGACGCACCGTGCTTCGAGTAGAAGCCGACCAGGTTCTCGTGCATCCCCTGCATCTCGCCGCGGATGGTCGAGTCGGCGACTATCGACGTGTCGATGATGCCCGGGCAGATGGCGCTGACATGGACGCCGCGCTTCGACAGCTCCGCGTTCAGGCTCTCGCTGAGCCCGACGACCCCGTACTTGGACGCGCAGTACGGCGCCGTGTTGGCGGAGGGCATGAGGCCCAGCTGGGAGGCCGTGTTGACGACCGAGGCCGGGCGTCCCTGGCGGAGCATCCTCGGCACGAAGGCCTGGACCCCATAGGCGACGCCCAGCAGGTTCACGTCGATGATCCGACGCCAGTCCTCTGCCGTGGTCGCCTCGATGTTCCCACCGTGCCCGATGCCCGCGTTGTTGTGGAGCACGTCAACCGCCCCGTCGGCCTCGAAGACCTTTGCCGCGAAGTCCTCGACCGCGGCCGGATCCGAGACGTCGACGGTGTGCGGGGCCGCGCTCCCTCCCGACTCCTCGATCTCCGCCACGACCGCGCGCACCCGGTCGATGTTCACGTCCGCCGCGTGGACCCTGGCCCCGTGGCGGGCGAGCAGGAGCGCCGTGGAGCGCCCGATGCCCGAGCCAGCGCCGGTGACGACCGCAACCTTGCCCGTCAGGTCCATGGGTTGAGCATCTTGACGCGTGCAAGCGTGCTGCGTCATGACGCTCGCACGCAAAGGTTCTAGGGCGGCTTGCGCAGAATCGCTCACGAGGAGCCGGGCGACGCCCGCTCGTCGTCGTTTCAGGCGCCACTGTCGCCGGCGGCGAGGCCATGGCGCTGCGCCCACAGCGCTGCCTGCGTCCGGTCGCTGACGCCGATCCGCTGGAACACGCTGGTCAGGTGAGTCTTGACCGTCTTCTCGCTGATCTCGAGCCGGCGGGCGATCAGCTTGTTGGGCAGGCCTTCGGCGACCAGGACGAGCACTTCTCGCTCTCGCTTGGACAGGTCGGCACGCTGCTCATCGGACCGGGCGGCAAGCAGCTCGCGGGCAGCGCGGGGCGCCAGGGGAGACTCGCCGCGGGCGGCCGTCCGGACCGCGTCGAGTACCTCCTGGGGCTCGGCATCCTTGAGCAGGTAGCCGATCGCTCCCGCATCGAGGGCGGCTACGACTCGATCGCGATCGGAGAACGCCGTGAGCATCACAACCCGCGCCTCGGGCTCCGCCTCCAGGATCGAGCCGGTGGCGCGAATGCCGTCGACGTCGGGCATTGAGATGTCCATGAGGATCACGTCCGGCCGCAGTTCCCGCGCGAGCTCGATCGCCTCGGTTCCGTCGGCGGCTGTGCCAACCACGGCGAGATCGTCCGTGATGCCGAGCAGCTCGACGAGGCCGCCCCTGACCACCGTGTGATCCTCCGCGATCAGGACCTTGATCACGCCGTCGGCACCTCCAAACGGACGCGGGTGCCGCCATCGGGCCCCGGCTCGATCTCGAGCTGCCCGTTCGCGTCTGCGGCCAGATCGCGCATGAGCTTCATCCCGAAGTGGCCGGACGGCGAGGATGTCTCCCGCGGCATCCCCCGTCCGTCATCGGTCACGGCCAGCGAGACCCGGCCGTCGGCCGCTTCGACCGTGACCGCAACGTGGGTGGGCTCCGCATGGGCGGCGGCGTTCCTCACCGCCTCCTGAGCCACGCGATACACGACCGCCTCCGTCTCATGAGGGAGGTACAGCTTCGGGGCCACCTCGAGCTCGGTGGCGATTCCGCGCTGCCCCAGGGGAGCCGTCAGGTCCGCCAGCGCCGATTCGAGTCCCTTCTCGCGCAGGCTCGGCGGGTAGATGTCGATCATCAGGCTGCGGAGCTCGCCGACGCTATGTCGAGTCTGGGAGGCACCCCGCTCCAGCGCCTCGCGGGCGGCCGTACCGCTCCCATTACCCCCCGTTCGCTCCGCGGCAGCGGCCAGCGAGAAGGCGGTGCCGGAGAGGCTCTGGACCACGCCGTCGTGAAGGTCGCCCGCAATTCGCCTCCGCTCGTGATCGGACGCATCGATGGCCTTTCTTCAGGAGGGCTTCGCGCTCCGCGTGCGCGCGACGCAGCCGGCGCGCCATCGAAGACGCGAGCGGAACCTGGAGCAGAGCGAGGATCAGAAGCGCGCCGATGATCGCCGGCGCGAACGCCTTCCAGATGCTCGATCCGCTCGAGGCGATCGAGCTGAAGCGCTGGTAGGTCTCGAACAGGAGCGGCCGTCCGCTTGGGGTCCGCACCCCAAGGTAGACCTCGAGCACGTTGCCCTGCGGGCGCTCGAACCGGTTCTCGGGTCGTGACAGATCGGTGATCCCGGCGTCGACGCCTCCGTGGTGCAGGACCGTGGAGGTCATCGGCGCCGAGGTGATAGCGCGAGCCGATGAGCCGGTTCTTGTCCGAGTAGACGATGCGCCCGCCCGCCGTCCAGACCTTGACTCGCACGATCTCGTTGCTCAGCACACGGCTCTCGACCACGCGGTCGAGGCGCCTGATGCTGGAGGGACGCCCGCGCAGGATGCCGTCGGTCAACTCCGGCTCGACGATCTGGCGCCCGACGATCCGCGTCACCGTCTTGGCGTTGTCAATGGCCTCGGTCGTGCCGATGTGGCGCATCAGGAAATAGCTCCCGATTCCCACGGCCGCCAGGGCGACCATCCCCCCGACTGCAAATTTCGCCACGGCGGACGAGGTCGACGGGTTGTCGGTGCGATCCGTGCTCCTGGGTGTTCGTCCGAGTCGAGCCACGCGCTCCCACCTTCCTCAACCCGTGCGGGTGCCGAACGTCACGTACCAAGGGTAAGCACGCCGGCCGATCAGGTCCTAGGACCTATGTCCAATTGCGCTTCCGACGTGCTTGTTGAGACCCTCGAGCAGGTATTCAAGCCAATCTGGAGGTACATCATGAGAGCACGCATCACCATCACGATCATCGGCGTCCTGGCCGCCCTGGCCATCGTCGCCGCACCGGCCACGGCCGCAACGAACGTCCATCAGGCCACGCTCAAGGGAAGCCGGGCCTTCCCCGCCGTCACCGGCAGCGCGAAGTTCTCGGTCGACGACGGGGTCCGGCAGCTCGAGGCGGAGATCCAGCATGCCAGGTCGCTCGCGGGTACCAAGGTGCGCTTCCGCGTGGACGGCGTCGTCGTTGGAACCGTGACGGTCAACTCCGTCGGCACCGCGCGAATCAACAAGTCCGGCGGCGGCATTCCGGCCGTCTCAAAGGGCTCGACGATCCGCGTTCGCAGGCTGACCGGGGCGCTGGTCGCGTCGGGCACCTTCTCCTAGTCAGTCCGATCGTCCCACGGCCGGGTATCGTCCCGGCCGTGGGCGAGCTGATCCACACCTGTTACCGGGTTCTCGACCTCGATCGCTCCATCTCCTTCTACGAGAAGCTCGGGATGGAGGAGGTCGGCCGGATACCGATTCGCGACGAGGCGATCAACGTGTTCATGGGGCTTCCCGACGACGGCCCAAGGCTCGAGCTCACCTACAACATCGGCCAAGAGGAGCCCTACGAGGTCGGCACGGGGTACGGCCACATCGCGATCACGGTGGGCGACATGGACGCCGCGCTCGAGCGCCTCGCCCGCGTCGGGATCGAGCCGGAGCGTCCTCCCTACACCGTGGCCGAGGGCGGCCCGCGCCTGTGCTTCGTGCGCGATCCGGACGACTATCGCGTCGAGCTCATCGAGACGGCCGACAGCTGATCCGCGCCGCTACGACGGCGGGCCGGGCAGCTGGGTCAGCTGCACCAGAGCCAGGATCAAGAGCGCGGCGCCAAGGCCGACCAGCGCGTACCGAACACGGCGGATCCGGAACTGGGTGCTGATGCCAACCAGGAACAGGACGCTCGCCAAGAACACGGTCGTTCGGACGTAGTCGTCCGAACGCGCCCCAGCGGTGGTGCCGTCCGCAAAGGCGGTCTCGGCCTGCCTTGTCCAGGCGCCTCGCCTTGGTCAGCGTCCGGCTCCTTGTACTGCGGCATATAGGTGGGGCCCTTCGGCGCCCGCGGGTTCGTCTCCGGGTGCGTTCTGCGCCAGGCGTCGAAGGCGACCTTGAATTGAGGGCGAAACCGCCGCTCGGCGATCGCCATCGCCTCGTGGTTTTTGGCGGTGAAGGCCGAGAACCACGACTCGAAGGTTGAGGAGTCGAAGTTGCGGCGGTCGATCGCGTCGATGTTGGCCCGGTTGGCCTCGGACCGAAGGGTCGAGGCCTTTGCGAGCGTCACCTGGGCCTCCGTGCCCCACTTCGCAGCCGCATAGCCCGACCACGCCGCCATCACGGCGACGAGCGACAACAGGACGGCTTCGGCGATGGTGAGGATGCGCTCGTGGCGATCCTTCTCCTGCGCCCTGCCGTGCTTCGCGTGGTGGGCGATCTCCTTGCCGACTTCCTCTGCCGACATTCCCTCGGGCATTTGGCCCGACCCTATGGCATCTACCGGCTCAACCCGACGTGGACCCAGGACGGCTGGGTCAGGGTGAGTGACGCGCCCTGCGGGTCGCGGATCACCGCGTTGGGGAAGGCCCGCGCCCGGGATGTCGTAGGCGCGCCGAGCACTTCGGCGCCGGCCCGCGGGCCGAGTCCCCAGGACATCATGATGCTAAGGTGCAGTTATGCCGAAGGTGCGTACCACGCTGACGATCGACGATGAGGTCCTCCGCGCGGTCAAACACCGCGCAGCTCGCGGCGGCATGCGGGAGAGCGAGGTGATCGAGGACGCCCTCCGACGCGATCTCGGCGTCGACCTCCTCGACCACCTCTGGTCTCGAGCCGACCTCTCCGAGAAGGCCGCCACCAAGTTGGCGGTCGAGGCCCAGCACGAGACCCGGCCGAAGGACTCGCGCCGCAAGCGTCGCTGAGACGTGCGGGCGATCCTCGACCCGAACGTCATCATCTCGGCGCTCCTCTCGGGACACGGCACGCCGGCGAGGGTGCTCCGGGCGTGGCTCGAAGGGAGGTTCGAGCTGATCGTCTCCCCCTCCTGCTCAAGGAGCTGGAGCGGGCTCTCGCCTATCCGAAGCTCGCGGAGCGAATCAAGGCCGAAGAGGCGACGGCGCTGATCGACTGGCTTCGCCGCGAGGCGATCCGGGTTGAGGACCCCGCCGAGCCTGCCAGTTCGCAATCGGAGGATCCGGGCGACGACTATCTGCTCGCTCTGGCCGAGACCGAGAGGGCAGCGCTCGTCTCCGGCGACCGCCATCTCCTGGCTTTGGCCTCGGAGCTGCCCGTTCTGACACCGCGCGAGCTCCTGGTCACGATCGGCGCGAGCTGATCACGCAGCTCCTCCACCGCTGGTCGGGGCGGCGAGATTTGAGGCCGCGACTTGTTGCGAGCGCTGCCTAGGGCAGACTGAGCCGGACCAGGTGCGGAAACTCCTCGATGAACTTCCCCGACGTCAGCGGCCGTGCCTTGCTGCCGTCCGCACGCATCTTGAACACGTGCGGCTCGGTGCCCGCGCGGTTGCTGGTGAACACGATTTGCTTGCCGCTCGGAGCTACGGATGGGGCCTCGTTGGCTGAGCTGCTGTCGGTCAGACTGTGCTGGTGGGAGCCGTCCGCATTCATCGTGACAACCCTCTCCTGGGCGTCGCGAAAGCTCTCGAAGGCGATCTTGTCGCCGTTCGGGAAGTACTGAGGAGTGTCGTTGCTGACGGGCGGACCGTTGTGCGTGAGCGCGTGAACGTGCCGTCCCCGGGCGTTCATGGCATAAATCTGGTCGGGTGAACCAGGGCCCAGGCCTCTCGAGAAGGCGATCTGCTTGCCGTCCGGCGAGAAGACGGCGGCGTAGTCGTTGTCAGTGGTCTGGCTTAGCGGATGCTGATGCGAGCCATCGGCCCTCATCAGATAGACGTCGCTGTCACCGCCCGGTGAGCTGTCGTAGATGATTCGCTTGCCGTCGGGCGAGAAGGACGGGTACTCGTTCCTGATGTTGGCCCCAGTGTGCGTGAGCTGACGCTCGTGCGAGCCGTCGCTTCTCATGACGAAGATCTCGTCGTTGTTGTCCGCGCCGCGGTCGCTGGTGAAGACGATCCGTCTGCCGTTCGGAGATGCCGACGCCCCCCAGTCGTCGGCCGGATTCTTGGTCAGATTCCGCTGACGCGATCCATCGGGGTTCATCATGAAGATCTCGTGGTCCCTTGCTGCCGGATCCACGAGACGGTCGAAGAGGATCTTTGACTGGCGCGTGGGAGCGTTGGCGGCCCCGCTCGTCGTCGCCCCGGCGAGGAGCATCACTGCCGCGAGACCGACGAGCGTGAGCGAAGCGGCGAGGCGCCGCGACAACTGGGACCGTGGCATCTGTGACCTCACTGTGCCGAACCGATGAGTCAGCCGGGGGCAGGCAGATGAGAAGTCGCTAGAGCTGATCAGCCGTCGAGCGCCCGTCCAACTTGGACGCAGCGAGGCTACCACGGCTGAAATGTATCTCCTGACCCCGGTGACGAACCGGGGTGCGGGGTGCTCTGCGCTGGCCGGGAGCTTGACGCGTCGCACGCGTCCGCCTAGGATTGCTCGCGTTGTGAGCAACGCAGGGAGGCGATCGGCTCTGGCGGGCGTCGCGATGACGGTGCTCGTGGCGCTGCCGGTGGCGGCGCTTGCAAACACCTACCGCCCGACAAGGACCGACGACCCGGTTCCGAACGGCTGCAAACGGCACGGCTGCTCTCTGCGCGAGGCGATCACGAAGGCGAACAACCACGCCGGCCGCGACACGATCGTGCTCCGAGGCCGCAAGACGTACGAGCTGGTCCGCGGTAACCCGGGCGGCGTGGGCGAGGACCTGAACCAGACCGGCGACCTCGACGTCCTCGGCAGCCTGACAATCAAGAGTTCGCGCCGCAAGCGCGCGACGGTTGACGCGAACGGAATTGACCGGGTCTTCGACCTCGGTCCGACCACAACCGTCGGCGTGTCGTTCAAGCGCCTGCAAGTCCGGGGTGGCTCGCCTCCGATCGTGGCGGGAGGCGGGATCCTGCTCCAGAACAACAGCTCGCTGGTGCTCTCGCGGAGCGTCGTCAGCGGGAACGCCACCAACTCCTATCCCGGGGGCGGCATCTGGGCGGACGACGGAACGTCGCTACGCCTCACCAGATCCATCGTGAGCGGAAACAACAACCACGGTGATGCGGGAGGGGGGATGGAGGTGCGCGGGAGCGTGAGGATCTCTAAGTCGAGCATCACCGGGAACCGCGGCGGCGAGGGCGCCGGAATCGCTGCGTTTCAGACAGAGCGCTTCACGGTGACCAACAGCACGATTGCCAAGAACCGCGCAACCGGCCTCGGCGGTTTGGGTGGCGCGGTCCGATTCTTCGGCTCCCCCGACTCCGTCGGCACGTTCGTCAACGACACGATCGCCAACAACCACGCGGAGAATGCGGCGGGCGGGCTCTTCATTGGCGGCACCGGCGAGGCGGCCTTGAACGCCGTCACCGTGGCCCGCAACAGCGCGGGCACTGACGGCGGTGGGATCTACATCGACGACGCGGCGACGATGAACGTCGACAACTCGCTGGTCGGCCTCAACACGGCAGCCGGCATCGGCCCGGACTGCTTCGCCGACGGAATGGTGGTTTCTGGGGGCTACAACTTGGTACGCGATCCGGCGGAACCGGTGTGCGCCGACGCCTTCACGCAGCCGGGCGACATCACGAACGTCGACCCGGGGATCAAGCCGCTCACAGACAACGGCGGGCCGACTAAGACGGTCGCGCTCAGGCGCCACTCAAAGGCGATCGACCACGCCGGCAGCGACGCCCCGAAGCTCGACCAGCGCGGCGTAAGGCGCGGCGTGAAGGGCGACAGGAAACCAGACATCGGGGCGTTCGAGCGGCGGTAGCGCCCTTTCGGTCGACGGACCACGCTCGTTCTCTCAGGACGTCCGGAGGGGACGCGTGCTTCCTGGGACAGGGAGCGTGATCCTGGTGGAACGCGAGGCTTATGCCTTGGACGACGGGCAGCGAGGGGACTCCGGCACAGCGCACAGCGCGCCTGCTTTCGGGCGAGGCTGTCGCGCACAGGCGGGTCGCGAAGGCCCCAGCGGCGAAACGGGTCAGATGTGAAAACGGCGCCTGAACTTCCTCCGGCGCGCGTCGGGGTCGGTGGTCGCGACTCCGGGCGGGTTGGCCGTCCGCGCCGCACGTCGCGGCCTCAGCGACTGAGGCGGATCGCGTTGCTGTCTTCTTTGACGATTTCGTCCGCACCCGCGATCAGGTCCTCGATGCTGTCGTGCTCGGCGTGGATGTAGCGGCCGCTCAACCGGTCGGCTCGCCCAGAGGCGAGCGCCCGGATCAGCCGTGGGGCGAGCTCCGGCGGCGTCCACGGCGCGTCGTCGCCGAGTTCCTCCGTCATCGCGCTTCGCACGAGCCCGGGGCTGATCGTGAACACCGAGACGCCGTACCGTCCAACCTGCCCGGCGAGCACCTCGCCGAAGCGGTTGAGTGCCGCTTTGCTCGGACCGTAGGCCGTCCCGCCAACGTTGCGCGGGGTCACGGGCAGGTAGCCTGCCCCGCTGCCGACGTTGACGATCCGTCCGCCTTCGCGCTCGACCATTGCGGCCAAGTGCGTATCCGGTTCGCTCCATCCGACTGGTTTCGTAGCTTCGCCGGGTGCCCCGGCCCGCTTACCCTCCGACGATCTTGGAGTTCCAGGAGCGCTTTGCGACCGAGGAGGCATGTCGGGAGTACCTGTTCGCCTCCCGTTGGCCGGACGGCTTCGTCTGCCCGCGCTGCGGCGGGGATCGAGCCGGCGCCGAGACGCGGCGCCAGCTGTGGGTCTGCACGGCCTGCGGCCACCAGACGTCGCTCACCGCCGGCACCGTCATGCACGGGACCCGCACCCCGCTGCGGACGTGGTTCTGGGCCGCCTACCTGGTCGCCACCCACCACCCCGGGATCTCGGCCAAGCAGCTTCAGCGCCAGCTCGGTCTCTCGCCGCTATGAGACCGCCTGGCTGATCCTGCAGAAGCTGCGCCGGGCGATGGTGGCGCCCGAGCGTGAGCCGCTGAGGCACGAGGTCGAGGTGGACGAGTTCTTCCTCGGCGGCGTCGAGGAGGGCACGCACGGGGCGCGCCAGCGTGGCAAAAAGGCGCTCTGCGGGGTCGCGATCGAGGTCCGGGGAGCAGGGCTCGGGGCGCCTGCGCCTGCAGGTCCTCGCCGATGCCGCCAAGCCGACCCTGACCGCCTTCGTCAAGGCGACGACCGCGCCCGGGCGCGATCGTCCGCACCGACGGCTGGAAGGGCTATACCGGCCTCACCGAGGCCGGCTACGACCATCGCCCCCGCAGCCAGCGGCAAGCGCCTGCGGGCTCGGAGCCCTACCTGCCCCGCGCCCACCGCGCGATCTCGAACCTGAAGGCCTGGATGCACGGCACCCACCGGGGCGTTGGCGATCCCCACCTGCAGGTCTACCTCGACGAGTACGTCTTTCGCCACAACCGCCGCCGCACGCCGATGGCGGCCTTCCAGACCCTGCTCGGGCTCGGCGCCCAGCACGAGCCCACGACCTACCACGAGATCATGCGGCGGGCCGCCTGAGCGGCACTTGGAGTCAACCGGATACGCACTTGCGACCAATACGGCGCGGCAGCACAGATACGCGCCGAGGACGTTGATCTCGAACACCCGCCACCAGTCGCGCGGGCGCTCCTCCCAGATCGGCGGCGCGTCGGATGGGTTGGTGACGCCGGCGTTGTTTACCAGCAGGTCGATCGGGCCGAGCTCGCACCGGGTCTCCTCCACCATCCGCCCCACCGATGGCTCGTCGGAGACGTCAACCTCGAGCGAAAGCCCGCCGATCTCTTGCGCCACGCGCTCGACCTGCTCGGAAGTCCGTGCGGCGACCGCCACCCGCATTCCCGCATCCGCAAGCTCGCGGGCGACGTTGGCACCGATCCCGCGTCCGCCCCCGGTGACGAGCGCGACCTGACCCGACAAATCATCCTGCGCCACGGCGCCGCAGGATAGACCGCGCCTCGTCTGCCCGTGGCTTCGACACCGCCGGACGACGGCTGACCGGCATCCGCACATATCTCCGAGGCCGCGGGAGCCATTCCTTCGGATTCCTCGGTAGCTCCGAATATTCGGCTGCTTCAGCCCCGCCAATGCATCTGCTGGTTCTCGACTCGCGACGATCGGGTGGAACGAGGCTCCTGGCTTCGAACTCCGTGGATTCGTGACCAACCCCAGGGCTCAGAAGAGGAGCCACAACACCAGCACGACGATGATGATGAGCACGATGATTCCCGGGATCACGAGCGTGAAGCCGAGCGGTAGAGCCAACGAGCCAACTGCGTCCACCTCATCCTCCTTCCAAGTTGGGCGTAACACAGCGGCGGCTACCCGCCTTTGACCTGTACACGCAGACAAAGCGTTGTACTTCGCCGCGAAAAAAACGTCCCCGGCTGCGCTCACACAGATCCACGCTCGAGCTGGTCAGGACTCTGTCAGAAGGACTACTAGCTGGACTACTAGCTGGGTAGTGGAAGTGACTGACGGAAAAGCGAGAGGAGGACACGCATGGCCACGAGCAAGACACGGGACAAGGTCAGGGGGAAGGCCGAAGAGACGAAGGGCAAAGCGAGATCGGCCACCGGACGGATTACTGGCAATGAGTCCGAGCGGGCAAAGGGCGCCAAGGACCGCGTGAAGGGGACTGCGAGGAACAAGAAGGGTCATCTCAAGGATCTCGCGCGCTGACACGGGCAGCGCAATCTGCGCTCCCGTCGGTACCAAAGTGGCACCACGAGCCAGAGCACAGAGCGTCACGGGTTCAGATCGGGGGCCCATATGTCCTCTCGGTACGACGCACGAATAGTGGAGCGAGTGCGGCTGGCGGCCTAACGCTTCCGTTGTATCGCGAGCGCTCGCCGAGAAGCCCCGATCCGGCACTGGGCGGGATCGGGGCTTCATCGGGCCGTCAGCCGATTCGATGGCTCAGCTGCTGGTGGCGGCCGGGATCCGGTGACGGTGCGGGCTCGCCTTGAGCCTGCGGGTACCGAGGAAGCCACCCAGGCCGAGCGCGATGACCCCGGTGATCGCGCCCGCGCCGATCGCCGCGTCGCCCCAGTCGAAGCCGCCGGGTGTGGCCGGCGCCTTCGGGCCGACGTCGGCGACGAAGGGCACGGCCTTGGAGCCGTCACGGTGCAGCACGGGAGTGTTCGACGAAGCGGGCTGTGCGTGCGCCACCGACGAGGCGCTGAACTGTGCCGGCTCGGTTGCGGGCGACGCACCCGCCGTTGCGGGGAGCGCGACCGAGATCGCGACCACCGCGCCGATCAAAGCGCGAATGAGGCGGTTGGGCCGGTTGGTGTGGATGCTCATGGCTCCTCCTTGGTTGAGGCCTTGGTGATCCCTCGATCGACCAAGCGCCTGATGCGGCAACGCGAACCTCCGGTCCGCGTGGCCGTTGGCGCGAGCGGTGAGAGCGCCAACCGAGGCCGGGCTCCGAGGCCCGATCAGCCACGAGCGAGGCGGCTGCGGTCGCTTGGCGCTGTGCTCCTGGTCCATGGCGACGAGTGTCCTCGGTCGCGCAGGCGCCAACAACTCAACTCTGGACCCTGGCAGCGTCCAATTCTGGATGTCGTTTCCGCTCGCTCGCGCGACGAGGCCCGTGAATCGCGCAAGGGAGGAGTTGGTGGTGCATTGGAGCGCCTATCCTCAGCACTGGGATCTGCCTATGGGAGAGCGCAAGCGCTGCACGGGATGTGGCCGCCTGGCGGCTGCTATTCCCGAATGGCCGCAATGAGCCAACCGAGCGGCTCCGCGCCGCCGCCGACTGAGAGCGGCACATTCGTCGAGCGGCTCTCCGATACCGACCGCGCCGACCTTCTGAAGCTCGGAGGCCTGCGGAGATTCACTCGCGGCGAGCACCTGATGCACCAAGGCGAGCCCGGAGACCGGGTCCTGATCCTGCTTCTGGGGCACGCCAAAGCAACCTTTGTCGATGACCAAGGGCACGAGATGGTCCTGCGCTTCCTTGGCCCGGGCGATGTGCTCGGCGAGCTTTCCTTCGCCCACACGGAGCCCCGGTCCAGCAACGTGATCGCGATCGAGCCCGCCGAGGCGCGCGCGCTCGCTGCGTCGGAGTTCCGTGCATATCTACGGCGGCGGCCGACTGCGGCATTTGCGCTGATCGACGTTCTCAGCGAACGGTTCCGCGACGCCGACCGCAAACGGATTCAGTTCGGCGCCTCCGACACGATCGGTCGGATCGCCGCTCGCCTGATCGAGCTCTGCGAGCGCTATGGAACTCGGAGCGACGACGGAATCCGGATCGAACTTCCGATTACCCAGGGCGACCTCGGCGGTTGGACTGCCTCCTCGCGCGCGGGTGCGGCGGCGGCGCTGCGGACGATGAGAGAGCTCGGCTGGATCCGAACCGAGCGCCGCGGGATCACGGTCATCGAGCTGGACGCGCTGACCCAGCGCGCGGCTAGTCCGTAGCGCCAATTAGGCGGTCGCCGCCGCCAGGTGGCGATCTCGGTGCAGATGCGTCCGTGGACGTCCCCCGCGTCCCCACCGTTCCCGCCCGTGGACGATCTGAACACCTCGGACGTAGCAGTCGGTACCAAAGTGGCACCACGGCGGTCCCGAGTTCGAATCGGGAAGCTCTCACCGCCTCGAGGTGACCTGCTGCCGTCCGCGGCGCTCCTCATGCGGCGGTCGGCGCGTCGGGGTCGGCGTTAGCCCGCTCGGGCCCTTGCTGTCCACTGGTCCATGGGGGCGCATCCCCGGCTCCTTCGGCAGCGGCAAGCGCATCAACCCCGAGCTCGCCAGCGGTCTGGTAGCGGTTGTGGGGCCGTTTCGCCATCGCTCGCGCGACAACGGCGTCGAATGAAGCGGGCACCCCTGCGTTCACGCGGCTCGGCAGCGGCGGTGGCTCGGCGATGTGGGCCATCATCTTCGCGACGTCGCGCTCGCGCGGAAAGGGAACCTCGCCGGTGAGCAGCTTGTGTAGGACGGCTCCGAGAGCGTAGACGTCGGTGCGATGGTCGACGCGCTCGGCCTGGAGCTGCTCCGGCGAGGCATAGTCGATCGTCCCGACCCAGTGACCGGTGCGGGTGAGGCCGCTGGTCGATGAGACGTGCCTGCTGAGCCCGAAGTCGCCGAGGTAGGCGTGCGGCTGGTTACCCTCGGCGGCGAGGAACACGTTGCCGGGCTTGACATCACGGTGCACGAGGCCCTCGGACGCGGCGGCGTCGAGTGCCCCGGCGACCTGAGACACGACGAGCGCCGCGTACCTCGGATGCGGCGGCCCGGACTGCACGAGCACGGCGGCGAGATCGAGGCCCTCGATGTAGGCCATCGTCATATAGAGGTTGCCCTCGTGCTCGCCGGCGTCGTGGACGCCGACGACGTGCGGATGCTCGAGCTGGCGCGCCAGGCGCGACTCGCGTTCGAAACGGCGTCGGAAGCGGACGTCGCCTGAGATTCGCGGTGGGATCACCTTCAGCGCCACGGTCCGCTCGGGATCGAGCTGGGTCGCGAGATAGACCTCGCCCATCCCGCCGACGCCGAGCAAGCGCTCGACACGGTAGCCCGCAAAGATCGACCCGTCCTGCAGCAGGCTGGACATCGCGCCATCTTCTCAGCCGTCTCAGGGTCGCGGGATGAAGTTCAGGTTGCGACCGCCCCCCGCGGCGGGCTAGCGTTGACACATGGACAGGGGCGGCGAGCAGGCAGGAGGCTCCGCAGAACCGGCGGCGGCCTCGGTGCTCAGCGCCGGTGAGCGGATCGTGATCGGCGGCGGCGAGCTCACGGTCGGGCGCGCCGAGGAGAACGCGCTGGTGATCGCCGACGAGCGGGCATCGCGGCGCCACGCGCGCATCTACGCGAAGAACGGCGGCTGGTGGGTAGCCGATCTCGGCTCACGTCACGGGACCCTCGTCAACGGCGAGCGCCTGGGCGATACAGCGAAGCGGCTCGCCAGTGGCGACGCGATCGAGATCGGCGACCGTGAGCTCCGCTTCCTCGGTGGCGAGACGACCCGGATGGCCTCGCGCGAGATCCCGATCACCCAGACGCAGACCGTCGCCTTCGACGGCGAGCGGCTGCGGATCGGCCGCGATCCGCAAAACGACGTAGTGCTCCCGAACCCCAACGTCTCACGGTTTCACGCCGACCTGCTCGCGACGGACGGTCGAATCGAGCTCCGCGATCTGGGTTCGAGCAATGGCACGCGACTCGACGGCGAGCTGGTCGAGCGCGGCGTCGTCGAGCCGGGGTCCTCGATCGGCATTGGGCCCTATCGCCTGGTTTTCGACGGCGAAACCTTCCTCGCCCGCGACGAGCGCGGCTCGATGCGCCTCGACGCTGAGGCCGTCACCGTCCAGGCCGCCGAGAAGACGATCCTGCACGAGACCTCGGTCTCGCTCGGCCCGGGCGAGCTGGTCGCGATGATCGGCGAGAGCGGCGCCGGCAAGAGCACGCTCTTGAAGCTGCTCGCCGGCGTCAATCGCCCTTCCTCGGGCCGGGTCAGCGTCAGTGGCGAGCCAATCGCCGCTCGTCTCACCGACGTCGGCTACGTGCCCCAGGACGACATCGTCCATGCCCTGCTTACGGTGCGCGAGGCGCTCGGCTACGCGGGCAGGCTGAGATTGCCTTCCGACGCATCCGACGACGAGCTCGCCGGCGCCGTCGACGACGCCCTCGGCGAGCTCGCCCTGGAGCCACATGCCGAGACCATGATCGGCACCCTCTCGGGCGGGCAGCGCAAGCGGACCGGGGTCGCATCGGAGGTGCTCGGGCGACCCGGCCTGCTGTTCCTCGACGAGCCGACCACGGGCATGGACCCGGGCCTCGAGACGCGAATGATGCAGCTCTTCCGTGCCCTCGCCGACCGGGAGCGCGGTGTCGCCCTGGTCACGCACGCGACCAAGAACCTCGCGCTTTGCGATCGGGTCGTGATCCTTGCCCGAGGCGGCCATCTGGTCTTCAACGGGGCGCCAAGCGAGGCGCTCACGTTCTTCGAGGTCGACGACTACGACGGCATCTACACGGCGCTCGACGAGACGCCGCTCGAGACCTGGCTCGCAAAGGCCGCCAAGGCCGCCGGGGAGCGCGAGGCCCGGGCGCAGGGCCGAGCCGCGCGAAGCTGGCAAACGGCCCGCCCGCGGACTGCTTCGGCAGACCGCGCTGCTGACGAGCCGCGCCCTGAAGCTCTTGATCCGTGACCGGCGCAACCTGATCCTGCTCCTTGGCCAGGCACCGGTGCTCGGGATCGCGGGGATCGCGCTGTTCGCGAGCGGGCTCTTCGACCAGCCGGGGGGCAATCCGGAACAAGCGATTCAGATGCTCTTCCTGGCCCTGATCACCGTGATCTGGTTCGGCTCCATCGATGCCGCGCGTGAGATCGTCAAGGAGCAGGCCGTGTTCGAGCGCGAGGCCGCGATCGGGATGCGGCTGAGTGCCTATCTGCTCTCGAAGCTGATCGTGCTCTTCGGCCTCGTCACGGTTCAGACGCTGCTCTACGCGGGGCTCCTGTTCGGCTTCCGGCCGCTCGGCGAGCCCGCTGGGATCTGGGCGGCCGTGTTCGCATTACTGCTCGCGACCGGCTTCGCAGCGGTTGCCATGGGCCTCTTGATCTCCTCGCTGGTCTCGACCGAGGACCAGGCGATGAGCGTAATCCCGCTCGCCGTGATCCCCCAGCTCCTGTTCGCCGGCACGATCGTGCCGCTCGCGCAGATGCCCGAGCCGGCGCACTCGATGTCCTATGCGATCTTCTCCCAGTGGTCGCTCGCGAGCATCGGGGAGGCGGTTGGGATGAACGGCCGCATCGCTGCTGACCCAGCGTTCAGCCAGGCGAGTCCGTTCGGAAACAGCTTCTTCGACGTGACGCTGTCGACCGGGCTCCTGATCCAAACCGGGTTCGCGCTGCTCTTCGTCGCCGGCGTCGTCGTCCTACTTCGGAGGAGAATGCGCGGATGAGCCGATTCTTCGCGATGGGAGGCTGCGGCGGGGCGGCGACGGCGGGGCAAAGGCAGGCAAGCGGACGGCGGGACCCAGGAGGGCGAGTTCTCCCTGGGCCGCGGAGCGGCTCTGATTTCGGCCCGCAGCGGATCAGCGGGGGATGGCGGTCAGGGCCAACTCGGCGAAGAGCTGGGCGCGGGGCACGTCGGACTCCAAGTAGCCGCCGCCGTCACGGCGGTCGAGGATCGACAGCGCCCCGATCACCCGGCCGTCGCGCTCGAGCGGGACGGCAATCATCGTGTTTGGCACGTAGCCGGTCCCCGATGCGATCTGAGCCGCGAAGCGATCGTCCTCGCGGCAGCTCGTCACGACCACCGCCTCGCCGTCCTCGACGACCGCTCCCGCGATCCCGCGCCCGGGCTCGAGGCGGACGCCGACGATCTCCTCGGCACCGGCGCCCCACGAGGCCTGGTAGACGAGCTCGCCGGTGGTCGCGTCGACTAGGGCGAGCGAGGACGCCGCCGCGTCGAAGACCCCCGCCGCGGTTCGGACGATCGCCTCGACGAGCGCCCGATGCTGCTTGGGGCCGGGCGCGCTCGCGGCCAGCGACGCCCCCTCGATCGTCTCGAGCGGCGCGCCCAGCGCTGCGGCGAATGCGGCGGCCGAGCCGAAGCGGCGCTCGGGCTGCAGCTCGAGGCCGCGTCGCAGCGTTCGCTCAAGCGCGGGCGTCATGCCCTCGATCTCGAGGGCGAGCACCGTCTCGTCGCCGTAGCTCGGCGGCCTGCCGGCAATCAGCGCCCAGACGGTCGCCGCGAGGCCAAAGACGTCACTGCGCGGCGAAACCGCCTCGCCGACGAGAACCTCCGGGGCCATGTAGCGCGGCGTCCCGACCCCGCGGGTCCCGCTCACATCCGCCGCAATCTCACGGGCAATGCCGAAGTCCACCAGCACCACGCCTCGGGTATCGCACACGACCAGGTTCTGCGGCTTTACGTCGCGGTGAACGATCTGCTGCTCGTGCACGTACTGGAGCGCCTCGCAGGCTTGGCCCGCGTACTCGAGCGCCCGCTCGAGCGGCAGGCCCGGCCGGCCCTCCTCCTCGACGAGGCGCCCGAGGTCCCTGCCGCGCACAAGCTCCATCACCAGGTAATCACCCTCGCTGTCGCGGACGTGGCCGAAGACCTCGACGACCCGCGGGTGGCGCAGGCCCGAGAGCAGGCGCGCCTCGATCCCGAAGCGTTCCCGCTCTCCCTCCTGGATCAGGCGCTTGAGGGCGACCTCGCGGCCACGGCTGTCCGTGGCTCTGTAGACGGCACCCATCGCACCGCGCGAAATCGGCTCGACGATCTCGTACTCGCCGACTCTCTCCACCGCAGAAACCTACCCGGGTGAGCGAATGGGATGCCCGGGCGGCGAACGGTAGGCGCTGGGCATGAAGGCGCGCGCCCACCCTCGAGCGCGAGCGGGTGCGGGACATCTTCTCCCGCTTCGTTCCCGGGGCCGTCGTCGACGATGTGCTGGCCGACGCCGGCGAGGATCTGCGGCTCGGCGGCGTCGAGCGCGAATGCACGGTCATGTTCAGCGACCTCCGCGGCTTCACCTCGTTCTCGGAGGAGCTGTCGCCCGAACGCGTGATCGAGGTCGTCAACGCCTTCCTCGGCGAGGTCCGCGGCCGCGAGGCGACGCTGAAAGCGTGGTCCCTGCCGGATCCGGCCGGCGCCCCGCCCCCTCCCTCACCCGCTGTCGCGCATAGCGCCTCAGGCTGCCGTGTAGCGTTCGACGAACTCCGGGTTCGCCTCGAGAGCGGCGTCCGCCGCCCGCCGCCCGGCCTCGATCGCCGCTCCGAGCTGGTCGAAGGCCATCAACCCGATCGTCTCGACGGCGGGCTCGACGACCACGTCGGCGTGGCTCTGGGCCGCCTCAGCCGTGTCGATGCTGCCGAGGACCACGGTCCGCATCATGATCTCGCGGACGCCGAACGGAACCGGGGCGCCGACGCCAGTGACCGTCTCGCGCAGGCGCTCGATCCGGTCGCGTCGCGGAAGCCGCTCCGGAACCTCGAAGCGCGCGGAGACATCGGAGGCGACGATCGGGCCCTCGCCGCTCGCAGCCATCGCTTCGACGGGCAGGTTGTTGAGCACCCCACCGTCGACCAGGTATCGCCCGTCGCGCTCCACCGGCGGGAAGATCCCCGGCAGGGCCATGCTGGCACCGACCCCCTCGAGCAGCAGCCCGCGCCGGTGGACGACTAGCTCCGAGCTGACCAGGTCACAGCTGACGCTGTAGAAGTCTCTTGGAAGCTCCTCGATCAGGCGATCGCCGTAGATCCGCTCGCCCATCGCCTTCGCGCGCTCGCCGCGGATCAGGGCCACCAGCGGCACGGTGTAGTCCCCGAGCGGGCTGCGGTCCTCAAACTCGACCTCACAGATGTGGCGGATCTCCGCGGCGCTTCGGCCACTCGCGAACATGGCGCCGATCACCGAGCCCATGCTGCACCCGGCGACACGGTCGACCTCGAACCCGGCCTTTGTGAGCTCGTCGAGTACGCCGATGTGCGCCAGCCCGCGCGCGCCGCCTCCAGAGAGGACGACACCGAGCGAGCGCCCGGCGATCGCGCGGGCGATGGATGCCACGTAAAGGTCCGGGCCGAGCACCTGTCCTCGGTTCGAGCCGAGGGCGTCCAGCCAGCGGCCCAGCTGACCGCGCGGCGGGGATCCCTGACAGAGTGGCTCGCAGCCACGTATGGGCGCCAGGCCCTCGCTTGTGGGCTCGCCTTGGACCAGCACGAACGAGCGATCGCCCTGCCGCAGGCAGAAGTCCGTCCAGGGATCGCCGGGAGGCTCGGCGGCGGCGAGGACGACGTGCTCGTGCTCGTGCTCGAGGCGGTCGAGTATCGCCCCGAAGCCGGCCGGATCCTGACCCGCCGCGGCGGCGTCAATAACGGCCGTCGAGGCATACCGGCCAATCTCCTCGCCGATCGCGTGGCCCATCGCCTCCGCGGCGAGCCCGCGCCGTCCCGGAACGAACGTGATCGTCGCGGGCCTCGGCGCCACCGTGTCCTCCCGGCCGCGACTCGCCTGTAGCTGTTCGCCGAGCGCGCGCAGCAGCTCGCCGGCAAACGCCTGCGAGCGGATCAGATCGCGGAAGTCCTCGAGCGTCAGCTCGAGTAGCTCGCTGTCGCGACGTGCCCGCACCGAGGCGGAGCGGGGGGTTCCGGTGAGCAGCGCGAGCTCGCCAACGGCCGAGCCTCTGTCAAGAATCCTGACCAGGACCGGCTCCGGTCGCTCGATCAGGACTTCGAGACGGCCCAACAGCACGACGTACATCGCCGATGCCGGCTCCCCCTCCCGGAAGACCCAGTCACCGGCGGAGATGCGACGTCGCTCGGCGCGGGACAGCAACTCTGCGCGCAGGTCCTCCGAGAGCCCAGCGAAGATCCGAACCGCGGCGAGCGGGTCCTCTCGGAGATCCTCCCCTGTCACCTGCCCGATCGTAACCGGGGATCCCGGTAGAACCCGATGACGTGCTCGGTCATCGCGTGCTCCTCTCGTCTGCCGCCTTCGAGGGCGTTTCAGTTCTGTGGGTCGCCCGACGCGCGACTCAGCCGCGGTCGTCCCTTCGGGTTTAGGTTTGGGGCATGGCGCCTGAGTGCGAAGCGGAGTTGGCCAACGGGCTTCGGGTCCGACGCATCCCGATCGAGGGGACCCGGGCCCTGACCGTCCTGGTGGCCTTCGAGGCGGGGGCCCGAACCGAGCGACCCGAGGAAAACGGGATTGCCCACTTCCTTGAGCACCTGGTCTTCAAGGGTGGGGAGGCGTACCCGACGCCGCGCGAGATCAACGCCACCGGGGAGCGGATCGGGGCCCGGGTGGACGCCTGGACGAGCCAGGACATGGTTGCCTTTCGAATCCGCTCGCGGGCCGAGGTGGCGGCCGACGCGATCGACCTGCTGACAGACTTCGTCGGGCGGCCGCGACTCGAGCCCGAGGAGCTGCACCGCGAGCGCGGCGTCGTGATCCAGGAGATCGCTCGCTCCCACGATCGACCCCAGGACCGAGCCGACGAGCTGATCGAGCGGGCGGCCTTCGGGGACCACCCGCTAGGGCGGCCGGTCCTCGGGACAGAGGAGCGCCTACATGCGCTCGAGCGAGCGGACGTCGTCAAGTTCCGCGAGCGGAATTGGTCTGGCGAGCGCGGCTGCGTGCTTCTCGTGGGAAACCTGTCCGCGGTCCCGGGCGAGGCCCGCGTAGCCGAGGCGTTCGGCCGCTTCCCGACGATTCCCGCGCCGACGCCGTACGAACCCGTTCCCGACCCGAAGCCGCAGGTGCTAGTCCATGGGACCGACTCGAGCCAGTCGCATCTTCGCCTCGCGTACCGCTCATCGATCGACCCGCGCGAGCGCTCCGCGCGTGCGGCCCTCACCGTGTTCGGGACTCTGCTCGGAGGCTCGCAGGGATCGGTGCTATTCGACGAGATCCGCGAGCGGCGCGGCCTCGCCTATTCGGTCTTTTCGCTCGACCACGCGTTCGCGGACGGCGCAACGCTCGAGGTGTCCGCAGGGCTCGAGTCGGAGAACTGCGTCCAGGCGCATGAGCGGATCCGGTGCCTGGTCGCCCAACTCGCCAAGGACGGACCAGATCCCGAGCACGTCGAGCGGGCGCGCTCCTACGCCGCGGGGCGGCGCGTGCTGGCCTTCGAGAACACGAACGTGGTCGCGGACCAAGCCGCGGAAGCGGCGATCCTGTTCGGCGAGCAGGAGGAGCCCGGGGCCGCGATCGCCGCCCTCGACGCCGTCGAGTACGAGGCGGTCGCGACCGTGGCTCGGAGCCTGGACGAGCAGCCGGCGATCGCCTGCGTCGGCCCGCATACGGCAGCCGACTTCACGTAGGCGTCCCGGCGCCCGGATCAAAAAGTCCCCAGGCTCGGACGCGCCGAGCTGAGACGGGCGGCGATCACGCTCTCGGCCTCGGCCGCGCTCTCCGCGTGGCCGGTGACCGCGGGAATGAAGTCCTCGCGCCCGAGCGTCAGCAGCTGGAGCTCGCCAAGCGCACGAACCGTCGCGGTCCGTGGGGTGTCCCGGAGCAAGGCGATCTCGCCGAAGGAATCGCCTGGCCCCTGCGTTCTCAACCGCGTGCCGTCCTGGAGCACCTCGACCTCACCCGTCTCGATGACGTAGAAGCGATCGCCCGGCTCGCCCTGCCTCATCACATCCTGCCCCCGGGCGAAGCGTGCCCGCTCGAGCCGTGCCGCGAGCGTCTCCAGGGTCGCCTCTCCGAGCGGGGCGAGGATCGTCACGCCGCGCAGTAGCGTCAGCTCGCTCGGCGGCACCGCGGCCGCGTCCAGACGCGCCATCTTCCGCCAGGTCAACGCTGTGAGCCCCGGCAGGATCAGACCCGTCGCGACCAGCGCCCCGCGGAGCCCGAGGATCGCGATTAGAGCCGGCGCCAGCGCCCCGCCGATTCCCACCGTGCCCCAGATCAACCCCTCGAGCACCCCGAAGACGCGCCCGAGGACATGATCCGGCACGGCGCGTTGGAGGAGGGTGATTCCCGCAACGTCCACGAGCGTGTTGCCCACGCCGACGACGGCGAGCAGGCAGACGACCGTTGCGGTATGAGCGAATCCGGCGACCAGCACCAGCGGCGCTCCCCAGAGCACCATCCCGAGCCCGAAGGCCGGGGCGAGGCGCCGGGCGCCCGTCAGGCGAAGCGCCAGCAAACCTCCGATCACGCCGCCGACGCCGACCGACGCGTCGAGTAGCCCCACGCCGCCGTTTCCGAGATCGAGCAGATCGAGCGCCAGGACCACGGTCAGGACGCCGAACATCCCCGACACGAGCGTCTGTGCGCCGGTCATCCCGAGGATCAGGCGGAGCCGAGCATCGTCGAGCACCGTCCGGAACCCGGCAAGCGGACCGTGGCCCCGCCCGTCCTCCTGTGATGCATCACCCGCCGTACCCGCATCGTCCCCGTCCTCCTTGGCACGCGGCAGCCGCCGGAGCAAGGCCGCCGAGCCCAAGAGGAGGACAGCGCTGACCGCGAACAGCGTCGGCACGGTCGTGAAGGCGAGGAGAGCGCCCCCGAGCGCCGGGCCGCCGAACATGCTGGCGCTCTCGAACGTCTGTGTGACCACGTTCGCAGCGGTCAGCTGCTCCGGCCCGGTCGCGAGGCTCGGAAGCAACGCGTTCTTCGCAGGCTCAAACGCGGTCGAGACCACGACGAGGATTCCGGCGATGACGAAGACGAATGCTGGCGGCAGGCCGAGCCAGATCGAGGCGGCCGCGGCCGCGGTCAGCGCGGCGCGGGCCAGGTCGGTGCTCAGCAGGACCAGCCTGCGGGGGTAGCGATCGCCCAGCGCGGCCACAAACGGGGATGCCACCGCGGCGGGGAGCATCCGCGAGAGCATCACCACGCCGACGAGTCCGGCGCCGCCGACGTCGAACGCATACACGGAAGCCCCAATGCCATAGGACCAGAGCGAGATCATGGAAGCTAGATAGGCGAACTGCAGCCGCCGCAGGTCCACGACGCGGAACACGTCGACGAGCGCGGCGAGCGACTCGCGCAGCCTTCCGGTCAACCCCTTGATCACTGTGTCGAAGACCCTATGGCGGTGGCGGCATCCGAGGGGCGTATCGGCCCCTCGAGGTGGCGATTACGATCAGCGCATGCCGGAGGTCCCCACGAGCGAGCCCGAGGCCGAGCTCCCGGCGTGGAGTCGCGCAGCGGCCGACGTGATCCCCCTCGCCGCATCGCCCTCTCCCGTCCCGATCACCCGCGAGTGGGCCCTCGGGGGCTCGAGCGGCGCCGGCGCGCGCGTCTGCGTCGTCGACAGCGGCATCGAGTCGGCCCACCCGTTGGTGGGAACCGTGAGTCGCGCCGTGCGGGTTGAGGCAAAGAGCAAGGAGGCGGACCCCGTCGTCGAGGAGGACGACGGGAGCGACCCATGTGGGCACGGCACCGCCTGCGCCGGAATCATCCGCTCGGTCGCCCCGGACTGCGAGATCGCCAGCGTAAAGGTGCTCGGCGCCGCGTACAAGGGAACCGGGAGGATGCTGCTGGCCGGTCTCCGCTGGGCCCTCGAACAGGACTTCGACGTCGTCAACCTCAGCCTCTCGACCTCCAAGGCCGAGTTCACGGGACTCCTACGCGAGTTGACGGATGCGGCCTACTTTCGCCGACTGGTTCTCGTCGCATCCGCCCACAACCTGGCCCGCAAGAGCTATCCGTGGCGCTTCTCATCGGTGGTGTCGGTGGCCAGCCATGACGGGGACGACCCGCTCACCTACTACTACAACCCCACGCCCCCGGTGGAGTTCTTCGCCCGCGGCGTCGACGTCTCGGTGGCATGGACCGGCGGCGGGACGATTTCCTCCACGGGAAACAGCTTCGCCACGCCCCACATCTCGGGCGTGTGTGCGCTGATCCTCTCGAAGCATCCGGAGCTGACGCCTTTTCAGTTGAAGAGTGTTCTCTACGCAACGGCCGCCAACGTCTCGCCGGAGGCCGAAGGAGCGCAGACGAGATCCATGCCGCAGTCGCCTCAGGGCTGATCGGAGCCGAGCGCGCCCATCGCGCCAAGCGGGTGCTGGGCGGCGAGTTGGCCGCGGTCGCCCGCCTCGCCGAGGCGCTCGACGCGCTGGAAGGGGAGCGGCGGCCGTGGCCAAGCAACTCCTCGACGCCACTGGCGGCGCTGTCGGTCGCCCAGGCGCAAATCAGTGACCCAGAACCGTGCATCTGTGGGAAGATCCTGGACTGCGACCTCGTCTTGAGGTCGTACGCAACCCGGGCACTCCTCGCGGGCGCCCGAAGGAGGACCGATCATGGATGAGCGCGAGAAGGAGCTCACGTCCGAGGATGAGGACGTCGAGGCCCACGCCAGATGGCGCCGCGACGAGGAACCCGACGAGGACGTCGAGGCCCACCTGCGGAGGAGCCGCCGCGACGAGGAATCCGGCGAGCACGAGGACGTCGAGGCCCACATGCGAAGGAGCCGCCGCGACGAGGAATCCGACGAGGATGAGGACGTCGAGGCCCACGAACGCAGGCGGTAGGCGGAGCAGCGGCTGATCGCCTTCGCCAACCGACTGGGCCGACCGGCCCGCTAGGTGAGACCTGGCGGGCCGGTTCGCTGTACGTCTCGGGTTGGCTGCGACCTGCCCGGGTCAGCCTTGCTGCCCGCGCGTCTACTGAAGTCGAAGCCGCTCTGCCAGGTCACGTCGCCGCTCATGCGCGGAAGCGCGGACTTCGGTGGGCGGAGGAGCAGGCAGACGGCCTCGGTGTAGCCCCCTGGTACTACGAGCAGCTTGCGATCATCTAGCGGCGTCGACACGAGCTCGACCAGGAGATCTCGATCCTCGAGCGCTTGCGTCCCGGAGCGTCCCCAACGTCCAGACCGTCCCCGTCCGTGGACGATCTAGACACATTGGACGTAGTAGTCGGTACCAAAGTGGTACCACGGCCTCCTAACTCGACCGTCGCAGGGATCGCTCGTTCGCTTGGTACCAAAGCTGGTACCACGGCGCGATCTTCATGGACCCTCCCTGGGCGGTGATCGGCTCGGCCCTATAGAAGCTCGGCGAGTTTCTCGGCGGCGCGGCGGGCACCGTCGCTCTCGACCTCGCGGTAAGCGACCGGGCGGCCGATCTCCTCGGCGATCGCGGATGCGATCGCATCCGGCCCCGCCGTGTCGAAGTCCATCCGGCGGCCGGCGCCGTAGCGGTCGAGGCGGTGCGCGACGTGCATGGTCTGCTCGAAGTGGTGGCGCAGGGGGAAGTAGAGGAACGGCCGGTTGCTCGCGGTGAGCTCCATCGAGGTGGTGAGGCCGCCCTGGACGACGGCGAGGTCACAGGCGGCGAGATGCAGATAGAGATTGTGGACGTAGGCCACGACCTCGAGACCCTCGGGCTGGGACAGTGACTCGGGGTCGATGCGCGGCCCGGCGACGACGATCATCCGCAGCTCCGGAACCGCGCGCTTGGCGTCCTCGAAGGAGTCGATCACCCGGCGCAGCAGGTGCCCACCGACGCCGGACCCGCCCACGCTGACGATGCAGACCTTCTCGTCGGGTCGGTAGCCGAGCGCGTGGCGGAGCTCGTCGTGCCCGCCGAGGCTGCGCGGGTCGAAGCCGGTGACGTAGCCCGCGAACTCGAAGTTCCGCTCGGTCCAGTCGCGGATCAGCGGCAGCTCGGGCCCGAGGCGCTCCTCCACGATGTCCTCGGGATTGCCGACGAAGACCGCCCGGTCACGGACGTCCGGATGCTCAGCGATGTGCTCGACCATCTGCGCGTTGTAGTCGGAGGTCAGGTGGGACTCGTGCTCGCCGCCACCGGGCATCGGCAGCCAGCCGACGAAGTCGGTCATCCAGGCGTAGCGGGCCCGCTTCTCGCGAGGATTCTCGTGCAGGTAGTAATCCAGCTCCCAGGCCTCGTCCCCGATCCAGAGGTCGTAGCGGTCCTCTCGCACGATGTCGTGGAAGACCATGAAGTTGTTGATCATGATCTCGTCCATCCGCCGGATCGCCTGGAAGCAGTGGAGGTCGTGCTCGGCGGACTCCGACTCGATGTGCCGCGACTCGTTGGCGAGATGCTCGCTCGCGGGGTGGACCCGCTCACCCTCCTTGGCGAGCACCCGGGTCACGGGGTCCTGCGCCAGCCAGTCGATCTCGAGGCCGTCGACGAGGTTTCGCAGCTCGCGCGCGATTGCCGCGTCTCGCTGGGCGTGGCCGAGGCCGATCGGCGAGGAGATGTAGAGCGCGCGCTTGCGGCCGTCGGAGCAGTGCACGGTCGGATCGCGGTGCCGGGGAACCCTTTCGACGAACTCGCGCATGGCGAGGTTGACCTGGACCGGCTTGCGTACGTGCGGCATGTGTCCCGCCCCCTCGACGGTCTCGAGCCGACCACCCGTCACCTTCGCCAGCGCCTCGCCGTCGGCGTAGGGCGTGACCTCGTCCTCGGCGCCGTGGATGACCAGGACCGGACATTTGATCCGCTTCGCCAGGGCGGTCTGAGCCTTGCGGGTGGCCGGGGCGGCAAACTGGTTCTGGACGGTGAGGGCAATCGTCTCGCCATCAGTGTCGTGGGACCAGGCGATTGCGTCCTCGATCGGCTTGGTCGAGTGCGGCTCGGTCAGCATCTTCTGCGCCCACCACCGCACGAAGTCGCTGTAACCGCCGTTCATCCAGTAGTGGGGGTTGAACTTGCCCCAGCCCCGGGTCGTGATCGGCGGCTTCAGCGCGAACGGGCGAAGCAGCGGGTGGGCCATGGCGCGTATTCGCAGCGAAGCGCGGCTGACCGGGAACAGCGGCCCGATGAAGACCAGGCCCTCGACCCGTTCGGGGTGCTCCGCCGCGAGCAGCATCGAGCGCTGCGCCCCCGTCGAGAACGACGCTGCGATCGCCCGTTCAACCCCGCAGGCCTCCATCACGTCGAGCGCGTCCTGCATGTACTCGCGCTCGTCGTAGGCTGAGAGCTCACTGGGCCGATCGGAGCGCCCGTTGCCACGCGGGTCGAAGGTGATCACGCGAAAGTGACGCGCGAAGTAGGGGATCTGGGCCTTCCAGACGCGCGAGTGCACGAGGGCCCAGGTCGGCAGGAAGAGCGCGGTTTGCTCGCCCTCGCCGTATGACTCCCAGAAGACCCGTACCCCCTCGCGCTCGACGTAGCCGGTCTCGTCCGGGTAACGGGCGCGGCTCTGCTCGTCCGCGTAGAGCTGCTCGGTGTCGGTGGTCGTCCGCTCCTGGGCGGTCGCCATCTCCCGCCCCTGCGTCGCATCCGTGGTCGGCGTCATCTCCCTCTCCTCCTTGCGTCGAGTCGTTCCAGCCTGCGGTCGATCCAGCCGAGCAGCTCGGCGTGACCGTCGTCAATCCCCTCGAGGCGCTCCACCATGTATCCCTGACCGAAGGTCATCATCAGCGAGACCAGCGCCTCGACCGGGAACTCCTCGGACTCCAGTTCATACTCGCGCGCCGCGGCCGCGAACGCCGCGGTCAGGACCGCCCGCCATTCGGCGTTAACGCGCGCGATCCGGGGCCGCAGGGCCGGGTGGTTCCAAGAGAGCGCCTGCAGCTCCATCCAGATCTTGGGGTAGCCCGCCTCGAGGTCCTCCTCCTGAAAGCGCCATGCCGTCCGCCACTTCTCGATGAAGGGCGCATCGGTCGCGTACATCTCGCGCTGGCGGGCGATCAGGCGTTCGGTGAAGCGTTCGAGCACCTGAACGTAGAGCTCGTCGATCGACCCGAAGTAATAGTGCACGAGGCCCTGGTTCAGGCTCGCCTCAGCGGCGAGCCTTCGGGTGGTGATGCCGGCGTGGCCGACGTCGACCAAGAGTCGCTCCGCGGCATCCAGGAAGGCGGTGGCGCTCTCGCTGAGCGGCGGGCTCGTGACGCCAGAGCTGAGATTTGGGGCGGTGGTCATCGTTTAGTCGATTGCCTTAGGCGCACGACTAACAGGTTCGCAGTCGAAAGTCAAACCGCCAACCCGTAGTCGAGCGGTCGAATCCGCGGGGCAGTGGTTGCTCGTCTGCGGCTCGTCGCTTTGCTGCCAAAGCTGGGCCCAGGCACCTCTAGCGGGGCCCAAAGTGGTACCACGAGCGACGTGAGCCAGAGTCACGGGTTCAGGTCCGAGCCCGCTATGGCTTCCCCGCTAAAGGCATGTGGTCCTGCCTGCATCTCGTCCCCGCGGGCGGCAGGGCCCTGTCGATGAAGTAGCGGCTCTCATATCGGCTCGCGCAGACACTCGGGTTCTCGAGCACGGTGTGGCCGTAGCCATCGACCCTGAGCAGCCGAGCGCGCGCCAGTTGATGGGCCATCGCCACCGATTCCCTGTAGGCGGTGGAGGGATCGTGGGTGTTGCCGATGACCAGCACTGGGTTGGCCGTGCGACGGTTCCAGGGCCCGGCATGGGGGTCTGCGGCGCGCACCGGCCAGCCGGCGCATAACTCGGGCACCCACGCCCAGTACCGGCCGGCCGCGCCCGAGCGCCGGTAGGCGAGGCCGTCCTGCCGCTTGAACGCGGCCGCCCGCGGGTTCGGGCTCTCGGAGCAGAGGATCGCGGCGGCCTGTTCCGGGCCTATGTACCCGGAGCCCGAATCCCCGGCGACCGGCAGAGGATCGCCCGCGCCCGGCGTCCTCTGACGCGCCTTGCCGGTCCATAGGTCCTGAAGCTCCTGCGCCCAGGCGCTCCATCCCGGCCGGCCGTAGGGAGACGGCTCGGTCGTGTAGAGCGCGAACACCGTTCCCCTGACCAGCTCGGCGTAGGTCATCGTCGCGCCGGTCGGGTGCGTCCGGAGCCGTTCGAGCAGGGCGGCGAACTTCGCCCGTGTGGCCGCTGGACTGCCGGCGGAGAAGGCGCAGCGTGAACTGCCCGCACGCCCGCAAAGATCAAGGAACGCATTCAAGGTCCTGGCCGCACCGCGGTCGTCGTCCCGTCGCAGCGACGTGCCCAGAAACCTCCCCCCGTTGGCCTTCAACCGGCGCCTCGAGTACGCGATCGGATTGATGTTGCCGTCGAGCGTCATCGCCCGGATCCGGTCGGGGAACAGGTTCGCGTAGGTGGCGCCGAGGTAGGTGCCATACGAAATGCCGAGATAGCTCAGCCTGCGGTCGCCGACCGCTCGGCGCAGGAGGTTCAGGTCCCTGGCGGTGTCCGCGGTCGAGACGTGCCGCAGGAGCCCGCCCCCCACCACCCGCCCGCAGCGGCGCCCGAAGGCGCCGTAACGCTGGATCCACTTATCCATCTGGGCCGCGCCGACGGGGAAGCCGTTCGGCGTGCCCTCGAAGAAGCGGTTCTCGTCTCCCTGCGAGTCGAAACACTGGACCGCGGTGCTGTTCCCAACGCCGCGCGGGTCCCAGCTCACGAGGTCGAAGCGGGCCCGCAGGCGGGCGGGGAAGTTTCCGAGCTCCTTGGGCAGGCCCACGGTGCCCAGGCTGCCTGGGCCACCGGGATTGAAGAACAGCGTTCCGATCCGGTGGGCGGGGTCGCCGGCCCGATGCCTGATCAGCGCGAGGTGGATCGTGCGCCCGCGCGGGTGACGGTAGTCGAGTGGCACCCCGCGGGCGGTCGCACACTGAAAGCCCTTCTGCGCCGGGTCGGCGCACGGATGCCAGGAGAGGTTCGGCGGTGCGACCGCGGCGGCGCTCGCCGGTGTGAGAGCGGGTGCGACCAGGGCCGACAGGCTCAGCAGGACCGCCGCCGTAACCGGGAAGTTCGTCCCGACCCTGCCTGAGCCGATCACGATTCGGCGGTGCCGGTGCCTTAGCATCGGGCAAGGATCCCACGGATGGCGAGCGGTCTTCGGGGGTGGGATTTGAACCCGCGACTTCCCGGTCATGGAGCCGAGGAGCCCCGGTGGAAACGTTCCGAGCAGCGGCAGCCGTTAGCTGACTCCTGCACCACCAAACGGCCGCAAGCTCGCCGGGATTGGCAGAAGGACACATTGGCCACGGCAATCGAGACTAGCCTTGCCTGGCATGGCTCCGGGCGGCGACCGCGGTCTGTGCCCTCACGACCCCTCCTCCGACGAGGTCGTGTACTTCGAGGACCTGACCCTGGGACAGCACTGGCGGCGGGGACCGACGCGGCTGTCGGCGGACCGCATGATCGCATTCGCGCGGGAGTGGGATCCGCAGCCGTTCCACCTCGACCCAGAGGCCGCCGCCCAGTCACGGTTCGGCGGGCTCATCGCCAGTGGCGCGCAGACGTTCGCGGTGGCGGCGCGACTCTTCACGACGACCTTGGGCATCGCCTTCGCGGCAGGCCGCGGGTTCGATCACGTCCGGCTACTTCGGCCCCTGCGCCCGGACGTCGACGTCCATCTGGAGGTTCGAGTGGTGCGGCTGAAGCCCGGCCCCCACCCCGACAGCGGACAGGTCGACTTCGGCCTCAAGCTGGTCGACGCCTCAGGGAATGTGATCCTCGCGGGCACGGCCGAGACGCTCGTCCTGCGGAGGGACGGATCGCCTCGATAAGCGTCGAGGTCCCGGGCTGGGGGCCGCTCGAGGAGGGGGGACGAGATCGCCGTGACGGACTAGGCGGTCGCCTTGACGGCGCCCTCAAGGCCGAGCGCGGTGATCGCCTCTTCGCGCATCTTGAACTTCTGGACCTTGCCGGTGACCGTCATCGGGAAGGCGTCGACGAACTTGACGTAGCGCGGAACCTTGTAGTGGGCGATCCTGCCACGGCAGAACTCGCGCAGCCCTTCGGCATCGAGGTCGGCCCCCTGCTTGCGGACGATCCAGGCCATCAGCTCCTCGCCGTAGCGCTCGTCGGGGACGCCGATCACCTGCACGTCGCCAACGCCTGGGTGGCCGTAGAGAAACTCCTCGACCTCGCGCGGGTAGATGTTCTCCCCGCCCCGGATCACGATGTCCTTGATCCTGCCGACGATCCTCACGTAGCCGTCCTCGTCGATCGTCGCGAGGTCGCCGGTATGCATCCAGCCGTCGGCGTCGATCGCCTCCGCGGTCCGCTCGGGGTCCTCCCAGTAGCCGAGCATCACCGAGTAGCCGCGGGTGCAGAGCTCCCCCGGCTCACCGCAGGCGACGCTCTCGCCGTCGCCATCGACCACTTTGACCTCGACGTGGGGGTGCACGCGCCCGACCGTGGACACCCTGCGCTTGAGCTCGTCGTCGGGGGCGGTCTGCGTCGACACCGGTGAGGTCTCGGTCATCCCGTAACAGATCGTCACCTCGTCCATGCCCATGCGGTCGATCACCTGGCGCATGACCTCGACCGGGCACGGCGAGCCGGCCATGATCCCGGTTCGCAGCGAGCTCAGATCCCGGTTCGAGAAGTCGGGGTGCTGGAGCTCGGCGATGAACATCGTCGGAACGCCGTAGAGACTGGTGCAGCGCTCGGCCTCCACCGTCTCGAGCACCGCGCCAGGCTCGAAGCCCGGACCCGATAGAACCATGCAGGCGCCGTGGGTGGTGCAACCGAGATTGCCCATCACCATGCCGAAGCAGTGATAGAAGGGCACCGGGATGCAGACCCTGTCCGCCTCGGTGTAGTGGCAGGCGCGGGCGACGAAGTAGCCATTGTTGAGGATGTTGCGATGCGAGAGGGTCGCGCCCTTCGGGGCGCCGGTCGTGCCGCTCGTGTACTGGATGTTGATCGGGTCGGTCGACTCGAGCGATTCCGAGATTCCCCGCAGCCTTGCCTGATCCACTGCGGCGGCGCCCGCCAGGAGCTCGTTCCACGCCTCCGAGTCGAAGAAGATCGTCCGCTCGAGATTGGGGACGGAGGGCGCGACCTCGTCCACCATCGCGACGTAGTCGGAGGTCTTGAACGATGGCGCCGCGACCAGCGTCCGGCACCCGGACTGGCTCAGCACGTACTCGAGCTCGGAGGTCCGGAAGGCCGGGTTGACCGTGACGAGGATGACGCCGATCTTGGCCGTCGCGTACTGGACCAGGACCCACTCGGCGCAGTTCGGGCTCCAGATTCCGAGGCGCTCGCCGCGCTCGAGCCCCAGCGCGAGCAGACCCCGCGCGACCTCGTCGATGGCGGCGTCGAGCTCGGCATAGGTGTAACGGATCGCCTGGTGCCGGGAGACCAACGCCGTCCGGTCCGCGTAGGTGGCCACCGCGCGCCCCAGATTGGCGGCGATCGTCTCCGCGAGCAGCGGCTCGTCAACCGATCCGACGGCGTGCGATGTCGTGAGCGTCATCGCCCTCTATTCCTCATTGATCGTCGGTTCGAAGCTGGATGACCGCTCATACTGAACCACTTGGAGCTAGGGCAGGTCCTCGCCGGCGACGCCGTCGCCGTCGGCGTCTATGCCCGTGTCCCTGGATGGCGAACCTGGGTGCGATGAGCGATGGATTCCTTGGCCTCTACCGCGCGTCGGTGGTAGACGATGTCGATCCTCAGTATTCCGGGCGGGTTCGGGTCGCGGTGCCCGCCGTCCTCGGCGAGGGGCAGGGGAGCTGAGCGATGCCCTGCGTTCCGTACCTGGAGCCCGAGCTGAACCTCGCGATCCCGCCGGTGGGCAGCGCCGCGTGGGTGACATTCGAGCGCGGCGACCCGGACTACCCGGTCTGGAGCGGATCGCGGGCGCTGGGTTGACTTAAGGCGCGTGCGCCTACACGAAAAGCCAGGCTCGGCACGCTCGCCGATCAGTTGCAGTCAGGGTTTGGCAGGTTCGCGCCGATGGCGCACCAGCCGGTGGCTGTCCGCTTCTGGGGGAGTGGTCGAGCGATGCCGGGTTCGGGAAGTAGCGGTCGAAGAAGCTCTCCGGGTCCGCGCCGAGGCCCCTTCATTGATCGGCTTGAAGATCGGATCGGTGACGTCGGCCGTGGGGTGGTGCATCAACGATCCGTGATCAGGCCGGACCCGGTCAGGGTTGGAACTTGCAGTTTGGCGTCCTGGCGCCGCGCCAGTCTGTGTCAACCGAAACAGTCGAGGACTCAGATCGGGGGCCTCGGAGTGGACCGTTAGATCAACGACCCAAAGGAGGGGCAAATGATCAGCAAGCTGCGGAGACGCATCGGCGTTGCCCATGTGATCGCGCTGGCCGCCCTGTTTGTAGCGCTCGGCGGGAGCGCCTTCGCCGCGGCGACGATCGGTACGAGCGATATCAAGGACGGCGCCGTCACGAAGCAGAAGCTCCATGGCAATGCGGTGAACGGCGCAAAGGTGAAGAACGACTCCCTGAGTGGTACCGACATCGACGAAAAGACGCTGAATCAGGTGCCGTCCGCGAGCCACGCGGTGAGTGCGGACAGGGCCACTGTCGCGAGCCAGGCGGCGAGGGCAAACAATGTCCTGGCGGCCGTCGTCGGCAAGGGAGCCGGGGGGTGCACCCTCCTTCGAGCCACGCAGGCTGGCACGAGCGCGAACATCGCCACCGGTCACCACGGCACGCCCAAGGCCAGCGCGTGTTCGGTCGCCTTCCCGCAAGACATCACCCACTGCACATACGTCGCCGGGATTGGAGAGAACAACGCCGGCGAAGCCCGCGCGGGGCTGACCACCACCGCCCCGACGGTCGGGAACCCTAAGGCCGTCTTCGTGAGGACGATGAACATCACCGGTGACTTCGCGGTCCGCCCGTTCCATCTCCAGGTGGTTTGCTAGACGGAGTGCGCTGGGAGCCGGTTCGACAGGCCGGCTCCTCTGCGTATGCCTTTCGGATTTCTCCGCGGCCGGGTTGCCCATTCGGGTGCCGTCGACTCCAGGCCGAGGGCACTAGTCGCGACCCCGCCGAAGCAATCGGCCACCCAACGCGTCTCGCCTGCCCCGAGACGTGAAACGACCTCCCGTGGTAGTCGATACGAGAAAGCCTCCTTAAACGTGTACCAGCGGTGGACTGGTGCGGAGCGGTTCTCGCCGGCTCCCACGAGGCTTGCGAAGACGGTCGTCTCGTCGTAGAGCGGAAGCGATTGTGCGAGGGCCTCGTATGCAGCCCGAAACTCCTTAACAACGAGTCCCACGGGTCCGCAGGCGACCCGTCGAACCCGTCGAACTGCGACCGGACGGTGAAGGCGTCGTCCTCGGCGTTGACCGCGATCTGGGTCTGGCCCAGCGGTGAGCGTCCGTGTCGGGCCAAGGCCCCGTGGCCCGGATCTGCCGGGGCCCACTGGAGTGTTCCCACCGCGACATCAGGCGCGGGTACGAGGGCCCGTAGAGCGGCCTTGGTCAGCGACGTCTGCCCGCTCGTCGGGGTCAAGCCGCGCGGCGTGCTCGTCATGCGCCCGCGCGGTCTCCCGCTCCCGCTCAGCCGCGCGGGAGCGCTCTTCGGCCTCGGCGGCCTCGCGGCGCGCGTGGGCGGCCTGCTCGTCCGCCGCCGCAGCTTCCTTCTCTGCCGCGAGTTGGCGGGAGGTCGACTCATCGCGGTGCTGCGCTGCGATCTGGCGACGATCCTCGAGCTTCCGGTCCCGCGTCCGCTTCAGCACGGAGGCGACCAGGGCGATTACGGCTACGGCGACGATCGCGATGACGACGATTGCGAGTGTGCTCATCCTGGCTTCCTTTCCACTTGGCTACTTACCCATTCGTCTAGCGCTACTTCCCGTCCCACCGACAGCCAATCGCGGCGAGGAGGGAAGCCGACGCGAATCGCGGGTTCGGAGAGATGCAGGAGCCCGCGCGGGTTGCGGTCACACAGGGACAGCCGCTCGTCCTCGACCTCTCGGCGTACACGTTCATCGACTCAAGCGGGCTGCTTCGTGCTCCAACTCCGCCAGGCGCTGAGTTAGACCGACCCGGGCGCTGACGGCGATCGGCGAAGGGGCGTCCAGGCGGCAGAAGGTTGTGGACTCCGCGATGGAGATGGCCGAGTGGCTGGTCCACGCGCAGTACGACTTCATCCGCAAGGTCGTCGACAGCGCCGGTGAGTCGCTGAGCGGATCGAACCCCGCGAAGTAGGTAGGCCTGCCCTACTAGAGGCAGTAGACAGATGAAACTGGTAGCCGGCGATTGCTCGGCGCGACCGCCGCGAGTCAAACCCGCGGGCTCGGGCGCAAGGTCGATGAGCGCGCCGGGGGCGCCCTCGTGGCCGAGACCGTCTACCTAGAGATCACGCCCGGCAGGATGCGGTAAACCGATAGACGCGGGATGGAAAGGAGCCCAACCTGATGGAGAAGACGACGCTGCAAGAGCCCGCCAGCTGGGGCGCCCCCGGCGAGCCTCTCGGACCGTACGAGGAGGTCGCCCTGCGCGGCCATACGGTCGACTTCCAGGCCGCCGGCGAGGGGCCGCTGCTGGTGCTGCTGCACGGGATCACATCGACCTCGGAGGCCTGGCGCGAGGTGATGCCAACGCTCGCCGAGCGCTACACGGTGATCGCCCCCGACATGATCGGTCATGGCCGCTCGGCCAAGCCCAGGGGCGACTACTCGCTCGGCGCCTACGCCGCCGGGGTCCGCGACCTGCTGGGGCTACTCGGCGGAATCGACGCCGGGCCGGACCTGACCGAGTTAGGGACGGCACCTCCCTCCGACGGGCATATATCTCCGACGCCACGGGAGGGCTTACATTGGATTCCTCGGTATCTCTGAATGCTCGGGTACCGATGCGAATTCCAGAAACTGCGGGAGGGCCCAGGAGATTTCGGTGCGGCCCTGAGCGTCCCCAGCGTCCCCAGCCGTGGACGTCTTGAATATGCCGGCCTACCGGGTGCCTCCGCTGAGCCTGGCGGGTCGTCGCCGAAATCGATGCCAGGCTCCTCAGCGCGGTTTCAGAACTCGTCGGCCTCTGCCCGATCAAACTCGGCTTTGCCGATCCTGAACGTGTCTCTCGGCGGCGATCTGCGCGGCGCGGAACCCGACCGCAAACTCCTGGAGGTAGACCGTGCGCGGGCGCAGGGCATCCGTCGACTCCGCTGGCAACCTGTTCCTGGTGAACTTCGTGAAAGCGTCGGGGTCAACCCCATTGGTCAGCAGCCAGTCAAAGATGCGGTCCGGCTCACCGGGGCCGCCTCGCATCTGAATTCCCGGTTCCGTCTCCCAACCGCTCACGTCGGCGAGCGCCCGCTCCAACTCCTCCAGACCAATCGTCATGTGCACTCCTTCGCTCTTCACATAGCCGGGCGCTCAGGCTACAGTCCTCGCGTCGAGCCGCCCGGCCGGCCGAGTCGGTTGAACGCACGGAGGAGCGGAGAGACCTCGCAGCACGGTCGCGACGACATATGTGTCCGAGGCTTCCCGCGGCCCTCCCTTGGATTCCTCGGTATCGGCGAATATTCGATTACCGGTCCGATTGCGGGAACCCGCGGGAAGGCCCGGGAGGTTTCTCGATGCGTCCGTGAGCGTCCCCAGCGTCCCCGAGCGCGGCCTCTCTACAAGCGAGGTCGCCCAGAAGCTCGGAATTTCGAACGGTCGAGCCGCCGCGATCAAGGCGCATATGACCATGGGCACCTACGAGAGGGCTCGATCGAGCACGGCAGGGACCAAGGATGTAACCAGCGAGGAGATACGCGAGCTCCTCGAGCGCGGTCTCTCAACGGGCGAGATCGGGTCACAGCTCGGCGTTGCACCAACGAGGGTGCCACCGTCAAGGCCCACATCACGATGGGCACCTATGACGGCGACCCGGACCGGCAGACGAGCACGGTCGGCGAGCATCTTTCGGCCTGATCGGGGCGAACGGTTCAATGTTGGCGTCATCACGCTGGTGCATGCGGCTGGGTGACCGCCCTGCTACCACCCGTCCTACCACTTCCAAGATCTGTGGGACCAACCAGCGCTAGTAGCCGCTCTCTCGCCGCATTCTTCGACGGATGACCGTAGCGAGCCATCACGAGCGCCCCACCGTCCTCGTGTCCAAGCTGAACGCTGATCGCGAAGTGATCCAGACCGCGTTCGAGAAACTGGGTCGCGCAAAAGTGACGCAAATCGTGGAACCGGATAGGCGGGATGCCCGCCGCGATGCGCTCGACCGACGTGCCTGAGTTGTCGCGGACGCGGTGTCAAGGCCAGTTGAAAACTGACCCCTTTGCGCCGGTTGAAAGTTGACCCCCCGAAGGTCGGTAGCCCGCCTGCGTAGCGGAGCCCGTAGGGCGAAGCGAAGCAGGCGGGCAGGCGATCAGTCGTCGGGGCGGCGGCGAGCCGAGGTCCTTGTCGCGAAGCCGGTAGCTGTCGCCCTTGAGCGCCAGGATCTCGGCGTGGTGGACGAGCCGGTCGATCATCGCCGCCGCGGTCACCTCGTCGCCGAAGATCTCGCCCCAGGCGCTGAAGGCCTTGTTCGAGGTGACGATCATCGAGGCCCGCTCGTAGCGAGCGGAGACGAGGCTGAACATCAGGTTCGCCGCCTCGGGGTCGAAGGGGATGTAGCCGACCTCGTCGACGACGAGCAGCGGGATCCGCCCCAGGCGGGTCGAGCTCGTCCTCGAGTCTGCCCTGGCGCTTCGCATCGCCGAGCCGCGCGACCCACTCGGTCGCGGTGGCGAAGGCGACCCGCTGGCCGGCGAGGCAGGCGCGGATCCCGATCGCGATCGCCAGATGCGTCTTGCCGGTGCCGGGCGGGCCCAGCATGACGACGTTCTCCTTGCCGTGCAGGAAGTCGAGCTGGCCGAGGTGCTCGATCACCTGTCGGCTGACCGAGCGCTGGAAGGTGAAGTCGAACTCCTCGAGCGTCTTGCGGGCCGGGAAGCGCGCCGCCTTGATCCGGCTCTCGCCGCCGTGGGACTCCCGCGAGGCGACCTCGGTCGGAGAGCACGGCCTCGAGGAAGCGCTCGTGAGACCACTGCTCCTCGCGGGCGCGCTCGGCGAGCTTGGGCGTCGCCGCGCGCGCCGCAGCCGGCGCCTTCAGCGCGCGGAAGAGGTGGGTGAGCTCGGAGGTCTTGCTCATGCCGGGATCAGGCGGTCGTAGCGGGCCAGGGGGCGGATCTCGACGTCGGGCTGCGAGCGGCGGTCGCTTGCGCTCGCCGCGCAGCTCGATCGAGCGCGGCCTGGTGGGCGGGGTCGGTGAAGGTCAGGTGCTTGGCGAAGCTGCGCCGGTGGCGGGCGGCGATCTCGCCCGTGTCGAGGGCGACGGCGCCGATCTCGCGCTGGCCGATCCGGACCTCGACCCGCCGTCCGGCAAGACGGGGGTCGAGCGAGTAGTCGTTGGTGTCGAAGCGCAGGTAGGGCTGCGGCGGGACGCGGATCACCCGGCGGATCGTGGTCGGCGGCATCCGCTCGGGCAGCGGACGCATGCTCTCGCGCTCGAAGGCCAGGCGCTCGGCGGGCACGCGCGCGGATGCCGCGGTGAACGCGCGGGTTGGCGCGCTCGGCGAACCAGCGGTCGAGCTGGGCCTGGTAGTCGAGCTCGTTGGCGAACGATGCGGGCGGGCTCGAAGCTGCGCTCGATGAAGTCGTGCAGGCGCTCGAGCATGCCCTTGGCCTGGCAGTCGCCCGGGCCTCGAGGATCACCCAGCCGAGCCCGAGCGCGCCGCAGAAGGCGGCGAAGGCGTCGGTCGGGCTGGCCGCCGCCGCGGTGGATCGCCCCCTCGCGATCCCAGACCACCTTCTCGGGCAGCGCCCCGAGCTCGGCCAGGCAGCGGCTCATGCCCCAGAGGATGTCGGGGGCCTGCTTGGAGAAGATCAGCGCGCCGGCGCCGGCGCGCGAGTAGCCCGAGCAGCAGGTGACGACCCAGCCGCGGCGCAGCTGGCCGTGGCCGACCGGGATCTGGCGCCTTCGGCTCCCAGAGGTCGAACTGGACCAGCTCGGCCGGGCTCGTAGTGGGTGCGCTGGAAGGTCCGGGGCGGGGCGAAGACCGGGCGCAGCTCGCGGACGTAGTCGTCGAGGATCGTCTTGCCGCCCACGTAGCCGGCCTCTGTGATCAGCTCGCGGATCACCTGCGAGGGGATCTGCGCCGTCGTCTGCCGAGCAGCTCGTGGATCTTCGCCTTGAACGGGTCGAGCTTCGAGGGCCTGCGGCGCCCGCGGGCCGTAGCAGGGCGGCTCGGAGCTGCGAAGCGCCGCGCGGATCGTGTTGCGCGAGTGGCCGGTGCGCCTGGCGATCTCCTTGATCGAGAGCCCCTCGACCTGCCTCATCGCCCTGATCTCGGCCCACTCCTGCACCTGAACCACCTGCTTCCTCCTGACCTCGATCGCGTTGACCGAGCCAGGGTCGGAGTCCCCGCCGGACGCTCTCGCCGCCGTCCGCGGGGGGGTCAGTATTCGAGCGGCGAGAGGGGGTCAGTATTCAGGCGGCGCCGCGACAACGACGATCTGAGAGAGAGAGAAGAAAGCCCCAACGACCGTGGCGAGATTGAGCGCCTTCCGATCAAAGCGCTCGGCCCGATTGAACTCTTCCAAGGCTGAGGCGCGCGCCATATCGACGACCTGCTCAACCTCAGGAGGCTCCGGCCCTGCCGGAGGCCCAGCGATGTCCACTACCTCCGTCATCTCCACCATCGTCTCAAAGATAGGACCCCGATTCTCAACTCTGTGCCCCCCTCGTGGAGGAAGGGCTGCGGGTTGCAGCGATCGCCTCGGCCAAACTACCGTCGAGATAGGCATCCATTCGTGGTCGACCCTCGCGGTGGCTCCCGGGCATCAGGTGCTCGTGGATGTCGAATGTCGTCTGGATCTTCGAGTACCCCATGAATGTTGGGAGCGCTGATCGAGGTCGATTATTGGCACACAGACCGGCGTCACCGGGATCGCGGGCGACATCGCGGCCGAAGACCGAGCTGACCGGGATCGCGGTACAGACCGGGTCCTAGAGCAGCGTCCCCTCCCGGCGTGCCTGTTCCATCAGCGGCCCGAGGTCTGCCTCAGGGATGAACGGAGCGAACTGACCCCACCACCACTTGCCGGTCGAGGACACGATGTAGTAGCCGATGCGGTGCGACTTCCCCCTTTTGGGTCCCCATATCGCCACGGAGTCGCTCGCCTTGTAACTCCTCTACCCGGAGCCGCTGCGATACCAAGACCTTCAGCGGATAGTTGGACTGCTGTCGGTAGGTCTCAGGCTCGAATATCCGGGAGACCTTCTTCCCCCGTCTACCGATGTCTTTCGCTTTCACCCACCCCCGCCCCCGCGCTTTCTGCCTCGCGATGAAGGCGTCTGCGGACTCGGTCGCGTGCTCCGTGGCCATGAGCGAAGGAGCGTAGTGCGTCCCGAGATGCTTGATCTGTGTCCAGATGGTCACGAGCGCGGCTCACGCGGCACTGGTCCTGACATCAAACGTTCGTTTGATGTAGAGCAGGCCTGATTTCACGAGGTCCTCGGCTGACCGCTACTGCGCCGGGTAGCCTAGGCGCCGTCACCCGGTACGAGGAGGACGTGGAGGCGCGCAGCAGGAAATCGGCCCATGCTGGGAGGACAGCCAGCAAGGACCTAGATGTCAAGTCTTTGGAGACCTGGCTCTGGAACGCCGCCTGCCAGATCCGTGGGCCGCTCGACGCCCCGAAGTTCAAGGACTACATCCTCCCGCTCGTCTTCCTGAAGCGGCTCTCGGACGTGTTCGACGACGAGGTCGCCGCACCTGGCCGACGAGTTCGGCGACGCGAAGACGGCCGCGAAGCTGGTCGAGCAGGACCACAAGCTGGTGCGCTTCTACGTCCCCGAGAGGCCCGCTGGGCGACCATCGCCACGAAGACGACCGGCCTGGGCGAGCACCTGACCGACGCCGTGCGGGCCGTCGCCCGCGAGAACCCCCGGCTCCGGGCGTCATCGACGTCGATGGACTTCAACGCCACCACCGCCGGGCAGCGGATCGTGGACGACGCGCGGCTCGCCGCCCTGGTCCAGGTCCTGAACGACCAGACTACCGGCTCGGCCTCGACGACGTCGAGCCGGACATCCTCGGGCCGGGCCTACGAGTACCTGCTGCGGAAGTTCGCCGAGGGCCAGGGCAGTCAGCGCGGGCGAGTTCTACACGCCCCGCGAGGTCGCCGTCCTCATGGCCACGCTGCTCGACCCGCAGCCCGGCATGACGGTCTACGACCCGACGTGCGGCTCCGGCGGCCTGCTCATCAAGTGCCACCTGCGGCTGCTCGAGACCCACGGCGAGCGCGACAACGGCCAACGTGAAGCTCCCGACGAGCGTGGCCCCGCTCCAGCTCTTCGGCCAGGAGATCAACCCCTCCACCTTCGCCATGGCCCGGATGAACGCCTTCCTCCACGACATGGAGGCGGAGATCGCCCTCGGCGACACGATGCGCCGCCCGGCCTTCACCGACGGCGACGGGCGGCTGCGACGGTTCGACATCGTGACCGCCAACCCGATGTGGAACCAGGACTTCGCCGGATCACATCTACGAGAACGACCCGTACGAGCGGTTCGACCGGGGCGTCCCGCCCGCGTCGAGTGCCGACTGGGGCTGGGTCCAGCACATGGCCGCGTCCCTAGGCCGAGGCGGGCCGGATGGCGGTCGTGCTCGACACCGGGGCGGTCAGCCGGGGAAGCGGCAACATCGGGCTCGAACCGGGAGCGGGACATCCGCAAGCAGTTCGTCGAAGAGGACCTGGTCGAGGCGGTCGTCCTGCTGCCCGAGAACCTCTTCTACAACACCACCGCCCCGGCATCGTCATGGTCGTCAACCGGGCGAAGGGGCATCCACGGGAGATCCTGCTGGTCAACGCATCAAAGCTGTATACGAAGGGCCGACCCAAGAACGAGCTAACGGACCAGCACATCGCGATCGTGCACGGGTTGTTTGGGGAGTGGCGTAGCGACGAGGAGCCTCTCCGCTGTCATCACCCTGGATCAAGTGTCAGCGAACGACTACAACATCTCGCCAAGCCGGTATGTGGTCGGCGCTAAACAGGACGATGGCCTGCAGCTAGATGAAGCAATACGCGGATTGCGCGAGGCAGAAGCGGAGCGAGCCGAGGCAGAAGCGGAACTGTGGAAGGTCCTCGACGAGATGGCCGTGCGGTGAGGGGTTCGCCGTGACCTGGAAGTCGATCACGTTTGATGAAACTCTGTGGCGCGGTCGCTTTACAGTTGGGAAGCTGAAGCGGTCTGATTATCAGGAGGAAGGCCCGCTGCCGATTATCGACCAGGGGCAGGAGCCGATCGCCGGATATACGTCGCGGACGGACCTCAGTTATGACGGGCCGCTGCCCGTGGTGGTCTTTGGCGACCACACTCGGGCCATGAAATACGTGGACTGTCCTTTCGTTGCTGGTGCTGACGGCACGAAAGTCCTGGTGCCTGACACCGAGTGCTTCGACCCAAGGTTTTACTACTACGCGCTTCGTGCGCTCGAAATACCTTCGCGTGGCTACAACCGGCATTACTCCCTGCTGCGCGAACAGCGAGTTGTTGCGCCGCCGCTGGACGAACAGCGGCGCATCGCGCGGATTCTTTCGACGATCCACGTGGCCAGCGACGTGGTCGAGCATGAGGGCAAAGCGGCCGGCGCGCTCTTCGACAGCCTCACCGCCGCCCTCCTAGAGCCATATACCGACATAACCGTGCCTCTTGATTCTCGTGCGCGTGACACTGAGCGTGTGACTTTGGGACAGGTTGCCGAGTTTGTGCGTGGCGTCTCTTACAAGCCCGCCGATCTACGACAAGACGCTAACGCGGGCGGGATTCCACTTCTGCGCGCAACCAACATCATCGACAACAGAATCGTCACCACGGATGTTGTCTACGTCGATCAGGCGAGGGTCGCAGCCGCACAATATTTGCGGCCGTGGGATGTTGTCGTTGCCATGTCGAGCGGTAGCCGTAAAGCCGTCGGCAAGCTGGGTCAGCTCGGGGATCACTGGACCGGCACTTTCGGTGCATTTTGCGGGGTTATTCGCCCGCGCGAGGACGCGGTAAACCCAAGATTCCTCGGATACCTGGTGCGTTCGCGTCCGTTCCGCGATCGCATCGAGCTGCTGGCCCAAGGCACCAATATCCGAAACCTCTCGAAAGGTCATCTTCTGGGCTTCGAGTTCGTGATGCCGTCGGTCGATGAGCAAGAGCGCGTCGCGCGCATCCTCTCGACGACTCAGCACGCCAGCGAAGCCATTGCGGCGGAGCGCATGGCCCTTGACGCCGTATTCGATAGCAGCCTCACTGCGCTAATGGCAAGGCAATGACTCTAGGTACCGAGCGCGGCGCTGTGCAGAACCCTTTCCTCCGCTATGCGCGTGTCGCAGGTTGGCAGTTCGCATCGCGCGAGGAAGCACTGTCCATGCGCGGGGATGAAGCCGGGATCCTCTTTACCGACACGGTCGTCAGCCAACTCCAGAAGCTCAATCCTGGAGTGGTCAACCGCTCCCGCGCCGAGGACCTAGCCCACCGTCTAAGCCGGGCGCTCCCAAACATTCAGGGCAACCTCGACGTATGGGAGCACCTCCGCGGAATCAAGACAGTCTTCGTCGATGAGGAGAACCGAGAGCGAGACGTCCGCTTCCTGGATGCGTATGACCTGTCTGCGAACACTTTCCACGTAACCGACGAGTTCAGCTTTCGCCCGCGCCCGGACGCGGAGGCGATCCGGTTCGACGTCGCGATGCTCATCAACGGCATCCCGATCATCGCTTATCGAGACGAAGTCCGCGCACAAGCGGGACGGGGTTGCCGAGGCGATGGACCAGGTCCGCCGGTATCACAATCAAGGCCCGGAAGCGCTCGCGTTGCTCCAGCTCTTCGGCGTTACCCACATCCACGGCTTCAAGTACGGCGCCACCTGGAACACGTCCCACAAAGCGCTCTACGACTGGCGGGAGGAGGCGCAGGGCGACTACGAGGCCCTCGTGAAGGCGTTCGTGGATCCTGCCCGCATCCTGCGCGTCGTCTACCGACTTCATCGTCTTCACCGGATCGAGGGCGAGCTGACGAAGTTCGTCCTGCGGCCGCACCAGATGCGAGCGCCGAGCAAGGTGGTCGAGCGCGGCAAGGACCCGACGAAGCGCCGGGGCCTCATCTGGCACACCCAGGGCTCGGGGAAGACCTACACGATGATCTCTGCCGCCAAGCTGCTCATCGCCGATCCCGATCTCCAGAACCCCACGGTGCTCATGCTCGTCGACCGGAACGAGCTGGAGGGGCAGATGGCGGGCAACCTGGAGGCCCTCGGCTTTCGCGATGTCCGGATCGCCGAATCGAAGGACGATCTGCGACAGCTCCTCGCCGCCGACTGGCGCGGCCTGATCGTCTCGATGATCCACAAGTTCGACGGGATGCCCGCCGACATCTGCACCCGCGAGAACGTCTTCGTACTGGTCGACGAGGCGCACCGCACGACGGCGGCGACGCTGGGCAACTTCCTCATGGGCGCGTTGCCGAACGCGACCTACGTCGGCTTCACGGGCACGCCCATCGACCGCACCGCCCACGGCAAGGGGACCTTCAAGATCTTCGGCGCCGACGACGCGACAGGGTTACCTCGACAAGTACTCGATCCGCGAGTCGATCCAGGACGGGACGACGCTGCCGCTCCACTACTCGCTCGCCCCGAACGACCTCCTCGTGGACCGGGAGACGCTGGAGAGCGAGTTCCTGGGGCTCGCCGAGCTAGAGGGCGTCTCCGACATCGAGGAGCTCAACAAGGTCCTGGAGCGGGCGGTCACGCTGAGGAACATGATGAAGAACCGCGAGCGGGTCGGCGCAGGTCGCCCGCTACGTCGCCGAGCACTACCGCGCGAATGTCGAGCCGATGGGCTACAAGGCGTTCTTGTGGTCGCGGTCGACCGGGAGGCGTGCGCCCTCTACAAGGATGCGCTCGACAACCACCTGCCTCCCGAGTACTCCGACGTCGTCATCAGTCACGGCCACAACGACGGTCCCGAGCTGCGCCGCTTCCACTACGACGAGGACCCGGAGAGGCGAGATCCGCAAGGCGTTCCGCAACCCGAGGGCGCTGCCGAAGATCCTGATCGTCACCGAGAAGCTGCTGACCGGCTTCGACGCCCCGATCCTGTACTGCATGTACCTGGACAAGCCGATGCGCGACCACGTCCTCCTCCAGGCCATCGCCCGGGTCAACCGTCCCTACGAGGACGCCGACGGCCGTCGAAAACCAGCGGGCTTCATTCTCGACTTACGTCGGGATCTTCGAGAACCTGGAGAAGGCGCTCGCCTTCGACTCGAAGGACGTGTCCGGCGTCGTCACCGGCATGGAGGATCTCCAGCGCCGCTTCGCCGAGCTGATGGCGCACGGCAAACAGGCATACCTCCAGATCGGCCAGGGCCTACATGCAGACAAGGAGGTCGAGGCGATCGTCGAGCATTTCCGTGACGAGAACCAGCGAACCGCCCTCCAGGACTTCATCTCTGAGCTGGAGAACCTCTTCGAGATCATTTCGCCCGGACGCGTTTCTCCGGCCCTACATCGACGACTACGACCGCCTCATGCGCATCTACGCGATCGTACGCGAGGCGTTCAATCCGGGCCTCGACGTCGATCGCTCGTTCCTCCGGAAGACCGCCCGTCTGGTCCAGGAGCACACGACCGCCTCCCTTCCGGGGCCTGCAACGACGATCCATGAGCTGACCGACGAAGTACTCGACGAGCTGGTCACTGGCGACGCGCCGGAGACCGTCAAGGTCATCAACCTCGTCAAGCTCCTGCACGACGTAGTGGCGAAGGATCGGGACGAAAAGCCGTTCCTCATTTCCATCGGCGAGCGAGCTGGGGCGCTAGCCGAAGCCTTCCGAAATCGGCAACTCTCGACAGAGGACGCACTGGAGAGCTTGACCCGGCTCAGCGAGGAGACCCTGGAGGCGGAAAGGGCACAAGCGGCGACAGGCTTACCACCGGATGCCTTCGCCGCTCTGTGGTACCTCCGGGGAAAAGGGGTCGCCGAGGAAGAGGCCGAGACCGTCGCGCGCATCGCAGCCGAGACGTTCGAGGACTGTCCGGAGTGGCGCCTACGGTCAGATCAGGAGCGCGAGGTTCGGCTGAAGTTGCACGCCGCCTTGATCCGAGTGGGGGAGAGAAATGGCACCGCCGACTATGTAGAAGACATAGTGGAGTCGTTGCGACGGAGTCACCGATGAGGAAGGACGCTCGGCGGCACACCCTCCCGCGCGCGGACGCTCTCGAAGAGCCCATGTCCGCCGAGACCTTCAAGGCCGAGGTACGCGCTTGGGCGCAGCGTCTGGATGTCCAACCGCTGGAGATCCACATCGCCTCGATGAAGCGCAAGTGGGCGAGTTGCTCGACGCGAGGGCGAGTTACGTTCGATCCCGAGCTTCTCGCCCTGCCAGAGCCGTTCCGCAGGGAAGTAATCGTGCACGAGCTGCTGCACCTGAAGGTCCCGAACCACGGCCCGTTGTTTCGGGCGCTTCTGCAGACGCACCTGCGAAACGCGGGCGGAACGCCGATCGCGTCGTGATACCCGTACCCCTAGGTCTGTTCCTTACAGCAAATGACCGGTTGCTCTTCCCGCGGGGTTCGGATCGCAAGCATGGCTATGGGTACGTCGGCGGCTTACCGAGCGCCTCAGTAACGAGCGCCTGGCACGCACGCCGTGCGTCGGGTACCTGGTGCCGTGCGCAAGCTGCCAGGCACACGGGTGAGGACGACGTGTGTCGTGATGTCCACTGGTGGCGCAAGGCAGACGTTGGCCGGGGCGTCCTGTGCAGCTTGCCGGTCGACCTTCGCGCTACGAACCCCGTAGAACTCCGCCATCGCCACGGACGCCACGATCGTCGACGCCGGAGGACGCGACTTGCGCGTCTCCAACCCCGACCGCGTGATCTTCCCGAAGACCAAGCGGCTCCAAAGAGGTCACCAAGCTCGACGTCGTCAACTACTACCTCGCGGTCGGCGACGGCATCATGCGCGCGCTCGAGCGGCGGCCCACCACCCTGGAGCGCTGGCCGAAGGGCGTGCATCCGGGCATCGTGCTGTCGACCCGCGAGAAGGGCGGGGGCGACGCCTTCTTTCAGAAGCGGATCCCGCGAGGGGCTCCGGACTACGTCGAGACCGCGCGGATCCAGTTCCCGTCGGGTCGCCACGCGGATGAGATCTGCCCCACGGAGGTGGCCGTCGTCGGGTGGGCCGCTCAGATGGGCACGATCACGTTTCATCCCTGGCCGGTTCGAAGCGACGACGTCGACCATCCGGACGAGCTGCGCATCGACCTGGACCCGCAGCCGGGCACCGACTACGCCGACGCCGTGCGCGTCGCGGGCGAGGCGCGCGTGCTGCTGGACGAGCTCGGCTACGCCGGCTTCCCGAAGACCTCGGGCGGCCGGGGCATCCACATCTACGTCCGGATCGAGCCGCGCTGGAGCTTCACCGACATGCGCCACGCGGCGATCGCGCTCGGGCGTGAGCTCGAGCGGCGGCTGCCGGGCGAGGTGACCACGAAGTGGTGGAAGGAGGAGCGCGGCGAGCGCATCTTCGTCGACTACAACCAGAACGCGCGCGATCGGACCATCGCCTCCGCCTACAGCGTGCGGCCGAAGCCGGGGGCGCCGGTCTCCGCGCCGGTGACGTGGGAGGAGCTCCCCGACGTCGTGCCGGAGGACTTCACCGTCGCGACGATGCCGGCGCGCTTTGCCGAGGTGGGCGATCGCCACGCCGCGATCAACGACGTCGCCCACTCGCTCCAGCCGCTGCTGGACCTGTACGAGAGCAGACGAGGAGGGCGACATGCCCTACCCGCCCGACTATCCGAAGATGCCGGGAGAGCCGAAGCGCGTTCAGCCCTCGCGGGATACCGACCGCAAGCGGGACTGACCTAGCGGGCTCGCCTACTCCGAGCGGTGGGAGACGACGTTCACCATCGTCCCGCTCGGCTCGCGGAGCATGAAGCGCCGGACGCCCCACTCCTCGTCGCGCAGGGGATAGGCGATCTCGAGGCCGAGCTCCACCGCTTTGGCGTGGACGGCGTCGACGTCGTCGACGCCGACCGAGATGCCGGGCGCCGCCGGGTCGTCGTTGCTGATGATCGTCACCTGGGCCGCGGGGTCGGTCGGTGAGGCGAGGGTGAGCACCCAGCCCAGGTCCATCGCCACCTCGAAGCCGAGGAGGTCGACGAAGAACTCTTTGGTCTTCGCCGGCTCCTCGGTGCTTGATGTTCGGGACGGCGCGCCTGATCGTCATGCCGGCTTTCTACACCTAGCCGGCCGCGCCCGTGAGGAGGACCGCGACGCGCTCGCCGCGCAGCTGTTCGGGGTGGCGGGACAGAGCGGCGACGCCGGCGGCTCCTGCCGGCTCGACCAGCACGCCCAGCGAATCCGCGATCAGCGCCATCGCGGCCTCGATCTCGTCGTCGTCCACGAGGACGACCTCGTCGACCAGCTCGAGGATCCGCGCGAGCGACTCGGGCACCGGGTCGGTGATCGCGAGCGCGCCGGCGATGGTTCCCGTCCCCGGGTCCGAGATCGGACGCTGGGCCGCGAAGCTCTTGGCCATGGCAGGCGACCCGCTCGCGCACACGCCCACGACCCTGGTGTCTCCCCGCGACTTCAGCCAGCGCGCGACGCCCGTGATCAGGGCGCCGTCGCCCAGCTGGACGACGGCGGTATCGATCTGCCCCGCCGCGGCGAGCTCGACGCCGATCGTTCCGGCGCCCTCGGCGATCGCGGGATCCAATCCGTCGACCACGAGCAGACGGTCCTCGCCGGCGGCGGCATGCTCGCGGGCGGCCGATTCCGGGCGCTCGTGCACCTCGACCCGTGCGCCGAGCGCCCGCATGCGCTCGACCTTGGGCGCGGGCGCGTCGGGCGCGACGAAGATGTGCGCCGTCGCCCCCTGCGCGCGAGCCGCGTAGGCGAGGCCCTGGCCGAAGTTGCCCGCGGTCGAGCACACCCAGGCTCGGGTGGGATCCAGCTTCCGCGCGAGCGCGCAGGTGCCCCGCCCCTTGAAGCTGCCGATCGGGTTGAGGGTCTCGACCTTGACCAGGACCTCGCGTCCGAGCGCCGTGGACAGCCGGTCGCTGACGAACTGCGGGGTGTTGAGAAAGACCGGGTCGATCTCCTCAACGGACGCCTCGATTCGCTCGAGCGAGAGGTCCACGGTCAGCCGATCACGGGCCGTCGGCTACCAGGAGAAGTCCGGCACGATCTCCGCGTCCCCCTTGTGGCGGGGACCGAAGACGAGCAGCTCGAGGCCCTCCGGACCGGCCTCGAACGCTCGCGTGACGGGCGGCGCGACGCGGATCGCATCCATCGGACCGACGTCCACGACCTCGTCGTCCAGCTTCACCCGCCCGGATCCGGAAAGCACGACGTAGACCTCCTCCGCCTGCTCGTGGCGGTGGGCGAAGGCGTGCCGCTTTCCGGGCCGGACCAGCTGTAGCGACACGCCCATCGTCTCGAGGTCGAGCTCACCGTAGGCGAATCGCGCCTCCTGGTTTTCCGAGAGCCCGGCTCCCGCCGCCACGTCCTCCAGGTCGCGCAGATTCTTGATCGTGTAGTCGATGGCCGTCACCTCCCGGTGGCAGCCTACGACTTCGTCGCGAGCCACTCCTCGAAGCTGGGGCCGGCGAGCTTCGCGCCCGGGTTGGGCAGCGCGGCGCCCTCTGCGTAGGCCTCGGCGTCCGGGTCGCCGGCGGGCACGAGCACCGACTCGCGGACCTCGCGGATCTCGGTCTCCTCACCCCGGCTGGCGAACAGCGCGGCGGCCACGTCGGCGAGGCGCTCCGCCCGCGGGCCGGCGACCTCGGTGATCTTGCCGTTCTCGATCTCGGACTCCTCGGCCGCGTCGGCGAGGGCCTCGGCGACGACGCGGGCGGCCACGAGCTGCGTCTGCATCTCGGGCACCTTGGCGACGCCGTCGGTGATCGTCCAGCCGACCAGCGGCTCGACGAACTCGTGGAACTGGGCCGCGCGGACGATCCGCACCGGGAGCGGGCCTTCGAGCAGCGCCTGCTCCTGCGCCATCTTCGCGGCGTTGTAGCCGCCTGCGAACTTGTCGATGCCGATGATCGACACGACGACGATCCGCTTCGCGCCGGCCGCGGCACCGGCGCGCTGGATGTTCCGCGCCGAGGTGGTGAAGAACTCCGTTGCCGATTCCTGGTCGGGCGAGGGTCCCGTGGCCAGGTCGATGATGGTCTCGACCCCGGCGAGCGCCTCCTCGAGACCCTCGCCGCTGATCACGTCGACACCGTTGAGCGCGAGATCGGGACCACATCGTGTCCGCGCTCGGTGAGGATCTCGACGAGGGGCGATCCGACCCGGCCGGTGGCTCCGGTGACGGCGATCTTCTGGGTTGTGCCTGCAGCCTGCATCGTGCCTCCTTCTCGGTGGTTCACCTTGAGGACGAACGGGACCCGCTCAGATCGACAGGGGCGGGTCTAAATTCATAGTCGGCTGGCTCAGGCAAAGACCACGAAGGAGGCTCCAGTGGGATTGAGCGACTGCAGGGTCCAGGCGTTGATGGCCGTATCCGATCTCGACCGGGCGAGGCGCTTCTACGAGGACCAGCTGGGACTGGTGCCCGACGAGGAAGAGGAAGAGCTCGTGAGCTATCCCTGCGCGGAGGGGACCGGGATCAGCGTCTATCTGGCGCCGGAGAACGCCGGGAAGTCGCCGGCGACGCTCGCGGGCTGGTCCGTGGATGACCTCGACCGGACGATGGCCGAGCTCGCGTCGCGTGGGGTGGGCTTCGAGGAGTACGACCAGCCGGGGCTCAAGACCGACGAGCAGGGCGTCTTCGACAGCGGGCGGTTCAGGGCGGCCTGGACCAGGGACCCGGACGGCAACACCATCGCGCTCACCGAGGTCTCGGCCTAACCGGTGTCCTCCACGAGGCCGGCCGGCGAGGGCCTCATGCGGCCTCCGAGTAGGCGGGCTCGTCGCGGTCCATCTCGGCCTCGGCCTCACCGGCCTCGGGCGCCTCTTGGAGCGCCCGAGCCGGCCCCAGCACGCTCACGGCCACGGCGAGCGCGGCGACCACCAGGCCCGCGCCGATCAGGAAGGCGAGGTGGAAGCCGCCGGTCAGCGCCGACGCCTGCGAATCGCCGCCGGCGAGCAGGTTCTCGGTACGGGTCGTGGAGAGCGTGGCGATCACCGCCAGCCCCAGGGCCCCGCCGACCTGCAGGGTCGTGTTGACGAGGCCGGATGCGAGGCCGGAGTCCTCCTGGGTGGCGCTCGACATCGCGAGGGTCATCAGGGAGGGGAAGGCGAGCCCGGCTCCGGTCCCGAGCAGCACCATCGCCGGCAGGATGTCGCTGACGTAGCTCGCGTCGACCGGCGCGCGGGAAAAGAGCACCAGCCCGCCGGCCATCAGCGTCAGCGCCGGAACCAGCGTCGCCCTCGCTCCGAACCGCATGTTGAGGCGAGCCGAGACGCCGAGTGAGAGGGCGCCGATGAGCACCGCCACCGGGAGGAAGGCCAGCCCCACCTCCAGCGCGGTGTATCCGAGCACTCGCTGGAGGTAGATCGCGCCGAGGAAGAACATCCCGAACATGCCGGCCACCATCAGGGCCTGGATCAGGTTCGCGCCCGCCATGTTGCGAGAGCGGAAGATCCCGAGCGGCACCAGCGGGGTGGTGGCCCGCGACTCGCGGACGATGAACGACCCAAGCAGCACCAGCGCGAGAGCGCCGAGGCCGAGCGTGTGCAGAGAGCCCCACCCGTAGGTGGTGGTCTCGACGATCGTGTAGACGCCGAGCATCAACGCGCCCACGAGCAGCACCGCGCCGAGCACGTCCGCGCCCTTGCGCGAGGCCGATGCCGGCGTCACGATCGACGAGCCGCAGCGCCAGGAGCGCGGTGGCGAGGCCGATCGGCAGGTTGACGAAGAAGATCCAGTGCCAGTTGATCGCCTCGGTGATCACGCCGCCGAGGAGCAGTCCGATCGACGCTCCCGCGGCGGCGACGAAGCTGTAGACGCCGATCGCCTTCGCGCGCTCGCGAGGCTCCGGGAACATCGTGACGATCATCCCCAGGATCACGGCCGAGGTCAGCGCGCCGCCGACGCCCTGGACGAAGCGCGCGCCCACCAGAAGCGATTGGCTCTGGGCGAGCCCGCACAGCGCCGAGGCTGCGACGAAGACCGCCAGGCCGATCATGAAGATGCGCCGCCGGCCGATGAGATCGCCGAGCCTGCCCGCGAGGAGGAGCAGGCCGCCGAAGGCGATCAGGTAGGCGTTGACCACCCACGCCAGGCTCGACTGGGTGAATCCGAGGTCGCTCTGGATCGACGGCAGCGCGACGTTGACGATCGTCTGGTCGAGGATGATCATCAGGAACCCGACGCAGAGCACGATGAGCGCGATCCAGCGCGAGCGGTCGTCAGAACGTTGCCTGCTTCCAGTGGCGATGGCGGCGATCTCGGTCATACGGGCCTCCTCCTGTACGCGGTGAACACGGACAGGAAGGTAGCAGATCGTCTTGTTGCGGATCATCTCGTTCCGGACAAGTGTGAACGCAATCACACTCGCCGCTGCCGAGCGACGATCCGCTGCGTGGAGTCGGAGGAGTTGGGCTAGCCGCGGGGCTCGCGGCGGCGCAGCCCGGCGCAGTCGGTCTGCTCCGACAGCCTGCCCTCGACCAGGTCCTTCAGCGCCCCCAGCAGTGCCTTGCGCTGGCTCGCCGGGAGGGACTCGAGCACGTCGGACTGAACCTGCTCCTTGACCGCATCGGCCTCGGCGACCTTGCGCTTGCCGGCCTTGGTGACCGAGATCACGCGGGCGCGGCGGTCAGTCGGTGAGGGCTGGCGCTCCGCCAGGCCATCGCGCTCGAGCTCGTCGATCGTCACGACCATCGTGGTCTTGTCGAGCCCGACCATGTCGGCGAGCTCCTTCTGCGTGTGCTCGCCTTCGAGGGCGGCGCGGAGAACGTGATACCCGCGCCCCGACAGGCCGAGGGGAGCCAGCGCGTTGGTCATCTCGCCCGCGAGCGCCCAATGCGCTCGATACAGGAGCCAGCCGAGGTTGCCCTCGAAGCACTGGCACTGCTCGGTGTCGGTTGCGCGCTCTTTCGTCTCCACGGCCATGCCTGGGATGGTAGCGCAACTAGGTTCGCCACAAAATAATCTGCTACCGGACTAATAGCGGCAGGGACCTACTTATGGCACCAGCTCGAACGCTTCGGTGTGGGCCGGCCGCACGACGCCGAAGTGGCGACGGTCGAGGGTCGCGACCGTGGTCACGCCGAGGCGCTCCGCAGCGGCGATCACTGAGGCGTCGACGGTACCGAGCGGCATGTCTCGGTAGGCAGCCACGAGCTCGGCGATCCGAAGGAGGTCCGCCGGGTCGACGGGCTCGAGGAGGAGTTCGCCGGCGGCCAGGTCGCCGAGCAGGCGCACCTCGGCCTCGCTCCCCCCAGCGCCACCACGGGTCAGGAGATGCGCGACCTCAGCGAGGCAGAGGGAGGGAAGGATCAGCGGGCCGCCGTGCCCCTCGAGGAGCTCGACGCACGCCGCGTGGTGCGCGTCATCCGCGTCCAGGTACGCAAACAAAGGACCGGAGTCGACTAGAAGCCGGATCGCGGATCGACCTCGGCAGCGAGGATCTCCTCGATGCGCTCGGAGATGTCGGTCCGACCACTGCGGAAGGACCCCGCCGCCGACAGCCGGCGCCGGCGACCGTCGCCGAGATGGACCTCGAGGGCCTCCCGCGTGACCTCGCTGATCGTCGATCCGCGGCGCCGCGCCTCGTGACGCAACCGCGCATCGAGCTCGTCGGGAATCTTGACCGTCGTGCGCTTCACGATATGTCAGCATACCCCTCAGCTGCACCCTTGGCCTCGGGCGGTCCCCAGATTCTCTCCCGGTGGGCGCGTTCCGATTCGACGAACCGCTCCAGTTTGTAGACCTCGACCACGCCTGACGCCGACGGATGCGGGGATGCCGCCCCGGGGTCGTCCGGGTTGGTTGGTCGAATGGAGCGGCCCGCCGGGGCGCTCAGGGCGACTGCGGCAGCTTGGCGGCGCCGCGCTTCGTCACCGGGCGCGAGGGCGGCGGGACGACTGGGCCGATGTCGCCGTCCGGCGCCTCGTCCAAGTCGACCATGACCGGCGCGTGGTCGCTCGGCCCGCTGCCCTTGCGCGCCTGCCGGTCCACCCAGGCCGCGCGTACGCGTTCGGCTACCGGCGCGGTGGCCAGCGCGAGGTCGATCCGCATCCCGAGGTCCCGGTGGAACATCCCCGCCCTGTAGTCCCAGTAGGTGAACACCCGCTCCTTCGGCCAGCGGTCGCGCACGACGTCGCGCAGGCCGAGCGCCATCAGCTCCTCCAGCGCCGCCCGTTCGGGCTCGGTCACGTGCGTCTGGCCGACGTAGGCGTCGGGATCGAAGACGTCGTCGTCGGTGGGGGCGATGTTGAAGTCGCCGCAGACGATCGTCGCCTCAGGCCCGGCGGCGAGCATCTCCCGCAGCGAGGCCAGCCAGGCGAGCTTGTAGGCGTAGTGCTCGGAGCCCGGCTCGCGCCCGTTCGGCACGTAGGTCGAGACCACCCGGATCCCGGCACACGTGGCGCACACCGCGCGCGCCTCCGGATCGGGGAAGCCCGGCGCCCCGGGGATCCCGACGGCCACGTCGTCGAGCCCGGCACGCGAGAGGATCGCCACCCCGTTCCAGCTGGCCTCGCCGTGGACGGCGACGGCGTAGTCGCGTCCTGCGAGCTCGTCCGCGAGCAGCTCGCGAAACGCGTCGTCGGTGAGCTTCGTCTCCTGCAGGCAGACGACGTCCGGCCGGCGCTCATCCAGCCAGGGCAAGAGCCGGGGGAGCCGCTGCTTGACCGAGTTCACGTTCCAGGTCGCGATTCGCACGGAGCTCACGGTACCGGCGAACGCGAGACGAGCTGGGCGGTCGCGAGGCGGCCGGCCAGTTCACCGAATGGCCGCCCACTCGATGCCGCTAGGTGAGAGACTCGGAGTGTCACTGCAAGCGTTATGAAGGAGTTGCGATGAAGTACCTCATCAGCGCCACACCCGGGCCCATGCCGCCAACGCCTGAGCAGTTCGACCAGGCGATGGAATGGCTCGAGGGCAAGGTTGACGACGGCACGTTCGACTGCATCTTCGGTTACCTGGAGGGCGGCGGCTTCAGCGTCGCCAACGTCGACTCCCATCGCGAGGCACTTGACATCATGGCCGACTATCCCCTGTTCGGAATGGTGACCTGGGAAGTGCGCCCCGTGCTGGAGTTCAAGGAAGGCATCGACACCATTCGGGCGAAGCTCGCCGAGGCCCAGGCCGCGATGGCCGGCGGCCAGGCGTAGTCCGGCCGAGCGACAGGCGCCGGTAGCGGCGCCCGCGCCGAGTGCGCGGGTTGGGGCGACACTACCCCGGTGGACGGCTTTCAGATCGCCGACCGCCTGGACGCGATGAATTCCTCATGCTGGGCCGGTCAATTGATCGAACCAACCGAAAGGAGCCCGGATCATGAGAGAGCTGGTAGTGCTCACCTTCGTCACCCTCGACGGCGTCATGCAGGCGCCGGGCGGCCCAGAGGAGGATCCGAGCGCCGGCTTCGAGCACGGCGGCTGGTCGGTCGGCTACTGGGACGAGCAGATGCAGGCGGCCATGGCGGAGTCGATGTCACCGCCGTTCGACATCGTCCTCGGGCGCAGGACCTACGAGATCTTCGCGGCCTTCTGGCCCGACTCCGAGGATCCCGGCGCGGATCTGCTGAACAGCGCGACCAAGCACGTGGCCTCGAACACGCTGAAGGCTCTGGAGTGGGAGAACTCGAGGCTGATCGAGCCCGACGTGCCCACGGGAATCCGCGCCCTGAAGGAGGAGGACGGCCCCGAGCTTCAGGTGCACGGCAGCGCGAACCTGATCCAGACGTTGCTCGAGCACGAACTCGTCGACGAGTTTCGCCTGAAGATCTTCCCGCTCGTGCTCGGGACCGGAAAGCGGCTGTTCGACGGCGGCACGGTGCCCGCGGGCTTCGAGGTCACGAGCTCGCAGGTCACCCCCGGCGGCAGTGATCGCGGTCACCTACCGAAGCGGCGCCGAGATCAAGTACGGGTCGTTCGCGCCGGAAGGGGCGAGCGAATGACCCGTAACGCGGCGGCTCGCGAGCGGACACAACAAGGAGCGGGCCTCGAACGACTTCGAAGGAGGGGCCGATGACCGCAACAGATGAGGGCGGCGCCGATGGCTCGACGCGTCTCGCGTACATCCTCGGCGTCCCGCTGGCTGAGGCGGTGGTTCGCGAATGGCCGCAGATGGGGGAGGTCGTCCAGGGACGGGACCTGATCGGCGCCGTCGAGGGGAACTTCGAAGAGCTCACCCTCGCGGTTGGAGAGCGCCGCCGCTTTGGCGACGTTCTGGTCGTCGAGTGGAGCGCCGACTACGGCGACGGCGCCGTCTATCGCAACGTGACCATCGCCGAAATCGAGGATGGCGAAGCCGTGCGGGTGACGGACTACTGGGGCAAGCCGTTCGAGACCCCGGAATGGCGCAGGGGAAGGACCGACCGACTCGACATGCCGCCCGAGGGTCGCTGGCCCGCGTCCGATCTCCTGGAGCACCGCTGAGCGCGGGCTGACGGACAACGAGATGATGCGGCGCTTTCGGGTCACGCGAAGCTAGGGAGACGCGGCGTCTCGGGCCGGCGCAGGCCCCTTCGGGCGATCCTCCGAACCTAGCCTGAGGGCCGCGAGCGTCGGGTGCCGGGCGGCTCCGGAGGCAGATCGAGGCGAGCGAGGGATCGCAGGAAGCCGCGGGTGATGATCACGTGGATCCGCAGCTGGGTCGCGCTGTAGAGCCTGGTGCCGAGCCGCGCGAAGCGCCCGCTCCCCCGCAGCCAGGGGTAGAAGTTGCGAACCGCGACGGAGACGTCGAGCCGGGCCTCGCCGGGTAGGGCTCCCGCATCGGCGCGCTCCACCGAGATCCGCAGGAAGCCGTTGCCCCGGCCCTCCCTCGCGACCAGCATCCCACGGTCGATCTGCCACTCGACCGACCCGCCGGAGGCGCCGGTCCGGTATCGCGGCGCCCCGAACCGGAGCACCGCGAGGGGACGGACTCCCAGCACCACGGTCCGGGCGTCGGGCTCGTAAATGGTGCGCAGAAGCCCAAGAGAGATCCGGTGCAGGTACCGCCAGTAGGCAGCCGCCAAACGCTCGAGATGCTCGCGAGTCCAGAGGCGTTCGAGCGCGGCCTGCGGCAGCAGCACCTCGGCTTGCTGGACCGAGTCGACGGCGCCCGTCGGCGGCACGTGCCGCCCCTTTGGCTGATCGACCAGGCGGACGGTGGCTCGCATGGACTCAGCGGTCGGCGCCGACCCGCACCTCGGGATCGTCTCGGAGCGCTCGCTGCAGGGCGTCCCTGAACGGGATCGGGGCGATCTCGAAGAGAGCGGCCCCGGAGGGGTCGGTGACGACGGTGGGGGTCGAGAGGCTCTCGACGAGCGGCCGCGCCACCCCGGCGTCCACGGGTGTCACGAGGCCGATCCAAAGCGAGGAGAGCCACGGCGTCAGCAGCGGAACCGGCACCCGGGGACGGCGGTACACGCCCAGCACGTCGGCCATCAGGTTGAGCATGTCGCCGTAGGACAGGACGTCCGGCCCGCCGATTTGGATCTCGCGGCCGACGCTCGCCGGAACGTCGGGCGCTGCGGCGAGATAGGCGATCACGTCGTCGATCCCGATCGGCTGCGTCGCCCGCTCGAGCCACGCCGGGCCGATCATCGCGGGAAGGCGCTGCACGAGGTAGCGCAGCGTGCGGTAGGACTCGCTGCCGGCGCCGACGACCATTCCGGCCCGGAAGTACGTCAGGGGAGGCCCCAGCTCCCGGAGTATCTCGGCCGTCCGGTGGCGGCTTCGAAGATGCCTCGACTGGGGCCGGTCACCCAGGCCGCCCAGGTAGACGACCCGGCCGACTCCCTCGCGTGCCGCCATCCGGGCGAAGTTCTCCGCCGAGCGCTGCTCTCGCTCTTCGAACCCGCCCACTCCGCCGCGTCCCATGGCGTGGATCAGGTAGTAGGCAATCTCGGCGCCCTGCCCGGCACCCCGGAGGGCCTCGGCGTCGAGGACGTCGGCCTCGTGGAGCTCGAAGCCGCGCTCGGCCAGGCCCCGCGCCCGCGAGCGATCGCGCACTACGCAGCGCACCGCCCAGCCCGACTCGGCCAGCTCGGCGGCGAGGCGGCCCCCAACGAATCCGGTCGCCCCGGTAACCAGCGCGCGCCGGGCCATCAGATGCGGTACCGCGCCGGGGCCATCTCTCGAATGGAGCATCGCCGCCCGAACTAGCCGGCACCCGCCGAGCCGTCGGCACGCGGGTCGGCGCCCGCCGAGAACCCGCCGCCCGATCGTCGGATCACCTGCGCGTGGCCGACGGCTTCGGAGCGGGGCGGGAGAGGGTGCACCGTGAAGCGCGCTGCGCGAAGGGCGTCGGTGGCCGCCGGCTCGAGCTCGCCCTCGGCGTAGGCGTCGCGCTGGCTGCTGGAGGCCGGCTCGGCGACGATCCAGCGCGGGGCCGCCACCGCCCGGGCGGGATCCATGCCCTGTCGCATGCGCAGGAGCACCTGCGCGTGGATCTGCGGCTGGGCCGGACCGCCCATCGTCCCCTGGAGCCCCACGACGCGCCCGTCCTCCCGCAGCATCACGGGCATCAGCGTATGCGCGGGTCGCTTGCCGCCCTCGAGGACGTTCGGCGAGCCCGGATCGAGGGAGAAGAAGGCGCCCCGGTTGTGGCAGACGATCCCGCTGGCCGGGTCCAGGATCCCCGCCCCGAAGGGGCCGAAGAGGCTCTGGACGACGACGGCCGCGTGCCCGCTGCCGTCCGCCGTGACGAGGGCGACGGTGTCGCCGGCCGAGTTGCCGGAGAATCTCCCGGTCTCGACCGCGGCCGCGCGGCGATCCCGCGCCGTCGCCGCGAGCTCGGCGGCATGCTCGCGCGACAGAGACTCCTCGACGGGCACTCGGGCAAATCGTGGGTCGCCCAGATGACGATCGCGGTCCGCGGCCGCGAGCCGGAAGAGCTCGCCGAGGAAACCGGCATCGGCGCCGAGGTAGTCGCCCGGCCCGAGCTCCTCCAACGCGGCCAGCGTCTGCAGTAGGAGCAGGCCCTGGCTGTTCGGTGGGGCGGTGAGGATCTCGCATTCCGCGGCACGCAACCCGATCGGCTCGCAGACGTCTGTCCGGTGGGCTCGAAGGTCCTCTGTGTCGATGGTCGAGCCCAGCTCCGTCAGACAGGTCACGAGCTCTTCGCCGACATCGCCTTCATAGAGCGCCGCCGCCCCGCCGTCCGCGATCCGCGCCAGCGAGTGCGCCAGCGCCGGCTGACGAAGCGCGGCGCCTTCGGGCAGCGGAAAGCCATCCGGCATCAGGACCTCACGCATCCCGCGGTCGGCGGCGATCCGGGTCGAGTTGTCGACGATGGCCTTGGCCAGCGAGCCGGCCACGGGAACCCCCTCCGCCGCCAGCCGCACCGCGGGATCCATGACCTTCTTCCACTGCATCGAGCCCACCAGCTCGTGCATGGTCTGCCACGCGGCGACGGCGCCCGGCACGGTGACGGTGTGCGGCCCGTCGAAGGGCATGCGTGACCATCCCTCGGCGACGGGGGCAATCGCTTGCGGGGCAGCCCCGCTTCCGTTGATCGCCCGAACCTCGCCTTCGGGCGTCGTGAGCAAGCCGATCACGTCGCCGCCGGGACTGCACATGTGCGGGTAGGCGACCGTCAGCGCGGCGGCCGCCGCGATCGCGGCATCGACCGCGTTGCCGCCGTCGCGAAAGACAGCGACCGCCACATCGGTCGCCTGCGAGTGCGGCGTGGCGACCGCGTACCTTGCCCCGTGGGCTTCAAGCTGAACGTGGTTGTTCAAGTGACCGAACGCCTAGCGGCGAACGTACTCATCTGCGATCGGATCTCCGAGCACTATCCCGCCCGGAGCAATCTCGAACTCGCGGATCTCGGGATCGTGGGCGCTCGCGCGTGATTTGAGGATCGTCATCGTGCGCCGGAGGCGTGAGTCGGCGCGCAGGTACTGAAGCAGGATGACGTTGTCGGAGAGGTGTGAGATCCCGTACTCGGCGAGGCTGCCGACGTGGAAGAGATCCGGTATCTCGCTGGTCATTATCAGGCTTATTCCCGCGCGCGAGAGGCGTTGCGTGAGCGAGTAGATGAACTCGCGGAAGCGCACGGGATCGGGCGCCGCGTAATGCAGGTCGCTCAAGCTGTCGATCAGCACCCGCGTCGCCCCTTTGGCCTCAATCAGGGCAAGGAGCTCGTACACCCATTCGTCGATGTAAACATCGTTGGGAGACCTGTACATGACGGCCACCCCCTCATCGTCCAGCGACCAGCCGAAACCGGTGGCCATTTCTTGCAGCTGGCTCGGGTTCTCCTGCAGGGTGGCGATCACGGCAGATTCGCCGCTCGCCGCGCCGCGGAATATGAAGTGAAGTCCCATCAGCGTCTTGCCGGCACCCGAGGGTCCGGCCATCAGGGTGGAGGTGCCCGGCCGGTAGCCCTCGGCGAGCATCGTGTCCAGCGGCGGGATCCCAGAGGAAATCCGGTCTTTGCTCACCCGGTAGTCATCCCCCTCGAGAGGGTCGGCGAGCCGGGGGAAAACCGTGATGCCCTCCCTGGAGAGGCGATATGCGTGACGACCCGAGCGGAAGCCGCTCCCGCGGAGCTTGACCACCTGAATCATGCGCAGCGAGCGCTCGTTCGCACGCTGTGTACTGAGCGAAATGATCCCATCGGCGACGGCAAACTCCGGCGCCGCGCGCGCCTCTTCGTCGCTGTATTCCCCGATCCAGAAGCAGGTTGCGGGGTAGGCTGTGAGCATCGCGCCGAGGTCGTGCAGGAAGCGGCGGAACGCCCGGCCGTCCTCCGCGAACTCGGCCAGCGCCTTGAAGCTGTCGATCGCGATGATCCCTGGCCGCCGCTCCTTGAGCAGCGCGCTGATCCGCTCCGTCACTGCGGTGAGCCCACCCTCGCCGCCCACCACGCCGCCCAGGTCCTCGTAGTAGATCGACCGGCCAATCGCATCGCGGTCGAAGAAGCTGAGCGTCTGGCCGTAACGCAGGATCTTCTCGAACGGCTCGGAGACCGTGGAGAGGTAGATCGCAGGGAGTTCCTCGGTCGCGCCGGCGAAGGCGAACTGCTGGCACAGCAGGGTCTTTCCCGAGCCCGGCAGCCCCGAAATCAGGTTGATTCCGTTCCTCGGCAGACCCCCACCGAGTATCTCGTCGAGCCCGTCGTCGCCGCTCGTGACGCGCTCGTCCATCAGCGACTCTCGCCCCCGCGGCGACTCACCAGTGCGCTCGCCCCAAGCAGGTCCTTGACCGTTGAGACGAGCTCGAGTGGGTCAAACGGCTTTTGCAAAAAGGCATCGGCGCCCGCAGCCAGCGCCGCATCTTGGGCCTCCAGGGCGGAGATCGCGAGAACGGCTCCTGTGTCCTGCTGCTTCAAACGCTGGCACAGCTCCGCGCCCAGACCGCCCGAGATCATCAGCTCCACGATCGCGAGCTGGGGCCGGCTCTCGCGCCAGTGCTCCTCAGCCTCGCCGACTGCGAATGCCAGACTCACTTCATATCCCTCGGTACGGAGGAAGAACTCCTCTAGTTCTGCGGACAGGGGATCGCGCTCCGCGAGCAGCACGAGCAAGCGAGTCCCGACGCCTTCGCTCGGGGGGCGGACACCCTCCTCGGGCTCGACAAGCAACCGGTGAGCATCGGCCGCGGAGAGCCCGCGCTCAATCCCCGCCGCGATAAAGCGGAGCTGCTCCACCTGGTCACGGGAGTACAAGCGGTGTCCCCCGGCGCTCCGCTCCGGGACGATCGTGCCGTAGCGCTCCTCCCAATTGCGGATCGTCGCCGGAGAGATCTCCAGCATTCGAGCCACTGCCCCAATGCTGTAGATGCCGCGGTTTGCATCAACTTCATCAGGCACGGCGGTGATGCTACCCCAATGCGGAGGCGCAACTGAGCAGATTTGGCGGGGTGTGACGAGGTAGTGCCTAAAAAATATCGTCAAATTCTCCTCAAGCTGTGTTAGACTGCCCGCGCGGTCCGGAATCTGACCGGTTGTTATCTCGATCCAAAGAAGGAGGAGTGCCGATGGAAGCCGGCTCTCGAGACCAGGTCGACGCGCGGGCCCCCTTGGAGGACGACAAAAAGGGGCAGCCGATGCACTTCGAGTTCGAAATTTCACCAATCGGGGACGGCGATGGATTGGTGATCGCCGTCAAGGGCGAGCTCGACCTGGCCGCGGTCGAGCAACTCAAGGGCCCGGCCGAGTTGGCGATCTCGGGGCGCCGACCGGTGATCTTGGACCTGTCCGAGTGCCCGTTCATCGACTCGACCGGCCTGCGCCTGGCTCTCCATCTCCATAACAATCTGGGCAATGGGGATGCACCCGGCGCAGCGTTCGCGGTCGTGTCAAATCCACGTATTCGCAAGCTCTTCTCGCTTACGGCCATCGACCTGCGCGTTGGGGTGTTCGCCACCCGCGACGAGGCACTTGATGCGCTTGAGGCGGACCGCGGCCACGAGCCCGCCCGGGGTTGAACCGGCTCCACATCGTCAGCTGAGCCTTGTGCCCTCTGCGCTGTGGCTCGCCTCGGCGGCCGATCTCGAGCCGGGCTACGATCGCGGCGCCAGATGCCGCCGCAGCCATTCGACCTCACGTCTCGCCACGCGTTGGTCACCGGCTGCGGGAGCGCGCAGGGAATCGGGTTCGCGAGTGCCCGGATGCTCACCCAACTCGGCGCGCGAGTGTCGATCACCTCGACCACGGACCGGATCCACGAGCGGGCGGCGGAGCTGGGAGAGGATGCGCTCTCGTTCGTTGCCGACCTCACCCACCGCGAGCAGATCGCCGCGCTTGCCGCCGGCGCGCGGGAGGCGCACGGCGCGATCGACATCCTCGTCAACGCCGCGGGGATGGTGCAGACCGGCGTCGAGGCGGGCGAAGTGGCGTTCACCGAGCTCTCACCCGAAGGGCTCGACCACCAGCTCGAGATCACGCTGAAGACCGCGTTCAACGCGACGCAGGCAGTGCTGGCCGAGATGGTCGAGCGCGGGCACGGGCGGATCGTGATGGTCTCCTCGGTCACCGGGCCACTGGTGACGGCGCCCGGATCGACGGCGTACGCGACCGCCAAGGGGGCGATGGACGCGATGATGCGGACGATCGCGATCGAGAACGGCCCCGCCGGCGTGACCGCGAACTCGGTCGCGCCGGGGTGGATCGAGACCGCCTCCTCGGAGCCCGACGAGCTCGAGGCGGGCCGCCACACCCCGATCGGGCGCCCGGGCACGCCCGACGAGGTCGCCGGCGTGGTCGCGTTCCTGTGCACCGATGAGGCGAGCTACGTGACGGGCCAGTCGATCGTCGTCGACGGCGGCAACATCATTCAGGAGCCGCACGGGATCGATCTCTACGGCGGCCCCTAGAGGAGTTTCCGTTCAGCGCCCTCCAATACTCGAACTACTTGCCTTCAGGGGTTATTGAGGCAGGCGGCGTACTCTGTGAGACGCAGGATCTTTCGAGAAGGCAATGAGCTATCTGCGTCGCATTTCGACTCGAAGGCTCTTGGCCCTGTGTGCGGGAGTCGTCATCGCCGGTGTCGCTACGGCCGCGCTCGCGATCGCAGCGACCGGCGGCGGTCCGACGCCGCCCCCGAGGCCGCTGCCGCGGGCGGTTCACGACGCGCTCACTGCGCCGAGCGTGCCCGGCGTGTCCGCTCGCATCCAGTTCACGAACCACCTGCTGAGCGCGGGGAGCGTGCAGGGCTCCGATCCGCTCCTGACCGGCGGGTCCGGGCGGCTCTGGGCGACGTCCGACGGCAAGCTGCGGATCGAGCTGCAGTCCGACTCGGCACGCGGCGATAGCGAGATCGTCGTCAACGGGCGCCACTTCCTGTTCTACAGCGGCGACAGCGGCACGGCTTACAGGGGGGCGCTCCCGCGCGAGAGCGGCAAGGCCTCCGACGCCCAACGGGGTCGGAGGGTCGCGCCGTCTCTCACTCTGATTCGGCACGAGCTCGCCGCGGTCTCCAGGCATCTGGTCGTGGGCAAGGCGACGCCGACCGATGTCGCCGGGCGACCCGCGTACAGCGTTCGCGTGTCCCCGAAGAGCCACGGCGGACTCGTTGGCGGCGCCCAGCTGGCATGGGACGCGGTTCACGGCACGCCGCTGGACGCTGCCGTATACGCCCGCGGTGACAGCTCCCCGGTGCTCGAACTCCGCGCCACCGACATCTCGTTCGGCCCGGTCTCGGACTCCGTGTTCGCGATCTCGCCCTCACCGGGCACGAAGGTCACGAACCTGGGAACTGTCCAGGGACATCCGGCGCCTCATCGATCCCCCGCCCCCGTAAGCGGGTCGGCGGCCGTCGCCGGCAAGCTCGGCTTCCCGCTCCGCGCCCCGGCGTCGCTCGCGGGAATGAAGCGGGGCGAGGTCCACCTGCTGCGGGGTCACGAAGCTAACGGTGCCGCCGTTACCTACGGGCGCGGCCTCGATGGACTGGTCGTCCTCGAATATCCCTCGTCCGGCAAGCACGCCAGAGCGCCGCAGGGGGCCGGTTCGAACGGGGAGCTCAGCCTGCCAACGGTCTCGCTGGGAGGCGTGTCCGGGCAGGAGCTCCAGACGGCGCTCGGGACGGCGATCCGCTTCCAGAAGCACGGCGTCGCGTACGCGGTCGCGGGCTCGGTGAAGCCCGTGGTGGCCGAGCAGGCCGCCCGGGGCCTCTCGCGGTGAGGGACGCGAACGGGGGTGGGGGCGCGGCGCCGATCGAGGTCCGCGGCCTAACCAAGCGCTACGGGGAGATCGTCGCGGTCGACGGGGTCGACCTGACGATCGAGCCCGGGGACGTGTTCGGCTATCTCGGCCCCAACGGCGCCGGGAAGACGACGTCACTTCGGATGATGCTGGGGCTGATCCGCCCCAGCGCCGGATCGGTGCGCCTGTTCGGGCGTGACCCGCAGATCAGCGTGAAGGCGCTGGAAGGCGTTGCGGGCTTCGTCGAGGCTCCGTCCTTCTATCCGTACCTCAGCGGCCGCCGGAACCTCGAGCTCTACGCCGCGCTCGACGGGCTCGAGAGCGACCACGCGAAGGCGATCGACGAGGTTCTGGAGATCGTGGGCCTGTTGGACCGGGCAAAGGACAAGGTGCGCGGGTACTCCCACGGGATGCGGCAGCGGCTCGGCATCGCCTCCGCGCTCCTGCGGGACCCGCGCCTGCTGATCCTGGACGAGCCGACGACCGGCCTCGACCCCGCGGGAATGCGGGACATGCGCCGGCTCGTTCGCGACCTGGCCGGCCGGGGGATCACGGTGCTGCTCTCGAGCCACCTCCTGGTCGAGGTGGACGAGCTGTGCAACCGGATGGCGATCATCCGCCGCGGGCGGATCGCGTACGAGGGGTCGCTCGCAGAGCTCAGGCAGACCGCGGGTCTGAGCTTCAGGGTGCGCACCACCGACGACGAACGCGCGCGGGCGATCCTCACCCGGCAGGCGCACGTGTCGGCGCTAGAGCAGCGCTCGGGGACCGAGCTGGCGTTCAAGGTCACCGACGAGTCGGCTGTGGCGGAGCTGTCCCTGGCGCTGGCTGAGTCCGGAGTTGGGATCCTCGAGCTCAGTCCCAAGCACGCCACCCTCGAGGAGCTCTTCTTCCGTCTCACCGAGGACGGCGCGTCGCCGCCGGCCGAGGTCGAGGCACCCGGTGAGGCCGCGGTGACTGCCTGATGCCGGGTGTGCTGACCATCTACCGGTGGGAGCTGCGAAAGCTTCGAGCTCAGAAGCGCACCTATCTCGGCCTCGGCGCCGCGGCGGTGGTCCCGCTGATCTTCGTGATCGCCCTCGTGACTCAGGGCGGCAGGCCCGAGGACGTCGCCTTCGGCCGCTACGTCCACCAGACCGGGCTCGCGATTCCGCTCGTGCTGCTCCTGTTCGGATCGATCTGGATGTTCCCGCTGATCACGGCGCTCGTCGCCGGTGACATCGTCGCCGCCGAGGACCGTCACGACACGCTGAAGGCGATCCTCACCCGCTCGGCCGAGCGGCACCAGATCTTCGCCGCGAAGGCCCTGGCGGCTGGGAGCTACGCGATCGCTGCGATCGCGATCACCGGCGCCGTCGCGCTCGTCGCCGGGATCCTCGCGTCTGGCTTCAACCCGATCACGAGCCTGTCCGGCACCCGCGTCTCCGCGCTCCATGGCCTCGGCCTCGTCGGCGCGAGCCTGCTCGTCTACCTGCTGCCGATCCTGGCCATCGCATCGATCGCGGTGCTTCTGTCCACGGCCCTCCGCAACAGCGGCGCGGCCATCGTGGGCACGCTGCTCTTCTCGCTGCTCCTCCAGCTGGTGGACATCCTGCCCGGCCTCGGCGGCCTGCACCCGTATCTGCTGAGCACCCAGTTCAACGCCTGGCAGGGATTCCTGCGGACGCCGGTCGACTGGGCCCCGATCGTCAAGGCGCTCTGGGTGTGCGCGCTCTACGCCATTCCGGCGCTGGTCGCCGCCGGGCTCATCTTCCTGCGCCGCGACGTCGCGAGCGAGTAAGGCCGGCTGGGCAATAGGTCGCCGGGCCGCGAGGTAGTCATTCTCGCCCCGGATCGGAGGCGGGGCCCGGAACGTCGTCGCGGGCGAAAGCAGGTGCCACGCCTCGCCAGGGCATCGCCTGTTCGAGCTGCGCCGCGAGGCGGATCAGCACGTCCTCGCGCCCCAGCCCGGAGATCAGCTGTACGCCGACCGGGAGCGCGTCGGCACCCGAGTCGACCGGCACCGAGATCGCGGGCTGGCCGCTGACGTTGGCGAACGGGGTGAGCGGAAACCAGCGCAGCTGTCGCTCGAGCAGGGTCGCGGGATCCCCCTCCATGAGCGCGCCCAGGGCCGGGGGCGGCGCTTGGACGGTCGGGGTCAGCAGCAGGTCGAATCCCTCGCCCCACCAAGTGCCTGCGATGCGGGCCATGGTGCCAAGCTGGTCGCGACGCTGAAGGAATTCGACAGCCGACATCGCCCGCCCGCGCTCGCTGAGCGCCCAGGTCATCGGCTCCACGTCGTCCGCTGCGATCGGGGTCCCTACCACGGCCTCGATCGCCGCGATCGTGGCGGCGGCTGCCGTGGCCGCCCACCAATCGACCCAACCGGCGGCAAAGGACCAGTCGTTGATCGGCTGCGGGGCCGACTGCTCGACCACGTGCCCGAGCTCCTCAAGCGTCGCGGCGCAGCGCCGGACCGCCCGAACGCAGGCGGGGTCGGTCGACCAGGCCTCGGCCGGGGCCTGCTCGAGGAGGCCGATACGAAGGCGGCCCGGATCGGCGCCGACCTCCTCGTGCCACGGTCGCCCCGGCGCCGGCGCGGTGTATGGATCACCGGGAGACGTGCCGGCCAGCACGTCGAGCAGGGCCGCGCTGTCGCGCACGGTTCGCGTCAGCACCCCCTCGACGGCGAGGCCGGCGTCGGTCTCCCAGAGGACGGGGCCCCAGGAGATGCGTCCCCGCGACGGCTTCAGGCCGACCAACCCGCAGGCCGCGGCCGGGATGCGGATCGAGCCGCCGCCGTCGTTCCCGTGGGCGACGGGGACGAGCCCACCGGCGAGGGCGGCCGCGGACCCGCCGCTCGAGCCGCCCGGCGTGCGGCCCAGGTCCCAGGGATTGCGCGTTGCGCCGAAGGCCTCCGGCTCGGTCGTCGCGCAGAGCCCGAGCTCGGGCGTGTTGGTGCGCCCGAGCGGGATGAAACCCGCCGCCCTGATTCGGTCGGCGTAGTTGCTGCCGAACGGCGCCCGCATGTCGCGGTCGCGCAGCAGCCGCATGCCCAGCGTCGCGCGCTCGCCCGCCTCGAAGGCGCCGATGTCCTTGTAGAGGAACGGGACCCCGGCGAACGGCCTCGCTGTATCGACGACTTCCGCCTCGGCCAGCGCCTGCTCGAAGCGATCGTGCACGACGGCGTTCAGCTGCGGGTTCGCCTCCTCGATGCGCGCGATTGCGGCGCCGACGAGCTCGCGCGGCGCGCATGTGCCCGCGTGGACCAGCTCCGCGCAACCGATCGCATCCAGCTCGGCCAGCGCCCCCTCGGCGTACGGGCTCACAGCTCTCCGAGGATGAGATTCACCCGCTCGAGCAGCCAATTCAGCTCTTCACCGGTCGTCGTCAGAGGCGGAGCAAAGCGGAGCGTGCGCTCCTGCGTCTCCTTGGTCAGCACTCCCGCAGCCATCAGCCGCTCGCACGCCCGCCTTGCCGTGGCGGCCTCCTCGTGGATGTCTATCCCGATCCAAAGCCCGCGCTGACGGATCGCTACAACCGCGGGGTGGGACGCCGTGCGGAGCGAGTCGAGGAATCGCGAGCCGAGCTCCGCAGCGTTCCGCTCGAGCGTCTTGTCCGCCAGCAGGTCGAGCACCTCGAGGGCGATGGCGCACGCGAGTGGATTGCCGCCGAAGGTGCTGCCGTGCTGGCCCGGCCTGAACAGTCCAAGGACCTCGTCGGAGCCGACGACCGCCGATATCGGGACGATCCCGCCGCCGAGCGCCTTCCCGAGGAGCATCAAGTCCGGGTGGACGTTCTCGTGCTCGCACGCGAACATCCGCCCGGTACGCCCGAGCCCCGACTGAATCTCGTCGGCGATCATGAGGACTTTGGCGGCCTCGCAGAGTTGCCGAGCCTGCGCGAGATAGCCGGGGGGCGGCACGATCACCCCGGCCTCACCCTGGATCGGCTCGACGAGAAACGCAACCGTCTCGTCGTCCAGCGCAGCCTCGAGAGCGCTGAGGTCGCCGAACGGGATGCTCTCGAAGCCGGGCGTATACGGGCCGAAGCTCGAACGGGCCAACTGGTCGTCGGAGAAGGAGACGATCGTGGTCGTACGCCCGTGGAAGTTCCCGTGGCAGACGACGATCTTCGCCCGACCTGGCCTGACCCCCTTGGCTTCATAACCCCACTTGCGTGCAGCCTTGATCGCCGTTTCGACGGCCTCGGCGCCGGTATTCATGGGAAGGACTCGTTGTGCCGAGCAGACCTCGGCCAAACGCCGACAGAACTCCCCGAGGCGGTCATTGTGGAAGGCGCGACTGGTGAGCGTGAGCCTCTCCAGCTGTTTGCGTGCAGCGGCAACGAGGCGCGGATGGCGGTGTCCGAAGTTGAGTGCCGAGTAGCCGGACAACGCATCGAAATAGCGGCGCCCATCGATGTCCTCGACCCATGAACCCTCGCCGCGGGTGATGACCACGGGGAGCGGGTGGTAGTTGTGAACGCCGTACTCGTCCTCGAGACGCGCCGGATCGGTTACCCGCTTCAAGCGTCCCCACGCGGGTCGGAATGGTCAGGGACGGGCGTCCGGAACGCGTTCAGCGCCCGTGTCGCCGCGTCGTGCCCCTGGCGGATGAGCTCAGGCCAGTGGACCCGGTCGATGAAGAGCTCGTAGAAGGAGGTTCCCCGCAGCGCCGAAGCGTCGACGGGGTCGATCAGCGTCAGCTTGTCCCCGAGCGCGTCGCGTGCCCGGCGCGCGAGCTCCAGGTGATAGCCCTGCTGGAGCTGGCGGCTCGCTTCGAGGATGCCGCCGGTTCTGTCGGGCCAGCCGGTGATGTCGTCGGGCTCGAACCCCGACGGCAGCATGAAGTTGACGCCGAAGACGCGGTCGAAGCCGCCGTCCTCGATCACCGGCCGCGCGGGCCACACCTCGATCACTCCCCCGTCGACGTAGAGGTGCCCGCCTACCTCGACCGACTCGATGAACAGCGGCAGGGCGATCGCCACTCGCACCAGATGTCCAACCGGGACGTCCGGTGTCCGCTTCGTCCCGAAGTACTCCACCGTCCCGAGATCCATGTTGTAGACGATCGTGGTGATCGGGATCGGCGTCTCGCCACAGCGCATCTCGTGCAGGCGCCGAGCGAAGAGGCGTTCGATCGCCTCGCCCTTCGCGACTCCGGTGAAGCCGCGCAACGCCGAGAGGGCGAACCGCGGCAGCTTCAGCCATTGGATGTCGAGGTACTCCTCGGGCTGCCAGGAGAGGGAGAACTCCGCCATCTCCTGGGCCGACATTCCGGCGGCCCACATCGAGCCCCAGATCGCCCCCCCGGAGCAGCTCACGATCTCCGCCGGCTCCAGGCCCGCCTCCTCGAACGCCCGGGCCACGCCGATGAGCGAGACGGCGGCACCGCCCCCGCCAGAAGCGACGAGGGCGATCCGCTCGCCCGCCATCCGAGGGACCGGCCGCGGCTCGAACGGCGGGAAGACGTCCGCGGCATTGATCTCGCCGGGCCGGTCGATCAGGGGGAGTGGGAGCAGGGACCGGCGCGCGCGGCGCAAGAAGCCGATGTCCGCGGCGAGCGAGCCCAACCCGGCGAGTTCGCTCAGTCGCTCGACCTGCGCCTTGATCGCGAACAGATCCAAGCGCTCGTCCAGCGACATCGACCTACCCCGGCTCGGCGCCGGTCGCCATCGCGACGACCGGCGCAAGAATCTCCTCGAGCCGGGGACCGCTCACCTGGCTCAGCTCATATGTCGCGTGGCGGATCGGATGACGCGAGTCGATCAGACGCGACAGATCGATCGGGGTACCCGTCACCACGACGTCGCACGGCGTCCCGTTGATCGTCTGCTCCAGATCGCGGAGCTGATCGTCCGAATATCCCATCGCGGGCAGGACGGATCCGATGTGCGGATAGCGCTCGAACGTGTCCCGGATCGAGCCGACGGCGTAGGGCCGTGGATCGACCGCCGAGGCCGTCCCGGCCTGGCGTGCCGCCACCGTTCCCGCCCCGAACGGCATCCCGCCATGTGTGATCGTCGGGCCGTCCTCGACCACGAGCGCGGCCCGTCCCTCGAGCGGCGCGCCATCGCCGAGCGAGACGGGTGAGGCCGCCTCGACGACCGCGGCGGCCGGATTGGCGGCGGCGACGTGGCCCAGGACCTCCCGGACCTGGCTCTCGTTCGCGCTGTCGACCTTGTTCACGATGATCACGTCCGCCATTCGCAGGTTCGTCTCGCCGGGGTAGTAGGCGAGCTCGTGGCCCGGCCGCAGCGGGTCCACGACCACGATCGAGATGATCGGGCCGCAGGAAGGGGACGTCGTTGTTGCCCCCGTCCCAGATCAGGACGTCGGATTCGCTCGCGGCGAGACGGGTGATGTCGGCGTAGTCGACCCCCGCGTAGACGACGATTCCCATCTCGACCGGGCGCTCGTACTCCTCGCGCTCCTCGATCGTCGGGTGCGAGGCGTCGATGTCCGAGATCGTCGCGAACCGCTGCACCCGCATCGGCTCGAGGTCGCCGTACGGCATCGGATGCCGAATCAGCCCGACCTTGAGCCCCGCCCCGACGAGGATGCGGCCGATCTCGCGGCTCGTCTGGCTCTTGCCGCTGCCGGTCCGCACCGCGCAGACGGAAACGACCGGCTTGGTCGCGGCCAGCATCGTCGAGCCTGGCCCCGGAAGGCTGAAGTCAGCATTCGCCGCCTGGACCCGCGCCGCGCAGTGCATGACGTGTTCGTACGGGACGTCCGAGTACGCGAATACGACCTCCTCGACGTCCTCGCTTCCCACAAGGTCGACCAGCTCCTCCTCCGGTCGGATGGGGATCCCGTGGGGATAGCGGGAGCCGGCGAGCGAGGCCGGGTAAGTGCGGTCGGCGATTCCCGGGATCTGCGTGGCCGTGAACGCGACCACCTCGACGCTCGGATCGTCGCGATAGAGCACGTTGAAGTCATGGAAGTCGCGGCCCCCGGCGCCCATGATGATCAGGCGTCGCGGTCGAACCCCGTTGGATCGAGCGGCGCTCTCCACCATGCTGCACGTAGCGTATGCCCCCGCGCCATCCGGCGCCGTCGGGCGATAAAAAGGTCCCATGCGGGTGGTGGTGGCCCTCGGAGGAAACGCGCTCCTGCGTCGGGGCCAGCACGCGGATGCTGACACGCAGCGGCGCAACGTCGCCGTGGCGGTGAGGGCGATCGCCGATCTTGCCCGCGAGCATGAGGTCGTCGTGACCCACGGGAACGGCCCCCAGATCGGGCTCTTGGCCCTGCAGGGCGAGGCCGATCCCGCGGAGCGTCCATATCCGCTCGACGTGCTGGGGGCCGAGACGGAGGGCATGGTCGGGTACATGCTCGATCAGGAGCTCGCCAACGCCCTTCACGGCCGGTCGATCGCAACCCTCCTAACCCAGGTGGTCGTCGACCCCGACGACCCGGCGTTCGATCGGCCCACCAAGCCGATCGGGCCGATGTACGACCGCGACCTCGCTGAGCGGCTGGCGGCGGAGAGGGGCTGGTCGGTGGCCGCGGACGCCGCAGGATATCGGCGGGTCGTGCCGTCGCCGGAGCCGCGCGAGATCGTCGAGCTTCCGACGATCATGCTCTTGGTGCAAGCGGGCGTGCTGGTCATCTGCGTCGGCGGGGGCGGGATTCCCGTAGTCAGCACGGAAGGGCGGCTGCATGGCGTGGAGGCGGTGATCGACAAGGACCTGGCGGCGGCGCTGCTCGCGTCGGGGTTGGAGGCGGACGCCTTGCTCCTGCTGACGGACGTGGCGAACGTCGAGGCCGCCTGGCGGACGCCGCACGCGCGCCCGCTTCGCGAGGTCTCCGCGGCCGAGCTGCGCGAGATGGAGTTCGCGCCCGGGTCCATGGGGCCCAAGGTGGAGGCGGCGCGCCGGTTCGCGGAGCGCACCGGAGGTTTCGCCGCGATCGGCGGGCTCGGCGATGCCGTGGAGGTTCTCCGTGGCGCGCGGGGCACCAGGGTTATCCGATGATCGCCCAGAACCTGGCCCTCGAGGAGCTCCACTCGCTTCGGGCGCGACGATGAGGCGAGCGAGCTGTTCCTCGGCCTCGACGATCACGTAAGGCGCAAGTTCCTGCAAGCTGGCACGTGAGCGTCGCGGGATTGCCAGTTCTGTAGCCAAACGACCTGGAGGGCGGCTATCTGGCCGACCTCCGCCTTGACCGTGGCGATGGCGGCGCCGCGGAGCGAGCCTTCGACGTCGTCTTGTCGACCTTCGTGCGGGGGCGCGTCTACAGGCACTTCGCGGACGAAGCCGAAGCGGCGACGGCGCTGCGAGCCGCCGGGTTTGATCGCGCTCGGCTGCACCGCTGCGACGCGTATCCGGTGGTGGAATCCATGCGTCTTGACCCAGGAGCCGCCCTGGTCCACGTGCTCGAGGCCGGGGCTCGGTGATCGCGTTTCAGTCCGCGTGCAGCCGATCCACGCCGCCCACCAGCCCGTGCAATTCGGCCAGCGAGTCGGCGATCCCGCGTTCCAAGGCTTGGAGATCAGGGACGCTGTCGCGGTCGGCATTGAGCCCGAATACCACCTCACCGTCGTAGCTCACGACCGCGATGCCGACGGCATGGAAGGCGAAGATCGGGACGAGCGGAAAGATGTGGCGCAGGGGAGCGCCCAGCCCGTACAACGTCATCGGCGAGCCGCGAACGTTGGTGATCGTTACGTTGAACAGGCGCGGCGTGTAGGAGAGGCGGGCCACGGCCGCATGCAGGACGGGCGGCGCCAGCCCCGCAAGGTCGACCAACGCCTCGGCACCGGCGGCCTGCCCGCCTCCCTTCAGCGCCTCCGCCGCCCCCATCGTCTGCCGGTATCGCTCCGCCGGATCGGGCTCTGCGGCCGGCAACTCGACGAACAGGGAGCTGACCCGGTTGCCGAGCGCCAGCGCCTCGCTCGCTTCCCTCACGCTGACCGGCACCATCGCCCGCAGGCCGTGTGGGTCAAGCTCCTCGCCGCGCGACTCGAGCAGGCGCCGGATGCCGCCGACCGAGGCGGCGAGGACGACGTCGTTCACCGTGCCGCCAAGCTCGCGCTTGATCGTCTTCAGCTCTTCGAGCCCGACCGAGACCTCGGCAACGCGGCGGTTGCGCCCGATCGGCACATTGAGGCTCGTCTGCGGTGCGGCGCGCAACTCGTCGCGCGCGATCAGCTCGACCACAGCGCGCGAGCGCGAGAGCACGTCCCGGAGCCTCCCGGGGTGTAACGCGAGGTCAATGCCCGCGCGGACACCGTGGGTGATGAGCGACCGCGGACCATAAACGCCGTGCTCACGGTCGGGAGGTGGCCGAAATCCCTCCAGCAGCCCCTGCGACTCTGCGCCTGGATCAGGCTCGGGATCGAGCATCAGCCCGGTCAGCGAGACACCGCTCATGCCATCGACTAGGCAATGGTGGACCTTGACGGCGATTGCCCACCTGTCGTCGGCGAGTCCGTCGAGCAGCGCCATCTCCCACAAGGGCCGGGTGCGATCGAGACGCCGCGAGTAGTACTCGGCGATCCACTCGAGCAACTCGTCCTGGCCGCCCGGCTCGGGAAGGGTCGCCTGGTGGACCTGGGACGCGATGTCGAACTCCTCATCGGCGACCCAGGTCGGATACGTCAGCGTGCCCGTGTCCGGGGCCGACAGCCGGCGGCGAAAGCGCGGCAGGAGCGACAGACGCTCCTCGAGCAGCCGATGGACGTCCTCGACGCGGGGGGTGCCACCCGCCGGACGCGGGTCGAAGACCATCGTCCAGCCGATGTGCATGTGGGCCGAGGCATCGCCCTCCTCGAGCTCGAGGAAGGCGGCGTCGAGGGCGGTTAGGTGGTCGGTCATCCCGAAGCGCTTCCAGATGGTCGCACCTCCCGGCCGTTGCCGCACGCCGTTCGCGGAAGGGCGACCCGCGCTGGGGGCCGATACTAGGCCGGATGATTCGCCCGCTGCTCAACTCGCTGCTCTACTTCCCCTCCCGCGAGTTCCTCGAGACGCCGGACCGGGCGGGGCTCGACTACCGCGACCTCGCCCCTGCCACAGAGGACGGCGAGCGGCTTCACGGCTGGTGGATCACGGCCCGGACCGAGTCGCTCGGCCACCTGCTCCTCTGTCATGGAAACGCCGGCAACGTCGGCGATCGTGTCCTCCACGCCGTCCTGCTGGCCGCCGTCGGATTCGACGTGCTGTTGTTCGACTACCGCGGCTATGGCCGCAGCAGCGGCAGGCCGAGCGAGGAGGGCACCTATCGTGACGCCCGGGCGGCGCTGGCCTGCCTGCTCGAGCAGCCCGGGGTCGACCGGACCCGCGTCTTCTACCTCGGCGAGTCGCTCGGTGCCGCCGTTGCCCTGGATCTCGCGCTCGAGCGCCCGCCGGCGGGGCTCGTGCTGCTCTCCCCGTTCACCGGGGTCCGGGAGGTCGGCCGAGTGCACTACCCATTCCTGCCGGCTGCTCTGATTCCCGATGCCTATCCGACGCTACGCCGCATCCACGCTCTGCGCGCCCCGCTTCTGATCCTCCACGGCGAGCGCGATGACGTCGTGCCGCTTGCCCACGGTAGGGCCCTGTTCGAGGCGGCCCCGGAGCCGCGACGCATCCACGTGTTCCGTGGCCTCGGCCACAACGACCTGGTCCCGCTCGCCGGGGCCGAGCTCGCCGACGTGATCGCCTCCTGGGCCGGCAGCCAGGGACCCGGGCATTGACGACGAACCCGGCGCGGTCCTCTCCGCCCGCTCATCTTCGTCACGCGCGATGTGCTTCCGGTTCTCCGGTGGAAGCGAGTCCGCTCCCTCATTCCTGGCTCGCGCCGCAATCGCACATGAGCGAGTGCTGATGTGATACATAAAGTTCTCTAACAGTGAGGGAGTCCTCTAACAGTGAGGGCTGGAGGCTGAGGGAAACGAAGCGACTCGTCCTTATCGCCGCGGTACTCGGCGCCCTGTCGTTCCCGGCGGCGGCCTCCGCCCAGGGTTGGTCGTCAAGCGTCTCGTTCACGAACCAGGTCGCGAGTTCGCCGACGACGGGCGGCGGCTATCCGGTTCCGGCCGGGTCGAGGGTTCCTGAGGCGGGGACGTGCGGCCCTGGCCCCTTCAACGCAAACCACTCCGAGTCGTGGATCGCGGCAAAGCCAGGGACCGAGGACCTCGTCGGCTCGTCGAAGTTCTTCTTCGACAGGTACAGCACCTTCTACATGTTCTACCTGGGCGCCTACCAGATCCTTGGCGGCACGCCCATTGGCAACAACCAGATCCAGGGCTACGACTGCGTGTCGACCGGCACCCAGGAGATGCCGCCGAGCTGGACGGACACCACCGACCCCAACGTTGACTTCGACACGCAGGGCCGCGTGTACCAGACAATCCTGCCGTTCAACGCGTACTGGGATGCATCCAGGCTTCACCCGGACGGCGAGATCGACGTCTCCTATAGCGATGACATGGGCCGTACCTGGGCGCAGGGCAACGGCGGTCGGCCGCTCGAGCCGCCCAACACCGCGTCCGCCCGGCAGGGGGGCCACGTCGAGGACAAGCAGTGGATCGCCGTCAACCACATCCTCGGCAACCAGTTCCAGGACCACGTCTACGCCGCCTGGGCTGTCTTCAACGGCTCGGCGACCAAGGTGCGCCTCGCCGTCTCGCGCGACCGCGGCGCCACATTCGACAAGGCGGTCACGCTGAGCCCGCCCTCGCAGGTGGGCCCGGCCGTGACATACGTCTATCCGGAGATCGACGCCGCGGGGAACGTGTACGTCGCGCTTGTTTCGTTCCCGCCGAACGGGGGCTCGTCGAAGATCTATGTCGCCCGGTCGACGAACGATGCGCGGACCTTCTCGCGGTTCGTGCCCGTGGCCACGCCGAACCTGATCCCGACCCCGGGCCTGCCGAACACGAGGTTCCGCGACGGGATCACGGAGAGCTTCGCAGCCAGTCCGACCCACCCGGGACACCTCTATCTCACCTACGAGGACTGGGACAGCACCCACGGCCAGATGGACGTGAAGCTCACGCAGTCGACGGACGGTGGCCACACCTGGTCGACTCCGGTCGTGGTCAACGACAACGCCGACGCGCCAGGCGCGCCCACCGATCAGTTCCAGCCGTCGATCGCGGCCGGACCGGGAGGGGCGGTGGCGATCGAGTTCTACGACCGCCGCCAGGAGTGCCCCAATGACCCGAGCGTCCTGCCCGCCGATGTCGGCCGAGCGAACTTCTGCATCGACACGACGCTCCAGGCCTATAAGGACTCGGGCGCGGGCGCCGTCCCAACCCGGCCGAACCTGCGCGTCTCGCAGTTCACCTGGGATCCGGAGCAGCCCGGCCAACACCTCGGTGGCCTGTCGCAGTACCCGTGCGCCGCGGCCAGGGATCCGTGCCCCAACGGCGGCGGCTTCATCGGCGACTACTTTGGCCTCGCCATCTCGAACAGCAACGTCTATGGCCTCTTCGTGTCGACGCACTACCCCGCCTCAAACGTGACGGCCGACGAGGGCGGGCCCATCTACTACCAGCAGCAAATCCTCTCGACGGTCAGCCGCGCAGACCTGGACCTGGGGCCCTAGCCCCGCGACCGAAGAGTGCCGGCCGGGCTCAATGTCGCGAGCGGCTGGATCCGGGTTCCGAAGGAACGTTGCGGTGGATGACGAGCCGGAGAGCACGGACGGCCCGGAAGCTGGCCGGACCGCGTGACACCAGGGGGACCACAGGCCAGAACCAGAGTCCCCGTAAGGCGTTCGGGTGGTCGCTCTTCGATGTCGTCGTGTTCGGGGGTTCCCCGAGGCACGAGGAGGCGCGGGAGGCTGGGGCGCCTTCCGAGCTGACGACATACGGATGAGCTAGTTTCGTCGAGAGCCAGTTCGGAAGGGAGGTCGTTTGTCGTCCGTTCATATCCGGCTCGCGGTGCCGCTCGCGGCGTTGTGCATCGCCGCGGGAGTGGGCTCCTGTGGCGGCGGCGGCCAGTCGACGTCGACCTCGAGCGCGAGCGGACCCCAGGGAGGCACGCATACGGTCACGATCACCCGCCCCTCGGTTGCGAAGACGATTCCCGCCGATGGCCAGCCGGGGTCGTACGCGGGCGTCGACTACGCGGACTACGAGCGCGCGCTCGAGTACGACGCTTACCTGATCAACCGCTACTGGTCGCAGGCGGTTCCGCGCGACCTCCACGCGCGGTACGCGCCCGCACCGCATGTGATCGCCTACGACCTCGACGACTCGAGGCCCAAGTGCGACGGACGGCCCGTGCAGCCGCATGACGCGGAGTATTGCTTCACGAACAACACGGTCGTCGTGGACGAGCCCGGCTTTCTGATCCCGTTCTACCGTGAGGTGGGTCCCGCCGCCGACGCCGTGATCCTCGCCCACGAATGGGGGCACGCGGTACAGGGCAGAATCGGCATAGCCGGCCACTTCGACGTTCAGGAGGACGAGGAGCTGAACGCCGACTGCTGGGCGGGCGTGTGGGCGCGGGATGCGGTGGAGGAGGGCGTGCTCGACAAAGACGACCTGCTCGAGGCGCAGCACCAGTTGTACTTGGTGGGTGACCCGCACTCGGTCAACTGGCGCTCGCCACAGGCACACGGGACGCCGCAAGAGCGGGTGAAATCATTCGAGTCGGGCGTCAACGGGGGGATCGACGCTTGCCTCGATCAGGCCCGGGCCTTCCGGAAATGACGCCCGCTGGCGATCGACGTCTGGATGCAGCACCCGACGCAGCGGTTCCTCCACGCAGAGCCGCGGCGGGCGGCTGGTTTCGGTTCCACTCGACCCAGCCGAGCCCCTGCGGCCGTCGGCTCGCGCGCACGCGGCACATCGCTCGGGGGAAGTGGGAGACGCGGCCGTCGGGCGCCTCGAGCAGGATCGCTCCGAAGGCGAGCGGCTCGAGCTCGACCTCGATCTCGACCGGCGACATCGCGATCCGCGCGCTGGTGATCAGGCCGTTGTCGGCGACCTGCTCGCTCGAGTTCACGTTGGTGAGCTCCGGTCAGCTCGCCGTCGCGCTGCACGTAGCCGACCCCGAAGTCCGGGTGGGTCGGGACCGAGACGGCGTGGGTGTGGGTGCCGTCGTCGAGGTGCAGGGCGCTCCACATCCAGTCGCTGGCCCACCAGTCGCGCGCACCCCAGGAGTGGTCGCGCTGGCCGGGGCCGGAGAGCTCGAACTCCTCGTCTCCCACACGGACCGTGCCGCTGACCCGGCACGGGATCTCGTAGCGGGTCGCAAGGCGCCACTGATACGGCACGCCGTCGGTCTCCCAGGTCAGGTCGAAGGCGATCTCGACCGGCTCTCCGGCCTCCTTGCGAAGCGGCGCCGAGTGCATCGGCGTGAGCGGCCGCCGTGCCCTCGACCTCCACCCGGAATCGCTGCAGCGGCTCGACGCAGTGGTGGCTCGCCCTGATCGCCTCCGTGGCGACCGCCTGGGTCTCGTCGTCGGCCGGCGGCAGGGGCGCGCTCGAATCGACCAGCATGATCGCCGGCTCGCCGGGGCGGACGATGCAGGTGGTGATGAGGCAGGCGCCCGTGTTGGGCAACCGGCCGATCCGGTGGTAGACGCCCAGCCCGCCGTCGTCGCTGATGCGCGTCGAAGTACCAGCTCTCGTTCCAGAGCTCCTCGGGGCCGGGCTCGTGGCGTGCCCTCGTCGGCGGGGTCCGGGTCGAAGCGGCGCGTTCGCGCCCGCGCTCGGCTCGGGCAGGAGCTCCAGGGCGTCCAGGTCGATCGCCATCTGCGCGGCCCGCCCGAAGACCGCCATGAACATGTCGTCGCCGCGATCGGTCCGCTCGACCACCATCGCCGGCGCGATCGTCATCACCAGGAGCGAGGAAGCACTGGCGCCGGTACTCCTCCCAGCAGTGCTCCCAGTCAAAGCCGGCGACGCCGTGCGCAAGGAGCTCGTCGTGGTAGGCGCGCAGGAGCGATTCCTCATGCGCGCGGCGCTCCTCGACGGGCAGCGCGCTGCCGAGGAAGTACGCGGCGTCCCTCATCGCCGGTCCCCATCCCAGCGTCTGCCAGTCGACGACCGTGCAGGTCCCGTCGTGGAAGAGCATGTTGTCGAGCCGGTAGTCGCCGTGGACGAGGCCGAGCGGGGGCCGCCGATCCGCGTCCCAGGCGTCGGCGACGGCGACGAAGCGCTCGCAGACCTCGGCGTGCTCGGGGGCGATGCGGTCCCGGTAGCGCTCGAGGAAGCCGGGGAGCAGCGCGGTCAGGAGCGCCTGGTTGAGCGGGGTGGGCTGGTTCAGCCAGTCGGTCGCGGCGAGCGCCAGGTCGCCGAACACCGGCGCGTGGATCCGGGCCAGGGCCACCATCGCGATCCGCGCCTCCTCGAGCCCGCAGCCGGCGATCTGATCGCCCTGCACGCCGTCCGCGATGTCCTCGAGGACGAGCGTGAACCAGCCCTCCTTCGGGTCCTGCACGGCCAGGTGGCATTTCGCCAGCGTCCCGTCGCCCCCGATCCGGTCGCGGAGCTCGCCGTAGAAGGTGACCTCGCGCAGGTACGCGCCCATGCTGACCCCAACCTCGCGGCTGTTCTGGTCGGTGGCGGCGAGCTTGACCGCCAAGCTGTCCGGCTCGCCCCCCGGCCGGCGGAAGGAGACCCGGTAGACCTTGCTCATCTGCCCGGTGCCGATCGCCTCGACGTCGATCAGCTCCAGACCGTCGGCCCCGAGCACGGAACCGAGCCACTCGCCCGTGATCTCGTCGGCCGTCTTGATCACGCCCGGTGACTTCCCCTCGCCTCTCACGGGATCGCACCATAGTGCGCGATGATGAACCCTGGCGCACTGAACGAGTTCCCCGACTCGCGTGCGGCGCTCGCCTGGCGGCGCGCGCGCCGATTCGGGGACCGGCATCGGAAGTCGATCACGATCGTCGGCGCCGTCGTGGCGGCGGCGGTGCTGGTGGCGATCCTCTGGGGCCATCGCGACGAGTTCGCGACCGCCATCAAGAGCGCCTCGATCGCGGTCCTGCTCGCGGCCGCCGCGCTGCAGCTCGTGGCGCTGCTGGCGCGCAGCGAGGCGTGGCACATATGCATCGAGGCGGCGGGAGGGACGGTCCCGCGCCGCGACCCTCTACCGCGCGTCGAGCATGGGCTACGTCGGAAGCCTGCTGAATGCCCAGGTGGGAACCGCTGCGCGCATCACTGCCCTGCGCCGCTCCTCCCCAGCCGAGAGCCCCGGGGTCTCCACGCTCATCGCCGCCGAGTTTCCGATCCTCGCCGTCGAGGCGACCCTCGCCGCGCTGACCTCGTTCACGCTCGTCGTGCCGCTGGGCCTGCCATGGTGGCTGCCGCTCGTCTGCCTCGCGGTGGTCCTCGCGTTGAGTGCCGGCCTCCGCCACCTGGCGCTGCGCGAAGGACGCCTGCTGTGGAGCGGTCTGGCGGTGCTTCGCAGCCTGCGGGGCGGCGGGCGGCTCGTCGGCTTCGTGCTGGTCGCGGTCTTCGCGCAGGTGTTCCGCAACTGGCTGCTCCTGCGCGCCGTCGGGGTGGACGCATCCTTCCTCGACGCGATCGCCGTCCTCATCGCGATGGTCGTCCTGACGCAGCTGCCGATCGGGCCGAGCACCGGAGCCGCGGCCGCCGTACTCATCCTCGGTTCCGACGGAGTGGCGGCGGTGGCCGCCGCCGGCGTGCTCTCGACCGCGACCGGCATCGTCGGCGGCCTGACCTTCGCCGGCTGGGCGGGAGCGGATCGCCTCTGGACGCACAGGCGCGGCGGGGGTCGCCGCAGCGGCAGCGGGGCGAGTTGCCGGAGAGGCGTTAGGCCCCGGCTACCTCACCGCCGCGAACGGTCCCAAATCCACCTATACGGTGCATTTTCTGCCGCTCGCCGATCCTCCTGTCGCCGGCACGGGAGAATGAACCCATGACGATCGACGTCTGGATGCAGCACCCGACGCAGCGGTTCCTGAACCAGGACGCGTTCGAGTCGCTCCGGCGCTGGACGGGACAGCAGATCCCGCAAGAGGAGATCCCGATCGAGGCGACGATCGCCGCCATGGACGCCGCCGAGATCTCGTTCGGCGTACTCAGCGCCTGGCACGGGCCGCAGGGGCCGCTGATCACCAACGAAGAGGTCGCCGGCTGGGTCGGCGAGCATCCGGATCGCTTCGCCGGGCTCGCCGCGGTCGACCTGGCGAAGCCGATGGAGGCGGTGCGCCAGCTACGGCGCTGCGTCGAGGAGCTCGGCTTCATCGGCCTGCGGGTCATTCCCTGGCTGTGGGAGGCGCCGCCGACCGACCGCCGCTACTACCCGCTGTTCGCGGCATGCGTCGAGCTCGGGGTGCCGTTCTGCACCCAGGTGGGCCACACCGGGCCGATGCGGCCCTCGGAGACCGGCCGGCCGATCCCCTACATCGACCAGGTCGCGATCGACTTCCCGGAGCTCGTGATCGTCGGCGGGCACATCGGCTACCCGTGGACCGAGGAGATGGTCGCGGTGGCGCGCAAGCACGAGAACGTCTACATCGACACCTCGGCCTACACGGCGAAGCGCTACCCGCCCGAGCTCGTGCGCTACATGCAAAGCCGCGGCGGGCGGCGCAAGGTCATGTTCGGCTCGAACTACCCGATGATCGCGCCGAACGTGGCGCTCTCCGAGCTCGACTGCGCTCGGGCTCGACGACGAGACGCGGGAGCTCTTTCTCGGAGGGCAACGCGCGCAGGGTGTTCAGCCTCGATCGCTCAGAATCCGCAGCCGATCTGCGGTAAATCCCTGATGTCGCCGGCCCAGCCGGGTGGCATGCTCATTACTGCAAGAGCGAACACCCGGACCACGGGGACCACAGGCCAGAATTCGAGAGTCCCGCCGAGCGTCCGGGTGTTTCGCTGCGAAGACGGCTGACCGACCGTCAGCTGCCGGCGGCCTGAACCTGCGTGGGGGGTGCGCTGCCGTTCTGGCCGTTTCGCTCCAAGAGCTCGTCGAGGCTGCGGGACAGCTCCACGAGCTCCTCGACCGCCCGGTCGCGCTGCTCGGCCATCTCCTGCACCTGAGCCTCGAGCCGGCGGATGCGGGTCTCGGCCGCCGCCTGCGATCCCTGCGCCTCCTCGGCCACGGCCTCGCGCAGCTGGTCGGCCTCCTGCTCCGCGCCGGCGAGCACGCTCCGCGCCTCCTGCGTCGCCTCCTGCAGCCGGTCGTCGGCCTGAGAGCGGGAGCGGCGGGTGATCTCCTCGGCCTCCTGCTCGGCCTCGGCGATCACGGACCGGCGCTCGCTCGCGGACCTTCTCCAGGGCGGCCTTGATCGCGGCCTCCGGGGCGGCGGTGATCTGGAGCTCGGCGATCAGGGTGTTGACCTTGAGCATGTAGCGGTGGACCTCTTCGCGGTCGTAGCCGCGGAGCGCGGTCGAGAAGCGCACGTCCTGCATCGCCATGACCTCGCGGTCGGGCACGCGGGTGCGGATCTCGGCGCGCGGCTGCGCGGTTTGCCCTTGCCTCCTCGCCTCTATGTTCCGCACCGTAGCGAAGGAGCAACGGCGTTGCGCCGACGGCGCTTCCGTCAGGCGCGATGTCCTCGGGGCGGCGGCATTGACCGTCTGCCGCCCACCCTGGATGATGGCGGCGGACCGGAGGTCATGGGGCCAAATCCGACAAGGCAGACGGAGAGCCAGCCTGAGCTGCTCGAACGAGACCAGCAGCTCGAGTCGCTTCGGTCGCTCTTGAGCCAGACCAATGCCGGCGCCGGTGGGCGGCTGGTGCTGGTCGCGGGCGAGTCGGGCGGGGGGAAGACCCTGCTGGTGAGGCGGTTCTGCGACGAGCAGAGCGACTCGGCGCGGGTGCTGTGGGGCGGGTGTGACGCGCTGCTCACGCCCGGTCCGCTCGGGCCGCTGATCGAGGTCGCCGACTCGACGCGCGGTGAGCTCGCCCGGGTCGTGGAGAGCGAGGCGAAGGCCCACGAGGTCGCCGGCGAGCTCATTCGCGAGCTCCGGAAGCGGCAGGGCACGGTGCTCGTGCTCGAGGACGTGCATTGGGCGGACGAGGCGACACTCGACGTCCTCAGCCTCCTCGGCCGCCGCGTGGAGGAGACCCGCGCGTTGGTGCTGGTCACCTACCGCGATGACGCATTGGATCGCGCCGATCCGCTGCGGGTCGTGCTCGGCGGGCTGGCGACCGAGCCTGCGGTGAGCCACCTCGCCGTGCCGCGGCTGTCGCGGCACACGGTGATGCGGCTCGCACGCGAGCAAGGTGTCGACGCCGATGAGCTCTACCGAAAGACGGAGGGCAACCCGTTCTTCGTGAACGAGGTGCTGGCGGCCGGCGCGGAGGAGATTCCGCGCTCGGTTCGCGACGCCGTCCTTGCCCGGGTCAGCCGCCTGAGCCCGCCCGCCCGGACCCTGCTCGACGCGGTCTCGGTCGTTCCGCCACGAGCTGAGCTCTGGCTTGTGGAGCAGCTCGCGTCCGAGGCGATGGGCCACCTCGACGAGTGCCTGGCCTCGGGGATGCTCGTCGCCGAGCCGGATGCCGTCGTCTTCCGGCACGAGCTCTCGCGCCTCGCGGTCGAGGAATCGGTGCCGCCGGATCGAAGGCTGGCCCTCCATCGCAGCGCGCTCGGCGCGCTCGCGAGTCCGCTCGCGGGCGAGCCGGATCTCGCCCGGCTCGCCCATCACGCCGAGGCGGCGAGAGATGCCGAGGCCGTGCTGCGCTACGCGCCGGCGGCGGGGAGCGGGCCTCCGCCCTTGGCGCCCACCGCCAGGCCATGGCCCAGTATCGGCGGGCGCTCAGGTTCGCCGATGGAGTGGAGCCGGCGCGGCTCGGCGACCTCCTCGACCGCTGCGCGTACGAGTGCTATTGCACGAGCGAGTTCGATGCGGCGCTCGACGTGCAGGCGAGCGCCGTCGAGCGGTGGCGCGAGGCCGCGGACCGCGCCCGAGAGGCCGATTCGCTTCGCTCGCTGTCGCGGCTGCTCCGCTTTGTCGGGCGCACCACGGAGGCGGCGGAGGTCGGTAAGCGGGCGCTCGGCGTGCTGCAGGAGCTCCCGGCGGGCCGCGAGCTGGCGATGGCCTACGCCAACCTCTCCCACATCGCGATGACCGCGGAGGACGCCCCGGCGACCATGGAATGGGGGACATCGCGCGGTCGAGACGGCGCTCGAGGCCGGCGACGAGGAGCCCCTCGTCTACGCGCTCACGAACATCGCGGTCATCGCCTATCTGGCCGGGGCCCCCGAGGGCGCCGAGCTCTTGGAGCTGGCCTGCGAGCTCGCGCTCGCGGCGGGCCTCGAGGAGCATGCAGGGCGAGCTCATCTGAGCCTCGTGTGGTGGCCGCTTCGAATTCGCGACTACGAGCTCGCAACCCGGCACCTCGAGACCGGGCTTGACTATTGCGCCGAGCGCGGCCTGGAGCTGTGGCGGCTGTTCCTCGTCGCCTGCCGCGCTCGCCTGGAGCTCGACCGGGCACGCTGGCCGGAGGCCGCTCGCTCCGCGAGCGAGGTGATCGGGGATCCTCGCGCCTGGCCCGTTCCTCGGCTCTTCGCGCTGTGCGCGCTGGGGCTGGCGCGTGCGCGAACGGGCGAGCCCGAGGTCTGGCCGCCGCTGGACGAGGCCCTCGCGCTCGCCGCGCCCACGGGGGAGCTTCAGCGCATCGGGCCCGTCGCCGCGGCCCGGGCCGAGGCGGCCTGGCTGGAAGGGGATCGCGAGCGCGTCGGCGATGAGTCAGGGTCGGCGCTTGAGCTTGCGGTGGTGCGCCGGGCGCCGTGGATCGTCGGGGAGCTCGCCTGCTGGCGCCGGCGTGCGGGATTGGCCGACGATGGCCCGGTCGAGCCGGCGCGGCCGTTCGAGCTCGAGCTGGGCGGGGACGGGGCCGGCGCCGCGGAACTGTGGAGCGAGCTCGGCTGCGCCTACGAGGCCGCCCTCGCGCTATCGGCGACGGACGAGCAGGACGAGCTTCGCCGCGCGCATGCGGAGCTTCAGCGGCTCGAAGCCGTTCCGGCGGCCGCGATCGTCGCGCGTCAGCCTTCGCGAGCGTGGGGCGCGCGGGCTGCCGCGCGGGCCACGAGCCACGACGCGGCGCAATCCCGCCGGCCTCACGGATCGGGAGGTGGAGGTCCTGGGGCTCGTGGCACGGGGGCTTCGCAACGCCGAAATCGCCGAGCGCCTGTTCCTGTCCCGAAAGACGGTCGATCACCACGTCTCGGCGATCCTTCGAAAGCTCGACGTCCGCAATCGCGGCGAGGCGAGCGCCAGGGCCGCCGAGCTCGGCATCGCAGCGCAAGATAGGTAGTCGAGCTCCCCAATCTGGGGATCTCTCCCGATGCGCAAAGGGGGACCGGACCGTAGCGTCGCGGGCATCGCAAACCTCGTCCCCGCAAGGAGGAACCAGATGCCTCGATTCACACCACCGACCACGATCGCCGCGCTGATGGTGGTCTACGCGATCCTCGTTCCCGCGGCGCACGCGCGTCCGGTGGATTCGCCGGGGGTCGGCGTCGCACCGTCGTCCGCACCCGCCCAGCACCAGCCGTCCACAGACCCCCCGCTTGGGGTGATCCGCACCGCGAGCGGTGCAAATCCCGCGGCGCCCTCGCACGTGACGAGCGCGTCGCCCGCCGCGCCTCGCCGAGCGGCTTCGACTGGGGCGACGCCGGGATCGGCGCCGGCGCGGCCCTCCTGGTCGTGAGCCTCGGCGCCGGCGGCATCGTCGCCATCCGCCGCAGTCGCGGCCAGCCCGCCCTGACGAGCTGACGAAGGGGAACCTCGGGGGCGTCGGCGTGCCGACGCCCCCGAGGCCGTCCGCGAGCTGGCACGGCAAAGGCGTCGCGTTGTGGACGTCCCTCAGGTGGGTTGAGCGGTCCTCGCGGCCTGCTTGGCCCCGCGCTCGTCGGTGGACGCGCCCGACGCATACACGGCGCGGAATCCCTGGCGCCAGCTCGCGTACCGCGGCTCCCAGCCCAGCTCGCGCTTGGCCTTCGCGTTCGAGGCGCCGCGCGCCTCGGTTCCCAGCATCGCCGCCGCCTCGCCGGCGACCAGGCGCGCCAGCCAGCGCGGGAAGTGCCGCGGCGGCTTGGCGCCCAGCGACTCCGCGAGCACCGGCAGCCACTCGCGCACCGGGGCCGGCTCGTCGTCGACGATCGCGTAGATGTTCGGGCCCCTCGTGCTCGAGCGCGATGACCGTCGCCGCGGCGGCGTCGTCGAGGTGGATCCACGAGATCATCCCGCCGCCGTCGCCGATGATCGGGAACTGCCGCTTACGCACCGGCACGATCAGGCCGTCGTTCTCGGCGCCGTAGAAGACGCCGTAGCGAAGCACGATCCCGCCGGCCGCTGTGACCGCGTCCTCGAGATGGGCCATCGCCGCACCGACTCGCGCATCGTCGCCGGGGGATTGGGGTCGAGCGGATCGTCCTCGGTCTTGACCATTCCGCCCTCCCGGATGTACCGGTAGGAGGCGAAGCTCTGGGCGACGAACCGGCTCACTCCGGCCTCGCGCCCGGCGGCGAGAGCGCGTCGGTGCCCTCGGTCCGAAGCCGGTTCGTCATGACGAAGCTCTTGTCCAGATTCCTGGTGAACTTCGCGTTCGCGAGGGCGGTCGCCTGGTGGACGATCGCGTCGGGCGCGGCGCCGAGGACGGACTTCCGGACGGCGCGGGGGTCGAGCAGGTCGAGCTTGATCGGCTTCGCGCCGAGTCGCCGCACGCGCTCGGCGCTCCCGGGCGACGTCGAGGTGCCGATCACCTCGTGGCCGCGATCGATCAATTGGGGGATGAGCCGGGTGCCGATGGCACCGCTTGCTCCGGCGACGAAGACTCGCATCGGGTTCTCCTTTTGGTCACATTTCCGCGAGTTCGCGGGTCTACTGCTATGACCCCAAGCGACGGAGGAATGTGACCGATGGATGAGCGCGACTGGCTGGCGGAGCAATTCGAGGAGAACCGGACCCACCTGAAGGCGGTCGCCTACCGGATGCTCGGCTCGCTGGGCGAGGCGGACGACGCCGTGCAGGAGGCGTGGATCCGGCTGAGTCGCTCCGACGCGAGCGAGATCAAGGACCTCCGCGCCTGGCTGACGACGGTCGTCGCGCGCGTGTCGCTGAACATGCTGCGCTCGCGCAAGCGCCGGCGCGAGGAGCCGATGGACCTGCGCATGCCCGACCCGATCATCGATCCGGCCGACGGCACCGACCCCGAGCACGAGGCGCTCCTCGCCGACTCGGTCGGCCTCGCGCTCCTCGTGGTGCTCGAGACGCTCAAGCCGCCGGAGCGACTCGCGTTCGTCCTGCACGACATGTTCGGCATCCGGTTCGAGGAGATCGGCCAGATCCTCGACCGCTCGCCGCAGGCGGCACGACAGCTGGCGAACCGGGCGCGCAAGAAGGTGCGGGCTGCCCGCACCGAGCCCGATCCGAATCTGGAAGCTCAGCGCGAGGTCGTCGACGCATTTCTCGCGGCCGCGCGCGAGGGGGACTTCGAGCGCCTCGTCGCCGTGCTCGACCCGGACGTCGTATCGCGTGGCGATTTCGGCCCAGGCGTGCCGCTGCGCGAGGCTCGCGGGGCAGAGGCGGTCGCTTCCAACGCGGTCATGTTCCAGCGGCTGGGGCTGGAGGTGCAGCCGGCGCTTATCAACGGCGCGGTGGGGGCGGTCACGATGCGCGACGGAAAGCCGTTCTCGATCGGAGCGATTACGGTTCGCGACGGCAAGATCGTCGAGATGGACTTCTTCGCCGACCCGAAGCGGCTGGCACAGCTCGACCTGACGATCCTCGACGCCTGAGGAGGCTGCATGAGCCCAGAGAAGGACACGCAGAAGGGATTCACGGCCTCCGAACGAGCCGCGATGAAGGAGCGCGCCCGGGAGTTGAAGGCCGAGCGCCGCGGGAAGAAGAAGGCGGAAGGCGAAGCCGACGTGCTCGCGAAGATCGCCGAGATGCCCGGACCGGATCGCGCCATGGCGACGCGGATCCACGAGATCGTCAAGGCCAGCGCGCCGGATCTTCAGCCGAGAACCTGGTACGGGATGCCCGCCTATGCCAAGGACGGCAAGGTCGTGTGCTTCTTCCAGAGCGCCGCGAAGTTCAAATCGAGATACGCGACCCTCGGCTTCAACGACAAGGCCAACCTCGACCAGGACGCCATGTGGCCGACCTCCTTCGCGCTGACCAAGCTGACCGCCGCCGAAGAGAAGAAGATCGGCGCGCTGGTGAAGAAAGCGGTGAGCTGAGGCCTGATCAGCCTCAACCGGTGCTCCTCGCGGACGCCATACGCCCAGGGCTCCGCGTCGTCTTCTGCGGAACGGCCGGCAAGAATTCGGCCCAAGGCGTCTTCGGCCACCCGGTCGAGTACGGACCGCAGGCGGAGCGGCTCGGTGAGGTGCCGGCGTTCGTGCTGCCGTCGACGTCAGGCGCCGCGCGCCGCTATTGGGACCTCTCCCATTGGCGAGGGCTCGCGGCGCTCGCCTGCTGAGCCCGCAGATGCGCGCCCGCTCAGGCGGTGGTGCCGGGCGGGTGGGCGCGATGGGGCGCACGGCCGGCCGGCTGCTTCGGCGCCTCGCGGGCCGGGATGCGCGGGATCGGCCTCGTAGCCGGCTTCTCGCCGGAGACCTCCAGCTGCTCCGCGTAGTGGGTGATCTCAAGGGGATCGCCTCGCTTGAGCGAGTAGGTGGCCTGGCGGTGGTTGACCTCGACGCGAAGGGAGCGCGCCTTGAAGACGAGACCGAAGGAGAGCCGGGTGAGCTCCGCCGGTAGCCGCGGCTTGAAGGACAGGTGGCCATCGTGGTCGCGCATGCCGCCGAAGCCCGCGACGGTCGCGATCCAGCTGCCGGCCAGCGAGGCGATGTGAAGACCGTCCCGCGTGTTGTGCTGAAGGTCGTCGAGATCGATCAGCGCCGCCTCCCCGAAGTACGCGAAGGCCAGCTCCAGGTGACCAACCTCCGCGGCGATCACCGCCTGGATGCACGCCGAGAGTGATGAGTCGCGGACGGTGATCGGCTCGTAGTAGTCGAAGTTGCGGAGCTTCTCCTCGTCCGTGAAGGCGTCGCCGCGCAGGTGCATCGCCGCCACGAGGTCCGCCTGCTTGACCACCTGCTTTCGGTAGAGGTCGAAGTAGGGATAGTGGAGGAGCAGCGGGTACTTCTCGGGCGGGGTGTGCTCGAAGTCCCACCACTGGTGGGAGGTAAAGCCCTCCGCCTGGGGGTGGACACCCAGAGCGGTGTCGTAGGGGATCACCATGTCGTCCGCGGCGTCGCGCCAGGCGGCGGCTTCCTCGATGTCGGCGCCAAGCTTGGCCGCGACGTCGGGATGGTTGACGACCGCGTCGGCCGCCTCGCGCAGGTTCCGCTGCGCCATCAGGTTCGTGTAGACGTTGTTGTCGGCGATCGCGCTGTACTCGTCGGGGCCGGTCACACCGTCGATGCGAAAGCGCCCCTCCTTGTCGTGATGGCCGAGCGAGCGCCATAGGCGCGCCGTCTCAACCAGGAGCTCGACCCCGCAGGAACGCTCGAAGTGGGGGTCGTCGACCGCGTCCTGGTAGCGCGCCACCGCGTCGGCGACGTCCGCGTTGATGTGAAAGGCGGCCGTACCCGCCGGCCAGTAGGCCGAACACTCCTGCCCCGCGATCGTCCGCCACGGCAGCGTCGCGCCCTCCAGCCCCAGCTCCCGGGCGCGGTCGCGGGCCGGGTCGAGGGTCGAGTGGCGCCAGGCGAGCGCGTCGCGGGCCGCGTGGGGATGCGTGTAGGTGAGAACGGGAAGGACGAACGTGTCGGTATCCCAGAAGGTGTGCCCGTCGTAGCCGGGGCCGGTCAGCCCCTTCGCCGGGGTCGCGCGCTTCTCCGCGCGCGCCGCCGACTGCAGGCAGTGGAACATCGAAAAGCGGACCGCGAGCTGGAGCTCGGTGTCGCCCTCGATCTCCACGTCGGCGCACTCCCAGAACTCGTCTAGGTAATCGCGCTGGGCCTGGACCAGGCCGTCCCAGCCGGTGTGGCGGGCCTCCGCCACCGCCGCCCACACCTGGTCGCGCACCGCCGGCAGGGAGCGCGTGCTGGACCAGCCGTAGGAGAAGTACTTGACGACCCGCAGGCGTTGGCCGGCCTTGAGGTCCGTCGCGACCGTGACGCTCGCCTCGTCATCGATGGCCGAGGACTTCGCGTCCGTGTCGTCCGGACCGTCGATCTCGTGGTCCATCGCCGCTGCCATCAGCAGGCCGCTCGCCCGGGTCCTGTGGGCGATGAGAGCCGCGAGGTCACGATTGATCGCGGTCTGGCACTCGAGCGGCTTCTCGAGCGCCGCGGCGGCGCGCGGGTCCTTGGTCTGCGTGGGCACCGGCTCGTTCGCGACGAGCTGCGACTGGACTACCACCCTCGGGTCGTCGTCGACGGGCTCCACCAGGTGCTCGATCGCAGCCACCGCCCGCTGGGAGAAGGAGACCAGCCGGGTCGTCTGGACCCGCACCCGGGTGCTCGCCGGCGAGATCCAGTCGACCTTGCGGCGCAGCAGCCCGGCACGCAGATCGAGGGTCCGCTCGTGTCCCTTCAACTCGCCGTAGCGGACGTCGAACGGCTCGTCGTCGACGAGCAGGCGGATGACCTTGCCGTTGGTGACGTTCAGAATCGTCTGGCCGGCCTCCGGATAGCCGTAGCCCGCCTCGGCATAGGGGAGGGGTCGGACCTCGTAGAAGCCGTTGAGGTAGGTGCCCGGGAGGCCGTGCGGCTCACCCTCGTCGAGGTTCCCCCGCAGGCCGATGTGGCCGTTGGAGAGCGCGAAGACGGACTCTGTCTGCGCGAGACGCTCGACGTCGAGGTGCGTCTCCCTGATCGCCCAGGGCTCGAGCTCGAACCGCTCGTGGGTGATCATGTGCCCGCGCGCCCGTCCAGCAGCTCGGCTAGGTCCTCGACGACGACATCGGCGCCGTGCTGCTTCAGCTCCTCGGCCTGCCCGACCCGGTCGACGCCCACGACGCAGCCGAAGTTGCCCGCCCGCCCGGACTCGACTCCCGCCAGGGCGTCCTCGTAGACGGCGCAGTGCGCGGGCTCGGCGCCCAGCATCTCGGCCGCCTTGAGATAGGTGTCGGGGGCGGGCTTTCCCTTGATGTGCTCGCGTTCCGCGACGACGCCGTCCATGCGTACCTCGAGCAGGTCCTCGATGCCGGCCGCCTCCAGGACGTCCTTGCAATTCGCCGACGAGGACACGACCGCGCGATGAAAGCCCGCGTCGCGCGCCGCGTGGAGGTAGCGGACCGAGCCGTCGTACGGCTCGACGCCGTGGGTGCGGATCAGCTTCAGCACGAGCTCGTTCTTCCGGTTGCCGAGGCCATCCACGGTCTCCGCATCCGGCGGGTCGTCCGGATTGCCTCGCGGCAGCTCGATCCCGCGCAACTCGAGGAAGGATTGGACTCCCTCATACCGCGGCTTGCCGTCCACGTAGCGGTCGTAGTCGTCCTGGGTGAATTCCTCGAACCCCTCGCCGGCTTTCTTCGCCCGTTGCCTCAGGTACTCGTCGAACATCTGCTTCCACGCGGCGAAGTGGACCTTGGCGGTCTGGGTGAGGACGCCGTCGAGGTCGAAGAGGCAGGCGTTGACGCCATCGGGCAGGCCCAGCACACGAGCAGCCTAAGCCAGGCGTTGCGCCGGCGCGTGAGGATCGTGGTTGGCGCCTTCGGTCAGCGATCGGTGCCGAGGTCGCCCAGCCCCTGCTCGAGCAAGGGCATCGCCTTCCTGGCCTGCGTGCGCACCCCGCGTGCGATGCGCTGGCGATCGGTACCGCCGGCCAGCACCCGGCGCCGGACGTAATCGACGAGCGCCCGATGCAGGCCGATCATGGCGTTCGCAGCGATCCATGGACGGACGTCATCGGGGCGAGCCCGCGTCTGCTCGGCGATCAGCGCCGCCAGGGCGTCGGTGTAGCCGGCGTAGATCCGCTGCTCCCGCGCAACAAGCGCCGGGCTCTCGGCGATCCGCTGGTTGATGGCGCGCAGGCGTTCGCCGGCGTCGGGGTCCTCAGCGGCGAGCAGACCGCTCGACCCCATGACGAAGCGCTCGAAGGCGGCCAGGATCGACTCGGCCGGGTCGCGATCGCGGATCGCCGCAAGAAGCCGCTCCTCGAAGAGCTCCAGACCGCTGAAGAACAGGTCCTCCTTGGTCGCGAAGTAGTTGAACACCGTCTTTCGCGAGACCCCGGCCTCGAGCGCGACCTCGTCGACGGTGACGACGTCGAAGCCGCGCTCGCGGAAGAGCCGCCTCGCCGTCTCGGCGATCAGCTCGCGCGTCTCCTGCTTCTTTCGCTCACGCAGTCCGGTCGGTGCGCTCATCTCATCTCCTATGCTACACTCGATAAAAACTTCTACTGAGTATAAGTTTCCAGCAGAGGAGGAGGCAATGGAACCAACTCAGACGGCAACGGCACCCGCGCAGTCGAAGCGATCTGTTCTCGTGCCGTTCGGGGCGATCGTCCTCGCGATGCTGCCGGCGGTGCTCGACCAGACGATCCTGGCCACGGCCCTGCCGACGATCGCGACGGACCTGGGCCAACTGTCGGACGTCTCCTGGATCGTCACCGCCTACGTCGTCGCCGCGGCTGCAACGACTCCGGTGTGGGGCAAGCTGGGAGATCGACTGGGGCGCAAGCTCCTGCTCGAGTCATCGCTGGTGATGTTCCTCGCCGCCTCGGCGCTTTGCGGGATCGCCCAGGACCTGACCATGCTGCTCGTGTCGCGGACGCTGCAGGGCGTGGCCGCCGGCGGGCTGATGACGCTCGCAATGGCATCGGTCGGCGACCTGGTCTCGCCGCGCGAGCGGGGCCGCTACCAGGGCTACATCACGTCCGTCTTCGCGGTCGCGACTGTCATTGGCCCGCTCGTAGGCGGCCTGCTCGTGCAGCACGCGAGCTGGCGCTGGGCCTTCTACGTCAATCTCCCCGTGGGGCTTGTGGCCCTCGCCGGCCTTAGCCGGGCGCTGCCGGCGGCGGAGCCTGGGCGCCGCGACCATCCTTTCGACGCAGCTGGCGCCGGGATGCTCGCCGCCGCGACCGCCAGCCTGATGCTGGTCTGCATCTGGGGCGGCACCCGCTACGCCTGGGACTCGCCCACGATCGTGGCTCTGGTTGCGGCGACGATCGCCATCGCCGGCGCGCTTGCCGTGCACGTGCGGCGGGTGGCGGATCCGATCGTTCCGCTTGGTCTCCTGCGCATGCCCACCGTCGCGATCGCGAGCGCCGGGATGTTTCTGGCGACGGCAGCGCTGTTCGCGGTGACGGTGTTCGTGCCGCTGTTCCTTCAGGTGACCACCGGTGCATCCCCCACTCAGGCCGGCCTCCTGTTGATCCCGATGATGCTCGCGCTCACCGCGTCCACGAACATCGCGGGCCGGAGCATCGAGCGGACCGGGCGCTACAAGCGCTTTCCGGTCATCGGCCTCGGGCTAATGACGGCGAGCCTGGTGCTGCTGGCTGCCGTGGCGTCCCATCCCTCTCAGGTCACCATCGGGATCGGCATCTCCGCGTTCGGCTTTGGCTTCGGGATGGTGAGCCAGGTCCTGATCGTCGCGGTGCAGAACAGCGTGAATCCGCGCGAGCTCGGCATCGCCATGGCCGCGGCCAACTTCTTCCGCGGGCTGGGCGGCGCGGTTGGCGCGGCGGTCCTCGGCGCTGTGTTCGCGGCCCGGGCCGGAGCCGCGGGCATCGCCGGTGGTCCGACGATGCTGGGGGCAGTGGACCGCGCCGACGTGATCGGCGCCGTGCAGACCGTATTCATCGTCGCCGCGCCGATCGCCGGCCTCGGGCTGGTGATCGTGCTGGCGCTGCGGGAAACGCCCCTGCGCGGTCGCGATGAGCCGCAAGAGACAAGCGAGAAGGGGAGCGAAAGCCGTGTCGAACGACGACAACAAGAGGATCGCCCGCCGCGTGCTCGAGGAGCTGTTCGAGAAGGGCAACCTCGACGCCGCCGAGGAGTTGATCCATCCCGAATTCGTCAACCACGAGGCGCCGCCGGACAATCCGCAGGGCCCGGATGGCCTGAGGGAGACCGTGAGCCGGCTGCGCGGGATCTGGGGCCCGATGCACGCCGAAATCGACGATGAGATCTGCGAGGGCGACAAGGTGGTCGCCCGGATCACCCTGCACGGGCGTCACGTCGGCGCACGGTCTACCCCGAACCTATGCCTTCCTGGGCGGCGGCGCGTGCCGATGCGGCCCGCGCACCGGTCTCCTCCGCGAAGCCCTCGCGCCAGCTCGCGTAGCGCGGCTCCCAGTCGAGCTCGCGCTTTGCCTTCGCGTTCGACGAGCCGCGGATCTCGGTCATCATCGTCACCGGCACCTCGCCCGCGAGGATCCGGCCGAGCCATGCCGGCACCCGGCGCGGCGGCTTCGCACCGATGACCTCGGCGAGGTAGGGGAGCCATTCCCGCGCCGGCGCCGGGTCGTCGTCGACGACGTTGTAGACGCCGGGGGCGCCGCGGTCGAGCGCCGCGACGGTTGCGGATGCCGCATCGCCCGTGTAGACGAAGGACCACACGCCACCGCCGTCGCCCACGACGGGGAACCGCCGCTTGCGGATCAGATCCAGGGCCTCCTCCGACAGCGCGCCGGTGCCGCGGGCGTACAGGCCGCCGTAGCGAAGCACCACGCCCTCCAGGCCCTCGGCCGCTGGCACCGTCTCCTCGATGTGGCGGATCCCGGCCATCGTCTCCCGGGTCCACTTCACCGGGTTGGGATCGAGAGGATCCGACTCGTCCTTGACCGCTCCACCCTCGCGCGGGTTGCTCCAGCCGCCGCCGTAGCTCTGGACGATCAAGCGCCGGGCGCCCGCTTCCTGAGCCGCCCGGAGCAGGGTGTCGGTGCCCCTGGTGCGCAGCTGATTGGTGGTGGCGAACCAGCGGTCGAAGTGGCGCAGGTCCATCTTGCCGGCGAGCGCCGTCATCTCGTGGATCACGACCTCCGGCTGCGCGCGGCGGACCGCCTCGCTTATCGCCCGCTCGTCGAGCCCGTCCGCGATCGCCGGCTCGCCGCCGAGCCGTTGGATCTCCTCGGTGCCCTTCGCCGAGCGCGTCGTCGCCACCACGTCGTGGCCGGCTGCGACCAGCTGGGGCACCAGCTGCACGCCGATCGCCCCGGTTCCTCCTGCGACGAAGACCTTCATCGTGCCTCCTCCTTCTCTCTGTCTACAAGGACGTCGACCAGGCGCCGAAGCGCCTTGGCGTTCGCGCGGCTCACGACCGACCTCGTGATTGGGGCCATGAGCCGCTCCGACAGCGGGGCCTCCAGCCAGGCGAGCTCGAAGTTGATCCTGGTGCCGCCTTCCGGCAGCTCCTCCAGCGTGTAGGTGCCGCGGGTTCGCCGCCTGCCCTTGGCACCGATCGACTCCTCGGTCGTCGTGCGCGGCCGCTCCCCGGAGATCACCGTCATGTCGAGCCAGTCGTCGGGGCCGGGGCTCTTGACACGCACGCGGGCTTTGGCGCCGACGCCGGCGGCAGGGCCGGAGAGCTCCCAATCGATCAGGAAGTGGTCGTTGAAGCGCTCGTGGTTCGCGAGCACGTCGAGGAAGTCGTAGACCTCGGTGCGAGTTTGCGGAACGGTGATTGTGGCGGTGACCGGCTTCATGAGCGCCTCCTCTCGGTCAGCCTCGCTCCAGGGATTGCATCACCTGGGGATCGACGCCGCCGTCTTGCTGATCGGGCTTTACGGCCTCGCGCGGCGCTCGCCAGAAGACGAAGACCGCGGCGACCGCGACGGTGGACGCGGCGATCAGCATCGCCAGGCGCAGGCCGTCGACGAACGCCGATTGCGCCTGCCCGACGAGCCGCATGCCCTCGGCCCCACCCACCTGCTGCGCGAGGGCGAGCGCCGCGGGCAGCGCCTCGTGCGCGCGATCCGCCAGCGCCGCGGGCGCGTGGGCGATGTGGGCGGGGACGCCGGCCTGGTAGCGGTCGGTGAGCGCGCTGCCCAGCACCGCGATGCCGAGCGCGCCACCCACCTCGCGTGCCGCGTCGTTGACCGCTGAGGCGACTCCCTGCTTGGAGCGCGGCAGCGAGGAGACGATCGCGGCCGTGGCCGGGGTCGTCGCCAGCGCCGCCCCGGCGCCCAGCAGGATGAGCCCGCCGAGGATCGGCCAGTACGCCGAGCCGGTGCCCAGCGTCGAGAAGATCGCGAAGCCGGCGGCCATCGACACGAGGCCGATGGGCGCGACCAGCGCTGGCCCGAAGTGGTCGAGCAGGCGCGGGACGCGCGGCGATAGGCCCATCATCAGGATCGCGATCGGGGCCAGCGCCAGCCCGGCCACCAGGGGGGAGTAGCCGAGCACGAACTGGACGTACTGCAGGATCACGAAGATGAACCCGAAGAACGCGAAGAACTGGGCGGTGATCGAGAGGGTGCCGGCGCCGAACCCGGGGAGGCGAAACAGGCGCGGGTCGAGCAGCGGCTCGGCGCGGCGAAGCTCCCAGGCGACGAAGGCCACGATCAGCGCCAGCGCGGCCGCGAAGGCCGCGAGCGTGATCGAGTCGGTCCAGCCGCGGGCCGGTCCCTCGATGATCCCGTAGACGAGCGCGCTCAGCCCCAGGGCCGAGAGCCCGCCGCCGACCACGTCGAGGCGGGCGCGGTCGAGCCTCGAGTTCGGCGCGATTCGCGCCGCCGCGACCAGCGCCACCAATGCGAGGGCGCTGGTGAAGGCGAAGACGGACTCCCACGAGAACGCCTCGAGCAGGGCGCCCGAGACAAGCAGGCCGAGCAGCGCGCTGCCGCCCGCCACGCCGGCCCAGATCGACACGGCCTTCTCGCGCTCGTCGGCCGGGAAGACCGTGGTGATGATCGAGAGGGTGGAGGGCATGATCGCGGCGGCGCCGAGGCCCATCGCGGCCCGGACCGCGATCAGCGCGCCCGGGTCGTCGACCCAGATGCCCTGCCCGGCGGCGATCGCGAAGATCGCCAGGCCGGCGAGGAGCACGGGCCGGCGGCCGATGCGATCGCCGATCGCGCCGGCGAGCAGCAGCAGGCCGGAGAAGACGAGCGCGTAGGCGTCGACGATCCACTGGAGCTGGGTCGACGTCGCGTGCAGGTCGCGCGCGAGGTCGGGCAGCGCGACGTTGAGCGAGGAGACGGCGCTCACCACCGTCCCGAGAGCGAGGCACATCGCCGCCAGCACGAGCCGGCGCTGGCGTGCGCCGTCGGCGATCTCGTTCTGCGCCGTGGCCATCAGGCCGCCGCCTGCAGCATGCCGACCCGGTAATGGCCCGGCTCGGTGCGGGAGGTGATCATCAGCCGGTTCCAGGAGTTGATCGCCGCGACCTGGAAGACGACGTTGGCGAGCTCGCTCTCGCTGAGGCTCGCGCTGGCGTCGTCCCAGACCTCGTCCGGGACGTGTCCGTCCGTGATGCGGGTGATCGCCTCGGTCAGCCCGAGCACGGCGCGCTCGCGCTCACCGTAGAGAGGGCTCTCGCGCCAGGCGTCGAGGGAGTAGAGACGCTCCTCCGACTCGCCCGCGGCCCGCGCCTCCTTCCAGTGCATGTCGATGCAGACGGCGCAGCCGTTGATCTGCGAGGCGCGGAGGTCGATCAGGTTGGAGAGACGGGTGTCCAGCTCGATCGATTGCTCGAGGCGGTACGCCGCCGCCATCTGCTTGCGGGCGACCTCGTCGAGCTGGATGCGGCCGGCGGGGAAGGGACTGCTCATGATCTGCCTCCTCATCGAGTAAGCTTCACAGTGTTGACTTAACGCTGTTGACTTTACAACGTTGAATTCACATGTCAAGGATGAAGCGGTTTGATTGAGAACACCAAGGCAGGCTCGACGAAGACTCCGCGCACCGGGCGGCGGCCCGGCGCGAGCTCTTCCCGCGAGGACATCCTCAAGGCGGCGCGCAAGCTGTTCGCCGAGCGCGGCTACCAGGGCGCGACGATGCGGGCGATCGCCGCGGAGGCGGGCGTGGACGCCGCCCTCGTGGTCCACTTCTTCGGCAGCAAGGCCAACCTGCTCTCGGAAGCGGTGGAGTGGCCGTTCGACCCCGAGGTCGAAATGCCGAAGCTCCTGGTCGACGGCAGGCGCAACGTCGGCAGGCACCTGGTCAGGCTGGTCGTGCGAAACTGGGACGAGGAGGGGCGGCGCAATCCGATCCTGACGCTCCTCCGCGCGGCCACCGTCGAGCCGCAGGCAGCCGAGATGCTGGCCGAGTTCCTACGCACGCGCCTGTTCGCGCCTCTGATGGAGCGCCTGGGCTCCGATCAGCCGGAGCTGCGAACCACGCTGTGCGCCTCGCAGCTCGTCGGGCTGGGGCTGGCCCGCCACGTGCTGCGAGCAGAGCCGCTTGCCTCCGCGAAGCCGGCCGACGTGGTCGACTGGTACGCGCCGACCCTTCAGCGCTACCTGACGGGCAAGCTCGCATAGGGCGACCCCCGTCTGCCGACAAACCAAAGGAGGAGCCCGGCGCCCGCGCGGATGGACGTGCCACGCGAGGGGTGTCGCAAAGCGGTGGCATACGATAGGACTATCCACCGGTGCCTCCCCCAGGGAGGGGCCACCACGTGATCGGGGGGTTCGAAGTGCGAAGCATCCTGAAGAGGCGTCCGTCGCCTGCGATGGCCGTGGCGTTAATCGCCCTGTTCGTTGCGCTCGGCGGCTCGGTCTATGCGGCCAGCCGCATCAACGGCTCTTCGATCGAGCGGCGATCCCTGCCGGGGAACCGGATCGTCAAGGATGACGTGACCGGCGCCGAAGTTCGGGAGTCCTCGCTTGGAAGGGTGCCAAACGCCCACACCCTCGACGGGGTCGGGTCCACGGCGTTCAGCCGCGTGGCGAGCTCTTCGATCGCGGCCAATGCAATCCCCGCTCCGAGCGGCGGCAGCGGCACGGCGAGGAGTGTGCTGATCCGAGCGCGCCAAAACGGATTCCTCATGGCGGTCGCCTCCGCGGGCGTCTTCAACAACAACGACGACGACAACTATCAGTGCAGCTTCGAGGTTGACGGACGCGATCAGGCGCAGTCCGTGCGACCGGGCAAGGTTCTGTTCTCGAGCGCAAACCAGGAGATCTGCGCGACCAACGCGGTCTTTCCTGTTGGTGCCGGGCGGCACCGGGTGAAATTCAACTTCGACGATCTCGACAACACCACGGTCGTGGACGCAGCCGAGCTCGACGTCGTCTTCATCGCGCTCGCGGGCTGATACGACCTGCGAAAACGCACGGCCGAGACCTAACGCCGAGCGACGGCGAGCGCCCGCGTGACGCTCGAGGCCGGTTTCTGCCCGCCTCGGGGAGCCAGCGGGCTGCCAGCTAGCTCTGCCGTCAGCGCGAACTGCGACGTGTCCCCGGTTGGGGGAGACTGGGCGAGAGGGATCGCGTGAAGACGCAGGTAGAGGTCACAGCCGAGGTCGAGATCGACGCCCCGCGAGACGCGGTCTGGGCCGTCATCACGGACACCGAGCGCCTGCCCGAGTGGTTCGAGGAGTTCGAGTCCGCCCACCAGGAGTCGCCGGGGCCGCCGGGGCCCGGGAGCGTCGTTCGCTACACGATTCGCCAGGGCCATCGCTCGGGGACCTTCGAAATCGTCGAGTGGGAGCCGGGTTCAAAGATCTCCTGGAACGGGCCGCCGCTCGCCTGGATGGGGGGCGCGATGCGGCCCCGAGGGTCTCACGAGCTGAGCGATGCGGGTGAGGGCCGCACACGCTACACGGGGCATTTTCGACCGGAACTGAGTGGGCTGCAGGTGCTCCTTCGGCCGTACCTCAAGCGCTGGATACGGCGCGCCCGCCGGGCGAGCACCCTGAAGCTGAAGGCCATGGTGGAGGCGGACTCGCCCTCGTGATGTCCGGTGCCGCCGATGTGGTCCGAGAGCTCGCCGCCGGTCTCAACGCCTTCGACCTCGAGCGCCTTGCCCGCGTGATGGATGACGAGGTGGTCCAGTACGGGACCCGCGGCGGCATCGACCAGGACCGGGTCATTCGAGGCCGCGAGGCGGTGCTCGCCTACTGGGAGGAGGTCGGCGAGGCTTGGGAGTCGCAGACCTTCGAGCCCGAGCGCGTGATCGAGGGCGACGGCGTCATCGTGGCCCTCTGGCGCGAGACCGCGCGCATTCGCGACAGCGACCTCGAGGTGGAGAGCAACACCGCCAGCGTGATCAAGGTGCGCGACGGAAAGGTCGTCGAGCTTCGGGGCTACATGAACCCCGTCGAAGCCCTGCGCGACGCGGGTCTCGAGAGCGACTAGCCGACCCGGCGCTCGGCCCGCTGCCACGCCTCGCGCATCGGCTCGCGGTAGAAGCCGAAGAAGACGGGCGCGACGAGGAACAGCAGCGCTTCGTCGAACGGGCCCGGGATTGGAAGCAGGCCGATTCCCACGATCCAGCGCAGAGGCCTGGGGATCCGCCCGTCGCGGGCGACCAGAGCGATCGCCCGGAGGGTTCTGGCAAGGAAGCCGCCGACGCGCCGCATGCGCACGAGTGTAGGCGCGCCGCGAAGTTGATTGGCGCCCCCGGGACGGGGAACCTGGTTGACGAGGGCCGACGACGGACCCCAGCAGCTTTCACCTCGCTTACGGACGGTTCCTGCTCGGGTACAAAAGACCAACCGCCGCGGCGGTGAGGCGTCCGTCGGCCCCGCGGCACGTGCGATGGTGCGAAAACGGCACCTATGTCGCCGTCATCGCACCATCGTGGGTGGCCCTGGTTCCGTTTACCCGGGCTTGATGTCGCCGAAGAGCCCGTGCTTCTGGTCGTTCGGGCCGGCGGTGAAGAGCAGCGTCTTCGGCGTGCCGATCATGCGGTTGCCGAACTCGAGCGCCCACAAGCCGTCGATCTTGATCGGCTTGCCCATGGCGTTCTTGAGCGGCCCCAGGAAGGCGCCGCTTTGCGAGTAGACGTCGATCTTGCCGTCGCCGAAGTTGCCGATCAGCATGTCGCCGCTCGCGCCGCCGAAGCCCTTCGGCGCCATCGCGATCCCCCACGGGGAGTTCAGCGCGCCGCGCTTGGCGAAGCGGTCGAGCAGCTTGCCGCCCTTGCTGAACACGTCAACGAAGCCGTGGCCGGCACCCGCGACGTCGTCCTCGGCGTCCTTGTCCTGCTTCGCGTAGCTGACGACGATGTGGCCCTTGATCGTGTCGATCCCGAACGGGGCGTAACCCTTCGGGAGCTTGCTGTCGCGGAAGGCGCCCTTCTTGTGCACTCGCATGAACTTCCCGTCCCACACGTCGACCTTGCGATTGTGGAAGTCGGTTGCGTAGAGCCGCGGCCCCTTGGATGTGTTCGCGATCGCCAGGCCCTTGAAGATCGCGTCGTGGACCGAAGCGACCTTCTGCGCCGTCGTGAACGGCGGGACCATCTGACTCCAGGCGGTGATCTTCCCGGCCTCCGATGAGAACAGGAAGTTCGCCGGGCTCTGGTTACCGCCCGCCTTGACGACGAACGACTTCGACCCGTTGAAGACGGTGCCCGTGGGGGCACCCCCCGGGATCTTGACGGTCAGGGGAATCTTCGTCACGGGGGTCGCCCCGTGGTCGCCGGCATAGAGCGTGGAGACATCGGTGCCGTTGTCGGCCACCCAAGCGGGCGTGGCCGGCTTCGTCCCGAACGAGAGACCCCAGGCGTTGACGAGGCTCTTGTCCTGGAGGTCCGCCTTGCCGGCCTGGTCGGAGACGAGGTTGTGGGTCTTATAGGTGCCCAGCGGCGTGCCGTAGCCCTTGCCGGCCGCGCCGCTCGCCAGCGCGACGACGCCCAGCGCCGCGAGGCCTGCGCCAACCACCGCGATCGCCGTCCGCCTTCCTCCTGCGGACCAACCAGTGCGCTGACGACCGTGCTCCGGTGAACCAGCCATTGCGTCTCCTCACACTTCGAGGCCGGCGGGACCCGGCCATTCGCCCGTGATTACCGGTCGACGGGGTGCGAGGTTCAACCTAAACGAGGCAGAAGTGCATACCGGTCCCATCAGGCACTCCGCCTCCGCCGAAGCAGAACCGGACTCACATCCGCGACCGGCAGCAAATCCACCTATGCGGTGGATAATCGGCCGCTCGCCGCTGGAAGCGGGACCGGCGTCTGTCGGGGACGGTAGGCACCGAGACCAGCGGCCGCCTCAGGAGGGAAGAATGGCGAGCGCCCGCGGGCCTCACGGGCGTCTCGTCATGCGGTGCGGTGGTGCAGATCACACCCGGCACACGGGGTGTCACGCAACCGAGCGGCGACGCAGGGCTATTCGAACACCGAGTCCAGCGCCCCGCCGAAGGCCCGCGTGTGGTCGTCCACGTCGGCCTCGGTGGTCGCCGGGCACATCAGCGCCATGTTGTGGAAGGGCGTCATCAGGATGCCCCTGTTGAGGGCGTGGAGGTGGAGGAAGCGCTCGAGCTCGCGGTCGGTGCTCGCGGCGGCCTCCGAGCCGTTTCGAGGGGGGGCGGGGCGAAAGCCGTACTCCACTCGGCAGCCCAGGCGGGTCACGTGCCACGGCGCCCCGTGGGCGACGATCACGTCGTTGACGCCGGTCTCGAACCGCTTCCCCAGCTTGATCATGCGCTCGAAGGCCTCCTCGGTGAGCACCTGCTCGAGCGTCGCCCGCGCGGCCGCGAGTGAGAGCGCGTTGCCGGACAGCGTGCCGCCGATCCCGCCGACGTCGCTCACCTCGAGCGTCTCGAGGTAGGTGGCGACGCGGTCGGCGACCTCCGAGCTCATGCCGTACGCCGCCGCCGGCAACCCGCCCGCGATCGGCTTGCCGAGGGTGACGAAGTCCGGCTCCAGGCCGTGTTCGCGGGTGTAGCCACCCGGGCCCGCGGACAGAGTGTGGGTCTCGTCGATCGCCAGCAGCGTGCCGTGCTCGCGGGTGAGCGCGCGGAGCGCGTCGTGGTAGCCGGGGTCGGGCATGATGATCCCGATGTTGGTCATCGCCGGCTCGGCCAGCACGCAGGCGATGTCGCCCTCGGCGAGGGCAGCGTCCAGCGCCTCGACGTCGTTCCACTCGATCGCCTTCGTCGTCTCCGCCACGTCCACGGGCGGGCCGACGTTGTAGGGGCGCGAGCGGGTCTCGCCGTCGACCTCGATCGCGAACGTCTCGTCGACGCTGCCGTGGTAGCACCAGGCGTAGACCAGGATCTTGGGCCTGCCGGTGATCGCCCGCGCGAGGCGGATCGTGGAGCGGTTGGCGTCGGTGGCGGTGAGCGTGAACTGCCAGTAGGGGAGGCCGAAGCGGCGGCCGAGCTCCTCGCCCACCCAGCTCGAGTCCTCGGTGGGGAGCATCAGCGTGATGCCACGGGCGGCCTGTGCGGCGATCGCCTCGGCGGTGGCCTGGCGGCGAGTGGCCGGTCATCGCACCGGTGTCGCCCAGGCAGAAGTCCACGTAGCTGTTGCCGTCCACGTCGGTGAAGTGGGCGGCCTCGACGCCTTAGCGGCGAACACCGGATACGCGCCGGCCCACTCGGTCATCCACGGCATGGGCACGCCGGCCAGCAGCGACCGCTTGCCTTGCTCGAACAGCTCCCTCGAGCGCGGGTGCTGCTCGACGAATCGCTCCTCCTCGGCCCGCAGGAGCCCGGCGAGCCGCTCGCGATCCATCGCCGCCCTCACGGCCTCAGCATATGCGCGCCGCCGCGCGATGAGTTCGGACGGGGCCCGGGGTCTATCTTGCGTCGGGCACCAAATGCAACAGGAGGAAGCAATGACTGAAACCGGAACAGCAACCCGCATCACCCAGGTGGGAACCGTGATCGTCACCGTCAGCGATCAGGACAGCGCGATCGAGTTCTTCACCGAGAAGCTCGGCTTCGAGAAGCGCAGCGACACCCCTACGGCGATGGCCAGCGCTGGGTCGACGTCGCGCCGCCGGGCTCGGCGACGAGCATCGCGGTCGTCCCGCCGATGGGCGACAACCAGCCCGGGGGCGAGACCGGCGTCGCGTTCGCGACGGAGGACATCGACGCGGACCACGCGGCCCTGCGCGAGCGCGGCGTTGACGTGGACGACGAGATCATGCGCATGGGCGATCCCGTGCCGCCGATGTTCTTCTTCCGCGACCCCGACGGCAACCGGTACCTGATCGTCGGAGAGCCGGGCTGAACAGGGACCTGAACCGCGAGGTCGTCCATCATGAGGTGGGATGGACGACCTCGCATCGCTTGCCGGCGAGAGCTACTGCTATCTGACGACGACTGGCCGCGTCAGCGGCGAGCCGCGTGAGATCGAGATCTGGTTCGGTCTCGACGGCTCGAAGCTCTACATGCTCTCGGGCGGGCGCGACCGCTCCGACTGGGTGAAGAACCTGCTCCGCGAGCCCGCAGTCGCGGTGCGAATCGCCGACCGTACCTTCGACGGGCGCGCGCGGGTGGTCGAGGATCCGGACGAGGATGCGCGCGCCCGGGAGCTCGTCTTCGAGAAGTACTCGCCGACGTACTCCGGCGACCTGACCGACTGGCGTGCGCGCTCGCTTCCGGTCGCGGTCGATCTCGACACCTGAGCGACCTCGGATGGGATGCGCCCATGGCTGGGTCTGGGACCCGCCTTCTCCGGCCACGGTTCACGGCGGGCGCTACGAGAAGTGCTCGATGAGGCGCGCGGCGTACCAGTCGGGCCAGGGCTCGTCAGGCGATTCGGCGCCGTAGTCCTTATCGAGCTTCACGAGCATGTAGGTGAGCTCGCTGCGGACGGGCGTCTTTCCGAGGAGGTCCGGCAGCTCCGAGTGCTGCGTGAGCCAGTCGGAGTACCAGGAGGCCCAGTCTGGATCCTCGCCGTCGGTGATCCGAAAGACGATGTGATGCGTCTCGCCGGCCTCGTGGAGCAGGTCACTGATCTTCTTGGCGGTTTCGTTCATACCCCGTAGTGCCGCAGTCGCGCTCGACGTTACGTTCGCTCCTCGGCCCGTAGCCGGGCTGTCGGCCGTCAGCAGCGCCAGTGCCTCCGGGCTCGGCTCGACCACCTCGTCCGAGGTCAGGTACTCCGGGTAGGCCGCCCGCAGCCCGGTCGTGTGGCCGATCGAGGCCAGCAGCAGGAAGAGCGGCCTCTGCACCCGCGGCGGGGGCGAGGTGACCACCATGACGTCGCGGTAGGTGTTCGCGGTGACCGCGAGCTGCAGGAGGCCCGGCAGCCCACGGCGATTCACCTTGCCGTCGCGGGCGAGGCCGAACAGGGTGCCGACCATCTCGACGAAGCGGTCGCCCGGGTCCACCTCCACGACCACCTCGGCAGTGTGGGAGCCAACCTGCCACCAGTCGTGGGGCACGTTTGGCTCCACCATGGCGTGGTCGCCGGGGCCGAGGACGCGCTCCTCGCCGTCGATCAGGAACCCGACCTGGCCGCGGATGACGTGGAACCGCTCGGTGAGCGTGGGATGGAAATGCTCCGCGGCCACGCGGCCGCCCGGGGTGACGATCAGATGCGCGACGAGGACGCGATCCGGATGGCTCTCCGGGTCGGTTAGGACCACCACCCGCTCGCCCGTGACCGGGTTCTCGAAGACCTGTCCTCGCCGGTCCATCGGTGGGACGCTATCTGCCACCGAATCCGCGGAAGCGCAAGGTCCGTCTTGGCCCGGTCGTAGCCTCGGCGGGTCGATGGGCGAGGTGATCGAAGGAATCGGCGCCGAGCAGGAGAAGCGGATCGACGCGCTCCGCAAGGCCGGAGGCTTCTTCTGGATCGATGTCGCGATGAGCCAGACGAGCCGCGAAGCCCTGGGAGAGGCGCTCGGGATCCCCGATCACGCGCTCGATCGGCTGCTGGGGTTCCAGCCGGACAGCCCGCCGTCGCGCAAGTTCCACGCCGACGGCGAGCACGTGGTCTTCGCCTTCACCTGCTTCCTCGATCAGCCGGACGAGCCGGAGGGCATCAACCAGCCCCTGCGGGCGCTCGAGGTCCACATCCTGATCACCGGCGACTACATCCTCACCGTCCACCAGCAGGCAATGTCGCTGCCGGACGTGCTGGATCCCGACCCGCCGACGGGGCGCAGCGAGCAGTACGTCGTCTACGCGATCCTCGACGCGATGGTGGCGACCGGCTTCGACGCTCTCAACGAGGCCGAGCTGACCCTCGAGGGCATGCAGATCGATGTCGACCAACATGCAGGCAGCCCGCTTCCGGATGGTGACGCTGCGTGCGGTCAACTCGCGGCTCTCGCGCATGCGGCGCCGGCTCGGGCCGCAGCGCGGGATCTTCGAGCGGATCAGCGAGGAGATCGGCCGGATCGAGGGCCTCGAGGCCGACAGCGAGCAGTACTTCGAGCGCATCTTCTCGCAGCTCACCCGCCTCATCGACGGGATCGATGCCGCCTCCGACGGGATGGCGAAGCTGATCGACCTGCGGCTCAACGAGACGATCTACTGGCTGACGGTCGTCGCGACCGTGTTCCTGCCGCTCACCTTCGTGACGGGGTTCTTCGGCATGAACTTCGCCTGGATGGTCGACCGCATCGACACGTTCCTCGTGTTCGTGGTGCTCGGGATCGGCGCGCCGATCGGCGGCGCGGTCGCGACGGTGTGGCTCGTGCGGCGGCGAGGGACCCCGATCGAGCCGGATCGGCCCTGAGGCCTATACATTCGGGCTTCATCCCCACGACCCGAGGAGGAGAGGCTGATGAAGGTAGGAGTTGGGCTTCCGTCCACGATCCCCGGCGTCGATCGCGACTCGCTGCTCACCTGGGCGCGCAAGGCGGAGGAGCGCGGCTTCTCAACGCTGGGCACGATCGACCGCGTCGTCTACGGTAACTACGAGTCGCTGATCGCGCTCGCAGCGGCTGCGGCGGTGACCGAGCGAATTCGCCTGACCACCGACATCCTCCTGGGTCCGCTGCGCGGCAACGGGGCGATGCTCGCGAAGCAGGCCGCGACGATCGACTCGCTCTCGAACGGCCGCCTCACGCTGGGGATCGCGGTCGGGCTGCGAGAGGACGACTACGCGGCGACGGCGACCCCGTTCGACGAGCGCGGCAAGGTGTTCGACGCCCAGCTCGCGGAGATGAGGCGAGATCTGGAGGGGGCGAGGAGTACGGTCCGGCCGGTGCCATCGGGCCGTCGCCCGCGCGCCCCGACGGGCCCGAGCTCATCATCGGCGGCACGGTCTCCGCCACCTTCCGGCGCATCGCCGACCACGGCGACGGCTGGACGATGGGAGGCGGCACGCCTGACCAGTTCAAGGAGACGTCGGAGAAGGTGAAGGACGCCTGGTCGCAGGCCGGCCGGGAGGGCACCCCGAGGCTGATCGCCCTCTGCTACTACGGGCTCGGCGAGCACGCGGAGGAGGCTGCGAAGGAGGACCTCGGCCACTACTACGCCTGGCTCGGCGAGGAGATCGCGGGGCAGATCGTCGCCGGCGCGGCGACCGACGAGGACACGATCCGCGGCTACCGCGACGCGTTCGCCGAGGCCGGCGCGGACGAGCTGATCTGCTTCCCGACCTCGACCGACCCCGCGCAGGTGGACCTGCTGGCCGACGCTGTTCTGTAGCGCGCCTGTCCCGACGAAACGCGCTCTGACCGCGTTTTACGTGAGCGCCGTGTGAGTTTCCGCCTGGGCCGTTGTTAACATGCCGCCGCTCTTCAAGCTGAGTCCCCGCCACATATCGCGGGGATCGGGGGACCCAACTCGTTTGGGGCGAATCGCGGCCGGAGCGCCGCGTAGCGCCAGCTCTTTCGGCGCGAGCCCGTCAGCTAACCCCGAAAGCGACGAAAGAGGAACGCCGTGTCGCGAAGTGCCCGCCGCGAGGCGGAGGGGACCGAACTTCATCACCTCACCCCACCGGGGGTGAACCGGTAGCCGGGACCCGCGCCCTGGCCGTGGCCGAACGCGGCCCGGGGGCGGGAGTGAGAAGGCAGGAGGGCGCGCCTGGGCCGCGATGCGGCCGCGGCCCCGCGCCGCCCCGTTCCCCTCCGGACCTCGCCCGTTTCTCCCCATTGCAACGGGGTAGACAGCAAATCGACATGGAGGCTTCGGGGCAGGCATCGGATGCCGAGTTCAACACGATCGAGACGACGATCCCCGCCCGTCTCGACCGGCTTCCATGGTCGCGGATTCCACTGGCGCGTCGTCTTCGGCCTCGGGATCGTCTGGATCCTGGACGGGCTCGAGGTCACCATCGTCGGCTTTCTGGCGCCGACGCTGGTCAGCGGCGGAAGCGGCATCGACTTCACTAACTCCGACGTTGCAGCCGCCCAGTCGATCTACGTCGCCGGCGCCTGTCTGGGAGCGCTGCTGTTCGGCCAGCTCACCGATCGCTTCGGGCGCAAGAAGCTGTTCCTGATCACGTTCGGCCTGTATCTGTGCGCCACGGTGCTCACCGCGGTCTCGTGGAGTGCGTGGTGGTTCCTGGCGATGCGGTTCTTCACCGGCGCCGGGATCGGGGGCGAGTACTCGGCGATCAACTCCGCGATCGACGAGCTGATCCCGGCCAGGGCGCGCGGACGCACGGATCTGATCATCAATGGATCCTTCTGGGTCGGCGCCGCGCTCGGCGGGCTCGCCTCGATCGTCCTGCTCAAGGAGTCGCTCTTCGCGCTCAACGTCGGCTGGCGCCTCGCCTTCGCGATCGGGGCGACCCTGGGCCTGGGGATCCTGTTCCTGCGACGCACGCTCCCGGAAAGCCCGCGCTGGCTGTTCATCCACGGCCGTGAACAGGAGGCGGAGCGAATCGTCGACCAGATCGAGACGGAGGTCCGCGAGAGCACGGACCAGCAGCTACCGGAGGCCGAGGAGTCGATCACGGTGCGGCAGCGCCGGCGGATCCCCTGGCGCGACATCGCCCGGACCGCGTTCAGGACCTACCCGAAGCGCGCCGTCCTCGGCCTGTCCCTGTTCGTCGGCCAGGCGTTCATCTACAACGCCGTCACGGTCACGCTCGGGATCACGCTGACCACCTACTTCGGCGTTGGCGCCAACAAGGTGGGGCTCTTCTACGCGGTCTTCGCAGCCGGAAACTTTATGGGGCCGCTGCTCCTCGGGCGGCTCTTCGACACCGTCGGCAGGAGGCCGATGATCGCCGGGACGTATCTCCTCTCGGCACTGATGCTCGGTGGCGTGGCCGTCTTGTTCGGCGGCTGCGCGCCGACATCGTGCCAGGGGCAGTTCACGGACTGGGAGTTGACCCTGGCGCTCGCCGGCACGTTCTTCTTCGCCTCCGCCGGGAGCGAGCTCCGCCTACCTCACCGTGAGCGAGGTCTTCCCGATGGAGATCCGCGCTCTGGCGATCGCCTTCTTCTACGCGATCGGGACGGCCATCGGCGGCATCACGGGTCCGCAGGTGTTCGAGCACCTGGGATCGGCCAACACGAGCGGGGTCGTGACCGCCTACCTCATCGGCGCGGCGGTCATGGCCTTCGGCGGCGTCGTCGAGCTGTTCCTCGGGGTCCGCGCCGAGCAGCGACAGCCTGGAGGACATCGCCAAGCCGATCACCGCCGAGGAGGCCGAGCGCGAGGGGACGGGGGGCGCGCCGGCTCCCGCCGAGGAGGAGGCGGAGCGCCGCCATCGCGCTCGTGCGGAACGCGAGCGAAGGGGCCTGCGCAGATACCGGCCCGGCCCCGGTACGGCTTCCTTCTCGCCCTTCTTCGGGCAGCCGCCCGACCAGCGCCAGGAGTGGCTCGACAACGAGATCGAGATCATCACGCGGGCCCTTCAGGAGCACGGCGAGCTCGGTCGCGACGAGCTAGCGAGGCGGATCGGCGCCCGCTACTGGGGCCCGGGCAGGTTCAGGACCGCTCTGCGCGAGGCGCTGATTGAGGGCAGGATCCGGCGCGTGTCGCGATCCAGGTACGCGCCCGCCGAGACGGGGACGCGACAGCTCCCCAGGCCGCGCCGAGCCGGAGCCGGCGTGATCGCCTGCCGGGTCCTCGGCCATCGGGTCCGGTTCTGGGCCGAAGGCGACTTGATGCGCTGGGACTGTGAGCGCGAGTGCGGCCTGGCGGGGGAGAAGCGCTATCCGAGTGCGGGTGAGGCCCACCGCTACGCTCGCGCGTTCGACCACCGCGACAGCGACGACCTCGGCAAGCGGCCGACGCTCTCGTTGCTGCCGTTGTGGCTTGGCCGCAGGGCGAGCCGTCGCAGCTAGCCGAAGGCGCGACCGTTCCGGTTGCCGAAGCCGGCGCACGAACCGCGCGCCGATTGATTGCGACCGGTCTCTAGGTGTCGTCCTCCACGTCCGGGTCGAGTTCGATCTCCTGGTCCCAGGTGAACACTTTCACCGTGTTACCGGCGACGGCGTGGATGATGCCGTGCGCGTGCGCAGGCCCCTTCTTGAACTTCTTGTTGGACTGCGAGGGCCGGACCTCGAGCATCCACTCGTCCTCGGGAGCGTCGAAGTTGGGAGGTGAGCCGGCGGTGCCGACGAGCTTCTCGCCCTTCTGCGTGATCGTGATCGTCACGATCGCCTCGGTTTCACCCGGGTCCCAATGGAGCTCTCCGCAGGCCTTCGCGACCCCGTCCTCGACGCCCATCGGTGAATCGAACGCTGAACGCATCTTGTCGAACCTCCTTTGTCGTGGCCCTCTCAGGCCGGCACCTGAATCGCCAGCACTGAGCGGGCCCGTTGAGCACCGATCCTGTTTCCCTTTTGCTCGTAGAGCGCGATTGCTTCCTGCATCGAGCGCGCTCCCGACTCCGAGTCACCCGTCATTCGAAGCACCTCACCCTGGGACAGCAGCGCGTCCGCGTGATCGCAGAGCCAATCCGTCCCCGATGCGAGCGCCACTGCCTCGCCGCTGATCCGCAGCGCCTCTGCGATGCCGCCGGCGGATGCGAGGAGCCGAGCGCGGACGGTCCGCCATGCTATTTGCGCGGAGAGGTCGTCGTCGGCCGCCGCGTCCTCGGCCTCGCGGGTGAGGGCGAGGGCCTCCTCGTTGCGTCCCCGCTCGCAGAGAACCTGCGCGAGCATCGCAGCGGTGTCGGCGAGGAGCGCCTTCTCACCCATCTCGACGAGCCGGGCGTAGCCGTCACGGAGCGCTGTCTCGGCCCCGGCGGCGTCGCCCGAGACGAGGGCAACCTCGACGGCGTGATGAGAGATCGCGGTTTGCATGGTCACGCCGAACTCGGCGATGGTCGCGCCACTGTCCGCGAGCAGTTGCCGCGCGACCTCAAATTCGCCCCGCATCGCCCGCAGCGCGGCCAGCGGTTGAAGCGCCATCGCCTGCGCGCGCGGATGGCCCTGAAGCTGCGCGCGGATTCCCTCGCAACGGGCGATTGCGTCCTCCACCGGTGCCGGCCCGGCGTGCGCCGATGAAGCCAGCCAGACGAGGGCGGCCGACCAGCCGCGCTCGTCCCCGGCTCTCCGGGAGTGCTGGGCGGCCTGCTCCCAGGCGTCATCGGCGCTCTTGGCGTGGGCCTCGATCCAGTGCACGAGCCCCCTCAACCGCCAAAGGCGACCAAGCCCCAGGTCGTCGTCTGCCTGGGTGAACGTGGCGAGCAGGGGGTCGAACCGCTTGCGAACGTCCTTCGCGCCGGCCTCCGTGTCCACCTGTAGGCGCAGGAAGAGCTGCGCGACCCTTGCGTAGGCTTCCGCTCCGTGGTCGCCGCGTCGCGCCGCCGCCTCCACCGCCGCGTCCAAGACCCGATCCGCGTCGGAGAGCCTGCCTGCCTCCGTCAGCGCCGTGCCGAGCTCGGGCATGAGGGACCCGAGCTCCGGGTCGTCCTCGGTCAGCAGGGCGGTGGCGCGCTCGAGGAGGTTGATCGCCGCCGGCATGTCGTCGCGCGCGAGCGCGGTACGCCCCGCGGTCCCCAGATGATCCGCGCCCCTTCTGGCGAGCGGCGAGTACCGCTCACGCGCCGCCGGCTCGAGCTCCAACCGGCAGCGAAGCGCTTGCTCCAGGTGATAGCCGGCGAGCTCCCCGTGTTCCCCGAGCTCGTAGTCAGACCGCTGCTCGAGCCAGCCCGCGTGGCGCTCGTGGAGATCAGCGCGGAGACGCTTCGACGTGAGGTTGTACGTCGCGTCGCGGATCAGGATGTGATCGAAGCGGTACGCGCGCTCGTTGGCGAATTCCGACCGTCCAGGGCGGACGAGCCCGCGGCGCACGAGCGCGTCGAGCACTTCGTCGAGGTCGGATCGGCGCTCGTCGGGGACGAGCTCGGCGAGGGCGCCTCGATGGAAGGTGCGCCCCTCGATGGATGCCCGCTCGAGCACCTCGCGCTCGGCGGTCGGCAAGCGGTCGATGCGCGACGTGAGGACCGCCTGGATCGTCCCGGGAATGGCAGCCTCGGCATCAGGGTTCTCGGCGCGCATGGCCACCATCTGCTGCAGGAAGAACGGGTTGCCCTCGGCCGCCGCGAGCAACTGCTCCCGCTCCTCACTGTCAAGGCCCGCCCGCCTCAAGGCCCGCGAGCAGCGCGTCGGCTTCCACCGCCGAGAGGGGATCGAGCGAGATGACACCGGTCCGCTCGTCGGTCGCCGCCGGCCACTCGAGGGATGGTCGTCGAGCAACTCGGGGCGCGCCAGGCACACGAGTAGCAACGGAACGTCCGCTGACAGGGTGGCGACGTGCTCGAGCAGGTCGAGGAGGCTCGGCTCGGCCCAGTGGATGTCCTCGACCACAACGACGAGCGGCCGCCGGCTCGCGATCGACTCGAGCAGCTTTCGCATCGCCCACTGCGTCTCCTCGACCGAGGAGGTCCCAGGGACGAACCCCGCCGCGCGGGACAGGCGCGCGGCCACCAGGTCAGACTCCTCGCTGGGTGAGTCGCCGCCCGCCAACCGCGCGACGGCCTGCTCGCTTGGAGCACCGGCGAGAGTGCGAAGGATCTCGGCGATCGGCCAGTAGGTGATGCCGTCGCCGTAGGGGAGGCACCGGCCGACGACCGTGGTCGCATCGAGCCGCACGTCGGCGAGCAGTGCGCGGACCAGCCGCGACTTGCCGATGCCCGCCTGACCGAGAACGGTGATCATCCGCGGTACCCGAGTGGCCGAGACCTCGTCGCACGCGGAGCGCAGCAGGCGAAGCTCGTGCTCGCGCCCGACGAAGGGCGGAGCTGCCCGCGGGGGCGCGCCCGCCCGCTCGGACTCCACCGAGACGAGCCGCCAGGCGTGCACCGGTAGGGCCTTTCCCTTCAGCGTAAGGGGATCGATCGCATCCAGTTGCGCGGCACCGCCGAGCATCCGAGATGTCTCCTCGCCGACGAGCACCGCACCCGGCGGGGCGGCGGCCTCAAGGCGCTGCGCGACGTTCACGGTGTCCCCCACCGTCGATAGGTCGCCGCTCGGCGCGCTTCCCACCACGACCTCGCCGGTGTTCAAGCCGGTGTGGATCTCCAGGTGCACGCCCCAGCGCCGCGCGAGCTCGTCGTTGAGGTGGATGAGCGTCTCTCGCATCTCCAAGGCGGCGCGGGCCGCGCGGATCGCATCGTCCTCGTGTACGACGGGTACGCCGAACACGGCCATCACCGCGTCGCCCATGTACTTCTCAATGGTGCCGTCGTGGCGCTGGATGATCCGGTGCGTCTCGTCGAACCAGCGCCCCATGAGATGTTGCAGGGACTCGGGATCCAGCTGTTCCCCGAGCGCCGTGAAGCCGCTCACGTCGGAGAAGAGGATCGTGACGAGCTTGCGGGACGCCGCCTGTGGGGCGCTCTCAAGAAGCCGGGCACCGCAGCGCGCGCAAAACGTCGCTTCGTCCCCGTTCGGCTCCCCACACCGGGCGCACGCCGGCATGCGGCAAGTGTATGCCCGTACAACCCGATCGCAAATGGGTCTTTGATGGAACTGGATGGTTTCAGTCGCCCTCGATGCGGCGGCGAAACGACTCCGCCGGCTCGACCGTCGCGCCGGTCAGCCGCGCGCGGTCAGCCAGCCAGCGGTCCGAGGTGACGACGCGGATCGCGCCGGGATCGTCGTCCGCCTGAAGGCGGCGGGCGATCTCGTCGTCGGCCGAGTTGGGCCGCGGCCGGGGAGCGTGTGCGACCTCGATCACGGTCGAGCGGATCGGCGGCCGCGGCGGCTGCTCGAAGACGACCGTGACGTCGTCGCCGCCCGATGCGACCCATCGCTCGAGCATGTCCACCAGGCGGACCATCGCCGCATGGCGGTCCTTCCACCAGTTGTCCGGGCGGGTCCCGATCACGTTCATGCCGTCGACGAGGTAGCGCACTCCGGCGGCAGGGTAACCGCGGTAGGGTCAGGGCGTGACCATGGAGGGCACACAGGAGTCCCTCGACGAGGTCCTGGTCGGCGATCGCGAGCGCTGGAAGGACGGCCCGCCGCACGAGCTGTTTGCGCGGATGCGGGCGGAGTGCCCCGTCCACTGGTCGGACAGGATCACGGAGTACCCGGAGGAGGCGGGGTACTGGTCGCTGACGACCGCCGACGACATCCACGAGGTCAGCCACGACTGGGAGACGTACTCGTCGGAGCGCGGCGGGATCACCGCGATCACGAACGCGATCATGCCGCTCGAGCTCATCCGGTCGATGTTCATCGGCATGGACCCGCCCAAGCACGATCGGCTCAAGATGCTGTTCCAGCGCGGGTTCACGCCCAAGCGGATCGCCGAGCATCAGGAGGCGATCCGGCGATCACGGTCGAGGTCATGGAGCGCCTCGATGGGCGCGAGGAGTGCGACCTGGTCACCGACGTCGCCCAGCCGGTCGTCTCCCGCGTCATCCACAGCTTCATGGGCGTCCCGCCGGAGGACGACGCGGACTGGGCGCGGCTGATGAACAGCATCATGGGTGCCGGCGATCCCGACGTGAACCCGGACGTCGAGTCGGTGATGCAGCGGGACGTGCCCGAGCTGTTCGAGCGCGTCAATCGCCTGATCGCGGAGCGCCGGGAGAACCCGACCGACGACCTGACCAGCGTGCTCGTCCACGCGGAGGTCGACGGCGAGAGCCTCGAGGAGCACGAGATCGTGATGGGCTTCTTCCTGCTGGTCGCCGCCGGCAACGACAGCACGAGGGCCACCTATGCGAGCGGCATGCGGGCGCTGATGGAGAACCCGGACGAGCGCCAGAAGCTCCTCGACGAGCCCTCGCTCATCCCGAGCGCGGTCGAGGAGTCACTGCGGATGTATCCCGCATTCGCCCACTTCCGCCGCACCACCACCCGCGACGTCGAGCTGAGCGGACAGACGATCAAGGAGGGCGAGAAGGTGGTCATGTGGTACGTCTCGTCGAACCGCGACGAGACGCGCTACTAAGATCCCGACCGCTTCGACGTCGAGCGCAACCCCGAGCACCAGGCGTTCGGCGCCGGCGGCCGCCACTTCTGCCTCGGCACGGCGCTGGCACGCCTGGAGCTGCGGATCATGTTCGAGGAGACCCTCGCGCGCTTCCCGAAGATGGAGCTCGCGGGCAGGCCCGAGCAGACCGAGTCGCCGTTCGTCAACCAGCTGAAGTCACTGCCGGTCCGGCTGAACGCGTAGCGTCGGCCCGCTCCTCTGGTCAGTGCAACCCTAGCCGCGACCAGGCGTCGGGTCGAGGAACACCTCGGTCACGTCCGGCACTACATCGCGGATGTGTTCGTCGATCTCGGTCGCCGTTCGTTCGATCCCGTCCGCCTCGACGTTGTCGCGCAGGTCGACGCGAGCGGCGACCAGGACGGCGTTCGGTCCAAGAACCATCGTCAAGAGCTCCTCGACCGCCTCCACATCGTCGAATTCCTCGATCGTCCGCTCGATCGCCGCGCGTTCCTCGGGCAGAGCGGCGGAGCCGATGAGGAGGTGCCTGGCGTCGCGACCCATCCAGAACGCGACCGAGACCAGCAGCAGGCCGATGAGGACCGAGGCGGCCGGGTCGAAGACGGTCAGCCCCGTGAGCTCGTTGAGCGCGATGCCCGCGGTGGCCAGAGCGATGCCGATGAGCGCGGCACTGTCCTCGAACAGCACCATTTTGACATTGGGGTCTCGGCTCTCGCGCGCGTACCTGAGCGCGGGCTTGCCAGCCTCGCGCGCCTCCCGGCGGGTCTGTCGGAAAGCACGTACCCATGAGGTCCCCTCCGCCAGAAAGGAGATGCCGAGGACCACGTACGCCACCTCGAAGCCCGCGGTCTCGCCGCCGCCGGTCGCGAGTTCGAGCGCTCCGAAACCGACAGCGAAGATGGCGCCGGCGAGGAACATGCCCACCGCAGCCATGAAGGTCCACAGGTAGCGCTCCTGTCCGAATCCGAACGGCCGCGCCGGCGTTGGCTCGCGCTTGCCGAGCTGGATCGAGACGAGTAGGAAGGCCTGATTCGTGGTGTCGGCGAGGGAGTGAGCAGCCTCCGCGAACATCGCGGCCGAGCCGCTGAGAAGGCCACCGGCAAGTTTCGCGACGGCGATCAGGGCGTTGGCGGCGAGTGCGATCAGGACGGTCCTGCGACTGTCGCCCGCATCGCGGGTGCGCCCCAGGCTCCGGCGGCTCACCGTCTGGGCAGCGGAGCGATCGCCTCGCGAGCCTGAGCTGCGTCCTGCTCCAGGCGTCGCGGCTTGCGGTCCGTCTCCCATGGCGCTCCCTTACCCGCCCGCGGCCGTCCACACCCAATTCATACGCTGGAAACTCAGGTCGCGCGGCGTCGCTGCCGATATTCAGGGCGTGAACCAGAGTGCCCCGCCGCGCCAGTCGACCCTCCGCCGCCGCGGTCGCCTCCTGACGTTGATGGAGGCCCTTTCGGCGGACTCCCGGCACGAGACTCGCTGGGCTCGCCGGGCACAGAGCCGGGAGCGAGCGCGACGGCTCGAGCGCCTGCTCGCCGGCTCGGGAGTGCGCCTGCTCAACGAGCGCCGGGTTCCCGGCGCGCACGCCACGGTCGACCACCTCGCGATCGGGCCGCAGGGAGTGACCGTCGTCGACGCCGTGTACGAGGCGGGGAGGGCGCGGGTGGTGGACGGACCGGCTGCTGATCAGACGGCGAGGATCGGACGATGCTGGTCCGCGACGTCATGCGCCAGGTCGAGGTCATCCGCCTCGGCCTCGCGTCGTCGCCGAGCATTCCCGTGAGTGGCGCGATCTGCTGGCTCGAGCCGGATGGTCTGCCGCGGGTTCGAAAGCTCGAGCTCGGCGGAGTCCTGATCGACGGCCCGCGGGCGATCGCCGAGTCGCTCCGCCGCCCCGGTCCCGTGTCGCCGAAGCGCGCGCGACAGATCGCGGGCGTGCTCGACCACCGCCTGCCGGCGCGCCACTTGAGGTAGGCCCGCCGATGGCCGCCGAGGACACGCCGGAGCGTCGCGCCGCCCCGACCGGGCCCGACGACGCCGCAGTGTCGCGGGACCCGGGGACCCCGGACACCGCGCCGGACGACGCCAACGACCTTCAGGGCTTCCATTTCCGCCGGCTGATGAGGAAGCGCTCGACCTGGCTCTGGGGCGGTATTCCGACCGTGGCGCTGGCGATCGCGCTCGCCTTCGCGAACCCGCTCTGGATTCCGATCATCCTCGTCCTCGGGATCCTGATCACGACGATCGTCTGCTGGATCGTTGCCAACTCGAAGGCCGAGGATGACTTCTTCATGGCCTACGCGGAGCAGCGGGGGCTCACCCGGATCGAGAAGGGGCAGCTCCCCGGCTCGACACCGCTGCTGCGCAAGGGTGACGAGCGCAAGGCGGAGGAGATCCTCGCCGGCCCGATCGGCGAGAGTGCCAACGGCAGCATCGCCCTCTACACGTACACCGACGTCTACTACGACAAGGATGGGCGTCACGAGACGGACTACCACTTCACCGTCTCGATGTGCGACCTCCCGGAGTGCCGCCAGCTTCTGCCCGAGCTCTACGCCAACCGCAAGTTCGGCCTCCGCGTCTTCGAGAAGGTCGAGGACGTATTCCGCTCCAACGAGCGCGTCAAGCTCGAGAGCGAGAAGCTCGACACCGAGTACGAGATCTTCGCGCCGAAGGAGCAGGACCAGAACTTCCTGCGCCAGCTCTTCTCGCCGACGTTCATCGTCTGGATGACCGACTCGGCGCCGGAGAAGTTCGCCTTCGAGCTCGAGGGCGGCGTGCTCTGTTGCAACGTCAAGGGGCATAAGAAGAGCGCGGCCGAGCTCGACGCGATGCGGGCCGCCGCGGCGCACATCGCCAAGCGCATCCGCGACGAGGTGGCGGAGAGCGCCAGCAGCCGAGCCGCCACCCACCCGGCCCAGCCCGCGGCCTAGAGGCTGTCGAGCACTTCCTTGGCCGCGCGCTGGCCCGAGCGCACGGCGCCGTCCATGTAGCCGTTCCAGAAGGTCGAGGTCTCCGTTCCGGCCCAGTGGATGTTGTCGACCGGCTCGCGGATCGCGGGGCCGTAGCCCGTGATCGTGCCCGGGCCGGCGATCGCGACCGGGCAGCCGCGCGTCCAGTTCCGCTGCGACCAGTTGGTCTCGAAGTACTCGCGCGGGTGGGCGGCCTTCGATCCGAAGTACTTCTTGAAGTTGCCCAGCACGGCCGCCCGCCGGTCGCCGTTGGACATCGGCGCGAACTGTCGCGCCTGGCGGCCCCCGATGAACCCGAAGACGACGCCCTTCGACGCGTCGCGCGGCGAGTCGTCGAAGGTCGTGTTGGCGGGTCCCTCGTACGAGACAGCGCTGCCGTTGAGGCCCGCGTCACGCCAGAAGGGCTCGTCGTAGACCGCGGTCGCCTTGATCAGCGTCCCCTGCGGTAGGCGCTGGGTCAGCTGATCGCGCTGGAACGGAAGCCGCGGGTGGTATGAGATGCGCGCCGCGAGCGTGGGGGGGACGGCGACGATTACGCGCCTCGCCTTGATCTCGAGCTTTCGAGTTCGCACCGACACGTGCCCGCCCTCCTGCACGATGCCCCGGACAGCGGTCTTGAGCAGGACCCGGTCCCCCAGATCGCGCGCCATCTTCAGGCAGAGCCGCTGCGAGCCTCCGGCGAGGCGCCACATCTGGGCGCCGTCGCGGGTGTTGAAGTTGCGCTCGAAGGTCCCCGGGTTCTCCTCGTTGCCGGAGGCGGCGACGTAGAAGAGGGTGAACAGGAGCGAGAGGTCGGATGGCTCCGCGCCGAAGATCGCGCGGGTGGCGACGGGAATGAGCGCGCGGAACTTGGCGTTGTCGCTGCTGTCCGCGATGTAGGTCGCGAGCGTCTCCGCGTCCCACTCGTCCGCGTGCGGCGAGGCCCACGGCGCGTCGACCGGGACCTCCGTGGACATCCGGTCGAGCGCCAGGACGGTTCGCGCGAGATCGGGCAGGATCGCCGGGTCGGGAGGAGCGGATCCAGTCGGGCCCTTGGAGCTGTAGGTGCTGCGGTCGCCCTCGGAGTTGACGTAGACGTTGTCGCCGTTGTTGAAGGTGCGGAACTTGCCGACCCCCAGCTCCTTAGCGAGGGCGAGGATGTGGTCCTGGGTAGGCCCTACGAAGGTCGCGCCGCGCTCGGAGATATCACCGCCGCCGATGTCCTTGTTCAGAGCCCGTCCGCCGACCCGCTTTCGGGCCTCGAGGACGAGCACCGACCTCCCCGCGCGGTGAAGCTCACGCGCTGCCGTGAGCCCCGCGAAGCCGGCTCCCACGACGACGACGTCGCACTTGCGCCTCCTCCTGCCGAGCCCGGCCGCGGCGGCACCCGGGATCCGGCCGACGGCGGCCCCCAGCCCGGCGGCCGCCGATGCCCCCACCAATCCCCGCCGCGAGATCGTGTGCTCGCTCATGCAGCACTCGACCTTCTCACAGGACGCGCGCCCATGAGGCTCGGTCCCGTCCACCGGCTCAGACGACCGCGGGCACCTCGGTCTCGGCCAGGAACTCCTCGAAGTGCTTGTGCGAGGGGCAGAAGTCGCGGCCGGGCAGCGGCGCCCGCTGGCACGGGGTTCCCTCGCGCGTGTGTGCCTGGCAGTGGCGCGGCCGGCCGTCGATGTCCACTCCGCTCGGGCACGAGGCGAGAAACTTCGCCGCCAGGTTGATGTTCATCTCGACCACGCGCCAGGCGTGGACCTGTTCGGTCAACCGGATGTAAGGCCGGACCTCACCGAAGAGCCAGCGGGCGGGATTGGCGAAGTAGCGGCCGTCGTAAGTCATCCGCTGGATTGCGGCCTCGCATGCGTCGAGGACGATCTGCCTGTTCCGCCCGCCGGTCGGGTCCTCCTCGTCCGCGACCACGCGAGGCGCCAGCTCCCGATAGATGGAGCGGCTGAAGTGATACATCCGGGTAACCCCCTTGGTTGTCCGTACCGAGGCCCTTCGCACTCCGTGCGTGCTGGGGGCTCGTACGCATGACTTCCCATGTTCGCTGGTCGCAAACATCTTTTTTCGCAGTTGGACCGATGTCGGACGGCCGGTCGCTGTCGAGCGTGGTCAATCCCGCTCCTCGACGGAGGCCTCCAGCTCCTACAGCGCGGCGAGCGCCTCGCGGATGGGGACCTCGCCGGAGAGCAGGTCGAAGGCCGCGTGGATCGTCCGCGGCTCGTCGAAGCAGCCGAGCAGGGTGGCGGCGACGTCGTCGCGCGGGATCCGCCCGTACCGGCCAAGGTCCTCGCCCGCGGCGATCAGATCCATTCCCGGGTCGTCCGTGAGCCCGCCCGGGCGCACGATCGTGTAGTCGAGGCCGCTACCTGCCACCTCGCGGTCGGCGTTCGCCTTGGCCTCGTAGTACGGGCGCATCTCGTCCGACCAGTTCTCCGGGTGGTTGGCGCCGATCGCCGACACGATCAGGTAGCGAGAGATGTCGTTCATCCGAGCCGCCTCGATCAGCTTCACCGCTCCGCCGTAGTCCACGGTGCGCTTCCGGGCGGCGCCACTCCCGGGGCCGGCCCCCGCGGCGAAGACGACGGCGTCGACGCCCGCGATCGAGCGAGCGATGGCGTCAGCGTCCAGGTTCTCGATGTCGGCGCCAACCGCGGTCGCGCCCGTCGCCTCGACGTCCGTGGCGTGGTCGGGGTTGCGGATCAGTCCCCGGGCGCGATCGCCGCGCTCCGACAGCATGCGAAGGAGTCGCAGGGCGATCTGCCCGTGCCCGCCGACGACCGCCACTTCCAGCGCCATGCCGAATGCTTATCACGCGGGCGCACGCCGCAGCGATCGCCCGCTCAGCGTCCCGCGTAGGATGCGCCCGTGGACGATCTTGGAGCGCCCAGCTCCTACCTCACGCTCGAGAAGGGAGCCGCCTGCTACTCGAGCGACGGTCAGCATCTGGGCAAGGTCGAGCACGTGCTCGCCGACCCGGACCTGGACCTCTTCGACGGCATCGTGCTCGACAGGAGCGTGCTCCCCGGGGGTCATCGCTTCGTGGACGCCGACCAGGTTGCCTCGATCTACGAGCGCGGACTCGTCCTCTCGGTCGATGCCGCCGCGGCTCAGGCCCTCCCAGAGCCCGCGCCGAGTCCGGGCGAGATCGAGGTGGGGCCCGACGACGTCGTCCCGGACGAGATGCGCGACAAGCTCCACCGGGCGTGGGACCGGATCTCCGGGAAGGAGTAGCGCCCGTGGTCGCGGTCTAGGTGCCGGCCGCAGCCTCGAGCGCGGCGCCGTGGAGGATGTCGTGCTCGGACACCTCGATCCGCTGCAGCCCGAAGGCCCGCATGGCCTGAATCAGGATCACGACACCGGCCACGATCGTGGGCGCTCGACCCGGATGGAGGCCGGGGACCTTGAGCCGCTCCTCCAGCGACTTACCGGAGAGCATCGAATACATGTGCTGGATCGCGTCGAGCGAGAGCACGTAGCCGTGCACCAGCTCGGGGTCGTAGGGGTCCAGCTCCTGGTCGATGGCCGCGAGCGAGGTCGGGGTGCCGGCGACCGCGATGCCCGTGTGGATCTCGAAGAAGTCGGCGGCGGCGAGCTCGGCGAAGAGCTGCTTGCGGATGTCGTCGGCGAGCGCCTCGAGCTCGGGGGCGGTCGGAGGGTCGTCGCGGATGTGGCGTTCCGTGTGACGGACGGTCCCCACCTGGAGCGAGGTGTGAAAGCCCATCTCCTGACCCGAGCCGACGACGATCTCGGTGGAGCCTCCGCCGATGTCGATGACGAGGGTGCCGTCCGAAGACGGGCGGCCGGCGACTGCGCCCAGGTAGGTCAGCCGGGCCTCCTCATCGCCTGTGAGGATTCGGGCGTTGAGCGCGAAGCGCTCGCGCAGCTCGGCGATGAAGGCGCCGGAGTTCTCGGCGTCGCGGACCGCGCTGGTGGCGAGCACCGAGACCACTTCAGGCTCGAGCGGCTCATAGAGCTTGATGTACTCGCCGACGGTGTCGGCCACGTCCTCGATCGCCTCGGTGGCGAGCTGCCTGGACGTGTCGACTCCGCGGCCGAGTCGCGTGACCGTCGAGCGCCGCTCGAGCTCCCTCACCCGGCCGTCCTCGACATCCGCCGACGAGCAGGCGAGTCGAGTTCGTTCCCATGTCCACCACGGCCACGCGCACGGCGGCGCAGCCTAGTGATCCCACGCCGTCGGCGGCCCTATTGACTTCCGCCGAACCGCCGGGTTAGGGTGCCCGCTTCTTGCGCGCCGCCGAACGGACCACGTTCCTGCGCCTCGCCCTGATCGCCGCCGCCTTCACAGCACCACCTACGCGAAGCCAAGCGGCAAGAGCAACGAGTTGGGCGCCGAGCAGAGCAACCCCTGACTGGAGCCAACGCAAGCTCGGGTTCGGACCGCGCTAGGAGGGAGTTCGCTCCGGCGCCTTCGGGGCGGGCGCCTTCGGCTGCTGCGCCGGCCTGCGCGGGCCGCCGCGGGTGTAGTCGCGGAACTGGCGCTCGAAGTCCGGCCACCAGGGCGGCTCGGGAGGATCCTCCGATTGTCCGTCCTCGCCCCCGCCGCCGTCGCTGGGCGAGCGAAGGGCGAGGAAGGCGGTGACGCTGAACAGCACCGCCAGCCACAGGAGCGCGAGGATGAACGAGTTCGACGCGGTGGACGGCCAGCGCACCGCCGCCACAAACGCGCCGGCATCCACGAACAAGCATCCCGGCACCAGCGCGGCACCGAACCGTGGAGAGCATGGCCACGAGCGAGTCCTCCGCCGCCGGGCCAGAAAGACCGTCCACGCGACCAGCGCGGGCCACATCGCAAGGTGAGCGAACAGCGGGATCGTGATCGGTGTGCCTGGATGGGGCACAAGCGACATCACCTCCATCATCTCGCGATTTCGGCGAGATGCAACCCCACGCACGGATTAACGCCGCTAACATCAGCACCACGCCGCGGGGTGGAGCAGTCAGGTAGCTCGCCGGGCTCATAACCCGGAGGTCGCGGGTTCAAATCCCGCCCCCGCTATTCGCGAAAGGCCCGCTCCGGCGGGCATTTCGCTTTCTCGAGTTGGCTACGGGATGGCTCCGAGGCACCGTCGATAGCCTGACCTGCCAGATGGCTCTCACGGATCCCGCCAAGCGCCTCGGCGCGATCCCGCCGTACAAGTTCGCCGAGCTCCAGAAGCAGGTGGCGGATAAGCGCGCCGCGGGCATCGACGTGATCAACCTCGGGATCGGCGACCCCGACTACCCGACGTTCCCGCACGTCGTCGAGGCGATGCAGGCTGCCGTCGCCGACCCCAGCACCCACACCTACCCGTCTAACCGGGGGCGCGAGGAGTTCAGGGCATCCCTGGGCGACTTCTACCGCCGCCGATTCGCAGTCGAGATCGACCCGGACTCGGAGGTGATTCCGGCGATCGGCGCCAAGGAGTGCATATACAACCTCTGCTTCGCCTTCCTCGACCCGGGCGACCTCGCGCTGGCGTCCGACCCCGGGTACCCCCCATACACGGGTGGCCCGCTGCTGGCGGGAGCCGGCTCGGTCCTGCTGCCGCTGGAGCCCGATCTGGGCTTCGCGCCCGACCTGGACAAGCTCGACGCCGACTCGCTCGAGCGCGCCCGGCTGATCTTCATCAACTACCCGAACAACCCGACCGGCGCCGTCGTTCCCGGCGGGTTCTTCGAGCAGGTCGTCGAGCTGGCGCGGGAGCATCAGATCCTCGTTGTCCACGACAACGCCTACTCGGAGACCACCTACGACGGATACGTCGCGCCGAGCTTCCTCGCCACGCCGGGCGCCAAGGAGGTGGGGGTGGAGGTGTTCTCGCTCTCGAAGGGCTTCAACATGACCGGCTGGCGCTGCGCCGCCATCCTCGGGAACGCAGACGCCGTCTCCTCCTACTGGCGGCTGAAGACCAACGTCGACTCGGGCCTATTCGAGGCCGTGCAGCTCGCCGGCGCGGCGGCGCTCGAGGGCCCGCGCGAGCGGATCGCTGAGATGAACGAGATCTACGCGCGGCGCCGGGACCTGGTGGTGGGCGCCCTGCGTGAGATCGGCGTCGGCGTGGAGAAGCGCAAGGGCACGATCTACGTCTGGGCGCCGGTGCCCGAGGGCCACACCTCGACCTCGTTCGCGGAGCTGGTCCTGGAGGAGGCGGCAGTGGTGATCTCGCCGGGCTCGATGTACGGGCCGTCGGGCGAAGGCTTCTTCCGGATCTCGCTGACGACACCTGATGAGCGCATCACCGAGGCGGTCGAGCGCATGCGCGAGCACCTGGGCTAGCTCCCCCGTTCTCACAGATCGCTTGGCGCCGGGACGCGGGTCGACGTGCGCAGTGCTAGAAGTCACTCCGAGGCATGGATTCGCCATCCGCCCCCCACTCTCGTGTCGAGCGGGTCGCAGTCGTCGGTCTTGGCAATGTCGGGCGGCTGATCGCCGACATGCTTGTCGAGCGCGGATTCGAGGTGTGGGAAGTCGACGTCGACGAGAGCAGGGTGGCCGGTGAGCGCGCGTCCGTTATGGACGTCAGTGATCCTGCTGCGCTCGCGGAACTGTTCGCAGGCATCGACGCGGTCGTCTCATGCCTGCCCTACTACCTGAACGCCGTGATTGCCACGGCGGCGCATTCCGTCGGGGTGCACTACCTGGATCTGACAGAAGACGTCGCCACCTCGCGCGTGGTAAAGGAGCTCGCGCGAAGCTCGAACACGATCTTCATGCCGGGCTGCGGTCTCGCCCCAGGGTTCATCTGCGTGGTTGGCGGTGCGCTTGTGGTCAGCCTTGAGACCGTCGATCTGATCGAGCTGCGCGTCGGAGCCCTTCCGCGCAGCCCGAACAATGCACTCGGCTATGCGTGCAACTGGTCTCCTGCCGGGATCGTCAACGAGTATCTGAACGACTGTGAGCAGCTGCGTGGAGGGGAGCTCGTGAGCGTGCCGTCGCTCGATGACCTGGAGACGATCGTGATCGACGGCACGCGCTACGAGGCGTTCACCACCTCCGGTGGCCTCGGGACGATGTGCGAAACCTTCGCCGGACGTGTCGACCGGCTCGACTACAAGACGATCCGGTATCCCGGTCACCGGCAGCTGATGCGGTTCATGCTGCAGGAGCTGGGCCTTAGCCGGCAGCGAGAGGCGGCCGTGCGGCTTCTCGCGGACGCCTACCCTCCGGTCCGGGACGATCTGGTGATCGTCTACGCGGCGGCCGAGGGAAACGAGGGAGGACGCTCCGCCCGCGAGGAGTTCGTCCGCGTCTACCGTCCGCGGACCGTCGCGGGCGCCACCCGGACCGCGATCGCGTGGACGACGGCCGCAGGGGCGGTCGGGATGGTCGAGTTGCTTGCCGAGGGCTCGCTGCCGGACGCGGGCTTCGTCTGCCAGGAGGACGTGTCCCTCGACGCCTTCCTCGCTACCAAGGCAGGGCAGATGCTGGCGCGCGAGCCGCGCGCGGAGATGCACGACGACATTCCGCTGATGCCAGTCGCTTGAGCGCTCGGGCTCTTCCGGTGAAAACGCCGGTCTAGCGGGAGCGTGATGAGTAGCTACCTACGAGCGCTCGCGCGGCCGCATCGATCTCCGCTTCTTGCAGCAAGACGTGGTCAGCGGCTTTCCCCAATGGAACAAAAGAGTCCTGGCTCGTCACTCGCGAGATCGCCCCCTCGAAGTTCGCGTCGATGAGCGCGCCCACGACGCCCTCGGAGACCCCGCCGCTCCGGCGCGTCTCATCAACTATCAGCACGCGTCTGGTCGCTTCGGCCTCTCGGAGGATGTCGGCAACCGGCAGTGGGACCAGCCAGCGTAGGTCCACCACTCGCACATCGATCCCATCGTCGGCGAGTCGCTGCGCGACGCGCAGCGACATGTACGTCCCGTTCGCGAATGTGACGATTGTCAGGTCGTTGCCGTCACCGTGTACTCGTGCCGAGCCAATTGGAGCGTGAGCGGCCGACCATTCGCTCGGTACGGGGTACGGCGCGACCCAGCCGCCATCACCCGGGCTATGCAGATCATGGGTGTGGTAAAGCGCGATCGGCTCCAGAAAGACGCACGCCGATCCGTCAATGGAGGCGGCCGCTACGCAGGCGCGGAGCATGGCCGAAGCGTCGTCCGGGCGCGCTGGAGACGCCACGACGATCCCGGGTATGTCTCGGAGGACTGTCACGGCGTCGTCGTTGTGGAAATGGCCGCCAAAGCCTTTTTGGTAGCCGTATCCGGCGATTCGCAGCACCATCGGGTTGTGGTACTGGTCATTCGAGAAGAACGGCAAGGTCGCGGCCTCGCCTCGAAGCTGATCCTCGGCATTGTGCAGGTAAGCCAGGTACTGGATCTCGGGAACCGGAAGCAGACCGGAGACGCCGAAGCCGAGCGCGACACCGAGGATCGTCTGTTCGTCGAGAAGCGTGTCGAACACACGATTGATGCCGAAACGGCGCTGCAGTCCACGGGTAACGCCGTAGACACCTCCCTTACGACCGATGTCCTCACCGAACACCAGTACTTCCGGCCGGGCTGCGAGTGCATCGGTCAACGTCGCGTTGATCGACTCGGCCAATGTCAGTGGGCCTGCTTCCTCCGGAAGCTTGCCTGCGAACGCGGTCGCCCTCGCATCCGGGCTCGCCGCCCGGCTCACGTCCGAGGCGACCGTTTCCGGCCGTCGTCGAGCGAGCGGCTCCATCACTTCTGATGCGCTCGACAGCCGCCGTTGCTTGGCGGCGTCGTCCGCTAGGCGCCGCACGTCCGCTGCCGCCGCGTCGTACCTGCCGAGCAGGTCGCTGGGCTCGGCGATCCCGGCCTCCGCCAGCAGGCGCGCGGCGTGGACGAGGGGATCGCGCTCCAGGTCCTCGCCGATCTCGGCGCGGCTGCGGTAACCGACCTCGGCGTCGCTGCCCGCATGACCGAGGAAGCGAACGCAACGCAAGTGCAGAAACGCGGGGCGGCGTGTGCTGCGCACGTATTCGGCTGCCCCCAGAGCCGCGTCATAGGTGGCCGCGATGTCTGTCCCCTCGGCGCTGAAATAGCGCAGATGTGGACGATTCGACCAAGCCTCGCTCACCCAGTCGCGAGGCGTGCGGACGCTGATGCCGAATCCGTTGTCCTCGCAGCAGAACAGCACCGGCATCCGCAGCCCCTGGTGCACGGTGTACTCAGCGGCGTTCAACGCTCCCAGGGCAGTGGAGTGGTTGAGCGAAGCATCGCCGAATGAGCAGACCACAATCGCGTCCGCCGGCCACTCGGGGCTGACGCCGATTCGCTGCGCGCGCTCGATCGCGAACCCGACCCCCATAGCACGGGGCACATGAGACGCAATCGTCGACGTCTGAGGGATCACCGCGAGCGCGTGGTTGCCGAACACCTTGTGTCTCCCGCCGGAAATCGGCTCATCCGCGGCGGCGACCAGGCCGAGGAGGATGTCCCGTAACGGGGTCGAGCCCGGGACCTGCTGCGCCCGCGCGCAGTAGAACCCGCCCGATCGGTAATGGAGGAGCGCCGGATCAGTCGGTCTGAGCGCCGCTGCGATCGCGGCGTTTGACTCGTGGCCCGCGGATCCGATCGTGTAGACGCCGGGGCCCTCCGCCCGCAGATAGCGCGCGGCCAGGTCGAGATTCCTGCTTGCCACCATCGCGTCGAACACTGCGACGGCCATCCGTGCGGTCAGCCGGGTGCCCTCGCGGATCGGCTGATCGAGCTCCGAGCTGCGAGCCCCGCTGCTGCCGAGCGCTGCCACGCGCTCGCGGAAGTGACGCTCGAGCGCTTGTTCCGGTGTGTCGGTCGCGGTCACAACCGCCCTCTATCCCCCGCGCATCAGTAAGAGGGCACGGACCTCACCCAAACTCAACTCCCTGGGCCAGCGGGAGCTCGTCGGAGTAATTGATGGTGTTGGTTGCCCGGCGCATGTAGGCGCGCCAAGCATCCGAGCCGGACTCGCGGCCGCCTCCAGTGGACTTCTCACCGCCGAACGCGCCGCCGATCTCAGCGCCGGAGGTCCCAATGTTGACGTTGACGATCCCACAATCGGAGCCATCGGAGGAAAGGAAGCGTTCGGCCTCTCTTTGATCGCCGGTGAAGATGCTGGACGACAGTCCTTGGGGAACACCGTTGTGAAGAGCGATCGCGTCCTCGAATTCCCGGTAGGTCATCACGTAGAGGATTGGGGCGAACGTCTCGCGACGCACCAGCTCTGTCTGGGCGGGCATGCGGACGATCGCGGGCTCCACGTAGTAGGCATTGGGGAGGTCCGCAGCCGCACGCCGGCCGCCGCCTACGATCAACTCGCCTCCGTCGGACTGTGCCTCCTCGAGCGCAGCGACCATCCGCTGGTACGACCTCTCATTGATCAGCGGACCGACCAACATTCCGGAGGCACTCGGGTCGCCGATCGGGAGTCGGTCGAACACGTCACGCAGCGACGCGGCGAGCTCGTCGGCGACGTCATCGTGTGCGATCACCCGACGCAAGGTCGTGCAGCGCTGGCCAGCGGTCCCCGCCGCGGCGAAGACGATTCCGCGCCGGGCGAGCTCGAGATCGGCCGAGGGTGCCACGACCGCGGCATTGTTTCCGCCGAGCTCGAGCAGGAATCGGCCCATGCGGGCCGCCACGCGTGGCGCGATCTCCGCCCCCATGCGCTCCGATCCAGTCGCGCTCACGAGCGCGACGTCGGCGCTGTCCACCAGCACTTCGCCTTCGCGAGCGCCAGCGATGACGAGCCGATGCACGGCCGGCGCTCCGCAGTCCGATGCGGCGCGATCCAGCAAGGCGGAGCACGCCATCGAGGTGAGAGGAGTCATTGGCGAGGGCTTCCACACGATGGTGTCCCCGCAGACCAAGGCGACCGCGGTGTTCCAGGACCACACCGCCGCCGGGAAGTTGAACGCGGTAATGAGTCCGACCACGCCCAGCGGGTGCCACGTCTCCATCAACCGGTGGCTTGGCCGCTCGGACGGCATCGTGCGCCCATCGAGCTGGCGTGACAACCCGACCGCGAAGTCGCAGATGTCGATGGCCTCCTGTACCTCGCCGAGAGACTCCGAGGTGATCTTTCCCGCCTCGATCGTGACCAGCTCGGCGACGTCGGCCTTGTGTTCGCTCAGCAGTGCGCCCAGACGCTTGACGAGCGCACCGCGGATGGGCGCGGGTACGCCACGCCACTCGCCAAAGGCACGCTCGGTCGCGCCGATTGCCGCCTCCACCTCCGCCGGCCCTGCGGCGGGTACACCGAACAACGACTCGCCCGTGATCGGCGAGCGCGCGCTCAGGGACGGTCCACTGCTGAGCGAGGAAAGATCGACACCGCAATTCTCGAGGGCCCCCCGGGCTCGGGAGCGAAGCTCGTCAGTCGATGAGATGGACAGCTCGGCCTGGGGCTGGGTTGTTGTCATTCGTTTCTCCCTGAGTTATGGGCGGAAGATGAAGATCGCTTATACAACGTTGTACTCGGGGCGAAGGGCGGACGTCTCGAAGCGCTCCAGGCCCAACGGTTCTATGTCGACGAACGGGGGGCGACGCAAAACCAGGTCGCGGAGGATCTCGCCGACGGCAGGGGCCTGGAGGAACCCGTGCCCGGAGAACCCGGTCGCATAGAGGAAGCGAGAGACGCCGGTCGCCTCCCCGATGATCGCGTTGTGGTCTCGTGTCATCTCGTAGAGCCCGGCCCACCCGCCGCGGATACCGGCGTCGGCGATCCGAGGTGCCCGCCGCCGGACCACCTCCATCAGGCCAGGGATCCAGTCGTCGGTTGTCTCGACGCTGAAGCCCGGCTTCTCATGTGGATCGGACATCCCGATCAATAGGCCGGGGCCCTCGCGATGAAAGTAGAAGCTCGACTCGAAGTCGATCGTCATTGGCATCTGGGTGGGGAGCCCGTCCATCTCGTCGGTGAACAGGATCTGGCGCCGCAACGGCGTGACCGGCAGATCCAAACCGACCATGGCGCCGCAGCTTCGCGACCAGGCGCCGGCGGCGCAGATCACGGTGCTCGTCCGGATCGAGCCGTGGCTAGTGACGACCTCGGTGATCTCGGCGCCGCTGATGTTGATGTCGAGTACCTCACAGTTGACGCGGATCTCCGCCCCGTGGGCACGGGCGGCGAATGCGTATCCCTGGACCACGGCCTCGGGGGTTGCATGGCCATCGCCGGGTGAGAACGCACCGGCGAGGATGTCGTCCCCCTGCACCAGTGGGCATAGCTCGCGAGCTTCGCCGGCCGTAAGCATCCGGGAAGCCAGTCCGTATTCGTTCTGAAGCGCGACGCTGCGCTCGAACTTCTCGACGTCGGGCTCACGGCTGAGGACGAACATGTACCCGACCGGCTTGAGGTCGATCTCCCACCCGGGCCGTCGGCCGAAGTTGCGGAACGCCTCCAGGCTGCGCTTGGCAATCTCGACGTTCAGCGCGTCAGAGAACTGGGTGCGCACGCCGCCCGCCGCTCGGCACGTGGAGCCGCTCCCGAGTTGCGCCCGCTCGACGAGCGCGACACCGACGCCTTCCTCAGCCAGGTGGAAGGCGGCGCTGGTGCCGATCACGCCACCCCCTAGGATGAGCACGTCAGCGGATTTCGGAAGCGGTGAGGCCGACCGAGGCATTCCTAGGATGGTACGTGCGGCGCAGCGACCCACTGCCCCGCCCAGATCGCCCGCGGTGCCTTCGGATGTCAGCCTGCGTCGTCAACCGGCGAGCGGGCCAAGGTCGGCGCGGTGTCGCTGGTACCAGCCGTGGTATGCCGGAGATGCTCGAGCGCGGGCACGGGCGGATCGTCATGGTCTCCTCGGTCACCGGGCCGCTGGTGACGGCGCCCGGATCGACGGGCTACGCGACCAAAAGGCCCGACGAGGTCGCCGTCGCCGTCGCCTTCCCGTGCTCGGACCAGGCGAGCTACATGACCGGCCAGTCGATCGCCGTCGACGGCGGCAACATCATTCAGGAGCCGCACGGGATCGATCTCTACGGGGGCGCGTAGGATCGGCGTGTGACCTCCGTCCTCGAGGCGACGCCGCCGAGCTTTAGCGCCGACGACGTCGCCCGGATCGCCGCCGAGCTGTTCGGCCTCGACGGCGCGGTGAGAGATCTCGGCAGCGAGCGCGACCAGACGTTCCTCGCGGAGGGGCAGGCGGGGTCCGGCGTACTCAAGATCTCGAACCTCGGCGAGCAGGCGGCGACTCTCGACTTCGAGGCGGCGGCGATCCTGCACATCCAGCGGGTCGATCCGGAGCTGCCCGTCGCGCGCCCCCGCGCGGTCTCGGATGCTTCGGGCGCGGCGGCCTACCGCAAAACGGTCGAGGGCCCGGACGGGACGCACTTCGTCCGATTGTTCGAGCGGATGCACGGGCGCGGCGGCGTTGCCGCCCGAGACCTCTCGGATGCGGCCGTGCGCGACTACGGCGTGACGCACGCGCGGCTGAACCTCGCCCTGCGCGGCTTCTTCCATCCCTCGGCGGGCCGCGAGCTGCTCTGGGACCTGGCGCAGGCGGCGAGCCTCCGGCCGCATGTCGACACGATCGCCGACCGCGACCGGCGCCGCCTCGTTGGAGTTGTCCTCGACCGCTACGAGGAGCGCGTCGCGCCGCGATGGCCGCGCCTTCGCGCACAGGTCGTCCACGGCGATCTCAACCTCGACAACGTGCTGCTCGACGAGAGCGGGCGCATCTCGGGAATCGTCGACTTCGGCGATGCCGTCCACACGGCGCAGGTCGCCGACTTCGCGGTCGCTCTCGCCTCGCTCATGCGGGGCCATCCGGCCGATGAGGTCTTCCGCGTCGGGCGGATCGCGATCGACGGCTACGCCTCGCACCTTCCGCTCGAACCCGAGGAGCTCGAGCTCCTCGGGGATCTGGTCGCAACGCGGCTCGCGCAGATCGTGGTGATCAGCGCCTGGCGGGTCGCGCGCTATCCCGAGAACGCCACCTATATCCAGGCCTGGGACGACGATTCGTGGCGGCTGCTGGAGCTGATCGGGGAGATCGGCGGCGATCACTTCTCGCAAGAGCTCGGCGCATCGCGGCCACCGATCGCCAAGGAGGCGCTGTCGAGGCGGCGCTCGGCCGCGCTCGGCGCGGCGCTCACCCCCCTCACCTACGACGACCCGGTGCACGTGGTGGGAGGGGAGGGGGCGTGGTTCGTGGACGCCGACGGACGCCGGATCCTCGATGCCTACAACAACGTGCCGATGCTCGGTCACTGCCACCCGCGCGTCACCGAGGCGGTCGTGCGCCAGACGCGCAGGCTCAACACCAATGCGCGCTACCTGTACGAGCCGCTCACCGAGCTCGCCGAGCGCCTGCTCGCGTCGATGCCTCCCGCAGCTCGCCTCGACAGCGTCATGATCGTGAACTCCGGCAGCGAGGCGAACGAGATCGCGTGGCGGATCGCCGCGGGCGCCACCGGGCGCAGCGGCGCGATCGTCACGCAGCACGCCTACCACGGCGTCACGGCGGCGATGGCGGATCTGTCGCCGGAGGAATGGCCGGAGGGCTACGACCCCGTCCACGTTGAGCGCATCCCCTACGACGCCGGCGGCGGCGAGGTAGCCGCCGCGGCAGCCCGGCTCGCGGAGCGCGGGCTCCCGCTCGCCGCGACCTTCATCGACCCCGCATTCACCAGCGACGGCATCCACCAGCCGGCGCCCGCGCGGCTCGGGGAGATCGTCAACGCCACCCGCGACGCGGACGGCCTGTTCGTCGCCGACGAGGTGCAGGTCGGACACGGTCGCAGCGGCGAGCACCTGTGGTCCTTCGCCCACCTGGGCATCGCGCCCGATTTCGTCACCCTCGGCAAGCCGATGGGAAACGGCTATCCCGTCGCCGCCGTACTCACGCGGCGGGAGCTCGTCGAGGAGTCCGCCTTCGCGGGGCGCATGTTCAGCACGTTCGGCGGCAATCCGGTGGCGGCGCAGGCGGCGCTTGCCGTTCTCGATGCGATCGAGGACGAGCGGATCATCCCGCACACGCGGCGCGTCGCCGAGCTGCTTCGCCGGCGTCTTGAGGACCTGAGTCGCGATCATCCCGCGATCGTCGAGGTGCGCGGGCTGGGGCTTCTGATCGGGGTCGAGTTGGACGGGGCGGAGCGGACGAGCGCAGCGAGGAACGCGATGCGCGACGCCGGCGTGCTCGTCGGGCAGACGGGCGCGCGAAACGACGTCCTGAAGATCCGCCCACCGCTCGTCTTCGGGCTCGACGAGGCGGACGTGCTGATCGCGGGGCTCGACGCCGCGCTGGCAACGACTTCGGCCAGTACTGACAGGGCTCGATGACCAGGCATCCGTCCCCTCCGCCGAGGTCTGCGCACGCGCTCACGAGCCGAGCCTTGATCGATTCGCGGTCCCGCCCCTGCGCGACTCGGGTGTGGCAGTAGTCGAGCTTGAAGGCAGCGAGATGCTCGGCGCTCCGAAGATCCGGGACGGGCGCGGGGGGAGCTACTGGCAGTCGCCGACCGGGAGCGTCCGCCCCAGGCAGCGCACGTGCGACGGGACCATCCCCCAGCGCTCGTAAAAGCGCAGCGCGTCCTCGTTGCCGGCTATCACGGCCAGTCCGATAAAGCCCACGCCCGCGGCAGCGAGACGCCGCTCGACCTCCTCCATGAGCAGCGAGCCGATCCCCCAGCGGCGCAGCTCGGGCTCGACCGAGAGCGCCTCGAGCTCGCCCATCCGCTCGTTGGTCTCAAAGCTCCAGTCGGCGTCGCAAATCCGAAAGAAGGCGAAGCCGACCGGCGAGCCCTCGCGCTCGGCGATCAGCAGCCAGGCGTCACCGGCGCGCATCCAGCGCTCGAATTCATCCCGGCGCCGCTGCCACGAGTCCTCCGCGCGACGGAATGGCGCGACCTCGCGGGCCTCGCCGGCGACCTCGGCGTGGTACTCGTGCATGGCTCGCCACAACGACCCTACGTCGTCGAGCCGCTCCGCGCCCGCCTCGATGATCTCGACCTCGGGCGGCCCTGTCTGCTCCGCGGTCACCGGGCGAGCCTATGGGTATGGGCGATGGTGCGGTTTCTCGTGGTACCAGCCGTGGTACCAAACTGAGCGAAACTCAGCGCACCTCAGAGCACCCGAGACCGCTTGACAGAGCCATATGGCACCAGGCAGAACCGCCTGAGGCAATCTCATAACCCGGAGGTCGCGGGTTCAAATCCCGCCACCTATCGGATCTCGCTAAGACGCACGGGGTCAGGCAGGGCGAAGTAGCGCTTCGCATGGAAGAGCAACTCTCTTGCGAGATACTGCGCGGGCGATCTCGGAGTAGAAGGGAAGACGCGGGCAGTGATTCGTCTTCCTAGGTGAGAGGCGGAGGGGCTTCATCTATAGGAGCATCACCCGCGGAGGAGGAGCAAGTTGCCATCTCGAACCCGTAAGGCCGCACTCGCCGGCGTCGGCGTCATCTGCATCACGCTCAGCTTGGTCGCGAGCGCCGGAGCGGCGTTCCCAGGCCAGAACGGCGGGATCGCGTTCGACCGGTATACCAGCGGCAACCCCGAACATGGCGACATCCTCGTGGCGAAAAGCGATGGGACCTGCTGCCGCAACCTGACGCCGCACAGCCCCAACCACGATGACTTCGAGGCCTCTTACTCGCCGAGCGGCAAGAGGATCGTCTGGGTCCGCGACACCGGTGTATGGCTGATGCACGCGGACGGGTCGCACAAGCGCCAGCTCGTCGCGAGCGGAAACTCTCCGGGATTCTCTCCGGATGGCAAGAAGGTCGTTTACCTCGCCAACAGCGGCGACTTGCACGTGATCCGAAGCGACGGGACGCACAAGCACTCGATCGGAGTGGCCGGATTCGACCCCTCGTGGTCGCCCAACGGGAAGTGGATTGCCTACGCCACCGCGACCAGCGACGTCAACATCTACAAGGTGCACCCGAACGGGAACGGGGCCACGCCGCTGGCGACGACGACCAACGGCGAGGTCGAGCCGGACTGGTCACCCGACGGCAGGCAGATCGCCTATGAGCGGGACAACCCCTCCACCTTCGGGGACATCTACCTGATGAAGGCGACCGGCGGCAACCAGCACCCGGTGGCTGGGGCCGACACCGGCGTCCTCGAGGTCAGCCCGGTGTTCTCGCCGAACGGCCACCGGATCGCCTTCGGCCTCCAACCCGTCAGTTCCACGGACCGAGACATCTACACGGTGCCCGCAAGCGGCGGTATGGCCAGTCCGGTCACCGAGACGCCGGCATTCGACGATTTCCCGACGTGGCAACCGCGCTGAGGCCGTAGCTGGCAATGCGTATCTGCCCTCATAGTCGGCTTGCCCGCACGGTGGGCTAGCGACCGCATCGCGACGTCCCCTTAGCCGGCACGTCGAGCCCAATGCGTGGTTCATTGCGCTTTGGACGAGAAGCGACTGTCTCGCTACGCCGCCAGGCGCACTCGCTCGATGATCCGCGGGTGGTAGCGAGAGACGAATCGGGCCCCCGCTACTCGCGAAGCCCCCGCTACTGCGGGGGGTTTCGTTTAGTTGGGGCCGCGGGGTCGTCTCTCCGAGGTACCACCGGGGTGCCAAAGCCACCTGGGGATTGCGGGTTCGAATCCGGGTAGCGGCGATTTGGATCAATCATCTGGCCCATTCGCCGAGGGGGCGGAGCGCTCGCGCGACAGGAAGTCGCGGATTCGCCCCTCGCGGATGGAGCGAACGAGTTCGTCCACGTCGTTGCTCGAGTGCTCGGGGGTGAGCCTCACCGCGTTTCGCCCGGCCAGGGCCCTGATCGGCGTGGGCAGGGCTTCCCCGTCCGGCATCTCGGCGCGGTCGTGAAGTACCGGAACGACGACGACGTCGTCCCGCTCCAGGGCGGCCTCGATCTCGAGGCGAACCCAGTCCCGCGGGTCGTCGATCCTGCGGCCGCCGTTCGGGCTCGCCGCGTCGAGCCAGCCCGGGCCGATCAGCACGAGAACGATGTTCGATCGCGCGATCGCGTCCTGGATTCGCTGCGGCCACGCCTGGCCGGCGGCGATCGAGTCGGCGTCCATGAAGACGCCCGAGTCGCCGAGCCGACTTGCGAGCTCGTCTCGCAGGATTCGAGCCGGCCAGGTGCTCTGGTCCCGACGGTAGGAGATGAAGAAGTCCGCCGCCTCGTCGCTCGGCAGGCGTGCTAGTTCCGCCTCGGCCGCCTCGCGCTCCCGCCGCTCCGAGAGGAAGTCGACGGTGACCGCTCCGCCGGTCGAGAGGACGAGCGCCAGGCCGGGATTCACGACGGAGACGATCCAGCCGGAGTCGAACGAGATCTGCGCGCCGGCCAGGAAGATCCCGAGCGTCGCCAGGGCGCCGATCAGGATGCCGATCGCCGGAAATCGTGTGCCCAGGAGCGCTGGGATCGCGGCGAGCGCCAGCAGGAGCAGGACGTTCACCACGCCTGAGACGGTCTTCAGCGGAAAGCCGTCGAGGATCGTGCTGAGCGCGTTCGCCTGGACCTCGACCCCGGACATGGGCTCGGACGACGCCGCGGTCACGAAGACGTCCTTCTCGGTGGGGTCAGTGACGCCGAGCAGGACGATCTTGTGGCGGAACGTGCTCGGCGGGACGCGACCGTTCAGGACGTCGATGAGGGAGTACTGCGGAATGGTGCCGGGCGGACCGGCGAAGTCAAACCAGGCGTGGTTGTCTGGGAAGTCACTCTCGCTCACCGGCGCGTGGAGGACCTGCGCTGCGCGGACAGCGAAGGTTGGGAGGCGGACCGGGGCGTAGATCATGCGGCGCAGGACGTTGTCCGGATCCGTGTCGACAGCCCCGTCTCCGGGCACGGCCCCCTTAGCTTGCAGTCGTCCGGCGACCTCAGGAAGCGGCCCCGCGCCGGTGTCCCTGACCGTGACGGGAACGGGGCCGTTGCGCTTGATCGCTTCGAGGAGGGCGCGGTCTCCGCGCGGGCTCTTCGTGCCCTGGAAGTCCACGTCGACCGCGATCACGCGCGGCTTGTCCTTTGCTATGCGATCGATCGCGCGTGCGTAGTAGATGCGTGGTATCGGCGGCGAGACGTCGAGCGCGTCGAGGGTCTTGGCGTCGCGGGCGACGATGACGACGTCGTCCCGCGGCTTCTCCGGGCCGCGGACGCTGTACCGGGCATCCACCGTTTTTCGGTCCAGGGCGTTGAGCGCGCCCGTTCCGGACGAGATCAGGGCCAGGGCCGCAGCGCCGAGCGCGACGAGGACGAGAAGCCGGAATCGGGAAGCGCTGCGGAGCGCCCTGCTCACGGAGTTCCGGCTGGAGCGCTCGAGATCGTGAGGTTCTTGGTGGCGAGAGCGTCCCATTTGGTGCGCTCGGACTGCGGCAGCGAGTCGAGCGTTTCGAAGGAGTCGGCCGTCACGAACACCTTGATCTTCCCCCTCTTGGAGAGCAGCTTCTTGCCCGCCGGCGACAGTGGGATCGCGATCGTCCGGGTGGCGCCCGTGTCGACGATCAGATCAGAGCGCCCGAGGTCTTGCGTAACGCTCGTGCCCGCGGAGAGCAGAAGCAGAGCGCCGCGGCACTGCCTGTCGAACTTGCACGTGACCTGGATCGGGACCGCCCCGGCGCTGAGCGTGACCGATCCACGGGTGATGATCTCGGTCATGTGTGGGATCCCGGGAGGCGCACCTCCTCCGTACCCGCCGGCCTGCTGGCAATAGCTGTGGCACCCGAGGAGATCGCCGCCCGCCTCCCCCTGGGGGCCGCTGGCACCCGAGGCCCCTGTGGCGCCGTCCTGCTGAATGATTGTCGCGGACCCCCCGCCGCCACACCCCGCGAGCGCGGTTGCGGCCACGAGCGAACCGGTCAAGCCGGCCAGACTCCTGCGGAGAACCCGCCAGCGACCCTTGAGAAGGTCCTTCCTCCGGCGCACCGAGCGCCAGTGTACGCGCGCCGGAGGCCGCAGGGGCCAACCTATAGTCACCGCCGGCACGGATCGTCGAGCCAGTCAGCCGCTCGAGATCATCGAAGGGCATCGGCGTCTGATCCGCCTTAACGTGGGCGGCCTCAAATCAACAGGGCCATAGCTCGATACCGCTTTCGCTACTTCGTTAGTTCATTCCTGTTCGGCGCTTCAGTTGTCCGACCCTGGCCACGCGTGGGGTCAAATGGGGTCCAAGTTGCGCCCAGCGAGCATCACAAAAGCAGCTTGACTCGGCGCGACAGGCACTGATCAACCAGAGACAGGTCGAATTCGAGACCTCATGACCCGGAGGTCGCGGGTTCAAATCCCGCCCCCGCGGGCCGCAGTTCGGCGGCAGCCCGGCCTACGCGATGTCGAGCAATGCCCTTGCCACCTGCCATACCAATACCGGCGCTTGTTGTCACGGCTACAACGGCGAGGTCGCGCCCCCTTCGGATGACGAAGGTGGTGGCGGCGAGACGGGTTCGAGCCCATCGTCCGCGGGTGGCGGCGGAGGAGGTGGAGACAGTTGCACTCCCGGCTACAGCCCCTGCATCGCTCCCGGGCCTGATATTGACTGCGAAGGTGGAGGCGGAGATGGCCCGCGCTACGTCTCGGGCCCGGTGCGGGTTACCGGCTCAGATCCTTACGGCCTCGATGGCAACAGCGACGGAGTCGGCTGCTGACAGCCCCTCCGATCGGAGGACCGCAAGGTAGTCGATCGGGGGATCTAGTCAACTGGCGCCGCGACCGATAGTGAGAGTGTCGCCTGTGTCGTGCAGTAACGGCGCCGGTCCGTAAGTCCGGGCTGAGGCGAGCAAACACATCTGGGAGGTCAGCCCGCCATGAAGGTCGAAATCGTCCAATCCTCACGCATCTCGCGAATGCTCGTGCTCGGAGCGTCTCTCGCAGTGATCACCACTCTGTGGGTCATCACTGCTCCGTCGACAGCCGTCGCGGCCCACTGTGGCCCCGGACCGAGGGTTCATCGCGTTCACACCAAGCACATGACCTGTAACGCCGCGGATCGCCAGATCCGCGCCTATTACCGCAAGGCGAATCGCCCCGGTCTTCCCTGCGACAACGGCTGCAGGGTGCGACGAATGCATTGCCACGCCGGCGCCCCGACCGGTAGTGGGGGCATCAAGGGGCGCTGCGCGAGCGACCACCGGCATGTCACGTGGGTCGTTCGCGTCGGGCCCTAGACCATGGGCGATTCGAGCAACAACCGACTCCTAATCGGCATCGCGATCGGCGCGGCTCTGCTTGCCGGTGTTGGCGCTGGCGCAGCGATCGTCACGAGTCTGAGCGGGTCGAGTACGGATAAGACGGTGAAGACGATTGCGGCCGAGCCCAGCTCTACGTCCTCTGACGGAAGCAAGAGCTCAGGAAAGAAGCGCACGGTCAAGAAGACGATCGTCGTCCAGGGAGCGAGCACGGCCGCGAGCGCGCCAGCTACCACGATCCCCGTCACTTTTGCCTCGTACGCGCCCTCGAACCCGGACTACTTCTACCTCGCGCAGCTTCCGGGCGGCGGGGGCTGGAGCGTGCCGGCAGAGAACTATCCGACCTCGCGCAAGCTGCTGAGAACCGAGACCCGGGGCCCGGACGGGACCTTCGTGATCGTCGACCGCACCCCCAACGAGGTTCCCCAGCTCGGCGGCGGCTACGACGACGTCCGGACCGTCTCTCAGCCCTTCTTCGGCAGCGCCACCGAGTACGTCTTCAGTCAGAGCCAGTCGATTCCCGAGTGCAACGGACGCCCGTGCGTCGACTTCCTGATCGATGATGGCCAGGGCGGAGGATGGGGTGTACTCGCCGGCGGTCCCAGCATCGACGCCGCCCAGGGGATTGGCAGCCAGGTCGCTCAGTCGGTCAGCTATGGCGACTAGCACTGAGGTTCAGCCGGCGCCAGTTAGCCGGTGGTCGATCGGGCGCATCGTTGCGCTCGTCGTTGTGGTCGCGCTGCTTGCGGTGGGCGCCGGCGTTGGCGCCTATCTGGTCGCCAAGTCGGGCGGCGAGGACTTGAACGCAGCGCGCGCCGCCGGCCATGCCGCCGGGCAGCGTCACGGCACAGCTCAGGGGGCCAAGATCGGCTACGCGCGCAGTTTCAAGACGGGAAACGACAAGGGCTACGCCCAGACCTATGACGCCGCCTACCGCCAGGCCTACCGGAAGGCGTTCACCGACGCCGGACTCGACGTGCCGCAGAAGATCGACGTTCCCAAGAGCGGATGAGGGCGGCGCTTCTCACGTTTGTGGCGGTCGCGGTGATCGGCGCCTGCGCAGCGGGCGGATATGCGATCGGACTCGCGAAGGCCCCTGACGCTTCAGACGCGCGGGCTGCGCGCCACGAGGCCCACCAAGCTGGGTACGCAAAGGCATTCGGTGAGTCGCGCACGACCGCGCTCGCCCATGGGACTCGGGCAGGTCTAAGGAAGGGGAGAACAGTTGGCACAGCCGACGGCAGCGAACTCGGAGACAGTCACGGAGCCGATGCAGCCGATGCAGAGCTCGCCGCCCAGCAGGCCGCCGCGGCGCCGGCGCCGACCACGGCCCCGGCAACCTCAGGAGGTCTCACTTATGTTCCCGAGCTTCCAAGTGGCCAACCCGGCTACGCGTTGCCGGAGGACCAGCGCACCTTGGGCTGCGTTGGGTATGACGCCCAGACGGGCCAATGCGTGGGGGACTAGTCACGCCGCGCCTAAGTAGGCACGTTATCTGCGCATCTACGTCACAAAGGGAGGCAGCGTTGACTATTGAGACCCATCCGCGTCGCAGGTTCGTGCTGGTCACCGGCCTTCTCTTGGCCCTTGTCGCTTCGCTTCTCCTTGGACCGGCGATCGCCCGCGCCGGGCTGACGTCGGGTAAGGCCGAACGGACCATGCGCCAGAAGATGAGTCAGCGCTACGGCAACGAATTCACCCAGGCCCATGCGCGCTGGCTGAGCTGCCCCAAGGAGGAGATCTTCACCTACCAGGGCAAGACGACTTCCCTATGCATGACCGAGTTCGGTAGCGGCAAGCTCCGCCGCTACGTCCAGGCCACGGTCGACTCCCACAAGCGGGTCAAGGTCTACGTCGACCAGCACTACCGGCGCCGCTGGCACCGCTGCTCACCGCACGGGGTCAAGGGCCGGGTCAAGGCCAACTACTTCAACTGCTCCGGCTCAGCCCAGCAGTCGTACGACCTCTACTACTTGGTCCAGCATCACAAGGTCCCCAAGCATCCGGTGACCTACTGGCACGGGACCAACCTGGCCGGCTTCGATCCGCTCGTCAAGTTTCCGTGCACGCGCCACCGTCACGGTCGTCGCTGGAGCTTCACCTGCAAGAACAGTCTCGGCGACGCCTTCAAGTACCGGGTCAAGGCGCCCAAGCACTAGCGATTAGGCTCGCACCATGAAGCGGCTTCTGGTTGGTGCGGTTCTGATTCTCGCCTTGGCAGTTCCTGCGGTTGCCAGTGCCGGGGGCAGCTACGTCTTCCATCACTACAACGGCAAGCGGGTCGGGGACTTCAAGGACGCCCACCCGCGCCACCTCGGCTTGTGTATCGACAGCAGCTGCCAGGGCTACTGGCTCATGAAGCACGTTCACTGGCACCACTGGGGCCACGCCCGGACCAACGCGCGAGCCAAGCTGGCCTCAGCAGACCTGAGCGGGACGCCGGTCCGCGTGAAGATGCGCCATAAGCAGAAGTTCCACAACTGCTTCAGGCACGGAGATACGGTCAGGTTCTACACGCGGGCCCGAATCCACATCAGGGGCGAGGGCCACCACTCGCGGAGCATCCCGCATAGCACGCTCGTCCCCAGGTGTCACCGGTAGCGCCGACGAGGAAAGCAGAAGTCAGGCCGGGACCCGCACTCGCTCGATGATCCGTGCGTCGTAGCGAGAAACGAATTCCGCCACCTATCGGTTTCAGGGAGACGCACGAATCACTTCTGCTTTCACACGCGGAGGGAGAAGCCGAAGCAGTGCTGAGATCGGGGGCGCCCGGTGGGTGCGAAGTGACCGTGATGTCGGCACCCTGGTCCTGCGGAGTCTCCACTCCGACCTTCTCAAGGACGAGCCGGAACACCCACGTGTCGTTCACGGGGAGAAGCACGCCGGTGACCCTCGGCGAGACGTTCTGCGAAGTGAAGAGCGTGTCGAGGACAGGCTTGACGAAGTTGTCGAGATCGCAGGCCGGTTTATCCAAATCCTCTGGAGTCATTCGGAAGGTCACCTCGACTTCGAACTTGGTCTTTAAGGGCGGCGCAGGGAAAGGGGCCTGCGGATAGGTCGCCTTCACCTCGTCGCGTATGGCCTCCCTCCAGCGGATGTCCTTGACGCCCGCTGGGTGGCCACGCACCCGAATCCGCCACCGATTCGAGTGATCATCGCGACTGGTCGAGGGTTTTGGATACATATGGACTGGCTGAGCGTAAACACAGGAACCGCGGCTTCGTAAACGGCTGCTCTGGACGCACAGCCCTAGCCGTCCGTAATCGTCAGGAACTACCGCTCGGCGCGACAAGCGGAAGCTAGGCCCGGAGCCGAACGCGCTCGACTATCCGTGCGTCGTAGCGACAAACGAATCGGGGCTCCCGATCTGTACCTAGGACCGCGGTGTCCGTAGTTCGCCACGCGATAGATCGGCGTTATGCGGATGCGGCGCCACTATTCCACCACGATCATCCCGATGGATCAGGCTGGCGAGAGTCTCCGCGCACGAAAGGGAGAGCCGCCTTGAACGCTGCGACGAGGACGCCGGACGTAAACCCCGCGCGTGGTGCGCCACCGTGGCCAGCGGATGCCGCCTTGAAGGCTGCCACGGGGCGCGACGATGGAAAGCCGCGCCGTGAGCGGGTGGCGTATCTCGACAATCTCAAGCTGCTACTGGTCGCGGTGATCATCGCCGGGCATGGCGCCGTTGCCTACGGCAGTTTGGACAACGCATGGCCGTACCAGGACGTCCAGGAGACCCAGCTGGCGGGGGTTACCGACACGGCGCTGGGGATGGCTGTCGTCGCGGCCGCCTTGTTCGCGATGGGTCTGTTTTTCCTCATCTCCGGGCTAATGACCCCCGAATCGGTATCACGCAAGGGTCCGCGGACCTTCGCACGGGACCGGCTGATCCGGCTGGGCGTTCCGCTTGCGGTGTGGACGCTGGTCATCTGGCCCGGAGCGGTCTGGGCAGCGCATCTCGCCGCCGGCGAGACCCAGTCGTTCTGGTGGCAGTTCATCCACTCCGACCCGGTCCTCGACACCGGCCCGCTTTGGTTCGTATGGGTATTGCTCGTCTACTCGCTCGCCTACGCCGCATGGAGGCAATGGCGACCGCGACAGCCGATCGGCAGCCGTCGCAGCGCCGGTCTACGTTGCACCGCGCCCCTGAGCGGGCGGACGATCGTCGCGCTCGCGGTCGCGGTCTCGGTCGCGACGGTCCTGGTGCGCCTGGTCTTTCCGATCGGCAGCGGCCAGATCGGCCAGTCCAAGCTCTTCCAGTGGCCGCAGTTCGTGGCGATGTTCGGCCTGGGCGTCGTCGCCGCGCAGCGCGGCTGGCTCGACCCGGTGCCGGAGCGGATCCGCCGCGGGTGCGGCTTCGCAGCCCTCGGCGGCGTCGCTGCGTTCCTGCTCTTGGCCGCGACGATGGCGGCCACCGGCGTCGACCCGGACGTCCTGACCGAACAGCGTTTTCATTGGGCGCCCTTGGCCCTCGCCGTGATCGAGGGTCCGCTCGCGGTCGGCACCTCGGTCTGGCTCCTTGCGCTGGCGCAGCGACGGCTCCATCGTCGGCCGGGCCCCTTCGGTCGGGCGATGGCCCGCAGCGCCTACGGGGCCTTTCTGCTCCAAGGCGTCGTCCTGATCAGCCTGATGATCGCGCTGCGACCGATGGGGATGCCTGCCGAGGTCAAAGCAGTCCTTGTTGCGGGACTCGGCGTGGCGGGCTCGTTCGCGCTCGCTTGGGTGCTCATCGCCCGTACCCGGCTGCGCCGGATTATTTGATGGGTCGGGCCGCGAGCGGCACTCGCTCGACTATTCGTGCGTCGTAGCGAGAAACGAATCGGGCCCCCGCTACTCGCGAAGCCCCCGCTAGTGCGGGGGTTTCGTCGTGCAGGGCTCGCTTGGTCGTGCGTCGCCGGCTGCTCATCAGGGCTCTGCCACGGGTTCATCGCCCCCCCGGTAAGGAGCCCGGCGAGGGACACTATGGTTGCCGCGTGGCCGTCGAGACGAGAATGGATCGCGTCGATGCCGTGAGCTTCGATCTGGACGGCGTCATGATCGACACCGCTGCCGTACACGCCGCCGCCTGGCGGCGCATCTTCGACCGGTTCTGGCGGACCGACCAGGGCGTGAGGAGGAGGACCACAGTGCCGAGACGGCCTGCGCTGGTGATCAGTCTCGATCGCAGCGGCCACGGTCGGGAACTGCGGGAGCCCGGCGCCAACACCCTGGTGGGCGACCTGAGCGACGTGCGAGTCGCGGCGATCGCGCGCGAGGGATGAGTTCCGCCGGCCCAGGTGGGGCGCCGACGCTGAGCGGCTGGTCACTGGTCTACGAGGGATTCGATCCCGAGCAGGAGCCGCTGCGCGAGGCGCTTTGCGCGCTCGGAAACGGGCTCTTTGCCAGCCGGGCAGCCGCGACCGAAGCAGGCGCGGGCGGTGCCCACTATCCCGGAACCTACACGGCCGGCTGCTACAACGCGCTGAGGAGCGTCGTGGCCGGCCGCGAGGTGGAGGACGAGTCGCTTGTCAACCTGCCGAACTGGCTGCACCTGACCTTCCGGATCGAGGACGGCAAGTGGTTCGACGTCGCCGACGTCACGCTCGACGAATACCGCCAGGAGCTCGACCTGCGCCGCGCCGTGCTCACCAAGCGGCTGCGGTTTCGCGATCCCGAGGGCCGGGATACCGAGATCGCTGAGCTCCGGTTTCTGAGCATGGCGAACCCGAACATCGCCGCGCTGCGGACGACGCTGCGGCCCATCAACTGGTCCGGCACGGTGACCTTTCGATCAGCGCTCGACGGTCGGGTAACGAACGGCGGCGTAGCCCGCTACAGCGGGCTCGCCAATCGCCATCTGATGCCGGTTCAGGCCAGCGCCTCGAACCCGGAGGCGCTCCTGCTGGAGATGGAGACCAGCGAATCGCACATCCGAGTCGCCGAGGCCGCTCGCACCAGGGTCCTCCGCGACGGCGAGCAGACGCAGGTCACGACGGCGACGTCCGAGGAGCCCACCTGGGTCGGCGTCGAGCTCGAGGTGGATGCAAGGGAGGGCGAGCAGATCACCGCGGAGAAGGTCGTCGCCATGTACACCTCGCGCGAGCCGGCGCTCTCCGAGCCGGCTCTGGAGGCCGGCAGGGACATGGTCCGGCTGGCCAGATTCGATGAGCTGCTGGCGGACCACGACCTGCGCTGGGACGAGCTTTGGGATCTCTGCTCGCTGGAGTTGGAGGACGGCGAGGGCGCAGCGCTGACCGAGCTGCGGCTTCACATCTACCACCTGCTGGCGAACGTCTCCGAGCACACCAGGGATGTCGATGCCGGGGTACCGGCCCGCGGCCTGGCCGGAGAGGCCTACCGGGGACACGTTTTCTGGGACGCGCTGTTCATCTTTCCCTTCCTCAACCTGCGCCTGCCGGATCTGACCAGGAACCTGCTCCGCTACAGGTACCGGCGGCTCAACTCGGCCCGGCGCGCGGCGAGCGAGCTCGGATACGACGGCGCCCTGTACCCGTGGCAGAGTGGCTCCAGCGGCGCCGAGCTGACGCCCACCGTGCACCTCAACCCAGACTCGGGTCACTGGAACCCGGACAAGTCCCGTCTCCAGCGGCACATCAACGCCGCGATCGCCTACGACGTCTGGCTCTATCAGCAGGCGACCAACGACGTCGAATTCCTGTCCCTCAGCGGGGCGGAGATGTTCATCGAGATCGCTCGGTTCTGGGCTAGCCTCGCGACCTACGACACCGACCGCGAGCGCTACGTGATCCGCGGGGTCGTGGGACCCGACGAGTACCACGACGGCTATCCCGGGTCCGAGCTCCCCGGGGTGGACAACAACGCCTACACGAATGCGATGGCGGCGTGGGTGCTGTGGCGGGCCGGGGACGTCCTCGCCGCGCTGCCCGAGCAGCGCCGCGACGAACTGTCGAACATGCTCCGCTTGCGGCGCGAGGAGCTCGAGCGGTGGGACGAGATCAGCCGCAGGCTGTTCCTCCCCTTCCACGACGACGGGATCATCAGTCAGTTCGAGGGCTACGAGCGCCTGCGGGAGCTCGATTGGGACGGCTATCGAGCGAGGTACGCGAACATCCAGCGGCTCGACCGCATCCTCGAGGCCGAGGGCGACAGCCCAAACGGCTACAAGGCCTCGAAGCAGGCGGACGTGCTGATGCTCTTCTACCTGCTGTCCGCCGACGAGCTGCGGACCCTCTTCGACCGCCTCGGCTACCGATTCGAGGACGACACGATTCCCAGGAACCTCGAGTACTACCTGGCGCGCACGTCACACGGCTCCACCCTGAGCAAGGTGGTCCACGCGTGGGTGTTGGTGCGCGCTGATCGCGAGCGTTCGTGGAGGTTCTTCTCCGAGGCGCTCGAGAGCGACCTGCTCGACACGCAGGGCGGGACCACCGCCGAGGGGGTGCACCTCGGTGCCATGGCCGGGACCGTGGACCTGGTCCAGCGCGCCTATACGGGGATCGAGACGAGGGACGAGGTGCTCTGGCTGCGGCCAAGTCTCCCTGAGGGGCTGACCAGGCTGCGGTTCAGGGTCCGCTATCGGCGCCACTGGGGCCTGGAGATCGAGGTCACCAGGGACCATGTTCGGATCAGCGCCCGGCCCGCTGACGTGTATCCGATCAGGGTCGGGATCGAGGACGAGATCGTCGAGCTGGCGGCCGGCGCAACGGTCGAGCGCCCGCTCTGATGTGGTAGCCGCCCGGAAACCGTTGCGCTGAGCGAGTGGCAGCGTTACTGTTGGGCGAGAACGGAGCTTGGCACGGAGACCATGCTGTATGGGCCACGACGCTGCCTCCGACATCGGGACGGGCCGACGCCAGATCTTGGGTGCGAATCCGGCAATGCGGCGCGCCTGGCTTTCGCACAATACGGGGCACGCTCTCGAGGCCATCGCGGATACAGCCTTCGCACCGGAGGAGACACGCGGGCGCATCGAGAACCTCGTGGGGGCTGCGCAGGTCCCGCTCGGCATCGGAGGACCGATCCGCGTCAACGGACAACACGCCGACGGACTGTTCTACGTCCCCTTCGCCACGACCGAGGGAACCCTCGTCACCACCTACCAGTACGGCATGCGGGCGATCACCGAGGCGGGTGGGGCCAACGCGCGCGTTGTGGCCGATGCCCTTGACATCACCCCATGCTTCGTCGTCGCAACGACCCGCGACGCCATCGCCCTCGCCGAGTGGCTGAACGATCATTTCCGGGAGCTGGAGGCCGTGGCCGGCGAGACCACCGCCCATGGCCGTCTGGTCGAGATTCACGCCCATGTGTTCGGCCGCCGCGTCTTCGCTCGGTTTGTGTTCAGCACCGGCGATGCGATGGGACTCAACATGGTCAATCTCGCAGTCGCCCGCATCTGTCGTCAGGTGACTGAGGCCATGGAGTGCGAGCGCTACTACCTCAGGTGCAACTACTCGAGTGACAAGAAACCCGCTGCCATCAACCTGTTCCGAACCTATGGCAAGGAAGTAGCGGTCGACCTCACCATGCCCGCGAGCGTTGTCGAGACACACCTTGGGGTCTCGACCCGCGAGCTTCTTGAGTTCGCTGCCTCGGGCCGGCTTGGCACCATGCAGGCGGGGGCGTTGGGCGCGAACGCGCATTTCGCGAACGGCCTGGCGGCGATGTTCATCGCCTGCGGGCAGGACGTCGCGCAGGTCGTCAACGCGAGCATCGGATTCCTGGATCTCGAGCTGGTCGGGGAGAGCGACCTCTACATCGCTGCCAGGCTGCCGAACCTCGTAGTGGGAACGGTCGGGGGTGGCACCGGGCTGCCAACCCAAAGCGAATGCCTCGCCCTGCTCGGCTGCACCGGCGGGGGCACGGCGCGTAAGTTCGCCGAGATCGTCGGCGCAACCCTCGTCGCCGGGGAGCTCGCCATCTGCGCGGCGCTCGCCGACGGACGCTTCATCGAGGCTCATCGACAGAACAGGCAGGTCGCCGGACCCAGTGGCCACGAAACGGCGGACACGAGGAGCTGACGCTCACAGGCGACGAATGCGTGCCGGGGCCGGCTCGAATCCCGCCGCTGTTCGCTTGCCCGAGCGGCTCACGCTGCGCGACGGCTCGCAGGTGATCATCCGGGCCCTCGAGCCGGGCGACGCGGCCCTGGTGCAGGCGGTCTTCGACGGGATGGGCGAGGAGATGCGTTACCGGCGCTTCCTCGGCTACAAGAAGCAGCTCTCGGCACACGACCTCGAAACGCTCACCGCCGTCGACCATCACGGCCACGAGGCGCTGGCCGGCATCCACGTCGAAACCGGGCAGCCGTTGGGAATCGCCCGGGCGATTCAGGAGCCAGGCCGGCCCGACACCGCGGAGGCATCGGTCGCCGTCATCGATGCTTGGCAGGGCCGGGGTCTGGGGAGCATTCTCATGGACCGCCTCGTGCGCAGGGCCGGGCAGGAGGGGGTGCGGCGCTTCACCTCGGTGCTCCTGACCCACAACCGGGCGATGCTCCACCTGTTCGAGCGCAGCGGTGCGGTGCAAATCACCGCCCGCTACGGGGACAGCCTCGAGCTCGCGGTCGAGCTGCCGTTCGAGACAGATGCCCCCCAGGAGGCGCTGCGCGCCGCCGCCGCCGGCGAGGTGCACGGGTAGCCCGACGTTTCGGGCTGTCAGGTGCCGCCTTTGCGTAGTCCCCCGTATGAGACCGCGGGTTCGTCCCATAGACGACGGGGGCGTCCTGCGGGATCATTGACCGCGATGGGGACTGGGACGCTGCCTGGCACGATTGGAATGCGAGCTTGAGTCACGTCGCGTTTCCGATTCTCTGGGCGATCGCGCTCCTGGTGTTCGCGGTGATCCTGGCCGTCAGAGTGCGGCTGCTGGTGGCTGCACGTCCGGCGGCGCGTGGAGATCGGATCCCGGAACGGATCAGGCGGATGGTCGTCGATGGGCTCGGCCAGAAGAAGTTCCTGGTCGGCGAGCAGCCGTCGGGGCTCATGCACGCGCTGGTCTTCTGGGGATTCGTCGTCCTGATGCTCCAGGTGATCACGCTGTTCGGCCGGGCGTTCGACGCGAACTGGAACATTCCCGGATTCGCGCCGGACCAGCCGCTCGGCCCGCCGTTCTTCCTCGCCCGCGACCTGCTCGAGGCCAGCGTGATCGTCGGCGTCGTCTACATGCTCTACCGCCGGGTCGTCGTGCACACGCCGCGTCTGTTCGGGATCGGACGCGCCGAGGAGCGCTACCGGGAGGCCGCTCACTGGGAGGGCGTGCTGATCCTCGCCTTCATCCTGCTGATCATGGTCGGCGGCCTGCTGTACGACGCAGGCCATCTGGTTGCATACGACATTCACGGCAACGAGCGCGACTTCGCGCCGCTGACCGCGCTGGTGGCCCTGGCGCTCGGTGGGATCGGGCGCTCCGCTGCGCAGACCGTCAGTGAGGTCGGTTGGTGGCTGCATTGCGTCACGGTCCTGGCGTTCCTGTGCCTGTTGCCGCTGTCCAAGCACTTTCACATCATCACCGCGATCCCGAACGTGTTCTTTGGCAAGCTCCCGCCGCGCGGCGCCGAGCGTCCGCTGGCGGTGACACACGTGCCGGCCGCCCCCGTCGCGGCGCTGGACGGTCCGCCCGAGGGTCTGGTGGGAGTCGCATCGCTCGCCGACGTCAGCTGGAAGCAGGTGCTCGACGCCTTCTCGTGCACCGAGTGCGGCCGCTGCACGGCGGTCTGCCCCGCGACCGCCAGCGGCACGCCGCTGGCGCCTCGGCAGGTGATCCTCGACATCCGCGATCGCCTCTACGACCACCCAGAGGAGCAGCGGGCCGGCAACGGTTCGTCCGCGCCGCTGATCTCCGACGAGGCGCTGTGGGCGTGCACGACCTGCATGGCCTGCGTCGAGGCCTGTCCGGTTGGCATCGAGCACGTGCCGACGATCGTCGACATGCGCCGCAATCTGGTCGACCAGGGCGAGCTGGACCCCCTCCTTCAGCAGACGCTCGAGAACTACGGCAAACAGGGAAATTCGTACGGCAAGTCGGGACGAATGCGGGCCCGCTGGACCAAGGGCCTCGAGTTCAAGATCCCGGACGCGCGCGCCGAGCCCGTGAAGTACGTGTGGTTCGTGGGTGACTTCGCGTCCTTCGACCAGCGGGTGCAGCTCGCCTCACGAAGCGTGGCGCGGCTCCTGCACGGTGCGGGCGTCTCGTTCGGGTTGCTGTACGAGGGCGAGCGCAACTCAGGCAACGACGTGCGCAGGGTCGGCGAGGAGGGCCTGTTCGAGCTGCTGGTCGAGCAGAACATGCGCGTGCTCGCCGACGCGCAGTTCGAGGCGATCTTCACGACGGACCCGCACTCGTTGAACACGCTGCGCAACGAGTATCCGCAGTTCGGACTCGACAAGCCCACCTACCACTACACGGAGTTGCTCGCCGACCTCGTCGAGCGGGACGCGATCACGCTCCGCACGCCGCTCTCCGGAACCCGGGTCACCTATCACGACCCCTGCTATCTGGCGCGCTACAACCGGATCACCGAGGCGCCGCGAAAGCTGATCGAGGCGACGGGCGCCGAGCTCGTGGAGATGCCGCGCAACGGAACGAACACCTTCTGCTGCGGTGCCGGCGGCGGCCGGATCTGGATGACGGAGGACGCGAACATCGACGAACGGCCCAGCGAGCAGCGGATCCGCGAGGCCCAGACGCTCGGCGACCTCGATTACTTCCTGGTCAGCTGCCCGAAGGACCTGGCGATGTACTCGGACGCTGCCAAGGTCGTCGGCGCCGACTTCGAGGTCGCGGAGCTGACCGCGCTGATCGAGCGAGCGCTCGCCCAGGCCGAGCCCGAGCTCACTCCCCGATGAGCTCCCTCAGCTCGTCGGCGACGTCGAATAGATCAGCAAGCACCCCGTAGTCCGCGACGTGGAAGATCGCCGCCCCGGGGTCCGTGTTCACCGCGACGATCAGCTCGGCGCCCTGCATTCCCTCGACGTGCTCCGGCGCGCCGGAGACACCGAGCGATAGGTAGAGCTTCGGCGTCACGTGCGCGCCCGACTTCCCGACCTGGCGCACCTTGGGCAGCCAGCCCGAGTCGATCACCGGTCGCGAGGCCCCCAGCTCGGCGCCCAGTGCCTCGGCAAGCTCTTCCGCGATCTCGATGTTCTCCGCGCTCCCGATGCCGCGCCCGACGCAGAGGATCCGCTCGGCCTTCGTGAGGTCGACGCCCTCGTCGGGAGGCACGACCGGTTCGACGAACGTCGTCCGCAGGGTCTCGAGCTCGGCCGGAGGGGGGAGTTGTATGCGTTCGCCCCGCCCGGCAGCCTGCGGCTCTGTGTGCAGCGCCACCGTGTTGACCGCGAATACTCCGGGCAGCGAGGTGCGCACGGTCGCGTGGAGCTGCCCCGCGTAGATACCGCTGATCGCTTCCGCATCCCCGTCCTGGAGCGTCAGCTCGAGGCAGTAGCCCACGAAGGGCAGGCCGGAGGCTGCGGCCACTGCAGCCCCGAGGTCCAGGCCCGCCGTGGTGTTCTCGAGCACCACGAGGTCCGGCGTGCGCTCGCTGATCGCCGCTGCCAGCACCGCCTGGTGCGCCTCCGGGAGGTAGGGAGTGAGTGTCCCGTGCGACGCCTCGAGGATTACGTCCGCGGCCGCAAGCCCCTCCTCACCGGCGCCGTCACCGCCCGCGACCAGGGCCACCAGGTCGCCACCTGCCGCGTCTGCGAGCGGTCGCGCGAAGGCGAGCAGCCGGGCGTTGACCGGCGATTCGACGTAGACGAGGACGTCGCCCATCAGGCCTCCAGCACCCCCCGTTCGCGCAGCACCGCCGCGATCTGCGCGGCCGCATCTGCGGCGTCACCCTCGATCATCGTGGCCTGTGCCTGCGGCTCGGGCCGGGCGAGCGAAACGAGCTTCGACGCCGCGGCCGGCGGCTCGAGGGTGACCTGAAGCGTCTCGGGGCTGGCTTCCGTCATCGCCTGGCGGAGGCGGGCCATCGCCACGTACCGGGGCGGTGAGCTTGCGGATTGCACGCCGACCACGGCCGGCAGCTGGAGGCCGAGCACGGCGAGCCGCCCGCCCGCGTACTCCTGCACGACGCGGGCGGTTCCGTCGGCCAGCGTGACCCCGACGACGACGTTTGCCTGGGGCCAGCCGAGCGTCGCGGCGAGGTAGGGCGCCGTCTGACCGAACACGTCGGATGGCGTCTGGACGCCGGTCAGCACGAGGTCGGGAGCCAGCTGACGAAACGCCTCCGCGAAAGCGAGCGCGCCTGTTCGTGAGTCATAAGGGTCGACCTCGCCGGCCTCGACGACCACCAGCCGGTCTGCCCCCCGCGCGTACGCCAGGCGAAGCGCCTCATCGATCCCGTCCGCCCGCAGCCCGACTGCGATGACGGTGGCACCGGTGGCCTCCTTGACCAGCACCGCCTCCTCGAGCGCCTGGTCGTCGAACTCGTTGATCTCCATCTCGACGAGCTCGCGATCGATGTCCGTGCCGCTCTCGTCGACATCGAGTTCCTCACCCACCTTCGGCATCAGCCGTATCGCGACCGCGATATTCATCGCCGACGAGGGGCCTCAACCTCGAGGGGTAGGATTCGCATATCGAGCGGCTCCTAGTGGGGTTGTGGAAAAGGGAGCTCGTACGGCCGTTACGCAAGACGTTAGTCCGAATCCGACGCTGGTGCTTGCCGGGCCGGCAGCACGCTGTGGATTCCATCTGGCGAACCGGCTGATCAGTAGTTCCCGCGTTCAGGCTCCCGGTCAAGTCCGGATGGCGAGAGCGCCATGAGGTGGCAGGCTGACGAGTGGGGAATCCCGGAGAAAGGGCTGCTGCATGGCGAATGAGCTCAACGCCGAGATGTTGAAGGTGGCACTCAAGTCGATCGACGAGTTCGCCTCTCGCGAGCTCCCCGATTCGCTGTTGATCGAGCTCGATGAGCGCGACGAGTTCCCCGAGGAGCTGGTGCGCCGGATGTCGTCCGGTGAGGAGCTCGGGATCCAGCTCCTGTTCGTGCCATACGAGTTCGGGGGCATGGGGGGTGGCGCGTTCGACGTGTACCGGATCTGCGAGCGCATGGCCGCGATCGACCTGGGTCTCGCGACGTCCGAGCTGGCGACCTTCCTCGGCAGCGACCCGATCAGAGTGGGAGGGACGGACGAGCAAAGGCGCGAGTACATGAGCCGGATCGCGAAAGAGGGGGTCCTGTTCGCCTACGGCGCCACCGAGCCCGAGGCGGGGAGCGACCTCGGGTCGCTGAAGACGACCGCGGAACCCGTCTCGGAGAACGGGGCACTGACCGGCTATCGGATCACGGGCGCCAAACAGTGGATCAGCAACGGCGGCGTCGCCGACCTCTACACGATCCTCGCCCTCGCGCCCGGCGGTCCGAGCTGGTTCATCGTCGAGTCCGGCGCCGAGGGGTTCACGCACGGCAAGCCCGAGGACAAGCACGGCATCCGGCTCAGCAACACGGCGGCGCTGTTTCTGGACAAGGTTCACGTCGACGCCGACCGGCTCGTCGGCGGCGTTGAGGGCCAGGGCCTGGTCCAGGCGCAGCAGGTGTTCGGCTACACGAGGCTGATGGTGGCCGCATTCGGGCTCGGGGCCGGCTGGGCGGCGCTCGATCGCGCGATCCCGTATTCGCGCAAGCGCGTCCAGGCCGGCGGACCGCTGTCCGAGAAGGAGGGGTTCACTGACAAGCTGATCGTCCCCCACGCAGTCGCGCTCGAGGCGTCGCGGGCGGCGATCGAGGAGACCGCCGAGCGGCTGGACGCGGGCGAGGGTTCGCTGAACGTCGAGGGGGCGGTTGCCAAATACCTGGCAACGGAGGCCGGTGACGCCGCCGCCGACGCGGCCATTCAGGCCCACGGCGGCTACGGCTACACGCACGACTACATGGTCGAGAAGATCAAGCGGGATGTTCGCATCACCAGGATCTACGAGGGCACGTCGGAGATCATGGAGATCACGATTGCGCGTGGGCGCTGGCAGGAGCACCTGAAGTCCAGTGGCGACTACTACCACGCCAAGGGGGGCGAGCTCGAGGCCCTGCACGGCGAGCACCCGGATGTCGGCGCGGACACGGCGGCGCTCGCCCACCACGCCCTCGCGGAGCTGCTCGAGCGCTGCAGGGTCGAGCGGCTGACCCGCCACCAGCACGTGCTCATGCGACTCGGTGCCTTGATCGCGCAGGTGGAGGGTGCGGCCGCGCTCGCCAGACGCGCGCAGCGGGCCGCCGACAAGCAGCTGGATCCGAAGGCTTCACGGCGCCTGAAGGCCGGCGCGCTCGCCGCCACCAGCCGCGTGAACGCGCGGAACGCTGCCCTCGCGGTCGCGACCGAGGGCGTCCGCTTGATCGCGGCGGCCGACGGTGAGCTCAGCGAGCTCGAGCAGCGTGTCGACCTTGCCTCCATCCACGCGGCCCAAGGCGGGCTGCTGGGTGACCTCGAGGCGGTACGGGAGGCGGTCTATGGGCGCATGCGGCCATGACCCAGGGGCCGGACACGGGAGCTGAGTCGAGGTGACCGATTCACTCGACCACGCGGCCGCGATCGTCGGCGTCGGCGCGATCCTTCCCGACGCTCCGGATGCCGCCGCGTTCTGGCGCAACGTGACCACGGGCCGCTACTCGATCAGCGAGGTCGATCCCGAGCGCTGGGATCCGGCGCTGTACTACGACCCGGATCCGAAGGCGCCCGAGAAGACGTACTCGAAGATCGGCGGCTGGGTCCGTGAATGGGAGTGGGATCCGCTCGGCTGGAAGCTCCCGCTTCCGCCCAAGGTCAGCGATGCGATGGACGACGCTCACAAGTGGGCGCTCGCGTGCACCCGGATGGCGCTGACGGACGCCGGCTGGCCGGATCGACCGGTGGACTTGGATCGCACCGCCGTGATCATCGGCAATGCCATCTCGGGCGAGAAGCACTACCTGACGGCGCTGCGGATCATGTTCCCCGACCTCGCGCGCGAGCTCGAGGGCGCCGCGAGCTTCGCCGCGCTGCCCGCGGACGTGCGCTCCACGATCGAGAAGGAGCTGCACGCCAACCTCCAGGCCTGGCTGCCGGTGGTAACCGAGGACACCATGCCGGGCGAGCTCGGGAACTGCATCGCCGGCCGGGTCGCCAACCTCTTCAATCTCCACGGTCCCAACTTCACCACCGACGCCGCCTGCGCATCCGCGCTGGCGGCGATGGACGCGACCGTCGACGGACTCCTCGCACACGAGTTCGACGTCGCGATCACCGGCGGGGTCGATCGCAACATGGGCGTCCACACGTTCGTCAAGTTCTGTGCGATCGGCGCGCTGTCGCCCAGCGGCACGCGTCCGTATTCGGAGGGCGCCGACGGGTTCGTGATGGGCGAGGGCGCGGCCCTGTTCGTCGTCAAGCGGCTCACCGACGCCGTGCGCGACGGGGACCGGATCTACGCAGTCGTTCGCGGCGTGGGCAGCGCGAGCGACGGCAAGGGCAAGGGCCTCACGGCGCCCAACCCGATCGGGCAGCGCTTCGCCGTGGAGCGCGCCTGGCGGAATTCCGGTCTCTCGCCCGCGGAATGCAGCCTCATGGAGGGGCACGGCACGTCGACCAGCGTGGGTGACGCGGTCGAGCTGAACAGCCTGATGGATGCCTTCTCGGGCGCGCAGGTGGCGCCGGGGTCGATTGCGCTTGGTTCGGTCAAGTCGAACATCGGCCACCTCAAGGCGGCGGCCGGAGCGGCGGGAATGCTCAAGGCCACGCTCGCGCTGCACGGCAAGGTGCTGCCGCCGAGCATCAACTTCGAGCGCCCAAACCCCAACCTCGACTGGAGCTCATCGCCGTTTGCCGTCAACACCGAGCTGCGCGATTGGGACGTGGCCGCAGGCCGCTCGCGCGTCGCCGGCGTGAGCGCGTTCGGATTCGGCGGCACGAACTTCCACCTCGTGATGGAGGAGTACGTGCCCGACCGTCACGTCACCAACGGCCATCGCTCCGCGGCGGTCCCGGCAGATTCGCCTGCGGCGGACGCGGCCGGCTCCTTCCGGGTGGCCCCGAGGATCGAGCCGTCCGCCTCGGGCAAGCCGCCGCTGCGCGGGGCGCTAGTGCTCGGCGCGACGAACGAGGCGGAGCTCGCGAATCTACTGCGGACCGAGCTGGCCGAGGCCCGCCAGGGACGACACCTCGACCCGACCCCGCCGTCCAGCGAGGCGCTTCGCGCCCCCGAGCGAATCGCGATCGACTACGCCGACGCCGCCGACCTCGTCGCGAAGGCGGAGCTGCGCATTGCGGGTCTTCCAGGCCGGGAACCCATCGGCGTGGCCCGCGCTGCGCGGGCGCGGCATCCACCGTGGCAGCGGGGTCCCGGGCAAGGTCGCGTTCCTCTACACGGGCCAGGGGTCCCAGTACGCGAACATGCTCGCCGAGCTGCGCGGCCGGGAGCCCGTCGTGGCCGACCTGTTCGAGGAAGCCGACACACTCATGGCGCCGCTGCTCGAGGGCCGGCGCCTCTCGGACGTGATCTTCGCCGACCCGGACGATCCGGACGCGATGGCGCGGGCAGAGGAAGAGCTTCGGCGGACCGAGATCCAGCAGCCCGCGGTGATCACCGTCGACACGGCGCTCACCCGCCTGCTGGGCGAGTACGGGATCGCCCCGGACATGGCGATGGGGCACTCCGTGGGGGAGTACGGGGCGCTGGTCAGCGCCGGCGCGCTCAGCTTTCACAATGCGCTCGAGGCCGTGAGCGCACGCGGCCGCGAGATGGCAAGCCTGCGGGTGGACGATCCCGGGGCGATGGCCGCGGTGATGGCCCCGCTCGCGGAGGCCGAGGAGATCGTCGCCGGGATCGACGGCTACGTCGTCCTCGCCAACGTCAATTCCACCCACCAGGTCGTCCTCGGCGGCGCCACTGACGCCGTCGCGCGCGCGGTGGAGATGGTGAAGGAGCGAGGGCACACCGCGATCCCGCTTCCGGTCAGCCATGGCTTCCACACCGAGATCGTCGCCCCGGCCAGCGCCCCGCTGCGCGCGATGCTCCAGCGCCTCGGCCTGAGTCCGGCGCGGCTGCCGGTCGTCGCCAACGTCACAGGCGAGCTCTACCCCACGGGCGACGGAGCCGTCGAGCAGATGCTCGACATGCTCAGCCGGCAGGTCGCCTCGCCCGTGCAGTTCGTCAAGGGCCTTCAGACCCTCTACGACGAGGGCGCGAGGGTCTTCGTCGAGGTCGGGCCGAAGCACGCGCTCCAGGGCTTCGCGTCCGATGTGCTCGGGGACGACGCCATCGTCAGCCTGGCCAGCAACCATCCCAAGCAGGGGGACGTGCCCACGTTCAACAACGCCCTGTGCGGCCTCTGGGCCGCCGGCCTCGGGGCCGGGCGGGACCCGGCTCCACGGGAGTACGCCGAGCTGCAGGCCGGCGCCACCGCCCAACCGCATTCGCGGCCCGTGCGCGAGGCGCGGGCGCGCCGCGACGGCGGCGACGGCGCCGATCGGCTGGTGGCCGAGCCGGCGCCGGCGCCTGCAGGCAGTGACGAGTCCGCAGTCGAACCGGTGGTGATCACCGGGGCCGCCCTCGGCCTCCCAGGCGCCGAGCACCTCTTCGACGACGCGAACATCGGGCGGCTCCTGAACGGCGAGCAGGGCATCGACGTTATCCCCGGACGCCTTCGCCGCGACATGCTCGACAAGCACATCACGCGGCTGGTGAAGGGAGATGACGGCGGCGCTTCGTTCGAGACGATCGATCGGCTCGAGGCCGTGATCAAGCTCGCGGCCCGCGCGGGGGCGTTCGACCCGGTCGAGGAATTCGGCATCGACGGCGATCGGATGGCGGCCCTCGGACGCGACACCCAGCTTGCGATCGCGGCGGGCATCGACGCGCTTCGCGACGCCGGGATCCCGCTCGTGCTCCGCTACAAGCTCACGACCAAGGGCACCAAGCTGCCGGACCGCTGGTCGCTTCCGGCCGAGCTGCGCGACTCCACCGGGATCATCTACGCCTCTGCCTTTCCCGGCCTCGAGGAGATGGCCGACGAGGTCGCGCGGTACACGACCGACCACATGCGCCGCGAGCGCCTGGCCGCGCTGGAGACGCTCCGCGCCAGGATGCTCGACCACGACGGCACCGATCCCGTCGTCCTCGACGAGGTCGAGCGGCGCATCCACGACCTGAAGCACGACCTGGAGGAGGACTCCTATACCTTCGATCGCCGGTTCATCTTCCGGGTCCTCTCGATGGGTCACTCGCAGCTCGCCGAGCTGATCGGCGCGCGCGGCCCCAACACTCAGATCAACTCCGCGTGTGCGAGCACGACGCAGGCGGTCGCGCTCGCCGAGGACTGGATCCGCGCCGGCCGCTGTCGCCGCGTGCTGATCGTCGCCGCCGACGACGCCACCTCCGACACGATGATGGGCTGGATCGGCTCCGGCTTCCTGGCGTCCGGTGCCGCTGCGACCGACGACGTCGTCGAGGAGGCGGCGCTGCCGTTCGATCGCCGCCGCCACGGCATGATCATCGGGATGGGCGCCGCCGGCCTGATGGTCGAGAGCGCCGCCGCCGCCCGCGAGCGCGGCTTGACCCCGATCTGCGAGGTGCTCGGATCGGTGACCGCGAACTCCGCATTCCACGGGACGCGGCTCGACGTCGAGCACATCGGCGCCGTGATGGAGGACCTCGTCGAGCAGGGCGAGGCGCGCGGGATCAGCCGCGAGGACATGGCGGGGGAGACCGTGTTCATCTCGCACGAGACCTACACGCCGGCCCGCGGCGGGAGCGCCGCCGCCGAGATCCACGCGCTGCGTCACGTGTTCGGGGACAACGCCGGCCGCATCGTGATCGCCAACGTGAAGGGCTTCACGGGACATCCGATGGGAGTCGGCCTGGAGGACGTCCTCGCGGTGAAGGCGCTCGAGACCGGCGTCGTCCCACCGGTGCCGAACTTCCACGATCCCGATCCCGAACTCGGTCAGCTCAATCTCTCGGGAGGCGGGTCATATCCCGTGCGTTACTCGCTGCGGCTGGCGGCGGGCTTCGGCTCGCAGATCTCGCTGCTGCTGTTGAGGTGGACACCGGTCGCGGACGGTCGCAGGCGCGCCGCGGACGGGCTCGGATACGAGTACCGGATCGCCGATCGCGCCGCCTGGGAGGCATGGCTGCGGCGGATGACCGGCTACGACGCACCCCAGCTCGAGGTCAGGCAGCACAGGCTCCGAGTCGTCGATCAAGGCCCGGCCGCCGACAAGCACGCCGCGCCCGTCCAGGCGCCGGATGCCGCCCCGGCGGAAATCGAGCCGGAGGCGCTCGAGACGGAGCCCGCGACCTCCCGGCCCGAGCCCGCCCCGGCCCCGGCCGCCGCCCCGGCACCGGCCCCCGAGCCGGCCGCCGCGGCTCCATCCCCCGAGCCCGGCCCACAGCCCGCGCCCGCCGCGGCGATCCCGCCGAGCGCGTCCTGGCGATCGTCTCCGAGGAGACCGGCTATCCGCCCGACCTGCTCGACATGGACCTCGACCTCGAGGCCGACCTCGGGATCGACACCGTCAAGCAGGCCGAGGTCTTCGCGGCGATCCGCGAGGCCTACGGGATCCCCTTCGACGACACCCTGAAGCTGCGCGACTACCCGACCCTGAACCACGTGGTCGGGTTCGTCAACGAGCGCTCCGCCGCCCCGGCACCGGCCCCCGAGCCGGCCGCCGCGGCTCCATCCCCCGAGCCCGGCCCACAGCCCGAGCGCCGGCGGCGATCCCGCCGAGCGCGTCCTGGCGATCGTCTCCGAGGAGACCGGCTATCCGCCCGACCTGCTCGACATGGACCTCGACCTCGAGGCCGACCTCGGGATCGACACCGTCAAGCAGGCCGAGGTCTTCGCGGCGATCCGCGAGGCCTACGGGATCCCCTTCGACGACACCCTGAAGCTGCGCGACTACCCGACCCTGAACCACGTGGTCGGGTTCGTCAACGAGCGCTCCGCCGCCCCGGCACCGGCCCCCGAGCCGGCCGCCGCGGCTCCATCCCCCGAGCCCGGCCCACAGCCCGAGCCCGGCGGCGATCCCGCCGAGCGCGTCCTGGCGATCGTCTCCGAGGAGACCGGCTATCCGCCCGACCTGCTCGACATGGACCTCGACCTCGAGGCCGACCTCGGGATCGACACCGTCAAGCAGGCCGAGGTCTTCGCGGCGATCCGCGAGGCCTACGGGATCCCCTTCGACGACACCCTGAAGCTGCGCGACTACCCGACCCTGAACCACGTGGTCGGGTTCGTCAACGAGCGCTCCGCCGCCCCGGCACCGGCCCCCGAGCCGGCCGCCGCGGCTCCATCCCCCGAGCCCGGCCCACAGCCCGAGCCCGGCGGCGATCCCGCCGAGCGCGTCCTGGCGATCGTCTCCGAGGAGACCGGCTATCCGCCCGACCTGCTCGACATGGACCTCGACCTCGAGGCCGACCTCGGGATCGACACCGTCAAGCAGGCCGAGGTCTTCGCGGCGATCCGCGAGGCCTACGGGATCCCCTTCGACGACACCCTGAAGCTGCGCGACTACCCGACCCTGAACCACGTGGTCGGGTTCGTCAACGAGCGCTCCGCCGCCCCGGCACCGGCCCCCGAGCCGGCCGCCGCGGCTCCATCCCCCGAGCCCGGCCCACAGCCCGAGCCCGGCGGCGATCCCGCCGAGCGCGTCCTGGCGATCGTCTCCGAGGAGACCGGCTATCCGCCCGACCTGCTCGACATGGACCTCGACCTCGAGGCCGACCTCGGGATCGACACCGTCAAGCAGGCCGAGGTCTTCGCGGCGATCCGCGAGGCCTACGGGATCCCCTTCGACGACACCCTGAAGCTGCGCGACTACCCGACCCTGAACCACGTGGTCGGGTTCGTCAACGAGCGCTCCGCGCGGCACCGGCCCCCGAGCCGGCCGCCGCGGCTCATCCGGAGCCCGGCCACAGCCCGAGCCCGGCGGCGATCCCGCCGAGCGCGTCCTGGCGATCGTCTCCGAGGAGACCGGCTATCCGCCCGACCTGCTCGACATGGACCTCGACCTCGAGGCCGACCTCGGGATCGACACCGTAAGCAGGCCGAGGTCTTCGCGGCGATCGCGAGGCCTACGGGATCCCCTTCGACGACACCCTGAAGCTGCGCGACTACCCGACCCTGAACCACGTGGTCGGGTTCGTCAACGAGCGCTCCGCCGCCCCGGCACCGGCCCCCGAGCCGGCCGCCGCGGCTCCATCCCCCGAGCCCGGCCCCTCGGAGGCAAGGACGGTTGAGTTCCCCCGCCGGGTCCCCGTTCCCGTCGTGAGGCCCGCCCTTGAGCACTGCGCGCCGACCGGCGTCTCCCTCGAGGCGGGCACCCGGGTAATCCTGATGCCCGACGCGGGCGGCGTTGGAGCGGCCCTCGCATCCAGGCTTCAGAAGCGCGGCGTTGAGGTGCTCGCCATCGACGGAGCGCCGGACGCCGCCGAGCTCGAGAGTCAGATCTCGGACTGGAAGGCGGAGGGCCAGGTGCACGGCGTCTACTGGCTGCCCGCCCTGGACGCAGAGGGTCCCCTGTCCAGCCTCGCTGCCGCGGACTGGGGCGAGGGACTCCGCCTCCGCGTGAAGCTGCTCGCGTGCGCGATGCGAGCCCTCGCGGAGGACGTCGGGGTCCCGGGCACGTTCCTGGTGGCCGGCGCCCGCCTCGGGGGACGGCATGGCTACGACTCGGTCGGCGCGACGTCGGTCATGGGCGGCGCGGTCACCGGATTCACGAAGTCCCTTGCACGAGAGCGTCCGGACGCACTCGTCAAGGCGATCGACTTCCCGCCCAGCCGTAAGACATCCGCGTTGGCGGAGCTCCTCATCGACGAGACGCTCCGCGATCCGGAGCCGATCGAGGTGGGGCATGCCGACGACCTGCGCTGGTCCGTTGGCCTGATCGAACGCCCCGCTGAAGTGGACCCGGCCCGGGCGCTGGACGCGGACACGGTCTTCTGCGTCACCGGCGCCGCGGGCAGCATCGTCGCAGCGATCACGGCCGACCTGGCGGTGGCCTCGGGGGGGACGTTCCACCTCCTCGACCTCGTTGCCGAGCCGGATCCCGGCGACCCGGATCTCGCTCGTTTCACGACGGATCGGGACGGGCTGAAGCGCGATCTGGCCACGCGCATCGAGGAGGGCGGCGAGCGGCCCACCCCGAAACTCGTCGAGCGCGCCCTGTCGCGCATCGAGCGGGCGCGGGCGGCGCTGGACGCGATCGAGGCGATTCGCCAGGCGGGCGGCACCCCGCACTGGCACCAGGTCGACATCACCGACGCCGCCCAGGTCTCGGCGGCGATCGCGACCGCCCTCGACGAGAGCGAACGGATCGACGTCCTGGTGCACTGCGCCGGGCTCGAGGTCAGTCACTTCCTCCCGGACAAGCCGCAGCCCGAGTTCGACGTCGTCCTGGACGTCAAGGTGAACGGCTGGTTCAACCTCCTCAAGGCGCTCGGCGACGCCGTCCCGGGAACGGCGGTCGTATTCAGCTCGATCGCGGGGCGGCTCGGAAACGCCGGACAGACTGATTACGCCGCAGCGAACGACCTCCTGTGCAAGAGCATCTCCGGACTGCGCGGCGGCGGCGAGGTCCGAGGCGTGGCGATCGACTGGACGGCCTGGGCCAGCATCGGCATGGCCAGCCGAGGCTCGATTCCGAAAATGATGCAGATGGCGGGGATCGACATGCTGCCTCCTGAGCACGGCGTTCCGGTGGTGCGCCGGGAGATCACCGCGACAGGCGCCGGCGGCGAGGTGTTGGTTGCGGGGTCGCTCGGGGTGCTGCTCGAGGAGCGTCATCCCACAGGTGGGCTGGATCCGGATGCGGCGACGCACGCGCTCGAGGGTCCGCACGGGCCGATGACCGGGCGGGCGACCCGCTTCAGCTCGGGCGAGGGGCTTACGGTCCTGACCGAGCTCGATCCGACCCGCCAGCCGTTCCTCAACGACCACAGGATCGAGGGAACGGCAGTCCTTCCCGGCGTGATGGGAATCGAGGGCTTCGCGGAGGCGGCGAGCGCGCTGGCGCCTGGATGGCACGTCACGGCGTTCGAGGACGTCGAGCTGATGGCGCCGTTCAAGTTCTATCGCGACGAGCCCCGCACGCTCGAGCTGCGGGTCCGGCCGCGCGACGGCGGTGACGGCACGCTCGTCGCGGACTGCCGCCTCGTGGGGCGCCGGGCCTTGCCCCAGGGAGAGCAGGAGGCGATTCACTTCACCGGTCGCGCGATCCTGACTCACGCGCTTCCCGACCCCCCAATCGACCAGGAGACCCCTGGCGGGAGGCCAGGCGACGCGAGCGTGGGCGCGGAGGCGATCTACAGGATCTACTTCCATGGCCCCGCCTACCGGGTACTGGAGCGGGCGTGGCGCGACGACGGCGTCGTCGTCGGACAGCTCGCCCCCGACCTGCCGCCGGACCTCGACCCCGCCGACGACCCGACCGAGATCGCCCCCCGCCTGATCGAGTTGTGCTTCCAGACCGCGGGCGTCTGGGAGCTCGGTACCGAGGGGCGGATGGCCCTTCCCACGCACGTAGACAGGATCGCCCGCTTCGCCGGGGACGACGCGCCTGGAGAGCTCGTCGCCCTCGTGCGCCCGCGCGAGGACGGCTCCGGCGTCGACGCCCGGGTGGTCGACCAGCGAGGTCACCCCCTAGTGGTGCTCGAGGGCTATCGGACGATCGAGCTTCCCGGGCCCTCTTGACGACGATGCGCTTGCGCCGATCCGCTCGGCGATGCGCTAGGCGCCGGCCATGGAGCATCCGTTCCAAAGGCTCGCGATCGTCAATCGTGGCGAGCCGGCGATGCGGGCGATCCGCGCCGTCCGCGAGCTGAACGAGGGCGCGGCGGCCCCGATCACGGTGATCGCCCTCTACACCGAGCCCGAGCGTCACGCGATGTTCGCCCGCGAGGCGGACGAGGTCTACTGCCTCGGCCCACAGCGCGCCGGCGGGGGCAACGGTGCCGGCGTGACGAACAGCTACCTCGATCTCGGCGCGCTCGAGCGGGCGCTCGTCGACACCCAAGCCGACGCCGCCTGGGTCGGCTGGGGCTTCGTCGCCGAGCATCCCGCCTTCGCGGAGCTCTGCGAGCGTCTCGGGGTCGTCTTCGTCGGCCCTGACGCGCGCGCGATGCGGCTGCTCGGCGACAAGGTTGCGGCGAAGCGCCTGGCCGAGGAGGCGGGCCTCCCCGTGGCGCCGTGGAGCGGCGGTCTGGTCGAGACCGTGGACGAGGGACTCGAGGAGGCCCAGCGAATCGGCTATCCGCTGCTGATCAAAGCGGTGGCAGGAGGGGGAGGGCGTGGCATTCGCCGGGTCGACCGCCCGGAGCAACTCGAGGACGCGTTTCGCAGCGCGCGCAACGAGGCCCTCGACGCGTTCGGTGACGACGGGGTTCTGTTCGAGAAGCTGATCGAGCCGGCGCGCCACGTCGAGGTTCAGGTGATCGCTGATGGACATGGCACCGCCTGGGCGGTGGGCGTGCGCGACTGCAGCTGCCAGCGACGCAATCAGAAGGTCGTGGAGGAGTCGAGCAGTCCGGTGCTGTCCGTCGAGCAGGAGCGCGGGCTCTGCGAGGCGGCGGTGCGGATGGCGCTCGAGGCCGGCTACCGCGGGGCGGCCACGGTCGAGTTCCTCTATCAGCCCGAGGAGAGCCTGCTCTCGTTCATGGAGGTCAACACCCGCCTCCAGGTGGAACACCCGGTCACCGAGGCCGTCACGGGGCTGGACCTGCTCAAGCTCCAGCTCCACATCGCTGCCGGCGGCCGGCTCGAGGGCGACCCGCCGATAGCTCATGGCCATGCGATCGAGGCCAGGATCAACGCAGAGGACCCGGCGCTTGGCTTCGCTCCGGCGCCGGGACGCATCGAGCTTCTCCGCCTTCCCGGCGGACCCGGGATCCGCGTCGACTCGGGGATGGCGGAGGGCGACTCGGTTCCCGCCGAATACGACTCGATGATCGCCAAGCTGATCGCCTTGGGCCGCGACCGGCCGGAGGCGCTCGCCCGGCTGCGGCGCGCCCTCGCCGAGACCACGGTCGTGGTCGAGAACGGCGCAACCAACGTCGCGTTTCTCCGCGACCTGCTCGGTCGCCCCGAATGGCTGGCCGGGACCGTCCACACCCGTTGGCTCGATGGGCTCCAGCTTCGTGGTGAGACGGTCGCGACCCGCCACGGCGACATCGCCTTGGCGGCAGCCGCGGTGGAGTTCGCGGACGCCCAGACCGCCGTTGACAGGGCGACCTTCTACGCTCTGGCCCGGCGAGGCCGCCCCGACACGCAGGCACCCGCGGCGCGCGAAATCGAGCTCCGCTACCGAGGCGGCCGTTACCGCGTGGCGGTCGGTGAGATCGGCCCCGCGCTCTATCGCGTCACGCTCGACGGCATCTCGGTCGAGCTGGAGGCGGAGCGCCTCAGCCCCCATGAGCGCCGAATCCAGCTCGGCGGCCGGAGCTTCCGGGCAGTCGCGTCGAGCCAAGGGGACGATCTACTGATCGAAATCGAGGGCATTCCCCACCGCGTCTCGCGTGACGACGGAGGCCTCGTGCGGAACCCGGCGCCCGCCGTGATCGTTTCGATCCCGGTCGAGGTGGGGGACGAGGTCGATGCCGGGGACGTGGTCGCCGTCGTCGAGATCATGAAGATGGAGTCCTCGCTGACCTCTCCGGTACACGGTCGCGTCCGCGAGGTGCTCGTCGGCCCCAACGTGCAGGTCGGCCCACAGGAGCCGCTGGTTCGAATCGAACCGCTGGAGCCGGCCGACTCCGAGACGGACGCGGCACGCGTCCAGCTTCCGGTCGGGGATCAGGTCAGTGCGGACAGGTCGACGTTCTGCGCCGACAATCTGCGGCGGCTCGAGTGGTTCATGCTCGGCTACGACGCCGAGGCCGGGGAGGTCGAGCGGATCCTCGCCGACCTGCATGGCGCCTGGGCGGATCCACTCGCGTGCGATCCGGCGCTCATCCCCGGTGAGCACCGTCTGTTGACCATGTATGCGGATCTCCAGGCCCTGAGCCGGCCGCTTCTCGACGAGGCCGATCCGCATGCGGATCTCCGCAGCCCGCGGGAGCACCTGAATGCTTACATGCGCTCGCTCGACGTCGAGGAGGAAGGGCTCCCGGAATGGTTCCTGGACCAGCTGCGGCGAGTGCTGTCGTACTACGGGGTCGACGACCTGGATCGGACCCCCGAGCTCGAAGAGGCGTGCTACCGGCTGTTTCTCGCCCACCAACGCGCCGAGCAGATACGACCGGCGATCGTCGCCCTTCTGGATCGCCGGCTCGAGCAGCGCGAGGAACTCGCCGTTCACGTGGGCGAGGGTTTTCGCGAGGCTCTCGATCGGCTCGCCGGCTCCGCGGGGCGAGACTCGATCCTCGCCGACCTGGCGCGGGAAACCAGCTTCCGCTACTTCGACCAGCCCGTGATCGAGGCCGCCGCCGCCGCAACCTACGAGCACGCGGAGGAGCAGCTGGCGGCGCTCACCGCTGATCCCGCGCGGCCCGATCGGGCTGAGAGAATCGACGCCCTCGTTGCTTGTCCTCGCCCGCTGGCGCCGATGCTGAGCGAGCGCCTTCGGGCGGCCCGTCCGGCCCTGCGCCGCGTGCTGCTCGAGACGATGACGCGTCGCTACTACCGCATGCGCAGGTTGACCGACTTCGAGGAGCTCGAGCTGACGGAACCTCCGTTCCTGACTGCGCTCGACCCCGACGCGGAGGGTGCCCGCCGGTTGGCGACTGCCTACATCGACCTCAGCGACCTTTCGGATGCCGCGGCGGCGATCGCCGACCATGTCCGATCGCTGCCCACGGGCCACAAGTTCGAGGTGGACTTCTACGCGGAGTACGAGGGCGAACCTCCGCCCGAGGACGAACTCGCGGAGCGACTGGCTTCGGTCCTCGCAGGGGCGGGACTGCCGGCGGGCATCGAGCGGGTGGTGGTCGGCATCGCCGAGCCCCGCCGCGGTCGAGGCATGTCGGCCGTGGACCTGTTCACGTATCGCCCCGTGACGGGTGGTGGCCTCACGGAGGACAGGGTGCTCCGCGGGCTCCATCCCGAAATGGCCGAGCGGCTGCGGCTATGGCGGTTCTCGAACTTCGAGCTCGAGCGGTTGCCGGCGATGGAGGACATCTACCTGTTCCGTGGCACGGCGCGAACCAACCCGAAGGAGGAGCGAATCTTCGCGCTCGCCGAGGTGCGCGACCTGACCGCCGTTCGCGATGAGCGGGGAGAGCTCGCCTCTCTGCCCGAGTTCGAACAGATGCTGCGACACGCGGTCGAGGGGATTCGACACCTCCAGGCACACCGCAAGCCGAGCCGACGCGCGCAGTGGAATCGAATCGCGCTCTACGTATGGCCTGTGATCGGGCTGAGCCCGGCCGAAGTGGGGACGATGGTCCGCCGGCTCTCATCCTCGATGCGCGGGCTCGGCATCGAGATGCTGCTGGTCTGGGGTCGGGTAGCGGAGACGGACGGCCGTGTTCGCGACCGAGTGATCCGCTTCTTCACCCCGTCCGGGTCCGGGGTGGTGACCGAAATCGACGAGCCGCCCACGCACCCGCTGAACCCCTACGACGAGGCGACCGAGCGCATCGTGTCGGCCCGTCGTCGAGGAGCCCTGCACCCGGCGGAGATCGTCAAGATGCTTGCGCCGGTCCGTTCCGGCGATGGCGCGCCGGCCGATCAGCCGGCTGGAGACTTCACCGAGTACGACCTCGACGACGCCGGGCGGCTGGTACCCGTCGAGCGCCAGCTCGCGACCAACCCGGCGGGAATCGTGGTGGGCGTGGTCCGCAACTACAGCGACCGCTACCCGGAGGGCATGCAACGCGTGGCGCTCTTCGGCGACCCGACGCAAGGCCCTCGGCTCCCTGGCCGAGCCCGAGTGCCGACGGATCATCGCTGCGCTCGACCTCGCGGAGAGGCTGGGCGTTCCGCTGGAGTGGTTCGCGATCTCGGCTGGCGCGAAGATCGCGCTGGACAGCGGCACCGAGAACATGGACTGGATCGCAGCCGTTCTGCGAAGGATCGTCGAGTACACGCAGGGTGGCGGCGAGCTCAACGTCGTGATCGCTGGCATCAACGTGGGGGCGCAGCCGTACTGGAACGCGGAGGCGACGATGCTCATGCACACGCGAGGCGTCCTGATCATGATCCCTGACAGCGCGATGGTGCTGACCGGGAAGCAGGCGCTCGACTACTCGGGGGGCGTCTCGGCGGAGGACAACTTCGGGATCGGTGGCTACGACCGGATCATGGGCCCAAACGGCGAGGCGCAGTACTGGGCGTCCGATTTGGCGGGCGCCTGCCGCCTCCTGCTCCGACTACTACGACCACGCCTACGTCGTGCCCGGCGAGCGCTTCCCGCGTCGCGCGGCGAGCTCGGATCCGCCCGACCGTGACATCGGGGCGATGGCGCACCACGCGCCCGGATCCGAACTGGCCCGCGTCGGCGACGTCTTCTCGGACGAGGCCAATCCCGGCCGCAGGGCGCCGTTCGACATTCGTGCGGTGATGCGAGCGACGATCGACCGGGATCATCCCCCGCTGGAGCGCTGGGCGGCGATGCGGGACGCGGAGAGCGCCGTGGTCTGGGACGCCCACCTCGGTGGCTGGCCCGTCGCGCTGCTGGGGATAGAGTCACGGCCGATTGTTCGTCACGGCGAAGTGCCCGCGGACGGCCCGACCCAGTGGACGTCCGGCACCCTGTTTCCGCGCTCCTCGAAGAAGATCGCCCGGGCGATCAACTCCGTGGCAGGGCGGCGTCCGGTGGTGGTTCTCGCGAACCTTGCGGGCTTCGACGGCTCGCCGGAGTCGATGCGGAAGTGGCAACTGGAGTTCGGCGCCGAGATCGGCCGGGCCGTGGTCAATTTCGAAGGCCCGATCGTCTTCTGCGTGATCTCGCGCTACCACGGAGGTGCCTTCGTTGTCTTCTCGCAGCGCCTCAACGAGAACCTCGAGACGATCGCCCTCGAGGGGAGTCACGCATCTGTCATCGGCGGCGCCCCGGCCGCCGCGGTCGTCTTCGCTCGCGAGGTCACGCAAGCGACGTCTCGTGATCCACGAATCACCGAGCTTGACGAGCGCATCGCGGCGGCCGATGGTCCGCGGCGGACGCGACTTCGCGCCGCGCGATCCGACCTATGGGATCGAGTTCACTCGGAGAAGCAGGGTGAGTTGGCGGCTGAGTTCGACTCCGTCCACAGCGTCGAGCGGGCGGTCGAGATGGGTTCGGTCGGGTCGATTATTCCCCCGGTGGCCCTGCGCCCGCGGCTGATCGAAGCGATCGAACGGGGGATGCAGCGATCGGCCGACGGCGGAAAGGCGAGCGATGGCCGAACTCGGCTGGCTGACGCGCGCGCTCGCTGACGTACCCGCACACGATCGGTGGCTGAGTGAGCGGGAGCGCGAGATCGTTTCGACGCTGCGAATCCCCAAGCGTCGCGACGACTGGCGGCTCGGGCGGTGGGCGGCGAAGTCGGCGCTCGGAGCGTTGCGGGACGTTCCCGTCGATGACGTTGAGGTTCTCGCGGCGGCTGACGGAGCACCCGAGGCGCTCGCCGGCGGCACGCGGATGCCGGTCGGGCTCTCGATCAGCCACCGGGCCGGGCGGGCGCTCGTGACGGTGGGGCGCGGGTCGGGAGCCCTCGGCTGCGACCTGGAAGCCGTCGAGCCTCGCAGCCCCGCCTTCGTGCGCGAGTGGTTTGGTCCGGCCGAGCACCGGGTGTTGAACGGGCTGGACGGTGAGCTACGAGATCTGGCGGCCAATCTCCTCTGGACCGCCAAGGAGGCGGCTTCGAAGGCACGACGCGAGGGCCTGCGGTTGAACCTCCGACAGGCGACCGTCGAGCCGGGCCACCTGCCTCAATCGCCGGGCGCGTGGAACAGCCTTCGAGTCGGGTGGGGGGACGGGCCGGTTGAGCTCGGCTGGTGGCGTTGGGAGCCGGGATGGGTGATGACGGTCGTGAGCAACCCCGCCTCCCACGTGCCGCCCAGCGAGCTCTCCTGAGTCAGGCGTCGGTCAGAACAGGGGGTGCCTGTGGCCGTCGTCGTCCGTGTACTCGAAGACGGGCCCTGTCTCAGCGGCCGATGTGGGGCTGGTGACGGCGGCGATGGCGCGAATAGCGCCCGATCGTACGTGGCTCGACTCCGACTCGAGCAGGGGCAGCAAACGGTCGAGGAGGTCGGGATCACCGACGGACGCAAGCGCCGCCGAGGCTTCGCGCCAGAGCTCCGGACGCTGGGCCAGCGCGTCGACGAGCGCTCCGACACCCCGCGGATCCTGGATTCGTCCCAGGGCGAGCGTGGCCGCACGCCGAACGGCGGCGCTCGAGTCGTTGAGCGCGGTGACCAGTGGCTCGATCGACTCCCCCGGCTCGCCCGCGACGCCGAGCGCTCTCGCCGCTTCCGTCCGAACCTCGGGCACGGGGTCCTCGCGCAGCAAGACGCAAAGACGCCGGTGGACCGCGTTGCTCACGCGGTCATCGTATTCCGAAGCGTGCCCCCGCATGCGTGCGCGCATGCGGCCTCGACGCTATGCACAGGCTCATGGCAGCCACCTCCCGGGACCGGAGCCCGGAGCCATGTCCGTGGTACCGGCGGTGGCACCGAACTGAGCGAAACTCAGCCCACTCAGGGCAACCGAGACGGTTTGATAGAGCCTCCTTCGGGAGGCCTCTCGCCTTCCGCCCTGGGCCCTCGACGACGGCGTGCCCACCTGGCACAAGGCCCTGCGTGGGGGTATGGTCTACCCGGCGTGTCTCAGTGCTGCACCTGGCTGGCTTGGAGCAGTAAGGCTCAGCTCAGAGGTAGGAGATCCTCGGCAGGCGGATGGGACGGTAGAGTTCGGCCATGCGCCGAACCCTGGCTCTGGCGGTTGCGGGGAGCTGTCTTCTCGCCCTGACAGCCTCCGGTGCTGCGGCCGGGAATGTGGTCAAGAACGGCAGCCTCGAGGACCTCAACGGCAGGTTCACCAACACCCGTTGCGGGTACATGGCGGTGCACGCCCGCAGTCACGCCATCGCCAAGTGGACGGTGCCGCCAGCGACGACGGGCGAGCTGGCCTGGGGCAAGCACACTTGCGATGGCTACACCGCCGCCAAGGGAGCATTCTTCCTCGATCTCACCGGGTTCGGCGCGGACTCGTCCAACGGAGCCATCCGGCAGACGTTGAGGACGCAGCCCGGGACGCACTACCGGTTCTCGATCGACGTCTGCACCTGCAACGACGGCACTCTGTCCGTCAAGGTCGGACCGAAGACGTTGAGTCTGAGTCCGGGTCAGCCCTTCGCCGTCGGGGGTACCTCGTGGACGCCGATGAAGGGCAGCTTCAAGGCACGGAGCACAAAGCGCACGTTGAAACTCAAAAACGCAACGCCGGGTGCACAGATCGTCGTCATCGACCACGTTGTCATAAAGCCTCGGTAAGGAAGCTTCTAGGAGTCTCTACGAAGCGTCGCAGGGGCGGTGCGGGGGCCACTGGGCGGTAATAGCTCCGGGCGACCTCGGCCGCGGGTGCGCGGGCCACGCTCACGTCGCGATGATAGAGCGGGCTGGTTGTCGGATTCGTTCAAGACGAGGGGTTGGGCACCGACGATAATGCCCGTAGGCATGACCGGAGAAATGACCCAAAGCATCGCCCTGGTCACGCTCGGGGTCAGGGACTACGAAGGGGCAAAGGCTTTCTACGCTGCGCTCGGATGGACGCCGGCGCGCGAGATGGAGGAGACCGCGTTCTACCAAGGGAACGGGGTCGTCCTGGTCCTCTGGGCCCGCTCCAAGCTCGCCGATGACATGGGGATCGCTGATGATGGGGCGACCTGGAGTGGGATCGCGCTCGCCCACAACGTCGGCTCGCGCGAGGAGGTCGACGAGATCACTCAGCGGGCACGCGATGCAGGTGCCGAGATCACTCGCGAACCCGCCGAAACCTTCTACGGCGGATATGCCGCGGGGTTTCGTGACCTCGACGGCCACGCCTGGGAAGTGGCGTACAACCCGGGTTTCGGGCTTACCCCGGACGGCAGCGTGAAGATCAGCGGCTAGACGTCGTCGCGCTTGCTGACTTGATGGGCGCATGAGAGGCTTGGCCGGTGGCCGAGCCCGCCCCACCTTCCGGCTGGTACCCCGACGCGCACTCGGACCGCCTTTGGCGTTGGTGGGATGGGGCCGCATGGACCTCACACACGGCTCCCCGGCGCTCGCCGGTAGCGGTCGACCGCTCGCGCATCCGACCACGCCCGTGGGCCTTCGCGTTTGCGGCAATTCCCGCCGTGCTGGGGTTTGTGGCGGCCGCACTGCTCGTGATCGCGGCCATCAGCGCCGGCAGCCACACGATCGACCGCCTCGACGCGGCGCTCACCCCGTTCAAGGCGCCGGGGTCAGTCGCGGTGAGCATGCGCCCAGGGGAAACGCAGACGATCTATACGCCTGCCGCAGCGGGTGGCCGCGGCACGTCGGGTTCGACTGGCCGGGACATACGCTGCAAGATCCTGGGCCCGGACGGCACAAGGGTCTCGGCGACGGTGGACCAGGAGATAACACTGCGACGCGGCGCGGATCGTTACCGATCGTTGCTGGACGTCACCGCTCCTTCCTCCGGGGCCCGCCGTGTGAGCTGCCTTCCGGCATCCGGCTCGAGCCGCCCGGTGCCACTGGCGATCGGGCCCCACTTCAGCGTCTCGGACGTACTCGGCATCATCGCCCGAGCGGTCGGGGCGGTCATCGCGATATTCCTCGGCATCGGCATCGGCACGGGCATTGGGGTCCTGGTCGGCGTGCTCCGGGACCGAAGCGAGAAGCGGCTCGCGGCGGAGGCCACCGAAACACCCCCACCGAAGGCACCACCCGGAGCCGCCAAGGCCTGACCCCGCAAGCCTGGCGGGGCACGCCGATCGTGCTCGCTAGGCTCCCGAGCGTGACCCCCGATCCCCAACCGGCGGCCGTCTGAACGGCCCAGTTCCAGAGACGGCGGGCGGTCATGCTGCGCCGCCGGAGAACGGGCCGCCAGCCGTCAAGGCGCGCGGACTGAAGCGGCGATACGGCGACGGCGCAGTTGCGGTCGATGCGCTGAGGGGGATCGACCTGGACGTGCGCTCTCGCGAGTTGGTCGCCGTCATGGGGCCGTCCGGGTCCGGTAAGTCGACCCTCATGCACATCCTCGCCGGTCTCGACAAGCCCACCGCGGGGACGGTGATGATCGGTAGCACCGAGATCACCGGGCTCGGGGACACCGAGTTGACCCATCTGCGCCGCGACCACATCGGATTCGTCTTCCAGTTCTTCAATCTGCTTCCGATGCTCGACGCGGAAGAGAACGTCGTCCTACCGCTCTCCATCGCCGGCCACAAGCCTGAGGAGGCGTGGATGCGCGAGCTGCTCTCGAGGATGGGACTTGCCGAACGCCGTCGCCACCGGCCGTCGGAGCTCTCCGGCGGAGAGCAGCAGCGCGTTGCGATCGCCCGCGCGCTCGTCTCGCGCCCGACGATCCTGTTCGCGGACGAGCCGACCGGCAACCTCGACTCGAAGACCGGTGGGCAGATCCTGGAGCTCCTTCGCGACCTGGTCTCGTCCTACGGGCAGACGACGGTGATCGTCACCCACGAGCCCCGCGCCGCCTCGATCGCCGACCGGATCCTCTTTCTCGCTGATGGGCTGGTCGTGCAGGAGCTGAAGGAGGCCGACGCGGCCGACGTCCTTGCTGTCATGAACGAGCTCCAGGTGTGATCGGGGTCACGATCAAGGGGCTCGCCGGGCGGAAGCTGAGGGCGGCCCTCACCGCGATCGCAATCGTGCTCGGGGTCGCCATGGTCAGCGGCACCTACGTGCTCACGGACACGATCAAGGCCGCGTTCGGCACGGTCTTCAGCCAGGTGTACAAGGACACGGACGTCGTCGTCACCGGCAAGAGCGCCGTTGGTGGCGACAACGGCAACGGGATCCTGCCGCCATCGTTCCCTGAGTCGCTGCTGGCGCAGGTTCGCAAACTTCCGGGGGTTGCCGCAGCACAGGGCTCGATCTCCGACTCAGCCTCCCTCGTGGGCCGTGACGGAAAGGTGATCTCGAGCCACGGGGCGCCGTCGCTGGCCTTCAGCGTCCACCCGAACGGCAACCAGCGGTTTAATCCGCTCGATCTCACCGCCGGGTCCTGGCCGAAGGGGCCGGGACAGGTCGCGATCGACGCCAACACAGCCGCGAACGACAGCTATGCGGTGGGGGACGAGATCGGGGCGGTTGCGCGCGGCCCCGAGAAGAAGTTCCGGATCACCGGGATCGCCAAGATCGGGGGCGTGTCATCGCTCGGCGGCGCGACGATGGCGATCTTCGACTTTGCGACGGCGCAGAAGCTGTTTCACAAGAAGGGCCAGCTCGATCAGATCAACGTCGCCACGGCATCCGGGATCTCGCCGGACCAGCTCGTCGCCGAGATCCGCCCGCTCCTGCCGCCGACAGCGCAGGTCCGGACCGGCCAGGCGCAGGTCCAGAAGCAGACGAACGACACGAGCGGCTTCCTCAACATCATTCAGGACTTCCTGCTCGCCTTCGGCGGCATCGCGCTCTTCGTTGGAAGCTTCGTGATCGCCAACACTCTCTCGATCACGCTCGCCCAGCGTACGCGCGAGCTGGCGACCCTCCGGACGCTCGGCGCGACCCGCCGGCAGGTGCTGGCCTCGGTGATGGTCGAGGCGTTGGTGGTGGGCGGGCTCGCCTCGGTCGTGGGGCTCTTTCTCGGCCTGGCGCTCGCCAAGGGCTTGAACGCCCTCTTCGTCTCCTTCGGAATCGACCTGCCGCAGACCGGCCTGGTCTTTGCCACCCGGACGATCATCGTCTCGCTCGCCGTCGGTGTGGTGGTCACGCTGCTCGCCGCATTGAGGCCGGCGATCAGGACGACGCGGATCCCGCCGATCTCGGCCGTCCGCGAGGGCTCAGTGCTGCCCCGGTCGCGCTTTGCGCGGTTCGGCATACCGGCGGCGCTGCTCACGATCTCCGCAGCCGTGGCGATCATGCTCGTCGGCCTGTTCGTCGGGGGCCTGTCGACGAGCCAGCGGCTCATCGGCGTCGGTGTGGGCGCCCTGGGCATCTTCCTGGGCGTGGCGATGCTCGCGAAGACCCTCGTCCCGCCGCTCGTGTCCTTCCTCGGCTGGCCAGCGGGACGGGTGGGCGGAGCCGCGGGAGCCCTCGCGAAGGGGAACGCGACCCGCAATCCGAGCCGCACCGCGGCGACGGCGTCGGCGCTGATGATCGGCCTGGCGCTGGTCACGGCCGTGTCGGTGCTGGCAGCCGGGATCAAGTCGACCTTCGAGAACTCGGTCAACTCGCTCTTCAGCGCGGACTACGCGCTCACGGCCACCGACAACTTCTCGCCGATTCCGACGGCCTCCGCGGACGCGCTGAAGCGGGTTCCGGGCGTCCAGGTGGTCGCCGGGGTTCGCGCCGGCTCCGGACGGGCCTTCGGCGGCGACATCTCGGTCAGCGGCGTCCCGCCGGACATCGGCCGGGTGATCAGCGTCGACTGGCAGGAGGGGTCCGCGGCCGTGCCCCGCGAACTCGGACATGACGGCGCGTTCGTCTCCAAGGACTACGCCAAGGCACAGGACCTCTCGGTGGGCTCGCCCCTGGCAGTCGAGACCCCGTCGAGCAAGACACTCCATCTCGTGGTGCGGGGCGTCTACGCGCCGCCCAAGGGCGGCTCGCCGTACGGGGATGTGACGATGTCGACCGCGCGCTTCGACGCCGAGTATGAGAACCCTGAGAACGTCTTCACGTTCATCGACGTCGCCGGCGGTGTCACGCCCGCGAACACGCAGCGGCTCCAGAACGCGATCGCGAGCTTCCCGAACGCGAAGGTCCAGACCGAGCAGCAGTTCAAGGGCAGCCAGGAGCAGGGGGTCAACACGCTGCTCAACCTGCTCTACGTCCTGCTCTCGCTCTCGATCATCGTGAGCCTCTTCGGGATCGTGAACACCCTGATCCTCACCGTCTTCGAGCGCACACGGGAGCTGGGCATGCTTCGCGCGGTGGGTATGACGCGGCGCCAGCTTCGCCGCATGATCCGACACGAGAGCATCATCACGGCACTGATCGGGGCCGCCCTCGGGATCCCGATCGGGATCGTGCTAGCGCTGATTGTCGGGAAGGCGATCGACTACCCCGCATTCACGATCCCGGTGGGCACGCTTGTCGTGTTCGTCATCGCGGCGATCATCGCCGGGCTCCTCGCGGCGATCTTCCCGGCGCGCCGGGCCGGGCGGATCAACGTACTGCGGGCGCTCCAGTACGAGTAGTCGCGTTACGCCCGCCCGCTGGCCGGCACCGCCGGGGAGGACTTCTGCGTCGTCTGCCGCGCTCGTGAGACGAGAACGGCCGCCGTGAGAGCGAAGAGCGCCTGGACGGCGAGTGAGATCGAGAACGCATCGCCGTAGGCGGCTGCGCCGCTCGCCGAGCCGAGCTGACCGAAGAAGATCGTCCCGATCGCCGCCACCCCGAGCGCGTTGCCGATCTGCTGTGAGGTGACCAGCGTGCCGGAGGCGGCGCCGGCGTCGGCGGGGGGCACGGCCCGAAGGACGAGATTGATGAGCGGCGGGACCGCCAGGCCCATGCCGCCGCCGATCGGAACCATGGCGAGGAGCAGCCACGCGGATACCGAGCCGCCGGACGTGGACTGAATGACGACCACTGTCGCGATGAGCCCGATCGCCGCGATGGTTGCGCCGATCTGCGGCAGGTACTCGCGGGCGCCGTCGGCGAGCCGCGGCCCGGCAAGCGAGGAGCTGACGAACGCGAACGCGATCGGTGTGAACGCGAGCCCGGAATCGAGAGCGCTCAGGCCGAGGCCGTCCTGCAGGTAGATGCCGAGCAGGAAGAAGAACGAGATCACGAAGTAGAGGACGACCGCGGACAGCAGGCCGATCCGAAAGCCGCGAGCGTCGAAGAGGTGGAGCTCGAGCAGCGGGGAGCCTCCTCGCGCCGCCTTGCGGCGCTGGGCCGCGACGAATAGCGCGGCGGCGGGCACCGCGGCCGCGAAGGCCGCGAAGGTCCACGCCGGCCATCCGACCTCCCGCCCCTCGACGGCAGGGACCATCACGAGGCCTAGGGTGACGGTTGCGAGGGCGACGCCGACGAGGTCGAGCCGCCTAGCGCTCTCCGAGCGGGACTCCGGGATCAGACGGTCGGCGCAGAGGAGCGCGATCAGCCCGACCGGAATGTTGATCAGGAAGACCGAGCGCCAGCCGAGGCCGAACGGGTCGAGGGCGATGAGGCCGCCGCCGACGATCTGCCCGGAGATCGCAGCGACGCCCTGGACGAGGCCCTGGAACCCGAACGCCCGCGGCCGCTCGGATGGCTGGAACTCGAGCTGGATGATGGAGAGGACCTGTGGCCACATCGCCGCGCCGCCGAACCCCTGGAGCAGCCTCGCGACGATCAGCGTCGTCGGATCGGGCGCCGTGGCACACAGGGCCGAGGCCGCGGTGAAGCCAACGATGCCGAGCTTGAACATCCGGCGGCGTCCGAAGACGTCACCCAGGCGCCCACCAGTGATCAGCGAGAGCGCGTAGGTGAGCAGGTAAGCGGCGACTACCCACTGCAGGTCCGAGTCGGTGGCGCCCAGATCCGCGCGCAGCGACGGCGCCGTGACGTTGACGATGAAGACGTCGAGGATCACCATGAAGACCGGCGCGAACAGCACCGGTAGGAGCCAGCGGCTGTGGCGGGCGGGTTGTTCGGTGTGCGCCATCTGTGAATTCAACGGCTCTCCTCTCCGAAACGTGAGGTGTGTCTCAGCCGATTCGCTTGCCATCCGGGACACAGTGTGCGATCATTTTGATCCAGGTACAAGAGAGGGAGTTATCCTGGTATCAAAAGCACCAGCCAAGACCAACGGGGCGCCGCAGCGGGCCGAGCTCGCCGACTTCCTGCGCACCCGCCGCGAGGCGATCCGTCCCGAGGATGTCGGCCTCGCGGGCGGCGGGCGGCGCCGCACCCCGGGCCTGCGACGCGAGGAGGTGGCGCAGCTCGCCGGGGTCGGGACCACCTGGTACACGTGGCTCGAGCAGGGCCGCGACGTCCGCGCCTCGGCCTCGGTGCTCGAGGCAATCGCGGGCGCGCTCCAGCTCACGCCGGCCGAGCGTGCGCATCTCATCCTTCTCGGTCGCGGAGAGCAGGTTTCGCCGGTCAAGGGCCCGAAGGAGAGGGTCCACCCAACGGTCCGGAAGCTCGTCGAGGGCCTCGATCCGAACCCGGCCTGCATCACCGGGCGCCGCTACGACTTCCTCGTCTGGAATGACGCGCACTCGGCGGTGTTCGGCGACCCCGGCGAGATGCCCGACGGCCGCCGCAACTTGCTCTGGAGCCTCTTCACCGACCCAGCGCGCAGGACGCTTCACGCCGACTGGAACGAGGGCGCGCGGCGGGTGGTCGCTCGCTTTAGGGCGCAAGCCGCACGCTACGTCGGCGATCCCGACTTCGAGGACTTGATCTCAGCTCTTCAGGAGGCCAGCCCCGAGTTCCGCGAATGGTGGGGGCTCCACGAGGTGGCGTCGAGCGGTGTGGGCCGCAAGGTGCTCAAGCATCCGAAGGTCGGCAAGCTCGTCTTCGAGCACGCTGTGTTCAAGCCGCAGGAGCATCCCGAGCACCGCCTCATCATCTACACGGCCGCACCGGACGCGAACACGCCGGAGAAGCTGCAGCGGCTGCTCGCCGGGCGCACTTCGGCCGCACGCTCGACCTCCCGCTGAGCGACGGCCGCAAAATTTCATCCTCTCGGCCAACTGGCTGGAAGGCCTTGCTCCAAACGGGGTATCGCTCCGCGCACGACGGGGTTGTCGCCGCGGTTCGTTTCGTTCGTTTCGCCATAACGGAGGGAGAGCGCGCGATGCCGGGCCGCTTAGTCGCGGAGCAGAAGGGTATTTACGGGGACAAGGGAACAGACACACAGCATCAAGGAGGAAAGATGGCTACGGACTTCAAGAACCTCGGCGAGACGATCGGTGACGCCGTCGGCAACGTCGCGCGAGAGGCGGTAAAGGGTGTCTCGAGCAACGGAAGCGGGCCGCGGAACGGAGACGGAGCGCTCTCCGGGGCGCGTGGAGTGGCGGCGGGCGCCGCCCTGGCGGCTGCGACGCCGTTCATCGCAAGAGGAGCGGGCAAGGTCGTGAAGGGCGCGGTGTCGAAGCGGCTCACCTCGTCGGGAGATTCGTCCGGCAACGGCGCAGGCATGAAGGACAAGCTGACCGAAGGGGTCAAGGACACGGTCGGAAAGAAGATCGATCAGGCCGGCGGCGCGGCGGGAGTCGCGAAGGAGGCCGGAAAGGGAGTCCTTCCCGGTGGCGGCGGTGACGACAAGTCGAAGAAGGGAACGCCCGGCGTGGGGAAGGGTCGGCGGATGCCCATCCAGCAGGCGGTCGACATTGCCGTGCCGGTCTCAACCGCCTACAACCAGTGGACGCAGTTCGAGGAGTGGCCGCAGTTCATGCACCGGCTGGATCAGGCGACCCAGGAGGACGACTGCAACGTCTCCTTCAAGACCAAGATCTGGGGCATGTCGAAGGAGTTCGAGGCGCAGATCGTCGAACAGCGCCCGGACGAGCGGATCATGTGGACGGTGAGCGAGGGCGTGACCCATACGGGGGTCGTCACCTTCCACGAGCTCGCGGATCGTCTGACCAGGGTCCAGGTCACCCTCGACGTCGAGCCGGGATCGCTGCTCGAGAAGGCGGCTCGCGGCATGCGTCACGTCAAGAGGGCCGTGCGCGCCGACCTTGCGCGCTTCAAGGCCTTCATCGAGATGCAGGAGGTGGAGACCGGTGCGTGGCGCGGCGTCATCCACGACGGCGAGCTCGTCGAGGAGCACGATGAGAGCTACGACAAGAAGCGCGATTACGCCGAGTTCGACGACATCTACGACACCGAGCACTCCCATAAGCCGCAGAGCTCCAACGGTGGGAGCTCGGGCGGAACGAAGCGCAGACGCAGCTCGTCCAACGGCCGAAGCAGCTCCGGCAAGTCGACTCGCAGCCGAAGTGGATCGTCCACTCGCGGGCGAAGCCAGTCGTCGTCCAGCTCGCGGAGCCGGTCGTCGTCCAGCGGCTCGCGGAGCAGGTCGTCATCCAGCGGAGGTCGCCGGTCGTCGTCGAGCGGGAGCCGCTCGTCGAGCGGGCGCTCGGGTTCGAGGTCCGGCGGCAGCCGTGCCTCGTCGCGGTCGTGACCTGAGGAGCCCCGGACGATGAGCGATTTCGTCAAGCGCATCGCGGCGGACCGCCTCGGCGGGGAGCGCCCCGGCGTTCCCCGCGCGCTGGGCGCGGCTGTCGTAGTGGGCGCTGCGGCAGCCGCCCTCACCTACCGCGCCCTGCGGCAATAGGAGGTGCGCGGATGTTCGGTAAGAAGAAGAAGGCGCCGCTCGACGTGGACCAGGTCGTAGGGGCGGCCATGAGGGCGTTCATGGCGCCCGACGCACAGTCGGAGAATTCGCAGAGCGCCAACCACCATGAGTCTCGCCGAAACGGCGGCGGTCTTGGGGCGTTCGGCGCGGTCGCGGTCGGCGCAGCGCTGGCGGTAACGGCGCGCGCGGTCATATTCGCGTGCGCGGCAAAACTCGATCTCGAACAGGTCGCCGACGCGGTGGAGCAGCGGCTCAGCGACTGAGCGCCACTTCGTCCAAGCCCTCCGGGAGGAGGATCAGCGGCGGTCGGGGCCGCTTGGATCTCGGGCTCGTTTACGGCCCTCGGTGGTCGGGTACGCGGCGCACCGGGAACACGTATTCACGGAGGAGAGGAGCCTCGGATGGCCGAGACCAAGACCAAGAGCGGCGGCAGCACACGGTCAGCTGGAACCGCCCGCCGCTCCAACGGATCGAAAGCCGCCTCGAGCACCAGCAGAGCGAACGGCTCAACCGGGACCCGGGCGTCGGCCAGTAAGAGTCGATCGACCAAGCGCAAGTCAGCCGCTGCGACGAAGCCGCGGGAAGCGACGGAGGAGAGCCAGGAGCAGACCTCGGCGCTCTCCGAGGTCGCGTCGAAGGCGAAGACCCCGCTCGTCGCCGGTGGCGCCGCCGTCGCCGGAGTTGTGGGCGGCATCGCGTTGGCTCGCAACGGAAAGGGAAAGGGCCTGTCGATCCCAAAGATCGGCGGCAAGCGCAAGCGGTCGATGCCGCGTGTGTCGATGCCGAAGATCGGCAAGGGCGAGAGCACGAGCAATGCCCTCGGCGCCACGGCGAAAGCGCTCGGCAGCACTGCGAAGGAGATCGGCAAGGCCGGCTACCGAGTGGGCGAGCTCACCTCCGAGGTGCGCCGCGTACGGGAGCAGGCAAGGGACAACTAGCTCCCGGAGGCGAGATGGCCACGAAGAAGAACTCGAGATCCCGATCGAAGAGCGGCGGATCCAAGAGCGGCGGATCGAAGAGCAGCTCGAAGAGTCGCGCGTCGTCGAAGTCGTCGAAGTCGTCGAAGTCGTCGTCAAAGGGCTCCAAGCCGCGCGCCCTCAAGAACCCGTCGCAGGAGAGCGCGGGACACGTGGGCGACGAGGGCCACGCTCGAGTGAGGCCGTCTCAGACTCGCTCCGTGACCTCCGGCTCGGGCAACGGGCGCAGCTCGAAAAGCCGGAAGCGCAAGCGAGAGGAGTTCGACGACTACTCGGTCGTCGATCCAAAGGACATTTCAGGTGGGCCCGACGTGCTGATCGACGTTCCGGTCGTCAAGGTCGACGAGGTCGATGTCGAGGTCGACGACCTGCACGCCCAGGTGGCGGTGCTCGCCGAGGTCCGCCAACTGGTGAAGATCGGCGTGGGCGCGGAGGCGCAGCTCGACAAGGTCGAACTGAAGATCGAGGGCGTCGAGGCGCAGGCGCTGCTGAAGGCCAAGCTGGACAACGTCACGGCGATCCTCGAGCGCGTCCTCCTGAGCCTGGACCGCAACCCCGCGCTCCTGCAGAGCGTCGGCAAGGCCGTCGAGGAGCTGGGCGCCGGGACCGGCGACCTGCTCGACGAGTCTGGAGATGCCGTCGAAAATGTTGGTGAAGGGGCCGGGAAGGCGGTCGGGGATGTCGGTGAGGGCGCCGGCGAGGCGGTGAGCGAGGTCGGAAAGGGCGCCGGCGAGGGTGTTGGGGAGATCGGCGAAGGCGCCGAGCGCGGCGTCGCCGGGGTCGGGCGCGGTGCGAAGCGTGGCGTCGAGGGCGTGGGCCAGGGCGCCGGCAGAGGCGTCGAGGGCGTGGGCCAGGGTGCCAAGCAGCTGTCAGGCAATCTCGCGCAGGGTGGACAGCCCAAGCGGGGCGGTGGCGGAAAGCAGAAAGGTGGGAATTGATGGCTGGTCAGGCAACGAAGCGCCGTCGCCGCACTGGCAACGCCTCCAACAAGAGCTCCCGAGCGGACGGCTCGAAGCGCAAGCGTCAAACCAAGACCCGCCCCCAGCGCAACGGAGGGCCACCCGAGTCAAAGCGCAAGAGCGGATCCAGCCTTCAGCGTCGTGACGGCGACGCCCGTCCGGCCTCCCAGAAGACCGAGAAGTACCGCTTCGCGAAGAACGTGGAGGGCCTCGGGACCGCCGCAGAGCGGGAGTACCAGCACTACGCCGAGATAGATCCGTGGGAGCTCGACGACGACCTTCCCGACGTCCTGCTGGACGTCCCCGTAGTAAAGCTCGACAGCCTTCACTTCGAGCTCGACAACCTCGACGCGCACCTTGCCCTGAACGCTTACGTGCTCGACCTCGTCAAGCTCAAGGTGGGCGTCGACGTCCACCTCGGACGCGTTCGCGTGGACATTCGCGGGGTCGAGGCGCAGGCGCTCGTCAAGGTGCGGCTTGACCACGTAGCGGCCGTCGTCGACCGCGTGATGACCACCCTCGACCGCAATCCTGAGCTCCTCGAGAGCCTCGGTGCTGCAGTCGAGGACATCGGCGCCGGAGGCGGCGACATGCTCGGCGAGGCCGGTGAGGCGGTCGAGGACGTCGGCCAAGGCGCCGACCAGGCCCTCGAGCACATCGGCAAGGGCGCCGGCGAGGGGGTCGGCGAGGTCGGCCAAGGTGCCGGCAGGGCCGTGAGCGGCGTCGGCAAGGGCGCCGGAGAGGCCGTCGGTGACGTCGGCGAAGGCGCCGGAGAGGCCGTCGGTGACGTCGGCGAAGGCGCCGGAGAGGCCGTCGGTGACGTCGGTGAAGGCGCCGGAGAGGCCGTCGGAAACCTCGATCAGACGGTTCAGGGCGTGGGCCAAACGGCCGGCCACGCGGGTGAGGCCGTCGGCGAGGCGGCCGGCGGGGTCGCTGAGGGCGTGGGCGGCGCCGCGGGCCAGCTCGAGCAGGCAGCGGCCGGGGTTATCGGGGGCGGCGACGAAGGCGGCAACGGAAACGGTGGCGGCGGAGTGATGCCGGCCAGTCGCACGGACATCGCAAAGCTGGCCGCGAAGCTCGTTGCCAAGGAGCTCACCTCCGCGGCCAAGGAGGAGGCGAAGGAACTCGGCCTGGCTGCCACACGTAAGGCCAAGGAGGCCGGCGAGCGCCGCAAGCACCGGAAGGCGGAGGAGCTCAACGCCACCGAGGCCGCGCTACGGACCGCGGAGGAGATGGACGTCGACATCGATCTGGTCGACGGCACCGGTCCCGACGGGCGCATAACCATCCGCGACGTCAGACGCGCACAGGAGGAGTTGAGCCCGTGACGCCGCGCGATGAGGGCCAGGATCGGCTCGAGGACCCTGACGTCGAGATCGGGGCGTCCGTCAAGGCGAAGAAGCTGCGCTTCAAGCGGAAACCGCACGTGGAGGTGACCACTCACGCCCACACCGAGCTCGACCCGCAACTCGCCGAGGAGATCGACAAGATCGGGGGCGAGGGGGATTCACACTCCGAGCGTGAGAATCTCCCCGACGAGGTCGAGCCCGGCGTGACCTACCGCGACGTCCGCATCGGCTGGCGCGCCGCCGCGAAGGTCAAGCGTCCCGAGCGGTCGCGAAGCGACCGCGCCTGAGCGTCCGACCTCGGGCTCATAAGACGGCCTCCCGCCGGTGACCCGAACCGGTTAGCGTCGCCGTGCGCGCGCAAGATGGGGTGGGAAGGAGGAGCGAGCATGGAATCCAAGCGCGACCGACCCGGTCGAGCTTCCGCGAGGCGCAGCACAAGCAGTGGGACTCCGCCGCGGTGGGATGGCAGGGGATGGAGCGGCTCGGCGTGCCCCCGCCCCCGCCCGGAACGCCCGGGCCATGGACGAGTGGGTAAGGGCAGAGGCGGCTCATGTCGCGGCGCGGTTCGAGCGCGATCTCGCCGCGCTCGTCGCGGTCATCTTCCCCAGCGGCGACGCCGTCGCCTTCGAGGAGTGCGCGGCGGTCGCGGTCGCGCTGGCTCCCGACGAGGCGTCGGTCGAGCGCCCCGCCTGCTCCTCGCCGGACCACGCGCCGGACCTGCTCCTGCGGGTGACCGGCACCGGCGAGGCTCGCCTCCTGCTGCTGGGCCACCTCGACACCGTGCACGCGCACGACAGCCACCGGACGCTTGCACGTACCGGGGACCGGTGGGTCGGCTCCGGCTCCGTTGACATGAAGGGCGGCGACGTGCTCGCGCTGGCGGTGCTCCGCGCGCTGGCCGACCGCCGGGCCGACTTCGCGGAGGTCGCTCTCCTCCTCGTGGGCGACGAGGAGTGGCGGACGTCGCCGTTCGTCCACGTGGATCGGTTCGCCGGCTGGGACGCGTGCCTGTGCTTCGAGGCGGGGCAGCTCGCCTCCGGCGAGGAGGGGGTGGTGGTGAAGCGAAAGGGCGCGGGCACGATCCGGGTCAGGGCGACCGGGCGGGCCGCGCATTCCGGCTCGGCCCCGGATGCGGGCGCCAATGCGCTCCTGGCGCTGAGCGCGGCGGCCGAGGCGGTGGCGGCGCGCCACGATCCCGCGGGGCCGGATCGCCTCACCGCCGTGCCGACCGTGATTCGCAGCGGCGACGCGTTCAACGTCGTCCCGGATTCGGGTGAGTTGCTCTGCGACGTGCGGGCGGACTCGCTGGAGGCGATCGACGCGGTAGCGGGCGCCATTCCCGGCGAGGTCGGCGGTGCGCGGCTCGAGGCCGAGCTGCTGCGCCGGTGGCCGCCGATGGACTCGCGGGAGGCGACCGCGGACTTGCTCGTCCGCGCGGCCGACGCCGCCGGGCGGCGCATCGTCGCCGGCGGCCGCGGGGGTGCCAGCGACGCGAGCCACTTCGCGCCCGCAATCGCGCTCACCGTCGACGGGCTCGGGCCGCGAGGCGGCGCGGCCCACAACCCGGAGGAGCACGTGTTCGTCGATTCGGTCAAGCCGCGTGCCGAGGTGGCGCTGGCGATGGCGCTCGCCGCGCTCGGTGGCTAGCGATAACCCCCTTGCAGTCGAGAGGCCCGCCGGGGCGGGCCTCTCTCACGACTGTCCTCTACTCGCTACTTGTTGCAGAAGATCCGCGTGTCGCGGTAATGCCGTGCGTCGGGCGGCTTCTTGCCCGTGAACCGCAGCTTGGCCCGATGGAAGAGCCGAACCCGCCGGCCGCCGCACTTGCTGACGCGGGCCTTGCGGAGACGGATGTCCGCGTGGTACTTCGCGAGGTGGCCGCTGGCGCAGGAGGGATTGCAGACCTTCTCGGCGAACACGCCCGATCCTCGCGCCCGCTTACCGCCCCAATGGCCCCAGTGGAGCTTGCTGATGTACGAGCCGAAGTCGGCACAGGCGAAGACGATCCGCGAAGGCTCGACCCGGGGCTTCGCGCAGTCCTGCGGCGCGTAGGTCTTGTTCTTGCCTCCGCCCGCGCTCGCGGACGCCACGAGGATCGCGGCGATAGCCGTTGCGGCTACGAGGGCGATGATCAGACGCTTCATTCGGAGCTCCTTTCCCTCCCAGAGTTGACGCTCGCGCGAACCTACCACCGGCGCCGGCCGAGGCAGAATCGAGGTGATCTCACGTTTCTGCGCCCGCGGCCGTTTCCTCCATATGACCGATTCGCGAACCCACTGGACGATCTACGAGAGCCCGATCGGACCCCTCGGGCTCGTCGCCGGCCCGCGGGGCCTCACGCACCTGAGCTTTCCCGGCCGCCTGCGACCGCCCGCGGAGGCGACGAAGGCAGCGATGCCGGAGATCACCGATCAGCTCGAGGCGTACTTCGCGGGCGAGCGCCAGACATTCGATCTGGAACTCGACCTGCGCGGCACGCCGCTGCACACGGCGGTGTGGAACGAGCTTCTCCAGATTCCCTACGGCACGACGACCAGCTACGGCGAGCTCGCCGCGCGGATCGACGAGTCGCTCTACCGGACCGACGTGGAGCCGTACCAGCGGGCCAGAGCGGTCGGGGCCGCCAATGGGCGCAACCCGGTGGCGATCATCGTGCCCTGTCACCGCGTGATCGGCGCGGACGGCTCGCTCACCGGCTACGGCGGGGGCCTGCAGCGAAAGCGGGCGCTCCTCGACCTCGAGCACGGCGTCGTGACCGGCGCTGGGCCGGATCCGACCTCGCCGAGCCGCCAGACCTCGATGCTCTAGCTCGCGATCGCGGCCGGTGCCGGGTTAGGATCGGTGCGGTCGAGTGCTGGCCAGGGGGGGGCGGCGCGCGCAGGATCCGCTACGACTGGCACCAAATCCACCCAGAGGTGGAAAATCCGCCACTCGCGAAGCGTTGAAAGCCCGGGCTCGCGTTGAGTGCGCGGTCGGTCTGCTCGCGACATCGTCGATGAGCCATCGACGAGTTCTGGCAGGTCTGCAGGCCGCCGAATCTGACCCAGTCGCGACGCGGCGATGATACTTCCGCCTCGCCGCGGGGTCCTCCCGGACGTGCCCCGGGATGACTGACGGGTCAGCCGGCGGCGATGGCGCATTGCTTCAATCACCGCGTCGCCGTGTAAGCCCTACGAGGAGGAGGACGCGATGGCCGAGCACAAGACTGGAACCCGCGAGGAGTGGCAGGCGGCCCGCGACGAGCTCGCGAAGCTCGAGGCGGAGCAGGCCGAGCGGAACCAGGAGATCAAGAAGAAGCGGCTAGAGCTGCCCTGGGTGCCGGTGGAGAAGGAGTACGTCTTCGACACCGCGGAGGGAAAGAAGAGCCTGGCCGACCTGTTCGAGGGCCGCTCGCAGCTCCTCGCCTACAACGTGATGTTCGGGCCCGACTACTCGAACGGCGCGTGCCCGGGATGCACGAACCTCGCCGACGAGCTCAGCGGGTCGGTCGTCCACATGAACCACCGCGACGTGACGCTGATGTGCTTCTCGCGCGCGCCGATCGACCGGCTCACCGCCTACAAGGAGCGCATGGGCTGGGAGTTCCCGTACGTGTCGACCTACGAGACCGACTTCCCGTGGGACTTCGGGCTCGCAATGACCGAGGAGCAGGCCAAGGGGATCCCCGAGGTCCAGGAGATGATCGCCAACCCGCCGGATTGGCTGGTGGATTGGTCGCACCAGGTCGGCGCGGACCTCAAGGACGGCCTGCGCGAGGGCCCCGGCTGGATCGCGTTCGCGCGCGAGAACGGGACCGTCTACCACACGTACACGGTCATGGCTCCGGATCCGTTCGTGGCGCCGTACCACTCGTTCCTCATGGACCGGGCGCCCAAGCCGGCGGATGAGGAGCCCAGGGCCTGGCGCAAGGACGAGTACCCGGACTAGCGACGGCGTCGTCCGGACTCGAGCGGCGCAGCGCGTCCTTGAGGCGAGCGACGCGCGCGTCGTCCGTTCCGGCCAGGCTTCGCCAGCCGGTCGCGGACCGCATCCACGTCGAGATTGCCGGCGGCGAGCATCGCCTCGATGTCGGCCCAGTCGCGGGTGCGGTCGAACATCGCCTTGAAGACCGCCAGCTCGACGGGACCCAGAATCGGGATCTCCTCGCCCTCGAAGGGCACTGTGCGCAGGTTTCGGGCGGCCTCTTGGTGCACGGGCTCGTAGCTGAAGAAGAGATCGATCGGCGTGTCGTCCCACCAGAGCCGGACCTGGCCGGCTTCGGCGATCGCATCGGCCGTGGCGTCGTCGCGAGCGATGCCGTCGGGGAGCGCGGCGAGCGCGGTGCCCGGCTCGGCCGCGGGGACGAACAGGTTGACGTCGATGTCCCGGGTTCCACGGGGCTCGAGGGTCCAGTAGGCGAGCGCGATCGCGCCTCCGAAGGCGTGTGGGATCTCCGCCCTGGCGAGGTTGGCGTGAAGCTCGAGGAGCTTCTCCGCGAGGGTCACGGCTACGCCGCTTTGGACGAGGGCAGGCGGGGGAATCGCAGCGTCCGCGAGCGCCTCGAGGGCAGGCGCTCGGCGAGGTCCAGCACCTGGGCCAGCACGCGGCCGCGCTCTTCGAGCTCGCGGCCCCTGGGAACGCGGACCGCCCTGGAGGCCGGCACCGCCGTCAGGCGCATGCCGGCGGCGGCGAGCACTCGCTCCAGCGTGTCCGGCGTGGGGTCTTGGCGCCGTGCTCGTAGGCCGAGATCGTCGCCTGCGAGGTCCCGCTCCGCTCGGCCAGATCGGCCTGGGTCATGCCCGACCGCCGGCGCGCATCGCGAATGAGCTCGCCCACATTCACGCACGCGATTATATCTAACTAGATATACTCCTTCGTTCGCAATCGGTCGGGAGCAGGATGCCGGGCGGGCGAAAAGCCGTCCCCCGGCGCAGGTAGCCTCGCGGCCGCTCGATGGGACTGAGGGGAGGAGGGTCGTGAAGCTGGTGATCGGGATCGTTCGCCCGGAGAAGGCGAACGACGTCTTGGAGGCCTTGTACCGGGCGGAGGTCCGGGGGATCTCCATGAGCCGGGTCCAGGGCCACGGCGGCGAGCTCGACCGGGTCGAGACCTACCGCGGCACGACCGTGCAGATGGGGCTGTCGGAGAAGGTCCGGTTCGAGATCGCCGTCTCGGACTCCTTCGTTCAGCCGACCATCGACGCGCTCTGCGAGGGCGCCCGGACGGGCGAGGTCGGCGACGGCAAGATCTTCGTCCTGCCCCTCGAGCGCGCGGTCCGCATCCGCACCTCGGAGAGCGACGTCGAGGCAGTGACGCCGGTGGGCGAATGATCGACCCGATCCTGGCCGCGAGCAAGGTGGACACGGGTGATACCGCCTGGATGCTGACCGCGACCGCGCTCGTGCTGATGATGACCCCGGCGCTGGGGCTCTTCTACGCGGGCCTCGTGCGCTCGAAGAACACCCTCAACACGTTCATGATGTGCATCGCGGCGATCGCCGTCGCGATGGTCACCTGGTGGCTCGTCGGCTACTCGCTTGCCTTCGACGGCACCGGCGACCTGATCGGCGGCCTCAACCACGTCGCGCTGCACGACGTCGGCTTCACGCCGCGCGAGGGCACGACGATCCCCCAGCTCGTCTTCATGGCCTTCCAGGCGACCTTCTGCATCATCACGGTGGCGCTGATCTCGGGGGCGGTCGTCGAGCGGATGCGCTTCGGCGCCTTCCTGGTCTTCGCCGCGCTCTGGTCCGTGCTCGTCTACGCGGTGCTGGCGCACTGGGCCTTCGGCGGCGGCTGGCTCGCCTCCAACGGCACGCTCGACTTCGCCGGCGGCGTCCCGGTCGAGATGGGATCGGGCTTCTCGGCGCTCGCGGCGGCCCTCGTCGTGGGGGCGCGGAAGGACTACGGCCGCCAGGCGCTGCTGCCCCACAACGCCGTCTACGTGCTGCTCGGCGCCGGACTCCTGTGGTTCGGCTGGTTTGGCTTCAACGGCGGCAGCGGTTTCTCGACCGGCAACAACAGCGTCCTCGCGTTCACCAACACGCTGATCACGCCGGCGTGCACCCTGGTGGCCTGGTTCGTCCTCGACCTCATTCGCGGCAGGAAGGTGACCGCGATCGGCGCCGCCACCGCGATCATCGTCGGCTGCGTACTGATCACGCCCGCGGGCGGCTTCATCAGCCCCGGCTGGGCGATGGTGCTCGGCTTCGTCGGGGCGCTCCCGTGCTACGCGGTCATCGTCTGGCGGCCTCGGACCCGGGTGGACGAGACGCTCGACGTGCTCGCGGCGCACGGCATGGCGGGTTTCACCGGCATCCTCTTCATCGGCTTCTTCGCCCAGTTCGCGTGGAACGGGATCTCGGACGGCTGGGTGTACGGCAACCTGTCGCAGCTCGGCGATCAGGCTCTGGCCGCGGTGGTGGCTCCCGCCTACGCCTTCGGGATGACCTACATGCTCCTGCGGCTCATCGGACTGGTCATTCCCCTGCGAAGCGCCGAGCGCGAGGAGGCGCTCGGCATGGACGTGACCCATCACGGGGAGGAGGCGTACGCCAGCGGCGAGGGCGCGATCCTCGTCACGCCGGAGGCCGGCATGGAGGAACCCGTGCCGGTCAGGGCGCACTAGGCGTCAGGCCGCGAGGGCCGTCCGGCCCGAGCCCTTCGTGCCGGCGAGCTGCGCCGGGCGCGCAAACGTCATCGAGTCGTCCACCGGTCCCCGCTTCAGCAGCCGCACGTCGCGGAAGTAGTTCTGGTGCAGCCGCCACGGCAGCGACGGGCCCTGCCTCGGGAGCCTGTCCATCGCCCGCTCGACGTAGCCCGACTTCAGGTCGATGAGCGGCTCGGTGGGGAGGGACGGGTCCGGGCCCTGCGGGGTGCACATCGCGTAGCCATGCCGGTCCATGTAGTCGAGCAGCCGGCAGACGTGCTGCGCAATCAGGTCGCACTTCAGGGTCCAGGAGGCGTTCGTGTAGCCGAGGGACATGGCCATGTTCGGGACGCCGCTGAGCATCATTCCCTTGTAGGCGATCCGCTCGGAGAAGTCGACGTCGGCTCCGTCGACGAGCAGATCCATGCCGCCGAGCAGCAGCAGGTGGAACCCGGTCGCGGTGACGATGACGTCCGCCTCGAGCTCCTTCCCGGATTCGAGCTCGAGCCCCCGTTCGGTGAAGGTCTTGATCGCGGTCGGTGACGATCGACGCGCGCCCGCTCGTGATCGCCTCGAACAGGTCGCCGTCCGGAACCAGGCACAGGCGCTGGTCCCATGGCTCGTAGGTCGGGTTGAAGTGGGTGTCGACGTCGTAGCCCTCCGGCAGCTGCTCGCTCACCATCTTGCGGACGAGCCTCCGCGCGAACCTCGGCCAGCGGCGGGCGACGTTGAAGGCCACGATCTGCCGGAGCACGTTCTTCCAGCGCACGATCGCGTACGCGGCTCTGGCGCCGAGACGGCGCCGAAGGGCCTGGGCGATGCCGTCCTTTCCCGGCAGCGAGACGACGTAGCTCGGTGAGCGCTGAAGCATGGTCACGTGCGCGGCGCGCTCGGACATCGACGGGAGCAGCGTGACCGCCGTCGCGCCGCTGCCGATCACGACGACGCGCTTGCCGTCGTAGTCGAGGTCCTCCGGCCAGAACTGCGGGTGGACGATCTTCCCACGGAAGCGGTCCGTGCCCTCGAAGTCCGGGGTATAGCCCTCGTCGTAGCGGTAGTAGCCGGTGCAGGCGAAGAGGAAGTCGCAGGTCAGCGTCAGGGGCTCGCCCGTGTCGGTCCGCTCGGCGTGGACGGTCCAGCGGGCATCGGGCGTCGACCACTCGGCGCGCACCACGCGGTGCCCGAAGCGGATCTTCTCGTCAACCCCGTGGTCGCGGGCGGTGTCGTGGATGTAGCGCCAGATCGCCGGGCCGTCGGCGATCGACTCCGCCTCCGTCCAGGGACGAAACGAGTAGCCGAGGGTGAACATGTCCGAGTCCGAGCGGATCCCGGGGTAGCGGAACAGGTCCCAGGTGCCGCCCATGTCGTCGCGGGCCTCGAGGATGGTGAACGACTTTCCCGGGAGGTTCCTCCGCAGGTGGCAGGCCGCGCCGACTCCAGAGAGCCCCGCGCCCACGATCAGGACGTCAACGTGCTCGGTTGCCGAAGCGCCGTTCGTCGTCACCGACACAAGAGTATGGCCGTGAGAAGCGTCACGGGTGTGTGGGTGTTCAGGCTGGGCGGCCGCGGGCGACGGTCAGCGAAGGATCTCGATCAGGAGCACCCAGGCGTTCGCGACCGCTCCGACGGTCGCGAACGCGATTCCGGCGACGACCCAGTAGAGGCCGCCTCCGCTCTCCGCGAGGAGGCTCGCCCCGCCTACGATCACCGGCAACGTCGCCGCCACGATCAAGAGCACGCGCATCAATACCTGGGAGGTAGGTTGCGGGGTTTTCGGGAGGCTTCGGCGCTCGAGCCTGGCGATCACGCCGCCGAAGACGAGCCCCAGCCCCAGCAGCTCCACCCCGAGCGCGTCGCTGCTCTGGCCCGGGATCAGGCCGACGATGGAGACGAGCAGCACGCTCAGCAGCAGCAGCACCGTCTCGAGCGCACGCTCGGGGATGCCCGCGAGCTTGAGGATACGATCGACGTTGATCGAGACCGCCACGAAGACGAGCCCCGCGAGCGCGGCGGACGCGCCGGCCGTGGCGACGAACAGCTCCGTCCATTCGCTTGCGTCGTAAGCGGTCAGGCGGCTTGATATAGCGGATTCTCAGATCGCGTCCGGCACGACGAGGGAGCCCTGCACGAGCAGGGCCACTGCGAGCGCGTCGATGATGCGTTCCAGGTCAAGGACGTCTGGATCGAAGTTCGATGCGATCGTGTCCGCGACGTCCGGGTCGAGGCCGAATTCGCGCGCCGCCTTGAGCGCCTCCATGAAGCGAAGCGCCGGAAACTGCGGGTGCGCGGTCTCATACCCACCGGCCATGGCGACCCACTACCCCATGTGGCGCCGGCCAGTCATCATCTGCAAGCGTGCTCGGGTCTTGGCCCTCGAGCGCTGATCAATCGGCGCACGGGCGAGCGAGCCACCCTACGATCGCCTGCTTGCGAGTCGCTCGCATCATCCTCGCGGCCACCGTGGTCGCCGCATCGCTCGCGCTCCTCGGCCCCTCCGAAGCCGCCGCGGCGCCGCCATGCACCGGCGCGCCCGCCGGTGGCAGCTGGCCCTCCTACGGCCATGACTCGGCGAACACGCGCAATCAGCCGGCCGAGGAGACGCTGACCCCGGGCGTTGTCGGTGGGCTCGCGCCCAGGTGGGTCTTCTCGACTTCGAAGACCGGGGACGGCACGTCATTCCAGAGCACTCCCGTGGTCGCCGGAGGCTGCGTTTTCGTCGGCTCGAGCGGCGGCGTCGCGTATGCGGTCAATGCCGCGACCGGCGCGCCGGTCTGGCAGCGGCAGCTCGACGCGCCGACCCCCGGCCTCGGCGGCGCGCTCGTTGGCGCCCCGGCGGTGAGCGGCAACGAGGTGATCTTCCTCGTCGGCGAGACCGGCGCCCCGTACGCGATCGCGCTCGATCGGTCGACCGGACAGGTGCTCTGGCGAAGCGCTCCGGTGACCACGGAGCCGGGCAGCTACACGAATGCGAGCACAGCGGTCGCCGGCGGCGTGGTGTTGATGGGGTACTCGCCGGCGGAGGGAGACTCGAGCGGCCAGGGCGGCTTCGCCCTCCTCGACGCCGCGAACGGTCGCATCCTCAAGGTCACGCCGACCATCCCGCCCGCCGACCAGGCGAAGGGATACGCAGGCGGGGGCCTGTGGTCGACGCCGGCGTACGACCCCGCGACGGGCTACGCCTACATCGGCGCGGGCAACCCCAACAGCAAGCAGATGGAGCACCCGAACACGAACGCGATCCTCAAGATCGACACCAAGCGCGGCCGCGCGACCTTCGGGCAGATCGTCGCCTCCTACAAGGGCAATGTCGACCAGTACGACAAAGCCTTGCAGGAGGCGAGCCAGACGCCGGTCTGCGCGGCGTCCGATCAGCCCAGCGTTCCTTACCCCGTGGACGACCCAGCGTGCGGCCAGCTCGACCTGGACTTCGGGGCCGCCCCGAATCTCTTCCACGACAGCCGCGGCCACCTGCTCATCGGCGACCTGCAGAAGTCGGGCGTCTACCACGCCGCCCACGCGGACTCGATGAAGCCCGCCTGGACCGCGCTCGGCGGCGCTTCGTGCCAAGCCTGCAACGCCGCTTCGACGGCGTTCGACGGGCACTCGATCATCGGCGTCTTCACTCCGGGCGGCACGATGGACGCGATGGCGCGCGACGACGGGATGATCGCCTGGCACGCGCCGATCGGCGATGGCCTCCACTATCAGGGGACGAGCACCGCCGCGGGAGTCGCCTACACGCTCGACGGCGACGGCTTCCTGGACGCGTTCGACGCCGCCACCGGCGCGCTCCTTCTCCATCGCCCGATGGCCGCCGACACCGGCGCGCCGATGGCGCAGTTGACCTCGAGCGGCGTCGCGATCGCGCAGCACACGGTCTTCGCCGAGGCCACCGGAAGCGGCAACGAGGGCTACCTGATCGCCTACGGCGCTCCCGCCTCCGGGTAGCGCCCAAGGGCACGACCGAATAGAGTCGGCGACCGATGGCGAAGGAACCGCGTTCACTCCGGGGCAGGGTTGTCGCGATCACGGGCGGGGCCCGGGGGATCGGCAAGGCAACGGCTCAGGCGCTGGCACGCGAGGGAGCGGTCATCGCCATCGGCGACCTCGACGCCGAGCTCGCCAGGGCGACGGCGTCGGAGCTGGGGGAGGGGTCCGTCGGGCTGGAGCTGGATGTCACCCGCCGCGACTCGTTCGAGAATTTCCTCGATCAGGTCTCCGAGCGTCTCGGTCCGGTCGACGTGATCATCAACAACGCAGGGATCATGCCGATCGGCCCGTTCACCGAGGAGGACGACGCGACGGCGAGGCGGATGGTCGACATCAACCTGCACGGGGTCATCTACGGCACCAAGCTGGCGATCCCGCCGATGGTCCAGCGCGGCAGCGGGCACATCGTCAACATCGCTTCCCAGGCTGGGAAGGCCGGTATCCCCGGCGGTGCCACCTACTGCGCCACCAAGCACGCGGTCGTTGGCCTGAGCGAGGCGGTTCGCGCCGAGCTGCGGGGGACCGGGGTGGAGGTCTCCGTCGTGATGCCGGCCGTCGTCAACACCGAGCTTGGCTCCGGCCTGCCGGACACGCCGGGCGTGAAGAAGCTCGAGCCCGAGGACGTCGCCAACGAGATCGTCAGTGCGCTGAAGGTCCCGCGATTCGACGTCTGGGTGCCACGATCGAGCGCGGCCATCAGCACCGTGATGCAGCTCCTTCCCCGCAGGGGGCGTGAGGCCATCGGCCGCCTGCTGAACGTCGACAAGGTGCTCGCCGAGCCCAACAAGGCCGAGCGCGCCGCGTACGAGGCACGCGCCGCCCGCTCGGAGCCCGGACTCGAACCGGACGAGGGGGAGGCCGGATCCGCCGAAGAGCAGCCCGAAAGCGCCGCTCGCAGCTGAGCGTCGAGGTCCAGCGCCCGCTTCCGAAAAGCGGGGAGTCCGCCGCCGGAACTTCTGGGAGGGCGTACAGTGGTCGGGTCGGAGGGTCGGCAGGAAGGCATACGCTGACACGATTTCTCAGCAGGCGCACCCGGAGCGCCCTGTTCATCGGGGTGGCCGCCGTGACCATGGCCGGCCTTGGCGCGGCGACAGCTTCGGCGCGGCCGACCGACGGCCGGGCGGACCCCCTCGGCGACGGCTACGCCCTCAGGAAGACGAAGGTGCTGCACGCTTGCTTCGCGGTACACGCCCGTGGCCGCTCGCACGACATATGCGTGCATTGGGTCACCCGGACCGCCGACGCGCCGCCGAAGGCGGATGCGAACCACAACGGCCGCTTGGACCAGGTGGACCGCACGATCCGTACGCTGAAGGCCGTCTGGCGCCGGGAGGTGGTCGGCCTGGGGTACCGAGCACCGCGCCGCGACCGCGGCCGGCGCCGGCATCAGGGACCGAACCGCGGCATCGACGTCTACCTGGCGGACGTCGGCTTCAAGGGCGAATACGGCTACTGCACGACTGATCACCGCTCGCGTGCGCAGCGAAAGCTCGGCATCGCACCGGCCTACTGCGTCCTCGACAACAACTTCTCCAAGAAGCAGTTTCCCGCCCCGGACGTCAACGGCACCGACGCCCTCCACGTCACCGTGGCTCACGAGTTCTTCCACGCGATCCAGTTCGCCTACGACTACTCGCACCACGACCAGTGGCTGCGCGAGGGGACCGCGGTCTGGATGGAGGATCAGGTGTACGGGGGGGTCCACGCCAACTACGACTATCTCGACGAGAGCCCGCTGAGCCAACCGGAGGTTCCTCTAGACCGCTTCGGCGCGCCCGATACCGGCGAGAGCCCCGAGTACGGCGCCTGGATCTTCTGGCGCTTCTTGTCCGAGTACCTGGGAACCGATGCCATTCGGGAGGTGTGGAATCGGGTCGCCAAGGGCGAGAGCGCGCTCCGCGCGGTCGAAGCAGTGGGTGCCGGGCGCGAGCCAAAGCGGTGCATCGTCTACTGCGCGCCTGCGGGGCTGACCGATGTCCTGGCCGAGTTCCACGTCTGGAACCTCCTGACCTCTCAGCCCAGCTATTGGGATCACTGGTTCGGGCCGAGCCTATGGCGGGACCTCTTCGCCCACACGTACGAGGAGGAGGCCGCTTACGGGGATGCGATCCAGCCGGTTCCGTCGGACGCGGAGTTCTTCCTCGACCAGGACACGCCTTCGACCGGACTGCGGCGCCTCTCGCTCAATCACCTCAGCGCGCGATCGGTGGACATCGTGCTCCCCGAGGGCGGCCCGGTCCGCGTCCAGCTCGACCTGCCGCGATCGGAGGAGGGCGCCGCCGCCACGATCGTGTGGGTGGACGGAGGCGTCCACTGGCATCCGGTCCCGCTCGGCGCGGACGGCCGCGGCACGTTCGAGATTCCTGGACCCAGTCAAAGCGGGGCGGAGTTCATCGTCGTGCTGCTTCACAACGCGAGCCCGTCACGCGAGGCCCGGCCCTACCGCTACAGCGCGAGGCTCCTACCTTGATGCCGGTCCGGGCGAAGCTCGTTGCCGCGGCGCTCCCCGCGACGCTCGTGACTGTGCTGGTCGCCTCGTCCGCCGCGTCGGGTGCGCCGGCATGCGGCGGCGAGCCGGCGACCATCGTTGGCACCCCTGGCGACGATGCCCTCACCGGTACGCAGGGGGCGGACGTAATCGTCGGGCTCGGTGGCGACGACCTGATCAGCGGGCTTGGCGGCAACGATCGGATCTGCGGCGACGACGGCCACGACTTCCTGGAAGGCGGGATGGGCACAGATTTCATCGACGCCGGTCCGGGGTCGAACATCACCGAGGGTGGGCCGGGGCCGGACGATCTTCACGGCGGTCCGGACAACGACGCGGTGAGCTACAACGAGTCGGGCGCGGGCGTCAAGGTGGATCTCGCCGCAGGCCGCGCCACCGGCGGCGAGGGACCGGACACGCTCACCGGCTTCGAGAACGTCTTCGACTCGCCCCACGACGACGTCGTGCTCGGTGACGGCGAATCCAACCTGTTCTTCGTGAGCGGCGGAGCGAACCGGATCAACGGCCGCGGAGGCCCCGCCGACCAAGTCGGCTATGTGCTGACGGGCGGGGTCTCGGCGAACCTCACCGGCCGGACCGCCGTCCATGTGGACCAGAACGGCGTCCACACCGACACGCTCGTGGACATCGAGGCGGTGACCGGCTCCGACCAAAGCGACACGCTCATCGGCAACGCGAAGTCCAACGGCCTCTTCGGCGAGGGCGGCGACGACATCATCAGCGGGAGGGGAGGAGACGACCAGATGGTCGGTGGTCCCGGTCGCAACAAGATCTCGGGCGGACCGGGCGGGTTCGACCTCGTCGATTTCTCGCTGTCGGCATCAGGACCGGTGAGCGTAAACCTGGCACAGCACCGGGCGAAGCGCGGGAACCAGGAGAGCGACCAGCTCCAGAGCGTCGAGGCCGTGGACGGTTCCCCGTATGCCGATCGCCTGATCGGCGACGACTGCGGACAATCTTTTCATCGGCGGCGGCGGGGACGACCAGATCGACGGCAGGGCAGGGCGTGACACCGTCGCCTACGAGTTCACCGTTCTTCCCGGGCCGGAGATCGTGCCCGCCGCGGGGCCGGCGAGGGTGAACCTGACCGCCGGCACCGCTCACGACGCCGCCGACCCGACCGAGGTGAGCGGCGATCGGCTGACTCGCATGGAGGACGTCATCGGCTCACCGCACGATGACCTCCTCGTCGGTAACGATCATCCGAACCTGTTCATCTCGGACGCCGGCAACGACGTCCTCCGCGGGAGGGGAGCGGACGATGCATTCAATCCCGGCCCCGGGGCCGACCGGATTCACGGCGGCGGCGGTGAAGGCGACTCCGCGCTCTACTTCTCCGAGGCGCGAATCAGGGCGGACCTTGCCGCGGGAACGGTCACTGCCTCCAGCGGCACGGATCGGCTCGCCGGCACCGAGATCGTCTCAGGCACGCCGGGTCGCGACGTCATGCTCGGAGGGCCGGCCGGCGACATCCTGATCGGCGGGCTGGCGTCCGACCGGCTGGCCGGAAGGGCCGGTGATGACGTCCTGATCGGCGGCGGCATCAAGGCGCCCGATCATCTCGCCAATCAGCTCGACGGCGGACCGGGACACGACTCCTGCCAGCAGGGCCGGGCCCGGCGCTGCGAGTCGCGCGCCCTGCCGCCCGACATCCGCGCAGACCTGCGCGAGGCCCGCATCCAGGAGAGGCGCGCGCCGCGGCTGAAGAGGGGCGGGCACCGCAGGAACTTCTGATCGGCGGGTCGCGGCGGCTGATCGCGGCAAGTGGCTTTCGCCCAGAGGCGAGGACCTGAGTGAGTGGTTATGAACCAGTCAGCCATCGATTGACGGGGGGAGACCCGATCCAGGCGTAGGCAGAGTTCCGGTGTCCGCACTTATTTCCCCATCCATAGCTGGTCACGCCGACGAGCTGCCACCAGGACCCGTCCCAGACCGCCAACGGGCCGCCGGAATCACCAAAGCACGTGTCCCTACCCTGGGCGCCGGCGCAAATCTCCACCGAGCCTTGGAATCCCGATCCGCAGTCCCGGTCGGGCAGCAGCGAGACCCACGTGGAGTACAACCTGCGGGGGGGAGAGCCACCTCCATCGCGCCGCGTTGAACCCCACCCGGCAATGTACGCCTGGGTGCTCGGGTTCGTAACGTAGCTCGTCCCGGACGAGACCGGGGACGCGGGCCTTATGTTCACTCGCCGGGACAGCTTCACTACCGACACGTCGCCGTAGAGAGTCCGCGGGTTGAACCGCGGGTAAACGAAGATGCGATCTACCTTTCGCACCACACCGCCGCGGTTCCAATGCTTGCTCCCGAGACGCACCGTCAACTGACCACGACTCGCGTTCCTGGTGCAGTGGGCGGCCGTGATGACGTACCGGCTGGCGATGAGCGAACCGCCGCACAACTCAGTGGTCTTATCCGTCCTCCGCACCAGAGAAGCAACCCAGCCCGTGTCGTTATGACGGTCGGGCCCGCCGCCGACGATCTTCTTCTGGTGTTGCGTTGGCTGACTCGGAATGTGCGGGGATGCCGTGGTCGCCGCCCCGGCCGCCGTCGGCACTGAGGCAACGACAAGGACCGTGAATGTGGCGACTCCTCTTCGCATCCTTCCTTCCTTGGAGAGACGAGATCGTCTCAATCGGTCTCGAGTATCAGGGCGAACCAATAACTGCGGCTAAACGAGGCGTATCTGCGGTAGGTCGGGCCGTGGGGATGGAGGACGCACTCGCAGCGCGCGCCGCGGCTGAAGAAGGGCGGGCACCGCAGGAACTTCTGATCGTCGCGGCGGCTGATCGCTAATCGCCGCCCAGGTACTGCGCCTCCTCGACGGGGGTGAGGGCTCCCGCGGCCCGCTGCGCGGCGATCGCCACGAGCTGGTCGAACGAAACGCAGAGGTCGCACCTGAAGATGCGAGCGTCGCCGTCGTAGCTGGCGGCGGCGATCCGGTCATGGGGCCCGTAGGTCACGCTGCTCACCACGTCGCGCGGCCCGCGGAGGATCTCCTGAATCTCTCCAGTCTGGGCATCCCACACCCTGACGGTTCGATCCACGCCACCCGTGGCCACGCGGGCACCGTCGGGGCTGAAGGCTGCGCCGAGCACGGCGCCGCGGTGGCCGCGGAGGACCAGGAGGGTCGCGCCCGTCGAGGCATCCCAGACCCGCGCCGTGCCGTCCTCGCTGGCGGTGACGATGCGCTCGCCGTCGGGGCTCCAGGCGGCGGTGTGGACGGCATCGGTGTGCCCCTTGAGCTTGGCGATCTGGCGCCCGCTCGCCACGTCCCAGATCCGCGCCAGGCCATCGTCCCCGGAGGTCACGGCGCGATCTCCATCCGGGCTGAACGCCGCCCCGAGGACGGGGCCGGAGTGGGCGTCGAGCGTCGCCACCCTGCGGCCGCTCCTGGTCTCCCAGACCCGCGCCATGCCATCGTTGCTGGCCGTGACGAGACGCCGGCCGTCCGGGCTGAACGCGGCCGCGTTCACGACCTGGTGGCCTCCGTGGAACGTCTCGAGCAGCCGTCCCGACCGGGCATCGAACAACCGCGCCACGCCGCCGTCGCCGGCGGTGGCGATCAGCCGGCCGTCCGGGCTGAAGCCGACGCTCCAGATCACGTCGTTGGGCGCCATGCCCGGTTCCCGAAGGCTCACGGATGCCTTGCCGGAGGCCGTGTCCCAGACCTTCACCGAGTGGTACGCGCTGGAGGTGACGAGTCGGGACCCGTCCGGGCTGAATGCCGCGCTGACCACGGCGGGCCGGTGAGAGCGAAGGGTGCGGATGGCGTCATCGCGCCCGGCCTCCCAGATCCGTGCCGTGTGGTCTTTGCTGGCCGTCACCACGTCGCGGCCGTCCGGGCTGAACTGCGCCCCGACGACGTTGCCGGTGTGCCCGCGAAGCGTCGCGACGAGCACCGCCCTGTGCCTGCCCGATCTCTGGGCGGGCGCCAGATCCCACACGCGCGCGGCATCGAGGCTCCCGGTTACGACGCGGTCGCCGCGCGGGCTGAAGTAGGCGGTGTACATCTGGTCGTGCGACGCGGGCAACGTGAGCACTACCTTGCCCGTTCGGAGGTCCCATACCCGCCCGGTGCCGTCGTCGCTCGCGGTCACCACCTCGCGTCCGTCCGGGCTGAACGCCGCCCCGTTCACCTCGTCGGCGGTGCCGGCGCCGGGCTGAGCTGCCACATCGAGCACCTGCTCGACCTTGCCGCTCGCGGTGCTCCACACCTCGGCGGTGCCGTCGTGGCTCGCCGTGACGACCCTCTTCCCGTCCGGGCTGAACGCCGCGCTGTAGATGTTTCCGTGCTGCCCCCGGAACACGGAGATGGCCCGGCCGGACCGCGCGTCCCACAGCCTTGCCGTTCCGTCGTGCCCGGCGGTCGCGATCAGCCGGCCGTCCGGGCTGAATGCCCCCGACCACACGTTGCCGCGGTGGCCGCGGAGGGACACGAGCTTCCTGCCCGTCGCCGCATCCCACACTGCGGCGGCGCCCTCCGCGCCGGTCGTGACTATGCGCTTCCCGCCGGGGTCATATGAGGCGCTGAGAACCGTGCGGGTTCCCGGCTTCATGACCGCGAGCGTCTTTTGCGTCCGCGCGTCCCAGATCCGGGCCGTTCCGTCGTCGCTCGCGGTGACGATCCGCCGACCGTCGGGGCTGTAGGAGGCGCTGTTGACCGCCTTTGTGTCGCCCTGCAGGACGGCCTTCGCATACGAGGCGTCGAGCGCTTCCCGGATGGCCGTCGCGGCGTCGGAGGTGGGCGCGGTGCGACCCGCCTGGACGGCCAGCGCCAGACTCAGCTCCGGGTTCGTCTGCTGCTGCAGGAGCGCCTCCGCGGCGAGCTGGCGCGAGCGGGCGATCTTGGCTCTCTCCTGAGCCTGGTGGCGCTGGATCAATGCGAACACGGCGAGACCGACGGCGATCACGAGCCCGATCGCGAGCGCCCCGGTCCAGATCCGCTGCGAGCGGGTCGCCGCCTGGCGACTCGCGATGATGTACTCGGTGTGGAGGCTGGTTGGCTGCGGATCCTTCCGCTCGTCGGTATGCGCGAGCCATTCCTCGGCCGCCTGCAGGTCGCGCCCGCGAAGGACGAAGCTGCGGTCGCGTCCGTTCTGGTCCCACTCGATCGCGCGGACGACGAGCCGGGTGTGCATATGCGCCCACTCCGGATCGGTGTCGACCGCATCCAGGAGCGAATCCAGCGCAGCGTCGAAGTCGTCCTCCTCGCGGAAGAACACCCAGTTGCGCCGCCGCGCCGCCTCGGGTACCTCCTCCGCGTCCACCTCGCGCTCGACCACCGGGAGGATCCGCTTGTTGAGGGCGTCCGCATGGTCGATCTCCTCCCGGCACACCTCCGACCTGACGGAGTCCGGGCTGATCACGAACAGAAACGCCGACGCACCCTCGATGGCCGCCTTGATCTCCCTCATCCAGTCGGCTGTGGGCCTGATGCCGCTCCAGTCGACCCAGGCGGAGCGGTCCCGGGCCGCGAGCGCGTCGTGGAGGCGCCGGACGAAGTCCGCATCGCGGCGGGAGTAGGAGACGAAAACCTCCCCGCCCTCGCTCGCCATGAGCCAAGCCTAACGGCGCGCGAGTGTGGTTCACTGCCGCCATGGCCTATCGCCAGCAGGCGCGCACGCTCGAGGAGGCACTCGAGGTGATCGAGCGGCCGGATCCGTTTCGCGACGCCGCGAGCCCGTGAGCACCGAGCTGCCCGGCTGGTCGACGCCGTTCACCCTCGAGCAACTTCACCAACTCGAGCGGATCACACCGTTGGAGGAGATCACCCGCGAGTGGGCGTGGGGCGGCAGCACCGGGAAGGGCATCAAGGTCGCGATCCTCGACAGTGGCGTCGAGGCCTCGCACCCGGCCGTCGGCGGCGTCGCCGGCTACGTGTCGGTGTCTCAGGGGGCGCAGGGGGTCGAGTTCGACGAGGACCCCCACGAAGACGTGTTCGGGCACGGGACGGCGTGCGCCGGGATCATCCGATCGCTCGCGCCCGACTGCGAGCTCTACAGCGTCCGCGTCCTCGACGCGTTCCTGTCCGCCCGCGGCGAGGTCTTCGCGGCAGGCCTGCGCTGGGCGATCGAGCACGACATGGACGTCTGCAATCTGAGCCTGACAACCCCGAAGAAGGCGTTCTTCGGCGTCCTGCACGAGCTCGCCGACGAGGCCTACTTCCGCAACGTCGCGTTGATCACCTCGGCAAGCAACGCGGCAGTCCGCAGCTTCCCGGCGATGTACGCCTCGGTGATCGCGGTCGCCTCCCACGACACACCCGAGCCGGAGGTCTTCTACTACAACCCCGCGCCGCCGGTGGAGTTCGGCGCCTACGGAGTTAACGTCTCAGTCGCCTGGAAGGGTGGCAAGACGATGACTTCGACGGGTAACAGCTTCGCCACGCCGCACATCTCCGGGCTGGTGGCACGGATTCTCGCCAAGCACCCCGGCCTCACGAACTTCCAGCTCAAGGTGATTCTCCGCGCGCTCGCAACCAATGTCGCGGTGGACCGCGGAGAGGCGCCGTCAGGGAATTGACCTTCGCCGGCGGCGCCAGGCGGTTATCCGTCCCAAGCTGGTGTAGTTTCCGCTTGCAGCGAATCACCTGGCGAGGTAGGTTCGACGCGAAGCGTAGGAGACGCCCACGGGCGCAACCAAAGGAGGAACTGTGAACGACTTGCCGGAGGAGCAGCTTCCGGAGGGAGCCGAGATGGTTCCCGAGGAGCAGCAGGCGGCTGTCGACGCGAAGGAGAAGGAGGTTCTCGGGAAGATCCTCGATGCCGCCGCAAGTGATCCGGGCTTCAAGGACAAGATGCTCAACGATCCGGATTCGGCGCTCGAAGGGATCGGCGTCGCCGAGGATGTCGACCTGCTCGACCGGGGCCCACAAAGTGCGGATGTGGCCGGCCAGTACCGCTACAGCACCAAGTGGGTCTCCCGTTGCTTTAACTACCGGACCAGGAGGAAGCTGTACCACTGGAGCTGACAGACGGCTGACCTAGCGACGGACGCAACGGCACGGCCTCGGGCCGTGCCGTGTCCGTTGCCCGGCGCTAGCCGGGCTCGTCGGCCGCAGCGAGAACGACTCCGGAGGCATCCGGCCGACTCGAGCCCGGCCCGGTAGCGAGAGATGGATGCCCCGCCCACGAAGTCGTTCGTGCCGATCGTCGAGGAGGCGATCGCCGGCGACGCCAGCGGAGGCTGGCGACTCGACGGCGGGCGCAAGCCGAGCGAGGTCTGGATCGCCGCCGACCCCCGCGGCGACGAGGTTCCCGAACAGGGCTGGAAGCTCCATGTCTCGGCGACCGCTGAGTCCGCCGGCGATGTGCTGCGGCGGGTGCTGCCGGTGCTGGTCGAGTCCCGCTGCGCCTTCAAGCTCGCCGGCTCGGTGTTCGCGGTCGAGTGCCTGAACGAGGGCGAGGCGGGCCTCAGCCAGATCGGGAAATTCGTCACGGTCTATCCGCGGGACGACGAGCAGGCGGTGCGGCTGGCCGTCGCGCTCGACGCCGCGACCCAAGGGCTCGCCGGACCGCGGGTCCCGTCGGATCGGCCGCTTCGCCCCGGCAGCCTCATTCACTACCGCTACGGGGGGTTCACCGAGCGACTGACGTACACGTCCTACGGAGACGCAGTCCCGACGATCCGATCGGACGACGGCAGCTGGGTCCCGGACCCGAGGGAGCAGCGCTACGACAAGCCGGCGTGGGTCGAGGACCCCTTCGAGGCCGCCGGGGTCGCCGCCGGCGAGCCCTCGCGGGCGGTCGCGGGGCGCTACCTGCTGGTTGCGGCGATTCACCGATCCCCGCGCGGGGCGACACACGTCGCCGTCGACCTCGAAGAGCTGGGAACCGTGGTCGTGAAGCAGGCCGGTCGCGACGCGCGAGCCAGGCCGGGTCTCGGTGATGCCCGCGATCAGCTGCGCTGGGAGGCCGAGGTGCTGCGGCGGCTCGCGCCCGACCCGAGGTTCCCGCGCGCGGTCGACCTCGTCGAGCACGGCGGTGATCTCTTCCTGGTGCAGGAGCGGCTCGAGGGTGAGACGTTGGGTCGGATGGTCGCGCGCCTCGCCGTCTCGGGCCGGCTCTGCAGGCGTACCCAGCTGATCGCCTGGGGTAGGGAGCTGGCGGCGGCGATCGGAGATCTGCACGCCGCGGGACTCGTGTTCCGCGATCTCAGCCCTGGGAACGTGATCGTTGGGCCCGACAGGCGGCTACGGTTGGTCGACTTCGAATTGGCGGCCGCGATCGGGGAGCCCAACAACGGCGAGGCGACTTGCACGGAGGGATATGCCTCTCCGCAGCAATACCTCGGCGAGGATCCGACGCCGATGGACGACACCTTCTCGCTCGGGGCGATGCTGTACCTGCTCGCGAGCGGCACGGATCCGGTGTTCGTCGAGGAGCGTGAGCGCTTCCTGGAGCGCCCGTTGACGCTGCTCAACCCCGCGCTCGGCTCTGACCTGGCGGCGGTGATCGACCGCTGCCTCCACCCCGACCCGGCGCGGCGCTACGGCGACGCCGCCGAGCTCGAGCGCGCTCTCGCGGCGCTGCCAGCCGCGCCAGTGACCGCGACCAGGCCGCTCGCCGTCGATCGCGGCCGTTACGCCGAGCTCGCCGCCGAGATCGGGGCGCAGCTCGCTGCCTGGATCCTGCGCGAGACGCGAGAGGCGGGATCGGCGCCTCCGGCGACCCTGGAGGCCGGGATGGAGCTCGCGGGCGCGCTGCTCGCCCTGGTCGCGCTCGACCCCGAATCGATCTCGGGTGGCACCGAGGCGGTCGGCGCCGGCGCCCGCCGACTCGCGGCGATGCCGCCGACCGGCGTCGCCGGCCTCTACCTCGGCGAGGGCGGCGTCGCCGTCGCGCTCGCGCGCGCGGCACGCTGGTTGGATGACGCCGAGCTCGCCGCGGAGTCGGCGGCCCGTGCCGCGCACCTGGCGTCGCTCACGTCGCGCGGGATCGACCTGTTCGGCGGCGAGGCAGGGGCGCTGCGCGCTCACCTCCTGATGCTGGAGGAGTCGTCGGATCCGGGTGCCCTGCCGGCTGCGGTGGCGTGCGGCGATCGGCTGCTGGCTGTGGCTGAGGAGGCGGGGGAGGGACGCCTGCGCTGGCGCTCGCCGCCCGATCCCGGCGAAGCCGAGGGAGCCCTTCACGTCGGGTACGCGCACGGCAGCGCCGGGATCGCCGACGTGCTGCTCGACCTGGCGGCGGTGAGCGGTGAGGCGCGTTACCTGTACGCGGCTGTCGCGGGCGGGAATTGGGTCGAGCACCAGGCCCGTCCCGCGCTCGGCGACGGCAGCGGGGTGACGTGGCCCGAGCGCGAGGGTGGCGAGGTCTCGCCGGCGATCTGGTGCCGCGGTTCGACCGGGATCGGGCGCCTGCTCCTGCGCCTGGGCGCCGGCGGCGATGAGGTCGCCGCGGACCACGCGCGACGGGCGGCGCAGACAGTCGCCCTCGGCGGCAGGTTCCTGGGGCCAACTTCGTGTCACGGGCTCGCCGGCGGCGTCGAGTTCCTGCTCGACGTGCACGCGGCGACCGGCGAGCCGGCCTGGCTCGTGGCTACGGACTCGTTGGCGGCGCTGCTCGAGACGTTTCGAACCGATGACGGCGAGTGGTGGTCGGACTCGGGCAAGCCGCTCGGCTTCGATCTGCTGACGGGGAGGGCCGGGGTCGCCGTCTGTCTCCTGCGCCTCTCGGTCCCCGGGGCGATCGCGCCGCTGCTGACGCCGCAGCGGGCCGGGGCGGGACGTATGGTCGCCACTCAGCCATGAGCACCGCCTTCGAATGGCAGGAGTTCGCGGGCCAGCGCGTCTGGGTCCGGGCCCCTCGCGGCTCTTATGCCGCGGGGATGGCTCCCGACCTGCTGCGCGATGCCGACCGCGCCGCGGCGGCGCTCGAGCGGCTGCTCTCGCCTGATCGCGAGGCGGACGAGCGCCGCGTCGAGGTGTATCTCGTCGACCGGCCGCTCGACGCGGAAGGGCCGGCCGCGACCGTCACCGCCAGCGCGATCGTCCAGGTCCTCGATCCCGAGGCAGCGTCCGAATCGATCGTCTGGCCGCTGACGCGGTTGCTCGTGGACCGCTGGTTCGGCGCCGCATCCGACGTCGTGGTCGAGGGGCTCGCAGGGATCGTGGCTGCCAAGGTCGACGCCGGGCCGAGCCTCAAGGACGTGGAGCGATGGGCGCACGAGCGGGCCGCGGGCGGCGCGGACATGTCCGTGGTCGGGGGCCCCGGACCGGACGCGGAGGAGCCGCCGGAGGAGCCCGAACTGACGGGATCCTCCGAGGGAGGTCTGCAGCTCGAGGCCGTCGAGGAGATTCCCGGCGCGCTGGCGCCGCCGCTCGACGACGAGGAGCGGCGGATGGCGGCGACCTCGTTCGTCGCCTTCCTGATCGACGCCCAGGGCCGCGACGCGATCCGGCGCTTCCTGAGCGAGTATGACCCCGTCCGTCGCGACGCCGCCGCCAGTGCCGCGTTCCAGCAGCCGCTGGCGGCCCTGGAGGAGTCGTGGCTCGCTTCCATCGACAGGACGAGCCGAGGCGAAATTCGGGCGTTCATGCGCCACCTGCGACCGCTGTTTCGCCCCTACTGGTGGCGCCAGGGCGAGGTGGTCGCCTACATGGTCGTGGGTTCGCTGCTCGGGATCCTCTCGGTCCCGGTGGCCGCTGGAGCGGTGATCGGCGCGCTCGGTGGAGCGGCCGCGCCCTCCGAGGGCGCCGGCATCCTCGCTCAGCTGCTCGGCAGCGTCCAGACGTGGCTGGAGGGGGGTGACACCTTCCAGCGGCTGATTGTGTTTCTGCTGATCCTGCTGGTCGTGTTGGCGTTCGTGACGCTGATCGAGCTACGGCGCGACGTGGTCAGCGCGACGATCGCGCAGCGCGTGATGACCGCGCTGCAGGAGCGCGTGTTCGACCACCTCCAGCGGCTGCCGCACAGCTTCTACGGGCGCGCGAACGTGGGCGATTTGATGTCGCGGCTGACGGGCGACCTGCGGTTCGTCTCCGAGGCGATGACGCAGGTGCTGAACATTGGCCTCTTCACGGTGGTGACGATGGTGCTGGCAGCCGGCAGCCTCGCGGCGATGAACCTGAAACTCGCCTTGGCAGTGGTCGTCGTGATCCCGGTCTTCTACGCGATCTACCGCGTGCTCGGGGCGCGGCTGTCGAAGGTGAGTTATGAGTGGCTGCGACGGACCGGGGAGGCGGCGTCGCTGACCCAGGAGACGCTGTCCGCACACGCAGTGATCAAGGCCTACAGCCTCGAGGAGCGCTCGAGCGCCGCTTACCATGCGCGGCTCACGGGCGTGCTGAACTCGGCGCTGCGGATGGTTCGGCTCTCGTCCTTCTACCAAGCCGGTGGCGAGCTGGCGACGACGCTCGCCGAGTTGCTCGTGCTCGGCTTCGGCGGCTACCTCGTCCTCCACGGTCAGATGGCGTTGGGCGTCCTCGTGGCGTTCATCGGCATCCTGCCGACGCTGGTCACGCCGCTGACTCAGTTCTCGGAGATGGGGCAGATCGTGCAGGAGGCGTCCGGTGCACTGACGCGAGTACTGGACGTGCTCGACGAGCCCGTGGCGGTCGCCGACGTGGCTGACGCCGAGCCGCTGCCCCCGATCGCGGGTGTGGTGCGTTTCGACGGCGTGACCTTCGGCTACGAGGGCGATCGGCCGGTGCTGCGCGACTTCGAGCTCGAGATACCGGCGAACTCGAACGTCGCGATCGTCGGCGCCTCGGGCTCGGGGAAGAGCACCATCGTCAACCTGCTGATGCGCTTCTGGGACCCGCAGGAGGGGCGGGTGCTGGTCGACGGGCACGACATACGGCTTGTCACGCTGGCTTCCCTGCGCTCGCAGTGCGGGCTCGTCTTTCAGGACACGTTTGTCTTCAACACGACCGTGCGCGAGAACATCGCGATCGGACGGCCGGGCGCCTCCGACGCCGAGGTCGAGGCCGCCGCACGTGGCGCCCAGCTCGAGGAGTACGTCGAGGACCTTCCCGACGGCTACGAGACGGTGCTCGGCGAGCGCGGGGTGCGGATGAGCGGTGGCCAGCGCCAGCGCCTGGCGATCGCCCGCGTCCTGGTGCGAGACCCGCGGGTCATGATCCTGGACGAGGCCACCAGCGCTCTCGATGCGGAGACCGAGGCCGGGATCGTGGCGACACTGGACGAGGCGGCCAAGGGCAGGACGACGATCACGATCACCCACCGGCTGACACTGGCGGCCGGCGCCGATCGTATCTACGTCCTCGACGCCGGGCGGATCGTCGAGGAGGGGCGCCACGAGGAGCTGCTCGCGCGTGGCGGCATGTACAGCCGGCTCTACCGGGCGCAGATGCAGCACCAGGTCGCCGGCGTCAGCGCGGCGGGCGCCGATCCCGAGCTGGTCCGCGGGGTGCCGTTCTTCCGCGAGCTCTCCGGCGAGGCGCTGGCCGCCGTCACCGAGCAGCTTCGTCTCGAGCGCTTCGTCGAGAACCAGGACATTGTTCGCGCGGGCGATTACGGCGATCGGCTGTACGTGCTGAGCAAGGGCTCGGCCGAGGTCCGGGTGGAAGAGCCTGGCAACCACCGGCCGATCCGCGAGCTGCACGAGGGCGACGCCTTCGGCGAGCTCGCTGTCCTCAGCGGCCGGCCCCGCAGCGCGACGATTCGCGCGCTGACCGCGGTCGAGGCGTTCAGCCTCGGCGCCGACGAGTTCCAGCGGCTGATGGAGCGCTACCCGCGCCTGCGCGAGGCGGTCGACGCCAACGCCGCGGAGCGCCAGGCGGCGCTGGACGCGGCGACGAGCGCCGCCGCTGTCGGGTAGCGAAACGCTGTCGCCGCTTTAGGAGACGCACAGGATTAGCGGTACGATTTGTCGCACCGATGGAGCCCGCCATCGCTATGGATCGCGTCTGTCCCATCTGCAGGGGCGCGATGGTCGGCGTCAGGCGCGACGCGCAGTTCTGCTCGGACCGCTGCCGTAAGGCTTGGCACCGCCGGCCGCACGACCTCCGGGTGGACCTGGTGGGCGACCTCTTCGCGCCGCCCACCGACGAGCAGATCGAGCTCGAGCGACACCTGCTCGCAACCGCGCCACGCCAGACCCGCCGCTGCAGCTGCGAGGCGCCGCTCGTCGTCATTGACCTCGACCACCGCTACTGCCTCAAGTGCGCCTGGCCAATCCGGACTCGCGGCGATTCGATCCGCCGCCTGCTCCGCCTGATCGCCCGCCTGGCCTATCCGCAGGCGGCGAGGCTGGCGTAGGGCATCTTCCGTGCCGGCACCCTGCCGCATAGCGGCCTGGCGTGGCCTGGGTTGAGATCTTCGCCGCCGTCGTCGTCTCCCACCTCGTCGGCGACTTTCTGCTCCAGACCAACTGGCAGGCCACCCACAAGCGCGGTGGGCTGGGCAGCGACCCGATCAGCCGCCGCGCCCTTCTCACCCACATCGCTACCTACACGCTGGCCTTCACCCCGGTCCTGGTTTGGATCGGGACGGACATCGGCGCCTGGGCTGTGGGAATCGCGGCGCTGATCGCCCTGCCTCACCTCGTCCAGGACGACGGCCGTCTTCTTGCCACATACATGCGCCGCATCAAGGGGATCGAGCCCGACGAGGGGCCGGTCGCACTCGCAGTCGACCAAACGGCCCACCTGGTGGCGCTCTTCCTCGTCTCCCTTCTCGCCGGCTCATAAAGGCTGAGAGCGCCCGCCCCCTCCGAACCTTCCCCGGCCACTCGTCGCTTTCGGCCCCCATCCCCGTCACCCCTCGTCTCCTGCCGAACCCGCCCTCCTGGAAGACGTCCTCGCCGTCGGAGTCAGGGTGGGAAGGGCCGCGCGGCGATCGCGTACACGCACTCTCGTCGTACACGTAGTCTTGTAGCGGGTGCCTCCAGGGGATCGACTCGACGACGACCAGCGTCTCTCAAGGACGACGGCCGAGTGGCGCGAGCTCGTCCTCGACGCGGAGCGCCGCGGCGAGCTTCTCTCGGCCGTCGATCTCGCCGAGCGTGGACTCGAGCAGTATCCGGAAGACCTTTGGCTTCGCCACCGCGCCGTGCTGGCACTCGCCCGTTCCGGCTCCACCGGCGAAGCCAGCCGACGCTTTGCGGAGTACGAGCTCGACCGCGTCGCCGACGACGAGGACGTAGGAGCTCTCGCGGCGCGGATCGCAAAGGACGAGGCGCTGGCAGCCGGTAACGAGCAAATGGCCCAAGCCGCGGCCGATGCTTACGCCGCGGTGTACTCGCGTACGCATGGCTATTACCCGGCCATCAATGCCGCGACGCTCTACCTCGTCGCCGGCCGCAAGGACGAAGCCGAGAACCTGGCCAGCGAGGTCCTGGCCTTGCTCGGGGAGAAGGGGGACGACTCGTACTGGGAGGCGGCATCCGAAGCCGAGGCCCAGCTGCTTCTGGGGCGGGAGGAGCGGGCGACAGAGGCTCTCGAGCGAGCGGTTTCGACCCACGAGGGGGACCACGCCGCCCTGGCGACGACTCGGCGCCAGCTGCGATTGGTCTGCGGGTTGACCGGAATCGACCGGGCGATCCTGAGCATCCTCGCCGGCCCCTTGGTGGCCCATTTCTGCGGGCACCGCATAGCCGACGCCGGAAAAGATGGTCGATTCCCGGCTTCGGCTGAGCCGGAGGTCGCCGGCCGCATCACCGCCGCGGTCGATCGCCACCGGCCGGGCTACGCCTACGGCTCGCTTGCCAGCGGGGGCGACATCCTGTGGGCCGAGGCTCTTCTGGAACGCGGATGCGATCTCCACGTGGTCTTGCCCTTCGCCTTGGAGGAGTTCGTGCGCCTTTCGGTCGCTCCCGCCGGAGAGGGGTGGGTTAGCCGGTTTCACCGCTGCCTGGCCGCGGCAAAGGACGTCAAGTACGCGACCGACGACGCCTTCCTCGACGACGATGTCCTCTACCGCTACGGCGCCGAGCTGGCGATGGGGCTGGCCCTGCTCCGTGCCCGCTACCTGGACGCAGAGGCGCGACAGTTCGCGCTTTGGGACGGCGGACCGGTCCAGGGCGAGGCCGGAACGACGATCGACGTCGAAACCTGGCGACGCCGCGGGAGGGCGACCTCGATCGTGGCGCCAGAGGGCCAAGCGGTCGGATACCACGGCGCCCTCACCGCACCTGCGGAGGAGCGCTCGAGGCGGGTCGTTCGCGCGATGCTCTTCGCCGACGTGAAGGGCTTCTCGAAGCTCACCGACGAGGAGCTGCCTCGTTTCGTCGACCGCGTCCTCGGCGCCTTTGCCGGGATCCTCGATGGCTACGCGGATGCGGTCCAACATCAGAACACGTGGGGCGATGCGCTCTATGTCGTCGTCGCCGACGCGCCCACGGCCGCCGCCTGCGCGCTCGAGCTACAGGCCGCGATGGCGGGACTTGACCTCCGGGCGGAGGGCTTGCCCTCGCATCTCGCTCTTCGACTTGGAGCGCATCTCGGCCCTGTCTTTCCGACACACGACCCCGTGCTCGGCGAGCTCGCATTCATGGGCTCGCACGTCAGCCGCACGGCGCGAATCGAGCCCGTGACGCCGCCGGGCGCCGTCTACGTGACCGAGCCGTTCGCCGCCGCCCTGGCGCTCGACGGAGGTGATGAGTTCGACTGCGACTACGTCGGTCACATGCCGGCCGCGAAGGACTTCGGCCGCTTGCGGATGTATCGCCTCAGGTCGCGTGCTTCGAGGACGATGAGCGACCGAGCGCAATCAGGATGAGGGGGGAGTCCCTTAAGGGTCACATCCAGGCTGCCGTGGACCGTCAGCGAGCGGCCGCTTTCGCATCCGGGCGTCGCCTCGCCCACTCGAGTCAAAGTACGATCAGCAGGTGGCCCAGACCGCCGAGCCGCTACCTGATCGCGAACAACGTCGCTCTGCTCGATGAGTGAGGAGCGCCTCCACGACGCCGTCGCCGCCGGCGCGCTGGCGAGCAAGGAGTCCCAAGCCGCGCTCCTGCGCTCGATCGTCGACGTCGCCAGGGCGATCTTCGCCGCCCGCGCAGCGTCGATCATGCTGCTCGACGAGGAGAGCGGCGAGCTCATCTTCGAGGCGGTCTCGGGCGAGGGCTCCGAGGCGCTCGTCGGCTCGCGCTTTCCCGCCAACTACGGGGTGGCCGGCTGGGTCGCGAACGCCGCCCAGCCGCTGATCCTCGACGACGTCGGGGAGGACCCGCGTTTCTCTGCGGAGGTGGCAAAGAGCACCGGCTACGTGCCGCGGGCGCTGATGGCGGTGCCGCTGATCGGCGACGAGGACGTCCTCGGCGTGCTCTCGGTGCTCGACCGAAGCGATGAGGGGGCCTTCGAGATGGCCCAGATGGAGCTGCTGGAGCTCTTCGCCAGGCAGGCGGCGATCGCGCTTGGGATCGTCAAGAGCGCCCGGGCCGCTCAGGGGGCGCTGTCTGGCTCCGGCGACCTGTCGTCGGTCGCCGGGCTAGCGGCCGCGCTCGAGGGGCTCGAGGGCGAGCGTCGCAAGGCGGGGATGCGGCTGCTGTCGGCGCTCGAGGTGCTCCTCGCCGAGCCCGGGAGCGCGGCTTTTTAGAGCGGGCGGCGCCAGCGTTGACATCACGTTGGCGTAGGTCAGACTAGACCGAAGCCTGCGAGCCATTTTGAACCTCCTGTCCATCGCCGGGCGGAGGCTAAATGTGTCGGCGAGTCCGTTCGGGCGGGTCGGTTTGTCGTCACGACCCATTTTCGGCTGGCCGGTCGAGAGGCTATAGTTGCGCCTTAGGCTGGCACCGGGTGCCCTCCGCGGCGTTCGGGACGACTGGCGAGCATGGATGAGCATCCCGTTCGGAACCCTCAGGCTGACACTGAACCGAAAGCGTTCGGTGGCTCGTCTCGTCCGAGGGTGTTCATCAACTACCGCCACGCCGACGGAGGGTGGGCGCGTCTCCTCTACGACCGACTCGCCGATCGGTTTGGAGCGGAGAACGTCTTCCTCGATGCGGTCAGCCTGAAGCCCGGCATCAAGTGGCTTGACGAGCTGCGGGTACGAAGCTCGGCCTGCACCGCGTTCATCGCCTTGATCGGCCCGAACTGGGCGCCGATGATGATCGAGCGCTCGAAGCGCCCCGAGGAGGACCATGCGCGTGCCGAGATCGAGCGCGCGCTGCGGCGCGACTCCGCGGTACGAAACGTCATCCCCGCACTGGTCGGCGATGCGGAGCAGCCGAACGAGAAGGACCTTCCGTCGCTTCGCTCGCTGTATCCCCTCCTGCACCGGCAGTGGAAGGAGCTCCGTCCGTCGACCTGGGACGAGGACGTTGAGGCGCTCATGAAGGAGATCGAGCAGATCGACTTGTCGCTGCCCCCGCCGCCTTCTCCAACCCCGTCACCGCGCCCACCCCCGAGTCGCGTAAGGAAGGCTGAGGGGGATCATTGGGCGGCGCCGCCCAACGATCATCACTACGAGGAGCTCGTCCGCGTGATGGTTCGAGATGGCTCGGTGGTTCCCGTGCTGGGACCGGGGGCCAACTCCAGTGACCGCGCCGAGCAGGACAGCCGTTGGGAGGATGTCGACTGCGGCTACCTGCCGGACGCCGATGAGCTTGCGGCGTACCTGGCGAGCAAGGTCGAGGCCGAGCCTGACGACCTGGCACGGATCTCACAACGGATGTCCGTTGCAAGTGGCCATGGAGACCTCTATCGGGAGCTCAGGCGAGCGCTCTCCTCCGGGGGTGAGCCGAGCTCGGTCCACCGCTTTCTCGCGCGCTTCCCGTCCGCCCTCCACCGCCTCGGGCTGCCCGAACAGCACCAGCTCATCGTCACGACGAACTACGACAACGCCCTTGAGCGGGCGTTTGACGAGGCGGAGGAGCCGTACGACCTTGCGATCTACCTCGCCAGCGGCCCCCACAAGGGCAGGTTCGTGCATGTGCCACACGATGGCGAGCCCGAGGTGATCGAGGTCGCGAATCGGTACCGGGGCTTCCCGATGGACGAGTACGGAGAGGTCAACCGTACGGTGATCGCGAAGATCCACGGTGCTGTCGACGGCACCCGAGGTGATTACGAGTGGCGCAACAACTACGTGATCACCGAGGACGACTACATCGAGTATCTGACCGACAGCCCGATCGAGTCGATAGTGCCCCAAGAGCTGCTGGGGAAGCTGAACTACAGCCACTTCCTGTTTCTTGGCTACACGATGAGCGACTGGAACCTACGGGTGTTCCTGAGGCGGATCTTCGGACAACGCCTTCCCAACAACTCGTGGGCGATCGAGCCTCACCCGGGCGAGCTCGACAGCCAGTTCTGGAAGCGCATTGGGGTCGACCCCTGCGACGCCTCCCTCGACGAATACGTGGCCGAACTGGGCCGCCACATCGGGGCAGCGACCACGGCGCCCGGGGCATAGGACCAGCTCGTGAACGGACAGTCCTCGGCACGTGCCGCCCCGACCGCCGAGAGCCCGTACGTCGGCCTCACGAACTACAGCGAAGCTGACGCCGAAAAGTTCTTCGGGCGCGACGCCGAGTGCGCGCTGGTCATCGGCAACCTACGCGCCGCGCGGCTGACGCTGCTGTATGCGGAGAGCGGGGTTGGCAAGAGCTCGCTGCTTCGAGCCGGCGTGGCCGCCCGACTTCGCGATCTCGCCGCAAGGGACGCAGAGGAGCGCAGCGCCCCCCGCTTCGTGCCGGTCGTCTTCAGCTCCTGGAGCGACCAGCCCACGGGCGCGCTGATCGACGCGGTCGCCACGGCCATCGACCCGTTTTCGGGCGGCAAGGTCGAGCTGCCTCGCCACGGGCTCGAAGCTGCACTCGACACGGCCGCGAGGGCCACCGGCGCAACCCTGCTCGTGATCCTGGATCAATTCGAGGAATACCTGCTGTACCGGTCGCGCGATCAGGGGAACCTCGCCGACGAGGTAGCGGCCTGCGTCAACAGCCCGGGCCTCCGTGCCAACTTCCTGATCTCGATTCGAGAGGACGCATACGCCGGGCTGGGTGACCTGTTCCGCGTCCGCGTACCGAACATATACGGCAACTTCCTTCACCTCGAGTACCTCACCGAGGACGAAGCGCGGGAGGCGATCGAGAAGCCGATTCGCCGCGTCAACGAGCTGCAAGCGGATGCCGAGCCGTATTCGATCGAGCCGGGTCTGGTCGAAGCCGTCCTCAATTCGAAGGAGATCCGGCGGGCACCAGCGGTGACGACGGTGGACGGGCATGGGAGCACGGGCCTTGACGCGGGAGATGAGACACCGAACCAGGTGGAGGCGACGAACTTGCAGCTCGTGATGAAGCGGCTCTGGGAGGAGGAGACGGACGCCGATTCGCGCACGCTCCGCCTCGAGACGCTGGAGCGGCTGGGCGGTGCCGAGGCGATCATCGGAACCCACCTGGACAGATCGATGGCGACCCTCGCCCCAGAACAACAGAGCACCGCCGCCGCGGCCTTCCGCTTCCTCGTCACCAGGGAGGGAACGAAGATCGCCTTGACCGCGGCAACCCTGGCCGAGCACTCCGGCGTCGAGGTGTCGCAGCTGGACGGGGTGCTTCGCCGGCTCTCGGCTGGCGACCTTCACATACTTCGCCCCGTCTCGCCGCGCGACGGGCACGCAAAGGCGTCCTATGAGATCTTCCACGACGCCCTGGCGCGGCCGATCGCCGATTGGCGGGCGAGGAGGGACAAGGCGGAGCTGGCCGAAGGACTGGAGCATGAGCGCCAGGCGAAGGAGGAGGCACGACGCGACGCGCTCGAGGCCGAGCGCAGGGAGGCGGCGGAGAAGAGGCGAAAGCGCGTGGCCCTCGCCGGCCTCGGTATCGCGGTCGCCGCCCTGATCGGCGTCGCGGTCGTCTTCGCGATCATCCAGTCGAACCGCGCGGCCAGCCGGAAGGAGACGAGCCAATCGATCGAGTCCGCGGAGCGCATCTCCGAGCTCTCACAATCGCCGACGTTCGGGCCGGGCGCCGCTGCGCTCGCCGGCGATGAGGCTTACGCTCTCTCACCGACGTTCGAGGCTCGCAACCAGGTCCTCGGCGCCCTACAGCAACATGCCGCGCTGCCGAAGGTCGTGGCCGGCCACACACTGGACGTCAATGGGGTCGGCTTCTTCCCTGGCTCTACGACGCTCGCCTCCGCGAGCAGAGATGGAACCATTCGGCTCTGGGACTCGGATGGGCGCCAAATCGGTGGACCGCTGGTCCGCCCACACCACGCCTACGCCTTCTACGACAGCGTCGCGGTCAGCCCGCCGTTCGGCCACCAGCGACGCCGCATTCTCGCCGCTCACGCCTTTGGCAACGTGAGCGTCTGGGACGTCACCCATCCAGGGAGGCCGCGATACCTGTCATCGATCACACCCGCATCGAACAACTATTCGAATGTCGCCTTCGATCCCGGCCGACCGCACTTGCTCGCCGTGACGGAGCCCGACGGCGCGATACGTCTGTGGGACCTTGGACATCCAAGCCGCCCTCGCAGCCATGGACCGTCCGTGAAAGGCCCCGGACACGTCTACGGGGTCGTCTTCCGCCCCGACGGTGGCCTGCTGGCATCGGCGGGAAGAGGGGGCGTGCGAGCCTGGACCGTGTCTGGCTCCGGGTTCGGGCGGAGCGCTCGGCCTCCTCTTCCGTCCACGTCCGAATCGGCTGACACTGTTGCGATCGCCCAAAACGGGTCGTGGGCGTATGGCCTCACGTCCGGTGCCATCCACGTCTACGACGCGCCGGAGCACCAGACCCGAGTGCTCCACGCTCCGGGAGATCCCTGGTCCTTGGCTTTCGCTCGCCACGGGTCGGTGCTCGTGTCCGGCGGGCGCAGCGTCACCACATGGGACGTCCGAACGGGTCGGCCGTTCGGCCCCGCGCGTGTGCCGGCGGGTACGACCCGTTCGGTTGCTGTGAGCCCGGATGGCAGCACGATCGCCGCGGGCGGGACCGACCACCTCGTGAGGCTCTGGCCGCTCGAGGACAAGCGGTCCTTGGCCACCACCGTCGGAGGCCTTCGTCCGGCTGAAGCGGGGTATCCCAACAAGCCCCCATCGATCGATGACCTCTCGGTCAGCCCCGGCGGATGGGTGGCAGCGGCGGCGAACAAGGGTGGAGCATTCGTTTGGCGGTTTCCCCCACATCCGGCCGGTGAGACCGCGCCGAAACCGGTGACCAGCATTCCCTCGGCCCACGACGACGCCACCTCAGCCGTCGCCTATGACGGCGACATCCTCGCGGCTGCGAACGGACCCTCGTTCAGGCTGTGGAGCACGGGCCCGTCGTGTGATTCGATGCCGGGCGAAGCCTGCGCCCTCGGGCCCCCGGTGCGGCCGTTCGGGTCGGGTCACGTGTGGACGCTCGCATTCGACCCGAGCGGAAAGCTGCTCGCATCGGCGGGGAAGGGCGGCCACCTGAACCTGTGGGACAGCTCCGATCCGCACACGATCCGGCACCTATGGAAAGGGCCGCTGATCCCCGGCGGCATCGAGAGCGTGACGTTCAGCCCCACGAGCCCGCTGATCGCTGCGGCGGGGGAGGATGGAACGGTCCGCCTGTGGAACATCGATGATCCACGGGACCCGGTGCCCGTCGGCCAGCCGCTCCGTTTCCGGCTGGCGGTCAACGCGCTCGCCTTCTCGCCCAGTGGAGGACTCCTCGCGTCCGGGGGGGCGGATACACAGGTCGCGCTTTCGGCGGTGCGCTGGAACCCAGCGAGCGGCCAAGCAGACATCACCAAGACTCAAACCTACTTCGCGCAACGCGAGACCATCCAGTCACTCGCCTTCAGTCGGGACGGGGAAACGCTGGCGGCCGGCGACGCCTCCGGGAGAACCTGCCTCTACGACGTTGCGACGCGCAGGTTGGTCGGCAGCAGTTCCTGCATTCGCTCCCCCGGGAGAGCTACGACGGCAGTCCAATTCGCGCCCGACGGGACCTTGCTGACGGCTGGAACGGCGAGTCCGATCGTCGCCTGGAGCCCGCTGCTCTGGAGCCGGGCCGGCGACGCATCGACCGTCGATGCCCTGCGATCCGATTCGTGCGCGATCGCGTCGCATAACCTGACCGCGGCTCAGTGGGACCAGGCGTTCGCCGGCACCGATCTCGCCGCGGACCGCCAGAAGACGTGCTCGAAATAGCCGGTTCCATGACTTCCACCCGCAGCAGACGCCAGGTGGCTCGCGGGTCGAATTCGGGCGACCGAGCGGCCGGTTGCTCAGTTTGCGCTCACGCCCAGGCCGTCGATGATCGCCTGCTTGCCGGAGCCCGCAACCTTGATCGTCACGGTGCCCGTGTGGGCCGTCGAGAAGCTGGCGATGGGGATCACCTGCCCGGTTTGGACGCTCTTCGACACGAGCTTGACCTTCTTCAGCAGCGTGGCGCCTTGGTACACCTGTACCGTGGCGCAGGTCGGACAGGTTGTCGCGACCAGCGAGATCTGCTTCGCCTGCACCCCGGCGAGGGAGAGGCTCGCCCCGCTGGTCGAGGACCTCGTGGACGTGCCCTGGTAGTAGCCCGACTGCCCGGCGGTCCGGCTCCAGCCACTCGACGCGGCAAGCGCCGCGTCGTCCACCGGCATCGCGGTGCACTGATTGCCGCTGGCGCCGGACGTGTTGCCGGCGTTGTCGGTCGCGGTCACGTAGAAGCAGTACGTGTTGCCCGGCTGGCCCTGGAAGCCGGCGCTGCCGGGCCCGGAGGCGCTCTTGAACGGTGCTCCGGGCCCGAGCGAGCCGTCGAAGTGGGCAGTGCGCACGTATACGTCGTAGCCCTTCACCCCGCTGGCCGAATCGGTCGCTCCGCCCCAGGCCACCGTGAAGGGCGTGGTGAGGCTGAAGGTCGCCAGGCTGCTGGTGATCTTCGCGCCGCTCGGTGGCGTCGAGTCCTCCACGTAGGTGATCGAATCGCTCGAGCAGGCTGAGGCCTTGCCGCCGGTGTCGGTGGCGGTCGCATGGAAGCTGGTCGAGGAGTCATCGGCGACCGAGACCGCGACCCCCGTGGTGGAGAAGTCCGCGGCGCTCCCGCCGGCGGCGGGCGAGCCCGAGCAGTCGGAGCTCGTATAGAGCCTCACCGTGGTCCCCGAGGGTGCGGAGCCGAGGATCTTCGGTGAGTTGTTGTTGGCGGGGGAGGTCGGGCTGGTGGCCGTGAAGGTGGGCGCAAGCGGCGCGGCGGTCGCGGTGTCGCGAAGGAACACGTCGTGGAAGCCATTGGTGTCGCCGGCGACGAGGTTGGAGGCAGTGGACCAGAAGTCGACGTAGCGGCCGTCGGCGTTTATCGCCGGCCCGTAGCTGTTGCCGTTTGACTGCGCGCCGGAGCCGTCAACGCTCACCCGCTCGGTGGTGCGGGCCTGGCGGTCGTACCGGAAGATGTCGTCCTTTCCATTGCTGTCGCCCGTCACGAGATTGGAGGCGGCGGAGCGGTAGGCGACGAAGCCGCCGTCGGCGCTGATCGATGGGCCGTAGCTGTCACCGTTTCCCTGAGTCCCGTCACTTGCCACGCTGATCCGCTCGGTGGTGCCGGCCTGGGTGTCGTGAAGGAAGACGTCGGAGACAGCGTTCGTGTCGCCCGGCACCAGATTTGAGGCGGCGGAGCGGAAGGCGATGAAATGGCCGTCGCCGCTGATCGTCGGGCCCCAGCTCTGGTCGTTTGCCTGCGCGCCGGCGCCGCCGACGCTGACCCGCTCGGTCGTGCCCGTCTGGAGGTCGTGGACGAAGATGTCTGCGACGCCGTTCGTGTCGCCGGGGACCAGATTGGAGGCGTCGGAGCGGAAGGCGACGTAGCGGCCGCCGGCGCTGATCTGCGGGTAATCGCCGTCGCCGTTTCCCTGGGCACCGGTGCTGGATACGCTGACCCGCTCGGTCGTGCCGGTCTGGCGGTCGCGGACGAAGACGTCCACGGCTCCGTTGGTGTCGCCGGGGACCAAGTTTGAAGCGTGGGAGAGGAAGGCGACGTAGCGGCCGTCAGCGCTGATCGACAAGCCGGCGGCGGGGCCGTTGCCCTGGGTCCCAGTGCTGCCGACGCTGACCCGCTCGATCGTCGCGCTCTGGCGGTCATAGACGAAGTCGTCGAGGACTCCATTGGTGTCTCCGGGCACCAGATTCGAGGCCTGCGAGCGGAAGGCGGCGAAGCGACCATCGTCGCTCAACCACGGCGAGAAGCTGTCGTCATTTCCCTGCTGGCCGGAGTTGGTGACGCTCACCCGTTGCGTGGTGCCGGTCTGGCGGTCACGAACGAAGGAGTCGCTGACTCCATTGGTGTCGCCCGCGACGAGGTTGGAGGCGAGCGAATCGAAGCCGGCGAACCGGCCGTCGGGACTGACCGTGTTGTTGTGCTCGCTGTCGCCGTTGCCCTGCGTCCCGTCGCTGCCTACGCTGACCCGTTCGGTGCTGGCGGCACGCGCCTGCTGACTCGTCGCGAGGCCAAGTGAAAGGAGGCAGGCGCCAGCGACCGCAAGCCCAAATCGGCGCTGTGCTCGTCCTCCAAGCCTGGGAGGGAGGCCCAGCCGCTTGCTCAGGAAGCCCACCGGAGCCATTCTCGCCTGTACTGACTGCCCTGTCAATGTCAGCATTTACTCGGGCTATCGGAGCTCCGGAATCGACCTCCCAGTCGGAGCCGATGCCGGCTGTCGTGCTGTACGACGGCGTCGCCCAGCCAGGCCCGGCCAACACGGCCGACGATGGCGCCCACGATCAGCGGAAGCGCGACTGCCCTAGAGGCTTCGTTCACGACCTGGCGTTCCTTCGCCCCGGCCTTACGTTCTCCGCAAGCACGGTAGCGGCCTCGCGCAGCGCGTAGTAGACGATCACCAGGCCGGCAGCCGGGTCGGCCCATTGCCAGCCAAACGCCGCGTTGGCAACGAGTCCGAGCAACACCGCGGCGGCCAGCGCGGCATCAATGAGTGTGACTCTCGATTCGCTTATCAGGACTTGGTTGGTGAGACGCTCGCCGGTGACTCTCTTTTCGCGTGCGAGCAGGGCCATCGCCGCGACCGTGGCACTCACCCACGCAATCCCCAGAGGCGACGATGTCGCACTCGGTCCATTGACCAGGTCGTGGAGAGAGATCACGAGGACGTAGATGCCGACAGCCAGGAATGCGATGCCGATCAGGGTCATCGCGGGCCGCTCTCGCTTCTTGGAAGCGCCGGTCAGCTGCCAGACGACCACCAGCGAGGCGAAAATCTCGACGGCGCTGTCAAGGGCGAAGCCAGCGAGTGCAACCGAGTTCGCGGCCCGCGCGGTGAGGATCAGGACGGCCGTGCCGACGAGATTCCAGCCCAGGGTTCCGTATTCGAGATGCAGGCCACGGCGAGTGAGAGCGGTCGCATTCATTCGTCCCTACCGGGTCAAGGGTGGCAGCTGGTGCGATTGTGGACGCTTCCGCTCCGTCGGTCACGTCGTCGCGGCCGCGCGCTCCTCTCACACGTGGGGATACCATCGTCTCGTGCCCGATCGCCTGTACTTCACGGACTCCGACGAGGCCAACGCCCTGATCGCGACGGATCCGATGGCGCTCCTGATCGGCTTCGCGCTCGACCAGCAGGTCGCGGTCCAGAAGGCGTTCTCCGGCCCGCTGGTGCTGAAGGAGCGGCTGGGAGCCCTCGACGCCGAGTCGCTCGCCGCTGCCGACCTGGAGCCGATCTTTCGTGAGAAGCCGGCGATCCACCGCTTCCCTGGCTCGATGGCCGAGCGCGTTCACGCCCTCGCGGTCCACGTCCGCGACCGCTACGACGGCGACGCGGCCCGCGTGTGGACGGACGCGGATGACTCCGATGCGCTGCGGGCGAACATCGCCGGCCTTCCGGGCTTCGGCGAGATGAAGGTCAAGGCGCTCGGGGCGGTCCTCGCCAAGCGCTTCGGTGTCGCCGTCGCCCAGGATCTGGTGCCGCCGCATCCAACCCTGGGCGACGTCGGCTCGGCGCAGGAGCTGGCCGATTACCAGGCCGCCAAGCGCGCGCACAAGGCCGAGTGGTCGAAGGCCCGCGCCTCGGCCTGATCTCGCGTTAGTCGGAGACGCTCCAGGAGAACTTGGCGTCCACCTGGGTCTCGCGATGCTGGGAGCTGCCCGTGTCCTCGAACCCGAACGTGACCTTGTCCGGTTGCGAGGACTGCGGGATCTCGAACACGACCCAGCCGTCTCCGCACCCGTCGCGCACCGTCTCGAAGGAGTCGTCGTAGTTCTGCTCCGGGTACTTCAGCTTCGCGTCGCCAGAGCTTGAGTCGAGGCCGAAGTCGAAGGGACCGACCGCGCCGCCGTGGTCGCTGCAGACCTTGACCCGCGCGCCCACCAGCTTGGAGCCGGGAGCGGGCTGTGACAGACCGGTGACGTCACTCTCGGGCACCGGGACATTCGTGTCGACCTGCTCGACCGTTGCCTGGAGGCCCTTGGCGCTGAGCTCGTCGCGGACCTGGCCGGACTTCTCGGTCGTTCCGCAGCCGCTCGCGCCGATCGCGACCGCGATCAGCGCTGATGCGGCGAGGAGTGGCGGCCGGGCGTCCATGCCTGGCCGTTGACGCTATCCGATGCCCTTCACGGCAGGCCGAACCGCTCGACGGCGCTGTCGTAATTGAGGCGCATCATCGCGATCACGTCACGGACGTCAGCCTCGTCCTCGATTCGCCTCGCGGCCGGCCCCACGCGATCGGGGAAGACGGGGTGATAGGTGATCCGGGCCTCGTCCCGGAGCTCCTGCCAGAGCTCCTTGGAGAAGAAGAAGTGGGCAGCGTGATCTCCGTGGAGATGGCCGACCTCCCGCTTGCCAACCTTGAATGCGAACTCGCCGCGCCTGCCGGGGCCGGCCTCGATGCCAGGCCACGAGGTGACCTCCTCGGTGATCTGCTCGCTGAAAGTCTGGGTTGTCGGCATGGTGCCTCCCGCGTTTGGCTTCGGTTTCATCCACAAGCTACAAGTTCAAGTGAACTTGAAGTCAAGGGGAGTTTGTGATCTTCTTGGTGGATGGCTCAGCTGCTTACGATCGGCGAGGTTGCGAAGCGCAGCGGGGTCGCCTCCTCGGCGCTCCGCTTCTACGAGGACCGCGGGCTGATCGCGTCGAAGCGCTCGGGCTCCGGCCACCGTCGGTACGACCGGTCAGTGCTGCGGCGGATCGCCTTCATCGTCTTCGCGCAGCGTGTGGGCCTGAGCCTCGAGGAGATCGGGGCGGAGCTCGACAAGCTGCCGCCTGGGCGGGTGCCCACCAGGCGCGACTGGTCCCGCCTGTCGCGCGGATGGTCCGCGCGCATCGAGGAGCGGATCGCCGAGCTGGAGCGCCTCAAGGCGGGGCTCACCGAGTGCATCGGGTGCGGATGCCTGTCGCTCGACCGCTGCAAGCTGGCGAACCCGAACGATCGCGCGGCCGGGTTCGGCCCAGGGCCGCGGTACTGGATCGGCGATCGCCCGCTGACCTCCCGGGGCTAGCCGGCGCCGGATCAGTGGTGGTGGGTGATGCGCAGGAATGCGTTCCAGGCCGGCTTCGGCTGGAAGTCGTACGTGAACAGCCCTGCTGACTTGCAGAAGCTGCAGTTGGTGGGCGCGTTGGGCGCGGCGTCGCGCCAAAGGAACCAGTAGACGCGCTTCAGGTGCCACTGCTTCCGATGCTTGATGAGCAGGTGGAAGGACTTCTTCAGCATCCTCTTCTGTCCCTTCGCGCCCTTCAAGAGCGGCCACTTCTTGCTCGGCTTCGCGGAGCCCCAGCCCATTTCCGTGACCCACATCTTCGCGTTGTCGTGCTTGCGCTTGATGACCTTGTGCAGCTTCGTCATCTGCTTCTTCAGGTTGTGAATCGACGGGGCGTACGGGTGCACGGCGACGGCGTTGAACGCCCGCTTGATCCCCCTCGCCTTGTAGAACTTGCCCAGGAACTTGGGCGCGGTCATCGAGCCCTTCGGCTCGGGCTTGCCGAACATGCCGCCGAGGACGATCTTCCCGTGCTTGTCCTTGGACCGGATTGCGTGCCTGGAGAGCTTGACGAGCTTCGCGTACTTCTTCGGCTTCGGCTTCGGGGCGAAGTAGTTGGGGTTGTTCTGCTCGTTCCAGATCTGCCAGGCCGTGATCGGGACCTTGGGGATGTCCGGGTGGATGCGCCAGAACTCGCCCTTCGGGCCGTAACGCTCGACGCATGCCTTGACGAACTGCTGCCAGTGCCTCCGTGCCTTCTTGGACTTCAGCGGGGGCTTGCGGGCGTCGCCGGCCACCCAGCTCGGGGAGCCGTTCAGGAACGGCAGCACCCGGACGTGGTAGCGCGCGAGCGTGCCGACGAACTTGTCGGTCGCCGTCCAGCTGTAGGAGCCCTCGCTCGGCTCGATCGAGGGCCAGTAGAAGGGCGTGCGGGCGTTGTGGACCTTCGCCTTCGCGAGGCGCTGGTAATCGGCGCCCTGGAACTCAAGCCATGGGACGGCGCCGAAGAACGAATGCGGCACCCCCTTCGCCGCGGCGCCGCCGGCCGTGACCAATGGCACCATGATCGCCAGCGCGGCGATCAGCGCGATGCGCCTTCCGCGGCCCCGGCGAACCGTGCCGAGCGGCCGCGTGCAGGGTCGAGCGCCCTTCCCGCCGTTGCGATCTCCAGGAACCATCCTTGCCGGCGGGATGGTAGCTGTCGGTTCGATACCAGGCGCCGGTTCAATCGAGCGGGCACCAGCGCGTCATCGGGGGGACCGAAGTTCAAGGCGAACCCACACCGGTGCGACCTCTTCTGCTAGCGCGCCAAGCGCACGATCAGCGGCAGTACCACGCGCTGCACGGCCGGGGGCGGCGAGCACATCACGGTCTCGTCGCGGAAGCGATAGGCGAACTTCGCGACCCACATCGCGCCCTTCCAGCTGGTCGGGAGGTTCCGGGCGTTGAAGAGGCCCTCCTCGGCTGCGCTTGACGCCTCGGTCAGGAACTCCTCCAGGCGGCCGCCGGGGATGACCTTCGTCTTCGCGTAGACGGGGCTCCCGCTCTCGTTCTTGAGCTCGTGCCGTGTGTTCCGGGGAACGCGAACGGGCCCGTCCTCGGGGCGCAGCTCCCGCCAGGTCCCGTCGAGCTTCACCCTCGCTGTGCCCTCCAAGACCTGCCAGTGCTCCTCGAGCGAGGGGTGGAAGTGCTCGGGCAGATGTCCGCCGTCCTCGAACCAGGTGTGGACCCATATGTGCCCGTCGCCGTACTCGAACGAAAACTCCACGTGGTGGATCGGGTCGCGGACCCTCTGAAGCTCGGTCGTGCCGTTGGTGGTCGCCGTCGTCATTGCGCTACCTCCGCCGTCGATTTGCCTCCTCGATTGCCACACGTTAGCACGTAAGTTACTCTTCAGTAACTATGACACCGGCGTCCGAGCAAGCACGCCGCCGGCTGCCCGTCGCCGAGCGCCGGGAGCTGATCGTCGAGGCCGCGGGGCGGCTCTTCGGCGAGCGCGGCTACGACGGGACGCGGCTCGATGAGATCGCGGCCGCGGCAGGGGTGACGAAGCCGATCCTCTACCGGCACTTCGACTCCAAGCGGGGTCTCTACCTGGCGCTGCTCGCCCGCCACCGGGCCGACCTGACGAGCTTCGCCGGCGTCATTCCCGCTGAGGGCTCCCTGAGCGAACGCCTTCGCGCGGTGCTGGAGGTCTGGCTGGCCTATGTCGAGACCCACGCATACACATGGCGGATGCTGTTGCGGGACACCGGTGGCGGCCCCGATGTCCAGGCCTACCGGCAGGAGGTCCAGGACAGGGCCCGGGCCGTCCTCGTGGACATGATCCGGTCGCTCACCGACCCGCCGATCCCGGATCGCGAGCTCGAGCCCCTGGCCGAGCTGCTTCGCAGCGGGATGGCATCGCTCGTGCTGTGGTGGCTGGACAATCCCGGCACCCCGCGCGAGGTGCTGATCGACTCGATCAGCCGCGTCTGGATCGGTCTGGCCGCCGCCGGCGACCTCAACCGCTGAGCCGCGGCCACGATGGCGCCGTCGGGTGCTCAGGGGGACGAGGCCCGGCAAGCCAACCAGCGAGCGGGAAAGGACCACCATCCACGTTGCCGAGTTCACCCTTCATCCGAAGCCCGGCCACTTCGACCAGGTAGCCGAGATCTACTCCGAGTTCGCCGCCGAGTTCCTGAGCGACCATCCCGCGCTCGAGACGGTGCTGGTCCTCGGCGACGAGGCCGCCGGCGTCGTGCGGGGCATCGGCGTGTTCGCCGATCGCGACTCCGCGGACGCGGTCAACAGCGACCCCGAGTTCGCCTCCTTCGGGGCCGCTCTCTCAGATCCGCACCTGCTCACCCATGATCACGGTGCGGCTCTCGGACAGGCGGAAGTACTCGATGGGGCTCGCGGCGTTGTGCCAGAGCGCCAGGAACAGCCCCTTGCGCAACCGCCGCAAACCCGGAGCGCTCGTGCGCACGAGGACGGTCCGCGACACGAAATATGAGGCCTCGTCGAGGTCGATTTCGCCCTCCAAGAGGCCCTGGTCGTCGGCCAGGCGGAGCGTCGCGGGAATGTCGACGTCGTCGTGGTAGCCGAGGCGTGCGGTGATGAGACAGATGCCGTCGGCCTGATCGCCGAGCTTGTCCGCCCCCAGCCGCTCGGGTTCGGGCACGTGCGGGAGCCGTTCGATCGCGATCGTCATCACGACCACGTTCTCGTGCAGGACGTGGTTGTGATCGAGGTTGGCGCGCAGAGCCATTGGTGCCATCCGTGCGTCGGCGTTCAGGTATACGCCGGTGCCGGGCACACGCGGGATCGGCGGCTTCGCGCCCTTGACCGTCGCGATGAAGTCCCGGAGGCTGCCCTCCTTCTCGCTGCGCTCACGAACGACGATCTCCCTGCCGCGGCGCCAGGTGACCATGACCACGAACACGCACGCCGCGATGACGAGCGGGACCCACCCGCCGTGGAGGACCTTGGTGAGCGTGGAGGCGAAGAACGCCACCTCGACTGTTCCGAATACGACGGCGCCGAGGGCGACCAGGGCCCGGCGGGTCCGCCAGAGCAGGTGCGCCACTGCCAGAAACAGGATCGTGTTGAGGATGAAGGTCCCGGTGACGGCCACGCCGTAGGCCGACCCGAGGGCGGTCGAGGAGCCGAAGCCGACGACCAGCGCGATGACGGCGGCGAACAACAGCCAGTTGACACCCGGCGCGTAGATCCTCCCCTCGTGGCGCCGGGAGGTATGACGGATCGTCATCCGCGGCAGAAAGCCGAGCTGCATCGCCTGGCGCGTGACGCTGAAGGCACCCGAGATCACCGCCTGCGAGGCGATCACGGTGGCCATGGTCGCGAGGATCACCATCGGCAGCTGCGCCCACTGAGGCGAGAGCAGGTAGAAGGGGCTGCTGATCGCGCTCGGCGACTCCAGCAGCAGGCCGGCCTGGCCCAGGTAGTTCAGGATCAGGGCAGGGAAGACGACGAGGAACCACGCGCGGCGAATCGGCGAGCGACCGAACTGGCCCATGTCCGCGTACAGGGCCTCGGCACCGGTGACCGTGAGCACCACGGACCCCAGGGCGATGAAGGCGACGCCCGGATGGTTGGCGAAGAACTCGACGCCGTAGCTCGGCAGGAGCGCCTTGAAGACCTCGGGGTGAGGGACGATCTTCCCGATGCCGAGGATCGCGATCACCGTGAACCAGATCGCCATCACCGGGCCGAAGAGCCTCCCGACCAGCCCGGTCCCGAAGCGCTGGAGCGCGAACAGCGCCACGAGCACCGCGACGGTGATCGGCACGACGAGATCGCCGACGCTCGGGGTCGCGACCTTCAGCCCCTCGACCGCCGAGAGCACCGAGATCGCGGGCGTGATGACGCCGTCGCCATAGAAGAGCGAAGCGCCCAGGATGCCGAGCGTGATCAGGACGAACTTGACCCGCGCCGTCTTGAACTTGGCGCCCTGAAGCAGCGCGGTCAGCGACATGATCCCGCCCTCGCCGCCATTGTCGGCGCGCATCACGAACGTGACGTACTTGATCGAGACCTCGATCGTGATCGTCCAGAACACGAGCGAGACCACCCCGTAGACGTCGGCGGAGGTGGTCTGCACCGCGTGGTTGTCCGCGGTGAAGACCGTCTGCAACGCGTAGAGCGGGCTCGTGCCGATGTCGCCGAACACGACGCCGAGCGCGCCGAGGGCCAGTGCGGCCAGGCCGGTTTGGGCCGCCGATCGACCCCTAGTCCCGCTGGGAGTGCGTTCGGCGGGAGCGCGCTGACCGGGCACGGCCGCAGGCTATCCGTCGCGCGCTTTGGGAAAGCCGCGTTCGCTATGTGATGGGTACCGCGTTTCTTTACATCAAAACGTGGTACATAGGTAGATGTAATGCTCGTGGGGCGGAGGAGGAGTCATGGCTGAGCGCGGCGCCACGCCGAAGGTGCCCGAGGTGCAGCGAAAGGCGCTGCGCGCTGCGCGCTTCCTCTTCACGCCCCTGCTCCCGGACGACTACCTCGAACTGATCAACCCACTCTGGTCCACGCGCGACTTGCGCGGGCGGATCGAGCGGGTCGAGCGCGAGACCCCGGAGGCCGTCACCGTCCTGATCCGGCCGGGCTACGAGTGGCCGGGGCACAGGCCCGGGCAGTACACGCGGGTGGGCGTCGTCGTGGACGGCGTCTTCCACTGGCGGGCGTATTCACTCACGTCGGATCCCGGTCGCCCCGACGGCTTGATCAGCATCACCCCGAAGCTCGTGGACTCGGGGAAGGTCTCGCCGTACCTCGTCAAGCAAGCCAAGCCCGGCGACATCGTTCGCCTGGGCGGGGTGGAGGGGAGCTTCGTGCTGCCGGATCCCGCGCCGGAAAAGGCCCTGTTCCTCAGCGCCGGCAGCGGCGTCACGCCGATCATGAGCATGCTCCGTGACCTCGACCGCCGCCGTGCGGCCACGGACTGCATCCACATCCACTCCGCACGCACCGCGGACGGGGTCATCTTCGGTGAACAGCTGGAGCGTCTCGAGGCCCGGAACGACCGCTACCAGGTGACGCTGCGGCTTACAGCGGAGGAGCGGCGCATCAAGCCGGAGGACCTGGACGACCTGTGCCCCGACTGGCGGGAGCGAGAGGCTTTCCTCTCGGGCCCCGGGGACCTGCTTGACGCCATGACCGACCACTGGGACCGCGAGGGAGACTGCGACCGCCTCCACATGGAGCGCTTCCAGCCGAAGCTCGCGCTGCACAAGGAGGGTGCGGGCGGGCAGATCACCTTCGCCGCGAGCGGCTGTGAGACCACGGCGGAGGGTGGCACCCCGATCCTCGTCGCCGGTGAGGAGGCGGGCCTCGAGCTGCCCTTCGGCTGCCGCGAGGGCATCTGCCACACCTGCATCGGAAAGCTGTGCTCGGGCCAGGTTCGCGACCTCCGGAACGGGAAGGTCTACGGACAGGACGGGGAGATGGTTCGCACCTGCATCAGCGCCCCTGAGGGCGACGTCGAGATCGAGCTATGACACCGAGAAGGAGGACCACATGAGCACGACCGAGATCGAGAGCCCGCTCGCCCACCTGACGCCGGAGCAGATCGACGAGCTCGAGAAGGAATTCAACGCCATCCACGACGAGGTGTTCTCCGAGCTCGGCGATCGCGACCGGCGCTACATCAAGAGCATGATCGAGCTGCACCGGCGCCTCGGCGTGATGGGCAGGGCGCTGCTGGTCGCCTCACGCCTGCGGCCGGCATGGGTGGCGGGGACCGCCACGCTCTCGCTGGCGAAGATCCTGGAGAACATGGAGATCGGCCACAACGTCCTGCACGGCCAGTGGGACTGGATGAACGATCCCGAGATCCATTCCTCCACCTGGGATTGGGATACGGCGTCGACCTCGGAGGCCTGGAAGCACTCGCACAACTACATCCACCACACCTACACCAACATCCGCGGCAAGGACAAGGACCTCGGCTACGAGATCATGCGGATCGACCCGCACCAGAAGTGGCACCCGGTCTATCTCCTTCAGCCGCTCTACAACCTGGTGCTGATGGCGTTCTTCGAGTGGGGCGTGGCCGTCCACGACCTCGACATCGAGGCGATCCGCTCGGGCGAGAAGTCGAAGAAGCAGCTGTTGAAGGAGCTCAGGGGGATCTGGGGCAAGGCCCGCCTGCAGATCGCCAAGGACTACATCGCGTGGCCGCTGATCAGCGCGCTCGCCAATGCCGCGGTCGAGGGCGCCCTGGCGGGCCGACGGCCGAGCTCACGCAGGGAGCGGCTGCGCCAGAGGACGCGAGGCATCATCGGCCGTGCGCGCCGGCGCGGGCGCGGGCGGGAGGCATTTGGAGAGGTCGCCATGACCGCGTTCGAGGGCGGCCGTAGGTCGTTCAAGTCAACGCTGTGGGCGAACTTCACCGCGAACATCGTCCGCAACCTGTGGGCGCACGCGATCATCTTCTGCGGCCACTTCCCGGACCAGACCTACACGTTCAGCCAGGAGGAGGTCTCCGACGAGACGCGGGGCGGGTGGTACGTGCGCCAGCTGGTGGGCGCGGCCAACATCGAGGGCGGCCCGCTCTTCCACGTGATCAGCGGCAATCTCGGCTATCAGGTGGAGCACCACCTGTACCCCGACATGCCGAGCACGCGGTACGCCGAGATCGCGCCGCGGGTCAAGGAGATCTGCGAGCGCTACGACCTCCCGTACAACTCGGGGCCGTTCTTCCAGCAGTGGGGGATGGTGAACCGGACGATTCTGCGGCTGGCGTTCCCGGGCGGTGAGCCGCGGCCGAAGCCCGGGCCATACGACGGGGATGAGGGCACGGCGGACGCCTCCTCCAACGGGCACGCCACGCATTCGAACGGCCGGCAGGCCGCCAGCGAGGCGGGGAGGATCGGGGCGACCGGCGGATTTTCCACCTCATAGGTGGATTTGAGACCGCTCGCGCCCCCGCGCCCCGGTTTCCCCGCGCGGGTGGATTGATTTCCACCGTATCGGTGGATTTGGGACCGTCCGCGCCCACGTCTACCTTGACCACTGCGTTGCGGAGTTCTCAGTTGCCTGGAATGAGGCGCATGGCCAAGCCTATGCGACTGGCTCAGCGGCGCTCGGAGCGGGACGATCCCGCCAGACCGCGAACGCGAGCAGGGAGATGGCGACTCCGATCGCCGTGCCGATGGCGCGCTCGTCCACGGCGTTGACGGCGGACTCGCCCATGGCGTGCGAGATGGTGACGATGTAGGTGGTGATCGCGAACGTGAACAGCGCGTACTCGATCAGGAGCAGGGCGTAGGCGAAGGCGGCCGCGATCGTGAGGATTGCTGTGTTGGCGAGCGCGCTCTCGCCGACCAGCGCCGCGAGCCCGGTGGCGAAGGCGAGCCCGAGGATCGTGCCGGCGATTCGCATCTCGACTCGCTCGTCCGTCTCGATGCGCCCCGGCTTGAGGACGAAGATCACGGTGAGCGGGATCCAGTAACCGTGCCTGCCCAGGTGGATCGCGTGGTAGGCGGCAACCGCGAGGCCCAGCGCACCCCCCGACCTGATCGCGTGACGGAGGGCGGGTGAGCTCAGGTGGAGGTTGGACCGGATCGTCGCGAGCGCATCCCGTGCGCCGGCGATCGCATGCGGGCGCTCGAGCCGGCCCTGGATCAGCGCCACGATCAGTGACAGCGTGGCCTGCGACAGGGCGCCCAGGGCAGCGAGGGCGAGGATCTGCGCCGTGTCGTGGATCTCCAGCGAGAGCCCCTGCGCGATGAGAAAGGCGAGGACGACATTCAGCGCCGCGATCACCAGCCGCCGGGACACCGCCACCGATAGCGCGGCCACGCCTGCGAACACGGCCATGCTGGGCACCGCAAGGGCCGCCGAGCCCCCCGTGATGGCTCCGAGCGCCGCCGCGATCCCGATCGGCGGGGCGACCCCGAGCTGCCACCAGAACCGGGTGCGCGCGGGCGCCTCGAAGGCCACGAAGCCCGTGATCGACGCGCCGACCGTTACCGCGCCGGTGACCGGCGTCTTCAGCTCGAGCTGGATCAGGGCAGCGATCCCGACCGGGATCGCGACCAGGAACCCGCGGCGAATCGATGGCGCCGCAGCGCCGCGAAGTCGCCAGCTCTCAGGGATCAGGGCGATGCGTGCAAGCTATTCGCTCGGGAGGCGGGGTCACTCGATACGCAGATCGCGCTCCACGTATGACGCCGCGCTCGCGCTGGGCGAACGCGTCAGCGGCTCGCCTTGCGCCAAGAGGAGAACGACCCGCTCGCCCACCCGCCGCCGGACCCGGCTGGGGCGGCCCCCATGGGCTCGCCGCCGTAGACGACCTTGCCATCGGGCTGCTGGTAAGTCTGCCAGGGGATCGTGTCCTGCTGGGAGACGCCGGGCTTGCTCCAGTCGCAGACGCCCGTCGGGAAGGCTCGCCGCAGGGCCGTCCATTGTGCGTCGGTGAAGTCGGTTGGGTAGTAGTCGCTGTGGCGAAGCGGCTTGAGCTGGCAGCGCTCCTTGTCGGTCGCGACACTCTCGCCCGCGACCGTGGCCGGCGTCCCGAAGCGGGTCTGAACGTCCTTCAGCTTGCACACCGGGCCCACGCCGGGAACGGCGATCCTCTCGACGCCGGGGATCGAGGAGCACCGGTCGTGGACGTCGGTAGGGCGATCCCTCGAGACCTTGGTCGCCAGCGGCAGGGAGCGATGGTCGCGCTGCACCGCCGAGAGCCAGCGGTCCATCGCCACCAGCCCCTGGGTCGTGTAGCGCGGGTCGCCGATCAGCGGCGTCTGCCCGAACCAGATCACCTGGTTGCGCGGTAGGCGGCCCTCCACCTGCTCGAGCCTGGCGCGGATCGCCCACGAGCGGTACGCGTCGTGGAACGCGCCCGGGTCCGGCCCGCGCAGGTCGATGATCGCCGTCCCGGTCAGGTTGTTGGTCTCGTTGACGCCGCCGCTTCGGTAGACGTTGCGCAGCGCCGGCTGGGTGGCGTCGCTGCGCTCCGGGGTGGGGTTGAGGTCGATGTCGGCGCCGCCGATCTTGGAGTTGAGGTCAACGAACTGAGCTGGGCTGATCTCGCCGCGCTCGAGCGCCGCGAGCCCGAACTGGACGCCAACGTCGCCGATCGGCAACCCGGCGAACCCGTGCCCGAGGGCGGTCTCCTGCGGCGTCCAAACGCTCGGCGGGCGCGGGCCCATGACGTTGACCATGTAGTCGGCGAGCGTGCATCTGACGCCGTCCGGGTTGGTCTCGGCGTTGTAGTCGTCGGCCGCAGGGACGCCCGCGCATCCGCTGGACGGGTCGGCCAGGGCGGTCCAGTAGATCGAATCGAAGACGATCGCGTTGACGTGATTGGGGTGGCCCTCAACCGCGGCAATCTGGGTCGGGGTCCAGACGATGCCGGTCCCCCATTTCGCCGGGTTCTCGAAGTACCCGCGGTCGAAGTGGTAGGCGGCCAGCTGCTGGCCCGTCGACCACGCATCGGGGAACGAGCACTGCGGCAGGATGCCCTGGTAGATGCCGGGGTAGGCGTTCGCGACCTGTTGCTGGACGAGGGAGCCGCCCGAGCAGCCGGTCCCGATCGTGTAGCGCAGGGTCCCGTAGGACTCGACCAGGTGCTCCTTCGCCATCACCAGCGACTCCGCCTCGGTGGCCAGGTTGCAGTTGTGCCCGGCGTTGTCGAGAGCGGTAGACATCACCGCAAACCCCATGCCCAGCGCGGTCGTCGGGCTGGAGGTGGATCCGCCACTGCCAACCGCCACGGTGTCGCTGGTGACGCTCGGAGCGTCTGCGCTCTGATGGTCGATGCCGCAGCTCGCGCCGTGGGTGATCAGGAGCTTGTGGTTGAACTGCGGCTGCGGGTTCCAGGCCGCCCACGGCTTGCCGGGCTGGAACAGCGCCGCGATCTTGTACTGGTCGCGATCCTGATAGCCGGTCTCGACCCGGACGATGAAGGGGACGGTCTTGCCCGTCTGCGTCGTGGTCGTTGCAACGTCGGCCGGCGGGTTGCTCGGGTCGTAGGGATGCATCCCGCCGTCGACCGACGACCTGTACTCGTAGTCGTAGGTCACCGGGGCGTTGCACTTGGGGTCCTTCGACCCGTTCCGGCACACCCACGGCTCCACCTGCGGACCGGCGAAGACCGGGCCGCCGTTAGGGTGGTTGCGAATCGCGACGTGATCGGAGTCTGCGCCGGGCGCGCTCGCCGACAGCACGTTGCGGCCGCGCCGCAGGCCGTTGAGCTTGCCCTCGTAGCGCCCGTCGGCTCGCATCGCGAACTGGTCACTGACGTTCGAGCCGTTCAGCTTCATCGTGACCGTAGAGGCCCGCACGCCCCTCGGGAGGTCGACGACCACCAGGGCGTCGCCGCCCGAGATCAGATCGGCCCGGTTGGAGACGACGTGAATCTCGAGCGCACTGGATGAAGCGGCGGCGCCGCTACTGAAAAAGGCGCAGGCCGCGAGGAGCAGGCACAGGGCCAGCGCTCCCCGTACCCGAAGAGGGATGTGCCTCCGATCCTCCACGATCGCGATGGCGGACCGTAGCGCTGGCTCGCGGGTTTTGCGCCGGTTCGGCGTTTAGCTCACGCTAAGACCTGGGCGGAAACCTGACACATGATCTTTACCCGAGGCGGTGAGAGCGGAGTACCCTTGGCGACGGAGGATTTTGCGTCTGTGAACTCTTCGCACGGCCCCGAGATCAGTGCCTGGAGTGGCGGGATCTGCCTGCTGCTGGGCCTGGCGACCATCACCCACGGTTCCGAGCAGGCCGGGCTTCTCCTGGTGGGGGGAGCGGTGTTGCTTTTCATCTGGGCCGCATTCTTGGGACGCGCGGGAGGCTGAGCTGATGTCCGAGGACCTGGGCCTCACCGCCACGGGCGGCGGATCAGCGCAGGGCGGCTCGGCGATCCGTGGCCGACCCGCAACGGCCATCAAGCCGAGCGAGCACGAGACGATGGACCGAATCATCACCGGCCTCGTCACCGTCGTGCCGATCCTCCTCCTGGGCCTGGCCGCATGGCAGGCCTGGAGCGAAGCCCTCCGCTGGAGCGACCTCGCCGTGCTCGGCCTCCTCTACGTCCTCACCGCGCTGGGCGTCACCGTCGGCTTCCACCGCCTCCTGACGCATCGGAGCTTCGCGACGACCCCGTGGCTTCGGGGGGTGTTCGCCGCCCTCGGCTCGGCGGCGGTCGAGGGACCGGCGATCTCCTGGGTTGCCGACCATCGCAAGCACCACGCGTGCTCCGATCGAGAGGGCGACCCGCACAGCCCGCACGTCGGTCATGGCGACGGCCTGCTCGGATCCCTCCGCGGGCTCTTCCACGCCCACGTCGGCTGGCTCTTCATCCACACGCAGCGAGGCTCGAAGGAGCGCTTCGCGCCGGATCTCCTCGCCGATCCGGTGATCCGGTTCATCGACCGAACCTTCCTGCTCTGGGCAGTCGTCGGACTAGCGGTCCCGTTCGGGCTGGGCGTGGCGATCGGCGGCACGGTTGCGGCGGGGTTGACCGCGCTGCTCTGGGGTGGTGCGGTACGCGTCTTCGTCCTGCACCACGTCACCTACAGCGTCAATTCGCTGTGCCACATGTTCGGCCGCCGGCCATATGAGACCAAGGACGAGTCGCGAAACCTCGCGTGGCTGGCTCTCCCCACCTTCGGCGAGGCCTGGCATAACAACCATCATGCGTTCCCCACGTCCGCCGCGCACGGCCTGGGCAGGTGGCAGATCGACCCATCCGCGCTGCTGATCGCCTCCATGGAGAAGTTGGGCCTGGCGTGGGACGTGGTCAGGCCGACGCCCGCTCGCCGAGCGGCCAAGGCCTCCCCTTCTCTCTAGCCATCGGGCCCGAGAACGACCGAGGGCCCGCCGGAGCGGGCCCTCGGGCCGAAAGATCCGTGGATCGCTACAGCGCCTGGACGCTGACGGCGCGCGGCCCCTTCGGGCCGGCCTCGGACTCAAACGAGACCTTGGCGCCCTCGGCGAGGGTGCGGAAGCCCTCCGAGTTGATCGCGCTCTGATGCACGAACAGGTCGGAGGAGCCGTCATCGGGAGTGATGAAACCGAACCCCTTCTCGTCGCTGAACCACTTCACTGTGCCAGTTGGCATCTGATCCTCCATCGGTATGTGCCGCGACCGCGGAGGCATGAAGCCAACGTCGAGAGCGCCTGCACGATTTCCGGGCTTTGCCCGGTCCAATACGGCCGGAAAGGTAGCAAGGTGGCTCGCCACGGCAACGCTAGGTCAGGTCGTCCTCGGCGAGCTGGACGTAGAACGTCCTGTTCATCTAGAGGCTTGATGTGGGTTCGCCGCTCATCGCAAGGAACCCGGTCGTGAGCAAGGAAAAGGGCCTCCAGCCCTGCCCCCTCGTGATTGGAGCACGAGATGACAGCATCGCTGGAGACCCTCGTGGTTGCAGCCTACGTGTTCGCGCACTCGCTTTCGATTCCTCGCTCGGGTCCCGAAGGCAAGATCACCGACGCCGAGCTGATCGCGCTCGCGGTTGCCCAGGCGGCGACCGGCGAGTGCTCGGATCGCAAGTTCCTGGGGATGATCGACTACCGGCTTCCGGGCTGGTTTCCCCACCTGCCCGACCAAACCCAATACAACCGCAGGCTGCGCCGGCTGGTGCCGCAGATCAGCTCCACGCAGCTGGCGATCGCCGAGCTGATCGCCACCGGCCGGGCGCGGCTCGTCGATGGCACCCTGATCTCGGTCGCCAACTACGCCGGCTGCGCGACGAAGAGCGAGTTCGCCGGCCACGGCGCCTACGGCTACTGCGCCTCGAAGTCCGAGTGGGTCTGGGGGATGCGCCTGGTCTTGGTCACCGACTCGGCCGGGGTGCCGCTCGGCTATGACCTCGAGCCCGCCAACGAGCGCGAATACGAGCCCACCTTCCGGCTCGCAAGCGCCCATCCCGACACCGTTCTTCTCGCCGACAAGGGGCTCTGGGGGCGCGAGTTCGCCGAAACCCTCCGGCTCTGCGGGGTCGAGATCGTCACTCCGGCTCGCCACCGGCTCGGCTCCCGGCCTCCGGAGGAGGTCGCCAAAGCCGGGATCCGCCTGGTCATCGAATCGGTGTTCGCCAACCTCAAGGAGCAGATGGGCCTGCGCCGCCACTTGGCCAAGACGCTCGCTGGCCTCGCCCAGCGGATCGCCCAGCGACTGCTCGCGCTCACCCTCGGCATGTTCATCAACGCCCAGATCGGGCGGCCGCTCCGTTCCCTGGTCGCCTTTGACGGTCGTTAGACCCACATCAAGCCTCTAGGGCTCGATCACCTCGTCGCTTCTCGCCAGAGGCCTCGAGGCCGACCTGCGCCAGGAGTGCCTCCCGGGGAGGATCGGTGCGACCGGCGGATTTTCCACCTCATGGGTGGATTTGAGACCGCTCGCGCCCCCGCGCCTCGGTTTCCCCGCATGGCTGGGTTGATTTCCACCGTATCGGTGGATTTGGGACCGCTCGCGCCCACGTCTACCCAACGAGAAGCGAGAGGGGGAACGGTTAGGAGCTCGCCGACGCTCCGGCCGCCTCGCTGATCTCCGCGATGGCCTGGCTTTCGAGCTGGCTCACTTGCTGGTCGCCCTCGCGGTGAGCCTCGGCCACGCGATTGGCGACCTTCATGACGAAGCCGCGATACTCCTCGCCCTCGTCCGGTGTCGCCTTACGGGCGAGCAGCGCGCTTGCGTCGCGGATGTGCTGGAGCAGGTTCGCGCGCAACTCCTCCTGGGAGGAGACGTGGGTGCGGTCCACCTGTGGCTTCTCGGAGACGATGTCGTCGAGCAACTGGCTCGCACCGTGCTGCTTGCGGGCCTCGGTGTACGCCTTGCCCATCGAGAAGGTCTCGCGGAAGGTGCCGCCGCGATCCGCCTGGATCACGAGCATCCCGGCGCTGGTCGGCGCCTCGCGCAGGAGCGTCCACTCCTCGTCGGTGAAGTCGGCCTTGCCTGTCATTGCATCGTCTCCTCTCGGTCGGGGTGGCCGCGCCGTAGCTTCGCACTCCGCGCGCCGGGTGTGCGACCGGGGACCTACACGGACCCCAATCGCCCACCCGGTTCCGAGGGTCAGTACCCGCCGCCGCCGGTCGAGCCGCCGCCCGAGTAGGCGATCACGAGCACGACCGCGACTATCGCAGCGAGCACGATCGCTGCGACGATCCAGGCCCGCCACCGTGGTTGAAACAGCGTGTTCACGGAATCACCTCCTGGGGGAGATACCCGCGAGCGGCGGCGGTCGTTCAGGCGCGGCCATTAAGACCTCGTAAAAAGACCTACTTGTGGTCGCTCTCTCGCGCTGCCCGGTCTGCCGCGGGCTCGATCAAGGCGGTCGGGCGGCCGCCGATCGCATCGCGGAAGCGGTCCTTGAAGTGGTCGATGCGCCGGTGCCCGTAGCGCGCCTCGGAGCGGGCCTGCTTCTTGGGGTTCCGCTCGCCGTAGTACCGCTTGGCCCACGGGGAGTTCGGCTTCGCCAGCCGGAAGGAGGCCCACCAGGCCAGGAACGGCACGATGAGGCCCAGCATCCCGTGTAACAGCCGGAACTTCGAGAACGAGACCAGGACGAACCCGATGTCGATCGCCAGGATCACGATCCCGGCGGCGAGGGCCCCGGGGGAATCCGTATCGAAGCTCGCGGAGAAAGCGCCGGTCAGGACCAAGGCAACGAAGACGATCGCGATGATCGCCGCGTCCACCGACTGGCGGCCCTCGTCGGACCAGTAGACGTCCTCCAGGTGCACCCAGAGGGCGAACTCGTCGAACGTGAGCCCGGCGCCGATGCCGAAGGCCGCCGCAGCGAGCTCGATCCACGGCGACTGCGTCTCGTCGAGGGCGAAGCCGAGCGTGCCGCCGACCAGCATCAGGACGATGCCGAACACGAGGTGGTGGAGGTGCAGCCCGCCCTCGGTCGTCACACTGCCCGGCCACCACGGCACCTTGGGACTCCGCATGAGCCGAGCGCTGGTGCGAATGAAGAGGAACGACACCAGGAAGCTGCCGAACAGGATCAGGACGCTCGTCCGCACCGCCTCCGACCCGCCGCTGAAGCCGAGATCGATCGTCATCGCGCTGATCTTCCCATGGACACCTCAGGTCTCCAAGCCTCACCGAGTTTGGCGTGAGGCGGAACGGGCACCCGATTTGTTGACCGCACAAACAGGAGGCACGGAAATGAGTCTTGGCAGGACCATCCTTCGCGCGATCGTGGGAGCGCTTTTCGTCGGCCATGGGACGCAGAAGCTGTTCGGCTGGTTCGGCGGCAGCGGCACCGACGCGACCGCGGAGAACTTCGAGAAGATGGATCTGCGGCCGCCCAAGGCCCATGCGGTCGCGGCGGGCGCGGCCGAGGCCGCCGGCGGTGCGATGCTGGCGTTGGGCCTCCTGACCCCGGTCGCGTCGACGGTGCTCTCGAGCGTGATGATCACGGCAATCCGCAAGGTGCATGCGAGGAACGGCGTCTGGAACACCAGCGGCGGCTACGAGTACAACGCGGTGCTTCTCGCGGCGTTCTTCGCGCTCACGGCCGAGGGCCCGGGCCGCTACTCGGTGGACGCGCGGCTCTTTCCGCGCCTCCGAGGCACTCCGTTGGCCTTCGCGCAGCTCGCGGCCGCGTTCGCCGGTTCCGAGCTCGCAACGTCGGAGCTCGTCAACGCGCCACAGGAGGAGACCAGCCGCGTGATGCCGGACATCACCGGGGACCTCCCGAAGCCCGAGCCGACGCCGGTCGCCGCGTAGCGATCTTCTCGGCGACGCTGCTCAAGCACGGCGCGCCACCCTCCACGCCCGGGCTGAGCGACGCGGCGCGATTGGGGTTGCGCCGTGCCACTCTCCGCGCGCTAAATTAATTTTTACGTGAACGTAAGCACGAGGGGGCGGGCTGGGACGGATGCGGCGCTTCCGTCCAGGCGTTCACGCGGAGCACGCCGACTACAAGTGGTGGGCGCTTTCCTGTACGAGCCTCGGGATGCTGCTGGCGACGGTCAACTCGGGCACCCTCATCATCGCCCTGCCCGACCTCGAGCGCTCGCTCGGCACCACGCTGCTCCAGCTCGTGTGGGTGATCCTCGCGTACATGATCGCCTCGACCGTGCTGGTGCTGACCGCCGGGCGGCTGTCGGATCTCTTCGGCCGCAAGCAGGCCTACGTCGGCGGCTTCCTGATCTTCTCGCTCGCGTCGCTCGGGGCGGGTTTCTCGGCCAACGGCACCGAGCTGATCCTGTGGCGCATCGTCCAGGGCGTCGGCGGTGCGTTCCTGTTCGCAAACGCCGCTGCACTGGTCACCGATGCGTTTCCGAAGGAGGAGCTCGGCCTCGCGATGGGAACCAACACCATGGTCGCGGCGATCGGCCTGGTGCTGGGGCCGGTGCTCGGCGGCGCATTGGTCGCCATCTCCTGGCACTGGGTGTTCTGGTTTAACGTCCCGCTCGGGCTCGCCGGCGCGCTGTGGGGGGCGCTCGTGCTCCGCGAGCTGGGAAAGCGGGATCCGGTGCGCGGCCTCGACCTGCCCGGCACGGCGGTCTTCGTTGCCGGGCTCACGGGCCTCGTCTACGGCATCTCCAAGGGCGGCATCTCCGGCTGGAATGAGCCGATCGTGATCTGGTCCCTGGTCGCGGCCGCGGTGCTGCTGCCTTCCTTCGTGGTGATCGAGCTCCGTGGGCGGGCGCCGATGCTCGACCTCACCATCTTCCGCAATCGCATGTTCTCGGCCGCGACCGCGGCGGCCTTCATCAACGGTCTCTCGCGCTTTGCCCTGCTGTTCGTATTCGTCTTCTACTTCCAGGGCGTCAAGGGCGATGACCCGATCGTCGCCGGGATCAAGATCACCCCGATGGCAATTGGAATGCTGATCGCCTCACCGCTCGCGGGGGTCTATGCGGACCGCCACGGCTCGCGCGGGCTCGCGGCCGTGGGGATGGTGGTGAGCGGTGTCGCGCTCGCGCTCATGACCACGCTCACGGTCTCGACCGCGTACTGGGAGACGACGCTCTGGCTCCTCCTCGTCGGCATCGGCTCAGGCATGTTCAACTCGCCGAACACGGCCGCGATGATGGGCACCGTCCCGCAGCACCGCCGGGGGATCGCCGCCGGTGCGCGGACGATGCTGCAGAACACCGGCGCCGTGATCTCGATCGCGTTCGTCCTGGCGATCGTCACCGCGGCGGTCCCGAGACACGTTCTGTTCCAGATCTTCTCCGGGCTCGCCAGCGGCCTCTCGCAAGCGAAGCTGGATCCGTTCATCCACAACATGCACACCGCCCTCTGGGTCCTCGCAGCGACGTCCTTCGTCGGTGCGGGCGTGTCGCTCCTTCGCCCGCGCCACTCGCCGGGCACGGATCACGTCACGCGCTCCGAGGTCGGCGGTGCGACCGCTGAGGAGTCCGCGTGAGCGTCCGCGACGATCGCGAGGAGATCCTTCGCATCGGGGACGTGGCCCGGCTCACGGGAACGACCCCGCGGACCATCCGCTACTACGAGGAGATCGGGCTGCTGCCCGGGCCCAAGGGCCGGGCGCGTGGGGCCCACCGCACGTATCGGGAGGAGGACGTCGAGCGCCTCCAGGAGGTGCTGCGGCTCAAGGACCTGCTCGGGCTCTCGCTCGAGGAGCTAACGGAGCTGATGGCGGCGGAGGAGGCCCGTGCGGCCCTGCGGCGAGAATGGCGCAGCGGGGTGGAGGATCCCGTCCGCCAGCGCCAGATCCTGGAGGAGTCGCTCTCCCATATCGACCGCCAGCTGGCGCTCGTGCGCCGCCGGCGCGACGAGATCGCGAAGCTCGAGGACGACCTGGCCGCGCGCAGGCGCCGCGTCCGCGACCGCCTCCGCGCTCTTAAGGCAGACATAGGGTCACGCTCGTAGTCTCCGGTCGGTGAGCGAAGCACACGCGGTCCGCTGGTGGTCCGTTCGCCCCGCCAAGAGCCGCAAGCCCGCGACCTATACCTGCCCCTTCTGCGGCGAGTACCTGCCCGCGATCAGCGAGCACATGCTGGTGCTCCCGGAGGGAGACGCGGGGCGCCGGCGGCACGCGCACACGGCGTGCGCGCTCGCGGCGCGGAAGGCGGGGCGCCTGCCCTCTCGCGACGAGTGGCTCACCGCCCTGAAGGCGACGTCCAAGGCCGCGGCGCCCACGAACGGCGCGCCGGGGGGCGAGGAGGCCGCCGAGACCAACGGCCTCGCCATCGCGTCGATGTTCGTCGGCATCATCTGGCTCTTCGGGGTCGGCTCGATCATCGCGATCATCCTCGGCTACACGGGGATGAAGCAGATCGACGCCTCCGGCGGCCATCAGGGTGGCCGCGCGATCGCCATCGCCGGCATCGTCATCGGCGTCATCGGGCTCGCGAGCATGGGGATCCTGATCGGCTTCCTCGTCTCCTCCTCACACAACACGCCACTCATACCCGGGCCGAACTCCTGACAACTGCTGCGGGTAGCGAATAGGTTTTCTCAATCGAGGAGCAAGTCCCGCAAGGCGAGCGAGCCCTGGAAGGCGAGCGCGCGAGAAACCAGCCCCGGCGTCCGTCGGGAACGGGCGCGGCTGGTTCCGAGCCACGGACGATCGGCGACTTCGAGGAGCGGGCGGCCGGTGTCCTGGACGCGGGCGCGTACGGCTACTACGCGGGCGGCGCCGGGGACGAGCTGACGCTCGCCCGGAACATCGAGGCCTGGCGGCGGATCGATATCCGCCCGCGCGTGCTGGTGGACGTGTCGGACCGCGACCCGTCGACGACCCTGCTGGGCCGCCCGCGGCCGCACCCGGTCATCGTGGCGCCGACCGCTTACCACCGACTCGCCCACCCGGAGGGCGAGGAGGCCAGCGCCCGCGGAGCGGCGGCCGCGTCAGCGGTGTTCTGTCTGTCGTCGCTTGCGACGGCGAAGCCTGCGGACATCGCCGCCGCCGCCCCGGACGGCGAGCGCTGGTTTCAGCTCTATGTCTTCAAGGACCGGGGCGTGTCGCGCGAGCTTCTCGCCGAAGCCACGGAGAACGGCTATGAGGTGGTCGTCATCACGGTCGACCTTCCCGTGCTGGGTATCCGTGAGCGCGACATTCGCAGCCAATACGTGGTTCCCGAGTCCCTCATGTCCGCCGGCGGGACGGGGCACAACCAGGCCCTCAGCCTGCTCCAGATCGGGGAACTGATCGACCCGAGCCTGACCTGGGCGGACGTGGAGGAGTTCGCGTCCGAGTGTGATCTCCCGGTGCTGGTCAAGGGGATGCTCACGCCGGAGGACGCCCGCCTCGCGGCCGCTCACGGAGTGGCGGGCGTCGTGGTCTCGAACCACGGCGGGCGCCAGCTCGACACCGTTCCGGCGGGCGCGGAGGCGCTCCCCGCGATCGTCGAGGCGGTCGGCGATCGGGTCGACGTGCTGGTCGACGGAGGCATCCGGCGAGGGACCGACGTCCTCAAGGCCCTGGCCCTCGGTGCCCGGGCGGTGATGGTCGGCCGCCCGGTCATCTGGGGCCTCGCCGTGGGTGGGGAGAACGGCGTTCGCTCGGTGCTCGAGCTCATCCTGGGCGAGTTCGATATCGCACTGGCGCTTGCGGGCGTGCCGCGCGCGTCAGCAATCGACTCGACTTGCGTCGAGATGCGCAGCGGCGGCTAGACCGAAACCGGTACTAGACCTTCTGCACGTTGCTGGCGCGTGGGCCCTTATCGCTTGGCTCGGCCTCGTACGAGACCTTGGCGCCTTCGTCCAGCGAGCGATACCCGTCGCCGACGATCGCGCTGTGATGCACGAAGACGTCCTGCGACCCGTCGTCGGGCGTGATGAACCCGAACCCCTTCTCGTCGCTGAACCATTTGACGGTTCCGGTCGACATTTCGCGCGGCAACCTACCAGTCGGAGCGGATCGGTGCGGTGGCGTTTCAGAGGCCGTCAGCGAAGCGGCCTGAGGACCGCCGCCTCGATCCGCTACGAGCCGAGCGGGCCGGGGCGGCGGGGGCCGTGGAAGTCCTCGGCCTCCCGCGGCTGAGTTGGGAGGCTGTCTCCGCTCCACGACTTCATCCCGCCCTTGATCACCGCTGCCTGGAAGCCGCGCTCGCGGAGGCTCGAAGCGACCTCCGGGCTGCTCTTGCCATCGGCGCAGACGACGACCACTGGCCGGTCCTGCGAGAGCGACTCGATGGCGACCTCCAGCTCACCGTCCTCCACCCGAAGGGCGCCTGCGATATGGGCCTCCGCGTAGTCCTCTTCGCTCCGAAGGTCCAGGGCCTGCGCACCCTCGCTCGCGATCAGCTCACGGGCCCGCTTGGCGTCGAGCTCCTCCTCCACCTCGCTTGCCTCCATCGTTGATCGGCTACCCCTGGCCACAGGCCGAAAACGCCGTCCGGCGCCGGTAGGGTCGGTCCGTGTCGCGGACAGCAGCCTCGAGCCCGCCGGGAACCACGAAGCCCAGCCGATTTCTTCCCACCCTCCACTACGAGCTCCTGGTGTGCGGGCTCAGGGGCCACGCGCTGCTCGGCACCGATGTCGCCGAGGTCACCGAGGCGGACGAGCTTGTGGTGCGGGACGACGGCGATCTACGCTGGCATCGCTGCGTCCGCTGCGACAGCTGGTTGCCGCTCGATCCTCCGGCGAATCCAACGAGGCGCCGTATGCCACCGCGCGAGCAGATCGCGCTGCCGCCGCGCGGCAAGGCTCTGCGGGACAAGATCGTGCTCCGGGTGATCGCGGTCGACCGGGCGTTTCACTTCCTCATCCTCGCCGTGCTGGCCGTCGCCGTGTTCCTCATCGCGTCGCACCAGCAGCAGCTGCGCCAGGACTTCTACAGGGTGCTCGCCGACATCCAGGGCGGAGTGGGAGGGGGGCCGCTGCAGACCGAGCACCGCGGCCTCGTCGGCCGGCTCGACGAGCTCTTCTCCCTGAACCAGGGGACCCTCGAGCTCGTCGGAGCCGGGCTGGCCGGGCTCGCCGTGATCGAGGGCGTTGAGGCCGTGGGCCTCTGGTACCAGCGCCGCTGGGCCGAGTACCTCACGTTCATCGTCACGACCGCGCTGATCCCGCTCGAGGTCTACGAGCTCGCCGCCACGGCCTCGTGGTTCAAGGTGGTGGCGCTGATCGTGAACCTGGGGATCGTGATCTACCTGCTGGTTGCCAAGCGGCTGTTCGGGATCCGGGGCGGCTACGCGGTCGAGGTGGCGGAACGGGAGCACTCCAGCGGCTGGGACGCCTTGGAGCGCACGGCGCCCGCGGCCTTGCCGTCAGCCCAGGTCGAGAGCGTCGGCTAGGGCCGCGCGGCCCCCCGTGAGCACCGGCGCGCCGTGGGAGATGAGAACGCTCTCGATCTCCAAATCGAGCAGCGGCCGCAGGCGCGCGGCGAGGCCGGCCAGCGTCATCTCGCTGGACAGGTAGCGGAGCCATGACTCGGGGCAGAGCCGCAGCCCGCCGCCGGCCGCACCCATGATCCGATCGCCGGTCACGAGGGCACCGGCGGCCGGGATCCAGAACATCGTCTCTCCGGCGCCGCGGATTGGGAGGGACTCGACGCCCGCGGGAAGCGCCGGGCGGGCGCGCGACGTTGTGGCGGCGTAGCGACGGGCGAGCTGGTCGCGGCTTCGCCGATGCCACTTGATCGTGGTGAGGATCGCGACTGGGAGCGCGCGGTGCCGCACGTGGGCGTCGAGCTGGGCGATGAAGCCGTCGCGTTCAGCCGGGACCAGCGGGTCGATTAGGACGGTGGCATCCTCCGCGTCGTAGAGCAGGGACCCGACCTCTTCGGGCCAGTCCGCCGGGCTCTCGGGGGCGGCGCCGGGCGTCCACTCCGGATGTGGGGCGGTCCACCGCCACAGGCCGAAACCCAACTCGCGAAGCCCGCGCATCCGGTCAAGCCTATGCGGGACGCGGCCGTGCATCTCGACCACCACGGCGCGAAGGCCCCCGCCCTGAGAGAGACATGGAACGATGTGACATCGATTGATGTAATCTTCGGCGCATGGAAGCTACTACCGCGCAGGAGGCGGCGGCCCAGGCCGCCGCCGAGGCACAGAACGGGACCGGTGAGCAGGGCGACGCGGTCTTCAACCTCGAGCTGAGCCAGGACCAGAAGGACATCCGCGAATGGGTGCACGGCTTCGCGGAGGGAGTGGTGCGCCCGGCCGCCCACGAGTGGGACGAGCGCGAGGAGACGCCGTGGCCGATCATCCAGGAGGCCGCGAAGATCGGCCTCTACGGCTTCGAGGGCCTGGCCCAGTTCTGGATGGACCCTACCGGCCTCACGATGCCCATCGTCAACGAGGAGCTCTTCTGGGGTGACGCCGGGATCGGGATGTCGATCATGGGGACGACCCTCGCGGTCGCCGCGATCTACTCCTCCGGAACGCCCGACCAGCTCGCCGAGTGGGTGCCGCAGTGCTTCGGCACTCCCGACGATCCGAAGGTCGGCGCATTCTGCTCATCCGAGCCCGACGCAGGCTCCGACGTGTCGGCGATCCGCACGACGGCCCGTTACGACGAGGCCAACGACGAGTGGGTCCTGAACGGCCAGAAGGCCTGGGCCACTAACGGCGGGATCGCCGCCGTCCACGTGATCATCGCGAGCGTCGACCGTGAGCTCGGCGCCCGCGGCCACGCGGGCTTCGTGGTACCTCCCGGGACCAAGGGGCTCGAGCAGGGCGCGAAGGTGAAGAAGCACGGGCTTCGCTCCTCACACACCGCCGACATCCACCTGGACGACTGCCGCATTCCCGGGTCCTGCCTGCTCGGCGGCAAGGAGAAGCTCGACGAGCGCCTCGCGCGCGCCCGCGAGGGCGAGAGCTCGCGCGGCCAGGCGGCGATGAAGACGTTCGAGGTCTCGCGGCCGACAGTCGGCTCGCAGGCGGTTGGGATCGCCCGCGCCGCCTACGAATACGCGCTCGACTACTCGAAGGAGCGCTCCCAGTTCGGGCGCCCCATCGTCGAGAACCAGGCCATCGCGTTCGCGCTCGCCGACATGAAGATGGAGATCGATGCCGCGCGCCTGCTCGTGTGGCGGGCGGCCTGGATGGGCCGGACCGGCAAGGACTTCGACAACGCCGAGGGCTCGATGTCCAAGCTCAAGGCCGGTGAGGTTGCCGTGTGGGCGACCGAGCGGGCGATCCAGATCCTCGGTGGCAACGGCTACACACGCGAGTTCCCCGTGGAGCGGATGCACCGCGACGCGAAGATCTACACGATCTTCGAGGGCACCTCGGAGATCCAACGACTGGTGATCTCCCGCGCCATCTCGGGCGCTCGTGTCAAATGAGGAGGCAGACGGAATGAGCGACAATGGAGCGGAGGCGATCGACACGTCCGCCGTCGATCCGCAGGAGTTCGCGCGGACGATCGGCCAGACGCCCGACGAACAACTGCGCGAGGCGATGCAGGGCCCGATGCGCGATCAGATCATCGGCGAGATCTTCAAGCGCATGGAGGAGCACTACCGCGGCGGCGACCAGGCCGCGGTGATCCACTGGAGGATCACCGGGCGCGCCGACGGCGATGAGGATCACTGGGAGGCGGTCGTCGCCGACGGCACCTGCGCCACTCGTCCCGAGCCCCAAGCCGAGCCGCGGGTAACGCTGAAACTCGACGGAGTCAATTTCCTGAAGCTCGTCTCCGGGAACGCCAGCGGCCCGATGATGTTCATGACCGGCAAGCTGAAGATCGAGGGCGACCTGATGTTCTCCGCCCAGATCCAGTCGATGTTCACGATCCCGGACGGGTCTTAGGCGCTCGGTGGGGCGGCGCCGGCGGCCGCCGGCGACCCGCCACGCGCTGCGCCGTCCTCACGCCCTAGCGCTGCCTGACCGGCCTGCCCTCGTCGCCCTCGGTGCCAGTCGTGGGCTGCCACGGCGCATATGCTGGCCACGTGCCCAATGAATCGCGCGGTGCCGTCGTTGTCACCGGGAGCTCGACCGGGATTGGGCGTGCTTGCGTTCAGCATCTCGATCAACTCGGGTTCACGGTCTTTGCCGGAGTGCGAAAGGAGGTTGATGCCGAGGCTTTGCGGGGTGCCGGATCCGACCGGCTCAGGCCGCTGATCCTCGACGTCACCGAGCCCGAGCAGATTGGCGCGGCGGCTGAGGGCGTCGCTCAGGAGAGCGCCGGCGGGCTTGCGGGGTTGGTGAACAACGCTGGGGTCGGCGTCGGCGGGCCGCTCGAGCTGATTCCCATCGACGACTTCCGTCACCAGATCGAGGTCAACCTCCTTGGGCAGATCGCGGTCACGCAGGCGTTTCTGCCCGCCCTTCGGCAAGCTCGGGGCCGGGTCGTGTTCCTCAGCTCGATCGGCGGGCTTAACGCGAATCCGTACATGTCGCCGTACCACGCGTCCAAGTTCGGGATCGAGGCGGTTGGCGACTCGCTCCGGCAGGAGTTGCGCCAGTTCGGGATCGAGGTCTCGCTCGTTGAGCCCGGGTCGGTCGCGACGTCGATCTGGGACAAGGGCAAGGAAAGCGCTGAGGCGATCAGGGATCGGCTTACGCCTGAGCACGAGCGGCTCTACGGCGACAAGGTGGCCCGGATGAGCAAGGTCCTGGAGAAGGTCGGCAGCCGCGGGGTGCCGCCGGAGAAGGTCGCGGAGGCCATCGCCCAGGCGCTGACGGCCAAGCGGCCGAAGACCAGGTACCTGGTCGGTACCGACGCCCGCATGACGCTGCTCATGCGGCGGCTCGTGCCCGACCGCATCCGCGACCGCATCGTGGCCCGCGCCGCCGGGCTCTAATGACGCCGCGGCTGTAACGGATCAGCTCGTACAGGTGGATGCGAGGGTTGCTCGATCGCGGGCATGCGGCGTCAGGGGGTGGCGGCGCGCGCCTTCGAGGTGATCCGGCGCACGACATCCCCCACCAGGTCGGGACGGCTGATCATGCCGTCGTCCACCTCCTCGACGTGGGCCTCGGGAAAGAGGCGGTTCGAGGTCCGTCGGGCCTCCTCGCCGGCCGGAAACCAGCCGCCGCTCATGTTCTCGGCGTAGAGGATCCAGAGCCGGTCGCCCATCTCCCGGCCCTCGTCGGTCGCGTCGTCCTGCGACCAGGCTCGCCAGCGCGCGACGACGGTCTCCTGCGGCTGGTAGTCGACCTGCGCCTTGACTCGCTCCCGAACTTCGCCTTCGGACATCTGGGGGTTGGCTGCGCTGAGCACGGTCCGCAGCGCCCCACGGTAGTCAGTCTCGCCCATGCTCATGAACGCGTCCACCACCGAGTCCGATGCCACCATCGCGTCCGAGCCCTCGAGGCGGGTGCGTCCCGCCGGTGTCCCCCCGGGGATGATGAGGGCATCGACGAGGTCCGGTCGGCGCACCGCGACCCGAGCGCCACGGTGCACGGCGTCGGCGAGGCCGATCAGGACCGCCGGCCCGCCTGCCTCGTCGATCAATGCCTCGAGGTCGGCGGCGCCGGTCTCCATGTCGAATGGACCCGTCCGGGTGGATCGGCCCGTGCCGCGGTCGTCGAAGCGGACGATCCGGTGATCCCGTTCGAGCTCGGCCTCGAGCGGGTCGTAGACGGACGGGTGGGAGTTGGCGTACGGAGCCAGAACGACCAACGGGCCGGAACCACGCTCCTCCCAGTGGATCTTCACGCCCCCCGGGCGCTCGACGCTTGACATCGACGGGATGTTAGGCAGGGATGAGGTCGCGCGCGAGTGACGCCAGATGGTCGACGCCGTACTCCTCGGCCGCGGCAGCGGCCGCCTCGAGCGCGCGCCGGGACTCGTCGGGGTTGGCGTCGCGGAGCAAGCGGCCGCGGAGGTACTCGCAGCGCGCCGCGTCCAGCGGGCGCCCGAGCTCCTGCCATGCGGTCTCCGCCTCGGTCAACGCGGCGCTCGCCGCCGCGGCGTCCTCCGCCGCTGCCCCCCGCGCCTCGAGGCTCGCTGCCTTGCCCACCGGGTAGCGCAGCCTGTCGGCCAGGCGCTCGGCCTCGTCCGCTGCCTCGCGCGCCGCGTCCAGTCGCCCGGCGAGCGCGAGGTTGACTGCCCGCGCCGAGATCGCCTCGATCGACTGCGCCACGAGCCCCGCGCGCTCGCACAGATCGAGCGCCTTGGCGATCTCGGTGTCGGCGTCGGCGTGATCGCCCCGCTGCCGGAGCGCCGCGGAGAGCCAGTAGAGGGACTGGAACGCCACCTCCGAGCGGCCTACCTGCTCGGCCAGGGCGGCGGCACGGCGAAGCTGCTTGGCCGCCTCGTCGAAGTCGCCCTCGCGCCAGCGGAGCATGCCCCGCATCATGTACGGGAAGCAGAGCTTTCCGGTGAGGCCCTCGCGCTCGGCGAGGCTCCCTGACGCATCGGCCTCGCGAGCGACGACCTCCCAGGTGCCGCTGTGGGCCGCGAGCTGGGCGAGCGCCGCATGCAGCTCCACCTTCGATGGCAGGTCGCCCGTCTGCTCGGCGAGCTCGAGCGCCTCCCGGTACGCGGCGCCGGCGCCCTCGTAGTCGGCTTCGGAGACCTCGAGGTGGTAGCCGAGGGTCAGCAGGGCGCGGACCGCTTCGCCGGGGTCGGACTCGCGGGCCAGCTCCACCGAGCGCTCGAGGTTCTGACGCGCCCGCTCGGAGTCGCCGATCCGGCCGAACACCCGGCCGAAGATCCCGTGCGCCCGGCTGGCGGCGGCCGCCTCGCCGAGGCGCTCGGCCAGCCGCAGGGCCTTCTCCGACGCGTAGATCGCGAGCATGTTGTCGCCGGTGTGCATGTAGAGCGATGCTGCCTCCTCGTAGAGCCGGACGAGCTCCAGGCACGCCGGGCCGTCCTTCAGGAGATCGATGCCCTTCTGGTAGTGCTCGATCGAACCCTCGCGGTCTCCCTTATGCCACAGGGCGGCGCCGACCTTCCGGTGCAGGTCGCCGACCCGCGCGAGGTCCTCCTGGCGCCGGTGGTAGTCGAGGCATTCCTCCCAGACCTCGGTCGCCTGGTCGACCCGCCCCATCCGCAGGGCGACGTCGCCGAGCTTCTCGGCGATGCGCGCCCTCACCTCGGGATCCGACTCGCCGGCGTCGCGGCCGACCGACAGCGCCGTCTCGTAGTGCCCGAGCGCCTCCTGGTTCGAATACAGGGCCGCAGCGGCATCGCCCGCGGACTCGAGTGCCGCGAGCGCCTTGTCGTTGATCTGTTGGAGCTCGGTCCCGCCGACGTCGGCGTCCGCGCCCAGTGCCGCCGCCCGCCCCCAGTGGTCCGCGACCATCGCGACCACTCCCTCGGACCGGTCCGCCGCCCGCTCGTCGATGAACGACGCGACCTGCGCGTGCTTGCGCGCCCGCACGGCCTTGGGAAGGGTGGAGTAGGCGACGTCGCGAATCAGGACGTGCTTGAAGATGTACTCGTGCTCGCCGGCGAGCCGGCTTCCCGGGCTCGAGACGACGAGGTCCTTCTCCTCGAGCCCGGCTAGCGCGTCGGAGAGGTCGATCCCCTCCTCGTCCTCGAGCCCGGTGAGCGAGCCGTCCCAGAAGGTCTGGCCGACGACCGATGCGTGCTGGAGCACCCGCCGCTCCGGAGCCGAGAGCGAGTCGAGACGCGCCGCGAGCACCGCGTGGACGGACTCGGGCAGGGTCTGGACGTCCTGCGATCCCTCCTCGCGGATGCGGTTGATCATCTCCTCCACGAACAGTGGGTTGCCCGCCGACCGCTCGGCGACCTGGGGAACGAGATCCGAGTGGCCGTTCGCGGCGCTGCCGTTGCCGTTCGGGAGCAGCACGCTCACGAGCTCGCGCGTCTCGTCCGGATTCAGCGGCTCGAGGGCGATGGTGGTGTAGTTGCGGCGCCCGCCGCCCCATCCCGGGCGGCGCTCGAGCAGCTCGTCGCGCGCCAGGCAGACGATCAGGACCGGCCCGCGGATCCAGCGCGCCATGTAGTCGATCAGGTCGAGCATTCCCTCGTCGGCCCAGTGGATGTCCTCGATCGCGATCACCACGGGCCAGCGACGGCTCCCCGCCTCCACCAGCGAGCGCACCGCGGAGAAGAGACGGTCGCGCATCTGCTGCGGGTCCTCGGCGTCGTGGGCCCCGGTCGTTCCGCTTGGGACGTCAGCCGGGGGCTCGATTCCCAGCGGCCGGGCGATGGTGGCGGCCAGGCGCTCTGCGGGCTCGTCGGTATCGAGCTTGTCCCCGATGCCCTCGATGCCGTGGAGCAGCTTCGCCCAGGCCAGCTGCGAATCGTCGGTGTCGACGATCTCGAACTGGCCGCGGATGATCTCGCCGAGCGCCCAGTACGCCAACCCGGCGCCGTATGCGGGGCAGTGGCCCACCCGGAACGCGGCCTGCTGCTCGCGATCGGCGAGCTGGGTTGCGAACTCCCGCAGGAGCCGCGTCTTGCCGACCCCCGCCTGGCCGATGACCGTTACCAGATGGGGGCGACCCTCGCGCACCACGCGGTCGAAGAGGGACACCAGGAGCGACGACTCGTCCTCCCGGCCGATGAGCGGCGCGGCGGCGCGGGTGCCGCGAGCCGCTGTCCCGGAGACAAGGAGCCGCACGGCCTCCCACGCCGGCACCGGCTCCGACTTGCCCTTCAGGCTCAGCGGCTCGAGCTCCGTCGTACTCGATCGGGCCACGCGTCAGGCGATGGGTCGTCGCGCCGACGGTGACGCTCCCCGGCCTCGCGGCCGACTGAAGCCGGGAGGCGACGTTGACGACGTCGCCGATGACGGTGTAGCCGTCGCCGACCTGGCCGGCCAGGACCTCGCCTGAGTTGATCCCCACACGAAGCGAGAAGATCGAGTCGGTGGCGGCTTCGATGTCCTTGTTGATCTCCTCCATCGCGGCCTGCATCGCGAGGCCGGCGCGGACCGCCCGCTCGGGGTCGTCCTCGTGCGCGACGGGAGCGCCGAAGACGGCCATCACGTTGTCGCCGATGTACTTGTCCACAGTGCCGCCGTAGCGCACGACCTCCTGGCCGAGCCTGCGCAGCGCCCGGTCGACGAAGGACTTCACCGCCTCCGGATCCAGCCGCTCGGCGACGGCGGTGTATCCGGACAGGTCGGCGAACAGGACGGTCGCCTTGCGCCTCTCCTCGGGAAGCGACCCGGAGGCGGGGCCCCACCCGGCTCCGGCATCCAGGATCTGCCCGCCGAACAGCCCGCCGCTCGTGGCGGGTTGGTCGACCGGCGGCGAGAGCGACGGTGCGGCCGCCGGCTTGGCGCCGCCGCGCAGCGACGTGCCGCACTCGATGCAGAACTTGGCTCCGGGTGGGCTCTCGGCGCCGCACGACGGGCACCGCGCCGCGAGCTGCGTTCCGCACGACATGCAGAAGCGGGCGCCCGATGGATTCTCGGTGCCGCAGTTCGGGCAAGCCTCTCCAGCCACGTCACGAACGATACGTGGCCGCCACGCACGCTAGGTGAGATTCGTCACGCGCTGCAAGCGGTTCGGCGAAGCTCCCGGCGTCGCGGTTGCGCCCACGGTGCGCGAAGGCACCCAAGGGGGCTGGGCCCCGCTAGTCGCGCACGCGGCCAAGCCGTGGCCACAGACTCCGCCTGGTGCCGACATTTCCTGTTGTCGGCACCAAGTGGAGGCACTCGTGGGGAGGACGACAGCCCGCGAGGGGCGCCGCTACTCGATTGGGATGTCCTGGATCCGTGGGCCCTGGTCCGGCTCGGAGTCCAGGCGCTCCAGGTAGCTGTCGATCAGTGCGCGGGTGGTGAGCAGGGCCTCACGCTGGACGGACTGCCACTGGTCGCGCAGCTCCGGAGGGGCGGTGGCGCGCAGGACGTCCGCCGTTCGGCAGATCGGGCACCACTCGACGCACTCGAAGGAGTGCTCGCCATCAGACCCGCTCGAGTACTCGGCGTCAGACGGGCTCGGGCGCTCGCCCGGCGTCTCGCCGAAGGTCCTGCGGCTCTGCTCTGGGGGATCGGTCATCCTCGAAGCTCACCTCTAGCGAGCCGTCCGCGAGCCTCGCCCCGCTGGGGCGCCGGCGGGCGAGGGCGGACGGCAGGATGATAGTTCGCTTCTCGTGGCCCACGGTGACCACGAGCTCGGGGCCGACCTTCTTCAGGCTTACGTCGCCGCGCTCCGCGAACGGCATGCGAAGGCGCAGGACCGTACGGCCGTCGGCGCTGGTGAGGTCGTGGGCGAGCTCGGTGTGCAGGACGTCCTCGGCGGGGTGCTCGGCGAAGAGCTCCTCCGCCAGCCGGTCGAGCATCCGGTCGCCGATCACCTCCTCGTCGAAGTAGCGCGCCGTCAGCACGGGAACGGGGGCGAATCCCTCGGCGACCAGGCCCAGATGCTCCTGCTGGCGCTCACGCCAGGCGCCGAAGTAGCCGTCCACGTCGTCCGGGAAGACGCGGTTCACGATCACGGCGTCCGTGAGGTAGCCGTACAGGTTCAGGTAGGTGAACGTCCGCTGGGCCTCGACGATGACCATCCGATCCGGGTTCATGACCAGGCGGATCGTCGCCAGGGCGCGGTCACGGAGGATCTCGTTCATCGCGATCAGGTTCTCAACCAGGCGGTGGACGTCGGCGAAGACCTCCTGGCTCGGCAGCTCCAGGTCAAGGAGCGTGCGTGCCCAGGGTCGCGCCGCCGCGACCATGCGCCGCTCCCACGGAAAGACCTTCTCCAGCCACCAGCGGGCGATCTCGGGGAAGGAGAGGAGCCGGAGCGTCTCGCCGGTTGGCGCGCAGTCGACGATCACCGCGTCGAACTCGCCCGACTGGTGGTGGCGCTTGATCTGGAGCAGGCTGAAGAGCTCGTCCATGCCGGGGGGCACCGTGAGCTCTTCCGCGGCGACGTCCATCACGCCCCGGTCCGCGAGCACCTGGCCCAGCCACCTCTGCACGGCGCCCCAGTGGGTCTCCATCTCCCGCTGGGCCTGGACCTCCTGGCCCCAGAGCCGCTCGCAAACGGGCGTTGGTCGGCGCCGAGCGGCGTTCCCAGCGAGTCGGAGAGGCTGTGTGCCGGGTCGGTGGACAGCACGACCGTGCGCAGGCCGGCGGCCGCGCAGCGACGGGCGGTGGCGGCCGCGACGCTCGTCTTGCCGACGCCGCCCTTGCCCGTGTAGAGGATGATCCGGGGCGCCTTCACGAACGGCTGAGACTACCGCCAGGGCGCGCTTTGAAAGCCGAACCCTTTAGCCCCGTCCTGTACCCTGGCCCGCTCACGGAGTACGAGACCAGGGGGAATTCCACTTGACGCGCATCCGAACCGCAGTCGCCGTGCTGGCGATCGCACTGCCAATCATCGCCATCGTCGCCGGCTGTGGAGGCGGGAGCAGCAGCAGCAGCAGCAGCGAGGACCCGCAGCAGGTTCTCGACCAGACCTTCAACAACCCGACGAAGATCACCAGCGGCAAGCTCGACCTGAGCATCAGCGGATCCGCCGAGGGACAGCAGTCCGGGAGCTTCTCGGCCACGATCAGCGGGCCGTTCCAGACCGACCCGAAGGACAAGACCGCGTTCCCGCAGCTCGACCTGACGGCGAACGTCAGCGGGTCGCAGGGTGGGCCGAGCATCAGCTTCGACGGCTCGCTGATCACGACCAAGGACAACGCCTACGTCGAGTACCAGAACCAGGCGTACGAGGTGGGCACAACGGCCTTCCAGCAGTTCGCCCAGGCCTACGCCAAGGCGGCCAAGCAGAACCAGGCGAACGGCTCCTCAAGCGGATTCAGCCAGTTCGGGATCGACCCGAAGACGCTGGCTCACGAACGTGAGCAACGAGGGGACGACCGACGTCGATGGCACGAACACGATCCACATCCACGGCGATGCGGACGTGGGCAAGATCGTCACCGACCTGCAGAAGGTCTCGAAGCAGACCAGCGGCTCGACCCAGCAGATCAGCCCCGATCAGCTCAAGCAGCTGACCGACGCGGTGCAGAACGCCTCGATCGACGTCTACTCGAGCACCGACGACCACCTGCTCAGCAAGCTGGCGGTGTCGCTCGAGATCACGCCGCCCTCGGGCTCCGGGGCGACGGTCTCGAAGCTCAACATCAACTTCTCGGTCACGCTCAGCGACGTCAACCAGCCGCAGACGATCACGGCGCCGTCCAACGCTAAGCCGATCGCCGACCTTCTGGGCCAGCTCGGGATTCCGGGCCTGGGGCTCCCGGGTGGCACGGGCGGCTCGAGCGTTCCGGGCGGCGGCGGCAGCTCGGGCGGCGGCAGCTCGTCATACCAGAACTGCGTCGCCCAGGCGAAGTCGCAAGCCGACATCCAGAAGTGCCTGCAGCAGCTGTAGCGCTCGGCTAGGCCGAGACAGGCTGAACGTCGAAGTTGCGCGCGTAGAGCTCGTCCACCAGGGCGAGCTCTTCCGCGTTCAGGTCCGATGCGTCGGTCGCGCCCGCGTACTCGCGGAGCTCGGCCTCGCTCGTGATCGTGGGGATCACGACCGTCATCTGCGGCTGGGCGAGGATGAACCGGAGCGCCGCCTGGGCCATCGTCCGGCCGGACTCCGGCCCGCACAGAAACCGGATCCGGTCGATCTTCTGGAGGCCCTCGACCAGCCATTCGCGCGGTCGATGGCGCCGATGGTCGCCCGCGCCGAAGGTCGTGTCCGGCGTCAGGTTGTCGTCGAGTAGGCCTGAGGAGGTCGGCACCCGGGCCATGACGCCGACGCCGTGCTCGGCGGCCGCGGCCATCAGGTCGCGGCCGGGGTCCTGCTCCAGCAGGTTGTAGACGGTCTGCACCGAGGCGATGTCGCGCGTGGAGATGGCCTCGAGGCCCTCCTCGCGCCAGCCGATCGCAGGGCCGAGGGCGACACCGTAGTGGCGGATCTTGCCCTCGGAGCGCAGGTCCTCGAGCGTGGCGAAGCAGTCGTCGGAGTCGATCGCGTCCATCCGCGGGTTGTGGAGCTGGTAGAGGTCGACGCGGTCGGTGCCGAGGCGGCGCAGGCTTCCCTCCAGCGCCTCGCGGATGAAGGCACCGTCCCAGCGCTGCGGGCGCTCGCCCTCGGAGTGCTGCTGGCGCTCGGAGTCGAGGACGTAGCCGAACTTGGTCGAGAGCTGGATGTCGTCGCGGTGAGGGGCGAGCACGCGCCCGACGAGCTCCTCGTTGGCGCCCTGCCCGTAGGCGTCGCCGGTCTCGAAGAAAGTGATCCCGAGGTCGAGGGCCTGCTGGATCAGGCGCTCGCCGGAGGACTCGCTGACGTCGCCCCACCAGGTGGAGCCGAGGGCCCAGGTACCGAAGCCGATCTCCGACGCCTCAAGATCCGTATCACCGAAGCGGCGTGTCCTC
>CAWHJT010000003.1:0-245785 GCA_963829735.1 uncultured Actinomycetes bacterium
CATGGAGAACTGGTTTTGATTTATATTGAGAGTGTTCATAGCGCACTCCGTTTTCCGGATGCTGGTCTTTGACCCGCCAGGCATCCAACGCAGACCAAAGAGCACCCGACGGGTTTGCCGCCCACGTCGGGTGCTTCTGTTTCTATGCGACCGCATCGTCGGGGTCATGGATCCCGAGTAAGCGGTCGACAACGGCCTTGGGGAATAGATACATCCGGCCCACCCGGAGCGGCTTCACCGGCAGTTCTCCGCGTTGTGTTAGCTTCGTGTGTCGCTGTGTAACTACGGCCGAGGAGTCCCGCAAACTCCGATAGGGTATAAGTAGCGCGATCCACGGTAGAGCGCTTAGCAGTCGTGGACCGATTGACTTCGGATTCCATAGCAAAACCTCCCATACATCGGCGTGTTTCCTATCTGCTCACGCCCATGATCAGAGGTTAAGGGGATGGACCGCCGCTGCAAACCGAGAACGTCAAGAACCGGGAATCTGCCAAAATTCGAATTACTCGGAGGGGTAGATTGGGGGTGGCCAGGGTTTGCCGGCCGGGGCCCATTCCGTCCGGAACTTGGCTCGGAGGGTCGAGGACTGATCTTGATACCCGAGCAGGCAAGTCGCTCGCACACTTCCTCCTGGGTAGGTCTTCGGGCTCTGTAGCGTGTTCCGTTTACTGTGTTATGCTCCGCGGTCTCAAACTCGAACTCTTCCGCTAGCTCTTGATAAGCGCGTTCAATGGCTTCGTAGGGCGTTTTGTTGCGTGGTCGGCCGCCCTTGCCCTTCTGCTTTCCGTTGTCCCGATCGAGTCGCTCTTGCTGTTGCTCTGTTCGGTCTGTAGGATCGTCGCTAGGTTCACCCAGCAGAAATCGCAACCTGGGATGAGCGTCGAGGGTATCCGCTACTAGCTCTCCATTTCTCTTCGCAATGTCGTCAAGTACCCGATCATAGAGTCCAAAGTACTTGTCTAGCCCCTCGTCATATAGAGGCGCATTGCGTCGGATTGCTGCACGTCGCAGGGTACTTTGGGCTCGCGAGAGGTTGTCGAAAATGCCTGGCCCGATGTCTGACCAGAGCTCTACCGTATCGTGATCGGGTCCGCTTTCGGGAACGAGGGACAGCACGTGCTCAGCGTCCGCGCCTATCCGGTTCAGCAGGAATTCGAGGCTCGCATAGATATAGTCGTAGAGGCCCCCATCGTCACCATCGAGTATCGCCAAGGGATGGCCCATGTACGCGTTCCAGTACTTCGTTATGGACGAAACCAATGAAACCGCGCCAGCGTGTTCCAGGCCTTGGAACGGTTTCCAGCGTTCCTCATTAGGGGGACTGGGGACAAGATAGGCGCCTTCTCGATCGCCTTGCGCTGCGATTTTCACTGACCAGGGCCTCTCTCTGGGGCCGGAACGCTGTCCCGCACGATGCTGCGACGGACCCTTCTACTGCTTACGTGCCACTGATAGCTTGGCCCAGGATTCTGTCCATGGCGGAAGCGGCGTCCGCTTGCATATCGGGTAGAACGTGGCTGTATAGGTCGAGCGTGATGCCAACGGACGCGTGTCCGAGCCGTTCGGACACAATCTTCGCAGGTGTGCCGGCAAGCAGGAGGAGGGTCGCGCTCGTATGGCGTAGGTCATGAACGCGGATACGCCGGAGCGGTGTCCCGTCCGGTAGCCGGGTCTCGCGGACAAGCGCGGCAAACGAACGCGACACGTTGTTCGGGTTTATCGGCGTGCCCTTGGACGTGCAGATAATCAGGTCGTTGTCTTGCCACTCGGACGCGGCGAGCCGTTGCTCGTTCTGTGCCTTTCGGTGTTCCTTCAACGCGGCGAGCGTTCGCGCCGTCAGTCGGACGGTTCGCGCTCCCGTCGCCGTCTTGGTGCGGTCCTGAATCATCGCCTTGCCCTTGTCGGCTTTGTTCGGTGCGACGGTCTGGACGATATGCGCGGTCCCGCGTTCGAAGTTGACGTCACGCCACCGCAAGCCAAGCCCTTCACCGCGTCGCATGCCTTCCAGCAAGAGCAAATGCCAGAGCGGGTGAAGCTCATCAGGTCGACGGATTCCGGTATCGCCACCGCGATTGATAACGGGACGGTTCATGGCGGTATGCAGGAACGCGGCGGCTTCGGTCTGGTTCCACGTATCCGCCTTCGGCTTGCCAAGCTTCGGCGGCGTGACGGCGTCGCAGACGTTGGACGTGACAAGCCCGAAACGGACCGCATGCTTGAGCGCTTGGCTTAGGCGCATGTGGCAACCGCGTATCATGCGTGGGCTCATGCCGGCGTCACGCCACGCGTTGTACTGCTGTTGGACGCGAGCGGCCGTCAACGACTGGACAAGCAGGTCGCCGAGCGCCGGGACGATGTGCTTGTCGACGATGATGGAATAGTCGCGGATGCTTTGCCCGGTGATATCGCCGCGCTTGGTGTCGAGCCATTCCCGCAAGAGCTCCGCGACGGTGGTCTTGTCCGGGTCGAGCGCCGTCCCGCGTGCAACGTCCGCGCTCCACTCGGCTTCAAGCGCTTTGGCCGCGTTCATGGTCGATACCTGCTTGCTGTACTGCCGGCGTTTGCCCGTCACCGGGTCGCGCTTGCCTTCCACGCGGACAAGGTAGGCAACCTTGCGGCCGGTGGTCGGGTCGGGTTTCTGTAGCTCGCGTTTCTGAATGCTCATGAGTCCGCTCCAAGTTCACCGCAAGTTCACCAAGTTCACACAAGTTCACCGGAATAGCCGTGAATCACTGTGAACAGTGTAGCAGGTAACGGGCTCAATTGGGTTGATTCTACGGGCAATTCGACTGCATATCGGGAGTGGTCGGGAATAGGTGGGAACGGGTTGCATAGAACTTCCAAGCAGAATGTCGCCGGTTCGAGTCCGGTCTCCCGCTCCACGAAAAGCCCTTGAAATCAAGGAAAACGGCCGCTCCACAATGGGCGGCCGTTCGTCGTTTCCTGGTTAAGTTCACCGCAAGTTCACCGCGAGTCGAAAACGTGTCGATTCTGGACCGATTTGGCCGGGTCCCGTCAACAGGTCAAGGCTTCCACTTATTCGCCGGTCGGATACTGCCAGTCCGGGAGCTTCCGGGTTCAGCCGACGTGCGAACGCGTTTCCCACGGCATCGCCATAGAGCTCACCAATGGCAAGTTGTAGGCCCATCTTGACGCCGGCGACGATTTCCTTGGTGACTGGAAGCGCTCGCGCGGGCCGCCGCCATGCTCGCAGGTTTGCATGGCACTGTGCTTGATTGCTTGGAAGTGCTCAAGAAGCGGCGTCAGGTCGACGTGTTCGCCGTGGTCCGTCGTGACGATAAGCGGCTCGATACTTCGCTCGTGCATAGTCCATGCCTTCCGTGATGCGTAAAGCCGGTGAATAGTGCAAATGTAACGTTTTGTAACGTTTGCGGCTCGCCTAGTCGTCTGCCGGTTCGAGGATGGTCACGCAACCGGCCCCGTTCGGGTCCGCGAGAAGCTCGCACACTCCTTTCAACGCGCCCTACGATTCCTGGGTTTATGCCCGGTGGTGTACCAAAGGGTCCTGGGCGACGCAGGTGACGTCGCCGGTGATGCGAGCCTTTCCTTCATTTGCCTTACTGCAGGGCGTCAAACTGGGCAATGAAGGCCGGGGCTCCTGCAATGGCCACTGAGACGCTGCAGAATCGCCTGAGAGCGACGATACGTAGAGATGCGACCCCGATTACTTAGAGCGGGACCCTATTTTTATCAGTGAATTTGCTGATGCGCCGGCAGTCGCGGGGTGGCACCTTGGAGCTATAAGCTAGGCAAAAAGGGAGAGTCGCATGCAGCACCCCACGAACCCTATCCTTCCCGAGCCACCATGGAGAGAGTACCGGCGTGCCCCATCCAGGCACATATCCCCCCCCCATACCGACTCCACGTGTTTCCGCTCCTGAACTCGGCTCCCGATCCTGACACCATTCCGATCGGTCAGCTCATCACCCTCAACGATGTTCAGTTCGAATGGGACGGGACGCGCTTCCGCAATGGACAACTCGAAGCAATCTGGCGGGCAGAGCACGGACAGCGGGTGAAACTGTTCGTCATTGCCGGCGTGATCATGGCCCTGATAGCGTGGGCGGTGTTGTCAGGACTGGACTGGGACGCAATGACGCTGGAGGAACGAGACCCGTACAAGTGGGCAGGAAGAATCGCCGTTTTCATTATGATCGCGAAGGGGCGACGAATGGCTCTGAACTCGCCGCAGTCGCAAATCGACAGACTGGATCGGATGGTCCGGAGCCAACTTGGGGTTGAACGCCGACCATACTGATCCAACGACCACATCTCTTCTCCTAAAGTGCACCCTGAGCTTCCCTTCCTGTCAGTGCATCGAAATGAACTCATCATGTGCTTAAGGCAACAACGCAATCTGCGGAGAACTTGAGCACTGCTGCGGAGACAGCCATGCGAAACCGGACATCTCGAAGGAAGTTCTCTGGAATGGGGCTAGGGCTTACTCTGGCCGGCCTTTTCCAACGACGGCGATGGTCCCGTAGCCGACCGGTCCCAGGATCCTGGTGGTCAAGAGCACCGTTATGAGTGACAGAAACGCGGAAGTGACCCGGCCCCCGGCGATGGCAGCTAGATCAGCCACTACACGGGTTGCTCCGCGGATCTGATGTGCCGGCGTTTGTTGTTGCTCCTCAGCGGACGTCAGTCACCGTTCCGATCGGGACAGGGTCGTATGCAGTCCGACCGACCCACCTGCAAAGGACGCGCGCTCACATGGCCACGGCCTGTGGGCGTACGGAGACGATCTCACCAGCGGGCGATGCACTTCACGGCATCATCTCGATTGCCGCATGGGCGCCTCGAGCGGTCCTCAATTTAGGCGTGGGCCACCGCCGCGGTACCCGCGAACAATGGTCCGGTCGGCGACGGGAACCGCGCGACGCCGACCGAGAAAGAACGTGCCGGACGCGGCATCGAGTCCTCCGGGTCGGTGGACGAGCCAACCGTCCAAATACTTGAGCCAAAAGAAGAGCAAGGAGGCCGCGCGGTCTGCCACCGGCCAAAGGAGTCGCGGGAGCGGCGCCCGGAAAAAGTACATGATGCTCCATATGAGCGCCATGCCGGGTCCTCCCTGTGCACCACTACGGATCTCGTCAAAGTGACGCCATAGACGACGGTGCCCGAGGTGGGTAAACCGCGTGAAGTCGAAAGCCCCGCCGTGAACCTGTTGCATGAATGGGACCTCCGAATAGACGTAGCCAGTCGGTCGCAGGACGCGACGGATCTCATCCGCGACGCGCGACGGGTCAATCACATGTTCGAGTACCGCTTGGCAGATGACGGCGTCGAAGACACCATCGGCGAATGGCAGATCGTGACCGTCACAGACCAGTTGTGTACGTGGACCGAAATACACGTCAGTCTCGACAATCGTGAAGGTCGGCTCTGCGAGGAGCGCGTGAGCGCCGACGCCTTCTATACCACCCCCGACTACCAGTACGCGTGGCGCGGTATCCGTGGAGCCGTCAAGCTCGCGAAGCATGTCGTGTAACACGGCGTAGTTCTGATCAGATCCAATGTTACGAGAGGCCGTAGGGGGGAGATGAAGTACCCACCGGGCCAGCCGTTCGATATTACCCACCACGCTGGCCCCACCCTGTGGTGCGCGGTCATCAATTGTGGATGACGTGAATAGGCTCGTCTCGGGATTCAGCAGGACCGGGACGCCGTCGATGATCGGATACTCCCGGGACTCATCGACATTCGTCAACGAGTCGTTGGAGGTGAGCGTCAACGGGCTGCCCGTCGCCGGACAGCGGAGAATCGCCAGGAGTTCCGAAAGGCGTTGGTTCATGGGTGGTAAGGAGGGATGGGATCAGGTCCTTCCGGCATCGTCGCAACCGCGGGACGGGGCGAGGTCGAACGCGTCGCCGACGTGGCATCGAATGTCCAGATCGAATTGCGAAGCGAGTTGTCTGGCGACCGTCATCACCCGAGGCCGATACTCGACACCTGCGGCCTCCCAACCTTCCCCGCTTGCCTCGGAGGACGGGAACCATGTGTCGTCACGATGCATCAGGAGCCAGATGCGAGGAGTGCGCGGTCGCTGGGTCTGTGTCCAGCACGTGGAGAAGTTTGAATCACCGCGGCAACATACCCATGGATCTGGGTCGTCGACGGGCCATGCCCGAGCCGATGTTGTATGTGCTCAAGCAGCCTCAGCTCCGTAGCCGCCGGGCCCCTCCGATTCGGAATCGGGTGCTGCCAGCCCGGATGGCGCTACCGACCCGTACAACCTGAGGATCCGGTCTGCGACCGCTTCCAGCCCGAGGTGCGCCGAGCTAGCACGGCCGTTGCTCTTGCGCGGTTGCCGCAAGCAGTGCTCGAGGGCCCCGCCGAGAGCTTCCGGCGTAGCGTCACAGATCCACGAAGGCTCGACGCCGTCGAGGAGCTCCCGTACGTCGCCGACGTCGGTAGTGACAACCGGCAGGTTGCACATCAAAGCCTCCTTCACGACGTTGGGGGAGCCCTCGATCGACGAGGTGAGGAGCAGGCAATCGGCGGCACTCATCAACACCGGCATCTTCTCCGGCGATACCTCTGCTGCCACCTCGAGCCGCATGCCTGCGAGCTTGGCGGCGGCTCGCTCGGAGGCCGCCCTCGCAAGCCAGTGGCGCTTGCGTTGCACGGCGGGGTCACCGGCGAAGAGTGCGACCCGCTCTCGTTCGTCCCAGCCCAGCCGCGCGCGCGCCTCGCTGCGATCCGTGGGCCTGAAGAGCTCGTCGTCGACTCCATTCGGGATGACGGTGTTCCGTTTGCGGATCTCAACCGGCAGCAATTCCTCCATCTGTCTCGATTTCGTGATGGTCGCGGTCAAGAGCCGCGCGTGCTGGCGGAGCAGCCCGCGCCGCAGCCGGTGAAATTGTCGAACGGTGCCGTCGGCCCGCGGATCGCCGAGCAGGTCGCTGCCGCAGTATGAGATCAGGACCGGAGCGCGCACGAACAAGCGGAGTGGAAACGCGGTCTCGCCGCAGTGTCCGTGGACGAGCGCGTAGCGGGGCCCCCGCCAATTCGCGGCGAGGAGCCGCCATGCAGCGGCCGCATAAGCCAGCGGAGAGAGATAACCACGGATGAAGAGCACGTCACAACGGAGCCCGGCGGCGATCAGCGAGTCCACCTGGCGCTTCACGAAGATCCCGTATCGGGGTTTCTCCGGAGACGGCCACATGTTGGTGACGGTCAGTACGCGTGCGCCCGGATCCTGGTGCTCGAGGGTGACCAGAGGCGCGGTCAACGACCCTCCATCACGCCGGGAATTGGGAAAATGCCCACCCGACCGCGCCGTGATCTCCTGTCCGTGATCTCCTGTGTGCCACTCATCGAAAGCGGATAGGCTAGTCGAGCCGTTGGCGTCGGCTTGGGGCTGGGCGAAGCTCACGCGTTCCCGGTTGGGCGAACCGAGCGGCCCCGCGGTCCGATTCGTAACAGCCAGCTCCATGGACTCATCCATTTGTGTGGCAATCGGTGATCCGATCGAGTAGCGTGCGATCCTTCACAGGTGGTAATGGGGTCGTCCATGGGGATAGTGCAAGCGCAGGGGATCAAATGAGCTGGGGCGAACAGCAGGCCCCGTCCATGGGCGAGCTTGCCCCGACGACGGATCCGGTCCGGGTTGGGCTGGTGGGTCTTGGATACTGGGGACCGAATCTGCTGCGGGCGCTCAGCGATCGCAGCGACGTGCGGGTCGAGTGGATCTGCGACCTGCGCCAGGAGCGCCTCGATCGGCTCGCTCGCCGCTATCCCGGGAGCCAAACCACGATGCGGTTCGAGGACCTGACCGAAGCCCGCGATCTCGACGGCATCCTGATCGCGACGCCGGTCTTCACCCATTTCGAGCTCGCAAGCGCCTCCCTGCGTGCCGGCAAGCACACGTTCGTGGAGAAGCCCCTGTGCTCCTCCGCCGCCGCGGCGGCGGAGCTGCTCGACCTGGCCGCCGAGTGCCGGCTCGCGCTGATGTGCGGACACACGTTCCTCTACAGCCCCCCGGTCCGGGCGATCAAGGCGCTTCTCCGGGATGGCGAGTTGGGCGACGTGTATTTCATCTCCTCGAGCCGAGTGAATCTCGGGTTGCATCAAAAGGACATCAGCGTGCTCTGGGACCTGGGGCCTCACGACTTCTCGATACTGCGGTACTGGCTGGACGAGGCGCCGCGCTCGATCTCCGCGGTCGGGCGCGACTCGATCGTCGAGGGGACCCCGGACGTCGCCTTCGTCAACGTCGAATTCCCTTCGGGCGCCCTCGCGAACCTGGAGATGAGCTGGCTCGCGCCCAGCAAGCTGCGCCGGACCGTCGTCGTCGGCAGCGAGCGGATGGTGGTGTACGAGGATGGTGCGGCGGAGCCGGTGCGGATCTTCGACCACGGGGTGGTCTACAACGAGCCGGAGACATTCGGTGAGTACCAGCTGTCCTATCGCACCGGCGACATCATCTCCCCGAAGCTGGAGGGCACCGAGCCGCTCGCGGCCGAGCTCGATGATTTCGTGCGGTCCATCCGCCGTAGCGACGCGCCGCCCGGGCATGCCGAGCTGTGCCGGGACGTCGTCGGGATGATCGAGGCCGCCGACCGCTCACTGTTCAACGGGGGCGAGCGCGTCTTCGTCGGCGGGGAAGAGGCCTCGCTGTCAGGTTGAGCCGATCCCCTTCCCCAGGTGAGCGCAGGCTGACGGTGGCGCCGGTGCTCGAGGTCGGCGAGGCGGCCGACGCCCGGGATTCGTCCATTTCCGACTTGCAGTGGGAGGCGACGATCGCCAGCCAGCACGGCCGGCGCGACTACTGGCTGCGGCGAATGCTCTTGGCCGGCGACATGCTCGCCGCCGTCGCGGCTCTCGCGCTCGCATTCGTGTTCTCGGCGATTCACGGCATCGGCGATGTGGCCTGGATCCTCCCGGTCCTTCCCCTGTGGGTCGTGCTGTTCGGGCTCTACGGCCTGTACGGGCGGGACGTCAAGCGAATCGGCCAGAGCGTTCTCGACGACCTGCCCTCTGTGTTCCACGCCGTGCTGTTCGGCGGTGTCGGCCTGTGGGCGTACTACCACCTCATACCGCCGCACAAGCTCGTGTTCGAGGAGCTCGTGGTGTTCGGCGCCGCGGCGTTCGTCCTGGTCCTTTGCTTTCGGTGGCTGGCGAGGCGGCTTGCGAGGAGCATCTTCGGGGCCGAGCGGGTCCTGATGGTCGGCGAGTCAGCGGTGACGCCGGCGCTGATCCGCAAGATGCGGACGCATCCTGAGTACGGGCTTCGGCCGATCGGTCTGGTGCACGCGGGCGGCGAGGCCGGCGATGGAGAGCCCGAGCTCGCTCCGCCGCTGCCGGTTCTGGGGACGCTCTCGGATACGAACATCCCCGAGCTGATCGATCTGCACGATGTCGATCGGGTGATCGTCTCCCAGGAGCAGGTCGATGACACTCTGCTCCTCGACCTGTTCCGGAAATGTGGGCGCCTCCAGGTGAAGGTCGGCGTCCTTCCCCAGGGCGTCGAGACGATGGGTCCGTCGACGGAGGTCGACGACATCGAGGGGATCACGATCCTGGGCCTGAATCCCCTGGTGCTCCCGCGCTCGTCGCGTTTCCTGAAGCGGTCCATGGACGTGGTCGGGGCAGGGCTTGGCCTGCATCCTGGCGTCGCCGGTGATCGCGCTTGCCGCCGTCGCCATCAAGCTGACGTCACCGGGCCCCGTGCTCTTCCGCCAGCGCCGCGTCGGCCGCAAAGGCAAGACGTTCTCGCTGTACAAGTTCCGCACGATGGTGCGCGACGCCGACGCCCGGACCGCCGAGCTGATGGCAGCAAGCCAGGACCCGCACTGGTTGAAGCTCGACCACGATCCGCGCATCACCCGGATCGGCCGGCCGCTGCGCCTGCTCAGCATCGACGAGCTACCGCAGCTCTGGAACGTGCTGACCGGGGACATGAGCCTGGTTGGCCCGCGACCCATAACCCCGGAACACCTCGATCAAGTGAGCGGCTGGGCGCGCATCAGGCTCGACCTTGCCCCAGGGATCACCGGTCTCTGGCAGGTCCTGGGGAGAACGAGCATCCCCTTCGAGGAGATGATCAAGCTCGACTACCTGTACGTGACCAACTGGTCGCTGTGGCTGGACATCAGGCTGCTCTTGAGAACGGTGCCGGCCGTCATGGGCGGCCGCGGCGCCAACTGACGCCGGGTCGAACGGCGGAAGGGCTTATCGCTCCGCCCAGTCATCGGTGGCCGCCACGCTCCGCCTGATCTCGTCGACGACCGCCGTGACGGATTCCTCGTCCAGCGCCTGCCCCATCGGCAGCGCCAGGCCCTCAGCGGCGAGGCGCTCTGAATTGGCGAGAGCATCCGGCGACGAGTAGGCGGACATCGCCGGCTGCCGGTGCAGGGCGGTGGTGTAGTAGGAGCGGGCCTCGATCCCGCTGCTCGCCAGGGCCGCGGTCAGATCGTCCCGTCGCGCTGTCAAGACGACGAACAGGTGATACGCGGACTCCGCGCCGGCGGTTTCGGTGGGCAGGGTGACGAGCTCCCCGAGGCCCGCCGCGCGGTACTCCTCCGCCGCGGATCGGCGACGCCGCGTCCAGGCGTCGAGGTGCGGAAGCAGCACGCGAAGCGCCGCCGCCTGCAGCTCGTCCAGCCGGGAGTTGTAGCCGACCGCGGTGTGAGTCCACGCCCCGTCGGTTCCGTGGTGCCTCAGTCGACGGGCGACCGCCGCCAGCCGGTCGTCGTCGGTGACGATCGCGCCGGCGTCTCCGAACGCCGCCAGGTTCTTTCCCGGGTAGAAGCTGAATGCCGCCGCGGTGCCCCAGTTGCCCGCCATGCGGCCGTTCAGGCTCGCTCCCGCGGCCTGGGCAGCGTCCTCCACAACCACGAGGCGGCGCGAGGCGGCCAGCTCGTTCAGCTCGGCCATCGGAGCGACGTTCCCGAACAGGTGCACGGGGACTATCCCCCTGGTGCGTGTGCCGATGGCCGGCTCGGCAGTCTCGGCGGTCAAGCACCAAGTGTCTGCGTCGATGTCGGCAAACACCGGGATCGCGCCGGCATTCACGACAGCTTCCGCGGTTGCGAAGAAGCTCAGCGCGGGTACGACCACCTCGTCGCCTGCGCCGATGCCCGCGGCGCGCAGGGCGATCGTCAGCGCTTCGGTTCCATTGGCGACGCCGACGCAATGACGGCGACCGAGGTAGGCGGCGAACTCGCCCTCGAAGGCCTCGAGCTCGGGGCCCAGGATGTAGGACCCCGACTCGATGACGGCGCGCTGCCGGTCGAGGATCTCTGGGATCAGCGGCTCGAGCGCGGGCCGGGTCGCAAAGAGCGGGATTGTCGTGCGACCTATCGCCACCGCTCGTGCAAGTCTGCCTCTGGGACGTCGCGAACCTGCCTTGCGGGCACTCCCATGACCACCGCACGGCTCGCCACGTCCCTCGTCACCACCGACCCCGCCGCGACGAAAGCTTCCTGACCAACCTCGACGCCCGGACACAGCACGGCTCCGCCACCGACCCGGCAGGCGCGGCGGAGCCGCACTCCCTTCAGCGAAGCATCCGGTGGATGCCGCCCCATGGTGTCGTCGTTGGTGGTCGTCACGCCGGGGCCGACGAACACGTCATCCTCGATCTCCGAGTACGCCGTGAGATAGCAGTTCGTCTGGACCCGTACGCGGGCGCCGATCGCGACATCGTTGTCAACCGATGAGCCACGACCGATCACCGTGCCCGGGCCGATCACGGCGCGCTCGCGGATCTGGCACTGGTCGGCGGCGATCGCGCCGCGACCCAACTCGGCCCCGGCGAAGACAATCGCGCCGGCCAGCACCGCCGACTCCTCGGCGATCACCGCGCCCCCAAGCTCACCCCTGGGAGCCGACGACAGCGGCCCGAACCGCGGCGGCTTCCCCACGACCGCGCCATCCTGGATCACCGCCCGCGCGCCCACCCGTGTGCCGGCGTGGATCACCACGTTGCCGCCGATCTGGACGTCGGGACCGAGCTCGACCCCGTCCCCCAGCAGCAGCCCGGGGGCCAGCGGGGACGGCTTCAAGTCGTCGTCGAGCTGTAGGTCAAGGTCGGGCATCGGCCGATAGCCTACGGCGGGTGAGGCAGGAGGGACAGGTGGCCGCATGCCGCGGCCTTGGCCCCCGGACGCGAGGTGGATAGGCAGGCGGCCGCGGCATTCGCGCGCGCGTACGACGATCACGTCTGGAGCGTGTACGGGTTCTTCGGCTACCGCCTCGGCTCACGCGAGGAGGCCGAGGACCTGACCCAGCTCACCTTCGAGCGGGCTCTGCGTGCCTGGGACCGGTTCGACGAAGGCAGGGCGAGCGCGCGCACCTGGCTGATCGCGATCGCGCACAATCTGCTGGTCGACCATTACCGCGGGAAAGCCGGGGTTCGACACGAGCCGATTCCGCAAGGCGAGGCAGCCGACGCGATTCTCGGGCAGGCCGACCCGCCTGATCGCAGGCTCGGGCCGTCTCCGGAGATCGAGTCCGCTCTGGAGACGCTGGACGAGCGTGAACGCGAGCTGATCGCGCTGCGGTTCGGCGGCGAGCTCACTGGGCCCGAGATCGCGGAGGTCGCCGGCCTCAGCGTGGCCAACGTGCAGCAGATCCTGTCCCGCGCGCTGCGAAAGCTGCGCGCCGAGCTGGAGGCCCCGCCGGAGCCGCCGACCGCCGAGAGCGCCGGCACGGCCGGCGGCTGAGAAGCCCTCAGGCGGCGAGCGCCCTCAGGCGGCGAGCGGGCCGATGCCCGCCACGCCGACGACGGCGACCGCCATCAGCACGAGCCCCGACCCGGCATAGGCTGCGATCAGCAGCCGCGGGCGCGCGGGGGTTCTGCGGCGCTCGCCCGCACTGGCGACCAGCATCCGCCGCAGATCGCCGCGAAAGGCAGCTCCGGGAACCGGTCGCTCCGATTCGAGCCGCTGTGCGATGGGGTCGAGGTCCTCGGTCATTGGCTGAACAACTCTGAGAGCGGATTCAGCGACTTCGCCTGCCGATAGGCCTTGATCGCCGCCGGGTTGTCGCCGCGTTCCGCCTCGATGCGGGACAGTACGACCCAGTTCTGCCAGTTCCGGGCCTCCTGTCTGGTGGCCGTCCGGGCGGCCGCGGCGGCGCCGTCAAGGTTGCCCCGGAGCTCCAGCACGAGCGCCTCCTGGAGGCTCGCGGCGGCGGAGTAAGGCTCGATGTCGCGTGCCGTTCTGGCGTCGTCGAGCGCGCCGCCGAGATTCGAGGCGCGCACCTCCGCCTGGCTTTGGCCGATGGCCTCGGCCCCGGCAAGGGGAATCGCGATCGCCACCAGAGAGATGATCGCCAGAATGCCGAGGATCACTCGGGGCGGGAGGCCGGAGGCGAGGCCGTCACCGCCGCGCCCCTCACGGTCCGTGGCGTCATGCCTGCGCGATCCGAGGACCGCGCCCCCGATGAACAGGAACGCGACCGTGATTGCCGGAATCTGCCACACCCAGTCGACGCCGGCCGCGACCGTGAATGCGGCGAGGGAAGCCGTTGCGCCGGCGAGGAGACTTCGGTTGCGTGACGCCGTCACGGCACGGACGCCGCCGACCACGATCACCCACAGGACGAGGCCGACGATCAGCAGCAGCCCGATGATCCCGAGCTCGGCGAACGTCTCGAAGTAGAGCGAGTGCGCGTTGATCACCGGGCCCGGGACCGTGGCGTGCTCGGCCCACCAGAACTGCCACGTGCCGGGGCCGATTCCGGTCAGGCGATCGGTCGCGTTTGCGTCCACCGAGGACTGCCAGTACTGGTAGCGCCCGTTCCCGCTGACGCTCGTGAAGCGCGCCGCTCCCTTCTGGATCGAGACGTCCGGATTCTTGAATGTCTGCCAGTCGTCGGAGAGCTTTCCGGGAAGCCCCGCGCCGATCGCGATGATGACGGCCAACACCACTGCCACGCCGAGAGTGATCACGGCCGCCGACCGGCTCACCCGCAGCGCGGGGCCGACCTCATGCCGGGCTGCAAGGGCGATCGCGACCTGCAACAGCGCGACGCCGGCGCAGACGACGAGCACCACCGCGAGCATCTCGTTGCCTTGGCTGTGCGCCGCCGAGCCGAAGGTGCCGTTATCCAGAGCGTCCCGCTGCCTCGCCGCCAGGATCAGGATCGCGGTGCCGGCGCCGGCGGTCACCAGAGTTGGCAGCAGGGTCAGGCGCCGCGGGTAGAGGACGAACAGGACGATCAGCGCCACGGCGAGCTCGAGCGCCCCGCCGCGGGAGAAGGTGTAGTAGATGGTCAGCCCCATCGCCGGGATCGCGGCCGCGGCCAACGCCTGCAGCGGCAGCCGCCGTGCCCGCGCTGCGATGACCAACAGCAGCGGAATCCCCATCGCGACCATCGCGGCGAGGCCGTTCCAGTAGTTCAGCGGATAACTGAGCCGACTCTGGACAGCGAGGAACCAGCCGCGCCGTGTCGTTCGGGGGAAACCAGGATGGGTGCAAACGGGATGCAAGCGCGAGGACCGCGACGACCGCGATCGCCGTGCCCACGGCGTTCACCGTCCGCCGCAGGCCTTCGCGTCCCTGAGCGGCAATCGCGAGCGCGAACACCCCCGCGTACATCGCGATCCGACCCATCTCCGAGACGCTCCGCGCGGCGCTGCCGGACCAGATGATTCCGACCGCGGTCCAGACGCCGAACGCGAGCATCACTCCGAGGCCCACCCATCCGGCGCTGCGAATCCGGGTTGCGGGCAGCACGCCCACCAGGGCGCCGAGCAAGACGAGCCACCAGACGACGATCCCCACCTCGCCCCGGACGACCTCGTCGTAACCGCCTCCCTTCAGGGAGAGGTAGACGATCAGCGCGAAGGGAATGATCCAGCCCGCGATGGCCGGCCCCAGCCGGGCGGCGACCTCGGCAAGATCTACGCCCTGAGGCAGCCGCGCCCGAAGGCTTCCCCCGTCGATTCTCGGTCCCCGATCAAGCGCCTGCATGGTCTCGTGATCATCTGTACGTATTCGAGCCTCGTCGCCTGACGTCCCGAAGGGGTTGCGGGTCGTTTAGCATCGAATGTCAGGAACCCGCTCCCGCCTCCGTATCTAGGGACATGCGCAGGATTACCTTCACCTCAATACTGATGCTCTTGCTGGCGACTCCCGCCGCGGCCATCGCCGGCCACCGGCACCACGGGTCCGGCAACACGTGTACCAACGCCGCAGCCTGTCAGTACGTCGAGCACGTGCCCGGCGGAGGCGGTGACGCCACGACCGGCGGCGGAGGCGGTGGCGGTCATCATGGCGGCGGCGGTGGCGGCTCCGGCGGCGGTGGCGGCGGAGGACAGTCCGGCGGCGGCGGTCGGGCGGCGGCGGCGGCGGACAGCCCGCGGTCTCATCCGCGACCAAGCAGAATCTGAATGCTCAGGGAGCGGCGGGGGCTGGTACCGCAGCGCTCGCCAATGCGACTGCACCAAAGAGCCCCGGTGGTCCAAGGGCAAGGGCGATCAGCAGAAGCAGCCGAACACCGGCAAGAGCGAGGGTGGCGGCAACGGCTCCGGTGGCGGCAAGGCCACCAATCCCGCTTCCGGCCAAACCGGCGGAAGCCCGCAGGTCGGAAAAGCGCTCGGCCACGTGGTCGGCAACTCTGACTCCGGGTCTGGGATGGGCCTCGCGCTCCCGATCATCCTGGGAGTCAGTCTTCTGGCGGCGCTCTCGATCGTGGTCGTGGCCGCGCTGCGTCGACGCCGCTTGGCCCAGGAGCCGCTCTGATCTGACAAGTGCCTCGCTCGGGCGCAAAACCCGGGGGGCTTCGCGAGCGCATCGCCCTCGGGGTTGCGCTCGCAATGCTGACCGTCGGCCTGTTCGCGCCTGCGGGGGCCGACGCACGTGGGCTCCGAACCGGGTTCCTCGATGACTCGCTGTTCGCGTCGTCAAACGGGTCGGTTCGAGCCACGTGGCTCAACCGGGCCAAGAGCGACGGCGCCGGCGTGATCAGGATCAACGTCGACTGGCGCAGTGTCGCGAGCGCGAAGCCCTTGGTGGCGACCAATCCCGCGGATCCGCGCTACCACTTCGGCTCGATCGACGGGGCCGTCCGCGACGCTCGCGCCCGCGGTCTCGATGTGATGCTGACCGTGTGGGACGCGCCCGGCTGGGCAACGGGAAGGCACCGGCCGAACGGCGTTCGCCCGGGCGCCTGGAAGCCCGATCCGAACGCGCTGGGGAAGTTCGGACAGGCGCTTGCAAGGCGCTACTCGGGGAAGTTCCTCGGACTGCCGCGGGTGAGGTACTTCGAGGCGTGGAACGAGCCCAACCTCAGCAACTACCTGGCGCCACAGTGGAAGGGCAAGACTGCAAAGAGCCCGAGTCGCTACCGGAGCATGCTCAACCGCTTCTACTCCGGGGTCCACAAGGGTCAGCGGGGGGCCAAGGTGATCGGTGGCGCGACGGCGCCGTTCGGCGATCCGCGCCGCCATCCGCTGATCAAGGGACAGCAGCGGATGCGACCGCTCGTGTTCCTGCGCAAGCTGTTCTGCCTGAAGCGCAACCTGAAGCCCTCCAGGTGCAAGACAAAGCCCCATTTGGACGTGCTCTCCCATCATCCCGTCAACATCGTCAACCCGCCCAAGCGCAGCGCCATCAGCGGCGATGACGTGGAGATCGCCGACTTCCACAAGCTGCGGAAGCTGCTTCATGCCGCCGAGCACGCAAAGCACGTGCGTCCGGGCGGTCATCACCAGCTGTGGGCGACGGAGATCTGGTGGATCACCGACCCGCCGAATCGCATCGGGGTCTCGACCAAGAAGCAAGCCAGGTGGCTCGAGCAATCGTTCTATCTGCTCTGGAAGCAGGGCGCCAGCGTCGTCGTGAACTTCGAGATCCGCGACATCCCTTACGACGCGAGCCAGCCCCCTGGTGCGGAGGTGACGTCGGGGGTGTTCTTCCACAGCGGTAAGAAGAAGCCCGCCTACCGGTCGTTCAGGTTCCCGTTCGTCACCCACCGGAAGTCGAAGAGCAGAGTCAGCGCCTGGGGCAAGGCCCCGGAGAACGGCAAGCTCCAGATCCAGGTGAAGCAGCACGGCAAATGGCGGACGAAGAAGAAGCTGCAGGTCCACAGGGGACGCCTCTTCAGACCCTCGCTTCGCCTCCGGGGCGGAGCCAAGGTCCGGGCGAAAGTCGGGCACACGACGAGCCTCCCTTGGCATCAGGGCGGATAGCCAGACCGGCGCGACTCTCCGATGCTCTAAAGCTGTTTGGGGCGCTATCCTTCGCCGCACCTCGCGTCCCTCGCCACAAGCGAGGGGCGGGGTCTTTTTTCTGAGGAGGGGGGTTTCGCCACTCCGGAGCAGCCCCCCGCCTGAACCCCGAGACGGAAAGCATCGGCAGCCAATGGCCCGCGGAGACGTTCGAATCGCAGTCACGCTCGCTTGCGAGGAGTGCAAGCGGCGCAACTACCAGACCAACAAGTCGCGGCGGAACACGCCCGACCGAATCGAGCTGCGCAAGTACTGCCACTGGTGCGGGCGCCACACGCCCCACAAGGAGACCCGCTGAGCGGGGTCCCGGCTAGCGATGGCGAAGACGCGAGCGCAGCGGAAGGCCGAGCGGCGGGCGCGCGAGCAGCGCGCGGCCAAGGAGGCCGAGCGCTCGCGCGACTCGGACTCCCGCGCCCAGGCCCACACCCAGGTGCCCGAGAGCGCCGACGTGATCGAGGCGGAGCTCGCGGAGGAGGGCGCGAACCTCGACGAGCTGACGCAGGCCCCGGAGGCCCGACGGCGACCAGACCGCGGAGGCGCCGCCGAAGAAGGAGAAGCGCCGCAGGCTTCGCTCGCCGGCCCCGTCGCGCGCGGACGTCGGCCAGCCGGAGGACGCGGCCGTCGCGACGAGGCGCCGGCCGAGGACAAGATCAGCCGCCGCGCCCGCCGTCGCGAGGAGAAGGAGCGCGAGCGCCGGCGCAAGGAGTCGGCCAAGCGCCGCGAGGCGCCCTCGCAGCCGACCGAGCGCCAGCGCGGCCGGGTCATCGGCTTCTTCTTCTCCTGCTGGGCCGAGCTCAAGCGCGTCCAGTGGCCCGACCGCGAGACCCTGATTCAGGCCTCCATGGTGACCGTGATCTTCATCGCCGTGGCGGCCGCCTACCTCGGAGCGCTCGACGCGCTCTTCAACTGGCTCGTCCAGCGCCTCATCTGATCTCCAGCCCGAAAGCCTCGCCCACCCCTTACTGAAAGCGACTTCATCTCATGTTTCGTTGGTACGTAATCAACACCTACTCAGGCCACGAGAACAAGGTCAAGCACAACCTCGAGCACCGCGTCGAGACGATGAACCAGCGCCAGCGCGTGCGCCAGGTCGTCGTCCCGACCGAGCAGGTGTCGGAGCTCAAGGACGGCCAGCGCATCGCGGTCGAGAAGCGCACGATGCCCGGCTACGTGCTCGTCAACATGGAGATGACCGACGACGCCTGGGGCCTGGTCAAGAACACCCCCGGCGTCACCGGCTTCGTCGGCTCGCGCAACAAGCCGATCCCGCTCTCCCAGCCCGAGGTCGACCGCCTCCTGCACCGCGAGACCGCCGAGCGCCCCCGCGCCCGCGCCCAGTTCACGATCGGCGAGACGGTGAAGGTGATCTCGGGCCCGCTGTCGGACTTCTCCGGCGAGATCGCCGAGATCAACGAGGACGCGGCGAAGCTCAAGGTGCTGGTCTCGATCTTCGGCCGCGAGACCCCGGTCGAGGTCGGCTACGACCAGGTGAAGAAGGTCTGAGCGCCAGTCGCCCCGGGGCCGCCGCCGGCACAGCCCGCGCATAGGCGCGAATCGGTCCCACTTCCGGCGCGCGCGTGTGTTGATCCGCGCGCTTTGGGTGTCGACGATGGCGCCCATCGCCCGCGCCCGGCAGAAAATCGACCGCATATGGGGGTCCAGTCACGCCGCACCACCGAGAGAGTAGCGAGGGGCTGACGAATGAGGAGGTGCATAGTGAAGAGGGGACGCAGGGCCTCACAGGCCAGCAGGATGGATCTGGAGGCGGGGCGAGGGGCTGAGCGAGCCGAAGATCGCGGCGGCGGCCTCACGCTGCAGGTGAACCACTACCTGACGCATGCGGGGGCATCCGCGCCGCCCGCGTCGCCGCTCACCGCGCTGCCTGACGCTCGCGAGCGCGAGGAGATCTCGCGCGGGATCGCCCGCGGCGATTCCTATCACCGGATCGCCCGCCGGCGCGGCGCTCACCACGATCTCGCGCGAGGTCGACGCTGCGGCGGCGGCGCCGCTACGCGCCACTCGCCGACGAGGAGGCCTGGCGCCGGGCCGGCGGCCGAAGCGGGGAGCTCGAGCGCTGCCCGAGCTCGCCGGATCGTGGTCGAGCGCCTGCGCCAGACCACTCCCGCAGCAGATCGCGGGCTGGCTTCGCCTCCGCTACCCGACATGAGGGGATGCGGGTATCGCCGAGACGATCTATCGCTCGCTTTACGTGCAGTCGCGGGGTCGTCAGGCGCGAGCTCACCCGGCATCTGCGCAGCGCCGCAGAAGCGCCTGCCTCGCTCCCAAAGTGCGCGGCCAGGGCCAGGGCAGATCGCGACATGGTTCCGATCTCCGCGGCCCGCCGGAGGTCGAAGACCGGGCCGTCCCCGGCCACTGGGAGGGCGACCTGCTGATGGGGACGAAGACGAACGCGATCGCCACCTTGGTCGAGCGCTCCACCCGCTACGCCAGCTGGTGGCGCTGCCCGTCCTTCGGCGCCGCCCAGGTCAAGGCGGCGCTCGCCCGAAGCGTCGAACCCTGCCCTCCCAGCTGCGCCGCTCGCTCACCTGGGACCAGGGCCTGGAGATGGCCGAGCACGCCCGGTTCACGGTTGACAGCGGCGTCGAGGTCTACTTCTGCGATCCAGAGCCCCTGGCAGCGGGGATCGAACGAGACACCAACGGCCTCCTTCGCCAGTACTTCCCGAAGGGCCGAAGCCCGCGGGGGTGAGCCAGAACGAGCTCGACCGCATGCCGCCGGCCCACGGGCGCCCGCGGCAGACCCTGGGCTGGATGACCCCAGCGCAGAAGCTCGACGAGCTGCTCTCCAGGCCGACTCCGACGCATCTCGCTCGGCCTACGGCCTTCGCTCGACAGCGCTCGGATCTCCATGAGAGATACAAAGTAGGGTGGTGCAGATGGTGCATTTCCGACCATCGGCCGGGAGCGGCGAGGATCGGACGTAGCCGTCGCGGCCCTAGCGGCTCGGCAGCACGGGGTCGTGTCGGTCGCTCAGCTGGTCGAAATCGGGTTGACACACCGCATGGTCGCCCGTCGGGTCGGGTCCGGATGGCTGCATCGAATCCACCACGGCGTGTACGCGGCGGGCCACACGAAGCTCTCACGTGAGGGGCGCTGGTTGGCCGCGGTGCTCGCATGTGGTGAAGGAGCCGTGCTCTCCCATCGCTCGGCGGCGGCCCATCAACGAATTCGCAACTCCAACGCGGCTCGTATCGACGTGAGCTCGCGCGGCCGGACGGGACGCAGGCGGCGTGACATCGCTGTCCACAGCGGCGCCACGCTGTCGCCGGCGGACGTCTGCGTTGTCGATGCGATCCCCTGCACGACGATCGAACGGACGATCTTCGACCTGAGTGCGGTTCTGAATCGCGACGCGCTCGAGTACGCGCTTCACGCGCCCAGATCGGGCCTACCCCGCTCGACTTCGGGAAGCTCGCCGCCCTGCTCGAGCGCCTTCCGGGGCGTCCGGGGACACCGTTGCTCCGGTCGCTGCTCGGCCGGCCCGCCGAGCTCAGCGATGCGGAGGCGAAGAGCGAGATGGAGCGCGCGTTCCTGAGGCTCTGCCGGAGGGCCGGGTTGCCCGAGCCGCGCGTCAATGCCTGGGTGCCACTGCCGATCCCGGCCGGCGGGTACGAGGTGGACTTCACGTGGCCGGACCGCAGGCTCGCGGTCGAGACGGACAGCGCCGGCTTTCACGAGACGACCCGAGCGCGCCGCAACGATCCCACGAGGGACCGCGCGCTGATGCTCGCGGGCTGGCGGGTAGCGCGGTTCACGTGGTGGGACGTGACCGCACAACCGGCGCGGGTGGCTTCCGAGCTGAGTGCCCTCCTCGCGCTCGCCGCGTGACCGCCGCGCTTCTCCCATCGCCGCCGCACCATCCTCCGACGGATGGTTGGAAATCGACCGCATAGGTGCATTTGCGACCGGCCATGCCACCAGCTGCCGCCGGTTGGGGGCGCGGGTCGGTTTTCGGCCCGCATCGGTGCATTTGCGACCTTGCTTGCCCAACGGCGTCGGCGGCGGCCGCACCTCCCGCATCGCTATCCTCGCCGCCGCGTGGCGAAGAAGGTCCTCACGATGATCAAGCTCCAGATCCCGGCCGGGGCGGCTAACCCTGCCCCGCCGGTGGGCCCCGCGCTCGGTCAGCACGGGGTCAACATCATGGAGTTCTGCAAGGCGTTCAACGCCCAGACGCAGCAGGACGCCGGGACGATCATCCCGGTCGAGATCACGGTGTATGAGGACCGCTCGTTCGACTTCATCACCAAGACGCCGCCGGCCGCCGTCCTGATCAAGGAGGCGATCTCGATCGAGAAGGGCTCCGGCGAGCCGAATCGCGAGAAGGTCGGCACGATCAGCGCCGCCCAGGTGCGCCAGATCGCCGAGCGCAAGATGCCCGACCTGAACGCCAACGACCTGGACGCCGCCTCGAGGATCATCGCCGGCACCGCCCGGTCGATGGGCGTCGACGTCGAGGGCCTGGAGGAGTAGCGATGGCGCACGGCAAGCGATACCGCGCGGCCTACGAGAAGATCGACCGCGCTCAGCGCTACCAGCCGGCCGAGGCCGTCGCCCTGATCAAGGAGACGGCTTCCACGAAGTTCGACGAGACGGTCGAGGTGCACCTGCGCCTCGGCGTCAACGTCCGTCACGCCGAGGAGCAGCTGCGCGGCACCCTGGCGCTTCCCCACGGCCTCGGCAAGGACGTCAGCGTCGCCGTGTTCGCCGACGGCGACGGCGCCCGCGCGGCCGAGGAGGCGGGCGCGGACTTCGTCGGCGCGCAGGACCTGGCCGACAAGGTCAACGAGGGCTTCACCGACTTCGACGTCGCGATTGCGACGCCCGACCTGATGGGCCCGGTCGTCTCGAAGCTGGGCCGCATCCTCGGCCCGCAGGGCAAGATGCCCAACCCCAAGGTCGGCACCGTCACCAACGACATCGCGAAGGCCGTCGGCGAGGCAAAGGCCGGGAAGGTCGAGTACCGCACCGACCGCCAGGCCGTCATCCACCTGACGATCGGCAAGGCGAGCTTCGAGGAGCGCGCCCTGCTCGAGAACTACGCCGCGGTCGTCGACGAGATCGTCCGCGCGAAGCCGGCCGCCGCCAAGGGCCGCTACCTGCTCTCGATCACGATGGCGACGAGCATGGGCCCGGGCGTCCGCATCGACGAGTCGCGCACCCGCGAGGGCGACATCCTGGCCGGCGCGCCGTCCGGCAACGGCGCGGGCGCGAGGCCGAGCCCGCGGCCGCCGCGGCCGAGTAGGCCGCCGACCCGCATGCTTCGCAGCGCGGTCGCCGGGCTCCTCGCCCTGGCGGCGACCGCGTCGCTCGGGATCGGGTCCGCGTCGGCGGCATCCGGATCCGACTACCAGAACGCCTACAAGCTGGGCCTCCGGGCCTACAAGTACGGGCTCCCGCTGCTGGGCACGCAGCAGACCTACCGCACACAGACCAGCGTCGGGCAGCCGACCCACCGGGCCTACGCGCCGGCCAACAGCTTCAGCCACGCCCGCAAGCTCGCCAATCCCAACGCGAAGACGGTCGTCGCTCCGAACCACGACACCCTCTACTCGATCGGCTGGCTCAACCTCAAGCGCCAGCCGATCGTGATCCACGTGCCGAAGGTCAAGGACCGCTATTACGTCTTCGAGCTGCTCGATCCGTACACGACCAACTTTCGCAATCTCGGCACCGTGAGCCACACCAAGCCGGGCGACTACGCCGTCGTCCCCCGCGGAGAGCACGTTCACCTGCCCAAGGGCGTGCACCGGGTGAACGCGCCGTATGACCGGGTCTGGGTCATCGCCCGGGCGCTGGTCCGGGGCGAGAAGGACGTTCCCAGGGTCGCCAAGCTCGAGAAGCGCTTCACGATGACGCCGCTCGCCCGCTACGGGACCGACTGGAGCCGGCACTATCCCGCTGACGCGAGCAAGGACCCGACCCACTACAAGGTGCCCACGGGGCTGCGCTACCTCGACCGCCTGGGCAGCCTGCTCGACCGCTTCCCGCCGCCTCAGCGCGACGACCCGATCCTCGCCAAGCTGGCGACGGTCGGCGTCGGCCCCGGGATGAGCCCTCGAAGGACCCGAAGCTTAACGCGGCCGAGCGGCGCGGCCTTCGGAACGCGGTGGCCGACGGTCCCGACGCGATCCTCGCCGACATCAGGCAGGCGTACATCGACGGCTTCGTGGCCCACAACGGCTGGCTGGTCTCGAAGACCGGGCGCTACGGCACCAACTACAAGCTGCGAGCGAGCGTGGCCCAGATCGGCCTCGGGGCACTGGTGCCCGACGAGTCCATCTATCCGCTGGCGCAGGTCGACCACTCCGGTCAGGACCTGACCGGCGCGAAGCGGTACGTGATGCACTTCGACCCGGGCCAGCTGCCGCCGGTCCGCGCCTTCTGGTCGGTGAGCCTCTACGACCTCGACGGGTTCTTCGTCCCCAACCCGATCGACCGTTACCTCATCAACGACCGCACCGACCTCCACTTCAACCCCGACGGCTCGCTGGACGTCTACATCCAGCACGACGAGCCCACATCGTCGGTGGAGCGCCAGAACTGGCTTGCCCGCGCCGACCGGCCAATTCCGCCTGCTGATGCGGATCTACGACGCGAAGCCCTCGGCGATCCCCGGGATCCTCGACGGCTCGGGCTGGGACCCGCCGGCGATCACGCCGCGCTGATCGGCCCGTCAGCTAACATCGCCCGTCGACTTGCCCAAGACCGCCGGCGGGGTCCGCGACCAAGCGGCCCGGAAGACCGGCGCAGGTGAGGTTCAAAGCCGATGCTTCGAGCCCGCCTGCGAGCGGGCTCTTTTGATTTGAGGATCCACACGTGAACAAGGACCAAAAGGCAGCAGCAGTCGAGGAGATCGCCGAGCGGCTCGGAGAGGCCGAGGCGATCTTCGCGCGTCGACTACCGCGGGATCAGCGTTCCCGAGGCGGCCGAGCTGCGCGCTCGGCTGCGCGAGGCCGACGCCACGTTCCGGGTGGTCAAGAACCGGCTGGCCAAGCGCGCCGCCGAGAAGGCCGGGACGACCGAGCTCTCCGAGCTGTTCGACGGGCCGATCGCACTGGCCTTCGTCAAGGGCGACGCGGTCATCGCCGCGAAGGCGATCTTCACGTTCGCCCGCCAACACAACATCCTCGAGTACCGCGGTGGTCTGATGGACGGCGAGGCGCTCGACGCCCGAGAAGTTTCAGGCGATCGCCCGTCTGCCCGGGCTGGACGTGCTGCACGGCCAACTGGTCGGCGTCACCGCCAGCCCGCTGACCGGGCTCACCCGCGGGCTTGCCTCGATGGTCTCCGGCCTCGCGGTCGGCCTCGGCCAGATCGCCGAGCAGGGGCTGGTCGGGGGAGGAGAGGAGCCGGAGGCCGAGGAGGAGAAGGCCGAGGAGCCCGCCGCGGAGGAAGAGCCCGCCGGCAGAGATTCAACCGAAAGCGACGAAGAGACCCAGAAGGCATCGGAAGGCGAAAGCTCCGATTCCGAGGGTTCCGATTCCGAGGAGGAAAAGTAGTGGCAACCAAGGCGATGTCCACCGAGGAGTGGATCGAGGAGCTGAAGAACATCTCCGTGCTCGAGCTCTCGGAGCGCATCAAGGCGCTCGAGGAGGAGTTCGGGGTGTCGGCCACAGCGGTCGCCGCCGCGGCACCGGCCGCAGCTGCCGGCGACGGCGCCGACGGCGCCGCTGAGGAGTCGTCGACGGTCGACGTGGTCCTCACCGCTCCCGGCGACAGGAAGATCCAGGTCATCAAGGCCGTTCGCGCGGCGACCGGGCTCGGGCTGAAGGAGGCCAAGTCCCTGGTCGACTCGGCGCCGAAGGCCGTCAAGGAGGGCCTGGAGCGCGAGGAGGCCGACAAGCTCAAGGCCGACCTCGAGGAGGCCGGGGGCGAGGTCGAGCTCAAGTAACGGCTATGCGGGGGTGTCTACTAACCCTGGTCCACGAACAGCCTTAGACTGGATCCGTGAAGCAGGACGCCTTGCAGAAGGTGGCGCTTGAGCTCTTCGGTGAGTCTCGACGCGTCGAAGGGCGAGCGATCGCGGAGCGCAGCGGCGAGGTCGCCGAACCCGAGTACTGGATCGACCTGTGCCCTGAGATGACGATTGGCGGGAAGGCCGGGTTCGGCACGCCGGATGAGGCTCGCGTCGACCCAGAGGCCTTCCGCCGTCACGGGTACTTCATCAAATCGGACGTGCTGCCGGACGCTCGGACGGCGGCGATCCTCGAGGCGATCGAGCGGCTGCGGGCACACGATTGGCACGCGCTGTTCGCCTTTGTCTTCGACGAGCTCTGGGCCCTGGCCTGGGCAAGCCCCGTTCGGAGCATCGCGGTGGCGCTCCTCGGGGCGCCTGTCCGGCTCAGGCCGCTGCTGGCGGTTCATTACGTGGACGGGGAGGGGAGTCCCCGAGGCTGGGCTCCGCATACGGACGGGCCGCCGTTTGACGATCGGCTGTCGACCTGGGTCCCGTTGACGGATGCCACCTTGGACAACGGCTGCATGTACATCGTCCCCCGCAGCGACGAAGTCGGCGATGCGGTCACTCGGTTCAGAAAGAGCGAGACGACAGACGCCGATGCGACGACCCTCTTGCAGCACGCCCGCGCGCTACCGGCGCCGGCGGGGTCGGTGCTCGGCTGGGGGTTCGATGCCCTGCACTGGGGCTCGGCGAGGACGGCGGCGGCCCCGCCCCGCGTAAGCGTCGCATACGAATGGCTCGGGCCGAAGGGGTCGCCCACGGAGGGCGACATGCCGCTGATCGACCTGGCCGACGGGCTCCCGCCGCTTGGGCAGCGCCTGGAGCTCATCGCCTGGGCGATCCTCGCGTACTACGGGTTCGACCGCACGCTCCTTCCGTTCGTCGAGCTTGCCAAGCAGCTTCGAGATCGGGCTCCGGCCGGCCCATGGGAGGCGCCAAATTTCCCGACGTGAGCCCGGCCATACCCGGCGAGTGGTCGCAAATGCACCGTATAGGTGGAAAATCGACCATTGGCGGGGCCGGAGTCGGACGATGCCGTTTCGGGAGACCGGCGCAGCCTGCTAGGCTTGCCTAGGCGTGCATTCTTGTGGTATTTTGCAGGGTCGCGCGCCGTCGAGCCCTTGCTGCCCCGAATCTACTCGCGCAGATTCGCGTCCCACGACCTTCTGAGGAGTCGCCCAGTTGGCCACATCCCATGCTGCTGCTGCCCCTGTCACCCGGAGAACCTTTTCCCGTCTCGAGAACCCGCTTGAAGTCCCACACCTAATAGACATTCAGCGTCTCTCCTTCGAGCGCCTCACGAACCCGAAGGAGGGCCTGCTGCGGGAGACGATCGACGACATCTCGCCGATCGAGGACTACACGGGCAATCTCGCGATTGTCTTCCAGGACTTCACATTCGACGAGCCCACGCACTCGATCGCCGAGTGCCGTGAGAAGGACATCACCTACTCGCGTCCGCTGAACGTCAAGGTTGCGTTCCAGAACCGCGAGACCGGTGAGATCCGCGAGCAGACCGTCTTCATGGGGGACTTCCCATGGATGACGGGTCGCGGCACGTTCATCATCAACGGCACCGAGCGCGTCGTCGTGACCCAGCTCGTCCGGTCCCCCGGCGCCTACGTGATGGAGCCGAAGGACCGCGAGAAGCAGGTCTTCATCGCGAACCTGATGCCGGCTCGCGGCTCGTGGCTCGAGCTCGAGATCGACAAGAAGGGCCGCGTCTACGCCCGCATCGACCGCAAGCGCAAGCTCCCGGTCACCGTGCTGCTGCGCGCGATGGGCTTCGTCACCGACGAGGAGATCATGAAGCTCTTCGACGACTCGGTCTACATCCGCCACACGATCGAGGCGGACACCGAGCCGACGAAGACCGAGGAGGGTGCCCTGGTCGAGCTGTTCAAGAAGCAGCGGCCGGGCGAGCCGCCGTCGGTCGACGCGGCCAAGACGCTGCTCGAGCAGCTGTTCTTCGACCCCAAGCGCTACGACCTCACCAGGGTCGGCCGCTACAAGCTGAACGCCCGCCTCGACCTGGACGTCGACCTCGACAACCGGGTCCTGACGCGCGACGACATCGTGGCGCTGATCAAGGAGCTGGTGGGCATTCCGAAGCTGCTCGGCATCCCCGAGGAGATCGACGACGGAGAACCCGATCAAGGACTACGCGGCGGAGGCGCAGACCTACCCGCGCGATCCGATCCAGGACCACCTCGACGAGTACGAGCACTTCGGCAACCGCCGCCTGCGGACGGTCGGCGAGCTGATCCAGGACGCGTTCCGGGTCGGCCTGTACCGCATGGAGCGCGTCGTCCGCGAGCGGCTCACCACCGAGGACTCGGACGCGATCACGCCGCAGACGATCATCAACATCCGCCCGGTCGTGGCGGCGATGAAGGAGTTCTTCGGCTCCTCGCAGCTGTCGCAGTTCATGAGCCAGACGAACTCGCTCGACGGGCTCACCCACCGGCGGCGCCTGTCGGCGCTCGGCGCCGGCGGGCTCACCCGTGAGCGGGCGCCGATCGAGGTGCGCGACGTGCACCCGACCCACTACGGGCGCATGTGCCCGATCGAGACCCCGGAGGGCCCGAACATCGGCCTGATCGGGTCGCTCTCCTCCTACGCGCAGGTGTCGGAGCACGGCTTCGTCACGACCCCCTACCGGGTGGTCAAGGACGGCGTGGTCACCAACAAGATCGTCCACCTGGACGCCACCCAGGAGGAGGAGCAGACGATCGCGCAGGCGAACGCCGAGATCGACCCCAAGACCAAGCGACTGAAGGGCCCCCAGGTCCTGTGCCGCTCGGCCGACGGCGAGCTCGTCTCGGTGTCGCCGAAGCAGGTCGACCTGATGGACGTCTCCCCGACCCAGATCTGGTCGGTGGCGACGGCCCTGATCCCGTTCCTCGAGCACGACGACGCCAACCGCGCCCTCATGGGCTCGAACATGCAGCGTCAGGCCGTGCCGCTGCTCAAGCCGGAGGCGCCGCTCATCGGCACCGGCATGGAGCACCGCGCCGCGGTCGACAGCGGCGACGTCGTCCTCGCGGAGAACGATGGCGAGGTCGCCTACGTCGACGCCGAGCGCATCGTCGTCAGCCACGGCCAGAAGAAGGACGAGTACGAGCTGACCAAGTTCATGCGCTCGAACCAGGGCACGATCATCCACCAGACCCCGATCGTCTCGGTCGGCGCCAAGGTGAAGGCCGGCGACGTGCTCGCCGACGGGTCCTCCACCGCGGGTGGCGAGATCGCGCTCGGCAAGAACGTCACGGTCGCCTTCATGTCCTGGGAGGGCTACAACTTCGAGGACGCGATCATCATCTCCTCGCGCCTGTTCAAGGACGACGAGCTCACCTCGATCCACATCGAGGAGTACGAGATCGACGCCCGCACGACGAAGCTGGGCGACGAGGAGATCACCCGCGACATCCCGAACCGCTCCGAGGAGAGCCTGCGCAATCTGGACGAGCGCGGCATCGTCCGGATCGGCGCCGAGGTGTCGTCCGGCGACCTGCTGGTCGGCAAGGTCACGCCGAAGGGCGAGACCGAGCTGACCGCCGAGGAGAAGCTGATCCGCGCGATCTTCAAGGAGAAGGCGCGCGAGGTCCGCGACACCTCGCTCAAGGTCCCGCACGGCGAGGGCGGCGTGGTCATCGACGTCCTCACGTTCGACCGCGAGGCGGGCGACGACCTGCCACCGGGTGTCAACAACCTGGTGCGCGTCTTCGTCGCCACCAAGCGCAAGATCGCCGAGGGCGACAAGCTCGCCGGCCGCCACGGGAACAAGGGCGTCATCTCGCGGATCGTCCCCCAGGAGGACATGCCCTTCATGGAGGACGGCACGCCCATCGACGTGATCCTGAACCCGCTCGGCGTGCCGAGCCGAATGAACATCGGCCAGATCCTCGAGACCCATCTCGGGTGGGCGGCCGCCAACGGCTGGTACGACGACGGGACGCAGGCCTACAAGGAGTCCCAGAAGGACGGCGGGCGGGTGTTCGTCGCCACTCCGGTCTTCGACGGCGCGGCCGTCGAGGACGTGGACGAGGCCCTCGTGCGCTGGCAGGAGGAGCACGCCGACCGCGGCGTGGACCTCGCCGTGGACAAGGGTCGCCGCGAGGGGACGAAGGCGTTCGGCACCACCCGGCTCTACAACGGCCGCAGCGGTGAGCCGTACGAGGGCCGCGTGACCGTCGGCAACATGTACATCCTGAAGCTGCTCCACCTGGTCGACGACAAGATCCACGCTCGGTCGACCGGCCCCTACTCGCTGGTCACCCAGCAGCCGCTCGGCGGTAAGGCCCAGTTCGGCGGCCAGCGATTCGGCGAGATGGAGGTGTGGGCGCTCGAGGCGTATGGAGCCGCCTACACGCTCCAGGAGATGCTCACCGTCAAGTCCGACGACACCGTCGGCCGCGTCAAGGCCTACGAGTCGATCGTCAAGTCGGAGAACATCCCCGAGCCGTCGGTGCCGGAGTCCTTCAAGGTCCTCTTGAAGGAGATCCAGAGCCTCGGCCTGGACGTCAACCTCGTTGCCGAGGAGGGCGCGGTCGAGATCGGCGAGGAGGACGACGAGCTGCTCCGCGCCGCGGAGGAGCTCGGGATCGACCTCTCCGGAGTTCGTGCTGAGGGCGACGGCGCCAAGGGCGCCGCCGACGAGCGCGAGGAGCAGGTCGTGGCCGAAGGAGAAGCTGGAAGCACTAACGGCGCCGGCGCCGAAGAGGAGACGAAGGTAGAGGAATGATGGACATCAATAATTTCGACGCAATCGAGATCGGACTCGCCTCCTCCAAGAAGATTCGGAGCTGGAGCCACGGCGAGGTAACCAAGCCGGAGACGATCAACTACCGGACCCTGAAGCCCGAGAAGGACGGGCTCTTCTGCGAGCGCATCTTCGGTCCCACCAAGGACTGGGAGTGCTACTGCGGCAAGTACAAGCGGGTCCGCTACAAGGGCATCGTCTGCGAGCGCTGCGGCGTCGAGGTGACCCGCTCCAAGGTGCGCCGCGAGCGCATGGGCCACGTCGACCTGGCCGCGCCGGTCTCGCACATCTGGTTCTTCAAGGGCGTTCCTTCCCGCATCGGCTACCTGATCGACATGGCTCCGAAGGAGCTCGAGAAGGTCCTCTACTTCGCGGCCTCGCTCGTCACCTGGATCGACGAGGAGGCGCGCGCCAAGGACGTCGGCAAGCTCGAGAAGGAGGTCAAGAAGATCCTCGACGGCTACGCGGCGGAGCGCGAGCAGCGCACGCAGCAGCTGAACGAGGCGATCGAGCGACGCATCGCCTGGCTCGAGGGCGAGGGCACCAAGGACAAGTTCGACGAAGAGGACGAGCTCTGGGCCGACGGCCTCGGCGTCAACCCGAAGAAGCTGGAGGACGCCGAGCGCACGAAGCTGATCAAGGACACCCGCAAGGGGCTCGAGAGCGAGATCGCCGACACCGAGGCCTACCTCGACGACGCCGCCGAGCGGATGGAGGAGGTCTGGAAGACCTTCCAGGAGATGAAGGTCAAGGACGTCATCAACGACGAGGCCGTCTTCCGCGATCTGAAGGATCGCTTCGGCTCCCCGTTCGGCTGGGGCGAGTACTTCCGCGGCGGCATGGGCGCCGAGTGGGTGCGCGACCTGCTGGAGCAGGTCGACCTCGAGGCCGAGTGCGAGGAGCTCGAGCAGACGATCAACACGTCCAAGGGCCAGAAGCAGGCCCGGGCGGTCAAGCGGCTCAAGGTCGCCTCGTCCTTCCTGCACTCCGCCAACAGGCCCGAGTGGATGATCCTGGACTGCGTGCCGGTGATCCCGCCGGAGCTGCGCCCGATGGTGCAGCTGGACGGCGGCCGGTTCGCGACCTCGGACCTGAACGACCTCTACCGCCGCGTCATCAACCGCAACAACCGCCTCAAGCGGCTGCTGGACCTGGGCGCGCCGGAGATCATCGTCAACAACGAGAAGCGGATGCTCCAGGAGGCCGTCGACGCGCTGTTCGACAACGGCCGCCGCGGCCGGCCCGTCACCGGGCCGGGCAACCGGGCGCTGAAGTCGCTCTCCGACATGCTCAAGGGCAAGCAGGGGCGCTTCCGCCAGAACCTGCTCGGCAAGCGCGTGGACTACTCCGGCCGCTCGGTGATCGTCTCCGGTCCGAGCCTGAAGCTGCACCAGTGCGGGCTGCCCAAGCTCATGGCGCTGGAGCTCTTCAAGCCGTTCATCATGGCCCGGCTGGTCGAGCGCAAGGCCGTCCAGAACATCAAGGCGGCCAAGAAGATGGTCGACTCGATGATCCCGGAGGTCTGGGACGTGCTCGAGGAGGTCATCAAGGAGCACCCCGTACTGCTGAACCGCGCGCCGACGCTCCACCGCCTGGGCATCCAGGCCTTCGAGCCGGTGCTGGTCGAGGGCAAGGCGATCCAGATCCACCCGCTGGTCTGCCACGCGTTCAACGCCGACTTCGACGGCGACCAGATGGCCGTGCACGTCCCGCTTTCAGCGGAGGCGCAGGCCGAGGCGCGCATCCTGATGCTGTCCTCGAACAACATCCTGCTCGCCCGCGCACGGCTCGCCCCTGGCGACGCCGACGCAGGACATGGTCCTCGGCCTCTACTTCCTGACCTACGCGGATCAGGACGTGGACAAGATCGACCCGAAGAAGCTCAAGAAGACGCCGCATCCGTTCCGGACGGCGCAGGAGGCCGAGCTCGCGTACGAGAACGGCATCGTCGACCTGCACGACTGGGCGGAGTACCGCCGCGCCGGCCACGAGCACTTCCTGACCACGGTCGGCCGGATCATCTTCAACGACAAGGTCGAGCGCGCGCTCGAGGAGGCCCTGGGCGACGAGTACGACCCGGACAAGTTCGAGTTCGTCAACCACAACCTGAAGAAGAACAGCGTCAACGAGATGGTCACCGACCTGGTTGAGGCCTACGGGGCCGCGGCGGTCGCGCAGGTGCTGGACGCGTTCAAGGACCTCGGGTTCCACTACGCGTCGCAGGCCGGCATCACGATCTCGAAGAACGACATCATCTCGCCGCCGAACAAGGAGGAGATCCTCGACGGCTACGAGAAGCAGGCCCAGGAGATCCAGGCCAACTACGAGGAGGGCTACATCACCGCCGAGGAGCGCAAGGAGGCGGTGACGGACAAGTGGGACAAGGCCACCGAGGAGGTCGCGAAGGCGATGGAGGACAACCTCCACGAGCTGAACCCGATCTTCATGATGGCCAACTCCGGGGCCCGCGGCTCGTTCAAGCAGATCCGCCAGCTGGCGGGAATGCGCGGCCTGATGGCCAACCCGAAGGGCGAGATCATCGAGCGCCCGATCAAGGCCAACTTCATGGAGGGCCTGTCGGTGCTGGAGTACTTCATCTCCACCCACGGCGCCCGGAAGGGGCTCGCCGACACCGCGCTGCGGACGGCCGACTCCGGCTACCTGACGCGGCGTCTCGTCGACGTCGCCCAGGACGTGATCGTGCGCGCCGAGGACTGCAAGACCAAGGAGTTCATCGAGGCTCCGCTGCGGCTCGACGACGGCAACCTCAACACGAACCTCATCGGCCGCCTCGCGGCGAAGAAGTTCGCGACCAAGCGCGGCCGCGAGCTGCTCAAGCGCGGGCAGGAGATCGACCTGCCCGAGCTCGAGGCGATCGCCGAGGCGTACGGCGACGAGGAGGTCACGGTCCCGGTCCGCTCGGTGCTCAAGTGCGAGCTCGAGTCGGGCGTGTGCCAGACCTGTTACGGCCGCACGATGGCGACCGGCTCGATGGTCGAGCTGGGCGACGCCGTCGGGATCATCGCCGCCCAGTCGATCGGCGAGCCGGGCACGCAGCTCACGATGCGGACCTTCCACACCGGCGGTATCGCCGGCCAGGACATCACGCAGGGTCTGCCGCGCGTCGTGGAGCTGTTCGAGGCGCGTAAGCCGAAGGGCCTCGCGCAGATGGCGAAGGCGGCCGGCAAGGTCGCGGTCGAGGAGACCGACAAGGCGATGAAGGTGATCGTCACCGACGCCAAGGGCGAGGACGAGAGCTACTCGTTCCCGGCCCGCTCGCGCCTCAACGTGAAGCACGGCGATCGCATCGAGGCCGGCACGCAGCTGAACGAGGGCTCGCTGTACCCGGCCGAGCTGCTCGAGATCCGCGGCCGCACCGAGACCGAGCTCTACCTCGTCAGTGAGGTGCAGAAGGTCTACAAGGCCCAGGGCGTGGACATCAACGACAAGCACATCGAGCTGATCGCGCGCCAGATGATGAAGAAGGTGCGGATCGAGTCCAAGGGCTCGACCACCCTCCTGCCGGGCGCGCTCGAGGACCGTCACCGCCTGAAGCGGCTCAACAAGTCGGTGAAGGACGACGGCGGCACGCCGGCCAAGGCCGAGGAGACGATCCTCGGGATCACCAAGGCCTCGCTCGCCACCGAGTCGTTCCTCTCGGCGGCCTCCTTCCAGGAGACGACCAAGGTGCTCACCGACGCGGCCCTCGAGGGCAAGCGCGACCGCCTGGTCGGCCTGAAGGAGAACGTCATCATCGGCAAGCTGATCCCGGCGGCGACCGGCCTCAAGCACTACCGGGCGCTCGAGATCGAGCCGGTGGAGCCCGCCCAGCGGCCCGAGGAGGACCTCCTCGACGAGGAGGAGCTCGCCGCCGAGCTCGGCCTGACCGACGACGGCGACGAGGTCACGGAGCTCGAGGGCTTCGGCCCCTCCTTCGCGGACGAGCTCGAGGAGCTCGCCTCCGAGATCGAGACGACCGAGGGCGGCGACGACAAGTAGGGCCGGGCATTCCTCCCGGCCCGATCCGGGGCGCCAACCGAAGATGGGCGAGTAGGGCAGCGGTCCCGTCGCCTCGCATCCCCTCGGACACCCTGGCCCCGGCCCTGCCCCCCGGCCCGGCCACAGGCGTTCTGCGTCGCCAACCCTTCAGCCGAGGGGGGCGCGTGGGACTGGCTGAAGACTTAACCGTCCTGTGAGCGGTCAACTCTTCAATGGCGGTCTGGTGGGCGGATGGCTGAAGGGTTAGCGCGCCTATTCGCGGTCGAGCGTCGGATATCGGCCCTGTCCCGACCCCATGGCGTGGTCGGTCGCGATCAGCTGATCTTCGCTGGGATCGGCCGCGATGTGATCGACAACCGTGTGCGTGCAGGCTGGCTGCGACCGATGCATCGCGGCGTGTATGCGGTGGGACCGGTCCAGTCGGAAGATGCGCGCGAGGCTGCCGCGGCGCTTGCCTGCGGACCGGACGCCGCGATCGGCCACTGGAGTGGGGCGGTGCTTTGGCGTTTGGCGTCCAGACGACATGACGAGCCCAATCGACGTGACGGTCGCCGCCGGTCGCTGCCCATCCCGACCGGGCATTCGAGTCCACCGAGTCAGCGCGCTCCGGCCCGACGAAGTGACGATGCTCCGGCGCATCCGCGTCACCACGCCGGCGCGGACGTTGCTCGATCTCGCGGCGCAGCTTCCGGTCCGGGAGCTCGAGCAGACAGTGGCCAAGGCGGAGAGGATGTACGCCGGGACCCAGCGGCGGCTACTCGCCCTACTTGCCCGTTACCCGGCCCGACCCGGCACGCCGAAACTGCGTCAGCTGCTCAGATGGCCCCGGCGAACCCCGCGCTGGCGCGGTCCGAGGCCGAGGAGCGGTTTCTGGCGCTCGTCAGGCGGGCTGGGCTGCCCGAGCCCGAGGTCAACGTAGCCCTCCACGGCTACGAGCTCGACCTCCTGTGGCGTGACGAGGGCCTCGCCGTGGAGATCGACGGCTACGCCTTCCACGGCGATCGCGACGCGTTCGAAGCCGATCGGCGGCGGGACGCCGTCCTCGCCGCCCACGGGCTGCAGGTCTTCCGGATCACCTGGCGCCAGATCACGGAGGAGCCTGAGGCGACGCTCGTGCTCGTGACGCAGGCCCTTGCGGAGCGGCGGCCGGGCCAGGCTAAGCCGGCTCGCGCTCCGCCGGCTCAGCGGAGCCGCGGGCGTGGGCCGTCGCCGCTCGCGCCGGGACCGGCGGGGTGAGGACGCGGGTGCGGCCGCCCGGCGGGCATGATCGGGAGCGGCTGCGCGTCCGGTGCGTGGGGGCCGCCGCGGCGCGGGTCGCGCGGCTTCTTCGGCTCGCGGCGCCAGTGCAGGAGGTCGCGGTCCTCGGCCTCCGGCGGGGCCTCCTCGGTCTCCGGCGTCTGCTTGATCGCCCACCAGACGAGGTAGAGCAGGGCGGCGACGGGGATCTTCAGGATCACCGCCAGGAAGAAGATCGGCCAGAACCCCTCCACGTGTCAGGCAGTGTACCCCTCGCGCGCCCACTCAATCAGGGCGTCCACGTGCTCCTCCGTGAGGCCCTCGGCGGACTCCGTCTCCACCAGGAGAGTGGGGGCGGAGCGCTCGTCCGCCCAGGCCCGGCAGGTCTCGTCGATCGAGTCGTCGACCCACGCCAGCGCCCGCTCGCCGGCGAAGCGGTCGATCGCGTCGATCTTCCAGTGGGCGGTGCCGAAGCGGGCCCTGCCGTCGAAGGTGAGGAAGGGGAGCTCGCCCGGGAGCCCGAGGATCTCGGGCAGCCGCTCGTTGGCGCGGTCCTCCCACCCGGTCGCCCAGACGATCTCGTAGCAGGCGGCCAGCCGCGCGAGCATCGGGCCGAGCCCCTCCGGGATGCAGTGCGCCATCCCGTTGATGAGATGGAAGCGCCCGGGGGCTTCGCCGATCGGCCCCTCGAAGCCGAACAGGCTGATCACGCCGTCGACGTCGAGGGCGAGTACGGGGTGCTCCTGCGCCACGACTCCAGCGTAACGAGAGGCCGCCCAGCCGCTCAAGATCAGACGCCTTGTACCATTCCCCGCCGTGCCTACGACCAGTCAGCTGATCCGCAATGGCCGCAACCGGCCCACGAAGAAGGTGGCCACCCCCGGCCTCAAGTCCGGCCAGGGGCGCAAGCGCCGGATCGCGGCACCGCAGCGGCGGGGCGTTTGCACGCGCGTCTACACGGTGACCCCGAAGAAGCCGAACTCGGCCCTCCGCAAGGTGGCCCGCGTCCGGCTCACCAACGGCATGGAGGTCACCTGCTACATCCCGGGCGAGGGGCACAACCTCCAGGAGCACTCGGTGGTGCTCGTCCGCGGTGGGCGCGTGAAGGACCTTCCGGGCGTCCGCTACAAGGTCGTCCGCGGCACGCTCGACGCCTCGGGCGTGTCGGACCGCAAGCAGTCCCGGTCGCACTACGGGGTCAAGAAGTAACCGTGCCCCGTCGCGCCCGCGCACCCATCCGCCCGGTCGAGCCGGATGCCACGCATCACAGCCGGCTCGTCCAGCAGGTCATCAACAAGGTCATGAGCGACGGCAAGAAGTCGCGGGCCGAGCAGATCACCTACGACGCCCTCGCGGTCGTCGGCGAGCGCACGAGCCGCCCGCCGGTCGACGTCCTCGACGACGCGATCAAGGAGCTGACCCCGGTCCTGGAGGTCCGCTCCCGCCGCGTCGGAGGCGCCACCTACCAGGTGCCCGTCGAGGTGCCCGCCCGCCGGGCGCGCACCCTTGCCGTGCGCTGGCTCGTCTCCTACGCGCGTGCCCGGCGCGAGAAGTCGATGTCGGAGCGCCTCGCCAACGAGATGCTCGACGCCACCCAGCAGCAGGGCGGCGCCTGGAAGCGCAAGGACGACATCTACCGCATGGCGCAGGCGAACAAGGCGTTCGCCCATTACCGCTGGTAGCCGCTCGCCCTCGGGCTAACTCGCCCCGCCGCCGCTGTGGCCCGTGCGCGCCGCCGGGCGGCGCGGGCTTCGCGATCGTTGCTCGAGCCGGTGAGCTCTGCGTCGAGATCGCTCAGCGGAGCGGTCGCCGTGGGCTTCGAAGCGGCCTTCTCGTCCTCCTTCGCCCCGCCCAGCCAGCGCGGGCGGATCGCTCGCAGCTGCTCCGGGCTCAGTGTCGCGAGCGCCACTCCGCTCAGGGCGAGCGCGAGGCCGCCCACCATCTCGAGCCAGAAACCGGCCCGAGGGTCGGCCTTGGCGTCAAAGAAGTTGGCCGCGGCCGTTGCGTTGCAGGGCCCGAGGGTCCCGGTGTTGTTGGCGTGCGGCAGGTCGATCGTCAGGAACAGGATCAGCGCCGCCACCCCGGCGATGCCCACGGCGATCGCGGCGGGCTTGGAGCCGGCGGTGACCGCGACGATCACCGCGAGCACCGCGAAGATCGCGAGGATCCCGATGGCGAAGTGATGCCGCCCGGCTGCCTCGACGTTGCAGAACTCGGGGCCCGCGGAAGAGGTCGACGCCAGCTGGAAGGTGGTCATGAACTCGGACGCGAGCAGGGCACCGGCCCCGGCGATGCAGGCGAGCGGCAGGAGCCGCTCCGGGTTCTGGCGCGCGGAGAAAAGAGCCCCGACGAGGACGCCGCCGCCGCCCGCCAGCGCCAGCGCCAGCCCGAGCGACGCCCCTGAGATCAGCGAGATGATGAAGAAGACGAGCCCAGCCACCACGGCGAGGCCGATCGGCGTCGGGACGGCCGACGCGTACTTGCGGGCGCTCACGCGCCCACCCCCGGCCTGAGCCTGGGCGCCCGGCGCGACTTCACCCGCTCGCCGGAGCGCCCGGCGCGCCCCCGCCGCACGGCCCGCTCGCCTCGCAGCTGAATGGCGAGCAGCGGCCCCACGATCGCCAGGGTCACGCCCGAGAAGAGCTGCACCCAGAACGAGCCAAGGAGCACGGCCTGGGCGCCGGCGTACGCCTCGCCCGTCGCTCCCAGGCGCAGGCCTTCGGGGCGATCTATGAACAGGCTTATCGCGACCACGGCCAATCCTCCGAACAAGAGCAATCGGGCGAGCCGGTAGTTGCGCCAGACGGCGAACACCGTGACGAACAGGCAGGCGACCGCGATCACGAAGATCCAGACGCCGTGCGCCGAGCGGGGCATGGCCTTCGCGACCTGGGGCGCCTGAGCGACCTGCTCGACATTGGTGTACGCCGGCTTCCCTACCTCCACGGCCCGGTAGTTGGAGAATTGCGAGGCCCCAAGCGTGATCGTCACGGCGAGCGCGACAACGGCAAGGCCGCGGGCGGGGGTGACGGTGCGCTCGCCGAACGCGAGCGCCACGTGCATGGCCCGCAGGAACACCCGCCAGGCGGGCAACACGCCGCGCACCCAGGCGGCCAGGATGACCTTGCCGAGTGCCTCGGCGACCGTCATCCAGATCCGGGCCGGCCAGCGCAGGAGCTCGCGCGCAATGCCAAGCACGTCCACGGCCACCGCCTTCGCCGCCCGGACGAGCTTCGCCCGCCGCTCCCCGGCGCTCGCGCTCCGCCGCCGCCGCTCGCGCGGCTTGCGCTCCTGCTCCTCGACGCCCGCGGAAGCCGACTCGGGGACGTCGTCGGACACCCGTTTCGGGCGACTCTCGGACCCGCGATTCTTGCGACGGTTAAGCCTCATTCAGCCTGCCTGAGGGGCAGCATCCACCTGCTATATTCAGCCGTCGCTCGGGCGTCAGCGAGGTGCTGCATCCGAGCGGACATTCAATCCATGGAGAGCCGCACGATATAGGCGTTTTCGGGCTGATTCGGCACTAGCGCCAAGGCCCGTGCGGGCCTTTTTTGTGGGCGCATTCAGTGACCGGCCCGAACGTCTCCTCCTAAGCGGTGCCGCGGCTCGGTTAGCCGCGACGACTAAGCACACTTTACGCACAATGCCACGCACATTTCCACTCGAAAAGACCCGAAACATCGGGATCATGGCTCATATCGACGCCGGTAAGACGACGACGACCGAGCGGATCCTGTTCTACACCGGGCGCACCCACAAGATGGGCGAGGTCCATGAGGGCGCCGCTGTCATGGACTGGATGGAGCAGGAGCAGGAGCGTGGGATCACGATCACGTCCGCCGCGACCGCCTGCGAGTGGGATGGCCACCGCATCAACATCATCGACACTCCGGGCCACGTCGACTTCACGGTCGAGGTCGAGCGCTCGCTGCGCGTTCTCGACGGCGCGATGGCGATCTTCGACGCGGTGGCGGGCGTGGAGCCCCAGTCCGAGACCGTCTGGCGCCAGGCCGACAAGTACCTGGTCCCGCGCATCGCCTACGTCAACAAGATGGACCGCACGGGCGCCGACTTCGACAAGGCCGTCCAGACGATGCGCGACCGCCTCGGCGCGCACCCGCTTCCGATCCAGCTCCCGATCGGCGCCGAGAGCGAGTTCACGGGCGTCGTCGACCTGATCGAGAACAAGGCCCTCGTCTGGAAGGACGAGCTCGGCACCGAGTTCTCCTACGAGGAGATCCCGGCCGACATGCAGGACGCGGCCCACGAGGCCCGCACCCACCTGATCGAGGCCTGCGCGGACTACGACGACGAGCTCATGGAGGCGTACCTCAACGACGAGGAGATCCCCCACGAGCGGATCGCCTCCTCGCTCCACCAGGCGACCGTCGACATCAAGGTCACGCCTGTCCTCTGCGGCTCCTCGTTCAAGAACAAGGGCGTTCAGCCCCTCCTCGACGCGATCGTCGAGCTCCTCCCGTCTCCGCTCGAGGTGCCGCCCGTCACCGGCATCGAGCCCCCCAAGAAGGGCGAGGACGGCCAGGGCCGCGAGGCCGAGCGCCCCGCCGACGAGAGCACCCCCTTCGCCGCGCTCGCCTTCAAGGTCATGGCCGACCCCTACGTCGGCAAGCTCACCTACTTCCGCGTGTACTCCGGCAAGCTCTCCGCCGGAAGCCGCGTGCTGAACGCCTCCAACGGGCGCACCGAGCGAATCGGGCGGCTCTTGATGATGCACGCCAACCACCGCGAGGAGATCGAGGAGTGCTACGCCGGCGACATCTGCGCCGGCGTCGGTTTGAAGCAGACCGGTACCGGCGACACGCTGGCCGCCCCCGACGCGCCGATCGTCCTGGAGACCATCGAGTTCCCGGAGCCCGTGATCGCCGTCGCGATCGAGCCGAAGACGAAGGCCGACCAGGAGAAGCTCTCCGCCAGCCTCGCGCGCCTCGCCGAGGAGGACCCGACCTTCCAGGTCCAGTCAGACGAGGAGACGGGCCAGACCCTGATCCACGGGATGGGCGAGCTCCACCTCGAGGTGATCGTCGACCGCCTGCTGCGCGAGTTCAGCGTCGACGCCAACGTCGGCCGCCCGCAGGTCGCCTACCGCGAGACGATCAAGCGTCCCGTCGACAAGATCCAGGGCCGCTTCGTCCGCCAGACCGGCGGCCGCGGCCAGTACGGCCACGTCGTCATCAACGCCGAGCCGGCCCCGGGCGAGGGCTTCGACTTCGTCAACAAGATCAAGGGCGGCGCGATCCCGAGCGAGTTCATCCCCGCCGTCGAGCAGGGCATCGAGGAGGCGCTCGGCTCGGGCGTGCGCGCCGGCTATCCGATGGTGGACGTCCGCGTGGAGCTGACCGACGGCTCCTACCACGACGTCGACTCCTCGGAGATGGCCTTCAAGATCGCCGGCTCCATGGCCGTGCAGGAGGCGGCCCGCCGCGCGGACCCGACGCTGCTCGAGCCCGTGATGTCGGTCGAGGTCGTGACGCCCGAGGAGTTCCTGGGCGACGTCATCGGCGACCTCTCTCGCCGGCGCGGGAAGGTCCAGGGCCAGGAGCCGCGCGGAAACGCCGTCGCGATCCATGCTTTCGTGCCCCTCGGGGAGATGTTCGGCTACGCGACCGACCTGCGTTCCTCCACGCAGGGACGCGCGACGTACACCATGCAGTTCAAGCGCTACGAGGAGGTGCCGCAGGGCATCGCCGAGGAGATCACAGAGCACCGCAGCCCGGAGCCCGTGGCGGCGGCGTAGTTTCTCCTATATTCCCCAGGTTCGCCCGCGTACCGGCGGATCTCCGGAAAGACCAGCACAACCGAGACAAAGACTTCAACCGAGATCAAAGAAAGGCCAAAGGAGCGAGATGTCCAAGGAGAAGTTCGAGCGCGATAAGCCGCACGTCAACGTCGGCACGATTGGTCACATCGACCACGGCAAGACGACGCTGACAGCGGCGATCACGAAGGTCCTCGCCGAGCAGGGCACCGGGACCGAAGCCGAGAGCTTCGAGCAGATCGACAACGCTCCCGAGGAGAAGGAGCGCGGGATCACGATCGCGACCTCGCACGTCGAGTACCAGACCGCGAACCGCCACTACGCCCACGTGGACTGCCCGGGTCACGCCGACTACGTGAAGAACATGATCACCGGCGCCGCCCAGATGGACGGCGCGATCCTCGTGGTCTCGGCGGCCGACGGCCCGATGCCGCAGACGCGTGAGCACATCCTGCTGGCTCGCCAGGTGAACGTCCCGTACGTCGTCGTCTACCTGAACAAGGTCGACATGGTCGACGACGAGGAGATCATCGAGCTGGTCGAGGAGGAGGTCCGCGACCTGCTGAAGGAGTACGAGTTCCCGGGGGACGAGACCCCCGTGATCAAGGGCTCCGCCCTGAAGGCGCTGGAGGGGGACGAGGAGGCCAAGCAGTCGATCCTCGAGCTGGCGCAGGCCCTGGACACCTATATCCCGGAGCCCGAGCGCGACCTCGACAAGCCGTTCCTGATGCCGGTCGAGGACATCTTCTCGATCACCGGGCGCGGCACCGTGGCCACCGGCCGGGTCGAGCAGGGCATCGTCAACACCAGCGACGAGGTCGAGATCGTGGGCATCAAGGACACGCAGAAGACCGTCGTCACCGGCGTCGAGATGTTCCGCAAGATCCTGGACCAGGGGCAGGCGGGCGACAACGTCGGCTGCCTCCTGCGCGGGACCAAGCGCGAGGACATCGAGCGCGGGCAGGTGCTCGCCAAGCCAGGCTCCATCACGCCTCACACCAAGTTCAAGTCCGAGGTCTACTGCCTCAAGAAGGAGGAGGGCGGCCGCCACACGCCGTTCTTCTCCGGGTATCGCCCGCAGTTCTATTTCCGGACCACCGACGTGACGGGGGTCTCGAACCTCCCGGAGGGGACGGAGATGGTCATGCCAGGCGACAACGTCGAGATGACGATCGAGCTCATCAACCCGATCGCCATGGACAAGGGCCTTCGGTTCGCCATCCGAGAGGGCGGCCGTACCGTAGGCTCGGGGGTCGTCACCGAGATTCTCGAGTAGCGACCAGGGCCGGCCGCGAGGCCGGCCCTTATTTCGCCCGCTTCAAGAAGGGCGTTGGAAGGACATAAAACCTGGGGCGGCGCCCCACGAGCAATGGGGCGGCGCCCCGTCTGCGCGGTAAGGACGCGTAAGCACCAGGCAGTAACTGAAAGAAGAAATGGCTTCAATCGCCGCAAACAAGATCCGAATCCGTCTCAAGGCGTACGACCACGACGCCATCGATCGCGCTGCCCGCGAGATCGTCGAGACGGCGCAGCGCACCGGTGCCCGCGTCGCCGGGCCCGTGCCCCTGCCCACGGACAAGAACGTCTACTGCGTGATCCGCTCCCCCTTCAAGGACAAGGACTCGCGCGAGCACTTCGAGATCCGCACCCACAAGCGGCTGATCGACATCCACCAGCCCACGCCGAAGACGATCGACTCCCTCCAGCGCCTCGACGCGCTTCCGGCGGGCGTCGACATCGAGATCAAGACCTGAGTAGCGGTGACTCCCCCCACGACAGCCCACCTCAGCCGGCTGCAAACCTTCGCCAGCCGGCGTCCTCACTCGCTCGCGCACTTTTCAAGTGCGCCACGCTCGCTGCGTCCTTGGCTGACTCGGTTTTCGCCGGCTGAGGCGCACTGCCGCGGGGGGAGGCACCGCTAGTGATGGCCGCGATCATCGGCAAGAAGTTGGGCATGACTCAGGTGTTCACCGAGGACGGCACCCGCGTGCCCGTGACGGTGATCCAGGCCGGGCCGTGCCCGGTGACCGGAGTCCGTGACACCGAGCGCGACGGCTACTCAGCCGTCCAGCTCGCCTTCGGCGAGGCGCCGGAGCACAAGCTCACCAAGGCCCAGCTCGGCCACCTCAAGAAGGCCGACGCCGGGCCGCTCAAGACGCTTGTCGAGTTCCGCGACCCCGACGCCGAGCACACCCTCGGCGAGGTGCTCACCGTCGAGCAGTTCGAGCCGGGCCAGCGCGTCAAGGTCTCCGGCGTCGCCGTCGGCAAGGGCTTCCAGGGCACGATCCGCCGCCACAACTTCGGTCGCGGGCCCGCTTCGCACGGCTCGCACAACATCCGCGCCCCCGGCTCGATCGGCGCGAGCGCCGACCCCGCGCGCGTCTTTCCGGGCATGCGCATGCCCGGCCGCATGGGCGGCAAGCGCATAACGCAGCGCCGCCTCGAGGTGGTCGAGATCGACGCGGAGCGCAACCTGCTCCTGGTCAAGGGCGCCGTGCCCGGTCCCAAGAACGGCACCGTCGAGGTGAGGTCGGACTGATGGCCACCGCAACCGCAACCAAGGCGCCCGTGCTCGGCAAGCAGTCCAAGGCGGATCTGCCCGCCGACGTGTTCGGCGAGGAGTTCCACGAGTCGCTCGTGCACGAGACGGCGCGCGCGGACCTGGCCGCGCGCCGCCGCGGCACCGCGTCCACGCTCGGCCGCGGCGAGGTGGCCATGACCACCGCCAAGGCCTGGCGGCAGAAGGGCACCGGCCGCGCTCGCGCGGGCGCGCTCAGCGTCCCGCACCGCCGGGGCGGCGGTGTCGCGTTCGGCCCCAAACCGCGCCACTACGACGTCAAGGTGAACCGCAAGGCTCGCCGGCGCGCCCTGCGGGCGGCGCTGTCGGTCCATGCCGCCCGCGGCAGCATCGCCGTGCTGGACGGCTCCGGCTTCGACGAGCCCGCGACCAAGCGGGCCTCGCAGTGGCTCGAGAAGTGGGGGGCGCCCGAGCCGACGCTCGTCGTGCTCGATACCGAGGAGGTTGCGGCGCTGAAGAGCTTCCGCAACCTGCCCGGGGTCGACGTCATGCAGGCGAGCGAAGTCGGCGTCGCCGACGTGATCGGCCACCAGTCGCTGGTGCTCTCGCAGACGGCGCTGGAGCAGGTAGAGGAGCGGGCTAAGGAGAGCAAGCGATGACCCTCCGTGCGAACGGTCTGAAATCCACCCATACGGTGCAAAATCAACCCCTCGCGGGCGCAGGAGCCCGGCCGCGGGGCACGAGCGGTCGCAAATCCACCTATACGGTGCATTTTCTGCCCGGCGTTGCGCTTGGGTGCCCTGAAGGCGGGGTCGCATGATGGAGGCGCGTCAGGTGATCATCGAGCCGGTCGTCTCCGAGAAGAGCTACGCGCTGATGTCCGACGGCAAGTACACATTCCGGGTCGACGACCGCGCCCACAAGACGCAGATCGCGCGCGCGGTCGAGGAGATCTTCGACGTGCGGGTCGCGGCCGTGCGCACCGCCAAGGTTCGCCCGAAGCCGAAGCGCCGCGGGCTCCACTCGGGGCGCACCCGGTCGTGGAAGAAGGCGGTCGTCCAGCTGGCGCCGGGCGATCGCATCGAGCTGTTCGAGGGAGCGGCGGTCGCCGAGTAGGCGGCGGGGTCGCTAAGTAATCAGAGATGGCAATTCGAAAGTCAAAGCCAACTTCACCGGGGCGGCGGTTCGCCACCTTCCAGCTTCGCGAGGAGCTGACCGAGAAGCGGCCGCACAAGCCGCTCACCGAGGGCAAGGCAAAGTCCGGCGGGCGCAACACGCATGGCCGGGTCACCTCGCGCCATCGCGGCGGCGGGGCCAAGCGCCGGTACCGCAAGATCGACTTCCTGCGGCGCAAGGACGGCGTGCCCGCGAAGGTGGCCACGGTCGAGTACGACCCCAACCGGACCACTTACATCGCCCTGCTCCACTACGCGGACGGGGAGAAGCGCTACATCCTCGCCCCCCAGGGCCTGCGCCCGGGCGCGACGGTGGAGTCCGGCGACCGCGCCGACATCCGCCCCGGCAACTCGCTTCCGCTGCGGGGGATCCCCACGGGGACAATCGTCCACAACGTCGAGCTGGTGCCCGGCCAGGGCGGCCGGCTCGGCCGCGCCGCGGGCTCGGGGATCCAGGTGGCCGCGAAGGAGGGCCCGATGGTCACGCTCCGTCTGCCCTCCTCCGAGATGCGGATGGTCCGCGCCGACTGCCGCGCGACCGTTGGCACGCTCTCGAACTCCGAGCACCAGAACGTGGAGCTCGGCAAGGCGGGGCGCAAGCGCCACAAGGGCGTTCGCCCGCAGACGCGCGGCGTGGCGATGAACCCCGTCGATCACCCCCACGGCGGCGGCGAGGCGCACCACACGCCCGGCGGGCACCCGGAGACCCCGTGGGGCAAGCCGACGCTCGGCTACCGCACCCGCAAGAAGCGCAAGGCTTCCGACGCGATGATCGTCCGCGGCCGGCGCCGCGGCAAGCGGAAGGGAGGCAACCGGTAATGGGACGTTCGACGAAGAAGGGCCCGCACGCCGAGGAGCGGCTGCTCCGGCGCGTTCAGCAGATGAACGAGAGCGGCAACAAGCAGATGATCAAGACCTGGTCGCGCAGCTCGACGATCTTCCCCGAGATGGTGGGCCACACCATCGCCGTGCACGACGGCCGCAAGCACGTGCCGGTCTTCATCTCCGAGTCCATGGTCGGACAGAAGCTGGGCGAGTTCGCGCCCACCCGGACCTTCCGCGCCCACTCCGGCAGCAGGGCGGCGGCAGAACGCTGATGGCGAAGGCGAAGGACAAGGAGACGGAGGCGCCCGTGGTGCGGGCGAGCTCCAAGTACGTGCGGATGGCGCCACGTAAGGCGCGCCTGGTGGCCAATCAGGTGCGTGGCCTGACCGTGCCCGAGGCGCGGACGCTCCTTCGGTTCTCCACCCGCGGCGCGGCCGTCGACATCGACAAGCTGGTGGCGTCCGCCGCCGCCAACGCCGAGGCCAACCACGAGCTGGTCGGCGACGACCTGCGGATCGCCGAGATCACGGTGGACGAGGGCCCCACGCTCAAGCGCTGGCGCGCCCGCGCCCGCGGCCGCGCGACCCGCATCGACAAGCGAACCTGCCACGTCAAGGTGGCCCTGACCCCAACGGAGTAGGAGGAGACAGTGGGACAGAAGATTCATCCCGAGGGCTTCAGGGTCGGGTACATCCACGACTGGAAGTCGAACTGGTTCAACGAGCGCGAGTTCTCCGACTACCTGTTCGAGGACATCGCGATTCGCGACCACATCCAGACCAAGCTGGCGCACGCGGGCCTGTCCGACATCCGGATCGTCAAGCAGCGCGGCGAGGTCACCGTGGACATCCACACCGCGCGCCCCGGAATCGTGATCGGCAAGTCCGGGTCGGAGGTCGATGCGCTGCGCCGCGACCTCCACAAGATCACCGGCAAGCCGGTCAAGGTGAACATCCGCGAGATCAAGCGCCCCGAGCTCGACGCGAAGCTGGTCGCCCAGTCGATCGCCGAGCAGCTCCAGAACCGCGTCGCCTTCCGCCGTGCCATGAAGCGCGCGCTCACCTCCGCCATGCGCTCCGGCGCCAAGGGCGTGAAGGTGCAGGTCTCCGGCCGCCTGGGCGGCGCCGAGATGGCGCGCACCGAGGGCTACGCGGACGGCCGCGTGCCGCTGCACACGCTCCGTGCCGACATCGACTACGGCTTCGTCGAGGCGCGCACAACGACCGGCCGCATCGGCGTCAAGTGCTGGATCAACAAGGGCGAGGTCATGCCCGAGGGCTATCGCTCCGGCCAGATCGACGAGCAGGAGGAAGGCCTCGGCCCGCGCCGCCGCCGGCGCGAGCGCCGCGACGGCGCCCCCGGAGGCGGCCGCCAGCGCTCAGGCCGCCGCGCCGCCGCCGCCGCGCCCGCGCGGCCGAAGGGCGACGCCCCGACCGAGAAGAAGGCGCCCGCCGAGGCCGCGCAGCCCGCTCCGCCGCAGCCCGCCACCGAGCAGGCGCCCGCCCCGGAGCAGGCACCGGCTCCCGAGCAGGCACCCGCCGAGACCGCGCCTGCCGCGGACCAGGCTCCCCCCGCTGAGGCGACGCCGGCCCCGGAGGCGACTCCCGCCGCCGAGGAGGCTCCGCCCAGCGACCAGGCTCCCGCCACCGAGCAGGCGCCCACCGATGAACCGGCGCCGAGCGAGGAGGCCGCCAAGCCCGAGGAGGGCTCCTCCTGATGCTGATGCCCAAGCGCGTCAAGCACCGCAAGGTCCAGAGGGGCCGCATGCGCGGGAACACCAAGGGCGGCAGTACCGTGGCCTTCGGCGAGTACGGCCTGAAGGCGCTCGAGCGCGGCTGGATCACCAACCGCCAGATCGAGGCCGCGCGCGTCGCGATGACCCGCAAGATCAAGCGTGGCGGCAAGGTGTGGATCAACGTCTTCCCCGACAAGCCGTACACGAAGAAGCCGGCCGAGACCCGCATGGGCTCCGGTAAGGGCAACCCGGAGGGTTGGGTCGCCGTCATCAAGCCCGGCCGCGTGATGTTCGAGCTGGCGGGCGTCCCCGAGGACCTGGCCAAGGACGCGATCCGGCTGGCTGGTCACAAGCTTCCGATCAAGACCAAGTTCGTGAAGCGCGAGGGGGTGGCGGAGTGAAGGGCTCCGAGGTCCACGCGCTCGACGACCATGATCTGGTCGAGCGGCTCAAGCAGGCCCGCGAGGAGGCGTTCAGCCTGCGCTTCCGGCACGCGACCGGCGAGCTCGAGAACTCCGCTGCGCTCGGCGACGCGAAGCGCGACGTCGCGCGGCTGCTCACCGTGGCGCGCCAGCGCGGCATCGACCTGGACAAGGAACTGAGGAACTGAGGCAGTGATGGCCGAGGAAGAGAAGCAAGAGACCGAAGAGACAACTGAGGAACAGGCGCCCGCCTCCGAGCAGGCCCCGGAGGAGGCTGCGCCCGCCGACGACGCGGAGGCTGAGCAGGGTGAAGCAGACCCGGCCGCCCCCGGACGCGAAGCGGAGGAGGCGGACGGCCAGCTGATTCCGGTGAGCCTGAGGAGGTGCTCTCTCCCAAGCAGCTACGCAAGCGCACGCGCTCGCGTGCATCCGGCCCTGCGCGGCCTCAGCTCACGCCCGAGGAGCGCGCGACCGAGCGCACCCAGGTCGCGGCAGACCGCGTCCGTGCGGCGCCGGCGCTACCGCGCCGCCCGTCGCGCCAAACGGGGCGAGCCCGGGCAGGGCACGCCCAAGCCGGAGCGCGAGCCCGGCTCGAAGAAGGTGCGCCAGGGGACCGTCGTCTCGGCTGCGGCCGACAAGACGATCACGGTCGAGATCCCGGTGGTGCGCCGCCACCCGACCTACGAGAAGGTCGTGCGCCGGACCAGCAAGCTGCACGCCCACGATGAGTCGAACACCGCCCAGGAGGGCGACGTGGTCCGAGTGATCGAGTCGCGGCCGCTGTCGCGCACCAAGCGCTGGCGGTTGCTCGACGTGGTGGAGAGGTCGCGCTAAGCGATGGTCCAGCAGGAGACAAAGCTTCGCGTGGCCGACAACTCGGGCGCGCGCGAGATCCTGGTCATCCGGGTCAAGGGTGGCCACCATCGCCGCTACGCGAGCGTCGGCGACGTGATCACCGCTACCGTCAAGCAGGCGACGCCTCACGGCGGCGTGCGCAAGGGCGAGGTCGTCCAGGCGGTCGTGGTCCGCACCAAGAAGCAGCTGGGGCGCCCCGACGGGACCTACATCGCGTTCGACGAGAACGCCGCGGTTCTCATCGACCCGCAGCGCAACCCACGCGGCACCCGCATCTTCGGCCCGGTCGCCCGCGAGCTGCGCGACCGCAACTTCATGAAGATCGTCTCGCTCGCTCCGGAGGTTCTGTAAGGCTGATGGCCAAGGGGATGAAGATCCGCAAGGACGACACGGTCCTCGTCACCGGGGGCAAGGATCGCGGCAAGACCGGCCGCGTGCTGCGCACGGAGCCGCGCAAGCAGCGCGTCTACGTCGAGGGCCTCAACATCGTCAAGCGCCACCAGCGCCCGCGGTCGATCAAGGAGACGCAGAAGGGCGCTGAGGCCGGCGGCATCATCGAGAAGGAGGGGCCGATCCACGTCTCCAAGGTGATGCTGCTCGACCCCACCGACAACAAGCCCACCCGGGTCGGCGTGCGAGTCAAGGACGGCAAGCGCGAGCGCTACGCCAAGCGCACCGGCACCGCCGTGGACATCTAGGTCTAAACATGGAAGCCACCGTCACAGAAGCCCAACGCGCCGCGCCGCCGCCCCGGCTGCGGGAGATGTACCAGAGCGAGGTCGCGCCACAGCTGACCTCCAAGTTCGGCTACTCGAACCCGATGCAGGTTCCCCGCCTCGAGAAGGTGACGCTGAACATGGGCATCGGCGAGGCGAAGACCACGTCGTCGATCCTCGAGGCCGCCACCGAGCAGCTGGGCGTCATCACCGGCCAGCGCCCAAACGTGCGCAGGGCCCGCAAGTCGATCGCGTCCTTCAAGGTGCGCGAGGGGATGCCGGTGGGCGTCTCCGTGACGCTTCGCGGGGCCCGCATGTGGGAGTTCGTCGACCGGCTCGTGTCGATCGCGATCCCGCGAATCCGCGACTTCCGGGGCCTCAATCCGCGCTCGTTCGACGGCCGCGGCAACTACTCGATCGGCATTCGCGAGCAGCTGATCTTCCCCGAGATCGACTACGACTCGATCGACCAGGTGCGCGGCCTCGACGTGACCATCACGACGAGCGCGCCGACCGACGAGGAGGCCTTCGAGCTCCTGCTCGCGCTCGGCTTCCCCTTCGCCCAGGAGGGGCGGCCCGGTCAGGTCGAGCGCGAGGACGAGGAGGAGGAGCGCCGGCGCGAGGAGGCGCGGGAGCGCGCCGAGGCCGAGCAGGCAGCGCTCGAGCAGCTCAAGGAGGAGAACCCGGAGGCATACGCGAAGCGCGAGCGCCCCGAGGAGGGCGAGGAAGGCGAGGAGGGAGAGGCACCCGCCGAGGGCGAGGCGCCCCCCGCCGAGGAGGAATCAAGCGAGTAACCCATGGCAAAGACTTCACAGAGAGTTCGACAGCAGCGAAAGGCCAAGTACAAGACCCGGGCCTACAATCGATGCCGGCGTTGCGGCAGGCCGCGCGCCTACTTCCGCAAGTTCGGCCTCTGCAGGCTGTGCCTGCGGGACCTCGCCCACAAGGGCTACATCCCCGGGATGACCAAGTCCAGCTGGTAACGGGCACGCCCCATGACCCTGATGCTCACCGACCCCATTTCCGACTACCTCACGCGCGTGCGCAACGCGATCACGGCGCAGCACGCCGAGGTCGAGATCCCGGCTTCGCGCCTGAAGCGCGAGATGTCGCGCATCCTCGACGAGCAGGGCTACATCGACGGGATTCTCGGTCGAGCCCACCCCGGTCGGCGACGTGATCAAGATCCAGCTGAAGTACACGGACGGCCGGCGCCCCGTGGTGACCGGCCTGCGCCGCGTCTCGCGGCCCGGCCGGCGGCGCTACGTGGCCCACGGCGAGATCCCGCGGGTCATGGGCGGCATGGGCACGGCGATCCTTTCCACTTCGGCCGGCGTGATGACCGGCCACGAGGCAAAGCAGAAGGGCGTGGGCGGCGAGGTCGTCGCGTACGTGTGGTGAGTTGACGTGAGCCGGATTGGAAGAAAGCCGATCGCCGTTCCGGACGGCGTCACCGTCGACATCAAGCCCGGCGCTGGTCTCGGTCAAGGGGCCCAAGGGCGAGCTGACCCAGGCGGTCAGCCCGGAGATGAAGGTGACCCAGTCGGACGGCACGCTGACGGTCGAGCGCCCGACCGACCGCGGCGAGCACCGAGCCCTCCACGGGCTCACGCGCAGCCTGATCGCCAACATGGTCATCGGCGTCACGGACGGCTACGAGAAGCGGCTCGAGATCCAGGGCGTCGGCTACCGCGCGCGACTTCAGGGCAAGGCGCTGGAGCTCAGCGTCGGCTACTCCCACACGATCTCGGTGAGCGCCCCCGATGGGATCGAGTTCGAGGTTCCCGTGCCCACGCAGGTCGTGGTCCGGGGGATCGACAAGCAGCTCGTCGGCGAGATCGCCGCGCGGATCCGCCGCACGCGGCCGCCTGAGCCCTACAAGGGCAAGGGCGTCAGGTACGCGGGCGAGCACGTCCGCCGCAAGGTCGGGAAGAGGGCCTAACGATGACTCCTCCCACGAGAGCACGCCTCAGCCGGCTGCAAACCTTCGCCAGCCGGCGTCCTCACTCGCTCGCGCACTCAGAGAGTGCGCCACGCTCGCTGCGTCCTTGGCTGACTCGGTTTTCGCCGGCTGAGGCGCACTCCCGCGGAAGGAGGCATCGTTCCGCATGACCGTCCAGACCAAGCCGCAGCGCCGCATGCGCAGGCGCCGCCGGGTGCGGGCGAAGATCCGCGGCACGGCGGAGCGGCCGCGCCTGTCGGTATTCCGCTCGAACCGCGGCATGTTCGCCCAGCTGATCGACGACGACGCCGAGCGGACGGTCGCGGCCGTCGCGTGGACGGAGCCCGAGCTGCGCAAGCTCGGCCCGCTCGAGCAGGCCAAGAAGGCGGGCGAGCTCCTCGCCGGCCGGGCGAAGGAGGCGGGCGTGGAGGCGTGCCTGTTCGACCGCGGCGGCTACCAGTACCACGGCCGCGTCAAGGCACTGGCGGAGGGCGCCCGCGAGGGCGGGTTGAGTTTCTAAGATCGCTACCGTGACCTGAGCCTTGAAAGTGAATCCAGACATCGAGACCGTCAGCCCCCAGGGGCTCGACCTCCAGGAGCGGGTGATCGAGATCAACCGCGTCGCGAAGGTCGTCAAGGGCGGTCGCCGCTTCTCGTTCACGGCGCTGGTGGCCGTGGGCGACGAGAACTCCGTGGTCGGGATCGGCTACGGGAAGGCGCGCGAGGTTCCGCTGGCGATCCAGAAGGCGGTCGAGAACGCCCGCAAGAGCCTGATTCGCGTGCCCATGTACGGCCAGACGATCCCCCACCGGATCATCGGCCGCTTCGGCGCCGGCCACGTCGTGCTGCGCCCGGCGAGCCCCGGTACCGGGGTGATCGCGGGCGGCGGCGTGCGCGCCGTGCTCGAGCTCGCCGGGCATCCGCGACGTGCTCACCAAGAGCATCGGCACGCAGAACCCGATCAACCTGGTGAAGGCGACGATGGAGGGGCTCACGAGCCTGCGCCGCCCCGAGCAGGTGGCGAAGCTGCGCGGCCTGAGCGTCAACGAGGTGCTCGGGATCCAGAAGCAGCCGAAGCCGACCGAGAAGGTGAACGGCAACGGCGCCCCCGACCCTGCGGCCGTGGTCGCGGAGTCGTCGCCCAGCGAGCCTGACAAAGCCGGCAGAGGAGGCCCGGAAGGAGGGCTCCGACGGTGGCTGATCTCGTCATCAAGCAGGTTCGCTCCGCCAACGGCACCAGCCCGGCACAGCGCGAGACGCTTCGCTCGCTTCGGCTGGGCAGGATCGGCCGCAGCGTCGAGCGCACGGACAGCCCCGAGCTGCGGGGGATGCTCAACGTCGTCGGCCACCTCGTCGAGGTGGATGACGGGAAGGGCTCCTGATGCCGCGCCTCGCCCCCGACGAGGTCGGGCTTCACTCGGTGCGACCGAAGGCCGGCTCGCGCCATGCGCGCAAGCGCGTTGGGCGCGGCGCCGGATCCGGGCTCGGCAAGACCTCGGGGCGCGGCGAGAAGGGCGCCGGCGCGCGGTCCGGCAACAAGCGCAAGCCGGGATATGAGGGCGGGCAGAACCCGATCCACATGCGCACCCGCAAGCTTCGCGGCCCGCACAAGAAGATGTCGATGCCGTTCGAGAAGTTCCGCACCCACACGCAGCCGGTCAACGTCGCCGACCTCGAGGAGCGCTTCGACGCGGGCGCGGAGGTGACGCCCTGAGACGCTCCGCGACGCGGGCCTGGCCAAGCGCCGCCACCCGGTGAAGGTGCTGGCGCGCGGCGAGCTGACCAAGAAGCTGACGGTTCGCGCCCACGCATTCAGTGGCGCCGCGAGGGAGAAGATCGAGAAGGCCGGGGGCACCGCCGAGGTAATCTCGCCGAGCCCGCCGCCGCAAGGACGGCGCCGACGCACCCGAGCCGGAGCAGCCGTCGGAAACTAGTGCTCGAGCTCCAGACGCTCGCCAACTCCTTCCGAGTTCCCGAGATCCGGATGAAGCTCGCCTTCACGGCGGCGATGCTTCTGCTGTACCGCCTGGGCGCCTACATCCCGGCGCCGGGCATCGACACGAACGCGGTGAAGGACCTCGAGTCCAACTTCGCCGGCAACGGGATCCTGCCGTTCCTCAACCTGTTCAGCGGGGGAGCCCTGTCGCGATTGTCGCTGTTCGCGCTCGGGATCATGCCCTACATCACCGCCTCGATCATCCTGCAGCTGATGACGGTGGTGGTGCCGTCGCTGGAGCGGCTCTCGAAGGAGGGCGAGGTCGGCCAGCAGAAGATCACGCAGTACACGCGCTACCTGACGGTCGGGCTGGCATTCGCCCAGTCGCTGGGCTACGTCTACCTCTTCAAGTCGTTCTCGGCGGGCGGCACGAGCGTGGTCGGGAACCTGACGTTCCCGAAGCTGATGATGATCGTGATCGCGCTCACCGCGGGCTGCACGCTCCTGATGTGGCTGGGCGAGCTGATCACCCAGCGCGGGATCGGCAACGGGATCTCGCTGATGATCTTCGCCTCGATCGCCTCGCGCATCCCGCAGGGCATACAGGCGTGGTGGACGAACCCGGACCAGGTCTTCGTCGTGATGATGCCCTTCATCGCCCTGGCGGTGATCGTCGGGATCGTCTACGTGCAGGAGGGCCAGCGCCGGATCCCTGTCCAGTACGCGAAGCGCGTCGTCGGCCGGCGGATGACCACCGGCGGGCAGACCTACCTGCCGCTGCGCGTGAACATGGCGGGCGTCATCCCGGTCATCTTCGCCGCGTCGATCATGGCCTTCCCGCCGACGATCGGCCAGCTCCTGAACACCCCCGCCGCGCTCGATTTCGCCGCCTTCTTCAGCCCCAACAGCTGGGCCTACGTGGTCGGCGAGGTGTTCTTCATCATCATCTTCACCTACTTCTACACAGCGGTCACGTTCAACCCGGTCGACCAGGCCGAGAACCTGAAGAAGTACGGAGGCTTCATCCCGGGGGTGAGACCGGGACGACCTACCGCCGAATACCTGGACAGGATCCTGTCCAGGCTCACCTTCCCGGGAGCCCTGTATCTGGGCGCCGTCGCCGCATTGCCGACGATCCTCATCAACCAGACCTCGGCGAACTTCTTCTTCGGCGGGACGTCGATCCTGATCGTCATCGGCGTGGCCCTCGACACGGTGAAACAGCTCGAGGCGCAGCTGATGATGCGCAACTACGAGGGCTTCCTGAAGTAGCCGCACCGCGGGCGCCGGCGCGTGCCCGGCGTGCGTCACGCTGCCGCCCCGGGCGCGTGCCCCTGATGCACCCGCGACCGGCCCTGGCGTGGTCGTGACCGCCCCGGCGTGGTCGTGACGCCCGCGGATACGGGCAACCAGGGCAGCAACGTCACGGTGGCGCGCGCGTTTCGTTTCACTCTGCGCGCCCCGCGCGCGTCCTCGCCGGTCACCCTCGGGGGGTGATCGACTTTCCGTGCGCTATTTGCACGCAAGCTCGACTACCCCCTCGAGAGCGGCGGCGGGAGCGCGTTTCGTGAGCGTTCTCGACACCCTCATTGCCCGCCTTGCGGGTCGGCAGCATGGCGTCGTGGCGCTGTGGCAACTCGTTGCGCTGGGGATCGAGGCTTCGGCGGTCCGGCGGCGGGTGGCGGACGGGCGGCTGAAACGCCTGCATCGCGGCGTGTACGCCGTGGGTGCTATCGGCCGCAAGGGTTACTGGATGGCCGCGGTCCTCGCGTGCGGCGAGGGCACTCTCCTTAGCCATCGCGATGCCGCCGCGCTGCGGGCGCTACGAGACACGGCGCGACACGCGATTGACGTCACCGTGGTCGGCTCCCGTCGCCGCTCGCGACCACGTCTGACCATCCACTCCGCCGCGGAGCTTCACCCAAACGACCGCGGCGAGGTGGATGGGATCCCAGTGACCTCCGTTGCCCGCACGCTGCTGGACCTCGCCGAGGTGGTCCCAGCGACGGAGCTCCGACGCGCCTACGAGGCGGCGGAGCGCCACCAGGTCCTGGACTTCAAGGCGCTGAACGAGCTCATCGAGCGCTCGAACGGCCGTCGTGGCCTCGCTTCCCTCATCGCCCTACTCGACTACGACCCTGCAACCGCGGCGGAGTCGAAATCCGACCTGGAGTCCGCCTTCCTCGACCTGGTCCGCGAGGTGAGGCTCCCGCTTCCCAGCCTGAACGTGCTGGTGGAGGGCTATCTCGTGGACGCCTACTGGCCGGCAGCACGCGTCGTCGTCGAGCTCCAGAGCTACGAGCACCACGCCCACCGCCAGGCCTTCGATCGCGACTACGCCAAGCTCGGTCGCCTGAGCATGGCCGGCTACCAGGTGCTTCCGCTCACCTACCGGCAGCTGAAGCTGGAGAGGGACTGGGTGGTCGCCGCGCTCGGAGCTCTGCTGGGTGCCGCCCGAAGTGCCGTTCCGGTTCTGACTCTCTAGGCTCTCCGGCCTATGCCCGAGCTCAATCTCGTTCTGTTGGGTCCACCCGGCTCGGGAAAGGGGACCCAGGGGGAGCGCCTCCAGGAGGACTTCCGCCTGCCCTACTACGCCACCGGCGACATCCTGAGGGCCGCCGTCCGCGACGGGAGCGACCTGGGAAAGCAGGCCAAGGAGTACATGGATCGGGGCGACCTGGTGCCCGACGAGGTCATGGTCGGCCTGATCGCGGAGCGGGTGTCGAGCGAGGAGGCGTCGGACGGGTTCATCCTCGACGGCTTCCCGCGCACCATGCGGCAGGGCGAGGCGCTCGACGCGAAGCTCACGGAGCTCGGCCGCGCGCTCACCGCGGTGATCCTGATCGAGGTCCCCGACGAAGAGGTCGTCAGGCGTCTCGGCGGCCGGCGCGTGTGCGTCAAGGAGGGCCACATCTTCCACATGGAGTTCGACCCGCCCAAGAACGAGGGCGTCTGCGACATCGACGGCTCCCGGCTCGAGATCCGCGAGGACGACAAGCCGGAGGTCGTTCGCCACCGTCTCGGCACCTACCACGAGAAGACGGAACCGCTCGTGGGCTACTACGAGGAGCACGCCGTCCTTCGGCGGGTCGACGGGCTGCCCGCGCCGGACGAGGTCAGCGACCGCATCAGAGCGATGCTGGCCACCCTCCGCATGGAAGAGGAGCTCTAGGCGGCCTAGTCTCAAGTCAGTAGTGATCATCCGCAAGACCCCAGAGCAGATCGAGGCGATGGCCGCCGCCGGTGCGATCCAGGCCCGTTGCATCCGCATGCTGAAGTCCAAGTGCCGTCCGGGTGTGACGACGGCCGAGCTCGACGAGGCCGCGGAGCGGTTCATCCTCGCTCAGGGGGCCCAGGCGTCATTCAAGGGCTATCGCGGGTTCCCGGGGTCGATCTGCGCGTCGCCGAACTCGATGGTCGTACACGGGATCCCCGGCCCATACGCGCTGAAGCGCGGCGACGTGATCTCGCTCGACGTCGGCGTCACCAAGGACGGCTGGGTCGCGGACGCCGCGACGACCGTGTCGATCGGGCCGGTGCAGCCGGAGGCGCGCAAGCTCCTCGACGCGACCCAGGGAGCGCTCTTCGCGGGCGCCGATCGGGTGCGGCCCGGCAACCACCTCGGCGACGTCTCATCGGCGATCCAGGAGCACGTCGAGTCGGAGGGCTTCTCGATCATCCGCTCGCTGGTCGGCCACGGGATCGGGCGCGACATGCACGAGGACCCGCAGATACCGAACTACGGCGAGCCGGGCCGCGGCCCACAGCTCGAGCCGGGGATGGTCCTCGCGATCGAGCCGATGGTCAACGCCGGGGGGCCCAACGTGCGTGTCGGCGACGACAACTGGGCGGTCTACTCCGCCGACGGATCGCTCGCCGCCCACTTCGAGTTCACCGTGGCGGTCACCGAGAACGGCCCGCGGATCCTGACTCCCTGGCACGAGGAATAGGCCGCCCGAATGAAGCCGCTCGCGGTCCACGGCGGGGCAGCGGCGGACATCTGGGCGGCCTGCGCTGCCGTATGGGCCCTGTTTGAGCTCGGGCTGGCGATTCGCGTCCGGGGAGCGAGCGGCAGGGACCGCAGCTTCGTGCCGCTCACGCTCGCGGTCATCGGCGGGATGGCGCTGGGGCAGTTGGTGGCGAGGACGGCGGGGCTGACGCTTCCGGGCCCGGGTTGGTGGCCCGTTGCCCTCGGGGTTGGCCGTGTTCGCCGGCGGGCTCGCCCTACGGGCCTGGGCCGTGCACGAGCTCGGCCGGTTCTTCAAGTTCACGGTCGTCGTGCAGGCCGACCACCAGGTGGTCGACACGGGCCCCTACCGCCTGATCAGGCATCCCAGCTACACCGGCCTCCTGATGATCGAGCTCGGCCTGGGGATCGCCCTCGGGACCTGGCTCTCGATTCCCGCGTGCCTGCTGCCGCCGCTGATCGCGTTCGCCGTACGCCTCGTCACCGAGGAACGGGTGCTGGCCCGCGAGCTCGGCGATCCCTACCGCGCCTATATGGCGCGGACGCATCGTCTGGTGCCGGGAGTCTGGTGAGCGCGCTCAGCCGGGCCTGCAGGCAGCGCACAGGCCGCGGATCACGACCTCCGCACCGTCCGGCGTGAAGCCGCGCTGGCCGGCGGCCGCGAGCGCGCCCGCCAGCGACACGTCGGCGTCCAGGTCCTCCACCGCGCCGCATCGCCGGCAGACGAGGTGGTGGTGGTCGGCGGGCCGGGCATCGTAGAGAGCCCGCCCCTGGCCGGCTGAGACCCGGCGGACGAGTCCGGCGTCCTCGAGCGCGTCGAGCGCCGAGTAGACGGTAGGGAGGGAGACGTTCGGCAGCTTTCGCTCGACGGCCTCCTGGAGCTCCTCGGCGCCCACGTGACGCCCGAGCCCGACGAGGGTGCTGTGGATCATCAGCCTCTGCGACGTCACCCGGTAGCCGGCGGCGCGCAGCGCCGCGGCGGCCTGTGCCGAGTCCGAGGTGGCGGTCGGGTTCGCTTCCATTGGCATCGCAGCTTAGCCCTTCTTTTTAGGTATTCCTAACTTTAACTCATTTGCTATAAGTAACCGCATGGTCGAGTCGGTCATCGAGCACTGGCGGGGGGCGAGCGACAAGGACCGGCTGCTCAAGGTCATCCAGCCCGGCCTGATCGGGCTGATCGATGGCACCGTGTCCACCCTCGCCCCGATCTTCGCCGCGGCGTATCTCGCCGGGTCCCACGCGGCACTCCTGGTCGGGCTGGCCGCAGCGCTCGGCGCGGCGATCAGCATGGGGATCTCGGAGGGGCTCTCCGACGACGGCAGCCTCACCGGCCGCGGCGACTCGCTGACCCGCGGCGCGATCACGGGCGTCGCGACCTTCGTCGGCGGCAGCCTCCACGCGCTCCCCTTCCTCATCAACGACGTCGGCACTGCCCTCGCAGTCGCCTATCCGGTCGTCGCCTGTGAGCTTCTGGCGATCGCCTGGGTGCGCAAGCGCTTCCTGCGCGTGCCGCTGTCTCACTCCCTCGTCCAGGTCACCGTGGCGGGCGCGATGGTGGCCGCCGTGGGCGTGGCCGTCGGCCAGGCGTAGTCCGTTATTGAACCGGCGCACCCGCTCCGCGGCGTTCCTATACTCGCGCGGCTTCGCGGTCGGTGGATCCCACCGGCGCGGAGGTTGGGATGGGGATCAGGGCTCAGACACGGCCACCGCTATTGCGCATCGGCACCGGCGTCGCTGCGCTCGCGGCTACCCTGGCGCTCGCTCTGGTGAGCGCCTCGAGCGCCCCCGGCTCGCCGCCGGGCAAGGCCGCCGCCGTCGCGCCCTACGGCGCTCACGACGCGGGTGGCTTCCGCAACGTACTGCCGCCCGGTGAGGCGGGCACCGACAACGTCACCCAGCTCGCGCAGTTCGAGGCGACGGGCGCCTATCCGCCCCACTGGACCGATCAGCAGCCCCTCTACGACAACCTGATCCAGGGGGCCGAGGGGCTCACCAACGCGACGATCCCCGACTTCTTCAAGGACGCCACCTTCGGCGTGAAGCAGGGCGACGTCGAGTCGACGACGATGCCAAAGCCCGGCGTGACGATCCTCCGCGACCAGCAGTACGGGATCCCGCACATCTACGGCACCACCCGCGCCGACGCGATGTTCGGGACCGGCTACGCGGGAGCCCAGGACCGCCTCTTCCTGATGGACATCCTGCGTCACACCGGCCGGGCGCAGCTCTCCTCGTTCGTCGGCGGCTCGCCGTCCAACCGCGCCATGGACCGCGCGGAGTGGCAGCTCGCGCCGTACACCGAGGCGGACCTCCAGAAGCAGATCGACGACGCCGGCAAGATCTACGGCAAGGCCGGCGTAAAGCTGGTCCAGGACGTGAAGGACTACGTCGCCGGGATCAACGCCTACATCGCCGCCGCGAAGAAGAACCCGAGCCTGATGCCGGCCGAGTACGCGGCGCTGGGCAAGCTTCCGCAGCCGTGGAAGGCGACCGACGTCGTCGCCGAGGCATCGCTGATCGGCGGGATCTTCGGCAAGGGCGGCGGCCGCGAGCTCGACTCCGCTCAGCTCATGCAGGCGTTCGAGAAGCGCTTCGGCCCCAAGGCGGGCCGGCGCGCCTGGCTCAACTTCCGCTCCAAGAACGACCCCGAGGCGCCGACGACGGTCTCGCAGCGCTTCCCCTATGAGACGACGAGCGCCTTCGCCAAGCGCGGCCTGGCGCTGCCCGACCGGGGCTCCGTGCGCCCGGCGCCCGTCGCCCCGCCGGTGCAGGCCTCCTCCGACTCCGCGAACGCCCAGGGCGAGTTCGCGAACGTGGGCGCCGAGCTCATGCAGGCGCTGAACATGCCGCACGCATCGAACTGGGAGCTGGTCTCCGCCCGCGAGTCGAGGACGGGCCATCCGATCGGCGTCCTCGGCCCTCAGGTGGGCTACTACGACCCGCAGATCCTCATGGAGATGGACGTCCACGGCCCGGGCATCGACGCCCGCGGCGCCACCTTCCCGGGCGTCAACCTCTACGTCCTCCTCGGGCACGGCCGCGACTACGCCTGGAGCGCAACCACCGCGACCTCCGACAACGTCGACACGTTCGCCGAGGTCCTGTGCCAGGACAACTTCCATTACCGCTACAAGGGCAGGTGCCTGCCGATGCAGCAGCTCGACCGCACCAACAGGTGGACACCGAGCGCGATCGACCAAACGCCGCCCGGCAGCGAGACGCTCAAGGCCTACCGGACGGTCCACGGCATCGTGTACGCCCGCGGGAAGGTGCACGGGAAGAAGGTGGCGTTCGTCTCCGCGCGCTCCACGTACTTCCACGAGGCGGACTCGGCCCTCTTCTTCACCCACATGAACAACCCGCACTTCATGCGCGATGGCCCGAGCTCGTTCCGGCGGGCGGCCAAGGACATGAACTTCGCCTTCAACTGGTCCTACCTGGACTCCAAGCACACCGCCTACTACCTCACCGGCTGGTATCCGCAGCGTGCCCCCGGCACCTCGCCGGACTTCCCGATCCTCGGCACGGGGCGGTACGACTGGAAGGGCTATGACCCGAGCACGCACGAGGCGGACTGGCTGCCGATCGACAAGCACCCGCATGCGGTCGACCCCCGCTACCTCGTCTCCTGGAACAACAAGCAGGCGCCGGGATGGGCGGCCGCCGACGACCAGTACGACTACGGGCCGGTCCACCGCCAGCAGATGATCGCCGACCGGGTTCGCAACGCCATCAAGGGCAATCGCAAAGCCTCGCTGGCGCAGCTCGTGAAGTCCATGGAGGAGCCGGCGACGGAGGACCTCCGTGCGGTGAAGCTCCTGCCGATCATCGATCGCGCGATCGGCCATCCCCAGTCGCACAAGCTGCGGCGCGCGCTTGCGATCCTCAACAAGTGGCGCCGCGATGGCGGCCACCGCCGGGATCTCAATCGCAACGGCACCGACGAGCACACGCGGGCGATCACGCTGATGGACGCCTGGTGGCCTGTGCTCGTCCGGGCCGAGTTCGAGCCGACCCTCGGCAAGGGTCTGTTCTCAAAGACCCAGGGCATGCTGCCCGTTGGAGACCACACCCGGGGCGAGCCCAACGCGCCCGACTTCTTCGCCGGCTGGTGGGGCTACGTCTCGAAGGACCTGCGCGACCTGTTCGGCCCCAGGCCGCGCGGGGCATGGAGCCGCGACTACTGCGGCGGCGGGTCGAAGACGAAGTGCCGCGCTGCCCTGCGCTCGTCGTTGCGCGAGGCGCTCAAGGTGACCCCGCAGACGCTCTACGGCCACGGCGACTGCGCCGGCGACCCCGACCCGCAGTGCTACGACCAGAACCGCTCGATCATCACCTCGGCCATCTCGATCCCGCCGGCGCCCTTCCAGAACCGGCCGACGTTCCAGCAGACCGTTTCGGTCACCAAGAACCTTCCCTGAGCGCCGTACACGGGCGAGCAGGGGGAAGCCCCGGCACCCGTCATTGCCGCGTAGTGTCAGCTGCGCATGAGCGCTGGAGCGAAAGCGTGAGGCGCCCGCTCGGGCGACGGAAGGCTCGCGAGCCGGCGATCTCGATCGGGGACCCGCGCCTGGCCGACTGGGAGACCGTGGCGACGCTCGAGGACTCCAAGACCGCAGTCGCCTGGCGCGACCATCTGCGAAGCGCCGGTGTGGATGCGGCGTGCGTCGCCGACCATCCGCTCGACCGCTTCGGCCGCGGGGACGTCTACCTGGTCGTCCCGCCCGGCCAGTGGTCGCGGGCGAACGAGATCGTCGAGAACCTGGAGTAGAGCAGTCACATATCCGATCGTGGCGGGGTCATCTCAGTAGACGAGACGACGAAAGGAGCTGTGATGAACGGGACTACGCGTGGCGAGGTCTTCGACGAGGCGTCCAACTGGCTCGTGGGCGGAGGCATCGTGACCATGGCCCTGGCCCCGCTGGCGCTGCCGGGGATCGCCCTGCTCCTGGTGGCTGCGATTCCCCTGCTGGCCCTCGGTCTTGCCGGTGGACTCCTCGCCGCGATCGTGATCGGGCCGATCCTGCTCGTACGCGCCCTGGTGAGACGGATCAGCGGGCGCAGGCGTCCGGAGCGCGCCCGCGCCGAGGTCCTGCGGGTCAATCCAGCCCGCGGCGGATAAGATCCGAACTCAACCGCGGGCGGCAGCAAATCCACCTATACGGTCGATTACCTGCCACTCGCCGCCGGAAGCGATGCCCGCGGTGCGACTTGGACGTCGGGGCACGCGTGCGAGCCGTCGGGAACGATCGCGTCACGGTCAGAATGGTGATGAGTGGCGGTGTGGTGCTTACCGAGTCAGTATCACCCTGAGCCGACCGGATACGCACAGAAACGCGCAAATCCGGGCGCTGGCGGCGGCCGTCCCGGCTCACGCCTGGCCAGGCGGTCGCTCAGGCGTGCCCTGCTACCATTCCCCCTTGGCCGAAGGGCCTTATTTTTGTGCCTGCGGGGCCGATTCATGGGTCCTGTAGGACTTCTCCGAAGTTGATTGGATACGACCCAGCGAGTAGAGGGTGAAGGTACGAGCGTCCGTAAAGCCGATGTGTGAGCGCTGCCGAGTCATTCGGCGGCGCGGCGTCGTGCTCGTGATCTGCTCGAATCCGCGACACAAGCAGAGGCAGGGGTGGGAGGGTGGCGCGCATCGCCGGGGTCAACATCCCGACCAACAAGCGCGTGGAGGTGGGGCTCACCTACGTCCACGGCATCGGCCAATCCACGGCGACGAAGATCGTCAAGGACACCGGCGTCGATCCGGATACCTACGTCAAGGACCTGACCGACGACGAGGTCGTGAAGCTGCGCGAGGCGGTCGAGTCCCGGGAGGTCGAGGGTGACCTTCGCCGAGACCGCTCGCAGAACATCAAGCGGCTCTCGGAGATCGGCTCCTACCGCGGGCTGCGGCACCGCCGCGGCCTGCCGGTGCACGGCCAGCGGACCAAGACCAATGCGCGGACCCGCAAGGGCCCCAAGCGCATGAGCATCGCGGGTCGGCGCAAGCCGCCGACGCCGAAGTAGGGATCGGGGGTCAGCTAGCCATGCCACAACCAAAGCGAGGAACCCGTGGAAAGGCGGGCTCGCGCCGGCGTGTCAAGAAGAACATCCCGTACGGCGTCGCGCACATCAAGACGAGCTTCAACAACACGATCGTGACCATCACCGACACCGCCGGCAACGTCGTCTGCTGGGAGTCCGCCGGCTCGGCCGGCTTCAAGGGCTCGCGCAAGTCGACCCCCTTCGCAGCCCAGGTGACCGCCGACTCCGCCGCCCGCAAGGGCATGGAGCACGGGCTCGAGCGCGTCGAGGTGCACGCCAAGGGCGCCGGGTCGGGGCGTGACACCGCGATCCGCTCGCTGCAGGCCGCCGGCCTTCAGGTGACGACGGTCAAGGACGTGACCCCCCAGGCCCACAACGGCTGCCGGCCGCGGAAGCGGAGGAGCGTCTGATGGCTCGCGATACCGGACCCCAGTGCAAGCAGTGCCGCCGGGAGGGCCAAAAGCTCTTCCTGAAGGGCGAGCGCTGCCTGACCGAGAAGTGCGGCGTCGAGCGCCGCTCCTACCCGCCCGGAGAGCACGGCCGCGGCCGCATGCGCCAGTCCGAGTACCGACAGCAGCTCCGCGAGAAGCAGAAGGCGCGCCGCTACTACCAGGTGCTGGAGAAGCAGTTCCGCAGCTACTACGACAAGGCTTCGCGGCAGGACGGCGTGACCGGCGAGAACCTGTTGCGCCTCCTGGAGCGCCGGTTCGACAACGTGCTCGTGCGCCTCGGCTTCGCGGCCTCCCGCCGCCAGGCTCGCCAGCTGATCGACCATGGCCACTGGCTCATCAACGGGCGGCGGGTCGACATCCCCTCCTACCAGGTGCGCCCTGACGACGTAATTTCAATCAAGCCCAACTCCAGCGCCGCCGATGTCGTCCGCTCGGCAACGGAGCTCACGGCGGCCGTGCCGCCGTGGCTGCAGGCGGACCACGACTCACTGACCGCGAAGGTGCTCCGCCTGCCGGAGCGCGGCGAGATCACCACGCCGGTCTCCGAACAGCTGATCGTCGAGCTCTACTCGAAGTAGTAGGGCTCAGCAACTCAAAAAGCGACAACGAAGGAAGCGATGACTACCCTGCCCGAATTCCAGATCCCGAAGATCTCCTCTGACAAGGAGGACGACAACCGGGGTACCTTCACAATTGAGCCTCTCGACAAGGGCTTCGGCTACACGTTCGGCAACAGCCTGCGCCGCGTGCTGCTCTCCTCGCTCGGGGGAGCCGCGATCAAGAGCGTGCGCATCGAGGGCGTCGCCCACGAGTTCTCGACCGTCCCCGGGGTGAAGGAGGACGTCACCGACATCGTCCTGAACCTCAAGGAAATCGTCGTCCGCATGCACACGGACGCCGACGAGGTCGAGGCCCCGCTCGTGGCGAGCGGCCCCGGCGAGGTGATGGCGAAGGACATCGACCTGCCCGCCGGCGTCGAGATCCTGAACCCGGACGCCCCGATCGCGACGCTCGAGAAGAAGACCAAGCTCGAGATGTACCTCACGATCGGCCGCGGCCGCGGCTATTCGCCGGCTGAGGAGAACAAGACCGAGGATCAGCCGCTCGGCGTGATCCCGATCGACTCGATCTTCTCGCCGATCCGGCGGGCCGCGTACTCCGTCGACACCTCCCGAGTCGGCCAGCGCACCGACTTCGACAAGCTGGCGCTGGAGATCGAGACCGATGGCTCGATCGAGCCGTCGGGAGCGCTCCGTGAGGCGGCCGAGATCCTGATCAAGAGCCTGGCGATCTTCACCGACGCCGACCGGGTCGAGGAGCTCACCAGCCGGGATGGCGCGGGAGCCGCCGAGGCGGCCTTCGCCCCGGTGGCCGCGACTGAGGGCGACGACCGGCTGATCGAGGAGCTGGAGATCGGCGTTCGGGCGTACAACTGCCTGAAGCGCGCCGGCATCCAGACCGTCGGCGATCTCGTTCAGCGCTCGGAGTCGGAGCTGAATGCGATCCCGAACTTCGGCAAGCGCTCCACCGACGAGGTCAAGGACGCTCTGAACGCGCTGGGCCTCTCGCTGCGAGACGAGTAGTAGTGGTGCCTCCTGCAAGTACGCACACCGTTGGGCGGCCCCGGACGGCCACCATGCGGCGTCCTCGGGCTTGCCCTTGCCGCCAGCAAGGGCTGCGCCCTGCGTCCTTGCCTGGCGGCCACCGGACCTCGCCCACCGGCGCACGTACTCACAGGAGGCACCACTGATGCGCCACGGCAAGCAGCGACACAAGCTCAGCCGTGACACAGCGCACCGCAAGGCGCTTCTGCGCAACCTCTCGCGCGAGCTGATCGAGCACGAGCGGATCAAGACCAGCCAGGCCAAGGCCAAGGCCGTCAAGCCGGAGGTCGAGAAGCTGATCACCCTGGCGAAGGGCGGCAGCCTCCACGCCCGGCGCCAGGCGCTGTCCACGCTCGGCCAGGACCGCTTCCTCGTCCACAAGCTGTTCGAGGAGATCGGCCCGCGCTACGCGGAGCGCCCCGGCGGCTACACGCGGATCGTCAAGCTCGGCCCGCGACGTTCGGACTCGACCGAGATGGTCTTCCTGGAACTGGTTTAGCTCCGGCGGCCGACTAGCCTCACGCCGTGGGGGCCATCAGGCTCACGATCGCGTATGACGGGGCGCCCTTTGCCGGCTGGGCGGCCCAGCCGGGGCTGAGGACGATTCAGGGCGAGCTGGAGGCGGTGCTCGAGCGGCTCTTTCAGCGTCAGGTGCAGCTGACGGTTGCAGGTCGCACCGATGCCGGGGTGCACGCCTGGGGGCAGGTGGCGAGCTTCGCCGTCGACAGCGAGCCACCCCACTGCGCTCGTGCAGCGGATGAACTCGATGCTTCCGCGGGAGATCGCGGTGCTCGACGCGGAGCCGGCCCCGGACGGGTTCGACGCGCGACGGGACGCCCGCTCGCGGACCTACTGCTACCGGGTGCTGGCCTCCGGTGTTCGGCATCCGCTCGAGCGAGAACGCGCCCTTTGGTGGTCCTATCCCATCGACCGCAAGGCACTGGAGCGCTGCGCCGCACTGCTGGTCGGCACCCACGACTTCACCGCCTTCACGCCCACGCAGACCGAGCACGTGCGCTTCGACCGCGACGTCATACAGGCCAAGTGGCGGACGCACCGGTTGGCCGAGCCGTTCAAGGGGGACCTGCTCGCGTTCTGGATCGAGGCGGACGCGTTCATGCGCCACATGGTGCGGGTGCTGGTGGGGACGATGCTCGAGGTGGCCGGCGGACGGCGCTCGCTCGAGGACCTCGAATCGGTGCTCGCCGGAGCGCCGCGCGACCGCGCGGGGGAGACGGCGCCGGCGCACGGGCTCTACCTGGCGTCGGTCCGGTATTAGAGACCGCTCGCGCCTCCGCACTTGCGTTTCCCTGTCCGGCGGCGGGCTGGTTTCTCACACGCTCGCCCTCCCGGCTCGCTCACTGAGCTCGACCTCCTCGCCAAGGCTTGCGGGGCGGCCGGGCAGGTAGATCGAGGAGCCCGTTGCCACCATGACCGACTTTCCCTCGGGGTTCGTCACCGTCGCCCGGGTGATCGCGAGGGTCCGCCCGGCGTGCACGATCTCGCCGCGCGCCACCAGGTCGCCCTCGCCCGGCTCCACCGGCCGTAGGAAGTTGACCTTGAGGTCCAGCCCGGCGAAGGCCAGCCCCGGCGGCACGGTCGTCTCGACCGCTCCCAGCATCGCAAAGTCGGCAAGCATCGCGATCGTGCCGCCCTGCAGGCGGCCAGTGGGGCTCGCGAGCCACTCCGTTCGCGGCATGGCGAACGTCGCCCAGCCATCGCCGAACTCGGTCAGCCGCACCCCGGTGAGGTGGTGGAGCGGCGGCGCTGGCAGCTCGCCGGCGAGCTGGCGGGTGAGGATCTCGGCGCCGGAGAGCTCCTCCCACACCTGCTGGGGGATGACCCCACCTGGCGGAGGCCGCCGGTACGGGTCGGGGGACTCATGGGTGGCGGCGCGCGGCGGCTCGATCGACTCCGGCGGCTCCGGGGCGGGGTCGATGGGCGGGAAGATCGTCAGGCGCGAGGTCCCATGGGCGATCAGCCGGTCCGTCTCCTCCTCGATCACGAACACCTCCGACAGGCCCACCGAGCGGCCGACGTGGATGGCCTGCCCTCCCGCCGAAAGCGTCCCGCCCAGGCGCGCCGGCCGCAGGAACGAGAGCGACAACTCGGCGCTCGTGTAGGGCGTGGCCGGCGGAAGCTCGGTCTCGATCGAGAGCCCGAACGCGATGTCGGCGAGGATCGAGAGCGCGCCGCCGGTGATCAGCCCGCTGGAGGCCGCGAGCCACGGCGACGCCGGCATCCGCGCCTCGGCGGTCCCAGTGCCGAACCCGCTCGGCATCGCACCGGTGAGGTGGAAGAGCGGCGGGGGAGGCATCAGCCCGCGTCGCCAGCACTCCAGGCGCCGGCGGCCGGGCAGGCCCATCATGCGGGGGTCGGGGTATCCGCCCCGGACCGGCTCGCGCCAGACCTCGACAGCCTCGCGGGCTTCCGCGCGCTCCATCGGCGCCAAGCTATCTGAGCGGCCGATGAGAGAGCGTGACCGGCGTCCGCGGCCGGATCAGCCGCCGCCGTAGGCGACGATGAGATCGGTCGCGATGCCGACGAAGAAGCCGAAGGCGAGCAGGCAGAGCCCGAGCTCGCGGTGGCCGTAGCGTCGCATGGCGGTCCACACCTCGCCGATCACGTAGAGGATCGCTCCGCCGGAGACGGCGTAGAACGTCAGCTCGAGCGGTTGCGAGGTGACGTTGTAGCCGACGATGGAGCCGAGGAGGACGGGGCCGCCTCCGATCAGGCCCGCCAGCGCAAGCCAGCCCCAGGTGGGCCGCACGGATCCCAGGGGCCCGACGATGCCGAAGCCCTCCGTGGCGTTGTGAAGAGCGAAGCCCACGATCAACACAGTCGCCAGGCTGATCTCGCCGGTGCTGGCGGAGACGCCGATGGCCAGGCCCTCGGCGAAGTTGTGCAGCCCGATCGCGGCGGCGATCGTCATGCCGGTCCGCAGGGCCCGTGCGCGCGCCTGCTGCTCGAGGGCGGCTGCGTCCTCCACAGTGATCTCGGTCGAGGCGCCGGACATCGGCGGTTGGGCCGAGCCACGGCGCATCCAGGCCTCGAGGATGCTCAGCCCGGCGCTGCCGAGCGCGAAACCGCCCCCGAGCAGGAGCGCGAGCCAGAAGACGTGTCCGAAGGTCCCATTGCCGTCCTTGAGGCCCGAAACTGCGTCCTCGACGATCTGGAAGCCGTGCTCCATGACATCGACGAAGAGGAATGCGAGCACCCCGACGGCGAACATCGCCAGCGCGACCTTCGCCCGCGGGCCGAGGAGCCGGAGGCGGGCGAACGGCAGCCCGAGGTAGATCGTGAAGCCGGCGAGGGCGCCGAGCAGGACGGTCTCACGGAAGGTCAAGCGATTGTCTCCTGGTCGATACGGTCACCTTGGCCTCGGGCGCAATCCCCGACGAGCGAGTTGGGGTTTCTAGCATATTAGGTAACCCTAATGCATCGCCAGGGTCTCCTCGTGCCCCTCGAGTACGCCGTTGGGGCGGATGTGGATTACCCGCCAGCCGCGTTGGGCCAGGGCATCGCTGATCAGCCGGCGGTGGCAGCGCCGCCACTCAGCCTCGGCGCACATCACGGCGGCACGGCGCTCCCCGGCAAGGCGCTCGAGGCGCTCGAGGCCGGCAACGAACTCGGGCGTGTCCATGTACTCCGCGTAGCCGCGAAAGGCGGCGTTCCGCCACGGGCTGGGACCGCGCCCCGCCCGCGGCTTTCGCCTGCCGCCGAGCTCATCGCCGAACGGCTCGTAGGCGATCCCGGCGGCGCCCAACGAGTCCCGCAATACACCCACGTTGAACTGCGGGTTGCGCCGGGAACCGGGGTACCGCCGGACGTCGAACACCACCTCGACGCCGTGGCCGCGCACGAGGCGCACAAACCGCTCGACCGCGTGGGTCGAGTGGCCGACGGTCCAGATCTTCGTACCTGACGTCATCTCCGGATCAAGTGAATCTACGCCCGGCATCCGGGCGTGGGTTCACTTGACCCGACCATGTCGCTGGCCTACCCAGCCCAATCCCGCTTGGAGCCCGCGCGGCCCAGTCTTGGTCGGGAGGCCCGTCCCTAGAATCGACGCCATGCGGGTCCTCCTCACCAACGACGACGGGATCGGCGCCGAGGGCATGCACGCCCTGCGCCGCGCCCTCCTCGAGATCGAGGGAGTCGAGCTCCACGTGATCGTCCCCGATTCCAATCGCAGCGCCACCGCTCGGAGCATCACGACGCGCTCCCCGCTCTCCGTCGACGAGGTCGAGCTCGACGACGGCTTCATCGCCTACGCGACCGATGGGACTCCGGTCGACTGCGTGCGGTTCGCCGATCTCGGCCTCGTCGGCGCGCGGCCGGACCTGATCGTCTCGGGCATCAACCACGGGTCCAACCTGGGCGACGACATCACCTACTCGGGGACGGTGGCCGCCGCACTCGAGGGGATCGTGCTCGGGATCCCGGCGATCGCCATCTCGCAGCAGGGAAGGGCGCAGGAGATGGGGTTCCTGCCGGGCCGCAGCTTCGACTTCGCGGTGGCGGCCGGGATCGGCGCCGAGCTGGTCCATCTGCTGGCGGACTCGCCCCTGCCCGCGGAGACGCTGCTGAACGTGAACATCCCGGCGGGGGAGCTGGAGGGGATCGAGGTAACGGGGCTCGGCAAGCGCCTCTACAACGACGAGCTGCGGCTGGTCGGCGAGGACGGGGACGGCCGGCGCCGGTACCAGATCTATGGGTTCGAGCCGTCGTTCGAGGACGAGCCGGGAACGGATCTCGCCGCTGTCGCACGGCGGCGGATCTCGATCACGCCGGTCCACTTCGACCTCACCGACCGCGACCGCCTGACGCGGCTTCGCGAGTGGGACCTGGACCGGATCTTCCGGGAGGTGCTCGCCGGTGCCACGTCGTAGCCCGTCGGTCGCGACGCCGCCCCAGTGAGCCCGCCGGATCCCGAAAAGCGCGCGGAGGAGCTGCGGCGCGAGATCTCCCGCCACGACCACCGCTACTACGTCCTCGACGACCCGGAGATCGGCGACGACGCCTACGACGCGCTGCTCGACGAGCTGCGGGGGATCGAGGAGGGGCATCCCGAGCTTCGGCCCCCGGACTCGCCGACCCAGCGAGTGGCGGGGGGCATGCGCCCGCTGGACAAGTTCGGCGAGATCCGCCACGCGGAGCCGATGCTCTCGCTCGCCAACGCGCGGAGCGCCGAGGAGTTCCGCGGCTGGGAGAACCGCCTCCACAACCGGCTCCGCCAGCTCGACATCGAGCCGGGCGACCTGCGGTTCGTCTCGGAGCCGAAGATCGATGGACTGGCGATTTCGCTGACCTACGAGGACGGGGCCTTCACCCGCGGGGCAACGCGGGGCGACGGCTACATCGGCGAGGACGTCACGCAGAACATCCGCACGATCAGGGCGATCCCGATGCGGATCGACGATGCGCCGGGACTGATCGAGGTTCGCGGCGAGGTCTACCTGCCGCGGTCTGCCTTCGAGGAGCTGAACGAGACGCGCAGCGCTGCGGGGGAGGCCGCGTTCGCCAACCCGCGCAACGCGGCCGCGGGCTCGCTGCGCCAGCTCGACCCGAACGTGACCGCGTCGAGGCCGCTGTCGATCTGGTGCTACGGCATGAGCGCGCAGCGTGACGGTGGCCTCCCCACACACGCGGAGGAGCTCGACTGGCTGCGAGACCGCGGGTTCAAGGTCAACGGGGACACGGCGATCCACGAGACCGCGGACGACGTGGTCGCGCGTTGTGTGTGGTGGGAGGAGCGCCGCGAGTCGCTGGACTTCGAGATCGACGGCGTCGTGATCAAGGTGGACCAGCGGACGCTGTGGCGCGAGCTCGGCGTGGTCGGGCGCGAGCCGCGGTGGGCGGTGGCCTGGAAGTTCCCCCCGATCACCGCGACCACCAAGCTCAACCACATCTTCTGGAACGTGGGGCGGACCGGTGCGTTGTTCCCGTTCGCCGCGCTCGAGCCGGTGCGCGTCGGGGGTGTGACCGTCTCCACCGCCACCCTCCACAACGAGGAGGACCTGGCGCGGAAGGACGCCCGCGAGGGCGACGAGGTCGTCGTGACGCGCGCCGGCGACGTGATCCCACAGGTGATCTCGCCGCTGGTCCAGCGCCGCAAGGGCAAGCGCCTTCGCAAGCCCAAGCCGCCCGCCAAGTGCCCGCGCTGCGACACCCCCACCGTCAAGCCAGAGGGGGCCGTGTTCACGATGTGCCCGAACAGGCGCGGCTGCCCCGGGCAGGTCTTCCAGCACATCAAGCACTTCGCTGCGGTCATGGACATCGAGGGTTTCGGGGAGAAGCTCTCCGCGCGCTTCCTCGACGAGGACCTGATCCGCGACCAGGCCGACATCTACGACCTCACCGCCGAGCGGCTCGCCGCCCTCGAGGGCTTCGGCGAGACCTCGGCCCGCAACCTGGTCGAGGCGATCGAGGCTTCGAAGCGGCAGCCTTTCGCCATCGTCCTCTTCGCGCTCGGGCTGCCCGAGGTCGGGTACGTGACCGCACAGGCCCTCGCCGAGCACTTCGGCACGATCGACGCGCTGATCGAGGCCTCCGATGAGGAGGTTCAGGAGGTCGAGGGGGTCGGCCCGATCGTCGCCGAGCGTGTCGTCGAGGAGCTCTCGGAGGAGCCCACCCTTGACCTGATCCGACGCCTGCGCGAGCGCGGCCTGCGCTTCGAGCTCTCGGAGGAGGAGCGCCGCGCCGAAGGTGGGCCGCTCGAGGACAAGACATTCGTGCTGACCGGCTCGCTGCCGAGCCTGACCCGCGAGGAGGCGACGCAGATGATCCGCCGGGCCGGCGGCAAGGTGACGGGCTCGGTCTCAAAGAGCACCGACTACGTCGTGGCCGGCGACAGCCCGGGATCCAAGCTCGCCAAGGCGGAGGAGTTGGGCACCACCGTCATCGACGAATCGGCGCTGCGCGAGCTGCTGCCGGGCTAGCGCCGGTAGCGCGCGATCAGCGCGGCCATCCTGTCCTGGGCGTCCTCCGCCACCGAGACGTTGACCGAGTTCATGAGGATCGAGAAGGCGACCGTGTCGTGGCCGGCGTTGCAGTAGCCGGACAGGGCACTGACGGCGTTCAGAGTCCCGGTCTTCGCGCGGCAGCGTCCCTCGGCGGCGGTGCCGCCCATGCGGTCCGAGAGCGTCCCCTCACGCCCAGCGAGGGGGAGCGAGCGACGAAACGCGGCGTGGTCGTCGCGGGAGTCGAGCGCCCGGAGCAAGTGGCCCACCGAGCTCGGCGAGGCCTGGTTTGAGCGCGAGAGCCCTGATCCGTTGACCATGTTGACCTTCGCCCCGAGCTTGCGGGCATAGCGCTCGGCCTTGTGGGCGCCGCCGCGCGTAGTGCCGACGTGCTTGCCGTTCGCCGCCAGGCGCTTCAGGAGCATCTCGGCGAAGAAGTTGTTCGAGGGCCGGTTCGTGGCCGTGATCAGCGACGACATGCTCGGCGAATTGACCTTCGCGAGCGGACGGTGCCGAAGCGCCGAGCGGGAAACCTGGCCGCGGCCCGTGCCCTTCTTGACCTTCACGCCATAGTGGCGGAGCTTGTCCGTCAGCGCGCGGACGGCCACCAGCTCGGGGCTGGGTGCGTAGTGACCGTGAAGGAATCCGGAGTCGTACGAGAGTCCCGAGAGCGGCGCGAGCTCGCCTGACGCGTCGACGCCGTTCGTTGGCACGCCCCGCCGGCGGTCGAAGACGCTGTCGTCCGCCAGCACCTTGCCGGTCACCCGCTTGATCCCGTCCCGCCTGACCTCCCTCGCCAGCGGGCCGAGGGCGGTCACGGGCAGGTTGTTGTGCTTGGCGAATCCGCTGCTCGCCAGCGCCGGGTCGCCGGCCCCGACGAGCACCAGGTTCCCCCTGATCGCATGGCGGTGGAGGTCGGAGTGCCGCTGCGGATAGGCGCTCGTCGTGAGCCTCCCGTCCGCCCCGAAGCGATGGATCACCGCCGCCGTCGTGAACAGCTTCGAGTTCGACGCGAGCACGCGCGGCGTCTTCGACGCCCAGCTGAACAGCAGTCCGTGGTCCGGCGCGTCGACGTCGTACACCCAGGCGCCGCCTGCACCTCCAACCCGGTGCATCTGCTTCGTCAGGCCGTGCTTCAGGTGGGCGCGGGAGATCGACGCCGTGGCGGGCACGGCTCCACCGAGCAGCGCGCACGCGGCGCCCAAGGCGACGATCAGCAGTCTCCTGCCCTGCACTGGAGGCCAGACTAGCTGCCCGGCCAGTAATAATGGCTACACAAATGAACCGCACCTGCTGCTGCCGGCGCACGACTGCGCCGGCCCAGAACACCTGATGGGGAAGGTCGTCGAGCTCGACACGCCGCGGGCGGAGTCCCGGGGGGGTCGGGCCAAGAAGAATCGCCGGCGCCAGTCCAAGACCGCGCTCGTCCTCGGCGGTGGCGGGTTCACGGGCGGCGTCTATGAGATCGGCGCGCTGCGAGCGCTCGATCTGCTCGCCGTGAACCGGACGATCAACGAATTCGACGTCTACGTCGGCACCAGTGCGGGCGCGTTCGTCGCGAGCATGGTCGCCAACGGGATCACGCCCGAGGAGATGATGCGGGTGATCAACAGCGATCTCCCGTCGCCGCTCTCCGACATCTCGCTCGGGACGCTCCTGCACCCCAACTACGGCGGCTTCCTCCGCAAGTCGCTCACGTTCCCGCTGCGCGTCGCCGGCGTCGCCCGCGGGCTCCTGAGCCACCTCAACGAGATCTCCGCGGTCGACGTGGTCAACGGGCTGGCGGGAGGCCTGCCCACCGGCGTCTACAGCGGGAGGGGCATCGAGTCGTACGTCGAGGAGGCGCTCTCCGACCCCGATCGGACCAATGACTTCGGGCTCCTGGACTCCGAGCTCTACCTCACCGCCACGGATCTCGATTCGACCGAGCGGATCGTGATGGGGGACGGCGAGTGGATGGATGTGCCGATCTCCACCGCTGTGGCCGCGTCGGGAGCCCTGCCGATGCTCTACGAGCCGGTGAGGATCGACGGCCGGGAGTTCATCGACGGCGGTATCCGCTCAACGACCAACATCGACGTAGCGGTCGAGCACGGGGCGAAGTTCATCGTCGTCATCAACCCCGTCGTCCCGTTCGTCAACGACTTCCGCAAGCGGATCCCGACGATCATGGGAACGCGGGCGCGGCGGGTCTCCGACATGGGCTTCACGGCGATCGGCAACCAGGCCTTCCGCCTCCTCTCCCACGAGCGCCTCCACATCGCGGTCCAGCACTGGGAGGAGCGCTACCCGGGCGTGGACATCATCCTGATCGAGCCCGAGTTCGACGACGAGCTCATGTTCGGCACGTCGATCATGGACTACAGCGCCCGCCTCGAGATCGCCAAGCACGGCTTCGAGTCGGTCACCCTCAAGCTGGCTCGCGACTACGAGCGCTACAAGTCGATCGCCGAGCGCCACGGAATCGAGATCTCGGCGCGGCGGGTCCGCCACGTCCTCGATCAGGTCGAGCGTGAGCACGAGCCGCAGTCAGCTTGGCGCCGCGTCCTCGAGCAGACGACGGCGGTGCTGCTGCGCAGCGACCGCCTGCGCGAGGACGAGGAAGAGGCCGGCTAGAGCCGGCTGCCTCGCTACTTCGCGTACAGCGCGTCGATGTTGCCGGCGTACTTGTCGGCGACCACGTTGCGCTTGACCTTCATCGTCGGTGTTAGCTCGCCGCCCTCCTGCGAGAGGTCGTGCGGGAGGATCTCGATCTTCTTCACCTGTTCGACGCGGGCGAACTTGGAGTTGACCTTCGCGAGGTGCTCATCGATCGCCGCCCGCACCTGCTCGTTGGACGCCAGCGCCTCGGGATCCGAGGGGAGGCCGTGCTCGGTCGCGAACGCGGCGGCCTCCTCGGGGTCGAGGGTGACCAGCGCGACCAGGTACGGGCGCCGGTCGCCGATCACGACGCACTGGGACATGAGCGGGTGCTGCTTGATCTCGGCCTCGAGGTTGGCCGGTGTGATGTTCTTGCCGCCCGCCGTGATGATGATGTCCTTCTTGCGGCCGGTGATCTTCATGTAGCCCTCGGCGTCGATCTCTCCGATGTCGCCGGTGTGCAGCCAGCCGTCCACGAGCGCCTCGGCGGTCGCCTCGGGGTTCTTGTAGTAGCCCTGGAAGATGTTCGGCCCGCGGACCAGGATCTCGCCGTCGGCGGCGATCTTGACCTCGCAGCCGGGGAACGGCTTGCCGACCGTGCCGAACTTGAAGTCCTCGGCGGTGGCGATCGTCGCCGCGGTCGAGGTCTCGGTCATGCCCCAGCCCTCGATGACGAGCACCCCGGCGGCGTCGAAGAACCGGAGGATCTCCGGGTTGATCGGGGCCGCCCCGCTGACGGCGAGCTTGATGCGCCCGCCGAAGAGGTTGCGGATCTTGGACAGCACCTGCTTGTCCGCGATCTCGTACTGGCGGCGGAGGAAGAACCCGGGCTCGCTGCCCGCGCGCTCGGTCTCGCGCATGCGGTGGCCCACGCCGATGGCCCAGTTGAAGACCGCCTTCTTCATCCCGCCGGCCTTCTCGGCGGCCGCCGTGGCGGCCGTGTAGATCTTCTCGAAGATCCGCGGGACCGACGGGAAGTAGGTGGGCCTGACCTCGGCGAGGTCGGGGATGATCTTGAGCGGGTCGCGCTGCCAGTAGGCGACCGTCGCGCCGAGCGCCACGGTGCCGAACTGGATCAGCAGCGCGAACGAGTGGGCGAGAGGGAGGTAGAGGTAGGTCAGCTCGTCGTCGCCCAGGGCCCTGACGTCGAGCACCATGTCGAGCATCGACCGGTAGTTGCCGTGAGAGATGACGCAGCCCTTCGGCGGGCCCGTGGTCCCCGACGTGTAAATGAAGGTGCAGATGTCGTCGGGGGTCACCGAGCTCCAGCGTTCCTCCCACTCGGAAAAGTCGCGGGAGGCGCCGCGCTTGGCGACCTCGTCGGCCGAGATCGCGTCGTCCGCCTCGCCCGTCATCAGGATCACGTGCTCGAGGAGCGGGCAACGGTCCCGCACTTCGCGGATCTTCGCGAGCTGCTCGGCGTCCTCGACGATCACGGCCTTCGCGTCGGAGTTCTCGAGCACGTAGTGGCACTCGTCGGGCGAGTTCGTCTGGTAGATCGGGACCACGGTCGCGCCGGCGGTGAGCGCCGCGAAGTCGAAATAGGTCCATTCCGGGCGGGTGTTGGCGAGGAGCGAGACCTTGTCGCCCTTCTCGATCCCAAGGTCCATCAGCCCGAGTGAGAGGCCCTGCACGATCTCACCGACCTCGGAGTAGGTCTTGGAGCTCCACCCGGACGCCCCCTCCTCCCTGTACATGACCGCGCGCCGATCGCCGTGCTCGCGCACGGCCAGCGGAAGCAGGTCAGCGACCGTGCTCGAAGCGACTCCGACTGCCGCACCGGCGTCGACCGCGACGGTCTCCATGCGTCTCTCTCCTCCTTCGTGGGGTACGAGCGCGGCCACAGCCGCGCGCGAAGAAGGCTATATCAGCGAGGAAGCGCGCCCGGCGGCGCGCGAAGACTACGCGACCTGCTTGGCCTGGCCCGCGAGGCGGCGCAGCGATGAGAGGAACAACGTCTTGTCGATCCTGCCGTTGAAGATCGGGACACCCATCTCCATGCACTTCGAGATCACCTCGCGCCGCTTCATGTTGACCTCGTCGGCGAGCTCGGTGGGCGTCAGGTGTATTGCCACTCGGTGTCTCCTCCTGTCGGTTGCGCAGCATGAGTTTTATCCCATCCCACGGATGTGTCAATGACTTTCACCGCAAATAGCGGGATCGAGCCCCAGGGCCCGGGCAATCGAAGCGCGAGCCGTAGCATGTGCGCCGTGGCCGAGACCACTCCAGACGTCGCTGCCGAAGGCTCGTTTCTCGAGTCGCTCATGGACACCGAGCTCTACTCGATCGGGGCGTTCTTCTGTGACGAGCACCCTGACCTCGTGGATGAGGTCGTCGCCCGCAGCGAGGCGATCGAGCGCCGCGGGCTTGAGGCCTACGCGAGTGAGGCCGGCGGGCCGATCGAGGAGAGCTTCGAGACCCTGCTGACGGGCCTCGCGGTCCGCTACTACAAGGCGGTCGCCGGATAGATGTCAAGCGCGTGGGTGCCGCGCGTCCTGTTGGGCGTGGGGCTCGCCGCCCTGATCGGCGCGATCATCTCGCTGTCCGTGGGCACGGGAGGCCCGAAGGTGATCAAGATCACCGGCGGCGACGCCGTGCAGCAGCTGCTCGGCGGCGTCGAGCAGAACGGGTCCTCCCTGGGGTCCCCGAACGCGCCGGTGACCATCGCGCTGTTCACCGACCTGCAGTGCTCGACCTGCGACAACTACCAGCTCGAGACCGTCGACCCGCTGATCGAGGAGTACGCGCGTGGGAGCGAGGCCCGTTTCGAGTTCCACAACTACTCGCTGGGTCAGGCCGACGTCACGCAGGCCGCCTATGCCGCGACCGCGGCGGGCGAGCAGGACGTCGAGTGGCAGTTCGCAGACCTCTTCTTCCGCAACCAGGACGAGGCCCCGAATAACACCGTCACCTCCGAGTTCCTCGACGACCTCGGCAACGCCATCGACTCGTTCAGCACCCTGAACATGAGCCAGTGGCACCAGGACATGGACTCGACGCAGGTCAAGGACTCGGTCGATGCAGACCAGAAGCTCGCGGCGCAGTACCGCCTCCGGGTCGAGGCCCCGTCGATCGTGGTCGACGGCCCCGGCGGCAGCAAGGTGCTTCAGGACGGGCCCTCGAAGGCCGAGGTCGATGCCGCCGTGGCCGAGGTCAGCCGTTCCTGACGTCCAGGTCCCGGCCCCTAGAATGACTGGCTCTCGGGGCGTGGCGCAGCCTGGTAGCGCGCACCGTTCGGGTCGGTGAGGTCGCCGGTTCAAATCCGGCCGCCCCGATTACAAGAGCATTTCAGTGTCCGCCATGCAGGAGGGACAGCGACGGATACCCTCGCAGCGCCGGATCCGCGATCCCGCTCCCGTTCGATGCATGACTTCGCTCTCTTTCTCCACCTCGTCGGGGTGCTTCTCTTCGTTTCCGGAATCGTGCTGGCGGGCGTCGGCTTCGAGGCCGCTCGCCGGCGCGACCACCCGGCAGAGATCGCGTTGCTCTTAGGGCTGACGCGAATCGGCGCGGTGCTGGTGGCGGTCGGGGCGCTGGTCGTCCTCGGCTTCGGCCTCTGGCTCGTCCACCTCGAGGGATTCAGTTATGGCGCCGCCTGGATCGACGCAGCGCTGGCCCTCTACGCGGTCGCACTCATCCTCGGCGGGCTCGGAGGTCAGCGTCCGAAGCAGGCGCGCCTGCTCGCCAACGAGCTCGCCGCGCGAGGCGAGCCGGCGAGCGACGAGCTGCGTACTCTCCTCGCCGATCGCCCATCGCTTGCGGCCAACTACGCCGCCGCCCTGTGCGTGCTGGCGATTCTGGCGTTGATGGTCTTCAAGCCGTAGCCGGCCCGGGCATGCCGCTCCTGACCGCCCGTCGCCGCAGGTTAAATTTCACCCGCATGAGGGTCTTCGTCGCGGGTGCCTCCGGTGTCATCGGTCGGCCGCTGGTGCGCCAGCTCGTCGCTGCCGGCCACGAGGTCGTCGGGATGACCAGCCGCGAGGCGGGCAAGGCGGCGATCTCGGAGCGCGGCGGCGAGGCGGTGGTGTGCGACGCCCTCGACGCGGACGCCGTCAACGAGGCGGTCGGATCCGCGCGGCCCGAGGTCGTCGTCAACGAGCTAACCAAGCTCCCCCGCGACTACGACACGCGCAACCTGGACGAGCGCTTCTACGCGCCGACCAACCGGATCCGCACCGAGGGGGGAGGCAACCTGCTGGCCGCGGCGATCGCGGCCGGCGCGCAGCGGTTCGTCACCCAGAGCATCGCCTTCCTCTACGCGCCCGAGGGCGAGATGGTCAAGGATGAGGAGGGGCGCCCGTCCACGGACGCGCCGCCGCCGTTCGGCGATGGCGTGCGGGCGATGGTCTCGCACGAGCGGGCCGTGCTCGAGGCCGGCCGCATCCAGGGCGTGGTGCTGCGCTACGGGTGGCTCTACGGCCCAGGCACCTACTACGCGGCCGACGGCAGCATCGCCGAGATGGTCCGCAAGCGGCGCTTTCCGGTGCTGGGTGGAAGCGACGGCCTGTTCTCGTTCATCCACATCGAGGACGCCGCCGGCGCCACCGTTGCCGCGTGCGATCGGGGCGAGCCCGGCATCTACAACGTCGTCGACGACGAGCCCGCGTCGGTCGCCGAATGGCTGCCGGCGTACGCCGAGGCGCTCGGCGCGAAGCGCCCGTGGAGGGTTCCCGGCTTCATCGGCCGCCTGCTCGGCGGCACCGCCGCCCGCATGACCGTCGGGCTCCGGGGCGCGTCGAACGCCAAGGCGAGGCGCGAGCTCGCCTGGGAGCCTCGGTATTCCAGTTGGCGCAGCGGCTTTCGCGAGGCGCTTGGATAGGCTGAATCCAGAATCAAATCAGAGACGAAGGAGCGGTAGATGGCTTATTCGGTCCCCGATCTTCCCTACGACTACGCAGCGCTCGAGCCGCACATCGACGAGCAGACGATGCGCGTGCACCACGACAAGCACCACCAGGCCTACGTCGACAAGGCGAACGCCGCGCTCGACGGCACGGAGTGGGCCGAGGCGGACGTCGACGACGTCCTCCGCAGCCTCGGCCAGCTTCCCGATGACATCAAGACGGCGGTTCGCAATAACGCGGGCGGGCACTCCAACCACTCGTTCTTCTGGCAGATCATGAGCCCGGACGGCGGCGGTGCGCCGGATGGCGACCTCGCCTCCGCGATCGACGACGCATTCGGCTCGTTCGACGCCTTCAAGGACGAGCTCAAGACGGCGGGTGTGAATCGCTTCGGCTCCGGCTGGTCGTGGCTGGTCCACGACGGCTCGGGCCTGGCCGTCGTCTCGACCGCGAACCAGGACTCGCCGATCTCCGACGGCCAGACGCCGCTTCTCGGCGTGGACGTCTGGGAGCACGCCTACTACCTGAAGTACCAGAACAAGCGCCCGGACTACATCGACGCGTGGTGGAACGTCGTGAACTGGCCTGAGGTCGCGAGCCGCTTCAGCGCGGCGGGTTAGCTCGGCGGAACCGGCGCACAACCGAATGGCCGTTGTTACCTTGGCCGCCCCTTCGGGGATGGGATGCGTAACGAGGCGAAAGGGAGTGGACGGCGTCGGCGATTCGCGGTTGCGATCGGCGCGACTGCCGTTGCCCTCATTGCCTGTCCCGCGCTCGCGCTCGCCCATATAGAGCGCCCCGCCTACTGGCCCGACCCGCGGCCGGACCATCACCTCACCCCCGCCGCCGGCGGCAAGGTGCCGAGGGCGCGCTCGCTGCCCTCGGCCCTCAGGGATTGGAAGCCGGGCAGGACGCGCGTCGTCTGCAAGCAGGATTCGATGGCCCGCGTGCGGCGCTCGCTCCACCTGGTGACGACGCGCGGCTACGCGTTGCGGCCGACGATGAAGCGCCACCGGATGAGCGCGAAGAGGGCGCAGCGACTGCGGTCGCTCAACAAGCGATTCGCGAAGCGCTGCCGCTACCACTCGATCCAGAAGGCGGTTTTCGACGCGCACAACAACGATTTCATCGTCGTCATGCCCGGGACCTACAGCGAGCCGCACTCGCGCAAGCAGCCCACGCAGGACCCGAAGTGCCAGAAGTACCTCACCGACACCGACTTCGGTGGCGGCGGGCCGGTCGGCGTGTCCTACCGGTACCAGTGGCACTGCCCGAACGACCAAGCGCTGATCAACGTGCTCGGGCGAAAGCCCGGCAACAAGCCACCACCACCGCCGCGGGCCGATCGCCACGGAATCCCCGACCTGGGCCCGTGCGTGCGCTGCAACCTCCAGATCCAGGGCTCCGGCCCGCGGCCTGAGGACGTGGTGATCGACTCCGGCAAGGTGTCCGCCGGCAACGGCGGTCCCAGTGGCGTGGGGTCGAAGAAGGACGTCGCGCTCAAGGCCGACCGGGCCGACGGCTTCGTGCTCAAGAACGTCACCGTCAGGCATGCGGTCGAGCACGACGTCTACGTGCTCGAGACCGACGGCTACCTGCTCGACCGCGACAAGTTCTTCTACGCGGGTGAGTACGGCTCGCTGATGTTTGCCTCCGACCACGGTCTGACCGAGAACTGCGAGGCGGTCGGCAACGGCGATTCGGGCATCTACCCGGGCGGCGCACCCGAGACGGACGACGACACCGCGCCCAATGCGCCCGACAAGCGCGACACCGCGTTCTACCCGCGCGCCCGCCTGAACCAGAAGATCACCCGGTGCGACATCCATCACAACAACATGGCCACCTCGGGCACGATGGGCAACGCGGTCCACATCGTCCACAACAACATGTACGACAACGCCGCCGGGATCGTCACCGACTCCTTCTACGCCGGCGGGCACCCAGGCTTCCCGCAGAGCGGCGCAGTGTTCGAGAAGAACAAGATCTACTCGAACAATTTCAACGTCTACCACTACCCGAAGGGCTATCCGGAGGGGCGCAAGGTGTCCTCGGCGGTGGGCGTGCCGCTGGGCACCGGCCTCCTGATCGCGGGCGGCAACGACGACATCGTGCGGGACAACCGCATCTACGACAACTGGCGCCGCGGCGCGATGCTCCTGGCGGTGCCCGATGCGATCAGCTGCCCACCGGGAACGCGGACCTGCACCCCGGCGAACCCCAGCTCGACGTCGTACGACAACCGCTTCTACGACAACAGGATGGGCCGTGCGCCCAACGGACAGGTCAAGCCGAACGGCGTCGACTTCTGGTGGGATGAGTTCCCGACCGACACGGGGAACTGCTGGTACGGCAACCACGGGCCCGACGGGTCCAACGCGAGCTGGACCGGAGACCCGCAGCGGTTCGCACAGCCGGGCATGTCCGTGCCGCGCTTCCTGCCCGAGGACTGCGGCACGAGCGCGGGAACCGGCAACCCCGCCAAGGAGGCGATGCTCGCCTACTGCGCCGAGGCGTCGATCGGCGACACCACGTGCGACTGGTACGCGCAGCCGGCACGGCCCGGAACCGCGGCGGCGGCGCGCGATGAGCGCCGCCAGAAGCATCAGTCGCGGATCCTCCTCGCATCGCAGCGGCTGTCCGCCCCGAGCTGCGAGCTGATCTCCGACACCTTGAGCTGCGCGAAGTACGCGAACAGGCCATGAAGCCGCCGCCGACCAGCGACGCGACGATTCACTCCGGGTGGAGGCTCCCGGCGATTCGAGTCCGTCGCCCGCCTGCCCGCGCTCCGAGGATCGGCGGGCTCGGTGTCCGCGCGCGGTTGGCGGTGGTGGCGGTCGCCGTCCTCGCGATGTCGCTCGCGGGCGTCGCGGGATGGGAGGAGCTCACCCCACCGAACGCACCCCCGGCGGCGGCTCCGTCGGCCGGCACGGCGTTCCTCGGGACGACCACCTGCGCCGATTGGCGTGATGCCACCGTCGCCAGGCGGATGACGATCGCGCAGATGCTCGCCGTCGCGGCGACGCACCCCGACCCGGAGAACCCCGGGGCGACCCTCAGCAACGGCGCGGCGTACGGGCTCTTCCAGCGCGTCTGCTCGGGCTCCGCGCCCGACTCGACGCTCCTCTATGAGAGTTACAACCGCGCCGCCTCGTTCCAGTCGGTGCGCGCGGGATCGCCCGCCATCTCGGGCGGCTTCGGCTCCCGTTAGCGGCCCCCCGGTCGCCGTAACACCGCAGGCGAGTTGAAAGAGCTTGCCGAGCGCGATCGCCGCTCGGTTAGCTCGATCGTCCGCCTCTCGGTCGAGGATCGGCTGCTCCGCGAGCGCATCGAGCAGGAGCGCCGCTCATGAGCTGGGAGATCCGGATCCCGAACCGCGGCCCCGACCAACCGCTCCTCGACACTATCGACGACCTCCGACACGCCCTCCCGGACAAGGAGGAGCGCGCAACGGTGCGCCGTCTGCTTATCGAGGAGCTCGTATCCGGCACGGAGACGGTCGGCGCTGCGCCGCACATACCGCTGGATAGCAGACAGCGCGCGCCGGTTGGAATTCGACTTTGAGTAACCGGCAGGTACTTACCGTCCTCCTCGCCCAGGAATCCGCCTGGTGACGAAGAGAACGATCCAGTACACGAGCGGGACAACAACGAGCAAGAAGCAGATGGTGGCGAGGATTGGAATCACAGAAACCTCCGATAACGCATGCTTGCAGCGGTCGGTGGGCGAGGCATCCGCTGTTTCCCGCAGACGCAGGGGGAGGATCCGCAGCCGTGAGCGATAAGCGGACCCATCACGTCAAGGTCTCCCTCAACGACCAGGAGCTCGCGTCGAGGCGCTCACTGGCGCATCCACTGGCACACCTCAGATCCGCGTGGCTTGATCAAGCGGTGACCGGGTACTGACCGCTTAACAAGAAGTCAAGAAAGGCCCCCCGACTCGTGCCTGTGGAGCCCGCTCCCACGCACGGTTCTCCTTTGACAAGTCCAGGCGTGCACCGCGAAGCTTCCCGGGCGTGCGTGGAGGGAGCCACGGGCGGAACGGGATGGAGAGGACTGGATGACACTGACCAGGTCTTCGGCGGTTGGCCGCATTGCCGCCATCGTGGCGCTGGGAGTGGCCGCGGTGGTGGTCGGGCTGCTGCTCTTCCGCGGGGGCTCCAGCTACGAGATCACCGCCGAGTTCCAGAACGCCAGCCAGCTCGTCCCCGGCTCCCAGGTCGTAGTAGCGGGCGTCCCCTCCGGCACGGTCTCCGACATCGCCCTCGGCGACCACGGCCAGGCCCTGGTCACCTTCACGCGTCGATTCCCCCTACGCCCCGCTGCGCCAGGGAACCAAGGCGACGATCCGCTCCTACTCGCTCTCTGGGATCGCCAACCGCCAGCTGCAGCTCGACCTGCCGGCGCCCTCTGCGGCGGGGGCCGAGATCCCCTCGGGCTCGACCCTGCCGGAGTCCGCGACCACCTCCGAGGTCGACCTCGACCAGCTCTTCAACACCCTCAACGCGCGCACGATCAAGAACTTCAAGCACGTGATCCAGGGCTTCGAGCTCTCCTATGAGGGGGTAGCGAAGCAGGCCAACAGCGGCTACAGGTACCTGAACCCGTTCCTGTCCACCTCGCGCCAGGTGTTCGGCGAGCTGACCAGGGACACGCCCACCCTCGAGCGCCTGATCGTCGACAGCTCGCACCTGTCCGGGGCCCTGGCCCAGCGCTCGGGCGACATCTCGCTCTTGATCCACAACGCCAACCTGATGATGGGCGCGCTCGCGGAGCAGTCGAACGCGCTCGAGCAGGCGCTGGTTCGCCTGCCCGACTTCATGCGCCAGTCGAACACCACCTTCGTCAACCTGCGCGCCACCCTCGACGACCTGACCCCGTTCGTCAACGCATCGAAGCCGGTGGCGGAGAAGCTCGGCCCCTTCTTTCACACCTTCCGCCGCGCGGCCCACGACGCGGTGCCGACGATCACCGACCTCGAGCAGACGATCCGCAGGCCCGGGAGCCCAGAACGACCTGGTCGAGCTCACCCGCGACGCGGTGCCGCTGGCGAAGGCGGCGGTCGGATCGGGCTCCCCCGACTGCGGCAAGAACCCCTCCACCGACTACCTGAAGGCCGCCGATCGCAACTTCACCCAGGGCGCCTTCGGCGAGTCGGTCTGCTCGCTCAGGAACGGCCTGCCGAACCTCTCCTTCTTCCGCTCCTACACGCCGGAGCTCGTCTCGTGGTTCAACGACTTCGGCACCTCCGGGATCGCGGACGCGAACGGCGGCATCGGCCGCATCGGAACCACCTTCAACGCCTTCAGCCCCGGGCTCCCCGACCTGTTCAGCAAGCCGCTGTCGCCGATCAGCCAGATCGCCGGCATCGGCGGCACCGGCAAGACCGCCCGCTGCCCCGGCGCCAACGAGCGCAACCCCGGCGACAACTCGACCCCGTTCACCGACAACGGCACCCTGGCCTGCGATCCGTCTCAGGTGCCGCTGGGGCCATGAGAAGGCTCGCCCTCATCGCGGTCCTGCTCGGCGGCATCGCAGCGTGGGTCACCTCGCTGGCGGGCGCATCTGACTCGCACACGTACCACGTCGAGATGTACAACGCCTTCGGGGTCGTCAACGGCTCCAACGTGCGGATCGCGGGCGTGGACGCCGGCACGGTCACGGACCTCGGCATCACCCCGCAGAAGCGCGCGGACATCACGATCGAGACCTCGGGCCCGCTGGGCGTGCTGGGCAAGGACACGCGATGCGCGTCCCAGCCGCAGTCGCTGATCGCGGAGTACTTCATCACCTGCAACCCCAAGGGCCCGACCCTCCCCGACGGCGGGACGATCCCCGCCAGCCACGTCACCGAGACGGTCCAGCCGGACCTGGTCCAGAACACGCTCCGGGAGCCCTACAAGGACCGCCTGGCGATCTTGATCAACGAGTTCGGGACCGCGCTGGCGGGCAACCCGAAGGACCTGAACCAGGCGATAGCGCTCGGCTCGCCGGCGCTTCGCAAGCTCCAGTCCGCGCTGCGGATCCTCGCCGATGAGAACCGCACGATCCGGGACCTCAACGCGAACTCCGACAAGATCATCACCCAGCTGGCGAACAAGCGCCAGGACGTCATCAGCTTCATCCAGCACGCGCGCGACGTGGCGGCAATCTCGGCCACCCGCCGGAACGACCTCTCCACCAACTTCAACCGCCTCGACAACTTCCTGGCGCAGCTGAAGCCGACGCTCAGCAAGCTCGGCACGCTTGCCGACGCACAGACGCCGCTCCTCGCCAACCTGAAGCAGGCGGCCCCAGGCCTCAACACCCTCGCGCTGAAACTGCCGGGGTTCAACGACGCCACCAACCGCTCCCTCACCAGCCTCGGCCAGGCAGCGGTCCCGGGTCGCAAGGCGCTCACCCAGGGCAAGGACGAGATCCAGGCGCTGGCGAGATCCGGCAAGAACGCCTACCCGGCGACCAACACGCTCGACAAGTTCCTGCGCGACATCGACACGCCGAAGCGCACGGTCGAGATCGACCAGCGTGCCGCGCGCAGCTGCAACAACAAGAAGGCGCCCTGCTGGTCCACCGGCCGCAAGGGGCCGACCGGCTACACCGGCATGGAGAGCCTCCTGAACTACGTCTACTACCAGACGGGCGCCATCAACCAGTACGACCAGTACGGGCACGTGCTGCACGTTCCGATCTACGACCTGAGCGGTCCCTGCGTGCAGGGCTACAACGCGGGCGACAACCCGGCGGACAACAACCCGCCGCCCGGCGATCACAAGATCGGCGTCCCGAACGCCGCGGGCGACGGCACGACGACGAGCCTGGCGGACGCGAATTCCTGCGTGTCCTGGCTCGGGGCGAACCAGCCCGGCATCAACGAGAACATCGGCTCGCCGCCCTATGACCCCTCGGTCTGCCCAGGCGGATCGACTGACCTGAAGCTCTGTAACCCGGCCGGCAAGAGCACCTCGGCGCCGAAGAGCAATGGGGCGGCGCATTCCAAGAAGGGCGCCACGGGCGCGACCGGACCGACGGGCGCTGACCGGCGCCACCGGGCCGGGCGGAGCCACCGGCCCCTCCGGGACGACAGGCCCGCCGCTTCCGGTCAAGCCGCCGAGCGGCACGACAGGCCACATCGGTGGCCGGCTGAGGCACATCCTCGGCATCGGCCGCCACCACGTGCCGCGCGTGGGCGGCGCGGTCCGGCGCCGCACGCACAAGCCCGGCGGCCGGATCGGCGGCAACGTCGGGAACCAGGCAAACCACCTCCTGAACTACCTGTTCTCGCCATGAGACGCGGCCGAGGAACACCCCTTCAGTCGATCGCGGCGTCGCCGACCATGGTCGGCGCGGTCACGACCCTGATCGTGATCGTCGCGGTCTTCCTCGCGTACAACGCGAACAACGGCCTGCCGTTCGTCCCGACCTACCGCGTGTCGGTGGTCGTCCCGAACGCCGCTCGCCTGGTGAAGAACAACGAGGTCAGGATCGGCGGCGCCCGGGTAGGCGTCGTCGAGTCGATCGACATCACCCATGTCGATCCGAAGGAGCTGGCCAACGGCGCCCAGGGCTCCATCACTCCGACCAGCACCACCGCGTCGTCCAGCAACACCTGCTGCGTGGCGGCGGAGCTCAACCTGAAGCTGGACAAGACGGCGTCGCCGATCCCCGAGGACTCGGTGTTCAGGGTCCGCTACCGATCGTCGTTCGGCCTCAAGTACCTGGAGATAACGCGCGGGACGGGCAAGGCCGCGCCCGAGGGCTACGTCTTCGACGGGCTGGACGACGGCAACAAGTGCCAGCTGCCCACGGACCCCGCGACGTTCGCCTCCAACATCCCCGCCTCCGCGCGGAACGGCTGCTTCCAGAAGCAGACCGAGTTCGACGCGATCAACGACACCTTCAACACGCGCACCCGTAACAACGCGCGCAAGAACCTGGTCGGGTACGGGGGCGCGCTCGCCGGGCGCGGTGCCTCGCTGAACGAGGCGCTGTCGAAGCTCAAGCCGCTGTTCACCAACCTGAAGCCGGTCTCCAAGGTCCTGGCGGACCCGAACACCCAGCTCCGCCGCTTCATCGAGGCGCTGGGCCACACGGCGGAGATCGTCGCCCCGGTCGCCGTCCAGAACGCCGACTTCTTCGGCAACGCCTCGGTCGCCTTCGCGGCGATCTCATCCGATCCCGCTGCCCTGCAGGCGACCATCACCGAGGGCGTGCCGGTGGTGACGGAGGGACCCGGCCAGCTGCGCCGTCAGCGGCCCTTCCTCACCGAGTTCACGGAGCTCTCGCGCCGCCTCAACCCGGGCGTCCGCCAGCTGCGCGTTGCGATCCCCACGCTGAACCACGCGATCACGATCGGCACGCCGGTGCTCAACCGGACGCCGCCGGTGAACCACAAGCTGCGCGGCGTCATGGTCCAGCTGAAGAAGCTGGTCCAGCAGCCGGCCACGAAGACGAGCTTCCAGCGCCTCCAGGAGACCTTCGACACCGCGACCCCGCTCGCGAAGTGGGTGGCCCCGGCGCAGACAGTCTGCAACTACTGGAACTACGACTGGACCATGCTCAGCGAGCACCTGTCCGACCGCGACCAGATCGGGTTCGGCCAGCGGGTCGGGGTCGTGGGCGGGACCGTCGGGCCGACCGAGAGCAGCTTCGTCCAGGGTCCGTTGAGCGGCTACTCGGGCATTCAGGCGAACGGGCAGACCGGGCCAACCGGGGATCCGCTCCAGGGCCTGCCGCCCAACACGTTCGCGCCGCACCAGATCCCGATCCTCCACGGGAACTCCTACGCACCCACCGGCCAGCCCAACAACGTCGTCCGTAACTACGCGAGCAAGCTCGGCGTCTCAGGCTTCCAGCCCAACTACCACGAGTACCCGGACTGCCAGCCCGGCCAGACCGGCTACCCGCTGGGCAACATCCCCGCGCCCGGCCAGGCGCGCTCCAACCCCGCCCAGGTCCTCTCGAACCTGCCCGGCTCGCGCGGCATCACCAACGTCTTCTGGAACGCCGCCGGCAAGCGCGTCCTGAAGAACACAACGATTCCGTCCCATCTCCCCAAGCCGATCCCATGAGGCCTGGCCAGCACAAGCGCATCCCGAACCACGTGATCGGCCTGATCCTGATCGCGCTGATCGCCGTGGGCTCCTTCCTGGCCTACACGAAGAAGCTCCCCTGGTCGCACGGCTACGAGGTCAAGGCCGTGTTCACGACCGCGGAGAACGTCGCGGCCGAAGAGCCCGGTGCGGATCGCGGGCGTGAACGTCGGCGAGGTCACGAGCGTCGAGCCGTGCACCAACGACAACCCGGCGTGCGGCGGCGTCGACGGCGGCAAGAGGGGGCTACCGCGTCCACCAGCGGGAAGCCGTCTGGGAGCGGCGGCGCCAACGGCGTGCAGGCGGCGATCGTGACGATGCAGATCGACCCGGAGGGCCAGCCGATCAAGGACGACGCCACCTTCAAGCTCCGCCCGCGCCTCTTCCTCGAGGGCAACCTCTTCGTCGACGTGAACCCGGGGAGCCCGGAGGCGCCCGAGGCATCCTCTGACCACACCTTCCCGGTGACGCAGACGTCCGCGTCGGTGCAGCTCGACCAGGTCTTGACGACCCTCCAGTCGGGCGTTCGCCGCAACCTCCAGATCTTCCTCAAGGAGTTCGGGAACGCGCTCGTCAAGTACGGCGGAGCGCAGGGGTTCCGCACGCTTTATCGGACCTCGCCGGGCGCCTACAAGTACACGTCGCTCGTCAACCAGGCCTACCTCGGCACCCAGCCGCACGACCTGTCGAAGCTCGTGGTGAATCTGGACTCCGCGGTCCAGGCCCTCGACGCCGACCAGTCTGGGCTCCAGGACCTGGTGACGAACCTCCGCGTCGTCACCGGCTCCTTCGCGGCGCAGAACCAGGCGCTGTCGGCCGCGATCGCTCGACTTCCGCGGCTGCTCGCGGTCGGCAGGCCGGCGCTGGCGGCGCTCGATCAGTCCTTCCCACCGGTCCGCGCGTTCGCGCGCGAGGTCCTGCCCGGCGTCCGCTCCACGCCCGAGACGCTCGATGCGGCGACCCCGCTGCTCAACCAGATCCGCAAGCTGGTGTCGAAGCCGGAGCTTCGCGGCCTGAGCCAGGACCTCCGGCACACGATTCCAAACCTGACCAAGCTGTCGCACCGGACGATCCCGTTCCTCGACCAGTCGCGGTCGCTGGCGAGCTGCTTCAACCAGACGATCATCCCCTGGTCCAACTCGAGCGTCCCCGACAGCAACTTCCCGCCGCCGAAGGTCACCGACGGCGCCGGGACGCATCCGGCGACGGTCGGCGAGGAGACGGGCTACGGGCTGGTGGGAATCGGCGGCGAGAGCCGCACCGGCGACGCCAACGGCCAGTACATCCGGGTCGAGGCGGGCGGCGGCGTGAACACACCCGAGGTTCCCGGGCCGGTGCAGGGGACGGCCGGCAAGGTGATCGAGGGCTCCCAGCCCTCGGACCAGACGGTGCCCTTCGTCGGCTTCGCGGAAAGCCAGCTTCTCGGTTCGCAGCCGAATCTGGCCCTCGGTCACGAGGACTCGGTGAAGACTCCGTTCCGGCCCGACGCCCCGTGTGAGAAGCAGCAGCCGCCGAACCTCCAGACGTCCAACGGCCCCGCGCCGAAGCAGGTCGCTCCGAAGTCGCTCCCGCTCCCCCTCTCGAGCAAGTCCTCGAGCAAGCAGTCGTCGAACGGGCAGTCGGTCTTCCAGGCGTCCGAGAACTACGCCAAGTCCTACGGCCAGGCGCAGCAGCTGACCAAGCAGGGGAAGGCCACGAAGGCGAGCAGGCTCATGGGCAAGGCGATGACGCAGTGGCTCCAGGCGAGGGCCAAGTCCGATCCGCAGCTTCGGCAACAGCTCGACTCGCAGAGCAAGGGGAGCGCGAAGTGACGACCGCGATCCGCAAGCACCTGCGCGACTTCATCGCGATCGCGGTCCTGGTCGTGGTCGGCGTGGTCGCGACCTACATCATCGTCCAGCAGCAGCGGCTCCGGATCCCGATCCTCGAGTCGAAGCCGTTCGAGCTGAAGGCCGAGTTCTCCTCGGCGCAGGCGGTGGTCCCGGGTCAGGGCCAGACCATCAACGTCGCCGGCGTCGAGGTCGGGCAGGTCGAGAACGTGCAGCTCGAAAACGGCGTCGCGGTCGTCACCTTCGGAATCGACCGCCAGTTCCTCCCGATCTACAAGAACGCCACGATCCTGCTCCGCCCGCGCACGGGCCTCCAGGACATGTTCTTCCAGCTCGACCCCGGAACCAAGCACGCGGGCGCGATCCCCGATGGCGGGACGATCCCGACCAAGAACACGGCCCCCGACGTCAACGTCGACGAGATCCTCTCGGCGCTCGACGGGGACACGCAGGCGTACCTGCGCCTGCTTCTGATCGGCGCCGGCCAGGGCCTGAAGGGCCAGGGCCAGAACCTCGGTCAGCTCCTCGGGAGCCTCGGGCCGCTGAACAGGGACCTCGACCGCCTGAACTCGATGGTCGCCGAGCGCCGGCACGAGCTCGCCGACCTGGTGCACAACCTGGGCGTGCTGACCAAGACGATCGGCCAGCACAAGGGCGACGTCACCTCGTTCGTCAAGGCCAACAACGCCGCTCTCAGCGCCATCGGCGCGCAGGACCCGAACGTGCAGCGCGCGGTTTCGCTGCTCCCGTCGACGCTCTCCACGGCCACCAACACTTTCGGAAAGGTCAACGGGCTCGCCCATGAGCTCGGCCCGGCATTCAACGCGCTGCGGCCGTTCGCCCGCCACCTCGACGCGCTGAACACCTCCGTGCGCCAGACGGCGATCGCGGACACCCCGATCATCAAGAATGAGATCCGCCCGTTCGTGCGCGCCGCACGGCCCGATCTCCCGCCGCTCCACAAGGCCGCGCAGCGCTACTCGAAGGCGTCGCCCAAGCTCACGACGCTGGGCAAGGAGTTCAACCGGCTCGCGCAACATGGCCGCCTACAACCCGCACGGCGCGCAGGGATGCCCCGGCGGACAGTGCGACCCGCAGCCTTCCGGGAAGCCAGCCCGGGACGAGGGTTACCTGTACTGGGCGGCCTGGCTCGGTCACAACGGCGACTCGGTATTCGCGAACCAGGACGCAAACGCCCTCTATCGCCGCGTCTACTTCACGGCAAGCTGCGACCAGGTCCTGAACCTCATCGAGGCGTCCCCGCTCGCCCCGCTGGTCACACCCTTCGGTGCGGTGTTCCAGACTGCGTGCCCGATCGGAGGGAGCAAGTAGTGCAGAAGCAGGCTCCCTCGATAGGCCGGATCCTCGTGGCGATCGGCTTCGCCCTGTCGTGCTTCGGGCTGATCCTCTTCCTGTGGATCGCGTTCGGCGGTCCGATCCCGCTGAAGCCGAAGAGCTACGAGATCACCGCCTACTTCCCGGAGGCGACGCAGCTGGCCACCGAGTCCGACGTGCGGATCGGCGGCGTGTCGGTCGGCAAGGTCAAGTCGATCCAGCTCGCGCCGCAGAACGAGCGCGTGAACGGCAAGGACACGACCAGGCGACGATCGAGATCGATCCGCAGTTCGCGCCGATCAACTCCGACGCCCGGGCGATCCTGCGCCAGAAGACGCTCCTCGGAGAGACGTACATCGAGCTGACGGCGGGCAACAAGCCCGGCACGCCGGTGTCACTCGGCTCCTCCGGCGGCGGGTCCTCGCAGGAGACCCAGAACGTCCAGGCGATCCCCGAGGACGGCAGCCTGGGGGTCGGCCAGACGAAGGACGCAACCCAGATCGACGAGATCTTCAACGCTCTCGACAAGCAGACCCGCGCCGCGTTCCGGCGCTGGCAGGCAGAACGCCGCCGTCGCCATCAAGGGCCGCAGCGTCGACCTGAACGACTCGCTCGGCAACCTCGGGCCGTTCCTGGGCGACGCGACCAACGTGCTGCACGTCCTGCGCCGCAGCAGGACCGCGCTCCAGGGGCTCGTTCGCGACACCGGCACCGTGTTCAACGCCCTGAGCGAGCGAAACCAGGAGCTCTCGGGCGCGATCACCGAACTCCAACCAGGCGTTCGCGGCGCTCGCCAACCAGAACAGGGCGCTTGCCGAGACCTTCCGGATCCTGCCCGTCTTCGAGCACGAGTCCCACCTCACACTGCAGCGGCTCGACAGCTTCCAGGCGAACACGCGGCCGCTGATCCAGAAGCTGTTGCCGGTGGCGAACGACATCTCGCCGACCCTGAGGTCGGTCCGCCGGCTCTCCCCGCACCTGGAGTCGCTGTTCGTCAACCTGAAGCCGCTGATCAGGGCATCGCAGAAGGGGCTCCCGGCGACCAAGTCCTTCCTGAGCGGATTGCGACCGGTGCTGAGCGCCCTGGACCCGTTCCTCGCCAGCCTGAACCCTGTGATCAAGTACCTCGGCTTCTACCGCTCCGAGATCACCGGCTTCCTCACGGGTCCGCCGGCGGCGCTCGGCGACACCCTCACACTCAGCACCAACAGGCCGATGTGCGCGAAGACCGGCGGCACGCCGCCGAGCTGCCTGCCGGCGCCGATGCACGCCCTGCGGCAGCTTGGCTACACGAGCCAGGAGAGCCTCTCGGTCTGGCCGCAGCGCCTGCCGACGAACCGGGGCAACGGCTACCCGCTGCCGAACTCCCTGGCCGGCTACCAGGCCACGAAGCACGGGATCTTCCCGAACTTCGACTGCAAGCCGAGCGGCGGCGAGCTCAACAACAAGCCTCCTGACCCCGCCAACGCCAACTGCTTCGTGGCGCCCAAGTTCCCGAACGATTTCGGCGGCGGCCAGGCGCCCAACCTCTACGCCGAGCCTTAGGCACGAAAACGGCAGCACCGAGGGGCGCCCGCGCCGCCTCCACGCGCTCTTGACGGGGAGTGCGTATCCGGTCGGCTCAGGCCGACGCTGACTCGGTCGGCAGCACACCGCCACTCATCACCAGCCTGACCGTGACGCGGTCGCTCCGACGGCTCGCACGCGTGCCCCGACCTCCAAGTCGCACCGCGGGCCTCGCTTTCGGTGGCGAGTGGCAGATAATCAACCGTATAGGTGGATTTGCTGCCGCTCGCGGACCGAACCACGCAGCCCGCGTAGCGAGTGGCCGATTATCAACCGTCATTGCCATTGCTCCTTGGCCCGGGACTCCCAGGACTCATAGGATTCGTAGCAAGCCGGGATCGAGAGGAGAGGAAGTGCCGTACTTCAAGGACGCCGACGAGGTCTATGCCACGCTCGGCAAGCTGTTCCAGGACCTCGCCGTCGACGACGAGCTGGCGCCAAAGTTCCGCCGCGCCAACACCATCGTCCGCTACGAGTTCACCGACCCGGATTCCGCGATCACGGTCCGGCTTCAGGAGGGCCAGCCCGGCGACGTGGACCTCGGGCGGTCGGAGATGGAGCCCGAGGTGACGATGTCGATGGCGGCGGACACCGCGCACGAGTTCTGGCTCGGAGGGGTCAACATCACGGTCGCGCTCGCCCGAGGCCAGATCAAGGCGAAGGGGCCGGTGGCGAAGATCCTGAAGCTCGTCCCGCTAACGAAGCCGGTGTTCCCTCGCTACAAGGCGCTGCTGGAGGCGCAGGGCCGGGACGACCTCGTCGACGTCACCTAGCCGGACCCGACGGCACCATGAGCGCCAAGGACGATCAGCAGGCCTGGGCCGACAGCGTGAAGGCACTCGCGGCCGAGCGCGGACTCCGATACGAGCCCGTGGGCGGCCTCAATCCAGTCGGTCAGCCAGCGGCGCTGTGCCCGGGCGGCTCCAACCGAATCACCGGCCAGCTCAGCGACGACTTCTGGGGCGCGTCGTGCGACGCCGACGAGCGCGAGCAGGGAGGGCTCTTCGGCAAGGCCGTCCTGCCCGGCGCCGTGCTGGCGAAGTCGCATGTTCCGGACCTGGCGAAGGTGATGCCGCCCTTCAACGTGGAGTCGATCGAGAAGACTCCCGAGGAGCTCGTCATGCAGCGGGCATCACGGCGCAAGGTGGAGTTCGAGAGCATCGACTTCAACAAGCGCTTCCTCGCCACCGTCCCGAGCTCCTACGACCCGGTGGCGCTTCGCGAGACGTTCAGCCCGGGGTTCCTCGAGTGGGTGACGACGATGGACAACGAGATCGACTTCGGCGTCTCGGAGCAGCAGCTGTGGTTCCTGTGGACGCTCCGCGAGCGCACCCGCGACGAGCTCGAGGCGGCGCTTGACAACGGCGGCCGCCTGTTTCAGCGGATCCGCAAGGAGGTCGAGGAGTCCAACATCCACACCTACCCTGCTGGACCGTGGCACGCCGGGCTCGAGCCCTTCCCGCAGAGCGAATAGGGCTGAGGCGGTCGCTTTCAGACGCCTGCGCTCTTGCGATAGCGGCGGGCGGTCTTGAAGAAGCGGATCGACTTGGAGAGGTTGCGCCGGTAGCGGGCGAGCTCGCTCTCGTCAGGGAGCTCGAAGCCCCCGACGAGCTTGTGCGGCACGACCGCCCAGCCGCCGTCGGCCCGGACGAGGTCGCCGCGCACCTGGAAGTTCTCCTGCCACGTGAAGTCGGGGCTGTGTGCGTGGGCAGTTACACACGCCGGCCCGGGCACCAGCGGTAGCTCCGCGGGCAGGGCGCCGAGTGCGATCCGGCGCTGCCCGCGGTCGAGGCTCACGGGCACGCGGACGGCGAGCGGAAAGCCGTCGGGGGCCACCCACGCGAGCACCGCGGTCTCGTGCCGGCGCCCGAGCTCCTCGATCCGCTCGTCCCAGGCGATGCCGCCCCCGGCCTCGGGCGCGTGCGGCTCGAGCGGCTCCTCGCTGTGGCCTGAGCGCACCTCGTCCACGTGGGCGTCGAGGATGTCGGGAGGGCTCGTCACGTCCCCTGCACCCCAGACGAAGATGCGCTCCGGGCGAACGTGGACGTAGATCCGCGTGAAGTACCAGTCGAAGAGGCCCCGGATGAGCTTGGGCGGATGCATGTCCTTGGTCGCCGGGAGCTTCTCCACGGACTCGCGCCAGTAGCGCTCGCGGTTCGCGGTCAGGTCTCGGTCGTCGACGTCGGCGGTGCCCTGGACGAGGACCTTGATCCCGCTGTCGATCCCCGACCCGGTCGGATCGGAGAACAGCAGGGCGACATGCGGGTTTCGCCGCGCATCGCGCGCCTTCTTCGGATAGCCGAGGCCGGTGGTCACGTCGATGCACGGCCCGCCGTTCTCGTAATACGGAGTCACCGGCCAGACGATCGGCTGCTGGCGCGAGTCGATCGTCGTGTACTCACACGTGATGAAGTCCCCGAACACCTCGCGGACCTCCTGCGGCAGGCTCGCGGTCACGGGCGAAAGATAACCCGGCCTAGCCGACGTCGCGTTCGGGGACGACGAGCGCGGCGGCCGCCATGAGGACGGCCACATACCCGAGGTAGACGAGGGCGGCGATGCCCGGCGCAAACAGGGGGTAGTCGGCGTTCTCGTCGCCGCTTCCGCTCATGCTCATTCCCAGCCCCTGAAGGCTGAACTTCCCGTATCCGTGCGCCAACGCGGCCACCACCGGGTCCACGACGAAGATCACGATCAGCACGACGACCACGGCCGCGACCGTTCGGCCCGAGGAAGCCCAGGATCGAGCCGGGCCGGACCTCGAAGCTGAGCCCATCGACCGCGACGATCCTCCCGTAGCGCTTGGTGAGGGATTGGACCGCGATCACAGCCGGTCAGTATCCGGGCTCACCCGGGAGGACGACCCGGCGCTCGTCACCCTCGCCGACCACGCGCGGGAGCACCGGTTCGACGACGCGATCGCGGGCGGCCGCCAGCACCTCGTCCGAGCTCGAGAAAGGAAGCAGCGACTCGAGGTGCTTGATGGTGGGGAAGACGAGGTCGAGCTCCCCGGCGCGGTGCCGCTCGAGCGCGTGCCCGGGGGCGAGGAAGGCCGCCTCCGTCGTCTCCTCGCCGTCGGGATGGGGAGGAGCGTGGGCTGGGGCCAGGGCGACGTAAAAGCGGGTGTCGAACCGCACCGGCACGGGCTCAGGCGTGATCCAGCGCGACCATGCGAGGAGCTCCGCGTCGGCCGGTAGCTCGATGCCCGCCTCCTCGTGAAGCTCCCGGACCGCTGCCGCCCTGTGGGCCGCCTCGCTGCTGCCGCCGCCGTCCGCGGCATCCACACCGCCGCCGGGGAAGACCCAGACGCCCGGCATGAATCGCGCCTCGGGACTGCGGCGCACGAGGAGGATCTCGACGCCCCGATCGCGGTGCCTGCCGCCGCGCCGCAGCAGGATCAGGGAGGCGGCGGGCCGAGGTTCGACGCTCACGCCTCGGCACCCTAGACGTCCGTGCATACGGTGCGCGACCAGACTCGACCCGTCCAAGCTCCTCAGGTAACCTCGCCGTCCATGCCGACCGAGACCCAGACCGCGCAGCTCTGGATCTGCACCTCGTGCGGGTTCGTGTACGACCCGGACGAGGGCGATCCGGACGGGGGCATCCCGCCGGGCACGCCGTTCGAGTCGATCCCAGACGACTGGTTCTGCCCCGTCTGCGGCGCCCGCAAGTCCGACTTCGAGCCCTACGAGGAGTAGCGCCCGGCCTACTCGAGCGCGTCCTCGCGGCGCCTGCGGATCACCGCTCGCGCGGTGAGCCATGCGAGCCCGCCGATCAGTCCGATCGGCACCAGCACCGCGAGGCTGATCAGGAGGATCCCGGCCATCACCGTGAGCACCCGGCCGGCGTCGTGAAACGCGTCGCCGATGCTCCAGCTGCCACCGCCGCCTGAGTCGACGCCGGCCTGACCGCGGATCTCCACGCTCACGGGCACCATGTGGATGCGGTCCTTGACCTGCCCGTAGCGGTCGCGGGCGACCGCGAGCTGGTTCTCGACCATCTTGATGCGGGCGTGGATGCTGTCCTGCTCGGCGATCGTGACCGCGTTCGCGAGCTGAGTCAGCAGGTGCGCCCGCTCGACGTTCAGGTCGTGGACGCGAGCCCTCGCCGCGTCGAAGCGCCTGGTGATGTCCTTCGTCCCCTCGGTCCTCGAGCTGACGTGGGCAAGCTTCGACATGTCAGCGAGCGCGGCCTGGAGGTGCTGGGCAGGGATCCGGAGCTCGAAGGTGCCGCTGCCCTGCTGGGGGCGGGGCGCGCTGCCGTGGGCCGACTCCGGAACCGGGGTCGGACCCGGCGCCCGGCCGCTCGTCACGTTCGACGAGACGACGTAGCCGTCGTACCTGTCGACCACACCGAAGACGCCGTCGGCGACGTCACGCACGTCCTGCGGCTCGGTGCTGAGGGCCAGGTCGACGTTCTGCGCGACCTTGCGGGAGCCTGCGGGTGTCGGGGTGCCCACGCTCAGGTCGCCGGTCGCGCGGCCGCTCCGGGCAAACGGTGCCTCGCGAATGTTCGGCTGCGTCGAATTCAACTGTGTCTGGGTGCTGTCGGAGCTTCGGGCTCCGGCGGGCCCCTGTCCGCTGCCTCCGTTCCCCCCGGACGTCGCAGACCCGGCCTTCGACGACTCGGCGACCGACCCCGGTGCCGCCTGGATGCTCGGGCTGGTCCGGCTCGACCCGCCGATCTGGTCGCTCACGCTGATGCCGACCGCCGCGGCGACCAGGAGGGTTGCGGCAGAGGCGACGGGTAGGAGAAGGCGGCGAGGGGGAATGGATTGGAGCCGTTCTCTAAGGGTCCCGAGAGCAGGCTCGCGTCCCCTCTCGCCGCCGTCGCCCACCCGGCCGTCCCGCGGAAAGCCCGCCGCCGCCCACTCGTCGAGCCCCGCGGCGAAGTCCGATCCCGGCGCCGGCGCCTCGGCGCGAGCGTCTCGGGCGAGCTCGGCGAGGTCCTCGAGGTCGGGCGCGACCTCCAGGCCGAGCAGCCCGGCGTCGACCGCCGCGAGCTCGCGCTCGACGTCCGGGTCCAGTGGCATGTCTCCCTCACGCAGCCCAAATCTCATGAACATCACCAACCAGTCGCCTCGCCGTTCGGCTCGGCGTTAGAAGACATGGCCCTCCTCAGCTTTTGGATGACTCGGTGCAGCTTGGTCCCGGCGTTCGTCTCGGAGGTCCCGATGACGCCGGCGATCTCGGCATTGGTGAGGCCGGCGAAGAACTTGAGCGCCACCAGCTCGCGCTCACGAGGCGATAGCTCATCGATCGCGCTTCGCAGCGCCGCACGGCGGATCGCCACCTCGGCGCCCTCGTGCGGGGCGACGAGGCACTCGTCCTCCGGCTCGGCCACCAGCTGCGCCCCGCGCCGTCGCCGGCGAAGCTCGTCGAGCGCGGCGTTGCGGGCGATCCCGAACAGCCACGCCCGGCGACTGCCACGGCCGGGCTTGAAGGTCCGGCGCCGCCGGTAGGCGCGCTCGAAGGCCTGGGCGGTGACGTCCTCCGCTGCGGAGCGGTCGCGCAGCAGGCCCGCGACGTACGCGAAGACGTCGTCGCGGCTCCGCCTGTAGAGCGCCTCGAACTCCGCATCGACGTCGCTGGGTGCCTGCGTCGCTGTCGCGGCCATCCCCGTCACACCCCTACTACGATCGCGCGCCCTCCTCATCACACTCAGTATCGGCAGGGCGCGAAAAATGCGAATCCAGGGGGGCGCCCGACCGCCGGCGCGCGAGCGGCACGAAATCCACCTAATCGGCCGCTCGCCGGCGGCGGCGAGGCGCCGGCGGCGAGGCGCCCGCAACGGCTCGGCGCGACGATCGCGCCGAGGCGTTACGCCGCGCGCGGGATCGGCAGCTCTTCGGTGTCCGGCTCGGCGAGCGAGTTGATCGTGGTCACGTCACCGTAGGCGCCTTCGAACGCGGCGCTGATCGATTCGATCACGATGTCGACCAGCCGGCGCGAGCTCGGCCTTCGTGATCGACAGCGGTGGCATCAGCACGATCACGTCGCCCAGCGGCCGCACGATCGCGCCGCGCTTGCGGGCCTCCAGCACGACTTGGTGGCCCAGCCGCAGCGACGGGTGGTGCTCGCCCAGGTCGATCCCGATCATGAAGCCCCGGCCGCGCACCTCGCTGACCTCGGGCATCTCGGCGACCGCCTCCAGCAGCTCGCCGAGCAGCCGGATCTTCGGCTGGAGGCGCAGCAGCGTGCTCTCGCTCTCGAACGCGTCGAGGCTGGCGAGCGCCGCCGCGCAGGCGAGCGGGCTGCCCGTGAACGTGTGGCCGTGGAAGAAGGTCCGCCCGTCCTCGGCGGCGCCGAGGAACCCCTCGTAGACCCGCTCGGTCGCGAGCGTGGCCGCCAGCGGCAGGTAGCCGCCGGTGAGGCCCTTGCCGAGGCACAGGAAGTCCGGCGCAACGCGCTCCTGCTCGCAGGCGAACATCGTCCCGGTGCGGCCGAAGCCGGTCGCGACCTCGTCGCAGATCAGGAACACGTCGTGGAGGTCGCACAGCTCGCGAACCCGGCGCAGATACCCGGGCGGCTGCACGTGGATGCCGGCGGCGCCCTGCACGAGCGGCTCGACGATCACCGCCGCGATCTCCTCGGAGTGGAAGTCGAGCACGCACTCGAGCTGCTCGGCGTCCCCTGGCTCGACGCGGTGGGCGTCGAAGAGAAGGGGGGAGTAGGCCGAGTGGAAGAGGTCGATCCCGCCGACCGAGACGGCGCCCAGCGTGTCGCCGTGGTAGGCGTCGCGCAGGGAGACGAACGAGGTACGCCTGGCGTGCTGGCCGCCGCGCTGCCGCCAATGCTGGAAGGCCATCTTCAGCGCCACCTCGTCGCCGTGGAGCCGGAGTCGGAGTAGAAGACCCGGTTGAGCCCGGGCGGGGCGATCTCAACCAGCCGCGCGGCCAGCTCGGCGGCACTTCGATGCGTCAGCCCGAGCATCGTCGAGTGTGCGACCCGCTCGAGCTGGTCGTGCACGGCCTGGTCGATCAGGGGGTGGCGGTGTCCATGGACGTTGCACCACAGCGACGAGACGCCGTCGATGTAGCGATTGCCCTCGACGTCGATCAGGTCGGTGCCCTCGGCCCGCTCGATCTCGAGCGGCTCCTCGCGGCACCAGTCCTGCTGCTGGGTGAACGGGTGCCAGAGGTGGGAATGGTCGAGGTCGGCAACCTTCGACATCGGTACCGACCATAAGGCCCGCGGCGGCGGAAGGCGAGCTCCAGGAATTTTCTACTAGGCTTGCGCGCAGCGGACTCGCCGGGTGCGCACGGATGTGGGGTGCGGCACCGGACCTGATGGAACAGCGAAGGGAGCGAGATGAGGTTCAAGTTCGTAGCGGCGGTCGCATTGGTGGCGCTCGGGGGTGCGGTCTTCGTAGCCTCGGCCTCGGCCAAGCGCGACGTGTTCAAGGTCTGCAAGCACGGATGCCGCTACGACTCCGTCCAGAAGGCGGTGGACAAGGTCAAGAAGGGCAAGAAGTCGATCGTCAAGATCAAGCCCGGGACCTACCACGAGGGGGTCATCTTCAGGGGCCACAAGTACGACGACCTCATCATCACGGGCACGAAGTCGGCGAAGAAGACGATTCTCGAAGGAAAGAACGCCCGCATCCAGGGCCAGCCGGCCCAGAACGGGATCGACGCGACCAACGTCGACGGCCTCGAGATGAAGAAGCTCTGGGCCCGAAACTACCCGACCAACGGCCTCTTCGTCCACGCTGATCCGGGCGACCACTGCCACGGCTTCGCGATGGTCAAGGACCGGGCGTCGTTCAACGGCTCCTACGGCCTGTTCGCCAAGCACTGCACTGGCGGCAAGATCACGAACGGCAAGGCCTGGGGTCACGGCGACTCGGGGATCTACATCGGCGAGACCCCGCCGCAGAAGAACCCGAAGTGGACGGACATCTCGAACAACAAGGTCTACGAGAATGTCCTCGGCTACTCAGGGACGAACTCGAAGTACGTCGACATCCACGACAACTGGTTCTACAACAACGGCGCGGGCGTGGTCCCGAACACACTCAGCTCCGAGCTGTTCCAGCCCAACGCCGACGGGAAGATCCGCAACAACAAGATCTTCTGGAACAACTTCAACTACTTCCTGCCGAAGTCGCCGGTGGAGACCGTTTCCGGCGGCCTTGGGACGTTTCAGGGGAGGACGATCAACTACCCGACGGGCATCGGCGTCGCCCTGTTCGGCTCCGACGGCTGGCTGGTGAAGGACAACGACATCTTCGGCAACTTCTATTGGGGCGCTTCGGCATTCTCAGACGCGACCGACTCGTCGACGAAGGCCCTGAACATGAACAACCGGTTCGTTGACAACCAGATGGGTCGCGGCGGCAAGGACACGAACCGCTTCGACTTCTTCAATGACGGTTCCATGAAGGGGAACTGCTTTGCGGGCAATCAGTCGTCCACGTTCGATGTCACCCAAGGCGCCAAGCACCCGCAGTCGTTCCTCTATCCGAGCTGCCCGGCGCCGAAGAGCGCTGGGACAGGCAGCTACGCCGGCGACAGTGGTCAGGTCGCCGAGCTCGCGGGCTACGTCCTGAGCACCCCGCCGTGCTCTCAGCAGGACAAGTGGGTACGGCACAAGCACCCCGATTTCAAGGGGATCACCCCGATCGACACGAAGGACTTCGGCAAGTGCAAGAAGTCCCAGTGAAGGCCCTGATCCGCATCGGCGTCGCGGTGGCCCTGATCGCACTCGCGGTCGGGGCCCTCGCCGCGACCGGCGTCGCGAGCGGCAAGGCCACGAAGCCGGTGAAGGTAAAGGTCCTCGACGACTTCTACAAGCCCGACAACGTCAAGATCAAGAAGAACGGCAAGGTCACCTGGAAATGGGGCCAGGACTTCGACTCCCACAACGTGACGCTGAAGAACGGCCCGCAGGGCGTGAAGAAGAGCAGGTTCAGGTCGCAGACGAGCTCGGCGGAGGGCTTCAAGTTCACGAAGAAGTTCAAGAAGGCCGGCAAGTACAACTTCTACTGCACGATTCACCCCGACATCATGAAGATGAAGGTCGTGGTGAAGCGGTGAGTCGCCCCTTCCGCTCGTAACGCGCATGGACTTCGGGTCGTTTGATCGACGCCAGTTCCTGGCAGGCGGTGGCGCGGCGTTCGTCTGCACGCTGGCCGGGCACAAGCTGTTCGTCGACCAGCCCGCGGACCTGCCGAAGCTGGCGGGCGACGTGAAGGTCCCGCCGAAGGTCGCAGCGGCGCAGGGGCCGGCTGCGACGCAATTCGTCTCCGACACGACCGCGAGCGCGGCCGCGCGCGCACAGCGTCACTACTGGATCAGCGCCGAGCAGCGCGGCTGGACCATCGTGCCCACCGGCCGCGACGAGATGATGGACAAGAAGGTCAGGGGCAAGACGAAGTTCAAGGCCTACACCTACCGCGAGTACACGGCCAACTTCGCCGAGCCCGTCAAGCGCGGCAAGATCCCGGGACCGCTGATCGAGGCCAACGTCGGCGAGACGATCGCCGTCCACTTCCGGAACAAGCTCGACGTCCCGGTGACGATGCACCCGCACGGGATCTTCTACGCGCAGGAGATGGACGGCGCCTACAAGGGCAAGTACACGGACCCGGGCGGCTTCGTCCAGCCGGAGCAGGAGTTCACCTACATCTGGGACGCGCGCCCGGGCACCGAGGGCATCTGGCTCTACCACGACCACGGGCCGATGGACCCAATCCCGCTCTACAAGGGGCTCATGGGCCCGCTCATCATCCGCGACCCGTCAAAGCCGAAGCCCGACGCGGAATTCTTCATCTTCATGCACTCCCTCCAGCCCGTGGCGACGGACCTGCCGCAGCAGTTCGGGTGCATGAACGGCCGCGCCTACGCGGGCAACACGCCGACGTTCGAGTCGAAGGTGGGCGACCGGGTCGCCTTCCACGTGATCGCGCTCGACAACGACTTCCACACCTTCCACATCCACGGGCATCGCTGGGTCGACCCCGATGGGACGGTGATCGATACGAAGACCATGGGACCGGGGGACTCGTTCACGGCTGAGTTCGTGGAGGACAACCCGGGGCGCTGGTTCTACCACTGCCACGTGTTCAGCCACCTACACATGGGGATGAACGGGTGGTACGTCGTGAGCTGAGCCAACGGCGCCGCCTCGGACTCGGGGCATTCGCGCTCGTGGTCGCTGCCCTGGCGCTCGGGGCCGCCACCGCGAGCGCCGCGAACCATCGCGTCGCGATCGGCCACTACCAGTGGTCCCTTCCCCAGATCCACCTCGACCTCGGCGAGCATGTGACCTGGTACTGGGTCGGCCCGGACACGCTGCACTCGGTGACCGGAACCTCGCCGAACGACTCAGGGTGGGACTCCGACCCGGGCCAGAGCACTCCGCGGCACGACCTCGGCGACACCTACCAGCTCACCTTCAACCGGCCCGGGACCTACACCTTCCAGTGCAAGCTCCACGCGGGCGTCCGCGGATCGGTGATCGTCTCGGATAACCCCGGCGACCCGAACAAGGAGGTCGACCCGGTTCCGAAGCTCAACATCGACATCAAGCCGCCGCACCTGAACGGCGTCAAGTTGCGGTCGAGGAAGTTCGGGCGCAAGGGCACGAAGCTGCAGTGGGGCACGAACGAGAAGGCCAAGCTCGATGCCGAGTACTACGAGGTCCGCCACGGGCATCGCGGCAAGTTCGCCGGGTGGGACGGCTGGAAGGGCCACGTCGGGTACAACGACTCGAAGTTCGGCGGGCGCAGCAAGCACTTCGACGCCCGTCCGGGCCGCTACATGGCGGTGCTCCGGGCAACCGACAAGAGCAACAACACCGGCAAGAAGCTGAAGCGCCCGTTCAGGATTCGCTAATCGCGGCCCGCGGCGATCGCCCAGGCGACGAACAGCGCCTGGACAGGTAGGCGCAGGTACAGGGCGAGGCGGCCTCCAGGCACCTTGTAGCGCTCCGGGTGCAGCGCCATGTGCAGGTTGGCGGGGAACACGGCGAGCAGCGTCGCAACGCTCCAGGCCGACGCCGCCTTCCTGGCTCGCGGGTGAAGGATCCCGGCTCCGCCGGCGATCTCCGCTACGCCGCTCGCGTAGACGATCGCCCGCTTGTTCGGCAGCTGCGGCGGCACGATCGCGGCGTAGGCGCGGGGAATCACGAAGTGCATCAGCCCGGCGAGGATGAAGAACGGGCCGAAGATGCGGCGGAGATTCATGCGGGCCGCAGCCTACGCCACAGTGTGATGTGCGTCACACGAGCAACTATTGCGCGGGCGAAATGATTGCGTGTGTGCAACTATTGTCCACGTGCCAAGCATCGCCGCCAAAGAGGAGAGGATCCGCGAGCGCTCACCCGAGCTCCGTGAGACGGCTGTTCGCCTGGGCGCCTTCCTTCGCCACCTCTTCATCTACTCCGGCGGGGAGCACCTACGGAAGATGGATGAGAGCGGCCTCACCATCACCCAATGCAAGACGCTCCTGATGCTCGCCGGGCCCGAGGGCTCCGAGCCCTATGCGGGCCGCGACATCGCCGAGAGGCTCGAGGTCTCCCTGGCCTCGGTGAGCCGCGCCGTTGACGAGCTGGTGCGAAGCCGCCTCGTCACGCGCGTCGAGGATTCCGAGGACCGCCGGGTCCGCCGCCTCTCGATCACCGACAAGGGCCGTCGGCTTGCCGGTGAGATCGTCGCGGCCCGCATGGCGGACATGGAGTCCTTCGCCGCGAGCCTGACGCCGGCGCAGCGTCGCAAGCTCGATGCGGCGCTCGAGGCGCTGCTCGACAATGACGAGATCCGGGCCGCGGCACGCGAGCTCGAGGGGATCAACGGCCGATGACGCGCCACCAGGCCCGCTTCATCACCGACGCCAACCGCAAGTGGTGGACGCTCGGCGCCATGTGCTTCGCGCTGTTCATGCTCATGCTCGACAACACGGTCGTCAACGTGGCGCTGCCGTCGATCGAGCGCGACCTGCACTCGAGCCTCTCGAGCCTCGAGTGGATCGTCAACGGCTACACGCTGGCGTTCGCCGTCTTCCTCGCAACCGGCGGCCGGCTGGGCGACATCTTCGGACGGCGCTCCACGTTCCTGATCGGCGTCGTGCTCTTCTCGGTCTCCTCGGCCACCGCGGGCTTCGCGCCCGATACGACCTGGCTGGTCGGCAGCCGCGTGGTCCAGGGGATCGGCGGCGCGCTGATGATGCCCGCGACGCTCTCGATCGTCACCAACGCCTTCCCGCCCGCCGAGCGAGGCAAGGCCATCGGCACCTGGGCCGGCGTCTCAGCCCTGGCGCTGGCGATCGGCCCGGTGCTCGGCGGATTCCTCACTGAGGCCGTCTCCTGGCGCGCGATCTTCTTCATCAACCTGCCCGTCGGCATCGGCGCCGTGGTGGCGACGCTCTTCGCGGTCCGGGAGTCGCGGGACGAGACGGTCGGCCGCGAGGTCGACTATGCCGGCGTCGTCACGCTCACCGGTGCCCTGACAGCGCTCGTTCTCGCGCTGATCGAGGGCAACTCCTGGGGCTGGGCCTCGCCTTCGATCCTCGCGCTCTTCGCCGGCTCCGTGGCCCTGCTCGCCGGCTTCATCCTCGTCGAGCAGCGGGTGAAGTCGCCGATGGTGGAGTTCCCGCTCTTCGGCAGTCGCAACTTCGTTGGCTCGAACATCATCGCGCTGATCGTGACCTTCGCGATGATGGCCCAGTTCTTCTTCGTCGCCCTCTACATGCAAAACATCCTCGGCTACTCGCCGCTTCAGGCGGGTGTCAGGTTCCTGCCCGCGACGCTGATGATCGTCCTCATCGCGCCCGTTGCCGGCCGCCTGACCGACAAGATCGGCGCGCGCCTGCCGATGGCCGTCGGGCTGACGCTCGTCGCGGGGGCGCTGGTCTGGCTCACGCAAATCGACCCGTCGACCACCTACAGCGACCTGTTCCCGTCATTCATCCTCATGGGCATCGGCATGGCGCTGGTCATGTCGCCGATGTCGACCGCGGCGATGAACGCCGTCGCCGACGCCAAGGCCGGGATCGCCTCGGGCATCCTGTCAATGAACCGCATGATCGGCGGCACGCTCGGCATCGCCGTCATCGGCGCCGTCTTCCAAGCGGCGGCGCGCTCCGACCTCGACTCCTCCCTGGCAGGCACGGGCCTGACCGCGGGTCAGCGTGGCGATATCGCTCACGGCCTCGGCGGAGGCGTCTCCACGATCCCCGACGGCGTCAGCCATGCGGCGGCCGCCCAGATCGCGTCCGCCTCACGCGACGCCTTCATCAACGCGTTCGCGACCTCCATGGAGGTGGCCGTGGCGGTCGTCGTGGCAGGCGTGATCGCCGCGATCGCCCTGATCCGCTCCAGGCCGGAGCACGGGACCGAGGCTCCGGCGGGCGGTGTCACCTCCGCCGCCGAGCTCGCCACCGGCGAGCACAGCGTCGCCAGCTCCTAGCCCGGCCCCCTTCGCCTCTCGTTGGGCCATCATCCGTCCCCGGAAAGCCCACTCAACGCGCATGACCACCGATCGTGAGCCCACTGGACGCGAGAGGGGGAGCCGTCCTAGCGCAGGTTCAAAGCCGGCCAGCTCGCAGGGTCCGCGAGGTCGATCCTCGCCAGCGTCTCGACCCTGACCGCGCCGAGCCGCTCGATCGCCTCGCGATTGGAGCTCTCCACCGCTGACGGATCGTCCGGCCATGGCGTCAGCACGGCTGCGGCCACCTCAAGCCCCACCGCCCGGGCCGCCTCCACGGTCATCAGGGTGTGGTTGATGGTGCCGAGCCCCGGCGAGGCCGCGATCACGAGCGGGAGGGCGAGCTCCCTGGCCAGGTCGCGCACCAGGTAGCCGAGTGTCAACGGAACGAGGAGCCCGCCGACACCCTCGGACACGAGGAAGTCACCCCCCTCCGCTGCGGCGTGCGCGGCGTCCACCAGGCGCCCCGGCTCAATGCGCTCCCCGTCCAGCTCGGCCCCCAGGTGCGGCGAGACCGGCGGGTCGTAGCGGTAGGGGGCGATCTGGCAGTCGGACTGATCCGACCCCGAGGCGCGGCGAAGCAGCGCGTGGTCGGGCTCGCCGCCGTCGGAGAGCCCGCTTACTGCCGGCTTGAACACCGCGACCCGCTCGCCGGCCGCGGCATAGGTGCGGGCGATGACGGCCGCGACCACGGTCTTGCCCACCCCGGTGCCCGTACCGGTGACGAAGACGCCTTTCAAGTGGGGTCAGGCGGCCCGGCGGAGCTGCGCCGGCACCGGGCTCGGGTCCGCCCGGGCGCCGGCCGGGGCGATCCCGAGCTCGTCGGCCGCCCTGGCGATCACCCGGGCCGCCGCGCAGAGGTCGTTCTGGCGGTGGTTCGCCATCACCGAGAGGCGCAGGCGCGACGTTCCCGGCGGGACGGTGGGGGGGCGGATGGCCTGGGCGAACACGCGCCCCTCCAATGCGCGCTCGCAGAGCTCCATGGCGCGTTCGGCGTCGCCGACGACCACCGGGATGATCTGGGTCCGCGACGGCCCGGCGTCCAGGCTCTGCTCGATCAGTGCCTCGCGGAGGGTCGCCGAGTTTCGCCGCAGCTGCTCGACCATGCCCGGCTGGCCGTCGAGCATCGCCAGCGCGGCGATCCCGGCACCGACCGCGGGCGGCGGCAGTCCGGTCGAGAAGATGAAGGGTCGGGCCACGTTGATGAGGAGCTCGACGATCTCGGCGCTCGCGCACACGTAGGCGCCGTAGCTGCCGAGCGTCTTGCCCAGTGTGCCGACGACGACGTCCACCTCGCCGGAGAGCCCGGCCTCAGCGACGGCGCCGCGACCGTTCGGGCCGAGCGAGCCGATGGCATGGGCCTCGTCGACGAGCAGGCGGCAGCCGTGGCGGCGCGCGAGCTCGAGGAGCTCGGCGATCGGCGCCACGTCGCCATCCATCGAGAAGATCGAGTCGGTGACGATGAGGGCCGCGCGATCGCCCGCCTTGCGGAGACCCCACGCCAGGTGCTCGACGTCCCGATGACGGTAGACGAAGCGCTCGGCCCGCGAGATTCGGCACCCGTCGATGAGGCTCGCGTGGTTCAGCTCGTCCGAGCACACGACCTGCCCGCGGCCGGCGAGGGCCGAGACAGTGCCGAGGTTCGCGAGGTAGCCGGAGCCGAACAGGAGCGCGGTCTCGTAGCCGGTGAACGCGGCGAGGCGCTTCTCGAGGCGCTCGTGGAGCGCCATGTTTCCCGAGATGAGCCGCGAGGCGCCCGCGCCCGCGCCGAATCGCTCCGCCGCGTCGGCGGCGGCCTGGCGGACGCGCGGGTGATCGGCGAGGCCGAGGTAGTTGTTGGAGCAGAGCAGCAGGACCTCGGTGCCGTCGAGCGTCACCCGCGGGCCCTGCGGGCTCTCGACCAGCCGCAGGCGGCGATGCAGGCCCGCCGAGCGAAGGTCGTCGAGGCGCTCGCCGACGTCGCTCATCGTGCCGGGAGGGTCAATCCCCCCAGCCCGCCGGCTGGGCGGTCGCCCGATCAGGCTCGGGATAGGGCGGCGGCTTCTGCTTCTTCTTGATCACGCGGAGCTGCGTGGACGGGTCCCAGAACGGCGCCTCGGCCTGGCTGTCGACGAGCTCCTCCATCGGGGTTTTAGGCGCCTCGCCCTCGAGATGGCCGGAGCGGTTGTCGGGGCGGGGATTGGATCCGTTGTCGGGCTGGCGGGCGACGTTCAGCCCCAGTTCCTCGAACATCGCGCGGTCGTCGGCGGGCTCGGCTCCCAGCGTGGTCAGGAAGTTGCCCATCATCACGCCGTTGAGCCCGGCCTTGACGGCGAGGGGCTGGAGCTCGTCCAGGTTCTCCACGCGCCCGCCGCAGAGGCGGAACAGGGCATCCGGCAGGATCAGGCGAAAGATCGCGACCCACTTCACGACCTCCCAGGGGTCCATCAGCGGGCGGTCGCCGAACTTGGTGCCGGTCCGCGGGTTGAGCAGGTTGATCGGCACCGACGTGGGATCGATCTCGGCCAGCTCGAAGGCCATCTCCACGCGCTGGCGGGGCGTCTCGCCGAGGTTGAGGATTCCGCCCACGCAGCTCTCGAGCCCGGCCTCCTTGACCGCGTCGATGGTGCGGATGCGACCCTCGTAGCGGACCGTGGTGGAGACCTCCGGGTAGTAGGAGCTCGCGGTCTCGACGTTGTGGTGGACGCGCTGCACACCCGCGTCGGCAAGGCGCTTGGCACGCTCGGCGGACATGTGGCCGACCGAGACGCAGCGCTTGAGGTTGGTGTTCGCGGAGACGAGCCGCGCCCCCTCCAGGATCTTCTCGAAGTCCCGCCGGGACAGCCCCTGGCCCTGCGTGACCATGCAGAAGCGATGCGCGCCGGCGGCCTCGGCGGCCTTGGCGTGTTCGAGGATCTGGTCCGGCTCCATCATCGCGTGCATGGGCGTGTCGGCCTCGGCGTAGCGGGACTGGGCGCAGAACCCGCAGTCCTCCGCGCAGCCGCCGGACTTGGCGTTGACGAGCGAGCACATGTCGGTCGAGTCTCCGAAGCGCTCGGTGCGCACCTCCCAGGCGCGCTCGACCAGCTCGGTGATCTCCTCGTGGGTGGAGATCGCGGCCAGCTCCATGGCCTCCTCGAACGTGATCAGCGGAGGCATTCGAGGGCGGTGGGTCTCAAGGTCGGCTCGACGGCCCCGGTGACAGGCACGTGCGAAGGCTAGGAATCGCCTCGGACGGCCTGATGCGTACGATGGCGAAGTTGCCGGGGAAGCTCACGTTCTGGAGGCGACGGATCACCGCCATCATCCTCGTGGCGGGGATCGCAGCTGCCCTGTGGGTGCGCTCGCGGACGGCACGCCCGCGCCCAAACGCGAGTCTCGCGCCGCCCAGCTATCGGTAACCGAGCTCGCGGGTCAGCGCCTGGTCACGGGCTTCAACGGTGAAAGCCCGCCGAAGCGGGTCAAGCGCATGATCGGTCAGGGGAAGCTGGCCGGGGTGATCCTCTTCAGCGAGAACCTAGGGTCGAAGCGCCACGCCCGGCGACTGATCCGCAAGCTGCAGGCGATCAAGCGCCCGCGACATCTCCGCAGCCCGCTGCTGATCATGATCGACCAGGAGGGCGGGCTCGTGAAGCGCCTCCCGGGCCCGCCGAACGCGTCGGCGGAGGAGATGGGCAAGCGGGGCAAGCGCTACAGCCGCCGCCAGGGAGCGAAGACGGGGAAGACTCTGGCGGGGGTCGGAGTGAACGTGAACCTGGCGCCCGTGCTCGACGTGGGCCGCCGTGGGAGCTTCATTCGCGCCGAGCACCGCAGCTTCGGCGCCAAGGCCGGCCGGGTGATCGACACCGCCGTTCCCTTCGCGACCGCCATGCAGGACAACGGTGTCGCCGCGACCGGGAAGCACTTCCCGGGGCTTGGTGCGGCGAAGCAGAACACGGACAACGCGGTCCAGAAGATCAAGCTCTCCCGGTCGAAGCTGCGCAAGGTCGACGAAGCTCCGTACGGCCCGTTTGTGGAGAAGGGTGGAGACATGGTGATGCTGAGCACCGCCGTCTACACGCACTTCTCGCACCGACCCGCCATCGCGACCAAGAAGATCGCCACGGGCGAGCTTCGCCGGCGGATCGGCTTCAAAGGGGTCTCCATCACGGATGCATTGGAGACCCCGTCGGTCGCTCACTTCGGCGGCCCGGTTGCCGTCGGCGTGGACACGGCCAAGGCGGGCACCGACCTGCTGCTCTACAGCGACGCCGGTGACGCGGCGAAGGCGGGTCAGGCGCTTCAGAAGCAGCTCACGTCAAGGAAGCTGAACCGTCCTCAGGCCGAGCGGTCCGTCGATCGTGTGCTGAGGCTGCGAGCGAATTTGGGCAAGTAGGGAGGCCGCCCGGACCGAGAGCCCGGGTCAAGTGAATCCACGCCCTACAGGTGGGCGCAGATTCACTCGAAGTGGGTGCACCTCGCGTCAACGCAATCTCCGTCCGGTTTCCGGACGGAGATTGCGGTGAAGCCGCAGGGTGGCTGTTCTACCTTGCCGCGACCACGCGTCGCGTGACGCGACCGCGCGGGCCAACCCCTACCGTCCAGGCCGCTACCGCCCGCGCCACTCGGGCTTTCGCTTCTCGGCGAATGCCCTGATGCCCTCGCGGAAGTCCTCGGACTCGAAGCACGAGCGGCGCAGCTCGATCAGCCCGCGCTCCTGCTCTGACGTGAGGCGAGGGTACGGAGTTGAGGATCTCGATCGCATGCTTATTGCCGCGGGCGCTGAGCGGGGCCCCAGCGGCGATCTCGGACGCCAGCGCGACCGCCTCCTCTCCGAGCTTGTCGTCCGGGACGGTGTCGTTGACCAGTCCGATCGCCATCGCCCGCGGGCCGCTGATGTTGCGGCCGGTGAGGAAGAGCTCCTTGGTGCGCCCGTAACCGACGACGTCGATGAACTTCTGAAGCCCCGTGTGGCTGTAGATGAGCCCGAGCTTCGCCGGGGGCATGCCGAGCTTCGCGCTCACGGCGCAGAGGCGCAGGTCGCAGCGGATCGCCAGCTCGAGGCCGCCGCCCAGGCAGTGGCCGTTGATCGCCGCCAGCACGGGATATGGATGCGCGCTGATCGCCTCCATCGCGTCGTGGAACGGATGGGCCACGAGGGCCTCCGCGTCCGTCGAGAAGGTGTCCTCTGGAATCCCGGCGATGTCGTAGCCGGCCGAAAACAGCTCGCCATCCCCGGTGATCACGACGCAGCGGATCTCGATTCCGCGGTCGAGCTGCGGCATCGTCTCGGCAAGCGCGCCCAGGATGTCGTGGTCGAGCGCGTTGCGGCGTTCGGGGTTGGAGATCGTCAGGCGGGCGACCGCGGGGGCCGGGTGGTCGAGGACGAGCTTGCCGCTCGCGAGCTCGGTGTGCTCGCCGTCCGCTTCAGGCGGCATGGTTAGCACCTACTCGAGGACGACGAGGACGTCGCCCTCCTGGACCGACTGGCCCTCTTCGCAGCGAATCTCCTTGACCGTGCCCGGGTCCTCGGCCTCGACCGGCATCTCCATCTTCATGGACTCGAGGATGACGACGGTGTCGCCCTCGTCGACCTCGTCGCCGGGCGCGACCTCGATCTTCCAGACGGTTCCGGTGATGTGCGCGGGGATATCGAACGGCATGGCGCGCCAGAATATCCGCCTTGCCGGAGGACGAACAAGCGACGTCGTCGTGATCGTCGCCGCGCGCGACGAGGCGGACCGGATCACGGGGACGATCGACGCCCTCAAGGATGCGTTCCCGGCGGCCCGCATCATCGTCGCGGACGACGCGTCGAGCGACGGGACCTCCAACCTGGCGCTGGCCCGCGGGGCTGAGGTCGTGAGCCGTCGCCGCCCTCATGGGAAGGGCGGCAGCATGACCGCCGCGGCGGCGACCATCGCGCCGCTCACCGAGCTCGGCGACCCGCCCACCTTCCTGCTCTGCGACGGGGATCTGGACGTCTCGGCCGGCGAGCTCCGGCGCTTGGTGCAGGCGGTGGACGCCGGCGAGTGCGACCTTGCGGTCGGCGCGTTCTCGACGCGCGCGGGCGGCGGCTTCGGAGTGGCGCTCGGGTTCGCGCGGTGGGCGATCGAGCGCCGGTCCGGCTACCGCGCGGGGGCACCCATCTCGGGCCAGCGGGCGATGCGCAACGACGTGCTGCATGCCGTCCTGCCGTTCGCCGCCGGCTATGGAATGGAGACCGCGATGACGATCGATGCAGTGCGTGCGGGCTTCACGGTTCGCGAGTACGAGCTGGAGCTCGAGCACCGGGCAACCGGTCGAAGCCTTCGCGGCTTCGCCCACCGCGCCCGCCAGCTCGTCGATTTCGCCCGCGTGTGGTGGAGCCGACGGTAACGTCCCGCCAGTGATCCTCGCCATCGACCAGGGCACGACCGGCACCACCTGCCTGGTCTTCGACGGCGAGGGGCGGATCACGGGCCGCGCGTATTCGGAGTTCCAGCAGCACTTCCCCCGACCCGGCTGGGTTGAGCACGATGCCACCGAGATCTGGGAGGTGACCCGCACGGTCGCAGCGGGAGCGATCGCCGACGCCGGCATCGACGGCGCGAGCCTCGAGGGGATCGGCATCACCAACCAGCGCGAGACGGTGGTCGCCTGGGACCCCGAATCCGGGGAGCCGGTCCATAACGCGCTCGTGTGGCAGGACCGCCGCACGGCGTCACGCTGCGACGAGCTGCGCGAGGCAGGCCACGAGGGCCTCGTGCGCGAGCGAACCGGGCTCGTGATCGATCCCTACTTCTCCGGCACGAAAGTCGAATGGCTGCTGCGGAACGTCGAGGCGGCGAAGGGCGCGGTCTTCGGCACGATCGACTCCTGGCTCACCTTCAAGCTGACCGGCCGCCACGTCACCGACTACTCCAACGCCTCGCGCACAATGCTCTTCGACATCCGCAGGCTCGACTGGGACGAGGACCTCTGCGCCCTTCTCGGCGTGGATCCGGCCTCGCTTCCCGAGCCGGCGCCGTCGGCCGTCGAGTACGGCACCACCGAGGAGTTCGGCGGCAACGTTCCCGTGGCCGGCATCGCCGGCGACCAGCAGGCCGCCCTCTTCGGGCAGCGTTGCGCTCGGCCGGGGCTGGCGAAGAACACCTACGGGACCGGCAGCTTCGTTCTGCTGAACACGGGGGTCGAGGCGCCCGAGCCGGGGGAGGGTCTGCTGACCACGGTCGCCTGGGGAATCCAGGGCAAGATCGACTACGCCCTGGAGGCGGCGGTGTTCGTCACCGGGGCGGCGGTCCAGTGGCTGCGCGACGGGCTCGGGATCATCGACGGCGCGGCCGAGACCGAGGAGCTCGCCGCCTCGCTCGATGGAAACGACGGCGTCTACTTCGTCCCGGCGCTGACCGGGCTGGGCTCGCCCCACTGGGACCCCTACGCCCGCGGAACGATCGTCGGCCTGACGCGTGGAGTCGGCCGGGCGCACCTGGCGCGCGCGGCCCTGGAGGCGATCGCCTACCAGACCGTCGACGCCGTTCGCGCCCAGGAGGCGGCGTCGGGCAAGGCGCTCGAGCTCCTGAAGGCCGACGGTGGCGCCGTTGGGAACGGCTGGCTCATGCAGTTCCAGGCGGACGTGCTGGGCGCCCCGGTCGCGGTTCCCGAGATCACCGAGACCACGGCGCTCGGCGCCGCGTACCTGGCCGGAATCGCCACCGGCACCTGGGACGCCGGCGAGCTCGATTCGATGTGGCGCCAGGCGGCACTCTACGAGCCCAGGATGGGCGCCGACGAGCGCGAGAGCCTGCTCGCCGACTGGACCCGGGCGGTCGACCGCGCGAGGGGATGGGCGCGGCCCGAGTAGCTCGCTCGACTATGAATCAGAGCGCAGTAACCGTCGCGATTCCACGGGGTAGGAGCGACTAGCCGTACGCCGGCAAGCTCGCTATGCCCGATCTCAAGCCACAGGTCTACAAGGACCCTCGCCCCGCGGAGTACTTCGACCGCTTCCACGAGCGCTCCCGCACCCGCGAGCCGGACTGGATCTACGACCTGGCCCGCGTCATCCTCACGCCCCCGTGCCTGCTCGTCTACCGCCTGCGCGCGATCGGGGCCGAGAACGTCCCCACGACCGGCCCGGTCATCCTCGCCCCCAACCACTTCAGCCAGTGGGACCACTTCTTCGCCGGGGTCTTCATCCGGCGGAAGGTGCGGTTCATGGCGAAGTCGCAGCTGTTCTCGAACCCGCTCATCGAGTTCATCTTCAGGCATGGCGGCGCCTTCCCCATCCGGCGCGGCCACCACGACGAGGAGGCGTTCAAGACCGCGTTCACGATCCTCGAGCGCGGCGGCTGCATGCTGATGTACCCCGAGGGTGGGCGCTCGCGGACCGGAGGGATCGCCGAGCCGCGCCCTGGCGTGGGGAGGATCGCCCTTCAGTCCGGCGTGTCCGTCATCCCGGTGGCGATCCACGGCTCGCTGGGGGTCCGCGGGTGGCGAAAGCTGCGGTTCCCCAAGGTGACGGTGCAGTACGGCGAGCCGCTGGCGTTCGACGTCGTTCCAGACCCGACCCGCGAGCAGCAGATCGAGATCGCGACGGAGATCTTCAATCACGTGCGCGCGATGTACGACACCCTCGACGTCAAGGGCCGCCGCGGCGTGATCAAGGCGCTGCGCGAGGGGATCGGCAACCCGACCGAGCAGAAGGTCCCGGCCGAGCAGTCGCGCTAGAGGCCGTCTCGCACAGCTCGATCACGCTTACGCCACCGCGATCCGGGTAACAGATCGCCATGATTATTCTCGGAATCGTTCTGGTAGTCGTCGGTGCGTTGCTGAACATCGGCCTGCTCTACGCGCTTGGTGGAATCCTTCTGATCATCGGTGTGATCCTGTGGATCCTCGGAGCGGCCGGGCGGCCCGTGGCGGGGCGCCGCTATTACTACTGACACAAGCCGAACTACTCGTACTTCGGCTCGAGCTCCGACCACTGCTCCGGGTCGTGCCCGGCGACGATCACTGCCTGCGGGTACTCGCGATGGAAGAGGCGGAGCTCTTGAAGTGAGCGGCGCCACAGGTGCGGGTCCGCCGGCCGCGGCTGACCCGGGCCGCCCTCCAGCTGGTTGACCGTGTAGACGGCGTCGCCCGCGATGACGAAGTCCCGGTCCCTGAGGCGCAGGATCACGCACATGTGGCCCATCGAATGCCCTGGTGTGAACGCGAGGCGGATGCTCCCGTCGTTCAGGAGGTCGAAGGTGCGCCCGAAGGTCGAGTAGGACCCGACGTGCCGCCCGTTGAAGTCGATCAGGCGGTAATCGAACGCGTAGTCGTAGTGCTCCGGCCTGTAGCCGCGGAGGATTGGCCGCGAGCCGGTGGTCGCCGCCCTCCACTCGGCATCGCTCAGCACGAAAGTCGAGGAGGAGAAGTCGGAGATCCCCGACGCGTGGTCCATGTGCAGGTGGGTGAGCAGGACGAGCCGGATCGACCGGGGGTCCGCGCCTCGCTCGCGGAGCTGCGCCGGCAGGTCGCGTCCCGGCTCGACTCGCGGCTGGGCGACCCGGGCCGCCATCCGACCGAAGTTCTCGCTCGGCTTTGCGGCGATCGAAGGATGCAGGCTCGTGTCGACGAGGATGTGTCCCGCCGTCGGGTGCGTGATCAGGAATGCCGGGCACGGGACCCAGAGCCACTTGGAGCGCGGCGTGAAGAGGCCCATCGCCTTCAGGTTCTCGAACGGGCCGCCGGGCGCCTCCATCGCCTGGAGCGGCCAGCGCACCGCGCCGCCGGAGAGGGGCTCCACGGTGACGCTTGCCTTGGGTTCGCCGCCGGGCAGGGGCTCGCTCAGCCACTTCGGTTCCGCCGTGACGCTCATGGGCCGGTCAGCGTAGCGGGGGCGGATTCACACTAAGCTCGCGCCGGATGAGCCGGGAAGAAATCACCAACGACCCCAGCCGGTCGCGGATCTTCCGGCACAACCTGTTGGCGGGTCAGGTCTGCGTCGTCTCCGGGGCCGGGACGGGCCTTGGTCGAGCGACCGCTATCGAGCTCGCCTCGCTGGGCGCCACGGTGATCGGCTGCGGAAGGCGCCCGGAACCCTTGGAGGAGACGGTCGGGATGATTCGCGACGCCGGCGGGGCGGCCGAGGGCGCGCCGATGGACATCCGCCACGCCGACGCGGTCGATTCGCTCTTCGACGGCGTGCTCGAACGCCACGGGCGCGTGGACGTGCTCGTCAACAACGCGGGCGGCCAGTTCCTGAGCCCCGCCGAGGCGATCACGCCCAAGGGCTTTCGCACCGTGATCGAGCTGAACGTCCAGGGGACGTGGCAGATGACCCACGCGGCCGCCACCAAGGCCTTCATCCCGCAGAGGTCCGGCAAGGTCGTGAGCGTCACCCTCTCGCCGCACAACGGGATGCCCGGCATGGCCCACTCGGGCGCGGCGCGGGCCGCGGTCGAGAACATGATGCGCACCCTGGCGATCGAGTGGGCGCGGTTCGAGATCAAGCTGTGTGCTGTCGCCGCCGGCCAGTTCGACACCGAGGTGATCCGCACGAAGTACCCAAAGGAGGTGAGCGAGAACGTCGCCCGCACGATCCCGCTGCAGCGTCTCGGGACCCCCGACCAGATGGCGTGGATGGTCGCCTATCTGGCTTCGCCCGCGGGCGACTTCCTCTCCGGATGCGTGATCACGATCGACGGTGCCCGCGACAACTGGTTCGGGCCCTGGCCGCCGCCGGGCGCAGCGGGCGAGTCCGGCGAACCCCTCGCCGAGGAGCGGCGCCCGCGAGATGGGGAAGGCTGAGGTCCGTCCGTGCTTGCCGACATGGGCGGGAGGCTGTGGCAGAAGGTTCGAGGTCCCTCATCCGCTCAGCTGCCCGGGATGTCTCACCGCGCGGTCGGCGATCTCTATCTGCAGCTTTTCGTCGACCTGGCCGACTTGCAACCGCATGAAGCCGTCCTCGAGCCCGGCTGCGGGACCGGGCGGATTGCGGAGCCCTTGACCGGCTATCTCGATGCGAGCGGCACCTACGATGGATTCGACGTGGTGCGGGATGCCGTCGACTGGTGCGTCGCGAACATCTCGTCGCGGCATCCGAACTTCAGCTTCCGCCACGTGGACGTCGTCAATCGCGAGTACAACCCGGGCGGGTCGGTGTCGCCCGCCGAATTCAGCTTCCCGTATCCCGAGGCGTCATTCGACTTCGTCTTCTTGACCTCCGTCTTCACGCACATGCTCCCGGCGGAGGTGCGTCACTACCTCGACGAGATCAGGCAGGTGCTTCGCCCGGAGGCTCGTTGCCTTGCAACGTTCTTCCTGCTCAACGACGAGTCGATCGCCTCCGCACGGACCGGACGCGCATCCCGGCGCTTCGGACACGAGGGCGACGGCTTCTTCCACGACTATCGCGATGCTCCGGAGGCGGCCGTTGCCTACCGCGAGGAGGACGTCCTCGCGTTTCTGGATTCCGCCGGCCTCGAGCTCGCGCGACCGATCCGCTACGGCCGCTGGGCAGGCCTCGGCCCGGCGCCGAACCAGGACACCGTGGTCGTGCGCCGAGCGGCTTGAGCGCCTAGGTGGTCATCCCGCCGAACTGACCGCCGGTGACGTTCAGGATCTGGCCGTGGACGTAGTTGGCGAAGTCCGAGGCCAGGAACAGCACCGGACCCGCGGCCTCCTCGGGCTGCGCCGGGCGGCCCAGCGGGATGATCATCGAAGCCATCGCGCGCTGCTGCTCGGGGATGCCGAGCTCGATCTTCTCGCCCTCGCGCTCGATTGACTCGGCCTCCTCCTTCGCCGCCGTGAGGCGGGTCTCCACGAAGCCGAACGCCACGGCGTTCACGTTGACCTTGAACTGGCCCCACTCCTTGGCGATCGTCTTGGTGAGCCCGGTCACGCCGGCCTTCGCGGCCGAGTAGTTCGCCTGGCCGGCGTTGCCCATCGTGCCGGAGATCGAGGTGACGTTCACGATCTTGCGGAACACCTCATGGCCCTCTCCGCGCTCGGCCTTCGCGGCGTCGCGCCAGTGCGGGGCCAGGGCGCGGATGACCCGGAACGGGACCACGGTGTGGATGTCGATCATCGCCTGGAACTGCTCGTCGGTCATCTTGTGGACGACGCCGTCCCAGGTATAGCCGGCGTTGTTGACGACGATGTCGACCTGGCCGAAGTCGTCGTAGGCGCGGGCGACCAGCTCGTCGCAGACCCCCGGCTTGGTCAGGTCGCCCCCGAACACGGCGGTGTCGCCGCGGATCTCACCCGCGGCCTGGTCGGCCACGTCGGCGTCGATGTCGTTGATCAGGACCTTGGCGCCCTCGCTGATGAAGAGCTCGGCCGTGGCCCGGCCGATGCCGCGCGCCGAGCCGGTGATGATCGCGGCCCTGCCGTCAAGTAGTCCCAATTTCGATCTCCAGTCTCATCGGTTCCAGGACGCGGAACCGTATCGAGCGAGCGGTGGCGGAACTGCCGCACGAGATCGGATGAGGTCATAAGCTCCGCTCCAGATCCGGTCGAGTTCATCGGCCGGGGAAGGGTGTGGAGAATCGAGTTCCGCGCCCGCCGTGAAGGATCGCGCCGGGTCGCGGTTGAGGAGGAGGCAATGCGCACGAGGGCGTCGCTGGTATTGGTGGCATCGTTGACCCTGGTCGTGGTGGGCGCGGGGCAGGTTGTCGCGAAGCCCGCCGGGGGCAAGGCGGTTCCGATCGGGGCGAGCGTCGTGAAGGTGAGCCCCAAGAACGGCGGCGGTGAGCCTTCCATCGCCGTTGGCCCGGAGGGGAACGAGTACGTCTCCTATCCCTCCGACGACGGCATGTCCTTCTACCGCTCGTTCTCCGCCGGCAAGAGCTGGCAGGCAGGCGGGATCGCCGATCCCTCGAGCGGCGACACCTCGCTCAACGTCGACAGCTCCGGGGCCGTGTACCAGGGCAACCTGAACGGCAGCGACACCGTTCCTCTCCAGGGCGACGTCTGGAAGTCCCAAGACGCCGGCGCCACCTGGCCCCAGAAGGGGGTCGGCTACGAAGGCCAGGACGCGACAGGGAACCCGTTCCTCGTCGACCGGCAGTGGACCGACGCGTACATCCCGCCCGGTGGCACCACGGATGACGCCCGCGTCTATATCTCCTACCACGACTTCGGCCCAAGCCAGATCTGGGTCAACGTCTCGAAGGATGGAGGCAAGACGTTCGGAACCCCCACGGACGTGATCGCGGCGTCGCCCGAGGCGCAGGCCTACACGTTCTGCAACAGCATCCCCGGTGGCACGAAGGTCGTCCAATCGGGCCCGCACGCGGGCCGCGTTTACGTCGCGTGGCTGGCGGCGGACGTCGCCACCAGCGCCGGGACCGGGTGCAACATCACGATGATGGATACGTTCCACAGCGCGTGGGTCGCCTGGTCGGACGACGAGGGATCCACGTGGCACAGCCACCTCGTCTTCGATGGCGGCTTCGGGCATGACGCGTCGGCACTCTTCGCGGACCTCACCCTTGACGACCAGGGCAATCCGTACGTGGCGTTCGCCGACAACCTGAACGACGAGTGGGACATGTACGTCATGGCCTCGTTCGACGGGGGTGAGACGTGGAACGGCAAGACGGACGGCACCGGCACGCCGTACAAGGTCAACTCCGACACGGGCACCCACTTCTTCCCGGCGATCGCCGCGGGCGATCCGGGCAAGGTGGACGTCGCCTACATCGGAACGCCGACGAAGATCACGGAGCTCCCCTACGGGAAGCCGGCCCCGGGCGGCGGGCAGAGTGCGAGCTGGTACCTGTACACGGCTCAGTCGCTCGACCTGGCGTCGGGACATCCCACGTGGGCCACGACGAAGGTGACGCGGGACCCGATCCACGTCGGCGACGTGTGCACGCTCGGGATCTTTTGCATCTTCCCGGACTCCAATCGGAACCTGCTCGACTTCATCGACGCGGCGATCGACGGGTCCGGCCGGGCCCACGTCTCATTCACGCAGGACACCGACAAGAGCAATGGCATCTACGTCGCCAACCAGACAACCGGACGGACGGTCCTGGGCAAGTAGGCGCGTCAAGCCCCGTCCGCGTCGTGTTAGCGTCGCCTCGTGGAGGAAGGCAACGCTGCGGTCATTCGCCGGCTATATGAGGCCCTCGACGCCCGCGACGGGGAGACGATGGCGTCCTGCTACACGCCGGACGCCAGGTTCAGCGACCCGGTGTTCGAAGACCTCGAGGGCCGCGAGGTCGGGGCGATGTGGCGGATGCTCTGCGAGCGAAGCGACGACCTCTCGGTTGATCTCGTCGAGCACGGTGTCGATGGCGATCGCGGGCGAGCGCGGTGGATCGCGACCTACACGTTCACCCAGACCGGTCGGCCGGTGGTCAACGACGTCCGCGCCTCCATGCGGTTCCGCGACGGCCTGATCGCCGAGCACTGGGACAGCTTCAGCCTGCACCGCTGGACGCGGCAGGCCCTTGGTACCCCGGGGCTCCTCCTGGGCTGGAGCCCGCTGGTCAAGAGGCCGGTCAGGCGCCGCGCCCGCGAGAGCCTCGACGAGTTCCTGGCAGGCTAGGACAGCGTCCGGGCGATCACGAGGCGCTGGATCTCGTTGGTGCCCTCGTAGATCTGGGTGATCTTCGCGTCGCGCATCATGCGCTCGACCGGGTACTCGTTGACGTAGCCGTACCCGCCGAGCACCTGCACCGCCTCGGTCGTCACCCACATCGCGTTGTCGGAGGCGACCAGCTTCGCCATCGCGGAGTACTTACCCATGTCGCTCTCTGACGCGTCAACCTTCGCGCAGGCGCGGTAGAGCAGCTCGCGGGCCGCGGCGGTGCGCGACTCCATGTCGGCCAGCTTGAACTGGATGCCCTGGAAGGTGGCGATCGGCTTGCCGAACTGGTGGCGCTCCTGCGCGTAGGCGGCCGCGTAGTCGGTCGCCCCCTGCGCGATGCCAACGGCCTGGGCCGCGACGCCCAGCCGCGAGCGGTCGAGTGTCGACATCGCGACCTTGAAGCCCTCGTTCTCGGCGCCGATCAGGTTCTCGGCCGGCACGCGGACCTCGTCGAAGATCGGCTGGCCGGTGGGCGAGCCGCGGATCCCCATCTTGTGCTCGAGCTTGCCGACGGAGAAGCCGGGTCGGTCGGCCTCGACGACGAAGGCAGAGATGCCGTGTGAGTGGCCGGCCTCCGGGTCGGTCACTGCGAAGACGACGTAGAAGTCGGCCACGCCGAGGTTGGTGATCCAGTTCTTCGTTCCGTCGATCACCCACTCCGAGCCGTCGCGCCGGGCCCTGGTGCGCATGCCGCCCGGATCCGAGCCGGCGTCGGGCTCCGACAGGGCGAACGCCGGCGACCACTCGCCCGAGGCGCACCTCGGCAGGAAACGCTGCTTGAGCTCCTCGGTCCCGAAGAGCTTGATCGGGAGGGTCCCCAGCTCCTGGATCATCAGCATCAGGGCGCTCGAGGCGCAGGCCTTGGCGACCTCCTCGACGGCGATGTTCAGCATCAGCGTCCCGGTCCCGGTGCCGCCGTGCTCGGTGTCGAAGGGGAGGCCGAACAGATCGTGCTCGGCGAAGAGCTCGCGCAGGTCGCGCGGGTACTCGGCGTCTGCGTCGATCTGAGCTGCGCGGGGCGCGACTCGCTCGACGACGATCTTGCGGATCGTCTCCCGGAAGTCGAGGAACTCCTGGGGGAGCGCGTATGTTCCGGGCGCTTCGGTCGCCGTCGTCACGGGCTGGAGGCTATCCGTCGCCGCTCGTCGAAGATCGGACGGGTTCAGCTGAACTTGACCGTGGAGCAGGTGTCGAAGCCGTACTGCCTGGCATCGGCTATCGCGGGGTCCGCGAGCCGGTTGAGACGGTCCCTGAGCACCACGTAGCGTTGGTCTCGCCCATTCGCGAGCGCCCCAGCCGCCCGGTGCAAGACGCTCGCCTGGCTGGCCAGTGCCTGAAGGTAGCCGGCGAGCGCGGACCGTTCGTCGGATGGCGCGGCGAACGCGTGGAGCTGGGAGCGCGTGCGCCCGAGTACGGTCGCGACCTTATCCGTGAGCGCCGCAGCGCGCCGGCGAAGGTCGGATGCCGCGTTTGGGGAGAGCCCTCCCACGAGCCGCGCGAGCTCCTTCGTCTGGCCCGCGAGGTCGCCGTTGGTGCTCTGGCAGATCGCATCTCCGCGCGCGATGAGGATTTCCCGCGCCGCCGACGCTCCCTGCGGGGGAGGCGCGTGCGAAGGAGAGTACAGCGTCGCGCCCTCCGAGACCCGATCCCGGCCGTCGAGGCAGAACTGCCAGACGTCCGACAGCGGCCGACCCTTCATCGTGTAGTAGACGCAGCCCCCGGGCGCGGACTGAGTGGGCCCGGAGGTGAGGACCGGGTCCCCGAGACGCCCGTCGAGCGTTGCCTTGGACGTGCCCACGCGGATCGCGTTGGCCGTGCCGAATGCAACCCCGTCGGGCCTCGTCGAGGTCGTGGAGCCGCCCGATCCGCAACCGGGGAGCAACATGGCGGCCAGGCCTGCGACCAGCGCTCTGCCGAGCCAGCGCTCACACGGGCGCATCGGGATCCGCGACGTCAGCCACGCTCCATGAAACGACGGGCGGGGCCGCGAAGGCCCCGCCCTAGCGGTTCGTTCGTTTCGCCTTGCGCGGACGGGGCCATCGCTAGAACACGTTGGCGGCGCCCCAGATCGCGCAGTCCGATCCGTTCGCTTGATTGCCGCCATCCTCCGTCGCGTAGTTGGCGTCGACGACCGGGCTGCCGCCGGTGCCCATGTAGTCCCCTTGTCCGGTGACCTCGGTATGGCCGACGCCGTTGAGGAGATCCACGGTGTCGTTGGTGTCGAGATCGTCGTTCGGGTTCTGGTAGGCGGTATCGGCTTCGTCGACTCCGGCGGCCTTCGCGATCCCGTTGGCAGCCGTCCCTACGATCTCCGCTGACAGGTCATCCGACGCCGAGCACTCGGCGTGGAACCTCGCTCCCTGAACGGTGATCAGGTCGGCCGTCTGGCCGGTGCTCGCGAAGAACTTGAACTGGACCGCTCCGTTCGCGGCCGTGTCCGCCGTGTCGGCGTGGGTCGCGTTGTCCGCGTTCGTGGCCGTATCGGCCGAGTTCGCTTGAGCCGCCAGGGGCACCACGCCCAGCGTCGACTCGTCGATCTGCGTGCCCGTCAACGAGTCGTCCGCGACCTTGGAGCCGTTGACGGAGTGCTTCTTGATCTTGTTCTTAGTCACCGCCTTCTTGGCGAGCTTGTTCGACGTGACAGCGCCCCTCGCGAGGTTGTGCGTGTCGACCTTGGCAGCGGCGTATCCGACGCTCCCGATTGCCAGAAATACCGCGGTCAATGGGATCAGCAATCCCCGTGAAATCCGGCGGCGCTCCATATACATGAGACCCCCTCTCGGCCGGCGAGCCCTCCGGTTCGCCGGCGCTTCAGTATGGAATCACCCTCCCAAGCCGAGCCACCGCTGTCAAGGCCCGAGTAGGCCATCCGGCTAGGCTGCGGCGGGTCGCCCTCGCCCCGCGGGCGGCGGGAACAAGCTGTCAGGAAAGGATTACGAGATGCCAGGGGAGCACAGCACTGCGACGCTGCAGGCCCATTTCGACACCATCAACCGGCGTCTGCGGATGATCGAGGAGCAGCTCGTACGGATATCGCGGACCGGCGGGTCTGCGTACACGCCGTCGTGGTCCGAGGTCCCCGAGGAGGTCATCGCCCTTGCCGGCGAGGGCAAGCAGCTGGAGGCGATGAAGCGCTACCGCGAGCTCACCGGGGCCAACATGGAGCAGGCGCGCGACGTGGTCATGGGCCCCTGACGCCGACGCGAATCCTCATCCTCTCCGCGTCGATAGGCGAGGGGCACGACCTGCCCGCTCGGGTGCTGGCCGAGGGGATTCGCGAGGCCGAGCCGGACGCAAAGGTGCAGATCCAGGACTTCCTCGGGCTCATCCGCCCGGTTCTGCGCCGGATCATCATGGGCGGCTCGCAGTTCCACTCGGAGTGGGGCGGGCGGATGTTCGACCTCGAGTTCAAGCTGCTCACCGAGGTCCGGCCCACGATCTGGATCGCGGGCACGTTCGCGAGGCTGACCGGCGGGCGCGCCACCGAGCGGGCTATGGCCGCGGCCAGGCCCGACGTCGTCGTCTCGACGTACCCCGGAGCCACCGAGATCCTGGGGCAGCTGCGGCGGCGGAGGAGGATCCAGGTTCCGGTCGTCTCGGCCATCACCGACCTGGCGGCGCTCCGCTACTGGGCGCACCCGGCCGTCGACCTGCACCTGATCACGCAGCCGGAGTCGGAGGAGGAGGTTCGCGCGATCGCTCCGGCGAGCGAGATCGCCTGCGTTCGCGGGCTGACCGACCCGAGCTTCTACGAGCCGCTGGACCCAGCGGAGGCTCGCCGCGCGCTGGGTCTGCCGGCCGACCGCTCGGTGGTGCTGGTGTCCGGCGGAGGATGGGCGGTGGGCGATCTGGCGGGGGCCGCGGAGGCCGCGGTCGCCGGCGGCGCGACGGCGGTCTGTCTGTGTGGCCGAAACGAGGAGGTCCGCCAGGCGCTCGAGCGGCGGTTCGCGGGCGACGAGAGGGTCGTGGTCCTCGGGTTCAGCGACCGGATGGCGGAGCTGATGGCGGCGGCGGACGTGCTGGTCCACTCGACCGCCGGGTTGACGGTCCTGGAGGCGCTGATGGAGGGCTGCCGGGTGATCTCCTACGGCTGGGGGCACGGCCACGTGCGCGTCAACAACGAGGCGTACCGGAGGTTCGGCCTGGCACGAGTGGCGACGGACCGCGACGAGCTGGGGCGTGCGCTCACCGAGGCGCTGGCCGAGCCGCGGGCTCCCGATCGGTCGTTCGATTCCCTCCCCGAGGCAGCCTCACTGGTGCTGGGGCTCGCTCACCGCAGCGGATCCGGCTGAGAGGGGCTCCGACTCGGCCTCGGCGATCACACCGGCCACCGCCGGGGAGCTCGCGAGTAGGCCGACGCCGGCCACAACGCCGAGCATGGCGGCCACAAGAACGCCTCCACCGAGGGGAGTCGAGCCCCAGCTCTCGCCGCCAACCAGGGGCGCGAACGCCACCGGGATCGCGATCTGCATCGCGAGGACGGTCGGGGCGACGCGGGTCGCCGGCGCCCTCTGAAGCGCCGTCGATTCGCTGATCAGCCCCATCGCCACGACCGCGCCGATCAGCGCCACCCAGGCGATGACGGCGAGCCAGAGCCCGCTCGAGGCATCCTCGGCCACGAGCTTGGCGGCGAACCCCGCGAGCCCATCTGCGGCGCCGGCGCCGGCGACGAGGAGCACGACCGGGCGGCGCCCCATGCGGCTGAGGGCGAACGGGACCGCGGCGATCGCCGCGAGCAGCGCGAGCGCCGCGACGAGCCCGGCGTCGCGCGGGACCTCGCCCGGCTCCGACGGCGCCGACAGGGCGGTGACGGCCACCGAGCCGATGATGATCAGCACCGCCGCGACCTCGCGAATGCCGACCGGCTCGTGGAGGATGCGCCGGCCGAGCACGAGCAAGAGCAGAAGCCCGAGCGCCAGGGTGGGCTGGACGAGGGTGATCGGGGCCTTGGTCAGCGCCAGGACCTGGAGCGGAAACCCGAGGAGTGAGAGGGCCGTTGCCGTGAGCCACCGGCGCCGCGTGAGCAGGTGCCCGAGCAGCGAGACGCGCATCGCATACCGGCTCGGCGCCTTGCGCGCCTCGAGCGCCTGTAGCGCGTAGCCCGTGTCGTAACACACGGCCGCCGCAACAGCGATTCCGAACCCGACCGCCGCCGATCCGCCGATCACTGGCACCATCCGCCCATGAGCAGGCAGATCATGCTCGCACCTACGGCCGTAGCCGCGTGGTGGTGCTCACCCGCGCTCGCGCCCGTGGCGCCGCCGGTCGCGAGGGCCCTCCGCCTGCCCAGGCGCCACTCGGACCCGGGCGGCGTCGCGGTCACGTTCGACGACGGCCCTCACGCGGAGGGCACGCCCGCGGTGCTCGAGACCCTGCGGGACGCCGGTGCAACGGCAACGTTCTTCCTCGTGGGAGAGCAGGTGGAGCTGAATCCGGCGCTCTCGGCCGAGATCGCCGCGGCCGGCCACACGGTCGCGGTGCACGCCCACCGCCACCGAAACGCGCTGCGGCTGACCCCCCGGGCATTCGAGTCCGACCTCGAGCGGGTGATCGCCGCGATCGCGGAGGCGACCGGGTCGGTGCCCGAGATCCACCGCGCCCCCTACGGGATCTACAGCCCGCTTGCGCTCGCTGCGGTCAGGCGTCGAGGCCTGCGCCCGCTGCTGTGGTCCCGGTGGGCGCACGACTGGCGCGGCAGCGCTACGGCGCAGAGCATCGCCAGCGAGGTCACTGAGGATCTGCGCGGCGGCGACGTCCTGCTCCTGCACGACGCGGACCACTACAGCGCGCGAGAGTCCTGGCGGGCGACGGCGGGGGCGCTGCCGGAGGTGTTGAGGAGGATCGAGGCCGCGGGGTTGACCCCGACGGGCCTCAAAGGACCTCGTCCGAGGCGGCCGACTCGCGTCGCCACCTCGTGATCCCCCACGCGACGGCCAGCGCGATGAGCATCCCGAAGCCGCTCAGGATCAGGGTGTGGACGCCGGGCACCGCGAGCTCGAACTTCTGCTTGCTCCAGTGCAGGGTCATGAGCCCGACGTAGAGCGCGACCAGCCACAGGGCCCAGGTGACCCCCATGCGGAGGCGGCGCACACTCGCTGTCTGCAGCAGCATGAGGCCGCCAAGGGTCCAGACGATCGTGGTGAGGCCGACGGCGTGGGTCTGCGCGTCGTCCAGGCTCCTCGTTCGAAGGGCGATGACGTAGGTGATCAGGGTCGCGATGGCGCACGCGAACCCGACCGTGGGACCGTCGCCGAAGACTCCCGAGGGCCAGGCGAGCGACGGCCTGAGCCGACGACGGCGTCGCACCGGCGCGGGCTGCAGTGCCGGGACGGGCTGCGGCGCGACGTCGGTCGTGGGCTCAGGCTCGGGCGCCGCGACCGGCTCGGGCTGCGTGTCGGAGGCGAGCCAAGTCATGTAGCGCCTGACGCCCTCGCGGAGTGGGGTGGAGGCCGCCCAGCCGAGCTCGCGCTCCGCCCGGACGCTCGAGATCTCCGCGCCGTCGAAGTCGCCGCTGCGACCTGGGGTATAGACGATGTCGACGTCGCCGACCAGCTCCTGGACCGTCTCAGCGAGCTCGCGGATGGTGACCGTCGTGTCGCTCGCGAGGTTGTAGACGCGGTTGTCGGCGGCGTGGTCCAGCGCCTTCACCACGCCGTCCGCGAGGTCTTCGACGTAGACGAAGCGGCGCCCCTGGCTGCCGTCGCCGGCGATCGTCAGCGCGTCGCCCGCGAGGGCCTTGCCCACGAAGATCGGGATCACGGCCGAGGGGCGAGCGCGCGGCCCGTACGGGATGCCGAAGCGGAGGATCGTGCAGGGCACGTCGTAGAGCTCGGCGTAGGAGGTGCAGTACATCTCGCCGGCCACCTTGCTGGCCGTGTAGAGGTGCTTGGGGAGTCCCAGCAGCGTGTCCTCGTCGATGACGCCGCTCCCGTTGCCGTTGCCGGAGTCGCCGTAGGCCCAGACGGTGCTCCCGTAGATGAGCCTGCCGATGCCGGTCGAGCGTGCCGCCTCGAGCACCGCGAGGGTGCCGCGGGCGTTGACGCGCTCGGCCTCGGCGGGCTGCTCGGCGACAATCCCAACGTCGGCCGAGGCGGCCAGGTGGATGACGGCGCCGCAGCCGTCCATCGCGTCCTCGAGCGAGCTGGTATCGAAGAGGTCGCCGAGGATGGTGGTGACCTCGCCGCGGTCGTGGTGCGGGGACGGGCGCAGGTCGAAGTTGACCGGCTCGTGACCCGCCTCGAGCAGCTTGTCGACGACGTGCGAGCCGATGAAGCCCGACCCCCCGGTGACGAGAACCCTCATGACAACCTCCTGTCGTCTTCCGCGCCGACCCCTGCCGGCTGCGGGCCGGCTTCCATGCTGGCGTGGTAGTAGAGCGGTACGCACCAGTGGTTCTCGGCGACCCAGTCGCTGTTGGGCAGGTGGTCGCCGGTGCCCATGATGCGGTGGCACGGCTGGTCGTAGACCTTTCCGGTCGAGCGCTCGATCTCGTCGAAGACGACGTACTTGTAGAGCCCCGAGGTCATTCCCCGGGGGAGCCGCACTCGGCTCGGATGCAGCGGGTCGAGCTCCTCGCGCGCGAAGTGGTTCTTGGCGGCCACAATCTCGTCGAGGCGCTCGGTCTGCACCAGCCCGATCGCCGCGGTGAACTCGTTGATCCGAAAGTTGAGCCCCTCGACCACATGGTCGGGCTTACCGTAGTTGCGAAACGCCCGGGCGTGCTCCAGCAGCTCATCGTGGCCTGAGACGAGCATGCCACCCTCGCCGGTCGAAATCGTCTTCGTCGCATAAAAGGAGTACGCCCCCGCGTCGCCGAAGGTGCCGGGCCGCCGGCCGTCCCAGTCAGCGCCATGGGCGTGGGCGCAGTCCTCGAGCAGGAAGATCCCCTCCGAGCGGCAGTACTCGGCGATCCGCTCAACCTCGAAGGCCAGGTGCCCGCCGATGTGCACCAGCACAGCAGCCTTCGGCTTGTGCTGGCTCGCCTTGCGCTCGAAGTCGTCCGCCGACACGCACAGGTCGTCGCGATTGCAGTCGACGAACACGGGCCTACCGCCCGACCGCAGGATCGCGAGCGGCGTTGCCATGAAGGTGTTCGAGGGGCAGAGGACCGCCTCGCCTTGCACGCCGGCGAAATCCAGCGCCGCGAGCGCTGCTCCGGTCCAGCCCCCAAACGCGACCGATCCGAGCCCGTTCCAGTTCGCCCACGCGCGCTCGAAGCCGCTCGTCATCTCGCCCTCCGACCAGCGCTCGGCGTCCACGACTTCGTCCCAGAGCTCATGGAGCCTGGGCAGGTCGCGACGATCGAATCCGATCGCGAACCGATTGTGGCCATCTGATGGCACGGGTTCAGGAACTTGGAGAGGAATAGCTAGGGCACCGGGGGCGGCGTCGTGATTCTGGCTGGCTGCGCGCGGAGAGAGCTTAACCGCAAATCCGCAGAGCGCCGTGAAAATGGTGGTTCCGGGGGGTCCGATCGCACGCACGGTGCGCGATCCGTGCCGGCCGCAGGCTCTGGATCGCGCCGCGCCGGTCCAGTGGCAGGACCCGCGAGCTACAGCCCTAGCTGCTTGCCCAGGATCTCCTTCATGACCTCGTCGGTGCCGCCGCCGATCGGACCAAGCCGTGCGTCGCGAACCGCGCGCTCGATGCCGTACTCGCGCATGTAGCCGTAGCCGCCGTGGATCTGGAGGCACTCGTCGGCGACCTCCAGCAGCGCCCGCTGGGTGAAGAGCTTCGCCATCGTCACCTCGCGCAGGGACCCCGCGGTCGCCTCGATCACCTTGCGCGGATCAGCCTTCGCGGTGCTCGCGTCGTGCCCGGCGGCGAATGACCTCAACGCGCTGTAGGTGAGCGCGCGCGATGCCTCGATCCTGGTCGCCATGTCGGCGAACTTGTGCCGGATGGCCTGAAAGCGGCCGATCGGCCGCCCGAATGCCTCGCGCTCCTTCGCGTAGGCGAGCGTGATGTCGAAGACCTTCTGCATCCCGCCCACGGCACCGATCGCCATCGAGAGCCGCTCCCACTGGAAGTTGGCCATGATGAGGTAGAAGCCCTCGTTCTCGGCGCCCAGCAGGTTCTCCACCGGCACCTCGAGGTCGGTGAAGCTGAGCTCGCCCGTGTCCGAGGCGTGCCAGCCCATCTTCTCCAGCTTGCGCGAGACCTCGTAGCCGGGCATCTCGCGCTCCAGCACCAGGAAGGAGATGCCGTGGTGGCCACCCGCCTCGGTGGTCTTCACCGCGCAGACGAGGAAGTCGGCGCGCACACCGTTGGTGATGAAGGTCTTGGATCCGTTGACAACGTAGCCGCCGTTCACCTTGCGCGCCGTGGTTCGCAGGCTCGCCACATCCGATCCGGCGCCGGGCTCCGTGATCCCGAGGGCCCCCACGAGCTCGCCCTTGATCCCGGGCACGATCCACCTCTCGCGCTGCTCGGGGGTGCCGAAGTTGAACACCGGCGGCATCGCGATCTGCGCGTGCGCGTTGAGGCCCGCGGCGACGCCGCCCGAGCCACCCGCGCGCGAGAGCTCCTCGATCCAGACCGCGTCGTGGAGCAGGTCGCCGCCCTGACCGCCGTAGCGCTCGGGGAACTTCAGGCCGAGGAAGCCGAGCTCGCCGCACCGGGCAAAAAGCTCGCGCGGGAACTCCCGCGCCTCCTCCCACTCGTCGACGTGCGGCGCGATCTCCGCGGCTACGAAGCGACCGACGCTCTCGCGCAGCTCCTCGTGCTCCTCGGTGAATGGCAGCATTGGTGCCTGCTCCAGGCCTGGGTTCTTATCGCATCCCGACAGTGATCAAGACCGAACCGGCTACGCCCGCTGTAGGCGGCCGTCAATGGCGTGACAGCCGCGCCACCGCGTGCGCCAGGGCCGCGATCCGCTGGTTCTGGGAGCGAACCCGCGAGCGCAAGGATCGCAGGCGCGTTCGCTGGTGGCCCAAGCGTGTGGCCAATCCCTGGATCGCGGCCAGCGAGACCCCGTCGGCGTCGACCGAGGCGATGTGTCGATTGTCGCCCCCGACCCCGAAGACCCGGTGGAAGTCCTGCGCCATCGGGCCGATATGGCGGACCCCGGGCTCGGCGTCGTACTCCCAGGAGCTGACCGGAAGCCTCTTCACCTTCCCCAGGATTGAGCGCGGCTTCACCTTCTGCAGCCGGGACTTCTGGTTCCTGTCCGAGGCGTTCGTCCAGGTGCCGCCGGTGGACAAGAACGCGCCGGTGGAGGTGTTCAGAAATCCACCCTGGTCATCGAGGGTGCTGTCCGACTGGAGGAAGAAGTGACCCGCAGCGCGGGCGACGAACTGGTTGTTCGCGCTCGACGCCATGTCGTTGGCGCTCGAGTCATCCGCCCACACGAAGGCGCCCTGGTTTTCGGCCTTTGCGTGGGAGCCAGCGGCAAGCGACAGATCGCCGGCCGCGGCGTTTTGAAGGCCCCCAGGGACGGTGGCGTTCTGCCCGCTCGCCGTGTTCCGATCACCGCCCCCCACAACCGCGTGGTCCCCAGCGTCGTTGTCCGAGCCGCCGCCGATGACCGCGCGCGAGCCCTCGGCGCGGTTGTCCGAGCCGCCGCCGACCGAGGAGTCGGCTCCGCTGGCGAGGTTGTCCGAGCCGCCCGCCACCGTCGAGGCAACACCGGTGGCGTCGCTGCCGCCGCCGCCCGCGACGGTGGCGAACTCAGCGTCGCCGATCGAGCCGGCGCTATCCCCCGCGCGGTTTGCCCGACCGCCACCGACCGTGCCGAAGGAGTCGGTGACCCTGTTCTGCTCCCCGAACTCACCGCCGCCGGCGATCGTCGCCGCGACGGCTCCGGGGGTGACGGCGTTCTGGGAGAAGCCGCCGATCAGGTTTGGAGCGGTGGCCGTCGGCGCGATGCGCAGCGCGCGCGCGGAGTGCACCTTGATGTTGAGGGCGCGGTTATTGGTCGTTCCGAGGAAGCCCGTACGCGGCGGCCGGGAGTTGCCCGAGGTCGACCAAAAGCTCCCGCATGAGGTGAGCCCGCCCTGTGCGATCGCCCGGATCGCCTGGCCGGAGCGGGTGCAGGCGCCCGTCACACGGCGCTGCAGAAAGGCGGGATCGGCGCTCAAAGTGACGTTGCCGGAGGTGCCGCCGCCCAGGAGGCCGGCCCCTGCCCTGACCCCGGTGATGTCCCCGGTTGTCGCTCCCGCTGCGGCCGGAGCCGCAACGGACAGCAAGCAGAGCATCAGTGCGAGGAGGATCCTTCGTCTCGACGAGATCGCGCGCATCGCGCACCTCCGTGGTCATGCCGCCCGCGTACCGGGCGGCGCTTCGCCGACTCTAAGCCGAGCCCGGTCCCAGGGTCAAGGGTGGCGGCTACGGTCGCCTGCTGGCCTACGCCCGACGTTGGCCCCCGCCGTTCTCCTGAGACGGCGAAGGAGCCCGCCCCGGTGCGATCGCCGGTCAGCTCGTATAGCCGCGCCCAGCGAAGTCGAAGCCCAAGAGGTCGCCGCGCGGGTTCTTCGAGTCGCCGTGGTGGTAGGCGCGGACCTCGGCGATCTTGCCGCCCTGCATGCGGAACCACTCGGTGCCCCGGTTCAGGCGCCGCGCGCCCGATTTCGGGTCGCGCCAGGTCATCGTCCATTCGATCACGACCTCGTCGCCGTCGGCACTCTCGATGCCATGCTCCAGCCACCACTGGCCGTCGACGTGGTCGATGCCCCACCGCGCGTTCTCCGCGATCGCCCGCGCGCCTTCGTGGGGGCCGAGGCGCGTGTAGTAGTGGGTCGCGTCGTCGGTGAAGTGCGAGGCGATCTCCTCGACGTCGCCCGTGTTCAGCGCGAGGTAGTAGCTGCGGATGTGATCCAGACTGCTCACGCCGCCGATTCTCGCCGATCCGGCTAACCGGAGTTGAACCCTGTGGGGGTGCGCTCCAACTCGTGCCGGTCCACCACGCGGTCCGCGAGCCCGTACTCGACCGCCTCCGAGGCCGTGAAGTACCGATCCCGCTCCATGTCGTCGTGCACCTCGGCGACCGGGCGGCCGGTGTGGTGGGCGTAGATCTCGTCGATACGGCGCCGCAGCGCGAGCACCTCGCGGGCGTGGATGTCGATGTCGGTCGACTGGCCCTCGAAGCCGCCGGAGGGCTGGTGGATGAGGATCTTCGAGTTGGGAAGGGCCATCCGCTTGCCCTCCGCGCCGCCGGCCAGCAGCAGCGCGCCCATCGACATCGCGATGCCGAAGCAGATCGTCTGGACGTCGGGCTTCACGTACTGCATCGCGTCGTAGATGGCGAGCCCCGAGTAGACCACTCCGCCCGGAGAGTTGATGTACAGCGAGATGTCCTTGTCGGGGTCGTCGGCCTCGAGGTGGAGGATCTGGGCGACGATCAGGTTGGCGATCTCATCGTCGACCGGCTGACCGAGGAAGACGATCCGCTCGCCCAGCAGGCGGGAGTAGATGTCGTAGGACCGCTCGCCGCGAGCGGTTTGCTCGACGACCATCGGGATCAGCGCCATGAGGAGGTCTCCTTCGTTGCTAAAGTGCAACCGTGCGGTTGCTCTTCGCCGAGGCTAGCAGAAGCGCAACCCAAAGGTTGCGAATGATCGAGACCGGAGGATCAGATGGACGATGAGAAGCGTGAGGTCGAGCGGGAAGCGGTCCTGGACGCACCGACCGAGGAGGTCTGGGAGGCCCTGACCGACGAGCGGCTCCTCGGCGAGTGGCTTGCGGAGGAGGCCGAGCTGGAGCCCCAGCCCGGCGGCCGGGCGAGCTTTCGCTTCGCCGACGGCACCGAGAAGGAGGGGACGGTCCTGCGGGTCGAGGAGGAGCGCGAGCTGGCGTTCACCTGGGCGCGGCCGGGGGAGCATGAGACCGAGGTCGAGCTGACGCTGGTACCGCTGGTCAGCGGCACGCGCCTGGTGGTCGTCGAGCGCGCAACCACCGCGACCCCGACCGCCCTGTCGGCCACGGCCTGGGGAGCTCGCCTGACCGCTCTCCAACGGACGACCTTGCTGGTCCTGGCCTGACCTTGGCAGCCGTGGATGCCGTCTTCGCGGCGCTCGCCGACCCGACGCGGCGCCGGATGGTCGAGACGCTGGCTCGAGGCTCGACGGTCACGGCGAGCGGGCTGGCCGTGGAGCTCCCGATCACGCGCCAGGCGGTGGCCAAGCACCTGGCCGCCCTCCGGCGGGCCCGGCTCGTGAGCGCGAAGCGCGTCGGGCGCGAGACCCGGTACAGCCTGGACGCGGAGCCGCTCTCCGACGCAGCCCGGTGGATCGCGACCGTGGGTGCCGAGTGGGACGAGCGGCTGGGCGACCTCGGCCGCCTGCTCGAGCGCCGGTAGCGCCGCAGTCCTAGAGACCGTACGAACGGCCTATGACATCCAGCATGATCTCGTCGGTCCCCGCACCGATGCGGTTGAGCCGCACGTCGCGGTAGGCGCGCTCGATCTCGTACTCCTTCATGTAGCCGTAGCCGCCGAGGATCTGGACGCACTCGTCGGCGACCTCGCAGCCGACGCGTGAGGTGAACAACTTCACCTCGGTGATCTCGCGGACCGGGTACTCGCCGTTGGCGTAGCGCCACGCGACCACGTAGTTGAACTGCTTGGCGGCCTCGATCTTGGTCGCCATCTCCGCGAACTTGTGGCGGATCGCCTGGAAGCGGCCGATCGGGCGCCCGAAGGCCTCGCGCTCCTTGGCATAGGCGAGGGTCTTCTCGAACATCCGCTCCGCCCCCGCGACGGAGCCCGCGGCGGCGACCATCCGCTCGCTCTGGAGCTCCCAGGAGATGTGGTAGAAGCCCTTGCCGATCTCGCCGAGCACGGCGTCCGCAGGGACGCGGACCTCGTTGAACGCCAGCTCGCCGGTGTCGGAGGCGTGCATGCCCATCTTCTCCAGCCTTCTGGAGACCTCGAAGCCGGGCACGTGGTTGCCGTCGTCATCGCGAAGGTCGACCAGGAACAGCGTGATCCCCTCGTGGCGTGCGTCGGGGTCCGTCTTCGCCACCAGCAGGATGAAGTCGGCGCGCGGGCCGTTGGTGATGAAGGTCTTCGACCCCGTGATCACGTACTCGTCGCCGTCGCGGATCGCCTTGGCGCGGATGCCGGCGACGTCCGAGCCGGCGCCGGGCTCGGTGATCCCGAGGCAGCCGATCTTCTCCCCCTTGATCCCCGGCACCAGGTAGCGCTGCTTCTGCTCCTCGGTGCCGAGCAGGTGGATGGGCGGGAGGACCATGTCGGTCTGCACCGCGAAGCCCATGTTGGTGCCGCCCGACCCGGAGTAGCTCATGCACTCGGCCCGGACCAGCGAGTAGTAGTAGTCGCCGCCCTGCCCGCCGTACTCCTCTCCGAAGCAGAGGCCGAGGAAGCCGAGCTCGCCGGCCCGACGCATGATCTCGTTGGGCCAGGTCGTCTCCTCCCACTCGTTGCGATGCGGCCACATCTCCTTCTTCACCCACGCCTCCATCGATTCGCGCAGGTCCTCGTGCTCGTCGGTGAAGAGGAGGTGCTTGCGGGTTCCGTCGTGCTGGGGCTTGATGACCGTCGCTGCTTCCACTTTTGCTCCTTGTCGACGATGGCTCGCACTTGCCGCACGCACGGCGCAAGCGCCAATCCGACGGCCCGCGCAGCATAGAGTATTACTTCATACTTTGTGCTACGGTGCGCGGAGATGTGGGTCGAGGAGCGTTTAGCGACGGGTCGGGCAGGTAAGGCGGCGGCAGCCGCCGCAGAAGATGTCTGAGGAGTTGGTCCTTTACGAGGTGAGCGACGGTGTTGCGACCGTGACCCTGAACGACCCGGAGAAACGCAACCGCCTCTCCCAGGAGATGCTCGCCCAGCTCGTCGCCGCGATCAAGCGCGCCCGCGACGACGACGACGCGAGGGCGGTGGTCCTGACCGGCGCCGGAAAGGCCTTCTGCGCGGGCGCCGACCTCGGCGGCTTCGGCTCCGACGCGCCCACGATCGCCAAGCACTTCGGCACCGACCTGTTCCTCGAGTACTTCCGGCTGATGCCGCGGCTCGGCAAGCCGACGCTGTGCGCCGCCAACGGCCACGTCGTCGCCGGGGGGATGGGCCTGGCGCTGTCCTGCGACCTGGTGATCGTGAAGGATGGCGCGGACTTCTGGACGCCCGAGATCAACATCGGGGCGTTCCCCTACATGATCATGGCGCTCATCTACCGGAACGTCCCGCGTAAGAAGGTCAACGAGATGATGCTGCTCGGCGAGCGCGTCTCCGGCGATGACCTGGTCGCGTACGGCCTCGCCAACAAGATCGTCGCAGACGACGAGTTCGACGACGCGGTCGCCGACTGGGCCGGCCGGCTCGCGGCGAAGAGCCCGGTGCTGATGCGCCTCGGCCACGACGCGATGTATCGCCAGCAGGACATGGCGCTCGACGACGCGCTCGAGTACCTGCGTTCGCAGCTCTCGCTGACCTTCACGACCGAGGACATCGTGGAGGGTGCCCAGGCCTTCTTCGAGAAGCGCGAGCCGAACTGGAAGGGGCGCTGATGGCGACCGAGGACACGAAGGCCCGCGAGGAGGCGAGGAAGGTCGCCGAGGCGGCCAAGGAGGCGGAGGCGCCCGAGGCCCCGGCCGAGGTGCGGGCCGGCGAGCAGACCGGCATGAAGTCGCTGGTGGAGGACCTCCACGAACGTCGCGAGAAGGCGAAGCTCGGCGGTGGCGAGGAAAAGATCGCGCTACAGCACGAGCGAGGCAAGCTCACCGCCCGCGAGCGCATCGACCTCCTTGTCGACCCGGGGACCTTTGTCGAGCTGGGCATCCAGGCGGGCCCGCACTCCTCGCAGCGGGCGATGGAGGGTAAGGAGGCTCCGGCGGACGGCGTGATCACCGGCTGGGGAGACGTCGAGGGTCGCACTTGCTGCATCGCCGCCTACGACTTCACCGTGATGGCGGGCTCCATGGGCATGACGGGCGAGTTCAAGGTCGGCCGCCTGCGAGAGATGGCGCTCGGCAAGCGCATGCCGTTCATCTGGCTGCTGGACTCGGCCGGCGCCCGGATCCAGGAGGCGGCCGGGTCCATGTTCGCCGGATCTGGTCACCTGTTCCGGGAGGAGGTGACCATGTCAGGGGTCATCCCGCTGGTCGCGGCGATGCTCGGTCCCTGCGCGGCCGGCACGGCATACATCCCCGGCCTGTCCGACTTCGTCCCCATGGTCGTCGGCCAGGGCGCGATGGCGCTCGCCGGCCCCCACCTGACCAAGGCGGTGACCGGCGAGGACATCTCGATGGAGGATCTCGGTGGCGCCAGGGTCCACTGCCGGGTCTCGGGCGTCGGCGACCTCGAGGTGTCCGACGACGCCGAGTGCATCCAGGCGGTGAAGGACTACCTCTCCCATTTCCCGCCCAACTGCGAGGAGCAGCCGCCGGTCCTCAAGACGAGCGACCCGGACGACCGCATGTCCGAGGCGTTGCTCGACATCGTCCCCGAGTCGGCGCGACACCCCTACGACATGTATGACGTGATCCGCGAGATCGTCGACGACGGGGTCTGGTTCGACATCAAGCCGAAGTTCGCCAAGACCCTGATCACCTGCCTGGCGCGGTTCGGCGGCCAGCCGGTCGGGATCGTCGCCAACCAGCCCAAGCAGCTCGGAGGCATCCTCGAAAACGACTCGGCCGACAAGGCGGCCCGGTTCGTGAACCTGTGCGACGCCTTCAACATCCCGCTCGTCTTCCTCCAGGACGTGCCGGGGTTCATGGTCGGCTCCAAGGTGGAGCACGCCGGGATCATCCGCCACGGCGCGAAGATGCTCTACGCGGTCTCGCGGGCGACGGTTCCCAAGATCACCGTCGTCATCCGCAAGGCCTACGGCGCCGGCTACTACGTGATGAACGGCAAGGCGTACGAGCCGGATCTGATCGTCGCCTGGCCGAGCGCCGAGATCTCGGTGATGGGAGCCGAGGGCGCGGTCAACATCATCGGCCGCTCGGCGATCGAGGCGTCCGACGACCCGGAGGCGACCCGTGAGGCGATGCTCGCCGAGGTGCGGAAGGTGATCGACCCCTACATCGCCGCCCACAACGACCTCATCGACGACATCATCGACCCGCGCGAAACCCGCCCCACCATCATCCGCGGCCTGCGGATGGCGGCCGGCAAGTTGGTGCAGCGTCCATGGAAGAAGCACGGGGTGATGCCGGTATGAGCGCTGCGGTGATCAAGAAGTCGCCAACCCGGCCGAGGCAGGCCCTCATTGCGCCGTTGTTCGCGCTCCCGGGAACGTCACGATGAGCCACTTCGAGGACCCCGTCGTCATCAGCTGCTCGATCAGCGGGGCGATCGCCAACCGCGATCAGTGCCCGGCGATCCCGTACACGCCCGAGGAGTACGCGGCCGAGGCGAGGCGGATCGTCGACGAGGGCGGGTCGCAGATCCACATCCATGCCCGCACGCCCGAGGGCGTTCCCAGCTACGAGATCGAGGACTTCCGCGCGATCACCGAGGCGATCCGGGCCGAGGTGGACGACGTGATCGTCAACTACTCCACCGGGGCGATCGGCATCCCGATCGACAAGCGCATCGCCTACCTGCGCGACCTCAAGCCGGACGTGGCAGCGCTGAACATGAGCTCGATGAACTACGCCAAGTACTCGCGCCGGCGCAAAGAGTTCGTGTTCAAGGCCGTGTTCGAGAACAGCTTCGACACGATCATCGAGTTCCTGCGGGCGATGGGCGAGCTCGGGATCAAGCCCGAGCACGAGTGCTTCGACGCGGGCCACATCGCCAACCTCGACCCGCTGCTGGACATGGAGCTGCTCGCGGAGCCGCTCCAGGTCTCGCTGGTGATCGGCGTCAACGGGGGCATCCGGCCCAACGCGCGCAACGTGAGCTTCATGGCCGACCAGATCCCGGGCGGCCCGGAGGGGCGCAACCAATGGCAGGTGATCGGCATCTCCCGCGACCAGTGGCGGCTGATCGGGGCGGCGCTCGCTCTCGGAGGCAACGCGCGCGCGGGGCTCGAGGACAACTTCTACCTGCCGAACGGCGAGATGGCGCGCTCCAACGGCGACCTCATCGCCAAGGTCCGCCAGATGGCCGAGGACATCGGCCGCCGTCCCGCGACCGTCGCCGAGGCGCGCGAGCTGCTGGGCCTTCCACGACGCGTGGAGGCATGAGGGCGGAGCCTTGGCCCACGAGCTCTACCGGGCCACGGTCGCCTGGGACGCCGACCGAGACGACCTCCGCGCCCACACCGTCACGCTCGCCGAGCAGCGCCTCGCGGCGTCCTCCGCGCCGGAGCGCGGCGGCGACCCCGCCAAGGCCGACCCCGAGCAGCTCCTCGTGGCCGCTGCGTCGGCGTGTCACATGCTCTGGTTTCTCGACTTCGCGCGGCGCGAGCGGATCCGCGTCCTCTCCTACGAGGATGAGGCCGAGGGCATGATGGACGAGCGCCGCTTCGTCCGCGTTGCGCTGCGCCCGGCGATCGAGTTCGAGGGCGAGCCCGATCAGAAGTTCGTGTCCGGGCTTCATGGGCGCGCCCACCACGCCTGCTACATCGCCAACTCGCTCAACTGCCCGGTCGAGGTGGAGCCGCGATGAGGGGTCCGCTCTCCGACGTCCGCGTGCTGGACCTCACCCGCCTCCTTCCGGGCGGCTTCTGCTCGCTGTTGCTGGCCGACTTCGGCGCCGACGTCGTCAAGGTCGAGGACACCGGGATGGGGGACTACGTCCGTTGGGCGCCGCCCTACTACGGCGCCGAGGAGCATCAGGCCCTCGGAACCCGCTCCGCCCTGTACCTGTCGCTCAACCGCGGCAAGCGCTCGATCCGCCTCGACCTGAAGTCCGACGCCGGTCGCGAGGCGCTGCTCCGTCTCGCGCGCGACTACGACGTGGTGCTCGAGAGCTTTCGGCCGGGCGTCCTCGACAAGCTCGGCTGCGGTTACGAGGCGCTCCGTGCGACCAACCCCGGGATCGTCTACTGCGCGATCACGGGCTACGGCCAGACCGGCCCCAACACCCAGCGAGCAGGCCATGACATGAATTACCTCGGCCTGAACGGCCTGCTCGGCCTCACCGGCGAGCCCGATGGTCGCCCGATCTCCTCGGCGGGGCAGATCGCCGATCTCGGCGGCGGAGCGCTGATGGCGGCCTTCGGCGTGATGGCCGCGCTGCGCGAGCGCGAGCGCTCCGGGGAGGGGCAGCTCGTGGACGTCTCGATGACCGACGGCTCGCTCGCCTGGCTGGCGATGGTTGCGGCTCAGTACCTCTGCGACGGCCAGGTCCCGCAGCGCGGCCGCGGAAGCCTCAGTGGCGGGATCGCCTGCTACCTGCCCTACGAGGCCGCCGACGGCTGGGTCACGTGCGGCGCCCTGGAGCCGAAGTTCTGGCGCAACTTCTGCGAGGGCGTCGGCCGGCCCGACCTGATCGACAAGCAGTTCGCCGCGCCTGACTCCGAGGACGGCCGCGTGATCGCGGCGCTGTTTGCGGAGCGAACCCGCGACGAGTGGCTCGCCTTCAACGACGAGCACGACGCGATGATCGAGCCGGTCCTCGACCTCGACGAGGCGCTCACCTCGCAGCTCGTCACCGACCGCGAGATGGTGGTCGAGATGGAGCAGCCGGAGCTCGGCCCGGTGCGGCTCCTCGGCGTGCCGATCAAGCTCGACCGCACTCCGGGCGACGCTACCCGCCCCGCTCCGGCTCTGGGCGAGCACACCGCCGAGGTGCTCGGGGACGCCGGCTTCTCCCAGGACCAGGTCGCGTCCCTCATCGAGTCCGGCGCCGCGGCGGGCCTGAACGCCGAAGCCGAGCCCACGAGGTTCATGGGATGACTGTTGAGCAGGCGACCGGTGCCAACGCCAACGGCCTCTTGAAGATCTCCGAGCTCGCCGAGCGCTCCGGCGTCCCGGTGGCGACCGTCCGCCACTACCTGCGCGAGGGGCTCCTCCCGGAGCCCGTGAAGACGAGCCGCAACATGGCGTATTACCCGCCGGAGTTCGTGGAGCGGATCCGGGTCATCAAGCAGTTGCAGGAGGAGCGCTTCATGCCGCTGCGCGTGATCCGCGATCTCCTGGAGCGCGAGCATGCCCGGCCCGAGCGCCTGCGGGCCATGATCGAGCTGGAGGACCGGATCCTCGAGCGTGCCCTCGCGGGCGAGCGCGAGCGCATCGACGCGAGCGAGGTGCGCGACCGCTACGACGTGCCGCAGGAGGTCCTCGACCGGCTCGCGAAGCTGGAGATCCTGACGCCGGACGAGGGTGGCTACTCGCCCTCCGACGTGCGGATCATCGAGGCGATCGGCCGCTTCCGCGCCGGCGGCTACGACGAGAGCATCGGGTTCACCGTCTACGACACATTGCGGTACACGCGGGCGCTGGAGCCGCTCGTCGCGGAGGAGGTCGACGTCCTCACCGAGCGCCTCGCGGGCGACGTGGACCCCGATCGGGCACTGGAGATCATCGAGGCGGGCATCGGGCCGCTCAACGACCTGATGACGGCGCTGCACACCAAGCTGCTCGTCGCGCGCCTGAGGCACCATGCGGCCGGACGCGACCGCGGGTAGCGCCGGCGCGCTCATCTGCGCGATCGGGCTGCTCGTTGCGGCGCTGTCCCTCGTGTTCGCCGCGATCGCCGGCCCGCCCTACCTCGGACTTTCGGGGATCAACGGCTGGATGATCGTCTTCGTGGCGGCGGTGCTGGCCGCCCTGATCGCGATCCCGTTCGCGCTCGAGGCCCGCCTGCGTGGGTCCCACTCCGACAGCGACGCCCGCTGGGACAGGGCGATCCCGGCCTGGGGCGGAATCGTCCTCGTTGTGACCGTCGCCGGGGCCCTGATTGGCGCGTCCGGCGACTTCGCCGGCGACTCGCTCGCCGGCAGCGCCGGGCTCATGGCGGCCGGCGCGGGTGGCCTGGTGCTGATCGCCGTGGCGACTGCGCTGCTCTCGGGCTGAGCGGCTGGGCGCGTCAGGCGGGGGCCGCCGCTCGGGCCCCATTGGTGTCTCGCACGGCCGCCAGGACCTCGCTCGCCAGCTTCGATCCATCGGCCGGGTTCATTGGTGTGACGACGATCCGCACCACGAGCTCATCGCGATCCAGCTCCTCGAGCTCCACGTGGGGCGAGTAGCGCGTGGTGACCGTGATCGATCGGGCGAGCAGCTCCTGCACGTCGTGGGGAGTGGTCTCGGCGCCGAAGCGCGCACGGAGCTCCACGCGCTCGGGCTCGCGCAGGGGAACGATCGCCACGTTCAGAAGCATGCTGTTGGGGACCATCATCCGGTCCGCGCCGTTCACCAGATCCGTGTAGAAGAGGCCCAGCGAGCTCACGATGCCCTCCCGGGATCCGGCGAGCGCGCCGCCCACCAGCTTGACCCGTTCGCCCACGCGGAACGGCCGCGTGCTCAACAGGACCAGCCCTGCGAAAAGGTTGCCGAGGGTCTGCTGCGCCGCGAGACCGAGAATGACCGCCGTGAACGCCCCACCGACGGCAAGCGTGCTCGCATGAAGGCCGGCGATCCGCAGGGCGACGACGAACACCATGACGATGGTCATGAGCCGGATCAGGAAGCCGACGACGCCGGCCGTACCCGGCTCCATGCGCCCGAACAGCGCCGGTGCGAGCCCGCGCCCGAGCGATCGCGCAAACCACCACCCGAGAATGACCAAAGCCGCGACGGTCGCGATGCGAACGTAGGCCCCGAATCCGGGAAACAGCGTGCCGCGGTTGCTGAAGACGATCAGAACGCCCGCGATCAGCGCCGCGAGCACGACCACGGTGCCGCGCGCCCGCTTGGCGTCGCGGCGATCCACCTCGGCGCCGAGCCCCACCTGACGCCAGACCTCGGTCCTCGATTCGAAGGCCGTGCGAGCGCGGCCGAATCGTCCCCTACCGAACATCACCCGAGCGCGTTCCCGTTCAAGGGCTCGCTACACGCCGTGCGCGTGTGGTCCTCGTCACACGCGCGGCCCGGCTGTCCGGCCGCAGCGCGAACGAGCCCGGAGGGCGAGTGGTGTGAAGAAATCATCCCCGGCGCCCATCTGGATGGTGGGCGCGGCTGGTTTCAAACCTATACTTCCTAGATTGACTGGTCAGTCAACGCGTCGGTGAAGGGTGCATGGAGATCAGAGCCGCGGCGATACAGCTCAACTCAACGGCCGACAAGGCCCGGAACCTCGACGCCGCCGAGCGCCTGGTCCGCGACGCGGCGAAGGACGGCGCCGAGCTGGTCGCGCTGCCCGAGAAGTGGAACGTCCTGGGCGATGCCGAGGCACTCCACGAGGGCGCCGAGCCGCTGGGCGGCCCGACCCTGACCGCGGCCCGCTCGTGGGCTCGCGAGCTTGGAATTCACCTGCTCGCGGGCAGCATCGCCGAGCGGGTCGAGGGCCAGCAGCGGCTGTTCAACACCTCGGTGTTCATCGGCCCGGACGGTGAGCTCCACGCCCGTTATCGCAAGATCCACATGTTCGACGTGGACGTCGGCGGCGTCTCCTATCGGGAGTCGGAGACCGAGCAGCCCGGGGACGAAATCGTCGCTGCGGCGATCGGGGGCTCGCTGCCCGAGATGACGCTCGGGATGACCGTCTGTTACGACCTGCGTTTCCCCGAGCTCTACCGGATCCTGGCGGTCCGCGGAGCGACCGTGCTGAGCGTGCCCTCGGCGTTCACGTTCGAGACCGGCAAGGATCACTGGGAGGTGCTGCTGCGCGCGCGAGCGATCGAGAACCAGGCGTTCGTCGTCGCGCCGAACCAGGTGGGCGAGGCGCCGCCGCACTACCACTCGTACGGCCACTCGATGCTGGTCGATCCTTGGGGGACCGTGCTCGCCGAAGCCCCCGACGGCGAGGGCCTCGTCGCGGCCGACCTCGATCTCGCCGATGAGGAACGCGTCCGCTCGAAGCTCCCCTCGCTCGCGAACCGGCGTTCCGGCTCCTATCGCTGGCCCGAGGACGCGCACCTGGAGGTCCCGACCCATGCCTGAGCTGATCGCCCGATGAGCACGGAGGCGCCGGCCGTGGACAAGCGCCGCCAGATCCTCGACGCGGCGATCAAGGTGTTCGCCCGGCAGGGCTTCAACGCCTGCCGGGTCTCCGACATCGCGGACGAGGCCGGCGTGGCCTACGGGCTCGTCTACCACTACTTCAAGTCGAAGGACCAGGTCCTGAACGAGCTCTTCACCGAGCGCTGGTCGCTGCTCCTGGCGGCGATCGAGGAGGTCGACGGCCAGTCCCTGACCGGGCGCGAGAAGCTGGACGCTGTCGCCGGCTTCATCATCGACTCCTACCGGTACGAGCCCGAGCTGATGAAGGTGATCATCGTCGAGGTGACCCGGGCGGCGAACTCCTTCGGCCGCACCCACCTGCCCGAGATCCGCCGCGCCTACGACCTGATCGCCAAGATCGTCGCCGACGCTGAGGCCGCGGGCGAGTTCCGCAACGACGTCGATCCCGAGTTCGCCTCGATGTGGTTCTACGGCGCGATCGAGCAGCTGCTCTCGGGCTGGGTGTTCGACCTGATCCCAGGTGGCGACGGCGACTTCGACCGCGCTCGCGAGATGCTCGTCGAGACGATCTGCGGGGGCCTCGAGGCCCCGGGCCGCGCATCGTAGGCCGCCCGGTATGTGGGAGTCGCTCGGATCCTCGTATCGCCAGGATCGCGCGCTGCACGGTGCCGCCAAGGCGCTCAACGTGGCGGTCGGATCGGTCGCGCTTCCCGCGTGGCTGGTGGGCCAGCGTCTTCGCGAGCCGCTCCGCGCCGCGCTCGGGCGCCTGGACCCGGCCCCTGCTGGGCTGCCGGTCGCCCAGCCGCGCGAGCGCACGATGTCCGCGCTGATGGCCGACCTCGAGTCGATCCCAAGCGGCCTGCACCACTCGGAGGCGGCGCTGCTGCGCAAGGGCGTGCCGGACATGTCCACCTTCGTCCTCGCTCAGCAGCGAGAGGCGGCGAACCTCGGCTACGCGTATCCGGCGCAGTTCTCCGACCACGTCTTCGAGGGAGCCGACGGCGAGCGCATCGCCGCGAGCATCGGGGTGCACGAGGGCGCGAGGCGACCCGCGCTGATCGTCGTCCACGGCCTGTTTTCGTCGCGGCGCTTCGACTACGTGCGCGACATCGCGGTTCGGGCATTCTTCGAGTGGGGCTTCAACGTCGCGGCGATCGACCTGCGTAGCTTCGGCCTGACCAACCTCACCAGCCCGGCGCCCACGAGCACCGGGTGGAAGGAGGGGGAGGACATCCTGGCCTGCGGGCGCTACATGAAGGGGCTGGGCTCGACCACGGTCGGCGCGCTGGGCATCTCGCTCGGGGGCTCGTCGGTGCTCGGCGCCTGCCACCTCGAGGGGGCCGACGAGGCCCTCGACGGCGGCATCCTCGCGATCTCGCCGCCCAGCGACCCCCGCGCGATGGCCGAGCGCCTCTCGGTGAAGCTCCCGCTGACGCATCCCGCCTACGCGCTCAACCGCGGCTTCTGGGCGATGCTGACCTCGCGCATCCGGCAGTCGGGCTGGGAGGACGTCGAGGACTTCGTCGACCCGATCGAGCGCATCTCGGCGCCCTACTACGAGGTCGAGCCGGAGGAGCTCTGGCGCCGGGCCGCGGCGCGCGAGCACATCGCCGACGCGAAGGTCCCGGTCCTCGTGCTCCACCCGACGGACGACGAGATCATCCCGGTGGAGCAGGCACACGAGCTCGCCGCGGCCGCGAGCGGCAACGACGCTCGTCCGGGTCTGGATCCTGGAGGGTGGGGGCCACGGCGCCATCGACGCGGTCGATCGGACATGGTTCTGTGCCGTCACACGCGGTTTCTTCGAGCGCTGGGCCGGGTACGAGGCGGGCGCGGGCGCCCGGGAGGGCGAGGAGCGCCCGGAGCGGGCGGACAAATTGATTTACTCCGCCGCGAGGTAACGGAGATGGAGAACGACATCGTCAGAAGACTGCTGTGGGCCGGCCTGATGGCCGCCACCGGCGCGCTCGCGACGGTCGTGGCGAATCGCATCGCGACGGTCATCTGGGTGCGGGTGTTCGGGGAGGACCCGCCGGAGTGAGCACCCCCGAGACGCCACCGCCCCCTCCGTCCTCCCGACGCGGACAAGGCGCTTGGAGAGCTCGTCATCGACGTCTCCGAGCGGACCTCGACGCTGATTCGCGAGGAGATCGAGCTCGCCAAGACCGAGGTCCGCGAGAAGGTTCAGAAGCTTCTCCAGGGGTCGGTCGTCGGGATCGCAGCCGGCGTCTTCGTCCTCATGGCGCTCGCGATGTTCATGCACGGCATCGCGTGGCTCCTGAACCACCTGTTCTTCTCCGGCGACGTCTATGCCGGGTTCCTGATCGAGGCCGCCTTCTGGCTGATCGTCGCCGCCATCGCGGGCCTCGTCGCCTACCGCTCCTTCCAGGCGGGCGCGCCGCCCACGCCGGACCTGGCGATCGAGGAGGCGAAGCGGACCAAGGAGACCCTGGAGGCCGGGCACCCGGTGAGCAAGACCCCCGACGTCTACGTCTCCGGCGCGGGAGAGCCGGTCGGCCGCGCCGCGGCCGGCGCGCCGGGCCGGAGCTCTGACCAGATCCGCGCGGACATCGAGCGCCAGCGCCACGAGCTGGGGCACTCGGTCGAGGCGCTCGCGGACCCGCGTCGCCGAGCTCACCGACTGGCGGCGGCAGGTCCGGGAGCACCAGCGCGAGCTCGCCATCGGCGCCGCGATCGTGGGCTTCACGATCGGCGCCAGGATGATGCTGCGCCGCCGCAGGCGCTAGACGGCCACCCGAATCCACGCGTCCGGGGCCGCGCCTAGTGTGGCGCCGAATGCAGGAATCGCAGGTCTCGTCCCGTGCGGTGGCCAAGGTCGTGCTGGTCGCGGCCGGGGTGATCGCCGTCCTGTACTTCTCCTACCTGATCCGCACCGTGATCGGGCTGTTCCTGATCGCCGCCTTCTTCGCGATCGCGATCGCGCCGGCTGTCAACTGGCTCGACCGGCGGAAGGTGCCGCGGTGGGTCGCGATCCTGCTCGTCTACCTGTCAGCATCGCCGCAGGCATCTTCGGCATCGGGCTGGTGATCGTTCCGCCGCTCGTCACCGGCGTGGAGAGCCTCTCCAGCGACCTGCCGGGCTACGTCGACGACCTGCGCCACAACGAGACGTTCCGCAGCTACGACAACCGGTACCACATCACCGAGAAGCTCAAGCAGCAGGCGAATCAGCTTCCGAGCAAGCTCGGCGGAGGCCGCCGGGACGCTGCGCGACGTGACGGTGGGCGTCTTCTCGCGCTTCGTCCAGCTGTTCTCGATCCTCGTCATCACGTTCTTCCTGGTCAAGGACGGGAATCGATTACTCGAGTTCTTCTACAGACAGATCCCCGAGGAGCGAGCACGCCGGTTCCGGAAGATCGCCGGCGACATCTCGGACGCGATCTCCGGCTACGTGTTCGGCAACTTCGTGATCAGCGTGTTAGCCGGGCTGGTCACCTACGTGACGCTGCGAGTCATCGGGGTGCCATTCGCGCTGCCGCTGGCGATCCTGTTCGGCTTCTTCGACCTGATCCCGCTCGTGGGCGCGACGCTGGGCGGGATCCTCGTCGGCATCGTCGTCGCATTCGCCGCGGACTTCCCGATCGGGCTGATCGTCTGGGTCGCGGTGCTGATCCTCTACCAGCAGGTCGAGAACAACATGATCCAGCCGTTCGTCTACGGCAAGGCCGTGCAGCTCCATCCGCTGATCGTCATCGTCGCGATCCTCATCGGCGCCGCCCTGCTCGGGGTGCTCGGCGCCCTGATGGCGATTCCCACGGCGGCGGCGATGCAGGCCGTGGTGCGCGACTACTGGCGCTTCCGGCACCCCGAGCAGGGGACCGCGGACCGCGGGCGACGGGCCGGCGGAGGCGCCGGCCGAGGCCGGCTAGCCATGAGCTAGCCGAGGACGGCTCGCGGAACGCCGCCGACGCCGATCAGGCCGGGGCCGACGTGGGCGCCGATCACCGGGCCGATCTCGGAGACGAAGATGGGCTCGGTGCCGAACAGCTCGCGGCACTGCTCGACCAGGCGCTGCGCCGTGTCGGGGTCCTGGATGTGCTGGACGACCCAGCGCGTCGGCACCGTCGTCGCGGCGCTGGCGCGCGTAGTCGACCATCCGCTCGAACGCGCGCCGGCGCGTGCGCACCCGCTCGACCGGCGTGATCTCCTCGCCCAGGGTCAGGATCGGCTTGATCTGAAGGGCCGAGCCCAGCCAGGCCTGGGCGGCGCCGATTCGCCCGCCCTTTCGCAGGTACTCGAGCGTGTCGATGGCGAACCACATCTCGAGCTCGTCGCGGCAGCGCTCCGCGGCCGCCAGCGTCGCGGGTCCGTCCGCGCCTCCCGCCGCGGCCGCGGCCGCGGCCAGGACGACCATGGCCTGGCCGCCGCATGCGGAGCGGCTGTCGTAGACGTGGATGCGCTCGCCGCCCTTCCCTTCCTCGATCAGCCGCTCCTTCGCCTGGGACGCGGACTCGTAGGTCCCCGAGATCCCGGCGGAGAGGTGGATGGAGACGATGTCCCTGCCCTCTGCGAGCAGCGGCTCGTAGACGGCGCAGAAGTCGCCGACCGACGGCTGGGAGGTCGTTGCGCCCTCGGCGCTGGCGCGCAGGCGCTCGAAGAAATCCGTGTACTCGTCGCCGGCGATCTCGATCTCCGGCCGCTGCTCGCCCTCGAGCGAGACGTAGAGGCTCACCCGCTTGATGTCGTGCTGCGCGACGAGCTCCTCGGGGAGGTAGGCCGTCGTGTCGGTGACGACGGCGGTCTTCGCGTCGGCGGGCACCGGGCGGTTCTATCACTTCGCCGCGGCCCGTCCCGGAGCGAGCGCGCGCCCGGCGCGTCTACCATCGGGCGGTGGGCAAGACTCTGGTCACCGGCGGCAGCGGGTTCATCGGCTCGCACGTCGTGCGCGCGCTGGCCGCGCGGGGCGACGACCTGCGGCTGCTCGTGCGGCGTGGCTCGGGGCTCGACCACCTCTCGGACCTCGAGTTCGAGCGCACCAGCGGCGACGTGATGGACAGGCGGGCCGTCGCCAGGGCGATGGACGGCGTCGAGCGCGTCTTCCACATCGCCGGGCACCACCTCGATGCTCCCCCGGCATCGCGAGAAGGTCTTCGACCTGAACGTCAAGGGGACGCGGATCGTCATGGAGGAGAGCCTCGCTGCCGGCGTCGAGCGGGTCGTCTTCACCTCATCGGTGGCGGCGATCGGCCCGGCGAAGCCGCGCGGCACCGCCGACGAGTCGCAGCCCTTCCGGGCCGGTGCGCTCGGCATCGCGTACGTGAACTCCAAGCACGAGGCCGAGGTCGAGGCGCTTCGCCTCGCCGCGCACGGGCTGCCGGTCGTGATCGTCAACCCGTCGTTCGTCCTGGGCCCGGACGACCCGAAGGGACGTCGATGGAGCTCGTGCGGCGCTTCCTGCTGGGCCGCATCCCGGCGTACGTCGACGGCGGCCTCAACATCGTCGACGTCCGCGACGTCGCGGCGGGCCACCTGCTCGCGGACGAGAAGGGCGAGCCCGGGGAGCGCTACATCCTCGCGGCGCGCAACTTCACGTTCGACCGGCTCTTCGCCGACATGGCGCGCCTCTCGGGCCGCGAGCATGCCCCGGTGAAGCTTCCGGGACCACCGACCCTGCTGGCGGTCGAGCTGATGGCTCGGGCCGGGATCCCGATTCCGATCGCCCCGACGAGGTGCGCTCGGCGAACTGCTGGTGGACCTACCGCAACGCCAAGGCGCGCAGGGAGCTGGGCTTCGCTCCGCGCCCGCACGAGGAGACGCTCGAGGATGCGATCCGCTGGCAGATGGACCAGCTCGGCGACCGGGTCAGGAGGGGCCGGGGGGCGCAGGAGATCGCGCTGGCCGCCATGGCTCCCTTCATGCGGCTGGGCGGGCGGGTGCTCCCCCGATGAGCGACATCGTCCTCTACCGCTGCCCCACCCGGACCAACGTCCTCTGCCCGTGCGGCGCGGTGGCGCGCCGCCTCGGCAAGCTCGAGCTTTCCTACCGGACCGAGCGGGTGCCCTACAGGCGGAACTCGCGCCCCGAGATCGAGGAGCTCACCGGCCAGCGCCGGGTGCCCGTGCTGGTCGACGGCGACGAGGTCATCCACGACTCCAAGCGGATCATCCAGTACCTCGAGTGGAAGTACGGCAAGGACGTGGAGGAGCCGCACAGGGAACAGCCGGAGCCCGCCAAACCCGCCAAAAAGGGGAAGGGGAAGGGGCGTAGGCGGGTGCTCCACAGGCGCAGGGTGAAGGCCGGCGACGATGACGGTTGAGCTTGCCTATACAATCTGAAGCGATGGATACTCCTGAGACGTGCAGTTCAGCTCACCGACAAGGCGGCGGGCAAGATCAAGGAGCTGATCGGCTCCAACGACAACGCCGACGAGCAGGCGCTCCGCGTCGCGGTTCGCGGCGGCGGCTGTTCCGGCTTCCAGTACGCGCTCGCCCTCGACCAGCCCAAGTCCGACGACCACGTCTTCGAGCACCAGGGCGTCGCGGTGGTGGTCGACAAGGTGAGCATGCAGTTCGTCTTCGGCTCGGAGGTCGACTACGTCGACGGCCTCCAGGGCGCCGGCTTCGTGGTCAACAACCCGAACGTCGTCGCCGCATGCGGCTGCGGATCCTCGTTCCAGGTCCGCGAGGACGCCGCCGAGCAAGCGGCTGTCTAGCGCTCTCTGAGAGTCGGCTCGGCGGCTAGGCGCCGTCGACCTGAAGCGGCGGGCTCTGCTGCGGGTTAGCGGGCGTCTCGGGCTGTGCGGGCGCGGCGGCTGCCTCGGGCTGCTCGACCCCGAGCGCCTCGGCCAGCTCGCCGGACTCGAACATCTCCTCGACGATGTCGCCGCCGCCGACCAGCTCGCCGTTCACGTAGAGCTGCGGGAACGTGCGCCAGTCGGAGATCTCGCCGGTCACCTCGCGGAGCGGGTCAAGGATCGGCAGGACGTCGATCGCCCCGTACTCCGTTCCCATCTGCTCCAGCACGCCAACCACGCGCATCGAGAAGCCGCACCGCGGCATCTCGGGGGTGCCCTTCATGAAGAGCAGCACCCGGTTCTCGCGCAGAACCTCTTCCACCTTCTGCTTCAGCTCTGGATTCGCAGGCATTGACACTCACCTTAGCGAGTCCACCCGCGCCGCCTCAGAGCGGCTCTGTTGTGATCGAGAGCGCGTGGATCGAGCCGTCGTCCATTCGCGGCTGGACCGCCGCGCGCACCAGCCGGTGCTGGTCGATCCGGCTTTCGCCCTCGAACTGCGGCGCCCTCACGATCGCCCGCAGGTGGTCGCCGCCGCCCGTTCGTCGACGACCTCCACCTCGGCGCCGGGCAGGGCCTCGGCGATCATGCGCTGGATCTCGGCGAGGTCGGCCACGCCCGCCCTAGCCGGAGACGGCTGCGCCGCGCGCGGCGTCGAGCATCTCGTCGACGCGCACGAACTTCACGCGCGGGCGGCCGAGGGGCTTGCCGCGCTCCTGCTCGACGGCGTCGATCGCCTGCCAGCCCTCGAAGGTGACGTGGTCCGGGGCGCGCTCGTCGAGCAGGTCCGCGATTGCCATGCGGTCCGCGGCCGCCGGCGGGTCGGGGAGCCGGCCCGCGGCGGCGTCCTCGACGAGGTTGTCGACCGTCTCCTGGGCGTCCTTCTTGTTCGTCCCGATGACGCCGGAGGGCCCGCGCTTGATCCAGCCGACGGCGTAGTGGCCGGGGACCTGCTCGCCGGTCTCGAGATCGGCGACGCGGCCGCCCTCGTTCGGGATCACGCCCCGGCGGTCGTCGAAGGGGATGCCCTCGAGCCCGATGCCCGCGTACCCGATCGAGCGGAACACGACGCCGCACTCGATCGTCTCGCGCTCGCCGGTGTCGCGCGGGCGGATCGCGCCGGAGTCGTCGCGATGAAGCTCGTTGCGAGCCACGACGATCCGCTCGACCTTGCCGTCGCCCTGGATCTCGACGGGCGAGCGGAGGAAGCGCAGCACGATCTTGCGCGGCTTGCCCTCCGGCTGGCGCTGGGCGAAGTCGGTGAAGATCTCGACGTTCTTGCGGGTGGTGATGTCCGCGTCGTCGGACTCCAGGTACTCGCGGGAGAGCTCGTCCAGCTCCACCTCGGCCGGGTCGACGTCGATGTCGGCGTCGACCATCTCGCCCAGCTCGCGGAGCTCCGGGTTGGTGAACGCCGCCTGCGCGGGGCCGCGCCGGCCGAGGACCAGGATCTCCTTGATCCCGTTCTCGGCGAGCGCGTCGATCGCGTGCTCGGCCGTGTCGGTGGCCTCGAGCTCGGCGCGGGTCAGGCCGAGCATCCGCGCGACGTCGGTGGCGACGTTGCCGTTGCCGATCACGACGGCGCGCTCGCAGGAGAGGTCGAACTCGTGGTCGGCGAAGTCCGGGTGGGCGTTGTACCAGGCGACGAACTCGGTGGCCGCGTGGCTGCCGGGGAGGTCCTCGCCCGGGATCCCGAGGTGGCGGTCGGTGGGGGCGCCGTAGGCGTAGATGACCGCGTGGTAGTGCTCGGCGAGCTCGGCGGCGCTCAGATCCCTGCCCGACCTCGACGTTGCCGAAGAAGCGAAAGCCCTCGCGCGCGGCGGTCTTCTCGTAGACGCGGATGACCGACTTGATCTTCGGGTGGTCCGGTGCGACGCCCGCCCGCACGAGCCCGAACGGGGTCGGCAGGCGGTCGAACACGTCCACCTCGAAGTCGAGGTCCTCGGTGCGCAGCAGGTGCTCGGCCGCGTAGAAGCCGGCCGGGCCGGAGCCGACGATGGCGACGCGCAGAGGGTTGCCGGATGTGCCGGGTTCGGGGCTCATGGGGCGGAGAAGGTTAGGCGAGTGCGGGCTCGGTGCGAGCCGTAGCCGCACCGTCGAGCGCGTCGAGGGCCTTCGCGACGGACATCGCCACGCAGGTGAAGATCGGCGTGTCGCGCAGGGTGTAGGAGCTCGATTCCGTGCCGCGGAGCTCCTGCACGAGGTCGAGGAACTGGCCCGGGTCGTCGGCCTCGAAGCTCACCACGAACTCCTGGTCGTCGAGGCCGAACGAGTAGGCGGTGTTGATCGTGATCTCGGGGTAGCGCGCGGCCGACCTCGATGTGGTTCTTCATGATCCGCTGGCGCTCGTCGGCGTCCAGCCGGTACCACTCGCGCTTCTTCTCGAAGGGGTAGACGAACAGGTAGCGCCGCTCCGAGGTGCAGAGCTCCGGCCGGGCCTCGGAGTCCGAGTACGGGGAGCGCTTGGTCATCGCCAGGTAGGAGTGGGGCGTCGACATCCACTTCGCGAGCCCGCTCTGCGCGAGGACCACGTGGAAGGTGTGGATGTCGTCGAGCCGCGGGCTCTGGGAGAGCAGCAGGAGGTCGGTGTCGCCCCGCGTGCCGACGGTCGAGTAGGCACGAAGGGAGCGGTCCTGGGCGAAATCGTCGCAGGCGGCCCGAAACTCCCGTTTATCCTCCGCGCGCGCCTCGGGATCGCGGCGCTGCCACGCGGGGTCGACCTTGAAGAACGTGAACTTGGCGAACGTGCGATCGGGCACTGCCGCGATGGTAGTGCTTGCGGTTGCGCTGCTGACAGGGCCGGCCGCCGACGCGAAGCAGCAGCCGTCGGTCACCATCGCGGTGCTCCCGCAAAACGTGACCGTCGGGCAGCTGGCCGGGATCCACGGAATGGGCGTCGGAATTCTCTCGGCCGGGATCGGCGAGGTGCCCCCGGATCAGACCTACCTCGATGTCTCGCAGGGCGCCAGGATCCCCGAGTCTCTTTACGACCGGCCGCTGCCGAGCGTCGAGCTCGAGCGCACCGTCCAGGGCGGCAGGGTGCCCCGCGCACAATGGATGACCGTTCGTGACCGAGCTGCTTCCGCTCCGGCGGACATCGTGCCGGGCCTGCTCGGCGCGAGCCTTCTTCATGCGGGCGTCGCGCTGGCCGCCGCACCAGGTGCGGCGGGCGCGATGCTCGTCGATGAGCACGGAGAAGTCGCTACGCAGGCCCACCGCAAGAGAGCTCCGGGCGTCGCCGTCGAGACGGCCGACCTGGCCACCGTCCGCCGAGCGGCCGCGCGCCTACGGGACGGCGATCTGCTGATCGCGATGGAGCAGCCGCCGCCGGCCTCGAACCAGGGGCTGGCGCTCGGGATCGCCGGCAGCGGGTTCGACGGCACGCTCACGTCCGACTCCACGCGGATGCGCGGCTTCGTCCTGTCGACCGATCTCGCGCCGACGATCCTCGATCGGCTGGGGATCCGGAAGCCCAGCGAGATGAGCGGGGAGCCGATCAGGGCCGATGGGGCGGTGGACGTGTCCTACGTCTTGGACCTGCAGGACCGCCTCGCGGAGGTCGGGCCTCGGAGGGCGCCCGTGATCGGCATCAGCGTGCTGATCTGGGTTGTGCTCACGGCGATCGCCGGGATCGCATTCCGTCGCGAGGGCCTGCGGGTCGCGCTCACGATCCTCGCGGCGTCGCTGGCGCTGGTGCCCGCGCTCCTCCTGCTCACGGCCGCGCTGCAGCCAAGCGAGCTCGCGGAGCGCCTGATCGTCGGCCTCGGATGCCCCCTCGGCGCCGCGCTCGTGCTGTGGGCGGCGCCGGGCATGCGCGGCTTGGCGGCCTGCGCGGGCATCTCCGTGCTCGTCTGCGCGGGCGACGCGATCGCCGGCTCGCATCTCACCGAGCTCTCGCTGATCGGGCCGAATCCCATCGAGGGGGTCCGCTTCTACGGGATCGGCAACGAGCTCGAGGCGACCGTGGCGGCGCTCGTCCCGATCGGGACCGGCGCGGCGCTCGCTGGATGGGCGCCGCGCGCCTCGGCCCGGGGCGCCGCCGCCGCATTCGCGATCGCGGCCGTGCTCGCGGTGGCCGCCTTCGCGCCGGGCAGCTTCGGCGCCGACGTCGGCGCGGCGATCGGCATCCCGGTCGGCGCGGCCGTCGCGATCGGGGTCTGCCTCGGCGCTTCGGCGCAGACGCTGGATCTGGGTGATCGTCGCGCCGATCGCTGCTGTCGCCGCGCTCGTCGTGATCGACCTCGCCAGCGGCGGGAACGCCCATCTGACGCGGAGCGTTCTCGACGCGGGCGGGCTGGGAAACCTCGGCGACGTCTTCCAGCGCCGACTCCAGCTCTCCGCCCACAGCTTCGCCCGCTACGCGGGGAGCTTCATTTTCTGGATCGTGATCGCCATGATCGTCGCCGGGCTCACCCAATGGCGGCGGATCGAGGGCTGGTTCGGCGGGCGGCGGAGGGCCTGGGCGGGCTTCCTCGGGGCCGCCGCGGCGACGATCGCGGGGACGCTCGCGAACGACTCCGGGGCGTTGCTGCTGATGATCGGCGCGGTGCTCTGCGCGGCGATGGTCGGGGTCGCCTGGGCCACGCACGACGACCGCCGCTCTCCGGCCCTTTGGAGACCTTCCGGTCCGGTAACCTGACAACGGCTTGGCGACCCGAGCTCAGGCGGCCGTTCACCCCACTGAGCCAAGCGCTCACCCCTATGCGCATAGCAATCGTTAGCCCATACTCGTGGACCTACGCCGGCGGCGTGAATCGGCACGTCGAGGCCCTGACCGGGGCGCTGTTCGCGCGCGGCCACGAGGTTCGCGTCATGGCGCCGTGGGACCCGCCGGACCGGGTGTCGCGGGTTTTGCATCGCGCACCCGCCGAGGATCGCTCGGTGCCCGACTACCTGGTGCCGCTGGGGCGCACCGTCGGGTTCGGCGCCAACGGGGCCGTCTCCAACCTCGGCGTCTTTCATTACGGCGTGAACACCATGCGCCGCGAGCTTCGCGCCGGGGGATTCGACGTCGTTCACGTTCACTCGCCCGAGGCTCCCGCCATCGCCTGGGACGCGTGCTCGTTCCGCGGACGCTCCAGTGGTCGGCACCTTCCACTCGTACTCGACCAAGCCGCTGCCCAACTGGATCGCCAACGCGCTCGGCGCGCGGCGCAAGTTCAACCAGCTTCACGCCAGGATCGCCGTCTCGCAGGCGGCGGCCTGGACCGGGCGGCGCTGGTTCGGCGGCACGTACCGCGTGATCCCGAACGGGGTCGACGTCGATGCCCCGCCGGCCGGGCCGAAGCCTTCGTCGGAGGAGCTTCGAGTGCTCTTCATCGGCCGCCCCGAGGAGCGCAAGGGCCTGCCGGTCCTGCTCCAGGCGTTCGAGGGCCTGGTGGAGCATGTCCCCGCGCGCCTCACGGTGATCGGCTCGACTCGCGCCGACGTCAAGGGCTACCTGGGCGATCCCGGGACCGAGGAACGCATCGACGCGCTCGGCACCATCGGCGGGTCCGAGCTGTGGCGGCGCATCCACGAGGCCGACGTGCTCTGCGCGCCGTCGCTCGCCGGCGAGAGCTTCGGGATGGTCCTCACGGAGGCGTTCGCGGCAGGTACGCCGGTGATCGCCTCCGAGATCGCGGGCTACGCCGACGTCGTCACGCAGGGCGTCGACGGGATCCTCGTGCCGCCGGCCGACCCGCAGCGCCTCGCCGAGGAGCTGCAGGGCCTCTATCTCGAGCCGGAGCGGCGCCTGCGCATGGGAAGGGCGGCCCGCGAGAGCGCCCAGCGGTACGCGTGGCCGAACGTGGCGGCCGAGGTCCAGGAGGTCTACGAGCAGGCCATGCGCGCGCCGGAGCCCGCGACCTCCACCGAGCGCGTAGTCCGCACCAGCGGGCTGTCGCCGATCGACGGCAGCCGGCCCACCCCGCCGGAGCGCCTGCCGTCGCTCGACCCCGAGCCCGCACGGGCGATGCATCGCCACGGCCTCGCGCGCAAGCTGGCGCTCGGCGTCGCCGGGATCCTCGGCATCGGACTCACGGCTCTGGCGGCTAACAAGATCGGTCTTCAGAACGTCGTCGCGAGCATCGTGCGCTCGGACCTCTCCCTGGTCTTCATGGCCCTTGGGCTGATGATCGCCGCGATGATGCTTCGCGCCGCCTCGTGGTACGCGATCGCTCGCGCGGCGCTGCCATACAACCCGCTACGGCGCCGCGACGTCACCTCGGCGACGATGATCGGGGTGCTGATGTCGGCGACGTTACCCGCGCGCCTTGGAGAGCCGGCACGCGCCATGGTGCTCTCACGGCGCACTGGGCGCATGCGCTCCACGTTCCCGGTGCTGCTCGGCACGCTCGTTTCGCAGACGGTTTTCAACATCGCCGCCCTCGTCCTGCTCGGCGTGATCATCGTCTCGACGACGGACCTGTTCCACTCGTCGTCCACGAAGCTCTTCGCCTTCAGCCTCGTGCCACTGTTGATCCTGGTCGCGGTGCTCCTGGCCCCCGTGATCGTCCGGCAGCAGAACGGGAGCGGCCGTGTGGCCCGGATCTCGGCGGCGATCAGGGCGGCACTCCTCCGCGTCCGCACGGGCCTCAGCGTCTTCCGCAATCCGCGCCTCGGGTCGTTCGCCGCAGGCGCGCAACTCGCCGCATGGGGCGTCCAGCTCCTGGCGTGCGCGGTGCTGTTCAAGGCGCTCGGCATGAGCGGGGTCGGGATCGGAGCCGCTGCCGCGGTTCTCTTCGCCGTCAACGTCACCGCCGTCGTACCGGCCACGCCGTCGAACATCGGCGTATTTCAGCTTGCCGTGATCAGCGTGCTGACCACCGGATTCGGCGTGGCAGCCGCCGACGCGCTCGCCTATGGCGTCATCCTCCAGGCGGTCGAGGTCGCCACCGCGGTGGTCCTCGGGCTTCCCGCCCTCGTCCGCGAGGGCCTCACCTGGTCCGACATGCGCCTCCGCGCCCTCAGCGCGGCACCCGTTCGCCTGTCGCCGCGCAAGGCCGGCGCCGGTGTGACCGAGACGAGCACTAACTAACCTAGGCGGCCCGCCCAGACGACGAGGAGATTCGATGGCCCTTTCCAACATCGCCGGCTTTCCGCGCATCGGAGCCGAACGCGAGCTGAAGTTCGCGACCGAGGGCTACTGGCGCGGCGACGTGTCGCGGGACGACCTGCTCGAGACGGCGAAGCGGATCCGGGTCGACAACTGGAAGTTCATGCGGCAGGCCGGCGTGGACCTGATCCCGTCGAACGACTTCTCACTCTACGACCACGTCCTCGACACGATCGCCCTCGTCGGGGCGGTGCCGGACCGCTACGGGCATTCGGGCGGCCCGGTCGACATCGACACCTACTTCGCGATGGCCCGCGGCCGCCAGGAGCAGGAGATCGACGTCACGGCGATGGAGATGACGAAGTGGTTCGACACCAACTACCACTACATCGTCCCCGAGCTCGGGCCCGACACCAGCTTCTCGATTTCGGCGACCAAGCCCTTCGACGAGCATTCCGAGGCCATGGAGGAGCTGGGGATCGACACCGTCCCGGTGATCCTCGGCCCGGTCTCGTTCCTGCTGCTGGGCAAGTCGGCCGAGGGCGTCTCGCCCGACTTCGACCGGCTCGACCTGATCGAGTCGCTCCTGCCGGTTTACGGAGAGATCATCGAGCGCCTCGCCGAGCAGGGCGCGACCTGGGTCCAGCTCGATGAGCCCTGCTTCGTGCAGGATCGCTCCGAGCACGAGCTCGACGCGTTGCGGCTCGCGTACGAGGAGCTGGCCAAGGTCCACGAGCGCACGCGCATCTGCGTCAAGACCTACTTCGACCACGTCGGCGACGCGTACGGCGTTCTCCGCGACCTTCCCGTGGAGGGCATCGGGCTCGACTTCCACCGCGGTGGGCCGGACCTCGACCGGCAGATGGTGCGAAAGGGCGGACCGCGGAACATCGAATTCGTAGCGACCGAGGGCGGCCTCGAGGACAAGTGGCTGTTCGCCGGGATCGTCGACGGCCGGAACGTGTGGATCAACGAGCTCGAGCACAGTCTCGACCTGCTCGGCGGGGTCCGCGACCGCTGCGCGCAGCTCGTGGTGTCCACGTCGTGCTCCCTCCTCCATACGCCGCTCGACCTCGACAACGAGCCGCCGTCCGAGGTGCTCGACGACGAGCTGCGCTCCTGGATGGCCTTCGCGAAGCAGAAGGTCGGCGAAGTGGTCACGCTCGCCACGGGCGTGGGCGATGGCCGCGAGGCGATCGCCGACAGGCTCGACGCGAACGACCGCGCGCTCGACGACCGGCGCGAGTCCCATCGCACGCGCAATCCCGCGGTGCGCGACCGGGTGGCCGCCCTTACCGAAGCCGACGCGCGCCGCTCGAGCCCGTTCGAGGTGCGCCGCGAGGCCCAGAAGGCCCGCCTGAACCTGCCGCTGTTTCCGACCACGACGATCGGGTCCTACCCGCAGACCGCCGAGATCCGCCAGGCGCGCAAGGAGCTTCGCGAGGGCGTCATCGCCGGCAACGAGTACGACAAGCGCATGCGCTCCGAGATCGAGCGGGTCATCGGCTTCCAGGAGGAGATCGGCCTCGACGTCCTCGTCCACGGCGAGCCGGAGCGAAACGACATGGTCCAGTACTTCGCCGAGCAGATGGAGGGCTACGTGTTCACGCAGAACGCGTGGGTCCAGTCCTACGGCTCGCGCTACGTGCGCCCGCCGATCATCTACGGAGACGTCAGCCGACCCCAGCCGATGACCACGGACTGGATCGCGCTCTCGCAGTCGCTGTCGGAGAAGCCCGTCAAGGGCATGCTCACCGGCCCGGTGACGATGCTCCAGTGGTCCTTCGTCCGCGACGACCAGCCGCGCTCGGCGACGTGCGAGCAGCTCGCGCTGGCGATCCGCGACGAGGTCTCCGACCTCGAGGCGGAGGAGATCAAGGTGATCCAGGTCGACGAGCCGGCCATCCGCGAGGGCCTGCCGCTGCGCCGGGACCGCTGGAACGAGTACCTGGAGTGGGCCGTCTACTCGTTCCGCGTGGCCACCACGGTCGTGCGCGACGAGACCCAGATCCACACGCACATGTGCTACTCGGACTTCGGCGACATCATGGAGCAGATCCAGCAGATGGACGCCGACGTCAACCTGATCGAGGCCGCGCGTTCGCGCATGGAGCTGCTCCACGACTGGGAGCGCACCGGCTACGGGCAGGAGATCGGCCCGGGCGTCTACGACATCCACTCGCCGCGAGTCCCCTCGACCGAGGAGATGGTCGAGCTGCTCCAGGCCGCCGCCAAGGTCCTCGACCCGGAGCAGATCTGGGTCAATCCGGACTGCGGCTTGAAGACTCGCGCCTGGCCGGAGGTCGAGGCGGCACTCCGCAACATGGTGCAGGCGGCGAAGCAGCTGCGCGAAGAGCTCGTCCCCGCCGGGTAGCGGGCTCCGGGGACATTTACTTTCGCTATGGGAAGGCGAGCCTCCCCAACGGCGTGATTTCGGTCGGATGGCTGCCCTCGTTGCCCAATCCACGCCTGAGCCTCCAGGGGGCCCGGCCATGCTCCGGAGCGACAGCCCATTCTTAACGGCGCTTTACACAAGCCTCACCGAACGCTTGCTAGCCTGATCTCTCGGAGCAAATGCGGCAGCCTGTCACGGCGGGCAGAGGGGAATTGAGAGATGGCTGAGCAGCAAGTACGGGGATTTGCCCTGCGCGGAGAAGAGCCGCAGCGCTTGGAGTTGAGCGATGGTTCACGCTTGATGCTGGATGGTGGGTCCGGCGAGGATCGGACTGAGTGGCGCCGCCTTGGCCGCCGGCACTCCAACCTCTCGACATCGGAGGCGATGGACTTGGCCGGCGACGAGTACGCCGGGTACGTCGAGGTTCGCACCCGCGCCGAGGTCGAGTGGCTGCACGCGGTCGCGGATTGGTACCGGGACCAGGCGGACGGCCTGCAGCGCCAGCTCGCGGACGTCAAGGCCTAACAGCTACAGGACGACCCCGTGGCGGACGACGTTGGTCGAGACGACCTGCTCGTCCGTGAAGTGGCGCAGATATCCCGCGCCGCCAGCGTGGGCGCCGGTTCCGGATAGGCGGTTGCCGCCAAACGGCTGGCGCCCGACGATGGCCCCGGTGATCGCTCGGTCCACGTAGACGACGCCGGCCGGAAGGCGCTCGATCAGGGCGTCGATCCGGTCTGGCTGGCGGCTGAAGACGCCGGCGGTCAGTGCCTGCGGGAGGTCCAGGACGCGGTCGGCGGCCTGGTCGAGGTCGCGTACACGCTCCACGGTGAGGAGCGGCCCGAAGATCTCGTCGCGTACGACGGTGGTGTCCGCGGGAAGGCGGTCGGCGTCGACGAGCAGGGGGGCGACGTATTGCGGGCCGTCCGCCGGCTCGGCCCGGGCGAGCTCCGCGCCCTTCGAGGCCATCCGCGTAGCGGCCGAACTTGGCGACCGCGTCCGGGTCGATGAGGGCGGGGACCTCGGTGGCGAAGCTCTCGGCCGGGCCGACACGGAGGATCTCGACCGCCCCGGCCAGCCGCTCGGCGAATCGGTCGGCGACTCCCTCGTGCACGAGCGCGCGCGACGCCGCCGAGCACTTCTGCCCGCCGTAGCCGTAGGCGGAGCGCACCACGGCCGGGACCGCCTCGTCGAGGTCCACGTCGGAGTCGACGAGCACGCAGTTCTTGCCACCCAGCTCGGCGACGATCCGCTTGATCTGGCGCTGGTCCTCGGCCTCGTGGGCGCGGCGCTGGATCTCCAGGCCGACGGCCACCGAGCCCGTGAACGCGATCGTGGCGATCCGTGGCTCAGCCACCAGCCACCGACCGAGCTCGCCCGCGGCGGGCAGGAACGCGAGCGCGTCCTCATCGACCCCCGCCTCCAACAGCAGGCGGGCGAGCTCCCAGCCGCACGCCGGGCTCTGCTCGGCCGGCTTGAACAGCACCGGGCTGCCCATGACCAGGGCCGCCGACACCATCCCGCAGGGGATCGAGAGCGGGAAGTTCCACGGGCTGATCACGGCTGCGGGGCCGCGCGGGCGCAGCCGCAGCTCGTTGCGCTCGCCCGGCGCCTGGACCAGCTGCTCCGCCATCTCGCGTGCGCCGAGCGCGTAGAAGCGCAGGAAGTCGATCGCCTCGCATACCTCCGCGTCCGCGTCCTCCCAGGGCTTGCCGACCTCACGGAGCACCAGTGCCGTCATGCGATGGCGTCGTTCGTCCAGCAGTTCGGCGGCGCGCTCGAGCACGGCCGCTCGCTCGTCCGGCGCTCGCTGCGGCCAGCGCGAGGCAAGCGCGAGCTCGAGGGCGCGCGCCGCGGCGTCGGCCTCCGCCCAACCGAGGCGGGCGACCTCACGCTCCGGCGCGCAAGGATCGGCCGAGGTCTCACCCTCGCCGCGCCGAGCGTCTCCACCGACGAGGGTCTCCGGCTGCAGCGGAAGCTCGCGGTCGAGGTCCGCGAGCGCGGCGGTCAGGTCTTCCCGGACCTCGGGCCTCCGCAGCTCGAGCATCGGGTGGTTTCGGAATCCGGTCATGCGGGTGCCTCGAGGAGGTCATCCAGCGACTGGTGGCGCTGGCGGAGCAGGAACCCCTCGTTCGACGAGTTCTCCAGGAGTCGACGGACGAGATACGCCATGCCCGCGACAAGGTCGCCGATGGGCGTGTAGATGCGGACCCGGTAGCCCATCTGTCGCCACGCCCTCTGCCAGCTCGTCGCCCAACCCCCGCAGCACCTGCAGCTCGAGCTCGCGGGGCTCGCCGCCGCTCCGCTCGTGATAGGCGATCGCATGGGCGAGCGAGCGCAGGTTGTGGGTGGCGATCGCCGGGCGGACCGAGTCGCGGGCGTCGACGAGCCGGCGGGTGAGGCGCTCGAAGCACGCGTCGGACTCGTGCTTCTCGCTCCAGACCGGCGCCTGCCATCCGCGCTGCCCCGCGATCACGCTCTCGTGATCCCAGTAGGCGCCCTTCACCAGCCTGATCGTCGGCGGTACCTCGCGGTCCGTGAGCGCGGGGGACGACAGGATCCGGTCGAGCGTCTCGTCGGCGTCTCGCAGGTACGCCTGGAGCACCACTCCGACCGAGGGCGCCGACCTGAACTCCTCGTTCGAGAGCACCTCCTCGAAGGCCATGAGCAGCGTCTCGCGGCTGTCGAAATCCTCCATGTCCAGATGGACGTGGGCGCCGAGCTCCCGCGCGAGGCGCAGGAGCGGGGTGAGGCGCCGCGCCGCATCTGCGGCGCCGACGCTCGGGGGCCAGCGGCCGCAGCAGGGGGGTGAGGGCCGTGAGCTTGATCGACAGGTTGGCGCGCGGGAGCGGTGCCGTGGCGGTCGGCGTCGAGCAGCGGCTGCTCGGGCCACTGGCTCGTGACCTCGCTCAGCACCCGCAGCGTCTCGGCGCAGCGCTCGAAGTAGGCCTCGGCCTCCGCCTCGGAGACCGTCGATTCGCCGAGCAGGTCGAGCGCGAACGCCTGCCCGCGCCGCCACATCGCCCGCAGGTTGCGGGTCGCCGACCGGACGTCCCTGCCGGCGATGAACTGCCGGGCCAGCAGGGCGGTCGCCGGACCGCTCGCCAGACCGTACGCGGCGAGCAGCGGCCGGGGCGCGACCCGGCCCCGCAGCGGTCGCAGGGTGGCGGGGAGCGGCTCACCGTCGACCTCGCGCACGAACGCGCGCAGGTGCGCACCCCGGTCGAGCGCGCCTCGGCACGCCGGGGCGGCGTCGACGAACCGGAACATCGCCGAGCGCAGCGCCGGCCGCCCGTCGAGGCCGCCCAGCTGCCGGCGGCCGAGCGCGACGGCCGGGCGTCGCCACGATGACGGCTCGACGCGCCACAGCTCCTCCGCGAGCTCCCTGATCCGAGTCTCGAGCCCAGCGTCCATCCAGCCGCGAGGCTACTCCGGCGCGCGGCTTGCGAGGTCGGCTACAGCCCCAGGCGGTTGCGGATGCCGCGCGCGTTCATGAAGCGGTTGGCGCGGTTGACGAGCTTGCGGCGCACCGACGTGTAGGGGAACCACAGCGGGTCGCGCTTGCCCTGCTTGACCCGCGGGATCACGAGGGACTCAGGGTGGACGAACTTCTTGATCCCGTACGAGGAGTGGCGGAAGCCGATGCCGGAGTCCTTCCAGCCGCCCATGGGGACGCCCATCGTGAAGTAGGTCGGTGAGCACGTCGTTGACGTTCACCGCTCCCGCCTCGATGCGTCGCGCGATCGCCTCGCCCTCGCTCGCGGTCGCCGGCGAAGACCGACGCCGACAGCCCGTACCGGCTGTCGTTCGCCATCTCCACCGCCTCGTCGGCGTCGCTGACCTTCATCACCGGGATCACGGGCCCGAAGGTCTCGTCCGTCATCACCTTCATCGAGTGGTCCACGTCGGCGATCACCGTGGGCTCGTACCAGTCGCCCGGCCCGTCCTTGCGCTTGCCGCCCGTGAGCACACGGGCGCCCTTCTCGCGCGCATCGTCGACGTGGTCGGACACGATCTTCGCCTGCGCGGGGGTGGTCATCGCGCCGATGTCGGCCGCATACGAGCGGTCATCGCGGCCCTGGCGCAGCTTTTGCACCTGCTCGGTGAGCTTGCCGACGAACTCGTCGTAGATCGGCTCCTCGACGTAGACGCGCTCGATCGACATGCAGATCTGGCCCGTGTTGGCCAGCGCGCCGGTCGCGGTCGCGTTGACCGCGCGGTCGATGTCCGCGTCGCGCAGCACGATCAGCGGGTCCTTGCCGCCGAGCTCGAGGCTCACCGGCGTGAGCGTGTCGGCCGCCCGCTTCATCACGACCTTGCCGGTGCGGTCCGAGCCCGTGAACTGGACGTAGTCGACCTCGTCGACCAGCGCGCCCGCCCGTCTCGCCGACGCCGTTGACGACGTCGAGCACGTCCGGGCCGCCGATCTCCTCCTTCCACGCGCGGGCGATCTCCATGACCGACAGCGGCGTGAACTCCGACGGCTTGATCACCACGGCGTTGCCGGCGAGCAGCGCCGGGATCGCGTCGTCGTAAGCGAGGATCACGGGGAAGTTCCAGGGGCTGATGATGCCCACCACGCCGAAGGGGCGGTAGACGATCCGAAGCCGCTTCACCTTCAGCGGCAGGATGTGGGGGGTGGGGGACTCCTCGGCGAGGAACTCGGCCGCGTTCTCGCAGTAGTAGTTGATCGTCCCGCAGATGAACGGCGCCTCCTGCTCGGCCTCTGCGCGGACCTTGCCGGTCTCCTCCTGCATCACGTCCGCGACACGGCGACTCGTTCGCGATCAGCCAATCGCGCAGGCGCTCGAGCCAGCGGCGCCGGCCGGCGAGCCCGATCGCCTCCCACTCGGGCTGGGCGGCCCGAACGCGCGTTGACGACCTCGGCGACCCGCTCGGGCGGATCCACCGGAACCTGGCGGATGATGGACCCGTCGGCCGGGCGATGGACGTCGATTGCCGGGCCGTCGGCCGATGCTCCGTTGCCGGATGCCGGCTGGGCTGCTGGGGGTCGCGGTGGCGCGCTCCATGCCCGTGGGACTCTACCCGGCCGTCCGGCCGCCTCAGCGGCGCGCTCGACGAGTACCGGTACAAGGAGGGTGGGCCGCCAGCCGCCCGTAGTGTGACGATCCGGTAAGTGACGTCCCAGAGGCGACGTAGAGTGGCCCGCGCCGCCGACGCCGAACGACGCTCGGGTTGCGAGACGTGAGGCCCGTGTCGCATGGTCGTGCCGGCCCGCGGCGGCGTCGGGACGAGGCTCCGGATGTCGCCGTTGCAGTTGTCGCTGTAGACGTAGCGCCCGTTCAGCAGGCTCGAGCTGAGGGTTGTGGACGACGAAGCCGCCGATGATCGCGCAGGAGCCGTCGCCGCCGTGGGGCGCTTGCACGTGATCGGGAGGATCGGCGGCCGGTGGTTGGGGTTGGGGTCCGGGGCGGCTCGGAGTCGATAGGAACCGGGCCGGCCCTCGAAGTGGGCCAGCCGAAGTACGAGCCCTTCGCAGCGGCTCGCGGTCTCGTAGTCGACCTCCTCCCAGGCGCCCTGGCCGACGTCGCCGATCGCGAGGTTGCCGTTGGCGGAGTCGAACGAGAAGCGGCACGGGATTGCGCAGCCCGTAGGAGTAGATCTCGTCGCGGCCCGGCTTGCCGACGTACGGGTTGTCCCGGGGGACCGTGTACGGCTGCGGCCGCAAGCTTGTGGGGGTTGATCCGCAGGAGCTTGCCCAGCAGGACGTTCAGGTGCGCGCGCGTTGTCGAGCCCGTCGCCGCGCCCCCGCCGTCGCCGGTCGAGATGTAGAGGTCGCCGTCCGGCCCGAACTGGAGCTGTCCTGCCGTTGTGGTTGACGCGCCCGGGTGCGGGACCACGATCACCCGCCTGGCGCGAGCTCCTGTTGGCCTGCGTGTTCGAGGCCGCGTGGAACTCGTCGACCTCGAGGTTCCCGTCCGCGTTCGTGTAGTCGCGTAGAACAGGCGGTTCGACGCGGAAGTCGGGATCGAACGCCATCGAGAGCAGGCCCTGCTCGCCCCCGGACGGACCCGGTCACCGATGTTCAGGAACGGCTCGGGACCTCACCGTGCCCGTGATCGATGACGCGGATCCGTCCCGCCCTGCTCGACCACGTAGAGGAAGCCCCGCGCGCCGGACGCGTGGGTGACGTAGATGGGCGAGTCGAACGTGCCCACGGACCGCAGGCCCAGCGTCGGCGTGCCGCCCGATGGGCGTGCCTCCGAGGAGCGCCAGGCCGAGCGCCACCGCCGCTACGAGCGCACCGGCGACGAGTGACCATCGCCGCGGATGACCGCTCACTCCCGCCATTCGTCTGAGGGTACTCCCGGCAATGCGCCGTGGTTCAGGTTCCCACCCGGGCTCTCAGCCCGCCGGGCATCGAGGCGGTACACGGGGCCGTCGAGCGACGTGGCGTAGATGTGCCCGGCGTCGTCTGTCGCCGAACGAGCTCAGCGATGGGACGTTGAGGCCAAGGGCGCGGTCGTCGGTCGCCCGCCTGCCCGGGACCGCGGGGAAGCTCCGCAGGTCGCCCGAGCAGTAGTCGCCGTACAGGTAGCGCCCGTAGAGGGATCGAGCGAGCGGTCGCGCACGACGTATCCGCCGGTGACCGAGCAGCCGTCGGTCGTGGCTGTAGGCGAGCACCGGCGGAACGGCGTTGGGCGCCGATTGGTCGTCGTTGAAGCGCGCGAATCCCTCGAACGCCGACCAGCCGAAGTTCGCCCCCCGGCCCTGGCCTCGGCCCACGAGGTCGACCTCCTCGAAGCGGTTCTGCCCGACGTCGCCGATCGAGAGATCCCCGGTCAGGCGGTCGAACGAGAAGCGCCATGGGTTCCTGAGGCCGTAGGAGTAGATCTCGGGCCGCGCGCCCGCCCGGTTTGTGAAGGGGTTCGAGGCCGGGATCGAATAGGGCCGGCCGCCGTGCGCCCCCGGGTCGATGCGCAGGATCTTGCCGAGCAGCGTTCCCAGGCTCTGGCCGTTGCGGTCGGGGTCTCCCTCCGATCCGCCATCGCCGAGCCCGATGTAGAGCAGGCGGTCGGGGCCGAAGAGGAGCAGGCCGCCGTTGTGGTTTTCGAACGGCTGGGCGACTCGCAGCACGACCCGGCGGCTCGCGGGATCGACCGCGAGCGGGTTCGTGCTCGAGCGGTGGTACTCGACCACGCGCGTGTCGCCCGCCGTGTCGGTGTAGTCGGCGTACACGAGGCCCGAGCGCTCGTAGTCGGGCGACGAACGCGATCGAGAGCAGCCCCTGCTCGCCGCAGCACGACACCTGGTCGCGCAGGTCGAGGAACGGGCTGGAGTCCGTCCCCTGAGGCGTCAGGACCTCGACCCGGCCGGTCTGCTCGACCACGAACAGGTCGCGGCGGTCGCCCGGCGCCTGGGTCACGTAGAGCGGGTGGTCGAAGTCGCCGAGCTTCGCCAGCCGCACCCCTCCCTCGCCGTCGCCGACTGGCGGCTTGCCGTTCTGCGGGTGCGTGACCGGCGCCGGGGGCGTTGTCGTGCCGGTGGGCGATGAGGATCCGCCGCCGCACCCGGCGAGCGCGACGGTGGCGGCCAGCAGGGCGGCCGCAAGCTTCAGACGGCCGCCACTCCCCGGGCGCCCCGCTGGGCTACTGCTTCGTGCAAGTGACGACCTTGCCGCTGCCGGTCACGCAGCTGTTCGGGGGCTTGGCGGAGATCGTGGCCTCGAACTCGCCCTTGACCGGGCTGCCGTCGGGCGTCACGGCCCTCGCCTGGCCGGTCAGCCCCGCCGCGACCTGGTAGCGGACCGTGTACGTCCCGGCCCGGACCGGGGTGACCCGCCAGGCGATGTCCTTCTTCTCGCCGGAGGGGACCGAGCCGAACTGGAAGGTGTCGGTCTGGGCGGCCGCGGCGCCCGCCGTGGGAGCCTTCTCGATCTTGCTGAGCGGGTACTTGGCCGTGATCAGCTTCGGGTAGTGCTCCTCGAGCACCCAGACCGGGCGGAAGTGGCTCGCAAGGTTCGGCTCGTCAACCCGGATGTTGAACGAGCCCTGCCCCGATCCGGTCGAGGTCGCGGGCGACTTCACGTTCGGAGTGCCCTTGGCGACGGTATTGATGGTCACCGCGAGGTCCGGGATCGTCTGGTCGCCGGCGTTCTTGATGTCGAGCACCAGGTACTTCGACTCGGCCAGCTTCTGGTGGTTGGGGAACTTCGCCGTCGTGACCTGCACCGGGAAGTTGCCGGAGGGCTCGGTGGCGTCCTGTCGCTGGCCGCCTCCGCAGCCCGCGACGCCGACGCCGGCGCCGAGTGCGAGCAAGGCGAAACCAACTGCGATCCTCGCTTCCGGACCCCGGAGTCGCCGCCTGCCGGCGTTTGTGGCGCTCTCCCCCAAGGCGCGGGGAACATACCACCTGCTAGGTGCTCAAAATGCCGCTTCCATGTGGGCGAAATCTTGGCTGGGCGGCCAGAAATGGTTACGGGTGGCGGCGGGCGAGTCCATGGATTACTGTTACCTGTCGGTCGGTTGAGCGTGTGCGGCCACTGAGGAGAGATGGTTCGAACCGTCGCAGACAGGGCGTTCCTTCCCGCAAAGAGCCTGTTCGAGCAGGTGGGGAACATGATGATCCTCACCGGCAAGACGATCACGGCTACGGTCAGGCCGCCGTATCCCTACGGTGGCGAGTTCATCAGCCAGTTCATCTTCGCCCTGCAGCTGACCTGGTTCCCGATGCTGATCAGTACCGTCGCCTTCGGCTTCGGCGCCCCCGGCCTTCAGGCGGCCAACTTCCTGACCCTGTTCGGAGCTCTCGATCGCCTCGGCGGCTTCTTCATCATCGCCTCGATCCGCGAGTTCGCCCCGTTCGTGACCGCGGTCGTGGTCGCCGGGGTCGCCGGCACCGCGATCACCGCCGACCTCGGGGCGCGCAAGATCCGCGAGGAGCTGGACGCGCTCCAGGTCCTGGGCGTCGATCCGATCAAGAACCTGGTCGTGCCGCGGTTTCTGTCCCTGATGCTGATCACCGGCCTGCTCGACGTCTACGCGCTCCTGTTCGGGATCGCCGGCGGCATCTTCGCCGAGGTCGCCTACCACGCGCCGCTGGGCGGCTTCTTCGCCACCCTGCTCAACAACGCCTCGACCACGGAGCTTTGGGGCTCGATCCTCAAATGCACCCTGTTCGGAGCGATCATCGCGATCGTCTGCTCCTACAAGGGGATGAATGCGTCCGGAGGTGCCGCCGGGGTGGGGAGGGCCGTCAACGAGGCGGTCGTGATCGCCTTCTTAGGCGTGTTCGCGTTCAACTACGTCTTCACGCAGACGCTCCTGGCCACCCATCCTGAGCTCAACGTGATCAAGTGACATCTATCCGCCGGCATGCTCCGCTCCAGCCTGGAATACCTAGCCCTCGCCTACGGCTCGGGTATTTCCTTTGTGCTCCCGCGTCCGCTGCCGGCGGGTCTGAGGTGAGCTGATGCCGGGTTGGTTGGCGGTACCAAGGGACTGGCTCGCAAGCCTCGGCGAGATCGCCCGCTTCTGCGGGCGCACCATGGGTCTCGTCTACTCGGGGCGCGTGCTCCAGTTCTTCGGTGAGGCGCTGCGCCAGGCCGGGATCCTGATCCTCGGCTCGACGATCGTCATCTGGGGCCTGGTGTTCATCCTCGGCCTGCAGTGCGGGATCGAGGGGGCGTACTTCAACCGGTCGGTGGGCGCTCCCGCCTACGCCGGCGTGTTCGCCGCCTGGTGCGACCTGCGCGAGGTGATCCCCTACGCCTTCGGCTACATGATGGCCGCCAAGGTGGGCACCGGGATCGTCGCCGAGCTCGGCGCGATGCGGATCTCCGACGAGATCGACGCGCTCGAGGTCATGGGCGTGCCGCCGATGACCTTCCTCGCGGCCACGCGGCTCCTCGGCGCGTGGATGACGCTTCCGTTCATGTACCTGGCCGCGATCGGGATCGGCTACTTCGCCAGCTGGCTCGCCGTCGTCAAGCAGATCGGCGACGTCTCGTCCGGCGGCTACTTCCTGATCTTCTGGATGTTCCAGAACCCGCCCGACCTGTTATTCAGCGTGATCAAGGCGATGGTGATGGCGACGGCCATAGTCCTCGTCGGCTGCTATTACGGCTACACAGCATCGGGCGGCCCGGTCGGAGTGGGTACGGCGACGGCGAAGTCGATGGTGCTTAACATCGTCTTAGTGCACATCATCGGGATGATGGGGACCCTGGTGTTCTGGGGAGCGAATCCGCGGGCACCAATCGGGGGCTGATCCTGCCCAAACAGGAGGCGAACGGCTGCGATGGCTGACGAGACGCGAGAGACCAGAGAAGAGAACTACGAGGAGGACGCGTACGGCGAGGACGCTCCCCAGGACGTCGAGCAGGCGCCCGAGGAGGCCGACCCGGCGCCGCAGGACGGTGACGAGCAGTCGTGGACCAGTCGGGTCGCCGCCGACGCCGGCGGCGACTACGAGGAGCCCGCGCCCGAGCTGGGCAAGCTCAACCGCGACTACACGATCCCGGGCGTCACCTCGGAGGAGACGAACCCCTACCGCTGGCACACCGGCAAGAAGCGCGACCACGGTGGCGAGGACGCGATCGAGATCATCGACGTCGTCAAGCAGTTCGGCCGCACGCGGATCCTGAACGGGCTCAACCTGGGGATCCCCGACGACCAGATCTCGATGGTGCTCGGGCCCTCGGGGACCGGCAAGAGCGTGCTGATCAAGCACATCGTGGGCCTGCTCTATCCCGACGCCGGCGATGTGCTCGTGCACGGCGAGTCGGTTCCGAACATGACCGACGACGAGCTGTTCGAGATGCGCAAGAAGTTCGGCCTGCTGTTTCAGGACGGGGCGCTCTTCGGCTCGATGAACGTCTTCGACAATGTCGCGTTTCCCCTGCGGCAGCACACCGACAAGGCCGAGGAGGAGATCGGCGAGATCTGCAACCGCCGCCTGCGCGAAGTTGGACTCGCCGAGGCGACGCAGAAGATGCCGAACGAGCTCTCGGGCGGGATGCGCAAGCGCGCGGGCTTCGCACGGGCACTCGTGCTCGACCCGGCGGTCGTCATGTTCGACGAGCCGGACTCGGGACTCGACCCGGTGCGCACGGCACTGCTGTGCGAGCTGATCCGCGAGATTCACGCCGAAAACAGCGGCTGCTACCTGGTGATCAGCCACGACCTGGGGACCGCGCGGCGCATCGCCGACTTCCTGGCCGTGCTCTGGAAAGGGCGGATCGTCGAGTCAGGTCCTGCGGACGAGCTGTTCAACTCCGACAACGAGTTCGTCGCCCAGTTCCTCAACGCCGAGACAGTAGGTCCCCTCGCGATGGACTAACGGCGTGGCCGGCTGGCCGCGTCCGTAACCTGATCTCGTCGTGCGCACTCGGAATCTGCTGGCACGGATCGCCGGGCGGGCGGTTGAGCGGCCTCTGCCGGTCATCGTCGCCGCGGTGCTGCTGGCGCTGATCGGCGCGGTCGCCGCGCTGCGCCTGGAGGCCGATCGCAGCCCCGACTCGCTCGTCGACAAGGGGTCGTCCACCTACGCCGAGACCCAGGATTTCTACAAGCAGTTCGGGGACGAGCCGGTCGAGGTCCTGGTAAAGGGCGACCTGCGCCAGCTGTTTCTGACCAGCAACCTGGGCAAGCTGCTGGCGCTCGAGAGCTGCCTGTCGGGCAAGGTGAAGGGCGGTCAGGTGATCCAGGGAGAGCCGGCTCCAGCGCCGTGCACGGCGATCGCGAAGCTCGATCCGAGCGCGGTGGTGTTCGGGCCGGCGACCTTCCTCAACCAGTTCGCGATCGAGGCCAACGACCTGTACCACAAGGAGGCCCAGGCCAGCGCCATCAAGGCGGACCGCGCAGGGCGGCGGGCTGCTGCCCTCGCGGCAAAGCGGGGCTACTCGAAGGCGCAGCAGCAGCAAACGGCGCTGGCCGCACGCCAGGAGGTCATGCGGCGGTTCACCCAGCAGATCCTCACGCTGGGGGCCAAGTACGGGCAGCAGGGCTTCCCCAGCCTGCAGAACCAGCAGTTCATCCAATCGGTGATCTGCAACCCGGGCCTCCCGGGGTGCACGCCCAAGGCGCGCCTCGCTGCGATCGTGCCGAGCGCCAACTCCGCGCTGATCTCGGTGCGCCTGCGTCCCGACCTCAGCGACGCGCAGCGATCGCAGGCGATCTCGCTCTTCAGGCAGGCCACCGAGGACCCGGCGTTCCAGTTGCGGAAGTTCTCGTCGTTCGGCCCCACCCAGCCGAGCTACGTCGTCAGCGGCGTGCCCGTGGTCTTCGAGGGCCTGGCGCAGGAGCTGTCGACACAGATCTTCATCCTGCTCGCGGCGGCGCTCGCCGCAATGGTGATCACGCTCGCGCTCGTGTTCCGCTCGCCGCTTCGGCTGCTGCCGCTGGCGATCGCGCTCGGTGCGGCCGGGATCACGTTCGGCTTCCTGTCGCTCGTCGGCGGATCGCTGACGATGGCGTCAATCGCCGTGCTCCCGATCCTGATCGGGCTGTCGGTCGACTACGCGATCCAGTTCCAGGCGCGCTTCGTCGAGGCGGTCCGCGAGGGATCGTCGCCGCCGCGAGCTGCGGTGGAGTCAGCCGCCCGTGGCGGCCCGGTGATCGCCACGGCCTGCCTGGCGACCGCCGCCGGGTTCTGTGTGCTGCTGCTCTCGCCGATCCCGATGGTCCGCGGGTTCGCGCTGCTTCTCGTCGGGGGCATCTGGCGGCCTTCCTGCTGGCGCTGACCGCCGGGCTGTCGACGCTCTCGCTGCTCGGCCGCCGCGGCGGCCCGCGCGGCTCGGCGCCGCGGTCCGGGCGGCTCGACGGCGCCCGGCGCCGCGTGAGCGCCGCGGCCCGGCCCGTCTCCGAGTTCAGCTCCAGGGTCGGCGCGGCCGCCGGACGATTCGGCAGGCGAGCTCTCGCGATGTCCATCTCCGCGCCCGGGCGGGTCCTCGCGGTGGCGGCGGTTCTCGCCGCGATCGGCTGGGGGGTCGGCACGCAGATCCCGGTGATCTCGGACATCCGCCAGCTGGTGCCGGGGAACCTCCCTGCGCTCCAGGACGTGGACCAGCTCGAGAACGAGACCGGGGTCTCCGGGCTCACGTACGTCACGGTCACCGCCCCCGACCTCACGAACCCGAAGGCGATCTCGTGGATGCACGACTTCGAGCAGCGTGTTCTGCAGCGCCACGGATACACCAGCGCGACGGAGTCCTGCCAGTCGGCTCAGACCGAGATCTGCCCCGAGATCTCGCTGCCCGACTTCCTCTACGGCGACTCGACCACCGCCCCGAGCAAGCAGCGGATCAAGACCGATCTCCGCCTGCTGCCGCACTACGTGTCGCAGGCGATGCTCACGACCGACCCGGCCACCGGCAAGCCGGGAAACACCGGCGTGATCACCTTCGGGATCAAGGTCATGCCATTCGACCAGCAGAAGGCCCTGATCGACGACATCCGAGACCAGATCAACCCGCCGGGCACGGCAAACGACCCGCCGCCCGGCGTCTCGGCCGACGTCCTCGGCCTGCCGGTCCTCGCCGCCGACGCGAACTCCTCGTTGTCCGACAGCCGCTACCTCGTCGCGATCGCCGGCCTGCTCGCGGTGGCGCTGGTCCTGATCGCCGTCTACCGCTCGGCCCGGCGCGCGATGGTGCCGCTGATCCCGATCGTCTTCGCGACCGGGTGGTCGTCGCTCATCCTGTGGATCACCGGCGTACCCCTCAATCCGATGTCGGCGACCCTCGGCGCTCTCGTGATCGCGATCGCGACCGAGTTCAGCGTGCTGCTCTCGGCCCGCTACTACGAGGAGCGGGCCGCGGGCGGATCGCTGGGCGAGGCGCTCAGGCGGGCATTCGCGCGCACCGGCGCCGCCGTCGCCGCATCCGGTGTCACCGCGATCGCGGGCTTCGCGGTGCTCGTCTTTACGAACATCAGGATGCTCCGCGACTTCGGGCTCGTGACCGTGTTCGACCTCGGCGTCGCGCTCCTGGGCGTGCTCCTCGTGCTGCCGGCCGCCCTCGTGTGGGCGGAGGGAGGCTTCCAGCCGTTCCCGACCCTTGCGGCACGGCTGCGCCGCCGAGGCCGCCCGGCGCCCGCCGACGCCGGCTGAGCGGTGGCTTCCGAGCAGCCGTCAAGGAGCTCAGGCCGCCGCTACTCGACCTTCGTCGGGATCGCGTTTCTGGTCCTGATCGTCGTGGCGACGCTGAACACCATTCGCACCCAGAGCGGCGGCACGCTCGGCGTCGACGGCGCTCAGCGTGGCATCCCGCTCTCGGAGTTCGCGGTGCCGAACGCCTTGCCCCCCGGACCGCTGAACAACGATGCCAACATCTACCAGGACGATTGCTCGAGCTCCGAGAACCCCTGTCCGAACGACGCCCAGCGCACCCCGGCGTGTGAGATCAAGTTTCCGCCGAGCAAGGCCATCCGTGTGTGCGACCTGTTCAACCGACCGCTCGTGCTGTCGTTCTGGTTCACCCGTGGGGCGAACTGCCTGCCTACGCAGGACGCGCTCGACCAGCTCGCCCGCAGGTATCACGGCCGCGTGAACTTTCTCTCGATCGACGTTCGGGATAGCCCGAGCGACGTCCGCAACATCGCCCAGGAGCACGGCTGGACGATGCCGGTCGGATACGACCGCGATGGGGCGGTCAGCGACCTCTATCGCGTGGGGGGATGCCCCACGGTCGCGTTTGCCTATCCAGGGGGCATCATGGATTTCGCGAAGGCGAGCATCGAAGACCTCTCCGATCCGAGTATCCAGGACCCCACGAAGAGCCTCCAAGTCGGTCTCGACAACGACGTGAGGACCCTCCTCCGGCAGGCGCGGGCGCGCGAAGCGGAGAGCAGATGATGGACCCCGACGCGGTGCCGGAGGCCGGCTGGATCGCGCCGGAGCTGCGCGAGGAGTTTCCAGGGCTCGCGCTCCGCTACCTGCTCGTCGAGCAGGGCTCGGGCCGCAGCCCGCGAGAGCTCAAGGCCCGGCTCGCTCAGATGTCCAATCGGTTCTCGGGCCCGCAGGCGATCGCCCTGCGCCACAAGCCGATCCCGTATGCCTACCGGGTGTTCTTTCGCCAGATCGGGATGGATCCGGACGAGCAGCCCACGCCGGTCGAGGCCGTGGCACTGGAGCGAATCAAGCGGGGCGGCTTCATCAGCCAGAGCCTCCTCGACGACGCGCTGACGATCGCGATCATCGAGTCCGGGGTCGCGCTGAGAGCCTTCGACGCCGACCAAGCCGAGGGTCGGCTGGGCATCCGGACCAGCGCCGAGGGCGAGGGCCTCGAGGGTAGGCCGGGGGCGCTGCCGACGGGGACGCTCGTGATCGCGGACGAGGCGCGCCCGCTGGCGCTGCTGTTCGGTGCGAGCGCCGCGGGGCGGGGCGTGAACCCGAAGACGCGCCGGATGCTCCTCGCCTCGATCCAGGTGAATGGCGTGCCGGACATCGCGGTGGAGGAGGCGATCTGGCTGGCGGCGAGCATCGTGCGCGGGGAGGGCTAGGTAGCGCAAAAACGGCGCACCGAGGGCAGGCCCCAGCCCTCCCGCGACACCGCTCGCGATCGAGTGAACTGCCACACTCGACGGTTGAGTGGAGGGTTGGGGCCCATATAGGTACCCAATCCTCCACTCGATCCGTGTGGCGCCTCCGGGGGACACGAGCCGGCCGGGACCTGCCCCTCATTTGCCCGTTTCCGCGTGCGCGACCGGGCCGAATCTCGGACGGCCGGCACGGGATGGTTTGATCCCCGGCCGGGGTTTAGACTGTTTGTGTCCATTCAGCGCGGAAGGAGAGGCTTCGTGCCCGAGGAGCTGCTTGAGATCGAGCCAGTCCCCGGTTCGTTGGATGAGCCGGTTCGGGCGCCCGAGTCTGTCTCCATCGAGGCCCCAGCGGGGCCCGCCGCCGATCGGCTGGCACGCCACGAGCTTCGTCGTCAGATCGCCGTGCTGGAGAAGCGCCTGGGCGAGCTCTTTGCTTCGGCGTTTCCGCGCTCCGGGATCGAGTGGGGCGTGCCCGCCGTCGGCGGCCCGCGGGTCCTGGGCGTCGAGGATCTGGAGCGCGTCCGTGACGCGCTCCACGTCCGGCTGCGGGACGCGGAGGCCGAGCTGGCTCGCCAGGGCGAGGTCGAGGAGGCCAACCGCGGCCTGCTCGAGTCGATGCTCGCCGAGCCCGAGCGCTACCGCTGGGTACGCGTGGCAGCAGAGGACGTGGGCGAGCGCCCCTGCCAGCACTGGCACTCCCGGCCGCGGTGGGGCATCCTCGGAATGCTCCTCGGATGGTGGCGCGTCAAGCACTCGTCCGGTTGCCCGTTAGCCACGGGGCTTGCGGCCCCCGCCCTCACTAGGTGAGCTCCAAGAAGCGGCGAAAGCGCCGGCCGCGTAAGCCGCCGCCGAAGCCAGCTGAGAGCGGCGCGTCCGACGCCTCGGTACAGAAGGAATCATCTCTGCCGGTGCGGCGCCGGCGCGCCGCGAGCCTGGACCAGCGACCGCCGGCGCCGTGGGGGAACGTGCCCCTGGTCGAGCTCGTCGTCCTGGGGGGCATCGTCCTGCTCGTGGTCGGCTTCGTCGTCGGCGGATCGAGTGGGACGGTCATGATCGCCGCCGGGGCCGTCCTGTGCTCGATCGCCGGTCTCGAGCTGTCGATCCGCGAGCACTTCGGCGGGTTCCGGTCGCACACCTTCCTGCTCTCGGGTGCGGCCGCCGTGGCGGTGCTGGCAGGCCTCTACTTCCTGGTCCCGTCGCTCTGGCTACCGATCGCGCTGGCGATCTCGCTGCTGGGATTCGCGACGATGGCGATCTTCCTGACCCGAGTGTTCCAGCGGCGCTCGGGCCGCACCTTCAAGCTGCGCTGACGACTGAGCCCGCGCCGCGCCGAATCAATTGTTGGCGCGCGGCTCAGCCACAGCTGGTGACTAACGCCGGCGGATCGCCCTCGCGGTGAGCTCGGCTGCGAGAACGTTGCGCTGGCGATCGGTCAGCCTGCCCAGCTCGCGGTTCTCGTTGAGCGCGAGCGAGGAGAGGAACTTCCGGACGCGGGTGCGACCCCACCGTCGCTGACTTCGCAGGAGCTCGCCGATGGTCATCGTCTCGACCTCCCAGGGGCAGTCTCTGACGACCTCCGTGACGTCGAGGTTGTTGGCGAGAATCGCGCGCTTCAATGACGCGCGTGCGAGGCGAACGCGGTTCGCGTGAGCCAGGGCCTGCATGTGCTGCGGCGGCGCAGCGGCGACCGTCGAGGCAGCGGACATTGTCACTCCTCCTCTGGAGTCTGAGTAGAGGCTTACCGGGGATGGAGCCGGACGCTCCCCCTCCGTCCTTCGAGGCCCTGGGGGTGGTCAGAACAAGAAGCTTTGCTCTCGTCCCTTCCGACCGCTCCCCGCCCCGGGGTGACGTCCGGCGTGCGTGGGAACCTAGGCGAGACGGACGCCAAGCGTCAACTGACGCTTCCCCCTGCCTACCCAAGTCGTTCGCTAAGAGCAACCTTTTCGTGCTCGAATTTGCCTTGTCCGAAAATGGACAAGCCGAAACTACCCAGACCGGGGTAGGTCTGGGAAGTCCGCGGCGACCTTGGCGAAGATCTCGAGCGCCCGATCGAGGTGGCTTCGCTCGTGGGTCGCCATGAGGCTGGTCCGGAGCAGCGCGCCGGCCGGCGGGACCGCGGGGTGGAGAGCGACGTTGGTGTAGACGCCGGCGTCGAAGAGTGCCTTCCACAGGAGCACCGCCTGCCAATCCTCTCCGACGACGACGGGAACGACCGGGGTGGTCGCCTCCGAGCCGTCCGGAAGGCGGCCCGGGGGGACGACCTTCAAGCCGAGGTCGGCGAACCCGCGCCGCAGGTAGCGGGCGTTGTCGAGCAGCCTCTCGAACAGCGGCCCGCCCTCCGCCCGGCAGATCCGCACCGCCTCGAGCGCGGCGCCGACCGCCGCGGGGACCGCCGCAGCGGTGAACATGAACGGCCGCGACGCGATCTTCAGGAACTCGACAACATCCGCGGGACCCGCGATGAAGCCGCCGCACGAGGCGAGGCTCTTGGAGAAGGTGCCCATCCGTAGGTCGACCCGGTCGGCGATCCCGAACAGCTCGCACGAGCCCGCGCCGGTCTCCCCGAGGACGCCGACCGCGTGGGCCTCGTCCACCATCAGCCGGACCCCGTAGCGCTCCGTGAGCTCGAGCACGTCGGGGACGGGACAGAGGTCGCCCTCCATCGAGAAGACGCCGTCGACCACGACCAGGACCCCGCCGCCGTCGCTGACGCCCCGCTCGAGCATCTTCTCGAGCTTGTCCATCTGGTTGTGGCGGAAGGGGCGCAGCTTCGCCCCCGAGAGGCGGCAGCCGTCGAGGATCGAGGCGTGGTCGCCCGAGTCGCAGATGACGGTGTCGCCGGGGCCGAGGATCGTCCCGATCGTCCCGAGGTTCACCTGGTAGCCGGTCGTGAACACGAGAGCGTCCTCGGTGCCCATCCAGTCGGCGATCTCGCGCTCGAGCTCGACGTGGAGGGGAATGGTCCCGTTCATGAACCGCGAGCCGGTCAGAGCCGTCCCGTAGTGCTCCAGGGCGTTGCGGGCGGCGGCCTTCACCCGCGGGTCGCCCGTGAGTCCCAGGTAGTTGTTGGAGCCGAGCATGATCGTCTCGCGCCCCTCCATCTCCACGACCGGGCCGGCCTGGGACTCGATCAGGCGGAAGTAGGGGAGGAGGTCGGCCTCCTTCGCGGCCTCGAGCTGTTCCTTGCGCTCGTGGGTGCGCGCCCGCTCGAAGACGTCGACGGGCGCGCGCGTGGTCTCTGCCATGGCGAAAGTCTCCCACGCGCGGCGCAGACGCGGTTTGCATGTTTCGACTACGGTGCCGCGCATGCCGAGCGTGACGGTGCGGCCGGTGAGCGGGAAGCGGGACCTCAAAGAGTTCATCCGGTTGCCGCTTCGCCTCCATCAGGGCACTCCATGGGTGCCTCCGCTGATCATGGAGCGCAAGGAGTTCCTCGATCGGGAGAAGAACCCGTTCTTCGACCACGCGGAGGCCGAGTACTTCCTGGCCGAGCGCGACGGCAAGGCGGTGGGGCGCATCACCGCCCACGTCGACGAGCGCTGGACCCAGTTCCAGGGCGGCAACGACGGGATGTTCGGGTTCTTCGAGTCCGAGAACGACCCCCAGACGGCGACCGCGCTCGTGGAGGCCGCGACGGGCTGGCTGCGGGCCCGCGGGCGGGAGCGGATGCTCGGCCCGATGGACTTCACCACCAACGACGAGTGCGGGATCCTGATCGAGGGTTACGAGCGCGACCCCTTGGTGCTGGAGCCCTGGCATCCGCCGTACTACCGGGACCTCCTCGAGGGCCTCGGCATGGCCAAGTCCATGGACCTGCTGATGTGGGAGCTCTACCTCGGGAGCCTGAAGCAGGGCGATCGCCTCCACGAGCTCATCCACGAGGCGGCACAGAAGTCGCAGACGGAGCACGGGGTGACCCTGCGCCAGATGCGAAAGAGCGACCTCGAGGCCGAGGTCGCCCGGTTCATGGAGGTCTACAACGAGGCCTGGGGGCCGAACTGGGGGTTCGTCCCGATCACCGAGGAGGAGGTGGCCTTCCAGGCCAAGAACCTGAAGCCGATCCTCGACGAGAACTGGGCGATGATCGCCGAGCGCGAGGGCGAGGTGGTCGGCGCCGCGCTCACCCTGCCAGACATCAACCAGGTGCTGGCCAAGATGAACGGCCGCCTGCTCCCGTTCGGCTGGCTCCACTTCCTGACCGGGCGCCGCAAGATCGACCGGGTTCGCGTCTTCGCGCTCGGCGTGAAACCGGAGTACCAGCACTTCGGCGTAGCCGCCGCCCTCTACGTCAGGCATGTCGAGACGGCTGCGCGGGTCCGCCAGAAGGGCGGCGAGATGGGTTGGATCCTCGAGGTGAACGAGCCGATGAACCGTGCCATGGAGGGGATGGGGGGCAAGGTCGTCAAGCGCTACCGCCTCTACGAGCTGCCGCTCGCCGGATAGGCCTTCCGCAAAGTGCGGAAAGGCATTGGCGGGGATGCCCGGCCCCACGCTGACCGCTGGGGCCACCGTTAGACTGGCCCGGCCGGTGGGCGCCAGCTCAGGAAAGGGGAGTTCGTTTTGGCGGCGCGCGAGGAGGTAATCGAGGTGGACGAGGTCGTTCTGGAGGCAGAGGCGGTCGAGGAGTCGCAGCCCGACGACGCGCAGGACCTTCCGCAGCCGAGCCGTCTCCCGGAGCCTTCGCGCCGCGTCGACGTGGAGGCCTGGCGGGGCGAGGTGAGGACGGCTGCGATCGCCGCCGCTGGAGGCCTGGTCGCGGGTGCCGCGACGGTCGCCGCGGTCCGGGCGGTCCGCTCCGCGGGCCAGGCCAAGCGCCAGCGCTCCCGCCGCATCCTCGGGCGGCGCCCCGAGCAGGGCAACATCGTGGCCAGCCGCTCCTTCCTGGTCGACGTGCACATCCTCGGCAACGGCCGGTAGCGCCATGGCCGCCGGCCGTTCCCGTACGGCGCCGGCGTGCCTGGACGTCGAGATCAACCCTCCGTGGCCATACCGGCTGCCGGCGGGCGGCGGGAGCGACGCGGTGATGCGGGTTCGCGGCGGCGTCGTGACCCGCCTGCTCCACACCGACGGCCGCCCCGCGATCGTGCGGGCCGCTCAGCGCCGGGACGGCACGGTCCTGATGCGCGCCGAGGCGGACGCGGCCGCCGACCGCGAGCGCGCCATCCAGCGGATGCGATTCGCGCTTGGGGTCGACGACGACTATCGCGAGGTCTACGAGACGTTCCGCTCCGACCGGCTCCTCGGATCCGCCATCCGCCAGAAGCCCTGGCACCGGCCGCGCCGGCGACCGCGGGCCTGGGAGGCGCTGGCGTGGTCGATCACCATGCAGCTCATCGAGTCCGGCCGCGCGGCCGCGATCCAGCGCCGCATGGTGTTTCGGTGGGGCGTCTCGCACGCGGACACGGACGGACGCACGCTGAGGGACGTTCCCACCCCGGAGCTGATCGCCGGGCGCGCCCCTGCCGAGCTCGCGGCGAGGGACCTGTCGGCGGCGCGCGCCCTCGCGATGATCCGCGTGGCGCAGGAGGTCACCGACGGCCGGGTGGACCCGGCCGACGCCGCCGACGACCACCGCCTGCTGCGCATCCGGGAGATCGGCCCCTGGACGATCCAGTGCCTAGGCCTCTACGGCCGCGGCGAGCCGGATTCGCTTCCGGCGGGTGACCTCGGCTACATCAAGCTCGTCGGCCGCCTCGCGGGCCTGGGCCGCCGCGCGACGATCGAGGAGGTGGAGGAGTTCTTCCGGCCCTATGAGCCGTTCCGCGGCCTCGCCGGGGACTTCATGCTCGTCGCCCACCACAAGGCGATCGCGCAGGGCCCACCGCTGCGGATGGCTGCTTGAGCGCCGGAGTCAGCCGAGAATGCACTTTGTCGGCTATGGACCGACTAACCACATTCTCGATTCCGTTTAGGGCTGCTGGGTTCCCGGCAGCAGGTCGTTGGTGAGCACGTCGTCGGTCGACGGTACCTCCTTGATCACGCCGTTGTCGGCGAAGAACTGGGCGAACTTCTTCCACTGGCCCGGGTCCATGTAGCCGTAGCGCTTGGCGCCCTTCTGGGCCAGGAGCGGGAGCGTCTTATCCACCTCGGCGCGCGTGGTCTTGGGGTCAAGGCCGTTGCCGGCCTCCAGGATGTCCTTGGTGGCGCCGGCCGGGTCGGCGACCGCCGCCTGCGTCCCGCGCTCGAGGGCGTCGAGGAAGAGGCGGATGTCCTGGGACTTGGAGTCGAGGGTATCGGAGTTCGCCACCAGGACGAGCTCGTTGTAGGTCGGGATCCCGAGCTTGTTCACCGGCTTCACGGTCGGGTGCTTGCCCGCGAGGTTCAGGTCGACGCCCTCGACGTTCAGGAAGCCGCCGAGCATCGCCTGCGCGTGTCCGGACAGGATCGCCTGGAGCAGGTTCTGCTGGACGTCCACGGTGTTGACGTCGCTCGTGCTAAGGCCCGCCTTGTCGAGAATCGTCTTCAGGTAGGCCTCCTGGTAGGGGATACCCGCCGTGGCGATCGTCTTGCCCCGCAGGCCCTTGACGTCCTTGATACCCGAGTTCTTGAGCCAGATCATCGAAGTGAGTGGAGTGGGCACGAGCGCCGCGACGGCCTTCACGGGCAGGTGCTGGTCGTGCGCCAGCAGCACCTCCGGCTCATAGGAGATCGCGAGGTCGACCCGCCCGGAGGCGACCTCCTTGATCGGCGCCGACGGGTCGGACGGCGCCTGGGGCTGCACGTCGAGCCCAGCATCCTTGAAGTACCCGTTGTCGATCGCCTCGAAGATCCCCGCGTGGTCGGGGTTGACGTAGAAGTCCAGCGCGAGGCTGAACGGCTGCGGCTTGCCGGGGGCCGTCGACTCGGACTTCTCTCCGCACCCGGCGGCGAGCGCCGCTGCGCACACCACCAGAGCGACGGCGACGGCGCGAACGAGCCGTGGACGGCGAGTGCGTGAGAAACCTGCCCCGGCGCCCGCCCGGAGCGGGCGCGGCAGGTTTCGAACGGACCTCTTACATGCCTTGATCACTGGCCTCCTCTGTCGATTAGGGCGTTCTCGCCGAGCGAGGCCCCCACCAGGCGAGCCGCCGCTCGATCACCGCGAGCAGTCCGAACAGGACGATCGCGAGCGCGGACAGTACGACGACAGCGGCAAACGTGCGCGCTGTCTGCAGCTGGGCGGACGCCTGCTGGATCAGATGCCCCAGCCCGGAGCTCGATCCGGCCCACTCGCCGAACACCGCGCCGATCACTGCGACGGCGACGGCGATCTTCGCTCCGCTGAAGAAGTACGGCAGGGCGGTGGGCCCCTCCACCCGGCGAAACGTCTGCCAGCGGCTCGCGTCCAGCGTCCGCATCATCTTCATCAGGTCCGGGTCCACGGAGCCCAGCCCGTCGAGCGTGTTCACCGTGATCGGGAAGAAGCAGATCAGCGCGATGATCACGAGCTTCGGCCCGATCCCGAAGCCGAGCCAGACGACGAGGATCGGGGCGATGACCACGATCGGCACGGTCTGCGACGCGACGAGCAGCGGGTAGAAGGCCCGCCGCAGGGTGGGCGAGAGGTGGAGGACGACGGCGAAGCTCACCCCCGCCACGACCGAGAGGGCGAACCCGGCGAGGACCTCCTGAAGCGTGATCCATCCGTTGTCGAGCAGCAGGCTGCGATCCGTCCAGAGCGACTGCGCGATCTCGCTTGGCGACGGGACCAGGAACGGCTCGATGTTGAGCGCGTTGGCGATCACGTCGAGGCTCGCGGCGAGCTGCCACAGCCCCAGGAGGGCGGCGGCGATTACGATCGGCGGCAGCCAGCGTTTCATCGCGATCCCCTCGACAGCGCCTCGAGAGCGCGCTCACGGGCGGCGGTGAACTCGGGCGCGGTGACGGTCTCGGTGCGCGGTCGTGCCCGCGGCGCCGGGGCGGCGAGCTCGCCCACGGCTCGCGTGGGGCGCGGCCCGAGCACGATCACGCGGTCGGAGAGGTACAGAGCCTCCTCCACGTCGTGGCTGACCAGGATCACCGTTCGCGACTCGGCCGCGAGCGCCTCCGCCAGCCACTCCTGCATCTCCGCTCGTGTGATCGCGTCGAGCGACGCGAAGGGCTCGTCGAGCAGCAGCACCGGCTTCCCCGCAAGGAGCGTGCGAAGGAACGCGATCCGCTGGCGCATGCCGCCGGAGAGCTCCGCCGGCCGGGTGCGCTCGAACCCGGCGAGGCCGAAGCGCTCGAAGAGGGGGTGGGCGTCCCGCCGGGCGGCGGTCCGCGAGGTGCCACGGTTGCGCAGCGCGAGCGCCGCGTTGTCGATCGCGGAGAGCCACGGCAGCAGGAGGTCTCGTTGCGGCATGTACGCGCAGCTCCGGAGGCGAGCCGCGGCCGCGGTCTCCCCGTTCACGGCGATCTGGCCCCTCGTCGCCTCGCGCAGGCCGCTGACCAGCTCGAGCAGCGTGGACTTGCCGCAGCCCGACGGCCCGACGATGCCCAGCACCTCGCCCGGCCGAACAGCTAGCTCCAGCCGCCGGATCACGTCCAGCTCGCCGAACGAATGCTCGAGGCCCGCGATCTCGACGGCCGAGCCGGCGGCGGCATGCTCGTTTTCGGGTCGCCCGGCCACACCGCGCCCCTCCGCCGCCTCGGCGGCCCTCTTAACCGATTGAGGCTCCGCTACGGGAGCCTCGGAAGTCGTTCGCATGCTCCCTCCGCGCGCATTACCGCACAGGTTCTAAGGGTCAGCGCCAGGTGGGGTGGCCAAAGGCGCTATCTCAGCCCGCTAGCCCGCGAGCACCCCTGTCGTTCAACGCCCAGGAGTCTACCTACCATCCGCGGCCGCGCCGGCCCTCGGGCGTCCGATCACGGGCAGGCGATCAAGGGCGGTCCGCAGCTCGGCGATGTCCGTGAACACCTCGACCGCTCCCGCCTCACGCAGCTCTGCCTCGCCGAAGCCGCCGGTCAACAGGCTGGCCGCCGGGATTCCCGCCCGCGCGGCGGCATGGCAGTCCCAGCGGGTGTCGCCGATCATGACGCCGGAGTCGGCACCCACCTTCTTCATCGCGGTGTGCACGAGGTCGGGCTCCGGCTTGGTGGAGTCCACTTCGGCCGAGGTGGTCCAGTCGGTCGCCAGATCGCGCGCGTCGAGCAGGTCGAGGTAGTGGTCGACCTCGTGCTCCTTGGCGGAGCTGGCGAGGACAACCGACTCCGCCACGTCGCCGAGCTCCGCGATCAGCTCGCGCGCACCTTCGAAGGGGCGCACCTCCTCGATCATCGCCATGTAGAGCTCACCCTCGATCTCGCGGATGTCGTCGCCGCACCGTTCCTCGACCTCGTCGCCGGCGACGGCGCCCACGAGCTGGTCCCCACCCATCCCGATGTGGCGATGGATGCGCCAGATCTCCGGCGTCACGTCGTGACGTCGAAATGCGCCGTACCACGCGATCGCATGGTGGTAGTTCGTGTCGATGAGCGTCCCGTCGACGTCGAGAATCGCCGCATTGGCCATGCGCTGCGGCTACCCGGCTGCGATCAGGACTACCCCTGCGGGACGAGTGGTGTGCCGCCCGCGACCACGTTCACGAAGTTCTCCAGGTGCCGCGTGGTCCAGCACTCGAACGCCGCCGTGCAGTGGCGCTCGTAGGCCGCCATGACCGAGTCGCCGTAATTCCAGTACAGGCGCGGTTCCGGGTTGAGCCAGAAAGTGCGGCCGGCGCGCGCCGTGATCTGGGCGAACACCTCGGCGTGGGGCTCGCGGCCGTTGGTCCGCGCGTCGCCGAGCACGATCACGGTCGAGCGCGGGCCCAGGTCATCCACGATCTCCTCGAGGAACTCGAGCCAGACGCGGCCGTAGTCCGTGTACCCCGAGACGTCGGCAACGCCGCCCTCGCGGCTGATCCGCTCCGAGATCGAGCGGAAGTCGCGCTCGCGCTCGAAGGCGTCGGTCACCTCGGAGATCCGCTCGATGAACACGAAGCTCCGGAGCTTCCGGAACGAGTCGTGGAGGGCGTGGAGCACGGAGAGGAAGAAGACGCTCGCCGAGGTGACCGAGGTCGAGACGTCGCACAAGACGTAGATCTCAGGGCGCCGGGGATGCTTGGGCCGGTACTTGAGGCGGAGCGGGACCCCGCCGGTGTCGAGCGAGGCCCGCATCGTTCGCCGCATATCGACGATCGCGCCCCGGCGCCGGCCGCGCTGCTCGTGCCCGAGGGTGGCGAGGCGGCGCTTCAGCTGGGTGACGGATCGGTGGACCGCCGCGAGGTCCTGGGCGGGACTCGTGGGGAGCGCGCGGTCGAGCTCGGCGAGCGGGCGCGACGGTGGGAGCTTCTCGGTGCGCTCGATCAGGTCCCGCTCGAGCTCGCGCCGAAGATGGCGTTCGAACTGGTTGATCTGCTCGCGGTCGAGCTCCACGTCGCCGCTCTCGCCGCGCCCCTGCGACTGGAGGCCGAGCGTGCGCCGGATCCGCTGCACGTCCACGCCGATCACGCCCGATCCCTCGCCCTGGCGGCCAAACGCGGCGATCGCCAGCCTCGCGAGGTCGCGCATCTCGCCGTCACGCCCGTCGGCGATCGCCTGACGGACCGCCTCGCGCAGCTCGTTCAGGTCGAGGCCATCGCCGCCTTCGTAGCGGCGGTCCTCGCCGATGCCGCGCTCGAGCGCCTCGGACTCGGCCGCGCGGAAGAAGTAGCGGTCGAAGAGGAGCTCGAAGACCCGCCGGTCCTCCTGTGACTTCGCGACGGTGGCCGCGAGCGCCTCGCGGAAGTCCTCCTCGCGCGTCCAGGGCACCGTGTCGAGGGCCTCGAAGGCGTCCAGGATCTCGGAGGTCCCGATCGCGACGCCCTCGCCTCGGAGCTCCTCGCAGAACGAGACCAGTCTCGGCGCGAGTCCGGGCGGCAGCGGGCTCATCGAGCAATCAGCAAGCCGCAAGCAGCAAGCAGACCTTGTGCCGAGACCGTCTGCGTGCTGCGTGCTGCATGCTCATCCTGCCGCCCCCGCCTCGAGCCCTTGGATGCCGCCGAGCTTCATGCCCACTCGCTCGGCCACCAGGTCCATGTCGGTGCGGTGCTTGACGATGATGCTCATCGTCCGCGCGAAGAGCGCGCCGTCGATGTCGTCGGCCCCCAGCAGTAGCAGTGCCCGCGCCCAGTCGATCGACTCGGCGATCGAGGGCGGCTTCTTGAGGTCGAGCTGGCGGATCATGTGGACGACCTCCACCAGGCGCCGGGCGAGCCGCTCGTCGATCTCCGGCGCGTGCAGGCGCACGATCTCCATCTCGCGCTCGACCTCCGGGTAGTCGAGCCACAGGTACAGGCAGCGGCGCTTCAGCGCCTCGGTGAGCTCGCGGGAGTTGTTGGACGTGAGCACCACGATCGGATGGGTGCGCGCCTCGATGACGCCCAGCTCGGGGATCGAGATCTGGAAGTCGGAGAGCACCTCGAGGAGCATCGCCTCGAACTCCTGGTCCGTCTTGTCGATCTCGTCGATCAGCAGCACGACCGGGTCCGTCGAGGCGATTGCCTGGAGCAGCGGGCGGGTGAGGAGGAATTCCTCGGAAAAGATGTCCGACATAACTCCGCCTGCGTGCTCCGCTTCGCGTCCGCGCGCAGGCGGGTCGCTGGCGGGATGCTCACCCTGAGCGGGGTCCTCCGTAGCCTCTGCCTGGATCCTCAGCAGCTGCTTGCGGTAGTTCCATTCGTACAGGGCCTTGGCCTCGTCGAGGCCCTCGTAGCACTGGAGGCGGATCAGCTGCCGCCCGGTCGCACGGGAGATGGCCTTGGCCAGCTCGGTCTTGCCCACGCCCGCCGGGCCTTCGACGAGAACGGGTTTGCCGAGCCGCTGCGCGAGGTACGCGACCAGGGCCGCGGGCTCGTCCGCGAGGTACCCGACCTCGCCCAGCGACTGCTCGACGTCGGCGACGGACCCGGGATCGGCGGTGTGGGCCATGTCGGCGATGATAATGAGCGGATGGCGACCGCCGGGATCCTCCCGCATTCGATCGGTCCCTACGTGTCGCTCATGATCGCGGGCTTCGCGATCGGGATCCTCGGTCACATGTTCCGCTCGCGATGGCTGGTGGCCATCGGGATCCTCCTCATCTTCCTCGCCGCGCTCGCCCTCCCGCTGGCGCTGAACGCCACCACGGAGAAGCCCGACGCGCCCGGCCCGCTGCCCAACCCGTACTGATTCCTAACCGGCTGCGTCGATCCCCTCCGCTTTGTCGAGCGCTCGGGCGGTCGCGTACGCATCCTCGATTGTGGGGAAGGCCTGCAGGCGGATGAGCAACCCATCCTGGAACGTCCACAGCTGCGCCTCGTCCGCTTCGATCCGCGTCCCGCTGCTCGCCCCGTAAGCCACGAGGTGAGCGCGGACGACCACGTGCCTGCCGGCGTCGATGAACTCGCGAGGCTCCCAGCGGATCGGGTCGAACGACTCGGCTGTCTTCTCGAAGAATCCCCGAACCCCATCGACCCCCCGCCACACCCTGCCGTCCGGAACGTCGGGACGGTCATGGAGCTCCACGTCGGGATGGGCTGCGGTGAAGTCCAGCTCGCCCGTCTCGTTGAATCGTTCGAACAGCGCCCGCAGCTGCTCGATGTTGGATGTCATGGGCGCGATTATCACCGCAACGGACCCGCCTAGTGCTCGTCATCAAGCCCTCCCGATGGACGGCGAGCTGCAACGGCGCCCCTCGCCTGAGAGGATCCGACCGTGGAACGCCTCGACCAGCTGGACCTGTCCAAGTCGCTCAGCCGCAAGGAGGAGGAGCGGGCCCTGGACCGGGGCTGGGAGCGCCTGACCCAGCTGCGGCTGACCCTGGGCGGCCTGATCGGAAGTCAGGAGCTTGGCCCGCCGCTGTGCGTGATCTTCGAGGGCTGGGACGCATCGGGCAAGGGTGGGGCGATCAAGCGCCTCGTCGCTCAGCTCGACCCGCGCCACGTCCGGGTCAAGCAGTTCGCGGTGCCCACCTGGGACGAGAAGCGCCATCACTTCCTGTCGCGCTTCTTCGGTGCGCTGCCGGGGTGGGGCGGGATGGCGGTATTCGACCGCTCCTGGTACGGACGCGTGCTGGTCGAGAGGGTGGAGGAGCTGGCCACGCGCGAGCAGTGGCTCCGCGCATACGACGAGATCAATAGCTTCGAGCGGACTCTCACCGACGAGGGGATGATCCTGGTCAAGTTCTGGCTCCACGTCTCCCCGGACGAGCAGCTGAAGCGCTTCAAGAGGCGCGAGAGCGACCCGCTCAAGGTGTGGAAGCTCACCGACGAGGACTGGCGCAACCGGGAGAAGCGCGAGGCCTATGCCGAGGCGGTGGAGGACATGCTTGCCCGCACCGACCAGCCGAACGCCCCCTGGGAGCTGGTGGAGGCGGACTCGAAGCGCTACGCCCGGGTCAAGGTCGTCGAGCGGGTCATCGAGCGAATCGAGGAGGGCATGAGGCAATGGGGCTTGGACCCGCCCAAAGCGCTGGAATGACAGCGCTTCTTTCCGCACGGGCGGCTACTCTCGCTGCGTCCGGAGGTTCAGCGCCGCCAGGGACGGTGCCACGGATCGATGCCCCACACAACCGATGGACCCGGTGAGAGCGTCTCCGCCGAGCCTGGTGAGGGCGCGGCCGGCGGGCCTCGCCTACGTGCGGTGAAGCCGATGGTGACCACCGAGTCGACGGCCGCCACGGCCGCCCAGGCCCGCGAGGCCGCCGAGGGCGTCATCCAGGCGGTGGCCGCCGCCCGAACCGACAGCGTCGCCACGCTCGCGGCGGGACGTGCGCCGGTTCCGCGCCGAGCTCCAGGAGGCCAGGGATGCGATCGATGCCGCGGAGCAGCGGGCCGCGGAGGCCGAGCAGGCGCGCGCGCAGATCATCGAGGACGCCCGCAAGGCCGTCGAGATGCGCCGCGAAGCGGTCGAGTGGGCGCGCCGTGTACAGGCCGAGGCGAGGCGCCGGACCGCCGCGGCCGAGGAGCGGGCGCGCCGCGCCGTCGAGGACGCCAAGGCCGGCTCGAGCCGCGAGCTCTCCGAGACTCGTGAGCAGCTTCGGGCGCAGGCCGAGTCGAAGGCGCGAGCCGAGGCCGAGGAGCGCCTCAAGGCGCTCGAGACCCGCCTCCAGCGCGAGATCCGGCAGGAGGCTCGGGCCGCAGAGGCGGAGTCACGCCGCGACGCCGAGCGCCGGCAGGCCAACCTGGCCGAGCGCCTCCACCAGGAGGCGGAGGCGCAGGCAAAGGCGGCCGCCGCGCGCGCCCGCCGCGACGCGCGGCTGGACGACTAGCCCGGGCTGGCTACGAAACGGCTACAGGACCGGCAGGTACTTCTCGAGCTCCCACCGCGTGACCTGGACGCGATACTCCTCCCACTCCGCGCGCTTCAACTCGACGTAGCGGTCGAAGATGTGGTCGCCGAGGGCCTTGCGGACCAGGTCCGACTCGGCGAGCACCTCGATCGCTTCGCCCAGCGTCTCCGGGAGCTGCTCGATGCCGCGACCTGTGCGCTCGTCGTGCGAGAGCTCGTAGAGATTGCGCTCCATCGGCTCGGGGCACTCGTAGCCCTTCTCGATCCCGTCGAGGCCGGCGTGGAGCATCGCCGCGAATGTCAGGTACGGGTTGCAGGACGGGTCCGGGCACCGGAGCTCGGCGCGTGTCGCCTGCTCCTTGCCGGGGTGGTAGACCGGCACCCGGACCAGGGCCGATCGGTTCCGCTGCGACCACGCGCAGTAGACCGGCGCCTCGTAGCCCGGCACCAGGCGCTTGTATGAGTTGACGTTCGGGGCGAACAGCGCGGCGATCTCGCGCGCGTGGCTCAGGAGGCCCGCGATGTACGACTTGGCGGCGTCCGAGAGGTGGTGGTCGCCGTCGGAGTCGTAGAACGCGTTCTTGCCGCCCGAGAACAGGGACTGGTGGGTGTGCATCCCGGAGCCGTTCTCGCCGAACAGGGGCTTGGGCATGAACGTCGCGTAGACCCCGTGCTCGGCAGCGATCTCCTTGACCACGATCCGGTAGGTCATCGCGGCATCCGACATCCGCAGGCCCTCCGCGTAGCGCATGTCGATCTCGTGCTGGGAGGGGCCGACCTCGTGGTGGGTGTACTCCACCGGGATCCCGACGGCCTTCAGCGCGTTGACCGTGTCGCGCCGCAGGTCCGAGGCGGCGTCGAGCGTCGTCAGGTCGAAGTAGCCCCCCTTGTCGAGGATCTCCGGCACGCCGTCCTCGGGGAGCTCATCCGAGGCGAAGTAGAAGAACTCGAGTTCCGGCCCCAGGTTGAAGGTGTCGAAGCCCATGTCATTGGCGCGGGCGAGCGCGCGGCGCATGACGAATCGGGGGTCGCCCTCATACGGCTCCCCACCGGGCTTCAGCACGTCGCAGAACATCCGCGCGACGTTGCCCTTTTCGCCGTGCGTGCGCCAGGGGAGGAGCGTGTAGGTGTCGGGGTCGGGCATCGCGATCATGTCCGATTCCTCGATCGCGTTGAAGCCGGTGATCGACGAGCCGTCGAAGCCCATGCCGTCGGTGAGCGCGCCCTCGAGCTCCTCGCGGCCCACGGAGAAGCTCTTCAGCTGTCCGTTGATGTCGGTGAACCAGAGGCGGATGAACTCGACGCCGTCCTCGTCGACGCGGGCGATGATGTCCTTGTGGTTGGTGCTCGGGGTGGCGGCGGTGGTGGCCATCAGTGGTGTGTCTCCTTATCTGCTTCCGTTGTCGAGTCGGGGATGAGCTGGAACCGCCGGGGCAAGCCCGCTGGCGCCTCATCGGCGCGCCGTACTCTAGGCGGCCGAGGGGGCGCCGACAATGGCGGTCCTCGGAATTTGAGCCAAAGCTAAGGGTCGGAGGGCGACGACGCGCTGGCCGCGTGTCTTGAATTTTCGCCACGGCCTTGTACCAAGTGTCGAAAGCCCCTGCACCTGAGCGTGGACTTGGGCGCGGCGCCCGCGATCTGAGCCCTCAGGCGGTGGTCGCGAGCCCGGCAGGGGTCGTCGCGGGACCGACCTCGAGCTCCTCGCTCTCCATCGCAATCGCGACTGCCGTCGGGTCGCCGCCGAGCTCCGACCAGCGGCGACGGGCTGTGGCGTCGAGGGCGTCGAGGAACCCGTCGGCGTGGAGTGGGTCGTGGTGGAAGAGGAGGAGGCCGCGGGCGCCGACCCGCGACGCGAAGGTCAGGGCGTCGCTCATCGCGGAGTGTCCCCAGCCCACGTGGAGCGGATACTCGTCGTCCGCGTACTGGCAGTCGTGGATCAGGAGGTCGGCATCGCGCGCCAGCTCGTAGCCGGAGATCCACTCCCGCTCTGTCTCCGCGAGCACGGTGCCGAGAGCCGGCTCGTGGTCCGGGATGTAGCACAGCGTCGTATCGCACTCGGTGATCCGGAATCCGAGGGTGGGGCCGCGGTGGTTCACGGCCTCGCAGCGGATCGTGGCAGAGCCGAGCTTCCACTCGCTCGGCGGCGTGTCGTGGAACGAGACATCGCACGGAAGCTCGCGGACCTCCACCGGCGACAGGGGCGCCGAGATGTAGCGCGCGACGCGGTCCTCGAGCGAGGCCTCCGGCGAGGCGGGTCCCCAGATCGTGATGTCCGCGTCGGCGCGAAAGCAGGGCGGGAAGAACATCAGCCCCTGGATGTGATCGAGGTGCAGATGGGTCAGCAGGATGTTCACGTGCGGCGAGGCCGTGAGGTCGAGGCCGAGCGTGCGGATGCCCGTCCCGGCGTCGAGGATCAGGTGCTCTCCGCTCGCCAGCGTGATCTCGACGCACGACGTGTTGCCTCCGTAGCGGTTCATCTCCGGCCCCGGTGCCGGGACCGATCCCCGCGCGCCCCATACCTTGATCCTCATTCCTGCTCCTCGCCATGTTTGCCCTGTGGCCAGAAGAAGATCATCGCTCCCGACGATCCCTCCTCCGACGCAACGATTGGAAACGCGCTCGACTCGATCTCCCTGCTGGCGCCGTTCGCCGACCGGATCGTGAACACCGCGTGGGCGGGGCGGCCGTCGCGCACCGCGCGCGTGGTGGGGAGCTCCTCCAGCTCCACCGGCTTGCCGTTCGCGTCGAACGGGCCGTACCTCGACGTCCACTCCTCGGGGCTCATCCTCCCCGCATCCTCGAACGAGCGGCCCAGCAGCGCCCCGGCGGCTTCGTTGTAGAAGACCAGTGCCGCATTCTCGTCGACGAGGAAGGCCGGGGTCGAGATGCTGGTGAGCAGGTTCCGGGCGAGGATCAGCTCCAGGGGTTTCTGAGCCGGCATTGCCTCTCATTCTTCCATCCTTGAATCAATCGACACGCGATCGAGAGGCGATGGGTAGCCTGGCGATTCGAATGGTGCAGCGCACGTCAATCGCCGCGGCCGCCGTTCTGGCGCTCTTGGCGGCCCCGGTGGTGGCGGCAGCGCAGACCACGGGCGTGACCCCGCAGCCGATCCCGCAGGGCCCGATGGCAGGGAACATCCAGCCGTTCGAGGGCTCGCCGGCGAAGCCGGACCCGTTCCATCTGCCGCTCGTCCCGAGAAACCCCTTCATGGCGCCGAACGGCGTCTCGAACCTCCACGACGACGCCTACCAGACCGACACCTACCGCTGGAGCGGTCCCCTCGGGCGGAAGACCAAGACGCAGTCCGCGTTCTACACGGGGACCGTGCTGACCCGCGAGTGCGCCTCGATCACCTTCGACTCGAAGGCCCGGCTCGTGGCGATCTGCGTCGGCCTCGACCGGCCCGTCGCGGCGATCATCGATCCGGCGACGCTGACGCCGCTCGCGACCTACCCGCTTCCGCCGCGCCAGCCCAGCGCAGGGAACCCGTTCACCGACTTCAGCGGCGGCGGCTACTTCTACCTCGGTCGCGGCGACCGGATGATCGCGGCGACCACCACGCGCCACGTCTTCGTGATCGCGGAGACCGGGGGGCCTGGGCTCAGGAAGACCCGCGACTTCGACCTCAGCGGCGTGCTCGCGAGCGACGACAAGATCATCTCCGCCCTCCCGGACTGGGACGGCCGGATCTGGTTCGCGTCCGCGCACGGCGTCATGGGGTGGATCAACCGCCAGAGCGGGAAGATCCACACCCGCGACCTCGGCTCGCCCATCGGCAACTCGTTCGCGGTCGACGAGCGGCGAGGCGTCTACGTCGTGACCGACCGCGCGCTCTACCGCCTGAGGGCCAGGCACGGCCGGGTCCGGGTCGTCTGGCAGCACGGCTATCCGAACGACGGCAGGGTCAAGCCGGGCCAGACGGAGGCCGGCTCGGGCACGACGCCGACGATCATGGGCGGCGGCCGTTACGTGGCGACCACCGACAACGCGGACCCGATCGACATCATGGTGTTTCAACGACGCGCCAACCCCAGGGGTGGCCGCGTCGTCTGCAGGGTGCCCGTCTTCAAGCAGGGCAAGTCCTCGACCGACCAGTCGCTGATCGGGGCCGGCCGGGCGCTGATCGCCGAGAACAACTATGGCTACAAGGTCACCGCAACCGAGCAGGGCGGAGTGACAGCCCCGGGCCTCGAGCGAGTGGACGTCGACCGCGACGGCAAGGGCTGTCACAAGGTCTGGCACAGCGCCCAGCGCGCTCCGTCCGTCGTGCCGAAGGTGTCCGGCAGGTCCGGCCTCGTCTACACGTACACGAAGCCGCCGCGCGCGGACAACCAGGACGCGTGGTACCTGACCGCCCTCGACCTCGATACCGGCCGCCGCGTCTGGAGCCGTCTCTCGGGCGAGGGCCTCGGATACAACAACAATTACGCGCCGGTCACCATCGCCCCGGACGGCACGGCCTACGTGGGCGTGCTGGGCGGCATGGTGAAGTTCCGGGACGCCGGGGCTCGCTGAACCGCCTCAGCAGAGCTCGAGCAGCTCCGCGAGCGACGCATCCAGCCCGTCCGCCAGGTCGGCCACGCCCGGCACAGCCCCCGGATCGGTGCAGAACCCGAGACTCATCCGGCCCGCGAGCGAGATCGCCGAGGCGCGCAACGCGTGGCGGTCCGCGGGCTCGGCGATGGAGTAGAGCTCGGCGACGTTGCCGCCGAGCAGGCTGACCGGATCTCTCGGGCCCGGGACGTTGGACACCGAGAGCGCGAACTCCCGCGGGCCCGATGCCAGCTCCGAGGCGACTCGGTACAGCGGCCTGATGTGGGAGAGGCTGTGGAAGAACGAGTACAGCTCTGCGGGATCGTGGTGCTCCTTGCGGCTGCTCGTCTCCGCGTTGATCGCCTCGAGCCGGGCACGCGGATCCGCCTCGGAGATGGGCAGGTCGCAGAACAGGAACGAGTCGCGGTTGCCGAGAGCGTCTCCGTTCTCGTCGCGGTGGTGCATGCTCACGGGGATCTGGACCCGCATCGCCTCCATGGGCTCATCATGCGTGGAGAGCCAGCGGCGGATGGCTCCGGCGACCATCGCGAGGACGACGTCGTTGACGGTCACGTCCTCGCCCGCGGCGTGCTCGATGCGCTTGAGGTCGGCGAGGTCACAAGACGTGAATGCCAGCTCCCGGTCGCCGCCGATGCGTTGATCGAACGCCGTGTCCGCGCCGAGCGGCCAAAGCTCGCGCCGGAGCGTCGCGGGCAGCGCCACGAGCTCGCGGCCGGTCGCCCTCCAGCGCCGCGGCGTCGCCGCGGCGCGTGCGCCGGCCGACAGGGCGCCCCCCAGGTCGCGCATCCGGCTGCCGAAGCCCGCGGCCAGGAGGCGGGATGTGGCGGGCTCGGATCTGGCGTGCCAGGGCGTCACCTCCCCCGGCTCGGCCCCCGCGGCGTCGTCCCACAGGAGCTGCGAGAGCATCCGCAGGGCGGTGACCCCGTCGGCCATGCAGTGGTGGATCCTGATGACGAGCGCCGACCGGCCGTCGTCCAGCGGGCCCGCGAAGTCCATGCACCACAGCGGCCGCAGGTGGTCAAGGCGCTCCGCCATCGCCTTGCCGGCGTACGCGACGAGGTCGTCCCGGGATCGGACCGGCTCCGAGGCGAGCCTGACGTGGTGGCGGATGTCGAAGCTCACATCGTCGATCCAGGCCGGTGTCGCGAGGTTCAGGGGCGTGGGGGCCAGGCGCTGGCGGGCGCGGCGGTGCGCTGCGAGCCGGGACTCCACCCGCCGCCGCACGAGGTCGAGGGTCAGCGGCTCCCCGCCCTCGGGCGGATCGACCAGCACCATCTTCAGCGTGTGGCCCGCGATGAAGTCGGATTCGAGCCTGAGGATGCGCGTGTCGTCGGCGCTGAGTCTCTCCACCAGAGCGTTTATCGCAGATCTCGGGGGAGGGGAAGGCCGCGCCCTCCTGCGGCGCGGCGATCTCCCCCTCTTCCCCGGCTAGCTTTGCGCCGGGCCGAGATCCTGGGCGTGGGAGCTGACGGGCGCGACGAAGGTCCTGGAGCCCGCCTTGAGCCCGATCGCCGCGACATCAGGCGGATCCAGGCCCGAGCTCAGCCGGGCCTCGTCGCTCTCGCCCGCGTAGACGTAGCGGAAGGAGCCCGCGGGAACCTTCGTCCCGTCGCTACGCCGCAGCCAGACGGTGCACAGCGTGCCGGGCCGGAAGCCACGGACATGGAGGCTGACGTCGCTGCCCCAGGCGCGGGACTCGAGGCTGGCGTTGACCGAGGCTCCCTTCGGAAGCCCCTTGAAGGCGACCGTCTCCGGCTGCGGCTGTGTGGGCGTCGAGCCCGTCAGCGACACCGCGAGCAGCACGGCGGCCGTCGCGGCCGCCGCGGCGGCTCCGAGGCCGAATCCAAACCGCAGGCGCCGGCGCCGCGTGGCGCCGCGCTCGGCCGCGATCCGCCGAGCGATCCGATCGCCGAGATCCGGAGGGGGCGCCGGGGCGGTGGAGAGTTGGTCGGGATTGGCGCGCTCCAGCATGGCCGCCATCGGGGCCAGCGCGTCGGCCTCGGCGCGGCAATCCGCGCACCCCTCGAGATGCGCCTCCGTGGCGGCGCGCTCGGAGTCCGACAGCTGGCCGAGGGCGAAAGCCCCGAGGCGCTCGCGCCAGATGCGATGATCGTCAGCCGTCATAGCCCATCTCCTCGAGCGCATTGCGAAGCGCCCTCAGGCCGTAGTACACGCGACTCTTGATCGTTCCCTCGGGCACGCCCAGCTCCAGCGCCACCTCAGCGTAGGGACGGCCTCGCAGGTAGGTCTCGACGAGCACCCGGCGGTGCTGGTCGCCGATGCGCCGCATCGCCTCCTCGACCTGCCAGCTGACGAGCATCTCCTCGAACGGCTCGTGTCCCTGCTCCGGGAGCTCGCCGGTCGCGACCGGCCGATTCGAGCGCGCCCGGCCGAGGTCGATCACCACGTTTCGCAGGATCGCGAAGAGCCAGGTCCTCAGCGAGCCGATCTGCGGGTCGAACCGATCCCCGGCCCGCCACGCCCGCAGGAACGTGTCCTGGACGGCCTCCTCGGCCATCCCGGGGTCCTCGAGCGAGCGGAGGGCGAAGCCGTAGAGCTCGCCGGCGTGCGCCGCATAGGCCTCGCGGACGTCCGAGTCCTTCGTCAGCGCAGTGTCAGCCATTGGGCCTTCCGTGTCCGTGGAGTATCCGCATGCCGCCCGTAATACTCCTCCCTGCGCGGTGCGGTTCACCGTTCGCACGCACTGTGGTCTGCGTCTACCAGGGTTAAGCGCGTGCCTGCGCACGCCGATAGTGAGAAGGACGTGCGCGGCGATGGAGTGCTCGGTTCGACCCGGATGTCGTGCAGGCGCTCGTCGGCTACCCGTTCGGCCGCCGCCAAGGCGGGCTGGCGGCCGTCGAGGCAATCCCTGAACGACTGCGACCGGCCCCGGGCTGAGCCCGAAGCCGGCGCAGGCAGCTAGTCGGTTGCTGAAAGGTCCGTCTAGAGCTTGCCGATCTTGAAGATCTTCGTGCCGCAGTCGGGGCAGGTGCCCTGGATCGCCGGGCGACCGTTCTTCATGGTCACCTGCTGGGGATCCTTGATCTCGACCTTCTTGCGTTCCTTCACGCAGTAGCCGGTTGGCATCTGGTCTCCTTTCAGGAACCGCGTGTATGCGTGGGCGCCTCAGGCATGCGCTTTCTCTCCTCAGGCGTGAAACGACCGTAGAGCAACGACCGGACGCGTGCGTGCGTGTCTAGTGCGTTTCGTTACTAGCGCACGTCTGGGCGAGGCCGAGTTCGCGCGGAGCCGAGCGCGCTCGGAGAGTAGACCCCCTCGGCGGATCGCCCCCGCCGGCGCACAAGGGGCAATGAGGGAAAGCCGTCATGGTTGCGCCGGCGTTCCGCCCCCCTCTGCGCGCAACTCGTCACAGTTCCCGAGGGGTGGCCGACTCTTGCCATCGATAGGAGGGCAAACCTCGGTCACCCCTTGCCATCACCCCCACAGCCTCCCGCGACCGCTGCCCTCATTGCCCACCGAACGCGGGCGGCTCGGCCACGCCGGGGCTGTATAGAGGGCGTGGGCACGGGCCGGGCGCCGGCGTTGCCGCGACCCGCGCCGGCGTCGCCAACGCCCCGCTCGAGCCCTCGCGCGTCAGCCGCCGGGCGAGGTTCCGCCGCTGCCGCTGCCGCCACCGCCGCCGGACGAGCCGCCTCCGCCGCCGCCTCCGGACCCGGTTGACCCCGGCAGCCCGGTCCCGCTCCCGGATCCCGGGAAGGTGCTCCCGAGCCCGTTCGAGCCGGTCGTGTTCCGCTTCTTCCCGAAGCCGTTCGTGCCGGAGCCCACCTCCTGCCTGAGCGAGTCGAGCTCCCGCTGCAGGCTGGTCTGGTCGCCGGAGAGTCCGTCCACCTTCGCCTCCAGTGCCGAGATCCGGTCGTCGAGGGACTTCACCTTGTCCTGAGCCGCCTGCGCCGCCTCGTCGGAGACCGTGGAGATCTGCGTGCTGAGTGCGTCGACGTCGTCCTTGGAGGCCGAGTCCTGCTTCAGCTGGAGGACGAGGACCACGGCGACCACGCCGGCCGCGAGGCCGAGCACCGAGATCGCGCCGAGCAGATACGTGCGGACGCCGAGGCTGCGGTCGAGCTGCGCCATCCAGGCGCGGAGCCCCTCGATCGGGCTCCGGGGGTCTGGCGGAGGCGACGCCTCCACAGGCTCAGCCGCCGGTTCGGGGCTCGGCCACCTCGCCGTCGGGCGGCTCGAGCTCCAATCCCTGGTCCACCCACGCCTGCAGCCCGCCCTCGACGTGGTAGGCGTCGAACCCCGCCTCTCTGAAGGCCGCCGCGGCCATCCCCGAGCGGTTCCCGGAGCGGCAGTAGAAGACGACGGCCCGATCCCTGGGGATGGACTCGGCGTTGGCGGTCAGGTCGTTCATCTCGATGTGGCTGGCGCCGGCGATATGTCCCGCGTCGAACTCGTAGTCGCGGCGGACGTCGATCGCCATGGCGCCGGAATCCACCAGCTCGGAGGCGTGCTGAGGCGTGATGTCGGTCTCGGTCGCGGTCCCTTCGGCCACGGCCTCAGCTTACGGCGTGCGAGCGTCGCCACGCTCCTCTGCGGCGCCGTCGGCGCCGTCCCCCATATCCTTCTGCACCCCGAACGTCCGCCACCCATCGAAGGGAGATCCTCAGATGCCGGAAGCCGTGATCGTCGATGCCGTTCGCACGCCCATCGGCCGCGCGTTCAAGGGCACCTTGGCCCAGCAGCGCCCGGACGAGATGGGCGCGTTCGTCGTCGACAGCCTGCTCGAGCGCAATCCCGACGTGAGCCCCGACATCATCGAGGACCTCTTCTGCGGCTGCGGCATGCCCCAGGGGCTTCAGGCCTTCAACATCGGCCGCATCGTCTCGCTGCTCTCCGAGCGCCTGCCGGAGACGGTGAACGGCGTCACGGTCTCGCGCTACTGCTCGTCCAGCCTCGATGCGATCCGGCACGCGGGCAACGCGATCAAGGCGGGTGAGGGCGACGCGTACATCGCCGCCGGCGTGGAGTGGGTGAGCCGCTACAACGAGCGGACCGAGCCGGCCGGCGCCGCGGACCAGAACGAAAAGCTCCAGGGCAAGGACGGCACCCCGAACGCCTACATCGAGATGGGACTGACCGCCGTGAACGTCGCCAAGCGCTACGAGGTCAGCCGGCCGGACATGGACAAGTACGCACAACGCTCGCAGGAGCTTGCTGTCGGCTCACAGGAGTCCGGCTTCTTCGACCGGGAGATCGTCCCGGTCACGCTCGAGGACGGCACCGAGGTGGCGAAGGACGACGGTCCTCGCGCCAGCTCGACGCTCGAGAAGCTCGCCGAGCTCCCCGAGGCGTTCGGCGGCGGCGGGGTGACAGCCGGCAACTCGTGCCCGCTGAACGACGGCGCGGCGGCCGTGCTGATCATGTCCGACACCAAGGCCTCCGAGCTCGGCCTGGAGCCGCGGGCCCGGATCGTGACCGCGGCCACGTACGGGAACGAGCCGGAGTACATGGGCGTCGCGCCAATCGGTGCGATCAAGAAGGTGCTCGATCGCGCCGGCATGAAGATCGACGACATCGACGTGGTCGAGCTGAACGAGGCATTCGCCGCCCAGGTCATCCCGATCATGGCCGAGTGCGACATCCCGCTCGAGAAGCTGAACACGCACGGCGGCGCGATCGCCCTGGGCCACCCGTTCGGCATGACGGGGGCGCGCATCATGACCACGCTCCTGAACGTATGGAGACCGACGACCACCAGGTCGGGCTCGAGACCATGTGCGTGGCCGGCGGCCAGGGCAAGGCGATGATCGTCGAGCGCCTGAACTAGGGCCTGAGCTACGCGCAGAACGTCTAGCCGAAGAACGCCGCCGTCGTCCGGGCGAACGCCGCGGACATGCGGCCGCGCCCCCGCGGGCGCCGGGACTGCGCGCGCCGTGGCTGCGGGGAGGGCCGCTTCCAGGCGTCCTTGGTTCGCCTGGCGATCTCGCGGTCTCGCTCCTCCATCACGGCGATCATGAGTGCGGGATGCATACTGGCTACCTCCTTCGGTGCTAACCTGTAAAGCTCATTAGCTGGTTACAACACTACCAAACTTTGTTTGATGGTGTCAACCGGCAACTAGAATTTGGTGGTGTCGAGATATGCCCGCTCAAACCAGAGCCTCCGATGACATCGAGCTGGTCAGCTCGTTCGTCAACACGCTCGAGAAGAACCCGACCAGTCCCGACGAGGAGAGCTTCGACTCGCCTGAGGCGCTGCGCTCGTGGATGAGTGAGCAGGGCATCCCGGCCGGGGACGACCTCGGGCTCGAGGACGTCGAGAGGGCGATCGAGTTCCGCGAGGCCATGCGGCTCCTTCTGCTCTCCAACAACGGGAGCGAGCTCGACGCCGGCGTGCTGCGCCGCCTTCGTGCCGCGGCCGACGCCGGGCTCATCCGGGTCGAGATCGAGGACGACGGCCAGGCGTACCCGCGCCCGGCGCAGGCGGGCGTGTCAGCCCTGGTCGCGAGGCTCCTGGCCGCGGTCGCGGACATCCAGTGCGCCGGCACCTGGGAGCGGCTGAAGGCGTGCGCCGCCGACGACTGCCAGTGGGCGTTCTACGACACCTCACGCAACCGCTCCCGCACCTGGTGCTCGATGGAGGTCTGCGGCAACCGCGCCAAGACCCGCGCCTACCGCGCCCGGCTTTCGGACGGCTAGAGCTAGCCGGCCGCCTCGGCCTTGCGCAGGCCGCGGAGCGCGAATACCGATAGGAGGGCTGCAAACCCCGCGGCCGCGGCGAACGCCAGCAGCACATGGAACGGGTCGCCCGCCATCAGGCTGCGGCCGGACTCGACGATTGCGGTCATCGGGTTCACCTTGGCCACGCTGGCGATCCATCCCTCGAGCAGGTTCCGCGGCACGTAGATGGGGGCCGTCATCAGGATCATGAACAGGGGCAGCTGCATCGCCGGCGCCGCCTGCAGGGTCCGCATCCGCGTCATGACGCCCGCCGCGAAGAGGAATGCAGCGACGTTCACGACCAGCGCCAGGCCGATCAGCCCGAAGAGGTCGATGCCGTCGCCGCCGACCTGCATGCCGGTGGCGAGGGCGATGCCGAAGACGACCACCCATACGAAGGCGGCGCGGATTAGCCCGGCGACGCCAAATCCGGCGATCACGGCGGAGCGATCGCGCGCCGCGAGCATCAGGCGGCGCGTGAACCCGGAATCGAAGTCCGCGCCGATCGAGAAGCCGATGAAGACGCCGCCGAAGGCGGCCGACTGGAGCAGCACGAAGACGAACTGGAAGGCGTCGTAGTTGTAGTAGTTGAAGCCGGGCAGGCTGCCGACGGCCGACAGCCCGCCCGCGAACGCCATGTAGAAGAAGAGCGGGAAGGCGAGCATGGGCAAAAGCAGCGCCGGCGCCCGGATCACCGAGTGCAGGTTCCGCCAGGCGACCGTGCGGACCACCGCGAGATAGCGGGCCCGGCGCGTCACGTCCGTACCATCCTCTCGCGCAGGGCGACCGTCGACGCCCAGATCGCCGCCACGAAGATCGCGATCGCCACCCCGAAGCCGAGCGCCAGCGCCTCGAAGTCCCAGCCGGTGATGATCAGGCTGCGGAGGCCCTCGATGAGGTAGCTGACCGGGTTGATCGTCGCCACGGTTCGGTACCAGTCCGACGCGATCAGGTCGCGCGGAAGGCTCGCGGAGCTCAGGAAGAGCAGGATGAACATCAGGGGGAAGAGCCCCTGTACCGCCTCCGCCGATCCGGTCCGGAGCCCGGCGAACAGGCCGATGGCGCCGAAAGCGGCCGCGATGCAAAGCGACAGCACGAATAGGACCAGCGCGCCGAGCACGCCGGACTGGATGCTCGCTCCGGCGGCGAGGCCGGCGGCCAGGAACGCCACGGCCTGAAGCGCTCCGATCAGCAGCACGCCGGAGAGCTGGCCGACGAGGAGGGAGGGCCCGCTCATCGGTGTCAGCGCGAGCCGGTTGAAGAATCCGCTGCCGATGTCCTGGGCGACGTTCGTGCCCGCCGTGTTGGTCGCGAAGATCGATCCCTGCATGAAGGGGAACGCAAGAGCGAACGCAAGGTAGGAGGTGGTCGGGAACCCCGGGATGTTGGTCGCGGCGCTGAGGCCCGAGGCGTTGATCGCGAGCAGGAACAGCGGGAAGATCAGCGGCGGCACGATCACGATCGGCTGGCGCATCGTGCGGACCACCGAGCGCCAGGCCAGATAGGGCGCCTGCGTTCGGAGGCTGGGTGTCGAGGCTTGAGCGGTCATCGCCCGCTACGCGTGGCCTCGGCGGGGTCTTCTGGTGAGGGGGCGCCACCCCCCGAAACTGGCTGGTGCCGTGGCAGATGTTCCTCGCCGGTCTCCTGCTCGACCTGCTCCTCGTCGCCGGCACCCTCGAGCGAGCGGCCGGTCTTCGCGAGGAATACATCGTCCAGGCTGGGGGCGTGGAGCTGCAGGTCGGCGACCTTGATCCCCTCGCTGTCGAGGCGCCGCACGACGTCGGCGAGCTCCTCGGTCCCGTCTGCCAGGCGCACCGCGGCCGAGCCGTTGCTCACCGGCAGCGGATCCCCGAACCCCGAGAGCACGGCCTCGAGCCGCCCCTTCTGAGCGACGTCAGTCGGAACGGCCTCGAGCGTGGGGCGGCCGATCTGAGCTTTGAGCGCCGCCGGGGTCCCCTCCGCGACCAGCTTGCCGCGATCGATGATGCCTACCCGGTCGGCCAGCGTGTCGGCCTCCTCGAGGTACTGGGTCGTAAGGAAGACGGTGACCCCGTCGCGGCGGGCGAGGCCGGAGACCTCGTCCCACAGCGCGGCCCGGCTCTGCACGTCGAGGCCGGTGGTGGGCTCGTCGAGGAAGAGGATGCGTGGCGAATGGACCAGGGCCAGTGCCAGGTCCAGCCGGCGCTTCATGCCGCCGGAATAGCCGCCGACCCGGCGGTCGGCCGCCTCGGCTAGCCCAACCCGCTCGAGCAGCGCGTCGCCGCGCCGCGCAATCTCCTCGCCCGACAGCCCGTGGAGGCCGCCCTGAAGCTTCATGTGCTCGCGCCCGGTGAGCAGGAGGTCGAGCGCCGCGTCCTGAAGGGCGACGCCGATCGCGTCACGAACCGCGGCGCCCTCGCTGACGATGTCGTAGCCGGCGACGGTCGCCGTCCCCGCAGTGGGCGGGAGGAGGGTGGTGAGCATGTGGACGGTCGTGGACTTGCCGGCGCCGTTCGGGCCGAGGAATCCGTAGATCTCGCCGGGCTCGACCCGAAGGTCGATGCCGTCGACCGCTCGCGGCCCGTTCTTGAACTCGCGGACGAGCCCGTTCACCACGATGCCGTTGCCTGCCTCCATATGACCTCCGCTGGGCGTTTCGACCCGTTCGTTGGGGTTCACGATGATTGAATCTATCAAAGGTCCAGCCGGTGGAGTATCATCGCCCCCGTGACGACTGCAACGACCAAGCCCGGCGCCCGAGCCACCAGGGACGCGGCCGGCGAATCCTGGTCGCTGCTGCAGGAGATCGTGTTCTCGCAGCGCCCGGAGTGGGTCGCGGTGATCAAGGGGTACGACCTGATCGTGCCGCATTGGATCGCACTCCAGGCCCTCGACGAGCCGAAGCCGATGGGCGAGCTGGCCAAGGCTCTCTCATGCGACAACTCCAACGTCACCTGGATCACCGACCGCCTCGAGGAGCGCGGTCTCGTGACCCGAACCCCCGCCCCGCACGATCGCCGCGTCCGCCTCCTCGTGCTCACCAAGAAGGGGCGTGCGCTGCGCGAGGAGATCAGCGGCCGCCTCGCCGAGCCGCCGCCGCAGATCGCTGGCCTGTCCAGCGAGGACCAGCGCACTCTCCGGGACGTCCTGCGCCGAGCGGTCGACCAGATCGAGACCGTCGAGTAAGCCCGGCCGCCTCAGTCCTCGAACAGCGCGTAGCCGTAGGCGCCGCGCGCATACGCGAGCTTCGCGATCGCGGACATCCGCTCGTCGTCGTTCTCCGAGGTCTGCTCCAGGCGGGCGCGGACCCTGCCGGCCGCGCGAGTGCAGAACGTCTCGGCTATGTAGCGCTCCTGGCCCGACGGCTCCACTCCCTGGTCCTCGAAGATCCGCGTCACCCGGGAGAGCACCGCGATCTGGGCGTAGATGTCGGCGATCGAGTCCGCGATCCGCTTCTGCGCGAGCTGTCGCTCGACGATCTCGCGCTTGTGCTCGCGAAGCAGTGACTCCGTGACGCCGCGCAGCTCCTTCACCTGGTCGGAGGCGGAGTCGGCCAGATCGGAAAGCTCGGGGTGCGCTTGGGTGATCCGGTCCGGGTCGGACCTCCTGCTGGATCCGGCCGCTGACGTAGTCGACCATCACCCCGATCGAGCCGATCGGATCGCCCAGGCCCACCTCACCCAGCCCCGACAGCCGCTCGCCGACCGGCTTCATCCCCGACAGGGCGATGAACTCCCGCATCACGTCGTTGGCGCCCTCGAAGATCGGGAAGATGCGGATGTCGCGCAGGATCCTCTCGTAGGGCTCGTCGCGCATGTAGCCCTCGCCGCCCTTGAGCTGCAAAACGCGGTTGGCCGCGTACCAGAGGAACTCGGTACCGGCGACCTTGCAGATCGCCGACTCGAGCGAGTAGTCCGCGACGCCCGCGTCCACCAGGCCGCAGGTCAGGTAGCACATGGACTCCAGCCCGAACAGGTAGGACACCATCCAGCCGATCTTGTCCTGGACGAGCTCGAAGTCGGCCAGCGGATGGCCGAACTGGCGGCGGTCCTTGACGTGTGCGATGGCGCGGTCGAGCAGGCCCTTGGTCGCTCCGACCGAGCCCGTGCCGAGGCCGATGCGCCCGTTGTTGAGGACCTCCATGGCGATGTGAAAGCCGTCGCCGGGCTCGCCGAGCACGTTCTCCGGCGGCACGCGGACGTCCTTGAAGTACAGGCGCCGCAGGTCGTTGGCCCGGAGCCCCATCGTGTCGAAGCGCTCTCCGACCTCGAACCCCTTCATCTTGCGCTCGAGGATCAGCGCGATATGGCGGTCCTTGCCGTCGACCTCGCAGCGGGCGAAGGTGGTGAACACCGAGCCCGTCCCGCCGTTGCCGATGTAGCGCTTCTCGCCGTTCAGGACCCAGGTGCCGTCCGGCTGCTGCACCGCGCGGCTTTCGATGTTGTAGGCGTCCGAGCCCGCATTTGGCTCGGTGAGCGCGAACCCAGCGAGCTTGCGGCCCGTCGCCAGGTCTGGGAGGAAGCGCTCCTTCTGCTCCTCGGTGCCGAACATGTGGATGCCCTTGAAGCCGATGGACTGGTGAACCCCCATGACGATCGACAGCGTCGCGTCGATCTGGGCGAAGGTCTCGAACACGCGGGCATAGCCGGTCTGGGAGAGGCCCTGGCCGCCGTAGCGCTCGGGGACGTAGAGGCCGCATAGGCCGGCGTCGCCGAGCTCGCGGACCAGCCTGTCGCCAATCCAGCGCTTCTCCTCGATCTTGCGCGGATCGATGCGCTCGCCGATCGCGCGCGCGGCGTCGATCAGCCCTCGGACGCGGTCCTGCTCGGCCTCGTCGGGCTGCGGCCACGGGAAGACCATCTCCTCGTGGATCTCCCCGCAGAAGAGCGACTTCGTGAACGACGACGCGGGCTGCTCGGAGCTTTCGGTCTCGCTGCGCGCTGTCGCCGCCGCCTCCATCAGCCCTCGAAACTACTTATCCGACGGCCCTCCCGCCACCTCGACCTGTCGCTTCGCGACAATTCGCGCATGGAGTCAGGGCCGACCCGTCCACGAACCCCCAGCTCCGCGCGGCGGCAGCGCCGCCCGGCCGCGAGCGAGCCCGGATGGCGAGCGGGTGAGAAAGCATCCCGCGGCGCCCGTCGGGAACGGGCGCGGATGGTTTCTTACCGGCGCCGCCGATTCGCGGCACTGGTGCTGGTCGCGGCGATCGCCCTGATCGCGGGCGTGCTCGTCGGAAAGGGCGGCGGCGGGAAGTCGCTGACGCCCCAGGAAGTCGTGCGAATCCAGCAGGAGGCCCAGCCCGTCCACTTCACGGTCTCGACGAGCGGCGACCTGCTCATCCACTCGCCGCTTTGGGAGCGGGCCCTCGCGCTGGGCGGGGGCAACCACTACAAGTTCGCGCCCGAGCTCGCGGAGCTCAAGCCCTACGTGGCCGACGCATCGCTGGGGATCTGCCACGTCGAGACGCCGATGACGCCGTCGCCGCCCACGAGCTACCCGATCTTCAACACGCCACCCGCCCTGGCGCAGGGGATCAAGGCAACGGGCTGGGACGTCTGCGACACCGCCTCCAACCACTCCCTCGACCAGGGGCAGTCCGGGATCGACGACACCGGCAAGTCCCTCGACAACGACGGGATCGCGCACACGGGCTCCTTCCCTTCCTCGAGGGCCCAGCAACACGACGTCGTGATGAAGACCGTGCACGGCGTGAAGGTCGCCTTCCTCGCCTACACGACGGACACCAACGGAATTCCCCTGCCGCACTCCTGGTCGGTGAACATCGCGAGCCCGAAGCGAATCCTCGACGACGCACGCAAGGCGCACAAGGATGGGGCGGAGGCGGTGATCGTGAACATCCACTGGGGCGGCGAGATCCTGCCCGAGTACCAGCAGACGCCGAGCTCGGGCCAGCTCAAGATGGTCAAGGAGGTGACCAAGTCACCGCTGATCACGGCGATCGTCGGCCAGGGCCCCCATGCCGTGCAGCCGATCGAGCGGATCAACGACAAGTTCGTCGTCTTCAGCGAGGGCAACCTGATCTCCAACCAGAGCCCCGCGGCAGGCCTGCCGGCGGAGAGCCAGGACGGGATGGTGGTGCTGCTGCACTGCGTCGAGCAGGGCGGCAAGACGCGCGTCACGAAGGTCAGCTACGTGCCCGTGTTCGTCAGCCAGCCCGACTACACGGTCCTGCCGGTCGGGTCGGCCCTGAAGAAGGGCCAGGGCGAGGCGACGCTCCTGCGCGAGGCCTACAAGCGGACGGTCGACGTCGTCGGCAAGAGCAAGCGGATTCAGCCGATCCCCGACAAACTGCCCTAGCTGTCCGGTTGAGCGCTGCCCGCGGGGAAGGCGTCGAACCGCGCCTGAAGGAAGTCACGCACATCCCCATGAAGCCGATCGAGGCGGGGACTGTCGACATCGATCCGGCATCACCCGTTCGCGCTCCGTGAGTCCAGCTCGTCGTCCAGCTGGTCCGCGATCAGCCGCGCGAGCGCAGGTGAGGACGTTGCCGCGGGGGAGGGTGCGTTCCGTACGTGGACGGCGCGCTCGGTCCGGTGGACCACGAAGTCATCGGTCAGCGATCCGTCGCGTCCGAGAGCCTGGGCGCGGACGCCGGCGGGACCTGGGAGCACGTCGGCGGCGTCCAGCTCGGGGACGAAGCGGCGGAGATCGTCGACGAACGCGCGGCGGCTGGCGGCGTTGCGCAGCTCATGCAGCGCGGTGCGGCGGAAGCGCGCGGCTAGGCGCCAGGACCCGGGCCACGCGAGCGTCTGGGCGAGGTCGCGCGGGCGCACGCGTGACAGCCGGCAGGCGTCGCGGGCGCCGACCATCAGCGCGGACGGGCCCAGGAGCACCTCGCCGTCGATCCGTCGGGTGAGGTGCATCCCCAGGAACGGAAGGTCCGGATCAGGCACGGGATAGATGTTCGCTCGCACCAGGTCGCGCCTCTCGGGCCGCAGGCGCAGGTACGCGCCGCGGAACGGGACGATCCGGGGCTCCTTGGGCGCGCCACAGGCGACCGCCAGGCGGTCCGACCAGGCCCCGGCGCAGGTGACGACCGCACTGGCCAGCGTCGTGCCGCGCGCGTGGACGACCGAGATCGCATTCGGCTTCGGCTCCAGCTGCTCGACGGAACAGCGCGTGGCCACCTGACCACCGCAGGCGGCCAGATCACGGCGGTACGACGCCGCCACCTCTGCGAAGTCCACCACCCCGGTCGTGGGTGAGTGGAGTGCAGCGATGCCGGTCGCATGCGGCTCAAGCTCGCGGATCCCGGCGGCATCGACGCGCCGCAGGCCGGCGACCTCGTTTGCGCGCCCGCGGCGCTCGAGCTCGGCCAATGGCTCCAGCTCGTCCTCAGCCGTTGCGACGATCAGCTTTCCGGAGCGCTCAGTGCGGATCCCTCGCTGTTCGCAGTACTCGTAGAGCTCGCGCGCGCCCGCGACGCACAGGCGCGCCTTCAGCGACCCGGGCCGGTAGTAGATCCCGGCGTGGATGACTCCGCTGGTCCTGCCGGACTGGTGGGCGGCGATCGACTCCTCCCGCTCGAGCACCGCGATCCGGATGCCGTCGTGCCGGAGCGCCAGCTCGCGGGCGGTCGCGAGCCCGACGATGCCGGCGCCGACGACGACCACGTCGCACTCGCTCGGAGGTGGCCCGGGGTCCGGCATCGGGTGATCGTAGGCGAGCATCTACGATCGACCGATGGCACTTCCGCTCAAGCCGCCGGTCAAGCCCCAGCTCGCGCTGTCTCGAAAGCAGCTTCCCGAGGGCGACGGCTGGGCCTATGAGCCGAAGTACGACGGCTTCAGGGCGGTGGTCTTCGCCGACGGCGACGACGTGTTCGTGCAGTCGCGAAACGGGCGACCGCTGTCTCGCTACTTCCCCGAGCTCCGGTTCGGTGGCGGGCGCTACGTGCTCGACGGGGAGCTGGTGATCCTGGGCACCGACGGGGTCGAGGTGTTCGACGCGCTCCAGAACCGGATCCACCCCGCCGAGTCGCGGATCAACATGCTCGCGGAGCAGACGCCGGCCCGCTTTCGGGCCTTCGACGTGCTCGCCGAGGGCAGGCGCAAGCTCCTCAGACAGCCGTTCGAGGAGCGGCGCGCGGCGCTCCAGGCGCTGATCGAGGGCCTCGACGATCCCGGGTCGATCGAGCTGACGCCCCTGGTCACCGACGCGGACGAGGCCCGCCCACTGCTGGACTCCGGCGAGGGGGTCATCGCCAAGGAGCTGTCGGCTCCCTACCGCCCCGGGGAGCGCAAGGGGATGGTGAAGGTCAAGCGCCTTCGCACCCTCGACTGCGTGGTGGTCGGGTGGCGCCCGGGCAAGGAGGAGGGCACGGTCGGATCGCTGATCCTCGGGCTGTACGACGACGGCGAGCTCCGAGTCGTTGGCCACACCTCCAGCTTCAAGGCGAAGGAGAAGCGGGAGCTGCGAAACGCGCTGGCGCCGTACGAGACCGGCGAGCGCGGCTCGGCCGACCCCAGCCGCTGGGCGGCCGACCGCGAGCTCGAGTGGGTCTCACTGCGGCCCGAGCTGGTCGTGGAGGTGAGCTTCGATCACGTGAGCGGTGGGCGCATCCGCCACGGAGCGAAACTCCTTCGCTGGCGCGACGACAAGAACGCGCGCGAGTGCACCTTCGGGCAGCTGAGCTAGCTGCAATCCAGTGCAACGCGTCGCCGTATCCGGCCCGGGGCCGAATAGCATCGTGCCCTTGGAGCTCGAGACGATGACCTATGCCCGCGACGGGCGCGTCGCACAAATCAGGCTCGACCGGCCGGAGCGCGGGAACGGCATCACGCTGGAGATGCCGCGGGAGCTCTCGGCCTGCGTAGAGCGCGCCAACCTGGACCCGGAGGTGCACGCGATCGCACTGTCCGGCAACGGGAGCGGGTTCTGTGGTGGCTACGACCTCGCTCAATTTGCAGCAGGGATCGATGATCGGCCCGGTGACTCGGACCCGGCCGCGCCCGGACGCGAAGCGGAGGATGCGGTCGGCATTGGTTCGTCCCCGTTGGACCCGGCCGTCATGGCCGCCAATCACGACCCGGAAGGGACATGGGACCCGGTTCTCGACTTCCAGATGATGTGGCGAAACGTGCGCGGCTTCATGAGCCTCTTCCATTCGGAGAAGCCGGTGCTCTGCAAGGTCCACGGCTTCTGCGTCGCCGGCGGCACCGACATGGCGCTCTGCTCCGACCTGCTCGTGGCTGCCGACGACGCCCGGATCGGCTACCCGCCCGCGCGTGTGTGGGGTGTGCCGACCACCGCGCTGTGGGCGTGGCGTATCGGGCCCGCCCGCGCCAAGCGCCTGCTCTTGACCGGCGACTCGATCACGGGCGCCGAAGCGGCGGAGTGGGGGCTGGCGAGCGAGTCGGCGCCCGCGGCCGAGCTCGACGAGCGCTTCGAGGACCTCGTTGAGCGGGTGGCTCGCCTGCCGGTGAATCAGCTCGTGATGCACAAGCTGCTCGTCAACCAGGCCGCCTACGCGCAGGGGCTGCACGCGACGCAGGCGCTCGGGACGTTCTTCGACGGCATCGCGCGGCACACGCCCGAGGGCTACGGCTTCACCAGGCGAGCCACGGAGGCCGGCTGGCGCGAGGCCGTTCGCGAGCGCGACGAGCCCTTCGGCGACTCGGCCTTCTAGGCTCCCGCGCGGATGGCGAAGACGAATCCCGAGATCACGGCCGACTCGATTCAGGAGCGAATTGCCGGGAGCTTCCCCGCCGACATGGGCGTGGAGGCCCTCGAGCTGACGGACGAGCGCTGCCGGGGCCGCATCGTCGTCGATGACCGGCACCTGCATCCAGGCCGGCTCGTTCACGGCGGGGCCTGGGTCGCGCTCGCCGACTCGGTTGCCGCCTGGCAGACCTTCCGCCACCTGCCGCCCGGCTACGACTTCACCACGATCGAGATGAAGCTGAACGTGATGGCGGGAGGCAGGGCGGGCGACGAGCTCGTCGCCACCGCCGCGCATCTGCACGCTGGGCGCACGACCCACGTCGTCGAGGTCCGCGTCCATCGCGGGGAGCGCCTGGTCGCCAACCTGGTGGTGACCCAGCTGGTGCTGGCGTCTCCTTCCGGTTCCTAGGGTCTACTCGCCGATCGAGCAGTCGTCGTCGAGGTCGGAGAGCCGGCCCAGCAGTTCGCCTAGCGCCTCGACCTCCTCGTCGCTCAGGCGCTCACCGATCAGTCGCTGGACCTCGGCCAGGTGGGCGGGCGCGCATTCACGGAGCTTCTCCATGCCCGCATCCGTGAGCACCGCGTAGGTCACGCGCGCGTCCTTCGCGCACGAGCCCTTCTCGACGAGGCCGGTCGCCTCGAGGCGATCGAGCATCCGTGTGATCCCCGACGGCGACAGCCGCACCTCGCGCGAGAGGTCGATGCGCCGCATGGAGTGGTTCTCCTCGCGCGAGAGGAGGAAGAGCACCTCGTACTCGCTCATCGTGAGCCCGTGGTCGGACTCGAGCTGGGCACTGAGGCGGCGGGTGAGCGTGGCGTGCGCCCCCAGGAGATGCCCGAACGCCGTAGTCGTATTGAGAGATGCTTTAGTAGTCAACTGTTGCATGCGCAAATATCTGCTACCGTGTTTGTTTGACGAGTCAAGTATAGCCACTCGATAGGAGGCAGATTCAATGGCAACGGTAGCTGAGAAAACGGCGATTCCCACGGGCATCTGGAGGTCGGATCCGGTGCATTCGAGCGTGGGTTTCTCCGTCAAGCACATGGTGGTGGCCACGTTCCGCGGGTCCTTCACGGACTTCGACGTGACACTCGACAACTCCGGCGGCGAGCCCGTGATCTACGGGGCCGTACGGGTTGCGAGCGTCGACGTCCGCGACGAGAAGCTGAACGGCCACCTGCTCTCGCCCGACTTCTTCGACGCCGAGCGGACGCCCGAGATCCGATTCACCTCGACCGACATCCGGACCGAGGGAGAAGAGCTGCTCGTCGACGGCGAGCTCGAGATCAAGGGCACCAACCGGCCCGTCGAGGCGCGCGGCACGATCGTGGGACCGATCGAGAACATCGCCGGCGCGGAGGGCATCGGCATCGATCTCTCCACCACGGTGGACCGCCGCGAGTACGGCCTCAACTGGAACGCGGAGCTCCCCAAGGGAGGCTTCGCGGTCGAGAACGAGGTCACGCTCCAAGTCCACCTGGAGCTCGCGAAGGACGAGTAGCGATGCGGCTGCTCGGCATCTCCGGAAGCCTTCGCCAGGGCTCCCACAACACGCACCTCCTGAGGGTGGCGGCACAGGTCGTGCCGCCACCCCACGAGCTCGAGATCTTCGACGGCCTGCGCGACGTCCCACCGTATGACGCGGACGAGGACACCGATCCCGCGCCCGAGGCCGTGCAGGGACTCAGGGACGCGATCGCGGACGCCGACGCGGTCCTGATCGCAACCCCCGAATACAACTCCTCGCTCCCCGGCCAGCTGAAGAACGCGATCGACTGGGCGTCGCGCCCGTTTCCCCACAACGCGCTTCGCAACAAGCCCGTCGCCGTGATCGGCGCCAGCACCGGCATGTTCGGCGCCGTCTGGGCGCAGGCGGAGGCGCGCAAGGTGCTTGGAGCGACCGGCGCCCGCGTCGTCGACCTCGAGCTTCCGGTCCCTCACGCCGAGGCGGCATTCGCCGGCGACGGCCTGGCCGACGCGGAGGTTCACGAGAACCTGGCGGCGATCGTGGGAGAGCTCATCCAGGCGGCTGAGGCAGGGAGGGAGCCCCGGGAGCTGGCAGCGGCCGCCTGAATCGCAACGATGGTCGAGTTTCGACGACCGCGGGCCTCGCTTCGGCGGCGAGTGGCAGATAATCAACCGTATAGGTGGATTTGCTGCCACTCGCGGGGCTGGCCCTTGTTGCCAGAATCCGTTTGAGCCCTCGGGCCGGTTCGGGGTGGGTGCTCCACCCCTACGGCACCCGGTGGACCTCGAACATGTTCGTGCCGAGCTCCTGCTGCGGGAGCCCGGCGGTGATCCCGATCAGGTCGCCGCTCTGGGCGACGCCCGCGTCCTGGGCCAGTTGCGCGCAGTCGGAGAGCAGCGAGCGCAGGCTCGTCCAATCCTCGGCGAGCACGCAGCCCACGCCGAACAGCAGCTCGAGGCGCCGGACCGTCTCGATCCGGGGCGAGACCGCGAGCACAGGCACCCGGGGGCGGTGCGATGAGACGAGCCGCGCGGTTCGGCCGCTCCGCGTGGGGACCACCAGGGCCGCGAGGCCAAGCGTGTACGTCGAGCCGACCGCGGCCCGTGCGACCGAGCTTGCGACGTCGCTCGGGTCGCCGGTCGCCCGGTTGAATACCCAGTCCCAGTAGGGGAGGTCGGGCTCGGCCTCGCGCGCGATGCGGTCCATGACGCGTACGGCCTCGACCGGGTACTCGCCCACGGCGGTCTCCTCCGAGAGCATGACCGCGTCCGTGCCCTGGTAGATGGCCGCGGTGACATCCGAGACCTCGGCGCGGGTCGGCCGGGGAGAGGAGACCATCGAGGCGAGCATCTGAGTGGCGGTGATGGACGGCCTCGAGTGGCGCCCGGCCAGTTCCAGCAGGCGTCGCTGGACGGTCGGGACGCGCTCGATTGGGATCTCGATGCCCAGGTCGCCGCGGGCCACCATGATCCCCCCGAACGCCGCGCGGATGATGGCCTCGGCGTTGTCGGCCGCCTGGGGCTTCTCGATCTTCGCGATCAGCGGGATGTCCGCGCCGGCGACTCTGACCCGCCGCTCCACCGGTTGCAGGTCCTCCGCCCGCCGGACGAACGAGACGGCGAGCAGGTCCACGGCCTCCTTCACCGCGAAGTCGACCCAGTCGAGGTCCGTGCGGCTCGCGGCCGGAAGCGGCACGTCGGTCCCGGGCACGTTGAGGCCCTGGTGCGAGGACACCGGACCACCAACCTCGACCTCACACTGGATGCTCCCGGGCGCCGTTCGCAGGGCCCGAAGCCGCACCCTGCCATCGGCCAGGTAGATCTCCTCGCCCTCGTGGACCGCCGAGGGCAGCCCGTCCCACGAGACGGGGAGGTGGTCGGCGCCTCCGACCTCTTCGCCGGTCGTGAGCGTCACCTCCGAGCCCGTATTGAGCTCGACGACCCCGCCCTCGACCTCGTCGAGGCGGAGCTTCGGGCCCGGCAGGTCGCCCAGTACCCCCACCTGCCGGCCGGCCAGCTCCGATGCCCTGCGCGCCATCTCGATGTTGTCCGCGTGCTCGTCGGGGGTTCCGTGCGAGAAGTTGAGCCGCAGCACGTCCGCTCCGGCCTCGATCAGCTCCGCCATCACGTCCACGGAGCGGGTGGCAGGCCCGATGGTGGCGACGATCTTCGTTCGCCGGCCGGGGTGCATGATCGGCGGCGGGCTGCCTGCTGTCGATTCTGCGGTCACGTCTCGACCTCGGGCTCAGCCGGCGTCGGCGCCTCGAGCATCTGGATGTACGGGAGCCTCCAGGCCAGCGCTGCGAGCACCAATCCGGCCGCAACGCACAGGAGGCAGAGGAACCACTGCCCGGCCGAGAGTAGCTGGAGGTCGAAGAAGGAGCGCACCGGCGCCGCGGCGAGGATCAGTGCGTAGAGGGCTCCGAGTCCGGCGACCATGGCGAGCATGTAACTCTGAATGGTGATGTGCTCGCGGCCCGGTCCGCGTTCCAGCAGCAGGATGAAGCACAGGCCCAGCACGATCAGCGTGGTCGTCGCGGCGGTTCGCCCCTCGTCCAGGGTCCCACCGACGCGGACGAGGAAGTAGCAGAGCAGCGACCCCACGGCTATGCCGCCGCCGGCGGGGACGGCGAAGGCCGCGAGCGCCCGCAGCAGGCGTCCTCGGTAGAGAGGCCCCTCGCTGGGCGCGAGCGCGAGCACGAACGAGGGGATGCCGATGGTGAGCATGGCGGCCACGGTGAGCTGGCGTGGAAGGAAGGGAAAGGTGAACCCGAAGATGGCCGTGATCAGGATCAGGATCGCCGCGTAGATCGTCTTGGTCGCATACAGGCGGCCGAGGCGGTGGATGTTGCGGGCGATGCGGCGCCCCTCGCCGACGGCGCGCGGGAGCATCGAGAACTGATCACGGAGCAGCACGATGTCGGCGATTCCCTTGGTGACCTGGCTGCCCGAGCCCATCGCCACGGCGAGCCTTGCCTGTTTCAGCGCCGGGACGTCGTTGACGCCGTCGCCGATCATCCCGGTAAACCGGCCACGGGCGGCCAGCGCCCCCACAAGCGCCTTCTTCTGGTCCGGGGTGATTCGGCAGAAGATGGTGTTGCCCTCGGCCGCCGCCGCCAGCCCCTGCTTGTCGGCGGGGAGCTCGGGTCCCTCGATCACGCCGGCCTCTCGCGGGACGCCGACGGCGTGGGCGACGGCGGTGACGGTCTGGCGGGCATCGCCCGAGATCAGCTTGAGGTCGACGTTTTGGGCACGCAGGAAATCGATCGTCTCCGCGGCGTCGGACCGGAGCTGCTCCTCGAGCACGATCAACGCCCGGGGCTCCAACGGCGGCGGCGGCTGGCTGCCGGGATCGTCCGGGAGCGGCCCGCGCGCCTCGGCGAAGGCGACGACCCGCCTGCCCGCGGCGGTGTGCTGGTCGAGCGTCCGCTGGAGCGACGGCGGGAGCTGGAGCGCGCCCGAGGAGGCGAGGACGTCCGGCGCGCCAAGCACGTAGCTGGAGCCGGCGCCGCGACCGTCGAGCGTCAGGCCGCTCCACTTCCACACGGACGAGAACGGGACCTCCGCCACTACCCGCTCAGGCTTGCCCGGATAGCGCTCGGCGATCGTCTCGAGCGTGCGGTTGCGCTCGCCGGCCGAGTTGGCGAATCGCGCGAGCGCCTCCTGCGCGAGCTTGGGCTGGGTCTGGTCCGCGACTTCAACCGACACCAGGCTCAGGGTTCCGTCGGTGAGTGTCCCCGTCTTGTCGACGCACACGGTGTCGACGGCGGCGAGCGCCTCCGTCGCGGCCATCTGCTGAACGAGGGTGTTCATCCGTGCCAGCCGCACGGCGGCCACGGCGAGCGTGACGCTCATCAGGAGGACGAGACCCTCCGGGATCAGGGTGACGAGGCCGGCGGTCGCGGTCTGGGCGGCCTCGTCGATCGCGACGTTCCGGATCGCGAGCGCCAGCAGCAGCAGGACGGCGAGTGGGGCCATCAGGATCGTGGTGGCCCGCAGCACGCTGTTGACCTCGACCTGAAGCGGCGATGGAGGATGGCGGAAGGTGCGCGCCTCGCCAGCGACCTTCGCCGCATGGCTCTGCTCCCGGACGGCGTCGAGCTCGTAGTAGCCGGAGCCGGCGATGCAGAACGAGCCCGAGAGCAGGCGGTCTCCATCGCGCTTTCGAACGCCGTCGGACTCGCCGGTGAGGATGGACTCGTCCATGGTCAGGCCGCGCGACGAGCGGACCACCCCGTCGGCGACGAGCTGGTCGCCGGGCTCCACTCGAACCACGTCGCCCGGGACCACCTCGTCCCCGGTGACCTCGAGGTACTGACCGTCCCTGATGACGTGGGCCTTCGGCGCGACGAGCAGCGCGAGCTGGTCGAGGGTCTCCTTCGCCTTCATCTCCTGGCGGATCCCGATTGCCGAGTTGACGACCGCGATCAGCCCGAAGAGCGCATCGGCGAAGAGCCCCAGCGCGAGCATGATCACGAAGAACACCCCGAGGATCGCGTTGAAGAGCGTGAAGACGTTGCCCGCGACGATGCTGGCGACCGAGCGGCTCGACGTCTGCTCCGAAAGGCCGAGCCGCTTCAGGCGCGCAGCCGCCTCGGCGCTGCTCAGGCCTTGGAGTGACGCGACTTCCACGGCACCATCTATACCGGAGCGCCGCACGTGGAGAGCGCCGTCCACCGTCACCTCGGCATCGCCACGCGATTAGCATCGGCATGCAACTTGTCCGGGGATGGCACCAACGGAGACGTGGGACACGCGAAGGCGCCGGCGGTCGCGTTCCAAAAGGCGACGAAGGTCTATGCCGGGGCGGACCACCCGGCCGTCGACCTACTCGACGTCGAGGTCCAGGCCGGCGAGATCTGCGTGTTCGTCGGCCCGTCCGGATGCGGAAAGACCACGGCGATGCGGATGGTCAACCGCATGGTCGAGATCACGGAGGGCGACATCCTGGTGGGTGGGACCTCCGTGCGCGATCGCTCGGCGTCCGAGCTCCGGCGAGAGATCGGCTACGTGATCCAGCAGACCGGCCTGTTTCCGCACCGCACGATCGCCCAGAACATCGCGACGGTCCCACACCTGCTGGGTTGGGACGGCGATCGGATCGAAGCGCGCGTGAGGACGCTGATGGAGCTGATCTCGCTGGACCCTGATCTGGCGGAGCGCTATCCGGCCCAGCTCTCCGGCGGTCAGCAGCAGCGTGTGGGAGTGGCGCGGGCTCTCGCCGCGGACCCCGGCGTGATGCTCATGGACGAGCCGTTCGGCGCCGTGGATCCCATCAACCGCGAGCGCCTCCAGAACGAGTTCCTCCGGCTCCAGGCCGAGGTTCGCAAGACGATCCTCTTCGTGACCCACGACATCGACGAGGCGATCAAGATGGGCGACCGCGTCGCGGTGCTCAGAGAGGGCGGCAACCTGGCGCAGTACGCCACGCCGGCCGAGCTGCTGATGGCGCCGGCCGACGACTTCGTCGAGGACTTCGTCGGCGCCGACCGCGCGTTGAAGCGCCTCGCCCTCATGCGCGTCGCCGACATCGACCTCTGGGAAGCCCCACTCGCCTACGTCGGCCAGCCGACCGCTGAGGTTCGGGCGAAGCTAGAGGGCGCGGAGGTTCCGCATGCCCTCCTCGTGGACTCCGAGCGCCGCCCGCTGGGATGGCTCTCGGAGTCTGATCTCCGGCGCGAGCTGGTTCCGAGCACCCCCGACATATCTCCGGATCCGGTGATCGACCGTGACGACGTGATGCGCGATGCCCTGTCGGACGTCCTACAACACGAGACGATGTACGCGCCGGTCGTGGACGGCGAGCGACGGATCGCGGGCATCCTCTCGGTGGAGATCATCTCCGACTTCCTGGGCTCCGAGGACGCCCTCAGCGAGGAGCACGCCGCGGTGGAGCGCCCGACGGCGGAATGACCGTGCTCGCCGCGAAGAGCCTGGTGGTCGCGGACGCGGCGAACAAGTGCGCGCCAGGGCTTCCCGCCAGCTTCTGCCACCACCACGAGACGACCGGATGCGTAGGTGGCAACGGCCTCTTCTGCGCCGGCTGGGCGGTCGACAACTTCGATCGCTACGTCGGCCCCTTCTTCCGCCACCTCGAGATCGTCGCGATCTCCGTGGTCGCGGGGTTCTTGGTCGCGCTCGCTCTCGCGTTGTTCTCACACCGCCACCGGCCGCTGATCGCACCGGTGCTCGGCGCGACCGGGGTCCTATACACGATCCCCAGCATTGCGTTCTTCTTTCTCCTGCTGCCGATCACGGGCTTCGGACTGTGGACGGCCGTGATCCCGCTGAGCGCCTACACGCTGCAGATCATCTACCGCAACACGATCGCGGGGCTTGCCAACGTTCCTGCCGACGCCAAGGACGCCGGCCGCGGTATGGGGATGTCCGACCACCAGCTCCTCTGGAGGGTCGAGCTGCCGCTGGCGACCCCGGAGGTCATCGCCGGCCTTCGGATCGCCATCGTTTCGACGGTGGCGATCGCCACGCTCGCATTCCTGGCCGGGGCGGGCGGGCTCGGGGAGGCTCTCTACGCGCAGCCGGACTTCAAGACCAACATCATCATGGTCGGGGTGCTGACGATCGGGATGGCGCTGGCGCTGGATCTGATCGTGGTTCTCGGCCAGCGCCTCCTGATGCCGTGGCAGCGGGTGAGGTCGCGATGATCCTGCTGGCGAGCATCATCGATTCGTTCACGGGTGCGTTCGATTTCATCCTCCACTCGCGTGAGGCCGTCACCCGGGGCGGCGTGCAGGTTGGCGGCATCCCCTACATCTGGACATTCGCCCGCACCCAGCTGGAGGTGAGCGCCGTGGCGCTCGCCGGCGCGCTGGCCGTCGGGATGCCGATCGGTCTCGTCCTCGGGCACATCGGCAAGGGCGAGTACTTCGCCGTGGGCTTCGGCAATGCCGGGCGCGCCGTCCCCGAGATCGCGGTCGTCTTCCTGCTGGCGGCACTGATCGGCATCGGCCTGGGCAACGTGGCGCTCGCTCTGGGGATCCTTGGGTTGCCCCCGATCCTGACGAACACCTTTGTCGCCGTGCGCCAGGTCGACCCCACCGCCGTTCAGGCCGCGAAGGGGATGGGCATGCGACCGTTGGAGGTCATTCTGCGGGTCGAGCTGCCGCTCGCCGCACCCACGATCATGGCGGGCGTCCGCACCGCCGCCATCAACATCTTCGCGACTGCGACCATCGCCTCGTTCGTGGGCCTCTCCACGCTGGGGGACCTGGTCACGGGGCGCAACGTCTACGGCGACGATGGCGTGCTCGCGGGCGCGATAGTGATCGCGGTGCTCGCCGGCCTCATCGAGCTCGGCCTCGCCGGGGTGCAACGGCTCGTGACACCGCGCGGCGTAAAGCTGCAACGCGCCGCCCGGTCCGCATAGGATCTTCGCGACGGGTTCAGTTGGTCTAACTGTCCAATGGTTGAAAGGGGATAGGGAGCGATGAGAGGTCTTCGACTACGCGGGGCGTTCGCGCTCATGCTCGCCGCGGTCCTGGCGATCGGGATCGCCGCGTGCGGCGGCGGGAGCAGCAGCAGCAGCAGCGCCACGACCACGGGGGCTTCGGACTCCGACAACCTGATCCAGTCCAATCCGGCCAACGGCAAGGTCACGCTCACGATCGGATCGAAGAACTTCACCGAGGAGTACATCCTGGGGGAGATCTACGCGCAGGGCCTGGAGGCAGCCGGCTACAACGTCAAGAAGAAGCTGAACCTCGGGTCCGAGCAGATCGCGCTCAAGGCGATCCAGGACGGCCAGATCAGCGGCTATCCCGAGTACACGTCAACGGCGCTCGGGTCGCTGTTCAGCGTGCCCGCCGACCAGATCCCGGCGAACGCCGAGGAGGCATATGCGCAGGCCAAGGCCAAATTGGCCAAGGACGACGTCACCGCCTTCTCCCCGACGCCGTTCGCCGACTCGAACGCCGTCGGCACGCTGACGTCGACGGCGGACAAGAACAACCTCACTGACATCTCGGACCTCAAGGGCGTCTCGCAGAACATGGTGCTCGCGGGGTCGCCGGAATGCCGCGAACGGATCGATTGCCTTGTGGGCCTGGAGAAGAACTACGGGCTGAAGTTCAAGAAGTTCACGCCGGTGGACATCGGCCTCCGCTACACGGTCCTCGACAAGGGTGACGCCGATCTCTCGATCGTGTTCACGAGCGATGCTCAGCTCGCGAACTCCAACAAGTACGTGGTCCTCAAGGACGACAAGGAGCTGATCCCGTCGGGGAACGTGATCTTCCTCGCCTCGAAGAAGGTCGCCGGCGAGGCGGGGCCCGACTTCCGCGACACGATCGAGCAGGTTCAGGGCAATCTGACCCTCCCCGTGATCCGGGAGCTGAACTCCGAGGTCGACATCGACAAGAAGGAGCCGGCCGCCGTCGCTCACAACTACCTGGTCCAGAGCGGGTACATCAAGTAGGCCGCGGGCCGCTTGCAGTAAAAATGGGTTTGGCTCGGACAGGCGCCGGGGCCGGACGGCCCCGGCGCCGGCCGACGCTCTCGTTCTCCATGTAGGGTGCGCGCGATGAAGCTCGGGCTCAACCTCGGCTACTGGGGGATCGGACCTCGCGGCGAAGAGGCGCTGGAGATCGTGGGCGCCGCCGAGAGCGCCGGCTTCGACTCCGTCTGGGTGGCCGAGTCCTACGGCTCGGACGTGGTCAGCGTGCTCGCGTGGCTCGCCCCGCAGACGGAGACGATCCAGCTCGGCGCCGCGATCATGCAGGTGCCGGCGCGCGCTCCGGCCGCCGCGGCGATGGCCGGCTGCACGATCGACGCCCTCTCCGGCGGCCGCTTCATCTTCGGCTTCGGCCCCTCGGGCCCGCAGGTCTCCGAGGGCTGGTACGGCGTCCCGTACGCGAAGCCGTGGGGGCGCACGCGCGAGTACGTGGAGATAGTCCGCAAGGTGGTCGCCCGGTCCGATCGCCTGGAGCACGACGGCGAGCACTTCAAGCTCCCGCTCGAGGGTGGCGAGGGCAAGGCGCTGAAGCTCAACTTCCACCCGGTGCGGAACCACATCCCGATCTTCCTCGGCGCGATCGGCCGCAGGTCGGTGGAGATCACGGCGGAGATCGCCGACGGCTGGATCCCGATCTTCTCCTCACCCGACGCCTTCCGGGCGACCTGGGACGAACACGTGGAGGCGGGTCTGGCCAAGGGCGATCGCACCCGCTCCGACCTCGAGATCTCGCCCACCGTCCAGGTCGCGATCGACGGCGACCTCGAGGCGGCGAGGGCCGTGGTCAAGGCCGGCCTGATGCTCTACCTGGGCGGCATGGGCAGCCGCAAGACCAACTTCTACGTCGACCTCACGCACCGCTTCGGGTTCGGCGAAGCCGCCGATGAGGTCCAGTCGCTGTACCTCGACGGCAAGCGCGAGGAGGCCTACGCGGCGATCCCGGACGAGCTCGTCGAGGCGACGGCGCTCATCGGCAGCGAGGACGAGGTGGCGGACCGGCTGAAGCGCTACGAGGACGCGGGCGTCGACCGGCTGATCGTGTCGCCGATCAGCCCCGAGCCGGACCAGCGCCTCGACACGGTGAAGCGCCTGGCCGAGCTGGCGGGCGTCGGCGCTCCGGCCTAAGCCGCCTCCTGCGCCTCCACGTGCGGCGCCGGCGGCTCGATCGCCAGGTGCGGTAGCCGGCGCTCCATCCACGAGGGCAGGATCCAGGTGATCCGGCCGAGCAGTTCGAGCGTCGCCGGCACGAGCAGGCTGCGCACAACGAACGCGTCCAGGAAGACCGCGGCAGCCAGGCTGACTCCGAACATCTTCACGACGCGCTCATCGATCAGCACGAACGACAGGAAGACGCAGACCATGATCGTCGCCGCGGCCGTGATCACCCGCCCGGTGGAGCCCAGGCCGCGCACCACTGCGGCGCGCGCGTCGCCGCTGTGGGTCCACTCCTCGTGGATCCGCGAGACCAGGAACACCTCGTAGTCCATCGACAGCCCGAAGACGATCGCGAACAGCATCACCGGGATGAACGAGTCGATCGGGCCCGGCTCGACTCCGAACAACCCACCCAGCCAGCCGTGCTGGAAGATCGCGACCACCACGCCCAGCGAGGCACCGATCGAGAGCAGGTTCATCAGCGCTGCCTGGATCGGGATCACCAGCGATCGGAAGACGACGAGCAGCAGCAACGCGGAGAGCAGGACGACGACGGCGATGAACAGCGGCAGCTTGTCGGCGAGCACGTGGGTGAAGTCGATCTGCCCAGCCGTGATCCCACCGACGAGGACCTCCGTGTGCGTCGCGTTCTCCAGCGGCGGGAGAGTGGAATCCCGCAGGCGGTTGACGAGGTCGGTGGTGGCCTGGTCCTGCGGCGCGGACGTGGGATAGGCGAGGAACACCGCGGTGCGACGGCTGGGGGACAGGGTGGGCAGAGCCACCGACGCGACCCCGGGATCCTCGCTGAGGGCGGAGGAGATCCGCTTGAGTGCGGCCTGGTCGCCCGCCTGTGGGAGCGTCGTCACGATCTGAAGCGGGCCGTTGAAGCCCGGGCCGAACCCCTCGGCCAGGAGGTCGAACGCCTTCCGGGTCGTATCGCTCGGTGGATCGTTGCCCGCGTCGCTCGAGCCGAGGCGCATCGTCGTCACCGGAGCGACCAGCACGAGCATGATCGCCAGGCCGGCGATCGCCGATGGCCATGGATGGCGCTGGATGAACAAGGACCAGCGCGCCCAGAGGCCCGCGCGTGCGGGCTCCGCCGGCGCGGCGGCAGGCTCCTTCCTGCTCCTTCGTCCCCTCCGGCCGATCCTGGCGCCGAAGCGCGAGAGCAGGACCGGGAGGACGGTCAGCGACGCCAGCAGCGTCAGCAGCACGGTCAGCGACGCGGCCACCGCCACTCCGTACAGGAAGCTGATCCCGAGGGCGAACATCCCCATCAGGGCGATGATCACCGTGCAGCCGGCGAACACGATCGCGCGTCCGGCGGTGTCCATCGCGGCCATCACGGAGCCGTCCACGTCGCCGCTGCGGCGGAAGTTCTCCCGGAAGCGCGTGACTATGAACAGCGAGTAGTCGATGCCGACGCCGAGCCCGATCATCACCGCGAGCTCGGTGGCGAAGTCCGGCATGTCCAGGATCTGCGAGCCGAAGGCGATCAGGCCCACGCCGGTGCCCAGACCGAGCAGGGCGGTGACGATCGGCAGCCCCATTGCCACGAGCGACCCGAAAGTGATGAGCAGCACAACGATCGCCGCCAGGACACCGATCGCCGTCGTGAATCCGAACGCCGGCTGCTGCGCCTGCTCGATGGCCTGGCCGCCGAGCTCGACCTGAAGATTGCTCGACCGAGCACCCTCGGCGATCGAGATGACCTTGTTGGTGGCGGACACTGGAAGGTCGTTCGCGCGCTCGTCGAACGCGACGGTGGCGAACGCGATCCGGCCGTCCTTGGAGATCGCGTCTGTGCCCTGCTTGCTGAACGGGCTCACCACGCCCGCGACGTGGGGCGCGCCATCAACCTGGCTCAGCATCCGCGTGATCCGCGAGCGTACGGCCGGCGCCGCGACCCGGCCGTCGGGGGTGTGAAACACGATCTGGTCGGTGTCGCCTGCCTGGGACGGGAACTGGCTCAAAAGCAGGTCCCGGGCGCGCTGGCTGTCGGTGCCGGGGAGGCTGAAGTTGGTCGCCTGCCGGGTGCCCACGGACTGCGCTGCGATCGTGACGCCGATCAGGCCCACGATCCAGGCAATCGCGGTGATCCGGCGATGCCGCATGGTCAACGCGGCGAGCCGGGCGATGATGCCGGAGCGGGTGCCGGCGATCTCGGCGGAGGCAGCGTTTATACTCATTCTCACAAACCTTTTAGATTTCAAATACTTTGAAAAGCGATGCAGTTATAGCACAGCGATGGCGATGACCAACGGCAGAAAGACCAAGAAGCTCGACGCGGAGGCCGTTGAGCTGGCGACGCTCATGGCGGAGGTCGTGCACGCGGGCAAGCGGCGCAGTGGCAAGCCGGCAAGGGAGCTGGAGGAGGCTGCCCAGCGCGAGGACCTCGGACCGCGACATGCTCCCGTGCTCTTTGCCGTCGCGCTGGACAGCGGGCAGAGCGTGAGCGAGCTGGCCGAGCGGGTCGGCTTGAGCGTCGCGACCACGAGCCTCCTCGTCGGCGAGCTGAGCCGCGCCGGCATCCTGGCTCGCACCGAGGACGAGCGCGACCGCCGCCGGACGATTGTGACCATCGCCACCGAGCACGAGGAAACGGTTGGCGGATGGGTTCGCCGGATGCTCGAGCCGATGCGCAGCGCCCTCGATCGCATGTCGCCTCGAGCCCGCGCGGATTTCATGCGGGGGCTGCGAATCCTGGCCGAGGAGACCACCCGTGATTCGGTTGAACGGGAGGATCCAGCTCAAGTTTGAATAGGCTCCCGCGGCTCGCATGAGGGTTGGTGTCCCCAAAGAGTCGCGAGAGGGAGAGCGCCGAGTGGCGCTGATCCCCGACGTCGTCGGCTCGCTGACGGGCTCAGATCACGAGGTCGCCGTTCAGTCGGGTGCCGGTGAGAGCGCCGGGCACCCCGACAGCGAGTACTCGGACGCCGGCGCCTCGGTGGGATCCGCCGATGACGCCTTCCGAGCCGACGTCGTCGCCAAGGTCGCGATTCCGACCATCGAGGAGATCGGCCGCCTCCGATCGGGCCAGGTGCTGATCGGCCATCTCGCACCGCTCACCTCGGCCGAGACCACGAAGGCCCTGGCGGAGGCCGGCGTCACCAGCTTCGCGATGGAGGCGATTCCGCGCATCACCCGCGCGCAGGCCATGGACGCCCTGTCGTCTCAGGCCAACGTCGCGGGCTACGCGGCGACCCTCCTCGCCGCGACGGAGGTGGGGCGCTTCTTCCCGATGATGACCACCGCGGCCGGCACCGTCGCGCCCGCTCGCGTCCTGGTTCTCGGCGCGGGCGTCGCCGGTCTGCAGGCGATCGCCACGGCGAAGAGGCTCGGCGCGGTCGTGAGCGGCTTCGACATCAGGCGCGCCGCCTGGGAGCAGATCGCGAGCCTCGGCGGCCGCCCGCTCGAGCTCGACTTCATTCCCGACGCGGAGGCCGAGGGAGGTTATGCGCGGCCGCTCACTGACGAGGAGAACGAGAAGGTCCGCGAGGCCCTCGCCGAGGCGGCCGCGAGGCAGGACGTGATCATCACCACCGCCCTGGTCCCGGGCCGCAAGGCGCCGCTCCTGATCACCGCCGACGCCGTGCGAAGCATGCAGCCGGGCTCGGTGATCGTCGACCTGGCGGGTGAGTCGGGCGGCAACTGCGAGCTGTCGCGGGCCGGCGAGACCGTGGTCGAGAGCGGGGTCAAGGTGATCGCGCCGCTCAACCTGCCGAGCGAGATGGCGACGCACGCCTCCCAGCTCTACGCGAAGAACGTCGAGAACCTGCTGAAGCTCCTGGTCAACGAGGAGGGCGACTTGAACATCGACTTCGAGGACGAGGTGGTCGCCGGCGCCTGCCTCACGCACGGGGGAGAGATCAAGAACGAGCGGGCCCGTGAGGCCGCGGGGGCGAGCGACTGATGCCCCTGATCACCGAGATCACGATCTTCGTCCTCGCCGCGTTCGTCGGCTTCGAGGTGATCTCAAAGGTCCCGACGACGCTGCACACGCCGCTGATGTCGCAGACCAACGCGATTCACGGCATCGTGCTGCTCGGCGGCCTGATCGTCGTGGGCCTCTCGAACTTCTGGCTCGACAACCTGATCGGCACCATCGCGATCTTCTTCGGCACGATCAACATCGTCGGCGGGTTCATGGTCACCGACCGGATGCTGGGCATGTTCGTTCGCAAGCCCAAGAAGGAGAAGGACGACCAGGCTTCGAGCGAAGACCAGAAGAAGGACGGCTGACCATGCCGCTCGTCGCCGCCCTCGATCCGCAGTCGGCCTTCGTGCAGGCCTGCTACATCGTGGCGTTCTCGCTGTTCATCCTCGGAATCCGGCGCGGCACCCACCCGACCACCGCCAAGCAGGGCAACCTGATCGCCGCGACGGGAATGGTGATCGCGGTCGCGACGACGCTCGCGCTGAAGGGAATCGGCAACTGGGGCCTGATCGCGATCGGCATGATCGGGGGCGCGATCGTCGGCGTGGTCGCGTCGAAGAGGGTCCAGATGACGGCTATGCCGCAGATGGTCGCCCTCTATAACGGCGTGGGCGGCGGGGCTGTGGCGTTGATCGCGTGGGCCGAGTTCCGGCACTTCAACGCGCTCGGTGAGGCGATCCCGCTCGACACCTTCATCCCGATCCTGTTCTCGATGGTGGTCGGGTCGATCTCCTTCTGGGGCTCGAACATCGCCTTCGGCAAGCTGCAGGGCCTGATCGCCGGCCAGCCGGTGAAGGTGCCGGGCCAGCAGGTGCTGAACGGCCTCCTGCTGGTCGGGATCGTGGCCGCCTGCATCGTCCTTGGGATCGACCACGACTCCGGGCCGTCGCAGGGTCTCTTCATCGCCGTCCTGATCGCCGCGGCGATCCTCGGAAACCTCTTCGTACTGCCGATCGGCGGCGCGGACATGCCGGTCGTCATCTCGCTGCTGAACGCGTTCACGGGGCTCTCGGCGGCGGCGGCGGGAATCGAGCTCGACAACACAGCCCTGATCGTCGCGGGAACCCTCGTCGGCTCCTCCGGAACGATCCTCACGCTGGCGATGGCGACCGCCATGAATCGCTCGGTTCCGAACATCCTGTTCGCCGGGTTCGGAGCGCTGCCCACCGGGGGCGCGGCGACCGAGGAGCGACCGGTCACCTCGATCGGCGCCCAGGACGCGGCCATCAAGCTCGCGTACGCCGACTCGGTCGTGATCGTTCCGGGCTATGGGATGGCCGTCGCGCAGGCCCAGCACGCCGTCAAGGAGATGGCGAACGAGCTGGAGAAGCGCGGCGTCCACGTCGCGTACGCCATCCACCCGGTCGCGGGCCGCATGCCCGGCCACATGAACGTGCTCCTGGCCGAGGCGGACGTCCCATATGAGGAGCTCAAGGAGATGGACGAGATCAACCCCGAGATGCCGCACACGGACGTCGCGGTCGTGATCGGCGCGAACGACGTGACCAACCCAGCGGCCAAGGACGACCCCGACTCGCCGATCGCCGGGATGCCGATCATCGAGGTGGACCAGGCCCAGCAGGTGATCGTGATCAAGCGCTCCCTGAGCCCCGGATTCGCCGGGATCGACAACGATCTCTTCTACCACGAGAACACGTCGATGCTGTTCTCCGACGCCAAGCAGGCGGCGGCGGACATCGCCGCCGAGATCGAGAACCTCTAACTAGCGGCAGGTCACTCGCGCGGCGGCTGCTCGCCGCGGTGGCGGCGGACGATCGGGCCGACGTAGCCGATCACCGCGCCCAGGATCGTGGCGATCAGCAAGCCGAAGATCAGCGGCATCGACGCGTCGAAGAAGAGGAACTTGATCCGCACGCTCTGGGAGTTCTGGGCGATGAAGATCAGGACCAGGACGATCAGGACGCCGAGCCCCCACGCCCTCCAGTTCGTCTCCTTCTTCTGCGGCTGAAGGTCCCCTCGATCGGTCATGACGCGACTCTATCTCCCATGCCTCGTCACTCGACGGCCTGGATTGCGGCCTGGATGTCGTCGAGGCTGGGGGCCACGAGGGTGCGCTGGCCCCCAGGCCCCTCCACGACGAACGACGGCGTGCTCGTGAACCCCAGCTTGCTCGCCTTCGTGTCGGTCCGGGCCAAGACTGCGTTCCACTTCGCGGAGCTGCGATCGCGATTCCAGCGCGCGATGTCCGGGACGCCGGCGCCTTTGGCGATTGCGGTCATGAACGGGTCCGTGACATACCCGGAGTCCTCTGTTCCCTGATTGCGGTAGAAGAGCGCGACGTAGTTCCAGTACCGGCCCTGCTCGGAGGCGGCCAGTGCCGCCTTCGCGGCGAGGGTCGACTGGGTGCGGGGCTGGTCGCCGATCACCCGGAACTGGCGGAAGTCGTAGCTCGCCGTGCCCGTCCTCACGACCTGGTCGATGAGCTCGGGGGCGGTCGATTCCGAGAAGCCCTTGCACACCGGGCACTGGAGGTCGCCGTACTCGATCACCCTCACCCTCGCCCTGGGATCGCCCAGGACCGTGCCGTGCTGCGGAATCCCGTGAAGCTGCTGCTGCACGAGGCCGATGTCCTCGAGGTCGGTATCGCCCCCCGATCCGCCTCCTGTCTGGCTGACAACGATCAGGACCGCGATCGCGCAGACGCCGAGAAAGGCGACGCCGCTCGCGATCTGCCGGGCGCGGGTGCGTTCCACTGACTACGGCTCGTCGGCCCGAGCGGGCATGGGCTGCGCGGTGAGCTCGGCGCCCACATAGCCGAACGCCCGCAGAGCGCTGACGACGAACAGCAACATCATCAGCACGGCGCTCGCCACGCACCACTGGCAGATCGCGTCGATCACGAACAGCTCGAGGTAGGTCAGGTAGACGCTGAAGCCGAACCCGACCAGGGAGACGCCCAGCGCGCCGATGCGGGCCATGTCACCGGGCATGAGGGCGGCCCCCAGGAGCAGCACGTAGCCGGCGACGCCGAACACGGCCACGTTGATCCCCGCGATGTGCGAGTAGTGGCTCTTCGCGACGGTCTCGCAGCCGTGCCCACCCGCGAGGCACTGCGGCGAGCCGCCGCCGGACTCGACGATGGCGATGTAGAGCGCGACGCCAATACCGGCGAGCGCCAACACCCCTGCGATCGTGCGCAGCACCCGCTCTGGTGGCATGGGCGCACGGTAGCGTGCGCGCGGGCCCGGCAGCGCGTACAAGCGCCCTCCTCACTGTTGACCCGGAGCCGTCACCCATCCGGCACCTTGCGCGCGCCACGCGCGACGACCCCATTCCTAGCGTCGGGCCATGCGCGCCCGATGCTCGAAACGGCTCGCCGGGCAGGACGGTCAGTCGACGGTCGAGTGGGTCGGGCTCTTGCTCGTGGTGGCGGCAGTGTTGGCGGGCGTGCTCGCGGCCGTGGGCTCCGAGTTGCCGGGCGGCCTGTTCGCGCGGGCGGTCGCGACGCGGCTGCTCTGCGCGGCGGGCCTGGACGCGGTGTGCGGCGAGAAAGGCGGTCTGGTCGCCGCGTACGGTCCGGAGCTCGCGGGGCAGGTGGAGCGAAACGCGCCTCAGATCGTCTACGAGGCGGGGATGTCCGCGCTTCCGGTCGATTTCCGCTCCTGCCACCATGACGGCTGCGCCGGAGGCCCGGAGTCGGGACCGGTCTGGGCCTCGGACACGGGCGAGCCGGTCGCCGCCTTCGTCCACGCCGTGGACTGCCGCACGGAACTCGCGCGGGCGGAGAGCACAGCGCACGGCTACGACTGCACGGGCGAGCGCTCCGGGAACCTCTATCTCCAGTACTGGCTGTACTACCCCCACTCCTCGAGCCTGAGCTCCGTGCGGCCGGTGCTGAGGGACCTGCCCGTCGAGGATCCGCTCCACGCCGACGACTGGGAGGGGATGCAGGTGCGGGTCACCCCCGACGGGGTCGAGAGTCGCGCCACCTCGCACCACGGCTACAACTACGACGGCGGACCGATGAGCTGGCCGTCGGACACCGGCCTGGTCTCCCGCTCGGCCTGGGGTCGCAGCACCGGCAAGCTGTTCGTCTCCGGTGGCAGCCACGCCGGGCACATCCACGAGGACCGCCGGCTGTCGGTGCGGAGGGTCGGGCACGCCGCCGCCGACCTGGGCGTCGACGCCTACGCGCTGGCGAGCAACCGGCGCCCGCCCGCGAAGCTGCCTCGTCGCATCACCGTCCCGCCGGCGCGCACGCGCTGGACGCCCGCGTCGCGCCTGGCCCTGATCCCGATCGAGACCCTGGGCCACCACGCGCTGGCGACGCGATTCGCGATCACGCCGCCGTGGGAGAAGCCGGTGTATCGAGACCCTGAGGACCAGGGGACATAGACTCCCTCGGCGGCTCGCCGCCGCCGGCGCCCAAGGGCAGTGAGGGAAGCCGTGACTGTCGCGCAGCGTTTCGTGCGCCTTGCCGCGCATCTCGGAACGGCCCGGCCGGGGGTGGTTGACTTTCCGTGCAAATAGCGCACGGAAGGTCGGTCACCCCCATGGCATGCCGCGATCGCCGCGCCTCATTGCCTATCCAACGCCGGCGGCTCGGCCACGCGGAGCGGCTGTTGTAGGGGGCGCCGGCGTCGCCGCGACCGTGTCGACCGCCCCGGCGTCGCCGCAGCGCCTAGCGGACCTCGCGCAGCTCGCCCGTCTCCACGTCGTAGACGAAACCCCTGATGCTGTCTTTGTGCGGGATGAAGGGGTTCTCCTTCAACCGTGCGATCGACTCGCGAACGTTCGGCTCGAGGTCGGAGAAGGTCCCGGCCGACCACTCCGGCCTCCGCCCGGTCTCGTCCTCCAGCTTCTCGGCGAACTCCTCGTCGCTGACCCTGAGCAGGCCGCAGTCGGTGTGATGGATGAGGACGATCTCCTCGGTCCCGAGCAGGTGCTGTGACAGCGAGAGCGACCGGATCGCGTCGTCCGTCACGACGCCGCCGGCGTTGCGGAGGATGTGTGCCTCGCCCTCGTTCAGGCCCAAGAGGCGGGTGGGGATGAGGCGGGCATCCATGCAGGCGAGGACCGCCACCCGCTTCGACGGCGCCGCGGAGAGCTCCGAGCCCTGGAAGCCCTCGGCGTAGGCGCGCGCGTTCTCGAGCAGACAATTCGTCTCGCTCACTTCGGACCCATCCTCAGAGCGCCGTCGAGGCGAATCGTCTCGCCGTTCAGCATCGTGTTCTCGACGATGTGGCGGGCCAAGATGGCGTACTCGTCGGGAAGGCCGAGGCGGCTCGGGAACGGGATCTGGCGGCCCAGCTCGGCGCGGGCCTCCTCTGGCAGCGCCGCGAGGAGCGGCGTGTCGAACAGGCCCGGCGCGATTGTCACCACCCGCACCCCGCGGCTCGCGAGGTCGCGGGCTGCGGGCAGGGTAAGGCCCACGATGCCGCCCTTCGACGCGGAGTAGGCGACCTGGCCGATCTGACCGTCGTAGGCGGCGATCGAGCCCGTGTTGATGCACACGCCGCGCTCTCCCCCGTCGTCGGGCTCGTTCTCGACCATGGCCTGCGCTGCGAGCCGCAGCACGTTGAAGGTGCCGATCAGGTTCACCTTGATGACGTTGTGGAAGATCTCCAGATCGTGGGGCTGCTTGCCGGCGGTGCGCTGCGCCCAGCCGATGCCGGCGCAGCAGACCGAGATCCGCAGGCCGTCCTTGGCGCCTGCTGCGGCGTCGACCGCCGCCTGCACCGGCTCTGCCTCCATCACGTTCGCCTCGACGAAGCTCGCCCGCTCGCCGAGCTCGGCCACGAGCGCCTCGCCCTTCTCGGAGTTGAGGTCGGCGATCACGACGGACGCGCCGGCACCGTGGAGGGTGCGTGCCGTCGCAGCCCCCAGGCCGGAGGCCCCACCTGCCACCAGAGCACTTGCGCCCTCGATTCTCACGGCGGGGCAGCATATGTCCTCCCGGGCCCGGCGGCGTCCCGTGCGGCTCGCGGGACGGACTCGGTAGCCTGCTCCCATCTCGGCGGCGCCGGCTCAGCTCAGTACAAGGGACGAGATCGCAGACCGGCTGGAGGAGGCGCGGCAGCGCACGCTCCAGCTGGTCGCGCCGCTGACCGATGAAGAGCTCAACCGCGTCTACTCGCCGATCCTCAGCCCGTTGGCGTGGGACCTCGGGCACATCGCGAACTTCGAGGAGCTGTGGCTGGTGCAGACGATCGGCGACCGAGAGCCGCTTCACGGTGATCTCGGTCGCTTCTACGACGCGATCGACAACCCGCGTTCGACGCGGAACGAGCTGCCGATCCTGCGCGGGGACGAGCTCCGCTCCTACCTGGAGGACGTCCGCGAGCGGACCCTCGACGTGCTCGAGGGCGTGGACCTCGAGCCCGGCGAGGACCCGCTGCTGGCCGGCGGATTCGTCTACGAGCTTCTGATCGCCCACGAGCACCAGCACACCGAGACGATGCTGCAGCTGATCCAGATGATCGACGGCTACGAGCCCGTCGAAGAGGTGCAGCCACCCTCGCCCGCTCCGGAAGCCGCCGGGGGCCAGGAGATGGTGCTCGTGGAGGGCGGGACGGTCCAGCTGGGCGCCGGCCCGGACGGATTTGCGTACGACAACGAGCGCCCTCGCCATAGCGTCGAGCTCGATGCCTTCCTCATCGACCGGACGCCGGTGACGAACGGCGCGTACGCCGAGTTCATGGCCGAGACGGATGCCGAGCCGCCGATGCACTGGGAGCGCGACGGCGAGGGCGGGTGGCTGCGTACCGCGATGGGGCGCCACGAGCCCGTCGATCCCCAGGAGGCGGTTGTCCACGTGTCGTGGCAGGAAGCCGACGCGTTCGCTCGCTGGGCCGGAAAGAGGCTGCCCACCGAGCAGGAGTGGGAGGCGGCGGCCCAGGGCGCCGACGTCGATCGCGCCAACCTCGATCAGCTTGCGTTCGGCACCTCGCGGATCGGCGCCTACGCCGATGCCCCTTCCGACTGCGGGGCGCTCCATATGCTGGGCGACGTCTGGGAGTGGACGTCGTCGGACTTCCTCGCCTACCCCGGCTTCGAGGCGTTCCCCTATCCCGAGTACTCCGAGGTCTTCTTCGGCGACACGTACAAGGTGCTGCGCGGCGGCGCATGGGCCGCCAGGCGCAACGTCGTCAGGACCAGCTTTCGCAACTGGGACCTGCCGCAGCGGCGCCAGATCTTCGCCGGGCTGCGCTGCGCGAAGGACGCGGAATGACCAATCCGTCGGTACCGCAGATCACGGTCGACGTGCACCTGCCCCCGGGCGGGCCGCTGTCCGGGATGGCCGCCGACGTCCGCGCCGGGCTGACCAAGCCGTTCAAGGAGCTCTCGCCGCGCTACTTCTACGACGAGCGCGGCTCGGAGCTCTTCGAGCGGATCACGGAGCTGCCGGAGTACTACCCGACGCGCTGCGAGCGGGAGATCCTCCAGTGCCACGCCGCCGAGATCTGCTCCGCGGCGGGCGATCCGGCGACGCTGATCGAGCTTGGGTCGGGCTCAGCCGCCAAGACGCGCGTGCTTCTCGACGCGATGCGAGATGCGGGTTGCCTGGACGCCTACGCGCCGGTGGACATCTCCGAGGAGATTACGCGCGACACGGCCGGTGCGATTGCCTCTGAGTACGGGATCACGGTGCACGGCCTCGTGTGCGACTTCGAGCGCGACCTCGAGCGGATGCCGCTCGGCGGCCCGCGGGTGATCGCGCTGCTCGGCGGCACGATCGGCAACTTCGAGCCGGCGCAGCGCGCCAGCTTCCTGGCGCGGGTGGCGAACCTGCTCGGCGAGGAGGACCACTTCCTGCTCGGCACCGACCTGGTGAAGGACCGCCCCACGCTGGAGGCGGCCTACAACGATTCCGCCGGGGTCACCGCGGAGTTCAACAAGAACGTGCTCGCCGTCCTCAACGACCGTCTGGGCTGCAACTTCGACCTCGACACCTTCGAGCACGTCGCCGTCTGGGACGAGGAGAACCTCTGGGTTGACATCCGGCTGCGGTCCCTGGCCCGGCAGGTCGTCGACGTCAATGCCCTCGACATGCAGGTCGCCTTCGATCGCGGCGAGGAGATGCGCACCGAGATCTCGACCAAGTTCGCCCGGGCGGGGCTGGAGGGCATCTACAGGGAGTCCGGCCTTGAGATGGCCGGGTGGTGGACCGATCCGGAGGGTCTCTTTGCCCTGTCGCTAGCCCGCCGGGGCTAGCCCCTCGATCAGATCGCCCATCCGGTCGGGCATCGTGATCGGGGTGAGGATGGGCAGCGTGATGCCGCCGGCGACGAACGCCTGAAGGCGCTCACGCATCTCGTCGGGCGAGCCGAAGATGAACGTGTCCTCGATCACCTCCCAGGGTGCCGCCGCGATCGCCGCCTCCCGGTCCTTCGCGTTCCAGGCGGCGACCATGTCGTCGATCTGCTCGCCGTAGCCGAGCCAGCGAAAGAATGCCTCGTACACCGGCACGGTGGCGTAGGAGGCGAACATGAAGCGCGCCAGCGGCTCGACCTCGCCCCGCTCGCCCGGAATGCAGAAGAACCGGCAGAGGAGCTCGAAGCCCTCCGGCGCTCCGTCGAGCTGCTCCGTCACCCGCGGCAGGCCGGCCAGCGGCAGGAAGTTGGTGAACGCCCCGGCGGCGCGATCCTTGGCCAGTCGGAGCATCTTGCCTCTGAGCGCCGCGAGGATGATCGGCGGGGGCGATGCGGGAACTTGCTCGAGCTTGAAGCCGGTCGCGGTTCGCTGACCGGCGAACGCTGCGTCCATGAAGTCGACGGTCTCGGCGATCCGCGAGAGGGGCCGCTCGAACGGCATGCGGTTCCAGCCCTCGACGATGCGGTCCGAAGAGGCGCCGATGCCCAGCGCAAAGCGGCCGCCGGAGAGGTCAGCGAGCGCCGCCGCCTGCTGGGCGAGCAACGCCGGCCCGCGGGTGAAGACGCCGACCACCCCGGTTCCGAGCCGCGCCCTCTCGGTCCAGGTCGCGGCGGCAACGAGGGGGGTGAAGCCGTCCGGGCCATTGGTCTCGCCGCTCCAGATGTCCGTGTAGCCGGCGGCCTCTGCGCGACGGACGAGGTCCTGGTGCTCGCGAAGCGGGAGGTTTGGGAGCGGGAGCGTGAGTCCCCAGCGGTTCACGCGGGCGACCCTATCCGTTGAGGTATCCGTCGCGCCTGGCTGAAACCTGGGTTAGAGTCGGCGCGTGGACTTCTCGCGGCTCGATCGCAACCGCGTGCTGGTGGGGGGTACCGCCTCGATCCTGCTGATCATCAGCATCTTCTTCCTGCCCTGGTACACGCTGTCAGACGTCGTGTCCAGGCAGCCGAGCAACTCCAGCTACGACCCGAACACGTTCATCTGCGGTGTGGGGGACTTCAAGTGCGGAGGGTTCGAGACCTTCCCGATCATGCGCTGGTTTCTCCTCGCCGGCGCGCTCTCGCCCCTGATCCTCGCGTGGATCATCGTGCGGGGCCACAAGCTGTCCTGGGCGCCGGGCGAGATGACCATGGTGGTGGGCTTCGCGATGATGGTCCTGATCGGCTACAACGGGATCATCGACAAGCCGGGAAGCGGTCCGGCGGAGGTGGGGATCAGCCTCGACTACGGCTATTGGATCGCGCTCCTGTGCACGATCGCGATCGCCGCCACCGGCTTCCTGCGCTCCCAGGCCGGCCAGAAGCGAGAACGAAAAGCCCCGGGCACGGTCTGACCCGCATCCCCTAGGCTCTGGGCCAATGGGGGCCGACGAAACGAGCGTCATTTCGCACGACGTGCGGGAGTCGACAAAGCCGGACCGGAACCTGGCGCTGGAGCTGGTGCGCGTCACCGAGGCCGCGGCGCTGGCGGCCGCCCGGTGGGTGGGCCGCGGCGAAAAGGAGGAGGCGGACCAGGCGGCCGTTGACGCGATGAGGCTGCTGCTCGACACCGTGCCGATGGACGGCGTGGTCGTGATCGGGGAGGGGGAGAAGGACGAGGCTCCCATGCTCTACAACAGCGAGCGGATCGGTGACGGCAGCCCGCCCGAGGTGGACATCGCTGTCGATCCCCTCGAGGGAACCACCCTCACGGCCCGCGGCATGCCCTCGGCCCTCGCGGTGATCGCGCTCGCCGAGCGCGGGACCATGTTCGACCCGGGCCCATGCGTATACATGGAGAAGCTCGCCGGCGGTCCGAGCATCGCCGACCTGCTCTCGCTCGACGAGCCCCTGCCTGATGTCATCCGCAAGGTCGCCGAGCGCAAGGACGTGGACCCGACCGAGATCCGGGTGATCATGCTCGACCGGCCCCGACACGAAGAGCAGGTGGAGGCCATCCGTGAGGTCGGCGCCCGCATCAGGTTCATCAGCGATGGTGACGTCTCGGCGGCGCTCTTCGCCGTCTCTCAGGGCACCGGGGTCGACCTGTTGTGGGGCATCGGGGGCACTCCGGAGGGGGTCCTGTCGGCCGCCGCGATCAAGTGCCTGGGAGGCGAGCTTTTGGGCCGTCTGTGGCCTCGCGATGACGAGGAGCGCAAAGCGGCGGTGGACGCCGGCTACGACCTCGACGAGGTCCTGGACGCGGACCGGCTCGTCGCGGGCCAGGATGTCTTCTTCGCGGCGACCGGCGTCACCGACGGGGACCTGCTGCAGGGCGTCCGCTACCTGGACGACGGTCACGCGACGACCGAGTCACTCGTGATGCGATCCCGATCCGGGACGGTCCGCACGGTCCAGGCGCGGCACGACCGTCCCAAGCTGCGCGAGATCACCGGCGGGCGCTACGGGTAGTCAGCCGGCCTTCGCCACCCGCATCGTCCCCGTGTCGTGCAGCTCGTAGCGGAGGGCGTTGATCACGGCTCCCGCCATCATCGAGAGGCTCACGAGGTAGAACCACACCAGCGCGATCAGGATGAAGCCGATCGTCCCGCCGACGTTGCCGATGCTCGAGACGTTTGCGAGGTAGAAGGGATACACCGCGTTCGCCAGGCCGGTCGTGAGGGTCACGAACAGGGCTCCGGGCCACACGCCGCGCCATGGCACGTGTCCCTTGGGCACGAAGTAGTAGATGACGCAGAAGATGAGGAAGACGCCGATCAGGGCCACGACCAGCAGAAGCGCGTTGGCGAGCCAGCTGATCTCGTGCAAGCCGAACGGAAGGTTGCCCGCGCTCGTCACCAGGAACGCCTCGAGCGTGGGCACCACCACGCTCGCAGCCAGGAACAGGGTCAGGCCCAGGAGCATCACGAGGGCGAAGCGCTTCTGCTCGAGCCAGCCACGGCATTGAACGTGGTAGATGCGGCAGAACGCCGTGTCCATCGCGCCCCAGAAGGAGGTCCCGATCCAGACCGCGCCGACAGCCGCCGCGACGCCTAGAGTCGTCGAGCTGTCGCGGATGTGAACCAGGGCGTTGTCGAGTGTGTTCGTCTCGACCGCCGGGAACAGGCGCTGGAGGTCGTTGAGCACGCTTGCCTCCACGTCCGAGCTCTGCAGGATCCGGCCGAAGATGAACAGGACGAGCAGTGCGAAGGGAAACAGCGCCAGCACCAGGTTGTAGGCGACCATTCCCGCGAGCCCGGTGATGTTCTCCTCGTAGGCGCGGTGCCAGAACGCCCGCAGGAAACGGGTCGACTGCCGCTGGCTCTCCCCCTCCTCCTGCGAGCTCTTGGGGCGACGAAGCCCCAGCGCCGTCAACGTCGCTCTCGCACCGCTTCCAGCGCGCGGGAAAGCAGCCGCACGCCGAGCGTCGCCGCCTCGGCGGCGACCGTGATGCCTGCCCACGCGGCCTCCTCCACGGTGCCGCGCCCGGATTCGGCCTCGCGAGCTTCGGCTTCAGGGGCGGGCGGAGGCGCGGACTGCTCGCGGGGCGGGCGGCGCGCCGCCGCCTTCGGCGGCGGGCCCGGTGTGGCCCCGGGGGCCTTGGGTTCTGCGCCGCCGGCCTCGGCTGTCTCGGAGCCGGAAGCCTTCGTCTTCGACCCCTTGCCCTGGCCGCGCCGCGGGCTGCGGACGCCGGGGCGCTCGCTCGGGAGGTTGCCGAAGACGCCGCGGTCGCCCGATGAGGGCGTGGGGTTCTCTCGGTCTGCCGTCATATCCTCATATTCCAACGTTCTCGAAGGACGGGTGCGCCGGTCCGGAACTCCGCGCCCTCCGGTGTGTTGTAGCGGGTGAGGTTGGCGATCCGGCGGGACGTCCAGTTCGCAGGAATCGGTGCATGGCCCCGGATTCCCGCAGCAAATGGCGAAAAACTGGAGGCGTCGAAAGAGCGAGCGGATATCATGCGGGAACCGTTTGACGATCCCTATGCTGGGAAGGACCCCAGCCCGGAACCGCGTCACACATCGAATCGCATTCTCGCCGCAAGATCGGGATCAGGGGCTTCGAGCCGACAGCAGCCGACTGGCGAATTCGCGGCGAGCACCCGACAGACAGAGACAGAGCAACGCAATCCACGACACTAGGCTGAAGGAAGACGAGAACGAGCGAATGCTAGTTGCCGAGATTCAAGAGCTTGACGAAGTGAAGACCCTCGTCGTCAAGGGTCAGCAGGTTGGCGTCATCTCCTACGGCGAGGTCGCGACGGCAGTCTCCGAAGTCGATCTCGACGAGTCCGACATCGAGGAGCTCTACGCGTACATCGAGCGCCAGGGAGTCGAGCTGGTCGAGGACGTCGACCCCGCCCAGGCCGCCGCCCCCGACACCGAGCCGACGGACAAGCGCGGCAAGCGCCGCAAGACGACCGCGCTGGACCTGAAGCCGGACATGACCACGGACTCGCTCCAGCTGTTCCTGAAGGACATCGGCAAGGTCCGCCTGCTCACCGCCCAGGAGGAGGTCGACCTCGCCAAGCGCATCGAGCGCGGCGACCTCGACGCGAAGCAGAAGATGGTCGAGTCGAACCTCCGCCTCGTCGTCTCGATCGCCAAGAACTACCGCAACCAGGGCCTTCCCTTCCTCGACCTGATCCAGGAGGGGACGCTCGGGCTGGTCCGCGCCGCCGAGAAGTTCGACTACCGCAAGGGCTTCAAGTTCTCGACCTACGCGACCTGGTGGATCCGCCAGGCGATCGCCCGCGCGCTGGCCGACAAGGCGCGGACGATCCGCATCCCGGTGCACGTCGTCGAGAAGCTGAACAAGATCGGCCGCGCCGAGCGCAAGCTCGTCACCGAGCTCGGCCGCGAGCCCACGCCGGAGGAGATCGCCGAGGTCACCGGTATCGATCCCGAGGAGGTCGACCAGATCAAGCGCTCCGCCCAGGCGCCGGTCTCGCTGGAGAAGCCGGTCGGCGACGAGGAGGAGTCCGAGTTCGGCCAGTTCATCGCCGACGAGAAGGCGGAGTCGCCGTTCGACCGCGCCGCGGACCTCCTGACCAAGGAGGCCCTGCGCGAGGCGCTCGAGAACCTCTCCTACCGCGAGCGGCGCGTGCTCGAGCTCCGCTACGGGCTCGGCGGCGAGCATCCGCGCACGCTCGACGAGGTCGGGCGGACGTTCAACGTCACCCGCGAGCGCATCCGCCAGATCGAGAACCAGTCGCTGAAGAAGCTGCAGTCGCTCGCCGAGGCGCAGAAGCTGCGCGAAGTCGCGTAGCGCCGGTCGGCGGCACTCGCACGGTGCGGCGGGCTCAGGCTCGCCAGACGTCCGCAGCCGGGCCTCGCCTGCGACGGCGCGACGTCGCCGACGTCGGATCTGCGCAGACCAGGCCGTCAGCCGATCGCCCGCAGCCGGCCCGCGTCGTCGAGCGCGGCCGCAGCGCGCGAGGCGCGCGGCCGCTGGACCGCGACTCGCGGACGCGACGTCCTCGACGCGGACGCCGAATCGGCCTCGACGCCGAGGCCGCGCTGCGAGCGCCACGGAGCGGCGCTCGCAGCCGCACGAACCATCGTCGCCGGCCGATGAGCTCGTCGCGCCGGTCGAGCTCGAGCGCTCGCGCCAGCTCCGCGCCGCGGGAGCGCCACCGAGCCCGACCACGCCGCCTGGCTCGGACGCGCGAGCCGTCCGCGGACGGCCTCGGGCCTCGGCGATGCCGTCGCGGACGGCGCCGAGGGCGAGCGAGCTCGCGGCGCTCGCCTCGTCGCCTCGCCGCGCGGGCGCGAGCCGGATCCGGAGACTGACGCCCGGGAGGCCGTCGTGCGTGATGGCGCCGACGCGCGGTCCGATCGCACCGCGCCGCGCTCGCCGCGCGGAGGCCCTCCTCGGCGAGCTCGCTCACGGCGCTGCAGCGCCCCCGCTCCGAACGCGACGGACTGCGCCGACCGTCCCGCGGCCAGCGCCTGAGCGTCGAGAGCGCGGCTCCGAGCGGCCAGCGACGGCGCGCGAGCGTGCGCCGCCGACGCGGCGCGGCTGCCAGGCGAGCGCAGGATGCTGGAGCCCGATCGTCTCGACATGCGTCCGTTGCCTAAAGCGGCCGGCGAGCGCCCCGATAAGGGGGGTAATGGCGTTTGACGTCGACGCTGCGCTTCGTTACGTGGTCGAGCGAGAGGGCTCGGACCTCCACGTGAAGGTGCCTGCGCCCGCCGACGGCGCGCATCCACGGCGAGCTCGAGCCGGTGGACGGGCGCCGAGCCGCTGCACGCGCCGAGGACACCGAGGCGGCCCTCGAGCACGTGCTGCACGACGCGGCGCTGCTCGAGGAGTTCGCCGACGACGGCGAGGTCGACTTCTCCTACGAGATCCGCGGGCTCGCGCGCTTCCGCGTCAACGCCTTCCGCCAGCGCGGCTCGATCTCGATCGCCTGCCGCGTGATCCCCTTCCAGGTCCGGTCGATCGACGACCTCGGGCTGCCCGACGGTGATCCGCAAGCTGGCCGACGAGCCGCGCGGGATCATCCTGCTGACCGGCACGACCGGCTCCGGCAAGTCGACGACGCTCGCGGCGATGATCGACCACATCAACGCGAACCGAGCCCGGCACATCGTCACGATCGAGGATCCGATCGAGTACCTGCACCGCGACAAGCGCTCGATCATCAACCAGCGCGAGGTCGGCCACGACACCGAGAGCTTCGCCCGGGCGATGCGCCGGGTGCTCCGCCAGGACCCGGACGTGATCCTGATCGGCGAGATGCGCGACGAGGAGACCGTCCGGACGGCGCTCCGCGCCGCCGAGACCGGCCACCTCGTGCTGTCGACGCTTCACACCCTCGACGCCGTCGGAGACGATCAACCGCATCATCGACTTCTTCCCGCCGCACCTCCAGCAGCAGGCGCGCGTGATGCTCGCCTCGACGCTGCGCGGCGTTGTCTCGCAGCGCCTCGTGCCGACGCGCCGACGGCAACGGCCGGATCGCCGCGCTGCGAGATGATGGTCGTCACCGGCCGCGTCCAGGACATGATCCTCAACCCGGAGGAGACCGGCCGGCTCACCGAGGTGATCTCCGAGGGCTCCTACTACGGAATGCAGACCTTCGACCAGGCGCTGCTCGACCAGTCGACCGAGCGGGAACATCGCGATGGAGACCGCGCTCGAGGTCGCCACGAGCCCCCACGACTTCAAGCTGATGCTCGACGCACAGGGCCAGCGGGCGAGCGGGATCGAGCAGGTCATGGGCGCGGGCGACCGCGCCTGAAGACTCACTTCAGTTCGTAAAGCATTGAGCTATACTCGCCGTGCGGTGGGGGAGCCGCGCAGCGACGACTGCCGTCCCGGCATAGCGGCGCAAATGACCGAGAATCCCTGTCCCGTCGGATGCTGTGCGGAGATCATCTCCGGCAAGTGGACACTCCTCGTGATCCGCGACCTCGCCGACGGCAGCCCGCGCTTCTGTGAGCTCGAGCGCTCGCTCGAGGGCATCAGCCCGCGCACCCTGTCGCTGCGCCTGCGGGCGCTCGAGGACCACGGCATCGTCGAGCGCCGCACCTATCCCGAGGTCCCCCCGCGGGTCGAGTACCGGCTGACCGAGAAGGGCCGCGCGCTCGTCCCGCTGATCGAGGACATGCGCGCGTACGGCCGCCGGTGGCTCTTGAAGGGCGAGCGGCCGACGCCCGCCGTCGCCGCCTAGCGCCGCCCGCAGACATGTCTGACTGCAAGCGGGGTTGCAGGCGCAGGAGCGACCCGTGCGTGGGCGAAGCATGCGGCCATGCGTGATCTGGTCGTTCGTGAGGCGATGAAGGCGATGGCCCGCGACGCGGCCAAGCGGCTCCGTGAGCTGGTGGCGCGAGGGCGAGGAGCTTCCCTACGACGTACTGGAGGCCGGCGACGGATCGCCGCTTGCCGAGTACGTGCCGCAGACCGAGCGCTTCATGCGTGATCACTCGCAGGCCCTGCGCGAGCTGGACTCGTTCGGCGCCGCGTGCGCCGCGATTGAGACGGCCGAGCTGGCCGGCGCCTACCTGGAGAGCTGCGGCATCGGCGTGCCCCGCGAGGCGCGCCGGCGCGCGGAGCTCGCGGGCGTGGTCTTCCTCTGCCGCCTGTGGGCCGGGCTCGACCGACTTCTCGCTCGAGGACGCCCGCCTGGGCGACGCGATCGCCGAGCTCGAGGCCGGGGGAGAGATCGCCGCGGACGAGATCGAGGTCGTCGTCCAGCTGCGCGGCCTGCAGATGCCGATCGAGCGGCTCGAGCTTGCCACCGCCACGATCGTGCGCGCTGACACCGTCGAGGTCCCCGCCCGAGGCGAAAGCCGCAGAGGGCTCCGGGAGCCGCCGGCTGGGAGCCGACCTTCCTCGCGGCGACGCGCGTGGGCGAGCCGCGCCGAGGCCGGAGGCCTCGGACGCCGGCGCGCGAGCCGTCGAGGCGTTCCGCCAGCTCATCACCACGCTTCGCCTCTTCAAGGGCGGGAGGCGTGGGGCTCGGCCCTTACGCGTGGACCCGCGCCGGCGAACATCGCTGGCGCCGGATCGCGACCGGCGCAGGGGCGCCCGCGCCCGGGCGGCTACGGCTAGCCGAGGAGGAGCTCTCCGACCTCGCGATCTTCTCGCGGACGCTCGCCTACCGCTCGACCGCGTTCGGCCGCCCCGCGAAGAGCGAGCCGGGGCTCTGCCGGCGCGCTGGCGCGTGCGATCTCACGCTTCGAGGCGGGCCTCGAGCGCGCGCGTCGTCATCGACGCCCTCAACGATTACCTGCTCGCGCTTCGATTCGTGCTCGAGGGCGGCGGCGCCGCCCAGCTGGGCCTGCCGATCCGCGTCGCGGCGCTCTGCGCCGAGCCTGAGCAGCGCGGCGAGACCAAGGCTGTCATCGACCGCGCGGTGGGCCTGGAGCGCGAGCTGTGGAGCGGCGAGCCCGCCCCCGTCCGCGAGGGAGCCGCCACCCCGGCGAGACGGCCGCCGCTGGTCGAGGACCTGGCGCGCGCGATCTTGAGGGATGCCGCATGCGGGCACCTCGGCAGCGACCTGCGGGCGACGGCGGACGAGATCCTGCTGGCCGACGGCCTCGCTGTCGGCGAAGGTCGCGCCGAGCAGCGGGGTGGCTCCGAGGAGTGGGATGTCGCCTCGGACGAGACCGCATCCGAGGACGGTTCCGACGAGACCCGCGAGATGTCGGTCTCCGAGCTCGAGGAGGCTCTACAGGACGAGCCCTCGCCGGCCGAGAGCGCAGCGGAACCCCCGGCCGACGCCGAGGAGGCCTCGAACCCCGAGCCCGCCTGAAGGGCCAAGAGACACTCTGGATCGACGTGCCGGGCGAGTGGCACGAGGTCGAGCCGGTGGGGGAGACGGAATCCGTGCAGGTGCCGGAGCCCGAAGGGCGAATCACGGTCGAGTCACGCCCCCGCTTTGAGGAGGAGGAGACAGTGTTCGAACGCAACGCACGCGCGCGCGAGACCGAGCCCACCACGGTCGACGAGGTGGAGCAGCTCGGCGCACGAGACTTGCCGAGTTGGTCGAGGAGGAGCCGCCCGCCGAGCAGGAGCCGCAGGAGCGTCCCGACACGCGCGAGCGCGTCGCCTACCTGTTCCCAAGGCCGGAGACGACCGAGTGGAACGTGCGCGAGCTGAGCTACGACCGCCGGCGCCGCGCCCAGATCCACGCCTCCTGACGAGGCGCAGCACCCGACTTCTCTCCGATCACCCAGGAAGAGCGGCTTCAGTCCCGGCGGGCCCTGTGCCCGCCGGGCTCGGGCCTGGCTAGGCCTCGGCGGCGATCGCGGTCCGCTCGCGCGCGCCCGCCGCGAACAGGTAGTCGTTGATGCGCATCAGCCCCGCGAGGTCGTGGACGTCGGTGTCCAGGTACGGGACCTGGATCACCAGCCGGGCGCGCATCTCGGCGGTGAGCCGCTTGATGTTCTTAAGGTCGCGCGCCGCGAGCGCACGGTAGTCGTCGAAGTTGGAGATCACCCGGCGGCGAGGTCCTCGTCGTCCAGCGCCGCGAGGAGCTCGCTCGCAGGGTGCCGTGACCGTATTCAGGGAGCTCTGACTCGTAGTGGACCTTGTTGACGATCACGCCGCCGAACGGGAGCTTCGCCTCGACCAGCTTGCGATGGAAGTACACCGCCTCCGTGATCGGCTCCCCCTGCGGTGCGCAGACGACGAGGAAGCAGGTCTCGGGGTTCGCGAGCAGCTCGCTCACACGCTTGGCGCGCTCGCGGAAGCCTCCGACCATGCTGCTGAAGGCCTGGAAGAACTCGGACAGGTCCTCGAGCACCTCGACGCCGGTGAGGCGGCGCAGGACGGAGAACATCATCGAAGTGCCGCGTCCGAAGACCTTCATCCCGAGGCCGGTCGGCTTCATGAACACCTGGAGCGCGCGGCCCTCGATGAACTGCATCAGGCGCCGCGGAGCCTCCAGGAAGTCGAGGGCGTTGCGGCTGGGAGGCGTGTCGAGCACGAGCAGGTCGTACCGGTCCTCGGCGTGAAGCTCGAAGAGCTTCTCCATCGCCATGTACTCCTGCGAGCCCGCCAGCGCGTTCGAGAGTTGCTGGTAGATCCGGTTGGAGAGGATGCGGTCGCGGGTCTCAGGGTCGGGCGCGTGCCGGCGTACGAGCTCGTCGAAGGTCGCCTTGGCGTCGAGCATCATCGCCCACAGCTCACCGCCTTGGGTGTCGATGCCCGCGTCGGCGAACAGCTTCGGGTCGACCGCCGCTCCTCGTTGCCCAGCTCGGGCAGCCCGAGCGAGTCGGCGAGGCGCTTCGCCGGGTCGATCGTGAGCACCGCCACCTTCTTGCCGCGCGCGGCCATCCCCGCGGCGATCGCCGCCGAGCTCGTCGTCTTGCCCACGCCGCCCGAGCCCGCGCAGATGCAGACGCGCTTGCCGTCGAGCAGCTCGGCCATGCCGGCCATCAGTTGACCTCCCCTGACAGCTCGCGGATCTCGTCCACGCCCAGCTCCGGCTCGAACATGAACGGAAGCGTCCGGACCGGCGCGCTGGACGAGCTCCGCGAGCCGCGGCAGCTGCTCCCGCTGCGCCGCCGCGCGCCGCGTCTCGCTGAGGGCCGCACGGGAAGCCGCCCGGAGCGCCCCGTTACCGTTCGACGAGGTGGCCTCCAGGCGCTCCACCTCCTCCCTCGAGAAGCGCTCCGGATAGAGCGCGTTCATGTAGACGCGGTCCACCGAGACGCCGACGTCCTCGGTGAGCGTCTAGCTCGAGGGACGCGGTCTCGTTGACCGGCATCTCCTCGGGCAGGGCGACGATGGCGACGCCGGTCTTGCGGTGGTTGACGAGGAAGGGCTCGAGCGCCTGCCCCGCCTGAGCCTTGATCGGTCCGACCCGCGCGACGTTGGCGAACGTACGCGGAGTCTGCAGGAAGGCGACGCCGTGTCCGGTCGCCGGCGCGTCGACGATCACGAGGTCGTACTCGC